>NZ_CP068023.1:1627500-2827500 GCF_016695175.1 Pseudoalteromonas sp. GCY
GTGCCGGAAGGTTAATTGATGGGGTTAGCTTAGGCGAAGCTCTTGATCGAAGCCCCGGTAAACGGCGGCCGTAACTATAACGGTCCTAAGGTAGCGAAATTCCTTGTCGGGTAAGTTCCGACCTGCACGAATGGTGTAACCATGGCCACGCTGTCTCCACCCGAGACTCAGTGAAATTGAAATCGCAGTGAAGATGCTGTGTACCCGCGGCTAGACGGAAAGACCCCGTGAACCTTTACTACAGCTTGGCACTGAACATTGACCCTACATGTGTAGGATAGGTGGGAGGCTTTGAAGCAGAGACGCTAGTTTCTGTGGAGCCGACCTTGAAATACCACCCTTGTAGTGTTGATGTTCTAACTTAGGCCCCTGAATCGGGGTTGAGGACAGTGCCTGGTGGGTAGTTTGACTGGGGCGGTCTCCTCCCAAAGAGTAACGGAGGAGCACGAAGGTTTGCTAAGTACGGTCGGACATCGTACGGTTAGTGTAATGGTAGAAGCAAGCTTAACTGCGAGACAGACACGTCGAGCAGGTACGAAAGTAGGTCATAGTGATCCGGTGGTTCTGAATGGAAGGGCCATCGCTCAACGGATAAAAGGTACTCCGGGGATAACAGGCTGATACCGCCCAAGAGTTCATATCGACGGCGGTGTTTGGCACCTCGATGTCGGCTCATCACATCCTGGGGCTGAAGTCGGTCCCAAGGGTATGGCTGTTCGCCATTTAAAGTGGTACGCGAGCTGGGTTTAGAACGTCGTGAGACAGTTCGGTCCCTATCTGCCGTGGGCGTTTGAGAATTGAGAGGGGCTGCTCCTAGTACGAGAGGACCGGAGTGGACGAACCGCTGGTGTTCGGGTTGTGATGCCAATTGCATTGCCCGGTAGCTACGTTCGGAACTGATAACCGCTGAAAGCATCTAAGCGGGAAGCAGGCCTCGAGATGAGTTCTCACTTTGACTTAGAGTCAACTGAAGGGCCGTTGAAGACTACAACGTTGATAGGCGAGATGTGGAAGTGCTGTGAGGCATTAAGCTAACTCGTACTAATTACCCGTGAGGCTTAACCATACAACGCCAAAGTGGTTTAAGCGACAGAAGTTAATAGACTAAAGTAGACAAAAGAATTTAATAAGCTTTTTCCGGATTTACATTGATGAGGGAGACTTCATTGATGAACAGAATTTCCTGGTGACTATAGCGTTTTGGACCCACCTGACCCCATGCCGAACTCAGAAGTGAAACAAAACAGCGTCGATGATAGTGTGGATTACCCATGTGAAAGTAGAACATCGCCAGGGCCAAATAAGAGAAACCCGTTGCAGCAATGCGACGGGTTTTTTGCTATGTGTGATTTGAAAACCTCGCGAGGTAAACTCGCTCCCACTCCCACCATAGTATCAGCACAGTGCAACATGGTAGGAGGTGGTTTATCCGCCGATGGCTTGACTTCCTGTCGATGATGGTGAAGAACACACATGTACATTAAAATCCGTTTCAACACTCGCTCCCAGCAGATACACAGCGTTAACTCCCATTGAAGTTTTGTATTCTTTCTTGATGCCGCGCGCGAAAACCTAGCTTGAATTGCGCGAAAACTGAGAATTATTACGTTTTTAGTATTTTAAAACTTCTTTCAAATGCTAAAACAGCCCTGTTATTGTTTTAGTAGGTAGGGTCGTGCTCGATTTTACAAATCGCTTGTGATTTTATAATCGAGTTTAGTTCTAGTTGATTACTTCTTACTAATTTAAGCTCCTTCAGCGCCTTGTTGTGTTCTTCACTGAATAATTCATAAGCTTTGTGCGGTATGTTGATTTCTGACTTTATGGCATAGATACTGATGCCCGCTGAAAGTATCATAGAAGCTATTGATATGCAGATAGCCACCATAGCTTTTCTATTGGCATCTTTTGAGGATTGTCTAGCTTCTTTAAGCTCTACATATTCCAAATACCTAAAGTGATCTTCTGCACTTGCGAATATTTTTACATCAGGGTGATTGTATGAAGTGTAGAATGCGCTGTGATTATGGAATAACACAGATTTATAGTTTATCAGCAGAACTAGTTGCTTTTTCTCAGTATCATTTAGTTGAACATGCTCACATAGCTCTTGGAAACTGAACTCTGTTTGCTTTGTTGCCCACTCTAATACTCGTATCATAAGGTTATCATCATTCATTTTTATTCCCAGCAGGTCCTTATTTCTAGTTAATGAACTTTAAACGATTGGCGCTTCTTCTCACAATAGAGTTTATAGAATTAATTATCTCAAACCTCTACCTCACTATACGGCAAGTCCGGTGCTTGCCCTGTAATGCGATCATTCTCTATATATGCAGAGCCTTCTTGAACACTATCACCCAGTACGCGGCTGGTTGTGCCGTCGCTGTGCTCTACGGTGGTAGTGCCATCATTATTTACTGTTAGCACTTTTACTATACTGCGCTGTGTGCCAGAGAGGACCGATCCGAGTCTGTTTAGTGTGTTAGACATTGCGTACCGCCTGAATTGTTTGATTTACCATAATCGCGCCTTGGTTACTGATACTGGCAGAGATAGCCAGTGAGTCCACCGTTGCCTTGTATAGCTCGTCTTCGAACCTTACACCTAACAACATCCCCGGTCTGATTGGTGGCAGATCAGCTTTGAGCTTGGTGCGAATGGTTGCGGTTCGTTTATTGCCACTTCTGGCAAGCTCACAAGTACCACGTTGACGCGCGGCTTGTACATCGGTGATTAGATTGTCTACGATGTCGCGAGCGTAATCAGTGGCAGGAGTATTTTGGCGCTTGATTTTACATGCAACGCCTTGTTGTTCACCCCTCACAAAAACAACGTTGTGCTCAGGCTGAATGGTGTCTCGTGTATTGTGCTCTAGTATTAGAGCATCATTGAGAATGACATCAGGCGTTGCTTGCTCAGTACTCCACGGGTTAACTGGCCACTCAGGCACAACTGAGACGGTTTTGATTGTATCGTTAATGTCCAATATCGCGCCAATACTGCTGGCCACTTTTAATAGTGCGGCCGCTGGCGTCAATCCTCGATACGAAAACGCCCCCTCTGGGATTGGGTAATCAATCATTTTGTTGTCTAACGTCCAGCCAGTGTTTTCGAGTATGTCGGTCATGATACCTGCGAGCGTCTTATCTACGGTGTTTACGTAATTACGCTCCCGCTGATACGGCGCTGCAAGCTCTGCAAACCTTGAGCGTATCGACGCGCTGTAGCTATTATTTGCAAATCGATTGCTTGTACTGGGTTGCTCGCAAATCACCACAAACTCGTAGCCATTAATGACTAGCTTTAACTGTTGGCCAATTGCACGCTCCATATCTATTCTGCTGCAAAACTTGATGTTGCCCGTTGCAGCAAACTGGCCACGTTGCCATGTAATGTTGATACTATTTATCAGTATTTTTAAATCATCACTTAGTCGATTACAGCTGATTGATGGTTGCATGATGTAATATCTCTGTATCTGTGGCTCTATGGGGATTTTGGAATCAATAGGGGGAATGTCATCATCGGAGCGAACTGGCCCGCCGGGTAACCCCCAGTAGCAGACTTTTTCTATTGGCATCATTTTAATAGTTACTCTAAACTCCGGACTAACTTGGGACTTGTTCAGCGACATCTTTATCGAACCAGCCTTGGGATGCTCCACTCGATAACAGATGTACTTTCTTTCAGCTAGCCCATAATAAATCACGTAGTTACTTTCATGGGTTGCTGTTTTACCTCGCCACTCTATGCAACTTTTAGCGCCGACTGATTTACCTTTTAGCCAAGAAAAGTCACGTTCAATTGAGTATTGTGCGCTTAAAGACCATCCAAATGAACACTCTTTCGTGCCACTTTTGGTTTGATTGAGGTAGTTGAAATATACATTATTGCCTATCGAGCCTGCTGACGATGAAATTAGTTGGTTGATAGTATCTATGTCTTGGGCTCTCCCAAATGCCAATGCTACGTTATTAGTAATGCTTTTCTGGCTAGATAAATTAAAATCCATCTCACAGGAAATGTACTCAATTACTGGGGTATCACCACCTCCAAATGTAATTGTTATTGGGGATGTTTTATTACTCGCTTGCTGAGCAAGCTTAATGACAATCACAGCCATACAACTTCAGGTTTACAGTTATCAACGGCCTCAGCCTCAAGATCCTGTTCATTATCTATTGCTATTAATAAGAACTCATTCAGTGGTCGGGCATTGTACGTTTTAATAACACACTCTTTATTTGTTGGACGAGCAGCGCCGATGAGTTTGTAGTTATTTGCTTTGTCATAGGCCAAAACCAATTCATTGCTATTCTCTCTCGACGTATCAAGCTTAATAGAAAAAACATAGTGGGCTGCACTATCTTTGGCTGGCAGATCTTCTCGACGTCCAATCAATCTTTCACTGCTTCCTATAAAGCGACGGCTTACTGTAAACATAAGTACACCTCACCATTGGCATGGCTATTCCAGCTGCCCGTTCTGTGATATTTAAAGAACTGATACCCCTCTATATTTAAGTCATTGATTGAGTTGAATAATGCACCAAACATTCCTGGGAAAAAGGCTTCAGTGCCGTCTATGGTAATGCCGCACTGGTAAATTAGATTCTTTTCGCCCACAGGCTTAATTTTAGAAACTTCCAGTATGTAATGGTTTGGTTTTAACTTAATAAACTCACGACCAGCCATCGCACGAATAAACATAGTGTGGTAGTCAGCTCCAAATGGAAATCCTCTATCCATTCTTGTGTCGTCCCAACCGTGGAACCCACCTGTTATACAATTGGGAGCCGCCCCTTTGCTGTCGAGGCTGCCTATAAATGCACAAATTCCGTTATCACTCAGGACGTAGCAGCAATACTCATTAGCTAAAATTGTCCAATTTGCACTGAGCTTAGGCATAGTTGGAACGCTATCAGGGGAGTACTTTGGGCCACTGGAATCAATATCAGGCATCCTATTAACGCCATCATTAATAGTGGTCATTGCATCGTAGCCGTGTATTGCTAGCCCTTTTGAGTAGTTCACGGCGGGATATACCTTAAAGAAGTAATCATCATTGGCTGTTTTCAATACGATACTATTTGTACTACTAAATGGGGCACTCCAGCCCGCAGGTGAGACCTCTCCATATCCATCTACTAACACCTTTTTTAATACATCAACCGTTCCAGCGTCTGAGTTATTACCACTCGGAGCACCAACGTCTGTGCTTTGGAATAATTTAAGTCGATTCATTGCCGAAATCATGAGTTACTGCCTCTAAATGCTAATGTTGATTTATCATATTGAATGTCACTGTGTCCTGGGCTTACCGAGCGTGTCAGCATAACTGGCTTACTTGCAGTGGTGGTTTCAAATAAAAACGCTTCGCCTGGGTTTAGCCCTGAGCCTAAAGCCTCTTTGCGTAGAACAAAAAATGGTGAACCTGCATTAGCATTAATGGGTGTGCAGTCGCTGGTAATGTCGCCGTTATAAATGGTGCCTACATGCTCGCCAACTACATAAAACGCAGTGGTGCTGGTAAATACTATTGCCCAACGCTGGGCAATGGTGCCAAGGTTGCTCAGCTCGATTGGGTATTGTGTGGTGTTGATCGCACTCGATGCCGGAGAGCCAAAATCACCAAAGTTATTTTGCCAGGCTGAGAGTGTCCGTTCATCTTTAGTCAGCGCTTGTAAGTCGCCGAGCACATAGGCGCTAGAAACGGTTGCGCCAACGTCATATGTTCGTTTAAGTGGTGAGAGTATTTTGAGCGTGTCGCCGTCGATTGCATCCACTAAGACCAACTCACTCAAGACGGTGGTTATGATGAACGGGCCAGAAAAGTTGGTAATGCCAGGCTTGATTGTGACTTTGCCTGTGGCTTTGTCATAGCTGTAATTGTCATCATTGGCGCTGTAGAGCGATAGCCCCTCATTATCAACGATATCTACCCAGTTAGCGTCAACGGTTACCGTTAATTCTTGGCCATCGCTCAGTGTTGCGTGTTGGGTCCGGTGACGGTCTTGCACGCACACAAGATTAAACTCATGAAATATTGGTACATAGCCGCCTTCCGGTAGTTTGCTGCGGTCAATGCCACCAGGTGGACTAGGCACATTGATAATAGTGAGTTCATCATAATCATAGGTAATAGATTCCTGCACCATATCTACTGCAAACACCAGTGAAACCGTGCCATTACTACTTACTGAGCCAGTTATATTAGTACCAGTGATGTTGCCGTTGTCATCGCTAGATGCACTATATTCAGTGCCTGCCTCAGACGTTGCGCGAATATAAATACTATTTCGAGCAAATGATTGAGACGGTAACGCAAATTCGATTTCTCGCAGTGAAAGTGGCTTTAACTGAATTAACGCGCCCAGTTCTTCGCTTACCGTCCCGCTATAATCGATTGGCTCTAACTCTGTAATTACGCCCGTATCATAATCAATCGTCGCGATAATGTAGCCAGAATGGATAAAGCGACCAGCGCCATCATCTGTGATTATTTGGCTAGAGCCGGATTTTTTTAGCTTAACCGTCCCTTTAACAATGGTTTCTGTCGCGCCTAATGTGATGTTTTGACTTGAGCCAAAAGAATGAAACCTAAAATCCAGCTTTGATAAGTAGTAGATCCAAAGAAAGTAACCGCTAGGCAAATATCTTCCTTCATACGTTTCCCCTGATACCACCGTGCCGTTGATAGTGTGCTGCTTCCAAAGAGAAAACCACGAATGCTCGCGCACAACAACTCTTGTGTAATCGAGCAATAAGTCTGGAATATCGATACTAAACTCACTTAAATTACCAAATGACTCAATCTTTTTGTATCGATATCCCGTTACATCACTATCGCTGTCCATCTGTGGTCTCAGTCCTTGTTTAGACTGAGTACGGGTAACACTTGGCGCTAAGGAGCGCTGCAAGTCTCGCACTCTTAGGTGCAGTTCGCCGCTTTGATATGGCGATGTTAAATGACTCAACCCGTGGTACTTGGTCGCGCTTGCAGTCATAAGCTCCAACATATCTTCAAGCAGTGAATCGTCGCGTAAATCTGGAGATTCAACCAGCAATGTGTGAACTAAAGGGTCTTCTGGTTGGTCGGAAATAAATACATGAGCCTTAGATAATTTTGTTGCATCATCCGTTGCCACAGCAGGGTAAAGCTTGACCAAATCAAAAGCGCTGCGTGCATGGTCGACGTCGCTGATTGAGCTAAATACATCATTTAGCTTTCCGCTTACCACCGCGTTGTTGGTGCGGTGGCCGCCTGCATTGGGGGCGCTGCCAAGCCGCTGGGGCTTAAATATTTTAAGGTGACTTCTTAACATGGTTACACCGTTTTTAGTCGTAAGGTTATGTTTTCAAAAAAATCAGGTGCTGCATCCGAGTAATAACTGACGGCGCTGCCCGTGACAGGCTTTTGGCTGTGGTCCCAAACCACGGTGTATACCGTGCCTCGTATCGATATATCAAACACGGTTAGTGTGGTTCGGCTATGGTCAAATAGTGCAATGTAGGCATTCGCTGCCTCCAGCACACTCTCAATTGTGATAGGCCGACCAGGTAGCAGCGTTTTTTCAATATGGGGCGCGCCGTTAATGGCGAGTTCCGTTTGCTCGGCAACGGCTTGATAATCGTGCTCATCTGTCCACACGGCGTGTGGTAGTTCTATGGCGTTAATTACTATCATTGGGCGTTACTCAATTGTTCAAGCTCTTCTAATAGTTGGTCTCGAATGGTGGTGTACAGCTCAGCAGTGTTGCCACTGGGTAATTTGAGTTCCAATACAATGCGTTTACCGGATTGCTGGCCTGTCAGTAGGGTTAGCAATTTATCGAGTTTGCCATTAACAGCATCACTCAGCGGGGAGCTATTGTTTGGCCTAGTCAGCACAGGGCTTGGGCTGTAATACTCAGTGTTTTCACGCGGTGTGATTGTGTTTGAGCGTGTGGGATTACGCTTGGCACTGGCAACTTGTTTGAGCGATTCACGCTGGCGGTCAATTAAATCTCGCAATGCGCGCTTTTGTTCGCCATCGATATAAACGAGCTGTTTAAATATCCGGTCATAAATTTTGGATAACTCTGACGTTGATGTGGATGCGTTAATTGCACGCTCAAACTGCGCGTACTGTTGCTGCTGCATTTTCTCGCGCTCGCGACGGGCGCGTTCGGCAATGACTTCATCACTTTCAAATCGATAAGCTGCACCGCGCCCAGTTTCGTACTTTTCCTGATAGTCCACTATCTGCTCAACCGTTGGGCGGTTGCGGTTTTGGTAGTTACTCATGCTGGTTGCAGCACGGTTGGCGCTTTGGCTTACACGCTCTAACTCTTCTTTTTGCTCGCGCAGGCTTTTTAGAGACCGCTCATTGGCCTTTGTTGCATCTTCAGTTGCGCGGGTTCCTCGCTTGGTTGCATCCGTTGCTGCATCCTGAGCACTCTTAAAATCACCGAGCAAGTTGTTTACCACAGACAAGATTTGGCTAACTCGGTCTTTTTTGTGCTGGTAGTCTTCAGCTGACAACGCACCGACTTGGTACTGTTGATTAACTTGCTCTAGCTCTTGCTCCAGTTTGCGCTGCTCAGAACTTAGCTGCTGCAAGCTTTTGGTTTCTAGCTCTCGTACGCGAGCTAGGTCGGATTCTTGCTCTATAACCAACCCTGTTTGATGGTTAAGGGCAGCTTGCGCCTTTCGCTTTTGCTCAGCGCTTGCAGTGGAGCTATCAAGTATCCTCTTGTGATTTTCCATTGCAGCTTTGGTTTTATCCAAAGCCGTAGCAAAGCGGTTTACTGCATCGCTATTAATGTCTGTGGCAGGCTTGAGTTTATTCGCAGCATTAACCAGTTTATCCAATTCAGCAGTTAAACCCAGTGCGGCCGCTGCGGCTTGAACGGACGCAGGCACAGTTTGGTCAGTTGCACTAGCAGCTTCAATTGCAGCTTGCGCCCACTTCAAAAATGCTTGCTGTTGCATAGCAACTGGTTCGTTGCTTTGTTGGAGTAGTTCAAACGCTCCTTGCAGCTTGGTAGCCGTTTGAGTGAGTGCGTCGGCGCTGGTGATACCTAGCTCTTTATAGGCTTTACTTACATCATTGGTCAGATATGCTTGGCGCTCTAGCGATTCACTGTGTGCTGTAAACTTCGTTTTTAATGAATCGAGTAACACTAGCTGTTGGTTATACTCTTCTCCAGCACCAGCGAGCGCGGTACGTGCCGACTCAATGGATTGGATAAAACCATCAACACCAGCGCGTACACCATTTAGGTTTTGCGCCTGTTGCTCTAATGTTTCGATCACACGCAGCGCTTCAGGTATGGTGAGCCTGAGCAATTCTTGGCGCTTGCGCTCTTCTTCAGCGGCAATGCGTGTGGCTTCGGCGAGCGCTTCGGCTTTACGTGCTGCGTTTTCATAGGCTCCGGTGGTTTCATTCATGACCAGCGTGCCAGCAGCCACAGCTGCTTCCACTTCTTCTAAACTGGTAACAAGAATGCCTGTGGTTGAGCTTATTAACTCAAGCTCACCTTTCAGTTTGGCGGCCTGTAGCTCGGCATTGCGCTGGCTTTCCGCGACGCCTGCTTCAGCAACTTTTAAATTTTGATACTCACCAATCAGGTTAATAACCTCATTGGTTAGCGCTAAATACACACCGCCTCGGGCAATCACACCAGCCACATTACGCCAGCGGTTTGCAGCAACGGTCGCAGCATTGGTGGCTGTTGTCGCTGCGGTTATAGCGGCTCTATAGGTAACAAATGCCCGGGTGGCACTCACTGCACCTGCCACAACACTACTAAAATAAGAGCCGATTTTAAGGGCCAGCCACGCTTTGGCTACAAATCCTATTTCTTCACGGTATTCATACAGCGTAGTGATGGTGTCTTTTATCGCTGTGCCGGTTGCCACAATGGTGTCGCTGATTGACTGCGCCCATTCTTGCAATCGGCCATCAGCTGCCATTGCTGCGAACTCTTTGTTTAGTTCGCCAATTTGGCCCTTGAGCCAATCCATCGCGCCAGACTTAGCGATGAGGTTATAAAACTGCTCCAGATTGTCTTTGGCGTTAGAGACTTGGCCGCTAAATAGTGCCATTTGTGCAGCCGCACTGCCTGTGCTGGTTCTGCCCATTTCATCAATCAGCTGCTTGATAACGTCACGGCCTAGCTGGCCTGCGCTACTTAACTTTTGTAGTTCCTGGACGTTTTTACCCGTGACCGTTTGCAGCATATCCCATACAGGAATACCACGTTCAACTAGCTGCAAAATCTCTTCACCTTGCAGTTTCTGTTTAGCCCAAGCTTGGCCAAGCGCAAGGCTTATTCCCTCAACCTCTTGAAACCCACCACCTAGCTTTAGTGCGCTGTCCGTGATGGATTGCAGCGTGCCGTCCATTGGGTCGAGGCCGAATGCCTTGAGCTTCACAAATGCTTGGCTAACTTCACCCATTTGTAGTGGCGTATTTTTAGTAAATTCAGTTATCCAGGCGCTGGCCTTTTCACCTTGGGCAATGCTGCCCATGAGACCATTCATTTGCACCTGGAGCTTTTCAAACTTATCGCCCGTTTCAAACACGGAGCGCACGGCTTGGCCAACTTGGTCTAACCCAAAGTAGGCAGCAGCAACCGCCGCGATTTGGCTTGCGACGTTACCCAGGCTTTCTGCATGTGCTTGTTGGGCAGCACTGCCTTGTTTTAGGTCTTGTGTAAACCCATCAACGGACTTACCAGCTTTAGCAAAGCCTGCGGCTAAATTACGCTTTGCAACGGTAAGGTCTTTAGTATCAATGCCTGAGCGTTTTAGCTCAGCTTGCAGAGAGTTGTGTTTGGTAATTTGCTGTGTCAGCTCAGCCCGCATTTGCTGCAAGTCTCGCTCTGCAAGGTCAATGCCTCGCGCAAGCTCTACAAATGGCGCAGTGGTATCTTGTGCTTGTTTTTGTAATAGGTCGAGTGCATGCGCGGCGGCAGCCGTGGCAATCTCTTGCTCTTCGAGTTCACGCTTCGAACGCTCAAAGGCACGGATAAGTTCTTGTTGATTGCCTAGCTCATCTATGACATCCGCAAGGACGCCTGCTTTTTGGCTCGCGTTCGTTGTAGCAGTGCCAACCTGATTTAAGTCGCCACTCAGCGCTTGGGTATTACTCGCCGTGGTTTTCGCTTTATCTGAAACGTCTCTGAGCGATTCACCAAGCTTAGCGCTTGCGGTAGTTGACGACGCTAAGTCATCGGCAAGTTCAGTTGATTGCTTACTCGTTTGCTTTGCAGCTTGGGCCGCCTCATCTAAATTCTGGCCGAGTTGGTCTGTGGCAGGTGCAGCATCATCTGCGCTTTGCTCAATACGGCGCAGCTCAGCAACTAACTGTTCAAGGTTTTGTTTGCCAGTGGCTTCGGCCACTATTCGGAGTGCAAGTTCAAGAGTCTTATTAGCCATTACAACCGCTCAGTTTGAAAATGAGTTTAAGGATTTGAAAAAGGGGCCGAAGCCCCAACGGGAGCTATGCGTCTAGTTCGGTATAGGTGAATGGGGTTGCTTTACCAGCTGGCAGCTTGGCAGTACCTGCTAGGCCACCACTCACAAACTCACTGGCTGCGAAATCAATTTCTTTATCTGGCATCAGTGATACGTCGTATACTTCAAGCTCGATAGCTTTACCGTTGGCAAGGTTGGTTCCCTCACCAAAAATACGTGCTCGAACTTGTGATTCAATGCCACCTTGGATGGTTTTACCGCTTCGCGCATTGTGTTGATAGCTCACGGTAATGCTGCCACCTGCATCTACTTCGCCACCTTTGACTGAGCGGATCAAACCCAGTGCATAGTTGATCTCAAAATCAGTTCCCAGTGTGAGTGTGGTAGTTGCCTGCTTAACTGTAAGACCTTCAGCGGCTAGGTTCTTATGGCCAAGCTCTAGCCAGCCCTGATTGGCGGGCAAGGTTTTTGCTGCATCCGTTACCGTGCCGCTGGCTTCGTTTAGATCAACCACTTTACCCATCAGCGCCATTGCCAATAACTCAGAGGGTTGGTCGTCAAACTCGCACGACACTTCAGCAGGCTTGGCAATCTTGACGTCATCTAACGCTTGGCCATAAGACTCTTTTTTACGAGATGCACGAGTCTTGGTCTCAGCTTCTGTTTTGATGCTGAGCTTGGTCATATTGATAGGGCCAAAAATACCGAGGCTTTGGCCTTGTGGGTTTAATCGGTCAATAAAGAAATTGCCCGCTACTAGTAAGCCACTCATGTAAGTGCTCCTTTAAACTTCATTTGACAGGTAACGGCCAGCGGGTAAAACGCATGGCCACTGGTGTATCTTGGTTTGATTGGGGTGTTAACGCGCTGCCAAGGGCCAGCATCGCCAGTCATCTTTCCGGCAATGGCACGGATAGTGGCGGCAATGTTTTTGCCTGCGGTTTTGCTGCCTTTTCGCTCAGCTAAGATGACAAGCCAAGTTTGCGTTAACAGGGTATTAGCTCCAGCGTAAGCGCTCTCCTTTAATTGCTCGCCGTAGTAGAGATAAAACAAGCTCGGGGTATGATTGGTTTTGTCTATCTCGGCTAAGTCATCGAGTGCCTTAACGTGGCGTATGCCAGGCACTGCACTTAGGGCAGTTTCTAACAGTTGGCCCGCTGCTAAAAAGTCATCTTTAATTTCAAACATCAGATGAATCCCTTGGCTTTGTTGCGAGCAAATACGCTGCCTGCTGATTCCATCACGGCGGTGTCGTTAGTCTCCGCTTTATCACCTTGACTATCGATACCCAGCGACACTGTGCCTGCATTCACCGCTTTTAAAAACTTCACTGCATCCATGTAGCGTTGGTGAATATGCTCCGGCGCGTTATCGCCGCTTAAAAAGTAGCGGGCAATATCACAACAAATGCGCACTAATGCCGTGGGTACAATGTTAAGTGGCAGCATGTAACGGCCAGATAAGTAGGCGTTAATCTCAGCTGTGGCATCTTCAAGGGCTTGCGTGAGCACAGCCATATCCACTTCACCTGGTGTGCTGTGCTCACGCTCAGTAAGCAGCACCAAGTCTTGGTGGTTAAAGCGGTTTTGCATGTCTTCAGCGGCAGCGTAAGTCATGGCTTATTGCTCCACGTTCTTTAGGGCAGATTGATAAACCTGCCATGCAGCATCACGCTGAGCAGCGCTTGGCTTTAGTTCACCAGTGACTGTCTCACCATTTTCATCATCACTGATTGAAATGGTTAGCTGCTCGACCGACGGCTTTTTAGTGAACTGCTCAATGGCCATTACACCAATGAATGGGTGCAGCTCAGGGTCAACACCTGCAAGGTCAATTTCAACGCCCTCTACACTGGTACAAATACTTCCTGGCTCCATGTTTGGTGTCGTTGTTGTATCTTCACTCGCTTGAGCAATGCGCGACACCGCAAGGCGTGGATCTTTTTCCAAATTTTCCAGTTGTTCAATAGAGATTTTTTCTGCGGGGATGTTGTTTTCACCACTTTGCAAAGTGATCCTCGCTCGCCTATAGCCCGTGGGTTGTGAGTTATGGATCTTGATAAAAGCCAAACCAATGGCGCTAGCAATCTGAGTCTTTTCCATTTCATAGGTTCTCTCTGGAAGCTCTGGTGTGTAACTCACCAGAGCAATTAACTTACGGGTGAATTAGGCGTCTAAGTAGTCCGCTACGCAGAGCTTCAAGCGGCCTTTGAGTTCATTAGATGTGTTGTTTTCGATTTCACGCTCAAGCAGTTTGGTTGCGACATCTTCAAGCTCTGGTGGCACAACCAATTTAGTCGGGCGAATACCAAGCTTGCGGCCACCGTCAGCTTTAAAAGTACGCATCTTTTTAATTGCGTCCCACAGGTTGTCGGCATTCAGGGCGCGTTTGTTCGCAAAGGCTAATTGCCAGAAGCTGAAGCCTGCGGCATCACGACAATCTACGCCGTAACGGAATAGCTTTTTGGTGAACACGGCTTCGTCATCGACTTTGGTCATACTGACAAAAACGGGCTTCTTCCGTTCTTGGAATATGATTGGCTTAATGACTTTCGAGCCATCAATCACATACCAAATTGGCCCTGTATAAGTGCCATCTTCAGCCATGTTAGCAACGCTTTCAACTGCGCCAGTACCGTCTGCTTTTTCGTAAACAGGGTGGTCAGTATCAAAATAATTTTGGCCGTCATAGCAAAGCGTGGTAAAGCCCGCTCTAAGCAGCGGCCAGCACACTTCATCCGGGTGAATGCCCGCTGAGCGTCCCATTTCTTGCATAAGTGGCGCATATACGCCTAGCTCATCATCTTCAATGTCGTTGCGGTCAACACTGACTGTGCCTTCAAAATCTTCATTCACAATCGTGTAGCCGTGGGCTTTCATGGATTCAAGCTGACGCTCTCCAACCCACTTTTTAAGTGCAGGGAACTTACCGAGCCAACCATATGTATTTGACTTAGTGTTGGAGCTGATCACCGTTGCTATTTCGGTATATTGCGGCTGTGCTTCACCAAGGCCATCTTGGAAGTTCTTTTTAAAGCCCGTTTGTAGGCTGGTTAATAATGCAGGAGTAATAATCGCCATTACTGGTCTTCCTCTTTCAGTGCTGCGTAATCTTTGTGGCTAATACCCAGTTGGTCAGCCGCGTATTTATCCTCGGCAGACAAAGCGGCAACGCCTGTTTTGTCCTGCGATGGTGTTGGGGTTGGTTTGGACTGCTGAGCGTTTAGCGCTGCAATAGGTTGTCGGCTATCTAACACCGCATTGAGGGCGGCAAGTCCGCTTTGCTCACCAAGTTGTTTGAGGTAATCAATCTCGGCGGCAATCACGCGGCCCTCAGCTTTGGCTTTATCAATAGCGGTCTCAATAGTCACCCCTTGGTGCTGGCTATTGAGTGCGGCCAGTTCGCCACGTAGTGCGTTGTGTACATCAACTGGCACAAACTTGGTTAAGTCCACTTTAGTATTCGACGTGGCTTGTTGAATTTGTGTGTTCAAGGCAGCAATTTGCTTGTCTTTACCTTCTGCGCCGTCGGCCTTGCTTTTCAGCTCGGTAATGGCCGCTTTGCCTTTTTCGATATGCTCGCTGGTAACATCACCGTCTACGGTAATGCCAAGCGCAGCGAGGAGTTGCTGGGCTTCGTTCATCTTGGGTGCTCCTGAGGAGTATTGCAGGTTTAACACTGCTACCTCTTCCATGCCCAGTACTGCGGGGTCATTGGTTAAGGCAACGTGAAGTAATTTGAATGGGCGACCTGTAGACTTGTCGTAAGCAAACACGGGGCTAACGTAGCGGTACTCTTTATTGCGCAGCGCACTCAGTGCCGCCGTAGTCCACTTTACGTTCTTGGCATACACGCCTTCGCCTGGCACATATTCCAAACTGTCAGATGCAAACCAACCAGCCGCTGGTGCAGGTTGGCCGTTCTGTGCTTTAAATAGGGTTTGGTGGTCGTAATCAAAGAGGTAATCGTTAGCACGGCTAAGGGCAGCGGTTTTAAGATTATTAAACGCCGTTTCATCCATTAGCCATTTGTTGCCAGGTACTTCAAATGGTCTACCGTCATGGCCAGAGAATGCCCCATCAGGCATAAGCAGCACACGAGGGCTAATACCACTTTCTTCAGGTTCGCTTGCCAAGCTACATACCGCAAGGCCAAAGTGCTGCGCTTGTGTATTACACACAGCAACAGAAGTCACCTCCATGTGTGATTGCTTGTGCTGGCAGTTTATGGTTTGTTGCGTTGAGGTATTTTGCATGTTCTGGCACTAAAACGTTTGTCTTGGTGCCAGTATGTGGAATTGGGTTGGAAGTGTATTTTAAACTGGATTAAAAAACTTATTGAGTAGAGTTCTTCTATCAGCCTTAAGGCTTGGTTTCGTATACCTCAACTTTAAATCATGTCCAAAATTGAAGTACAATCACCCAGCAGTTCAATTGAGTTTGATCTTGAACTCATTCCGAACTCTGATAAGAAGGCATTTGCAAAAATATCTTTTGGGCCATCTCCTGCAGTATTTAAGATTCGATTTATACTGCTAGTGAATAAATCTGCGATTTGCATGAAATGCAGATCCTTTGAGTCTACAGAGCGAAACTCATCTAGATATAGGTCATCATTGTATTTGGTTGCTGAATGTATGCGCAGTTTTTCCTTTAAATCGGCGAGCATTAATTTATCAGGTCCCTCACTTGCCATGTCTTTGTCGAAAGAAAGAGATCTAGGTAATGGTGCTCTGCCTGTTGAGTTTTCATGTTCAACTCCAAGGCATAATAAATTAAAGAAAAGTTGATTTAAGGCTTGGTCGACATTCTTTATACCTTTCCTTTCAACATGAAGCGCCTTAAAACTGAAAGTCGAAGAGTGTTCTTTGAGTAGACTAAGAAACTCAAGGTGGAGCTGAAGATTATTTTTATCAATGCGCTTGAAGTGAAATTCGCTAGTTAAGTTTTTCTCATTTCTAAACTTTGCAATTGCATCTATTAATTTTCTTGTTCCTATTCCATTTAGTATCCATAGGCTACCAACGATGAGATAGGTATCTGTTTTGCCACTTTCGTCAGCAAAAACACTGTATGACTTAGATGGTTTATCACGGACTATTACATCAGATCTTTTGTCTTCTTCTAACTTTCCTCGCCGCTTTCTAACTTCTTCAGAAGCCAGAAATAAATTGTGGTCATTTTGGATATGAGCCCGACTTCTTGCAATACTTGGTAATCTCGTGGCTTGCTTATAATTATTCAGATCAATATAAGAGCCTCCAACCAAGTCACTCTCAAATGCCTTCCAGTATTCAACTTGTAAGGTAACATCAGAGTTTCTTGTCTCAGGTTTATGGTTCAGCAGCCAGGCAACTCTTTGTTCTAAAGTATTTAAATTACAATTTGATAAATCATTGAGTAGCTGCTGGCGTTTTTTCTCGAGTTTCTCAAGTTTCTTTGCAGCTTTTTCTTCTTCAGTAAGTGAGCTACTTTGATTATTCTTGATATCCATTACTATCCTTAATAGCTTAATCTAACACTATAAAAGTTATATTGACCAAGTTAGATAAGCATTACATGATTAGAAATTTTGCTATGGTAGTTCCATTAAAAAGCATCAAACTGGGGGCTTTGTTCGATGCTAAAGAGGCTAAAAGTCGTTTTAATAGCTCATCAAAACTAAAACGGTTAACTAACTTCGACCGCGAAGAAGTTTTTACCTACTTCATTGTTATACGAGATGGACCAAGCCTCACTCTTTACATGCTTTTCAACTTCTTCCATTACTTTTTTAGCAACACCGTAAGGTACGTGCTTTTCAAACGTAATATTTCCCGAGAAAAAACCTTCTTTAGTTAAGCTCTTCTCTATAATCTCAATTGTTTCATTTAGCTCTTTTTCAATAAGCTCATCGTATTGACTTAAAAAACTTTGTTTATCTAGCATTATTTTAATTCCTTTAGGCTCAACTGTATTGAGAATTTAATTTAGCAGTAATATTCCATCAAGCCAACTTAGAAACGTTTCGAAACGCCCTTAACAGCCATATTACACTACGCAACACCCAACGCTAGCACTTGAACATGTAAAAACGCCTCAGAGGGCTTCTGAGGCGTTTTTTAGTTTTCGGTAAAATAGTGACTCAACACGGCTAGAATATCGGATTCCTCATCGGGGCTTACTCCCAGATATTGCCGCTGGTCTATCGCGGCAGGCCCTGGTGCCATTTCTGGCAAGCCGCCAAAGTTATGAATAGCAGCGTAAGGTTTGTTACTACTAATCTGCGCCCAGAACGCGCCGCTATCTGCGGTAATGCTTGATGCTAAGCCGCCAGCACTTACCTGTAGCATTTGCCCGCCAACACGTTTGGGGTTTTGTTTTAGGTAGTTTTCACTAAGCGCTGGCCATGCGATGCCTGTTACAGGGCTGCGCTCTTCTGCAAATGCATCTTCCGTTGCGCCTTCCATGATGGCGGCTATCTCATTCATTGGGTCGCTCAGGTCGTTAAAGCGCTGTGCTATTTGTTCAAGCACCTTAGTTGCATCACCGCTTGTGAGAATTTCAATTCTAGTGGTCATATTGTAATCACCGAGTCGTTGGGTAATAATTGTTTGTGGCGGTGGTGTACCCCGATAGGTAAGGGGCTGTCTGACAGTGATGTGAGTTCGATTCTCACCCTACCGCCATACCTCATACAATCCACCGCTAATAGCTGCATCAATGGTGTGTGTCTTAACCTTTAGTGCATTAATTAATGTGTCTAACTCAATTCCTTTACCCTGATAACGCACCACAACCTTAATTGACTCTTCACCCTCACGCTTCACATAAAGCAGTTCGTTGCGTTCACGTTCCCATAGTACTTGAGCTTTTGGATCATTCATCAAAGTGCTTAACTCTGTATAGGCCTTTAGCGCTAAAGCTGTACCGTTTGCTTGGTGTTTCTCGCTATGCGCATGAGCCAGCGCGCGCTCAGATAAAATCAAAGTACGGGCCGCATCAATGCCCTTATCTTTAAGCTTTTGGCGAATGTCATCATTGAGAAATGACACCACCGTTTTATGTTGTGGCCGTGGGCCAAACGCTCTAAGCCCAGCAGTATCGCCAGCAAGTTTTGCTGCTTGATACTGCTCTATACGCTCAATGCTTTTACGCGTCCACAGCTCAAATGCTTTAGCCCGTTCATCACTATTGTTGAGTGCTTGGATAGTTTCAGCGCGTAGCTGTGTGCTTTCCACTTTGCCTAGCTTCTGTGCCACGGCGACATCGGTGCCAAAGGCTGATTGGCCAGGCGAATAGGCCCAGCCCACATCTGGCGTCATCACATCACCACTAGGCAGTTTAATCCTAGCGTGCTCAGTGGTTTTAACTTCGCCAGATTCGCGGCTCACAATCTCTGCATCAAATTGCTGTACATAGCCGCTACCGTCTTCTACGGTTAAGCCACGCGCTTTTACTTGCTCTGCCGTGAGCGCACGAACGCGACAGCGACAACCCCAGCCATTGGGCGGGAATATGGTTTGCCAAATGGGGTCATCAAATCGAAAGACCTTGCCATGCAGCAGCCTATGTTCAGGCCGTGTTTGTGCATCATCAATAGCAACATACTGCCAATACGGATGCGTTTTACTGCGAGCCAACATGCGGCGATAGCGGCCACTCATATAGGCGGTTTGTAGATTGGTGCGGTAAATATTATTTAAGCGATAGGGGCTGCCCAGTTGAACGCTATCACCTTGCTCATTCTTGGTTTTTCCCCACCAACCAAGCTTTTGCAGCTCGGGCGTTAGCTGATCTCTAAATTGCTTTGCCGTTAAGCCTTCAGCAAGCGCCCTGTCGGTGTACTTGCGTATGGCCTCTAGTACTTCCATGCTTTGCACCCGCGCCACAGTAAATGCTTTGGCATGCGCCGTAGTCAGCACATCGTGCCATTCATCGCTGACGGTGTAGCCTTTAGATTTAAAGTACGCCACAGCATCCGCAGGCGGTTTATTAAAAGCAATACTGAGATCAATCATTGATCATGCCCCAAATCTCACTCACAAAAATCAGCTTGGTGAGCATTTCGGTTAGTTGGCCTTGGTCGATTGTGGGATAAAGCTCGGCAAGCTCAATAGCTGCCAGTTCTTCACTTTGGTTAAGTTTATCTAGCAGCGGTTGCAGTGTTGCTTTGTACTCTTCGCGCATATCGCCACTGGTGATTGCATCAATGGCAGTATCTAGCTCTGTTTGCGTGCTGCGTGTTTGGTATTCCGCATTAAGTGCGGCCACTGCTGTATTGAGTGCAGCGGTGTTATTGCCAGGCATCGGCTCGCTTGGCACTTCCAACACCGCTTCGCCTTCGCTTGGCTCAGGTATGTTCAAACGCTCATGCACCCATGTTTTAGGGATCTGCATTCCAAGGCTCACAAGCGAGCGCAGCGGATAAGCTAGATCGCGCATTTCATCACTAGTCGAGGTATCAAACTCAAAACGTGGCAACCGGCGATTACCGTTGTACGATTTGCCATTCAGTGCGTACATAGGGTAGATCACATCGCGGTTTATGGTCTGCTCAAGCTGGTGTAAATCGCTAAGTGTGATGTCCTCTTTTACTTCCTGGTGGACACTACCAAGGGCATTTGTGCTGGTTTTACCGTCCGCTTGGCTTGTCAGCGTGCCGCCTAACACCGCTTTAGACTGAGTTAGTTCACACCACCGGATCATACTTTCAAACGGATCTGCTTGGCCGTTAGCTGCACTTTGAAAATCAATTTCCATTCCACGCGGTATGATACCGCCAGCGTTATGGCCAATTGCCATCACTGCGCGCAGAAGCGTGGCTTTCTCTGCATCGGTTGCGCCACTGGGGTATTTGCCCACTCGCACAGGTAAGCCATAAATCTCTAAAAACTCCGCTAAGTCTCGTACGCTAAAATTCTTAAATAGGAATGGCCAAGCAAGTACTGACAGCAAACCTGCACGATGCACATAGCCACTCTTAGATTTATGAATATGCAGCGCCCAGCCAAATGGATTCAACGCTTCGCCTTCGTCGCTGCTGTCATTAAGCATAATGCGATTAAAGTCTGCGGGGTGGGTTTTAAATATGTTTTGGTCTCGGTATGCGTAACCTGTGATCAACTGCTGCTTCTCGATGTAGTCCCATTGCAACTCGTTGGCACAAAAGCCTTTTAGCATGGCGTCTGTTAAATCAAATTTAAAATCCGTAAACCAAGTCGCATCCTCTAAGACCTCGGCGATCATTTCTGCGTCGCGCTTTTCAGCGGTTGAGGCATTACGAGGGGGCTTAATTTTCCAATCAAACCCAAGCACAGCGCGGCGGCGTTTACCCAGTTCGCAGCTTATGTGGCCGTCTTTGTCCTCAACATCTTTGGCCAAGTCGGCCATCGCAGCCAAATTGCCTTCTTCCGCTTCTTTCAGCAAGCTGGCCAGCTTTGCAGGGGTTAGTCCTTGCGTTGGGTGTTCAGCATATTGCCTAAGCAACATGCCCACTTGGGCATTGTCTTCGGTTTGATTTTTATCTAGTTTATTAACTGATAGCGGATCGCCATTAATGTCTACTAGCATAGTTTTACTCGCAAAATAGGTTTGATTGATACCACGTATACATCGAGGTCAAGGGTGTAGCGCTCTGCGGCTTCATAGCTTGGGGCTTCAATATCGATAAAGTCGCTATCGATGGTAAAGGCATATTCGAACTTGATACGCCAGCGCATTACCAGCACCCCGCGCCCTGAAAACTGCCTAGGTCGTCGTAGTTAAAGTCGTTGCTGCCACTTTTGCTTGGTAGCGGGGTAAACTCAATGGCGCTGCCATCCATCCAACTGGCGCGGTTGGCCATGGCTAAACCCACCGCAAAGTCGCCGTGGCGCTGGCGGCCGTCACTGCCTTTTTCTGAGCCTTTATCAATTTTTGGGGTGCCGTTACGCACCGAGATTTTTTGCATGTCGCCCAAGATGTCTTGGTGCTTAGGGATGAGTATGTTTTGGTCTTCAAACTCGGCTTTTAGCTTGGGCATCCACTCCCTGTACCAATTGTCGTTAAGCATGACTTGCTCAACCATTTCTGTGCCGTAATGCAGTGCTGCGGCTTCGGCCAAGTAGCCACCGTTACCCGTGGCGTCAAACGCTAAACCTTGTAAACGCGGCAAGCGCTGGGTGAGGTAAAGCATAATGTAACGCTGGGCATCGTAAGTTAGGTTAGTTAGCTCAACCACGAACGGCACGCGTTTAGCCAATGCTTTACTGATTTCGAGAGGCACAAACACCGATAAATCCCCACTGCGGGCGAAGTCTTCCCCAAAGCTGTGGTTTAGCTCGGGGTTAAGTTTGTTCAGTTCAGGGTCTAACTGCTCGGCTATCCAGTCATCAATAAACTGTTGGCGGCGGGCTTCAGGCCAGCCCATAAAATCGCTAGGGGCTTCAAGGCGTAAAATTGGGATGGTGTTCACCATCGCCGCTTCAATCAAGGTGCGGCCAATGTAGGCACCACCGCCTTTTTTCGGCTCACAAAAATACTCTTCCCGGGCATCTTCTTGACTGGCTGTGTCATTGAGTAAGTCATCAATCCACTTGCTCTCGGCTTCTCGTGTCCATTTCTTTTTCTGACGCTGACAAATACGTTGATATAGCCCTTCTTTGCACGCGTCAGCTAGGGTAATGGTATGCACTGAGTAGCGTTTTTTACCCGCGCGGCTATCTTGAATTAACTCATTGAATAGGTTGTCTACGCCATTGTGCGTGCTGATCAAACGCACTTTAGCGCCCCACATGGTGAGTGCGAGTGCGGCCTTTAATACTTCCGCTAGTCGGTCATGGAATGCAGCTTCGTCAATGGTTACGTTACCTTGCATACCACGCAAGTTTGCGGGGTTAGAGCTGAGCGCTTGGATTTTAAAGCCACTGGCAAAGTAAATAACAAAGGTTAAGATCTCTTTGCCGTCTTGGCCGTCGTCAATAAACAACTCTTCTTGAATATCACCAGCAGCCTTGTTAAATGCTTTGGCCCACATGGCCGCCGCTTCAATAAACTCGCGGGCCATTTCTTTGTTCGAGCCAACATAAAAATGGTTAGTACCTTGGGCATCTTTGCTTTTACTGGCTTCTAGCACAGCGTCGGCAGCCTCAGCCCATGTAATACCTGTACGGCGACTCTTTTCTGCAATTTTTAGTGGTGATTGATCAGCTATCCAGCGCTTTTGATAGCCTAGTAGTAGCTCGTTAGGATCAAATGGTATGAATATCGGCAGGCCGAATTTTTTTTCATACTCGTCGCATTGCTCTAATTTTTGCTGTAAATCAGATAGCGCAATCTCTGCAACATGCTCTAGTTCTTCAGCTTGAATGCGCTTCGTTTTATCAACAATATCAGCCATTACGCAATACCCAATATTTGGTTTTTAATGAGCTGAGCACCCTCAGCGGTTAGGCCCGCCTGTATGGCGCTTTCTTCAACCTTTGCGGCTGCTTCTTCAGCGAACGCTTTACGTATATCTTTTTCACGTTGATGCACTTTCATGGCGGTTTCTTCTAGCCACTTGGTTGAGCGCATTACTTCTTTGATTTCACCAATATCTATGTCGGCGTCTTCGTCGGGGTTCATCAACTGGCGTTGCATGGCTTTAAACAACTGAGTTCGGCCCATTTCTAAAATGAGTTTTGACGTTTCGCCCATCGGCTTGTCGCCCAGTTCTGCAACCAGTGCTTTGGTCGCGGCTTGCGTTTCACGCAGTTGTTTACCTATAGCTTCCGTCTTTTGTGCATGGCGACTTAGGCCACTGCGCGAAATAGTCGCCTCCTCATCCATGCCCGCATCGAGGATCAGCTGATTTACAGCAACCAAAATATCAGCTTGTGAATTGCCACTATCGCGTAGCATTTCATCAAGCCGCTTTTTTATCTCGTCCGGCAAAGCGTCAATCTTACTGGGTTTGCCTCTGCGTACAGCATCACTCATAGCTATAAACTCCGAGGTGCTGGGCGTTTAATGCCTGGTACTGTGCTGGTGCCTTCAGCTACATCAATGCCAGCGCTCGTAATGCGTGCAACCCATGTATTCTCGCTGAGCTTTTCGTTTTTAATGTAGCCGTTTTGTTCCAGCCAATTCAGCAGGGTTTTAAGCTGGTCGAGGCTACAGCCGAGGCCAAAGCGCTTCAGCACATCTCGCAACATGCTAGTGTTTGCGCCATAGTCCGCAGACTCTTTAAGCGCAATCAAAATACTGATCCGTTGGTGTTCAGCTTGTACTTCATGCATCGCCATTGCGTTTCTCTCTTAGTTCGTTTTCCATCAGCAAATCTGTGAGCTTTTGCACATTACTCAGCCCCGGCTTTACCGATTCAATGTTGGTGTTTAGTCGCTCAATTTTTAGCTCAAGGTCGTGTAAGTCGTCGGTTGTAGGCATTTTCTCAATGCGTCGTTCAAGCTCTCGCACATCATCACTCACCGCACGTTTTACTTCCGCTAGCTGTTCTTGCAGTTCGCTTTTGTGCGCCCCCAGCTGCTCGTGTAACTCGGTTTTATGTTTGCTGAGCTGGTTTTGCACGTTTGTTTGCGTGTCGCTAACCTGTTGCTGGGCGGCCGATTTATAGCTGTTAAATTCTTTGCGTGAGGGGAACCGTACATACAAAAATGCCATGATGAATACACCCATCACACCGAGCGCCCACACAATCACGGTTTGCCATTTTTGAAAAAACTCATACATGGTTAAACTCCATTTACTCGTTGTCTGCGCTCAATCAGCGATTGGCAATCAACACAGGTTGTACAGTTGTGAATGGCAGCCTTTCTGGCCTGTGGTATTTCAATGCCGCACTCGATGCATTCATCTAGGTCTACGTCAGCGCCTGCAAATTGTTTACTGTGCTCCGCTAGTTTGCGGCTCATTGACTCATCAATGATTTGCTGCGCTTTATCAGCGATGTCCATCTTTTGGTTTCCTTAGATTTTGAATGGCTGAAGCAGCCATGCTTTTAACACCCGGGGCGGCTTTCTCAACGGTGCGCCCAATTACATAGCCGCCAATGCCGAGCTGTAGCAGTTCCCACGCTTGCTCGCTGAGCCTAAACGCCAGCACGCCGAAAGAGTCCAGCACAATGAGCACCAAGAACGTCAGCATGGTGATAGGTCGCCAGCAGCGTTGCAGGCGGCTTTCGCCTTTGGCTTCAGCGGTAATAATTTGAGATTGCGCAGCCAGCACTTGCCCTTGTAGCTCAACAATTCTGCCCTCAAGGGCCAATACCTGCGCATGGCGCTGGTTGTCGATTTTTGCAAGTTCATTAGCAAGCTGTTGCCGCTCTTCATCGGATGTAAAAACATCATCCAATAGATTGCTAACCACTGTGCCTAGTCTTACCCAATCACTCATGGCGCGCTCCAAATGTCTCAGCAAGGCGCTGTCGCACTTGTTGATAGGTGTTATGGCCGTTTAGTCGGCACTGGATATCTGTCTCACAAACAGACTGCCAACCACGTTTGAATTTGGACTGCATCGTGCCGTCGTAGCTGTGCAGCGGTATTTGGTTGGCATCAAATGGCTCGCCGTTCTGGTGTGCGGCAACCTCAGCCTTTAATCGTTTTATGCGGCCTTGTTTATAGCTCCACTCCCAGTTACGCCCCACGGTACACCTCGGCATAACAGCGTTCGGTAATGTGGCTTAGGCGGTTCATCCAACCATTTAGGTTAGGGATTTGGCTATTGTCATCTAGGCAAATGCGCGCATATTTACGGGCGCGGCGGCTGATCAGCTGGCTAATAAACAGGTTAGGTAAAATTGACTGACATTTTTTGAGTGTACGTGAGCCAAATACGCCATCCACCTCAGCATCTGCAATGCGTTGTACTATTCGTGTAATGCCGCTTAGTCCATGTTGTACGGAGCCATCCAAGAGCATGAGTGCTACGCCGCTGTTTAACTCATCGCAGTGCATCGGCTCCCAATAGTCGCGATAGTACAGTCGTATAGCATGGTCAATGGTGAGGTTGGCGATATCGAGTCGAGGGTATGCGAGCTGGCTAATGCCAAATTTAGTTAGGCCGCCACGGTCAGACGCAACATCGTTTAGGCCGCCATCGTCACGCAAGCCGCCCTCTAAATACAAAATGGTTAATACGCTACGGCTAAACGCATCACTGTAGCCACGCAACGCAGCGGCAATATTGGGTAGTTGGCGGTAATGTTCGAGTTGTTGAGGTGTGATCATTTGGCATCTCCATCAGGCTGTGCTGATAGAGTGCCAATAGCGTTGGTGAGTGTATTTTAAACTGGATTAAAAAATTACAGCAGCTCTTGCACGCTACTTAAGCCAGTGCCACTGTGATTTAAGAAACAAGAGGAATGCGTTGTGCCGTCATAGGCCCCATAACTGTTTTTTGCTTTGACCTCCAATCTAAGCACTTGTCTTGCTCCACTGCTGTCATGTGTCCATATTTTTCTATAGCTAACAAGTTGTACCGAGTCAGGATCTTTCCAAGCACGATTTTCTTTGACGTAAGCGAGGCATTCTTCAACCAATTTGTCAGGCGATGGCCTAGTGCTTGGTGCGTTACTTCTTACTTTTACTTTTTCAGCATCTTTAGCACATGGCCTATCACTATATGTTATTACACCATCTACGTCGCATTTGTAGACTTCAAACGCAAGGGTAGAACTACTGACGCAAAGAATAAGTGGGATCATCATTAATTTCATAAAACTATCCTTAGTTAGGTTGGCTTTTTAATATAAGCGAAAAAACCGATAAGTAAAAAGGCTTTTAAGTAAATTTGTTAACATAAGGTATCAATAAATAACCAGATATCTGGTGTTTTTTTCACAACGAATCCTGGTCCACTTTCAAAGAGTAACGCTAAATTCGTGCGCTCTGTCGCAAATCATTACAATTATTCCGAAAATAAACACAAAACTGTTTGCCTAACATTTGGCAAATGTTATAGTTGAGTTAATGGATTGAGTAACCAGTAGTAACGTAGCACGGACAGCCACGGCATCCGTTCCCATTTTTAATCTAAGTTAAAGATTATTTCTCAATTTTGCTGCTATGCTGTGTGCTCTATTTCAAAGGAGCAAAACCATGAAGAACCAAAAAAATACACAAAAATCACTATCATCAGCTGACTTAGCAAAGGTTGTAGGTGGCAATGGGAGTGGTAATAACCCGATTGAATACCCAAAAAAGAAAACTGTAGAAAGTAATGCATTCGTCGAGTCAGTGATTGTTTCTAACGTATTTTAGAAACACAGATTTAACGAGTACTAGGGAGAAGTATAATGTTGGCTGGCTATTCTGAACTACTAAACCAATTAAATAGTTGGTTATGGTTAGTTTCAATATCATTGCCGTTTGTTGTGTTGTTTATGGGCAAGGGTAGCCAGTCATACTTTATTGTCGCTGCTGTTTGGTGTACAGCTCAATTGTTTAATCTTCAATTTGAAGAAAAGCTCTGGGCCATCGCAACTGAGCCTGGAAACCTATTTTATTGGTTTGGTTCTTGGGCCACAATTGATGTTTTGTGTATTGCATTAATCATCTTTTGCCATAAGTCACTAAAGATAAAGATTGATTTTGAAGCTTTTAGTATTTCAATATGCTTAGCTATGTTAGCTATTCTCCAAATACTAACTTACCTTGATGGAGTAGTATGGCAGACTTATTTGCTAGGAGAAGCTTATACACTGGGAGTCAATACAGGCAACCTCGCCAATAGCTTAATTTTAGCAGTTCCCATCGTTTGTAAAGCCATCGAATCTTTCAATCTTAAAAGGGGGACCACGTAATGTTCGCTGTTTCATACATATGTATATTGTTTGTATTCATTACGTACCTTGTGTGCCAGCTTTTTAAATATAAATCAACGCCCGAAGACCGCGTTCGGAAGCTTATCGAAAAGCGTGTGCAGCGTGACTTTCAAATTAGGGCACACAACATTTTAGTAAAAAAACCAATGATCAATAAAATGGTAAATAACGATCATAGGTATAATGCATTGCTCGACTGGAAGAAAGAAGTTGAAGATTATTACAGGGACTATGAAGCACAGGTTGAATTAGAAGTTTCTCAATACAACGTTATCAAATTAAAAATCTAAAGAGAGTTAACCCTCTTTAGATTTTACCGATATTTCAGGCATATCTTTAAAATCCACATCCTCGCCAGCTGCCTTCTTTATCGAATACAAAGCGAAGTTCAATACTGTATTAAAAGGGGTTTCCCTTGATTTGGTAACCCAACCAAGCTCAGCTGTATCAAACAAAAATGAGGTCATTCCTTCCAATATCTGAGTTTCAGAATAATTTCCGTGGTTTTTATTACCTGTCAGTACGTACTGGATATCCACTCCAAACTCAGCAAATGCAGCTAGTTGAACCGCTGTAGGTGATGTTGAGCCTTTCTCCCAGTCAACCAAAGTTCGTCTTTTTGCGCCTGCAATTGCGGCAAAGCTCTCTTGGTTCATTCCCAATTTTTCACGCTCTTCTTTTAGACGAGTTCCAATCATGTGCAGATATCCGCCATAAATATATTGACATGTGCAGATATCTGCACAATAATCAACTCAACATTTAACCAAACCCTTTGCTAACCGTTCGCCAAAACACTTTAGAAAGGGTTTTATTCAAAAAGGTAGAGTACTATGAAATCAACGGAAATTAAAGAAGCCATCGCACACGAAGGCTATACACTATCAATGGTTGCAGATGCTTTAGGCGTGAACCTAGCAACTGTTTCTGGTGTGGTTTGTGGTCATACTCAATCCCGCCGTATTGCCGCTGCAATTTGTAAAATCATCAATAAGCCCCTCAATGTTGTATTTCCTAAAACGGATTTTTACGAGGCCCCTACCGTATTAAAGGGAGAAGACCGCAAACAAAGTGTAGAGCAGCTTAAGCAACTCTTGGCGTCGTAAGGGCTAAGTAACCACTTTACTAATAACTGAGTTACCGAACTTACAGGAGCCACACAATGCACATAATTAGCCCGTACATAGCACAATGCTATCAGCGCCAACAAAGCCGTGTTTTGTTGTTGGTACAAGCGATTAACCACCACTCTGCGCTCAATATGCGTATAGCTGCCAAGTTCAACAATAAGTTGACGCAGTTCTTTAGCGCTCGCGCAGTGCACAGCGGCACAAGGTTTATCGTCAATACACAGCCATTCAAGCAGATTTTTAAACTGGTAAGTAATAAAGTCGGTTTGCATGGTTTGATCTCCCGTTTACGTGATGATCAAATTCTAGCCAGTAAGATCCTCTATTTGGAAGTTCCAAAAATTCTTTCTTTTTGGAATGGACTATTTGCTGCACCTCGCTTGCAAAAAGGAGGTTGCTATGACTACTAAAACAAAACGCCGCCAATGGAATCGAGTTGTCGCTCGTAGCCTTCAAGAGTCCCTACAACTTTGTAAAGAGCATGCTCAAGCAACACGCAATATGAGCGTGCCACGCATTGCTGATAGAACGGGGGTTAGTAACGATATGCTCTATAAACATCTTGGTAATGGCGATATGCCAGCAAGCTTGCTAATACCATACATGGCAGCAACAGGTAGAGAGTACCCACTCCAATATATGGCGCATAGTCTAGACAAACTTATTGTTGATATGCCCAAAGGTAAAAAGCCTAGCATGCCCACCATTAACCACCTGAATCAGTTTGCAAACCAAGTGATTGGCATGGTGATGCAACTAGAAGAAGGCAACGGTAACGCCCAGCACGTAGCCGACCAAATTGTTTTACTTATGCAAGATCTTGCCTATCACAAGCTCGAAGCTGAAAGGCTCGACGACCCACAACAAACCCTGATTTAGGAGCAAATAGTATGACTATCAAAGACCAAGTTGCGCCTAAAAAACGCCAACCAGAGCAAAATACAAGTATTTGTATTGGTAAGCATGCAGGTAAAACTGTGCTGCTAATGAGTATGGAGCAGCTAAAAGCACTGGCACACGGAAAACCACAAGGAGAGAACGCATGAGCTTATTAACCAAACCCGTTAGCGCTGAGCATATAAGCGTACACAACAACCGCCCTTTAATTCAGTGCAATTGTTGTAAACGAATTGAGCAAGCAAAGCAGGCGGTAACTAAAAGCGCATGGCTGCAAGCTGCAAATCATATTGGATGGCGTCATGTTCAAAGTGAGGCGTTTGATATCGATGTTGTGTGCCCCAGTTGCGTGAGTGATTTTAACAACCCAGTTAGAAAACCAATGAAGCCCATTAAGAGAGTGTCAGCATGAGCCAATACATATCAGCACAAGTGCAACGTGTACTGGCAGCGGTTGAGTTGATGGCGGGTAAAGAGCTGGATGGTGTTGAGCCAAAGCAGCTGGCCCAGGAGTTAGACACTAGTCCAGCAGATGTAACGCGCATATTGGCAAATTTGGCACATGCGGGATGGGCTGAGCGTCTACCGGGGAATGAAAAGCGCTGGCGCTTACATAAAAAGCCAGTGCAGCTGAGTAACACGGTAGACCACAACATGAAAAACGTACTGCGCAACTTACAGCAAGAGTACAACAACTACAGTATTTTGAGGTAGTTATGAGCGAGAAAGATATAACACCGACGGTTGAGAAAGCACTAGTTGACGGGAAAGACTTACTTGCTTCAAAAGAGCAAGTATTAGTTGAGTTAGGTCAAATACAGGCTTTTGACTTTATACAAAAACTGGCGACTGTCGCCAGTTTACGCTTACTCCAAAAAGCTAAAGAAACCAAAGCATATAAAGGGCTAGCCTATTCTGATGAAAGTGGAAAAGTGGCGACTGTCGCCACTTGGGATGAGTACTGTACTCACAAGTTGGGTGTGGCAAGACGCACTATTGATGACCGATTAGTGAATCTTCAACAATTCGGAGAAGAGTTCTTCGAGCAGTCACAACGTATGCAGCTTGGTTATCGGGACTTAAGAGCCTTACGTCAATTACCTGAAGAAGATCAAACATTGGTTATTGAATCAGATGCCGTTGAAGCAGGTGATAAAGAAGCCGTAAAAGAGCTAATCGATGAACTCAAAGCCAAGCATGCCAAAGAGAAAGACAAGTTAGCACAGGAGCTGGACGCAACCGAGCGCATGCTCAAAGTGTCTCGTGATTCTTCATCCAAAAAAGAAGAAGAAATCATCAAGCTTAAAACCGACTTAGAAAGCAAAAAGTTTAGTGCCGAACGCTGGAAAGGCGAAGCCAAGTCATTTTTTGAGGCATTGGCTAAAACCCAAAACCAAGTGCGTGAAGGGTTTAACCAAATGTTGGTGCTTAGTGAGCAACTAGAGACGGTAAAGATTGATGATAAAACCTATGATGCCGCTAAATCCGCATTTTACGCTGACAGCAAAATTTTACTAACTCAGCTGGCTGGCGTGTGGAACGAGATACACCGCACCTATGGCGACTTAGACGATGCGCGCCCCAGTGGTGAGTGGCTGGCAGAAATGGGCTTTGAAGGCACGGAGGTGATGGAATGAACGCATTATCTTTAGAGTACTGGGCAGAGCAGCTAGACAACGCAGGTCACGGCCAAAAAGGCACAATCCGCGAAAAGGCGTGTGAAACACTGGGCCTAAGCAAAGACGCGCTATATCGCAAACTCAAAAAGCTAGGTTGGCAAAGTGGCAAGGCTAAACGCAGTGATGCAGGCACAACAGCGATGGACGATGAAGCCTTGAATATGCTGGTGGCCATTTTAAACCAAGGGGTACGTGATAATGGTAAGCGGATCATGGATGTTACCACGGCTAAATCAATCTTGGTTGCTAATGGCTATGCCTGCTTAAGTACAAGCCAGATCAGCCGTGTACTAGCTAAACGTAATGCCTCAGTTAGCGCGTTAGATAGAGCAACACCGCATGTTCAAATGCGCAGTTTAGCGCCTAATCATGTACATCAAGTAGACCCTAGTTATTGTTTGCTTTATTACCCGCCAGGTAAAAAAGGCAAAGTGCAGCGTTACGCAAATGACTCTGAGTTTTACGCAAATAAGCCAGAGAACTTAGAGCGCATAAAGCACTTACGAGTGTGGCGTTACGTATTGGTTGACCACAATAGCGGCATGATCCGCGTGCGTTATTACGAGTCAGCGGGTGAAACGCAAGCCAATATGTTCGACTTTTTAATGTGGTGTTGGAAGCAACACGAAGGCTCGCCATTTATGGGCGTGCCACAAATTCTGTTGTGGGATAAAGGCAGTGCCAACACAGGTAAAGCAATTACCAATGTATTAGATGCACTCAAAGTTAAAAACATACCCCATGAGGCTGGTAACCCCCGCGCTAAAGGGGCTGTGGAAGTGGCAAACAACATTGTTGAAAAGCAATTTGAAAGCCGCATTTTGTTTGAACCGGTTAGCAGTGTTGACGAGCTAAACGAGTCGGTATGGGCATGGCAAGAGGCATTTAACGCCAACAAAATACCTGGCATGAACTGCAAGCATAGTCGGCACAAACAAGCACGTTCCGATGTATGGCTAACCATATACCAACCACAAAACCGCGACTACCTGCGCATGCTGCCAGATGAGCAAGTTTGCAGACTACTACTGACCAAAACAGGTGAAACACGGAAGGTGAACGGTGATCTGGAGATCACTTATGTTCACCCACGTACCAAACAGCAGCACCGCTATGACGTTAGTGAACTGGAGCATGTACGTAACGGGATCACGGTTTCGGTTAGTCCAATTATTGTGGGTGATACGCCGGATTTATTAGTAGGTGTTACAACCCCCCTTGATGAAGTGGTGTATCACCAAGTTCAACCAGCAGATGTTGGTGAAGATGGCTTTAGGTTAGATGCCCCTGTAATTGGTGAAGAACACATCCAAAACAAAGACACGGCGACTCAAAGCGCAGCTAAAGCAGCGGATAGGCTCGCTTTTGAAAATCTCAGTGATGCAGAAATCAAGCAGGCTAAGAAGAAAAAGCTAGCTCCATTTGGGGGCGCTTTGGTCGCTCACACACACCTCAAAAATGTTGAGCACGACACCCGCATTGCGCCTAAAGGAGAAACTATTGAGCCAGACAATCCGATTGCTAAGCAAGTCGCCGAAGGCTCGCGCAAAGGCAAAGTGTTGGACTCGCTCGATTTACGCATGGTTGTAGCACAGCGTTTGGGTAGGCCCCTGCGTCCTAACGAAATTGATTGGCTGCATGGCCAAAGTATTGCTGAAACGGAAGTGTCAGCGGTTGTTGAACAGTTGCACCTAGGAATTGCGGAGACTCCAGTGCTGAAGATAGCGAGATAGCAGTTGAAAATAACAAAGCTTAGCCATGTGTTTGAAGTACTGGGAGTTAAGCAAGCCCAAGTAGTAAAAGCATTAGCCGCTAAAGGGCTGAAATTTAGCAAAGCTAGTTTAAGCCGTGTAGCAACACAAGCCGACTGGCCAAAAACCTGTGATAGCAAAGCGATTAAAGCAGCCATTGCAGAGTATTTAAAAGAACTCGGTGCAACCAGCGAGCAACTAACCGATTTGTTTACTTGGTATGAGCCAAACAAAAACGCACAACCTGAAGTTGAATATGAAGATCCGGAGCCTGAAATGCTAACAGCTAACGCAAAGAAGTTTTTTAAACTACGTCGTGACCCGTTTGAAAACGAGATAACGAGCGAGGATGACCTATTTTTGGTTGATGCCCACCGTATTATTTTAGAAGACATGCTAACGGCCGCGAACGCTGGCAGCATGATTGCACTCTATGGTGAGTGTGGAAGCGGTAAAACGATTATTCGCCGCACTTTTATTCACCAAGTGCAACAAGATCATCCTGATGTGATTTTGATCCAACCCGCACGATTAGACCGTCGCAAAATAACCGCAGAGTCTATCTCTACCGCTATTTGTAGAGCACTACAAATCAAACATAAACCAAGTGCTGAAGAGCGTGATGCAGCAATAGAAGAGGCATTAATTGAAAGCGCCAACAACGGTCATTTACATCTAATGGTAATTGATGAGGCACACGATTTAAGCGCTGATATGATCAAGCTACTCAAGCGTATTTGGGAGTTAACGCACGGGTTTAGGCGTGTGATGGGCATTGTACTGATTGGCCAGTCGGAACTTGCCAAAAAGTTAAGTGGCCAGCACGTTCGTGAGTTTAGCTGGCGCTGCAATCAAATAAAGATGCAGCCGCTAGGGATTTATGTTCCCGAGTATATTCGCCATAAGCTATCTCGCGTTGGTGTAGATGCTGACAAGATCTTTACTGAGGATGCCCTCAGCGCGATTCGCGGCAAGTGTATGGGGCGCATTCGCCACGGGATTGCATTGGATGATGCCGAGCTAGACCGCTCGTACCCACTCAATGTAAACACTTGGCTTGCTAAAGCCATGAATGCCGCCGCTCAAATTGGTGAGCAGCAGATCACAGAATCATTAGTTTTAAAGGTGTAGCTATGAGTCAAAAGGTAGAAATTACACTCACTGGCGTCGCGAACGTCAAGATCACAAAGCACGTCACGCTACCCAAAGCAGAAGCCGACAAACTGCTGGCTGACGACAGCAAAATGCAAGAAATGCTGACACGGCACAATTCGGTTGAGGTTAAAGATTGGGACCACGTATTCGGACAAAAGCTACGTGAATTTGCTATTGCCACGCCCGAGCCTGGTTTCGCATGTGCAAATCATCATTGTGGTTGGGTAGGCAATGAAAGTGACAAAGCCGCTGTGTATGTAGGAGAGCTACTATCGAGTGCATGCCCTAAATGCCATTCGGTAAAGTTTTATAAAGTTCAGCAGGTGGTGCCTCGTGGATAAGCGCATTTTAGACAAGATCAAAAAGTGTTTAGCGTTGGCTAAGTCTGCAACTAACGAAAATGAAGCCGCAGCAGCTATGCGGTCAGCGCAAGCGCTAATGGAGAAACATCGCATTAGTGCTGAAGATGTGGGCTTTTCTGATATAGACGAGCGCCGAACAACGTGTGGCGCTAATCGGTTAGTTAAGTATCAAGCCATGTTTATTAACCTGATTGAACGTGCATTTGGTGTGGATGCATTTGTAAACCAAAACTTTTGCGCAAGTAGTGATATTCACTTTATTGGTATCGCCCCGCAGCCTGAGCTGGCTAGCTACTGCTGGGATGTTATGTGGGCAAAGCTAAAAGCGGATCGGACAGCTTATGTTAAGCAGCAATCAAACCGCTGCAAACGCAGTACCAAAATAGCCAGAGGTGATCGATTTGCTGAAGGTTGGGTAATCGCTGTTCACCAACAAATTACCCAGTTTGCCCGTACAGACAATGAGAACCAACTCATTGAAGCATATAAGGTACGTCATTACCCAGACCTAGCACGGAGCAACTGCGCAGCGCGTGGCAAAAAAGCTAACGTCGGCAATGCGATAAGCGACGGGTTTAGGGCAGGAAAAGAGCACTCTATACACCGCCCAGTAAATGGCGAATCTCAACGTAAACTAACGCAGTAAGGTGAAGAAGTGATGGAACAAGAATTTTATATAAATAGAAGTGGTTACAAGGTCCCAGCAGATAAAGTGAGCGACAACGATAAGGCGCAAAATGCGTTGGTGTTAGAACTGGTGCAGCGCGCAAAGCAACTAAACGCAGAACATGAACACTTTAAACGTGGTGTGTATTCGCAAGTAAACGACTTTATTGCAGAGATGGCCCACAACTACAACGTTGAGATTGGCGGAGCCAAAGGCAATATCACGCTAACCTCGTATGATGGCAAAAGCCGTGTAAAGGTTGGTGTTGCTGACGACATTAGCTTTGGCCCTGAAATCCTGATAGCAAAAGAGCTGTTTTTAGGTGTGGTGAATGGGTTACTGGAAAAGCTAGACGATGAAGCACAGCTAATTAAAGACATCGTAATGAACGCGTTTGAAACCGACAAAGAGGGCCAATACAGCAAAGCTAAGATCATGGAGCTGCGCAGTAAATACCGTTACAGCCACAAGTCGGACGATTGGGCGGCTGGTATGCAAGCCATAGATGATGCGTTTATTTTTGGCTCAACAAAAACCTACGTGCGGTTTTATGAACGCAACGAGCTGGGTGCATGGATTCAGATCCCATTGGTTAGTAAATCTCTATAAAGGTGGCGTTATGTATTTATCAAAATCAAAACTGATTCAATTAATACATGTAGGCAAAACGAGTTTAGGCTGGGACGAAGATTTGTATCGTCAAGTTTTAGTCGAACTGACTAAAAAAGAAAGCTGCAAAGGTATGAATGTAGGTGAGCTAAACAAAGTGCTGTCTCACATGAAAGACAAGGGCTTTAAAGTCGAGGCTAAAAAGAGTGGCAAAGGCCGCAACTCGCCTATGACTCGTGATATAGCTCCCGAAGACAAAACCCCGCTGGATAAGCTGCGCCAAGTGTGGATCGCCATGAGTCATCGCGGCTATTTGCGCGACGGTTCGGAAGCCGCGCTACTCAATTGGAGTAAATCACAAGCTAAGCGTATGAACAGTAACATAGCTATTGAGCGTTTGGAGTGGCTACGCGCACCTATGGTTCATGCACTGATTGAGCAGTTAAAAAGCTGGTATGCGCGTCTGATGGCAAAAGACATGAACGAACTAGCTCCTGATTTAAAAAAGCTGCCACTGAACGATGAGGAAAAGTTCGAGGCGGCGCGCATTGTGTATAAATATAGCAACTTTTCAAATTGTAATGTTGAGCAGCTTGAGAGTGCTCTTAACTTCACAGGCTTAATGCTTGGCCGATATGAGGAGTCTAGTAATGGCTGAACAATTTGGTAAAGGCTCAGAACGTGGTATTGGTATGTTGCTGGCTATCTTTGAGGTTGTTACTCGTGGTGTTGCCGACGTAGTTGGTGCTGAACAAGCAGGCCAGATAGGCCGTGAAGCTGTAGACCGGGTTCGTCATACATTTGGGGGCGAGAACGTTTATGTTTGCAAGGGCGTATCACTGGATACAATTCTGAAGCACAACAAAATCTGGAGCGAGTTTACTGGAGATAACCACGTCGAACTAGCTAAGAAGCATGGCTATTCTGTGCAGTGGATATATGAAGTTGTTCGTACCATGAACCAGCTGAAAACGGATGAAGTACAAGGAGACCTATTCGATAGTTGCAAAGGTAAAGGGACTAAAGATGGTGGAGGGCATTCACTATGCTGAAACGTGACGACGAGATCACAGTAAACACATGGCTGTTGCTGCTTCTTCTATTTACCACGCTACTACTCGGATTCGAGTTTGGAAAAAGGGTATATATAGAAGAGCAATTAAACGAGCCAGAGCAAACAGTCAGATTTGGTCGCAACGGCGGCCCATCAATTCCACCTACAAAACCCGAAACACTACCTTTATATAAGGTAATTTGGGAGCTAATGAGTGAGGAAGAAAATGAAGAGTAATATAGCAGAGCAATTAGCCCCACATTATATAGCAGCGTTTTTATCAAAGTGTGGTTGTGAGACATTTGCAGATGTTGCGGAGGCAATGCAAGTGATGATCGATACAAGTAAAGAAACGCAAACTGCGTATGCACAGAATGGTGAGGCTCAAAAAGCGGTAACTGTTCCGTCTATTAATTAGCAAAACAAAAAAGCGGCGCAAATTTTTGAGCGCCGCTGATTTTCACAATATCAAACTCATTTTAAAATAGGCTCTCACTCAATCCCGAACTCTCCCACATATTCCCGCAGTTTTCGCACAATTAGCTATAGAGTTTTTGTACATTGGATCACTTTCTTTAATTTTAGTGCTAGAAATTCCTTGGGTATAAGGGATATAAACAACCCGAATATTGTGTGGTGCTAAAGCTGCTTCCAATGCCTGCCAGCGGGGCGTGTGTTGCCATTCATCACCGCAGATCACAAGGTTTACTCTTTGTTGTGCGATCCAGTGCGCTGCTCGCTCAGTATCAGCCATTGGTGCACCGACTAAAACCGCTTTATCTACGCATGCTAATGCCTTAATAATACTTAAGCGCTCGTCTTGATCCATTATTGGCGGTCGTCCCTTACTTTTTAACGCAAAAGCATCCGGTGCGACCCCAACAACTAAGTAGTCTCCATGTGATTTCGCTAACGACAAATACGTTAAGTGACCAGGGTGAAGCAGATCAAAAAAACCAAGCGCTAAAACACGGCACGGCTGTTGTGATTCCATCTGCTTTAGTACGAACTGCATAAGATTTTTTAAAAGACTGTCATGAGGCTTGAATTGTAATAGCACCCTAAGTATTACATGCATTTTTTTGAAGTTGCCTTTTTTCCACTCAGTGTAAAGGTGAGAGTAGGCATAACAGTAATATAAGTAGGAATCTTGCATAATATTCGGGGCGCAGACGATGGTATCAAAATTTGCGTCAGGTATTTTCCAATCCAACCCATATAATGCTTGTAAGATTTGCTCTGGATACTGGGGATAACAAATTTCTCCGGCAGGTGAGCTGATGCTCACAACTTGAATAGCAGAGAAACGCGTCACTCTATTCCAAGTAAAAGGTACGTCTTGCATCCATAAACCTGATATTGTATCTCCAGTGCTTTGCTCTGTGGCATAACCGCAAAGGTCAAGCACTAAGCCTGATTGGTGGCGAAAACATCGAGGGTTTATAAGTCCATAGGATTGTGCTTCTTCCTGCCAACCAAGATGCTGTAAATGTTCGATTGCGCTTTCCATGTGAGACCAGTCGATACCAATATCAACATCTTTATCATTTTCTAAGAGTTGACCTTCACGTTCTAACCCAAGCAAAGTACCAGCCGTAGGGAAAGCATAAAATCCCGCCTTTTTTAAGGATGACAACGTTTGTAGTAATAGGAGTAATGCGTTTTCAGGAGTTAGTTTAGTTGAGCTCGCGCTTTCATGTATTGGTACTTCGGATGATTGAACTTCTGCAATGTTTGTCAGTGCGTCATGCTGTAAGCGCCATTCTAGTGCTTGATAGAAGGTTTGAGCGGCGAGTGGTAGTTGTCTGTTTTGTTGATAACTGCGAGCGAGAATATAATAGCTATCTGGTACATCTGGGTGTTTATGTAGCAGTGCTTCAAGTTGTTCAATCCACTCACTCCCGGCTTGTCTGCGCTGTGCCAATTGTGCGAGATATAAAATGACCTGCTGAGAGGGTTGCTGTTGATATAGCTGCTGAAATGCTTGTTCTGCTGCTTGGTCTTGGCCCGAAGTAAAATACTCGATAGCCTGTGTCATCTTTTTATTAAGCTGTGACTGTTTAATTACTGTGTCTTTCTGCATTGATTAAATACCTTGTTGTGCTGCTTTTAGTTTTTGTAGTCACAGAGTCCATATTTTGATGACCCACTTTAATGGATTTGATGTGTTTAATGTGAAGTCGCTAGCGGTTTTATACTGCTGCACGATCGGGCATTTTGCCAACCAGCGGAAGCTCCACTATGATTACTTTAAATCAGGAAATCGGAGAGCGAAAGTGCTACCAGTTTTAATTATTTTTTCTTCTCTGACAGGACTTGCCCCTGATGAATTGTTTAAGACATTACAGGTTATTCAAGATTTAAACATCTCTAACCCAACACAAGCAACTCGGGTATATGAAGCCGCGTTACCCAAACTTCCAGAACAGCCCTCTAAAGGTATCTATGAGTTACATCGCGCCGGTTTAGAAGCTGCAATTAAAACAAACGATACGGTCAGAATACGTGAAATAGTAGCGCTATTTTCCGACAATACTGAGTGGCTTGCGTATTTGCAAACTGAGAAAGGGCAAATTGCAAATTACCTCGCGATTTATTATCGCCGGATCGGTAAGCCTGCGCTTGCGCAAAAAAACTATGAATGTGCACTTAAGTACTCAACTCACGAGCAAAAGCCACTTATCGTTAATAATCTCGCCGTTTTATATCGAACAACAGGGCAGTTAGAAGAAGCAATCAATATTTTAACGCCGACATTGTCTGAGGTGAAGGATGAACAACTGGAAGCGGCACTTAACAATAACTTAGCTAATGTTTATTTTGATATGAGTAAGTATCAGCATGCTGCAAGACTATATAGGCAAGCTTTCCTCTATCATCAAAAAGCAGAGCAAGCTTACGAAGCGAGCTATACGGGGTTAAATTTATTAAATGTTTATTTGCTTGCCAATCAGTGGAAAAACTTTAGGCGCTATATGAATACAGTGAAAACTCAGCTAAGTGCGGTAGAGGATAAAGAATTATCTATTGTGTTTACCTGGCAGGAGCTAATTTTTCAAAAAAGTAGAAATGGCATACAGCCAAAAGCAGAGCAAGTTGAGTTTCTTATTTCGACTTTACCCCTGTTGTTCCAAAGTGATTTCGGCAGCAATATGGAGAAATATGTTTATACAATGCAACTCCCAGAATTGATAGCATCTTACAATGCGCTGTTGTCTGAGCAGCAAAAAGTGGCAGCCAGTGTATCGACGAATGCTTCACAATTGGAAGTTGCGCTATCTTGGTGTGAGCACTAATCCATCACAAAAAAATTATTACTACAGTAGAACACAACACAGTTTTTTATACGTTGAATGGTAGATGTAGTCAGGTGGAGGCTGATAAATAATGAGTACCTTTGACTCAACCATCACAGAGTAAAGTCAAAGGTCAAAAGCGAGTTCAAAGTTAGAAAGTCCACGCTAGATGTAGCTGGGGAACAGATTCTTTGGTATTTGTGCCAAGTTTGTTGCGCCAATACTGCCATTCAACACCTAACATTAATTGGTTGTCAGGCATGCCTATCGCGTAACCGAGATCCCATTGTAGAATTGGCTGCGCGAGCAACCAGCCTTTTACGTCATTACCCAACTCGTTCTCTCGCTCGCCAATATATTCTACGTGACCTGTGAGATAGAACTTTTGCTCGCCTATTGTGAAGGGGTAACCCCAAGCGAGATCTATCATCCAGCTATCACTTTCTTTAGGCGCACCGCCATGACTAATACCTTGGCTATCGTCTTGATAAAGTGTGAATGTAGAAGAGAAAAAATTGAACCCTTCAAAATTCCAATTTACTTTGACACCAGGCAAGTATTTCATCACCTTAGCGTCTCCGGCTGCATTGAAACCCATCGTTAAGCTAACGTCAGCTATGGCGTCGAAAGAAGACTTAAAGCCAGCAATCTTTGACATCGATAAGCTTGAATACCACTCTCCATAAAAGTCACCGTCTTGGTAACCATCACTAAGGTCATCTTTACTGTAATCGATAAAGAAGAAATTATCGCCATAGCGATATCCAGACGCATGTTGTAATGAGTAAACCGTTGCCGTTGCTTCGTTTCTGCTAAACGGGTTTTTGAAATCACCGTGGTTTATATGTAGTTGCGTTGTACTCCAATCAGCTGCATAACTAAATGCGCTAAAAGCAAGTGAGGAGGAAATGATGAGCGTGTTGATTTTCATTTATTAATTCGGATAGCGTTAAAAATGAAAGTATAACAAAAGCGCCCAAAGTTGGGCGCGTAAACCGAATAAATTATGCTTTATTTCTTCTTAGGCAGATAACGGTAATGGCTGTGAAAGCCAGAATGAAACAGTAATAAGAAGAACTAGATACATCCCAAGGGCTGATTTTAAAAGTGGCCCCGAGTAGCAGTGCCTGTGCACCATAAGGTAAAGAGCCTTGCATAACACAAGCAAAAATATCTAATAAGCTTGCTGAACGCTTAGCTGAGATTTTTCCATCTTCAGCCAGTTTTTTAGCGACAGGGCCAGCAACTATGATACTTACCGTGTTATTTGCGATACACAAGTTACTTGTTAACACGAGCGCAGCAATACCGAGTTGATCAGCAACTTGACGGTGCCACTTTGCGATAATGCTGGTAATTTTTTGGATCTGTTTGGCTAAAAAATCTAGGCCGCCATTGATACGAATAAATTCAGATAAACCACCAATGAACATAGACAGCAAGAAAATCTCCTGCATATCACTAAAGCCTTTATAGATATCGTTTAAGAATGCAGCACCTTGATAGTCACCGACAAAACCCATACAGCCAGCAAACACGATACCACTAAAGAGCACAACAAAAACATTGATACCAATCACCGCCAAGACCAAAATAAATGCGTATGGTAAAACCAATAACCAATCAAACGGCTTGGTTTCTACAACTTGCGGCTCTGGGGTTAAAAACACCAATAGTAAAACAGTCAGCAGTGCAGCTGGCAGGGCTATTTTAAGATTCTCTCTAAATTTATCTTTCATTTCACAGCCTTGCGTTCGCGTTGCTGCGATTGTGGTATCAGAAATAATGGATAAGTTATCGCCAAACATTGCGCCCGAAACGATAGTGCCAGCCATAAGTGCTGGATCAATTCCGGTTTTCATCGCGACGGCAACAGCAATAGGTCCAATTGCACCAATTGTGCCCATGGAGGTTCCCATTGCGGTAGAGACGACAGCAGAAATAAGGAACAAGCCGGGTAATAGAAATGCCGGAGGAATAAGTGATAAACCGGCGTTAACAACAGCGTCAACACCGCCAGTGGCACTTGCAACCGCAGAGAAAGCACCTGCTAATAAATAGATGAGGCACATGGTGATGATATTGCTGTGTCCTGCGCCTTGAATAAAAGTTTCGACACTGCGGTTGATGGTATCTTTATTAAGTAAAAAAGCGAGAACGATGGCTGGTAAAATCGCGACAGGAGCCTTTAATTGATAAAACGCATAGTCAACGCCTTGCGATTGCAAGTACAATCCTGCGCCAAGAAAAATCCCTACAAAGGTCAACAGCGGCAATAATGATAGTTTTGCCTTTGTTTGATTGTAATTTGGTTGCATAGCACTCCCCAACAATAAAGCACAGCCAATAGCCAGCTGTAAAACCGCACAACACACCTAAGATGAAAATCTCTCAACTTCAATAGGTGAGCGAGCGCGGCAGTTTATATGTTTAGACGTCTAAAGTCTAATGTTTTATTATTTTCAACTTAACTGACTATGACACACAGATACGGTAAACTCTACTCCCGCAAAAACGCATTTCTATTATCCGGTTAGCCATCGTTGCTGCCTTTTGGATAATCAACATCGCAAATAAAAAGGGTAACGTATGACAAGAATAGGTATTTACGGTGCGAATGGCAGAATGGGGTTAGCATTGATTGAAGCCTGTTATTTGTCGCAACAAGTAGAGCTGGCCAACGCTTTTGTACGAGATAATTCACAATATCTTGATAAAGCAGTTAATCAACTGCAGCCTCAAGCAGACGCAGATATCTGTTTTAGCTCCGAGCAAAGTAAGCTTGAAAATGTTGACGTATTAATAGACTTTACTTTGCCAGAGGGCATGAAGCAGCATTTATCAGCTGCAATTGCTGCTAAAAAACCGATGGTGATCGGTACTACTGGACTGACAGCAAGTGAAATGGCGCTGTTGGTGGAAGCCGCAAAAGATATCCCAATTGTGTTTTCTCGCAACTATAGCGTTGGCATTAACTTGCTACTGAACCTAGTACAAACAGCCGCACAAAAGCTGGCTGACGACATGGATATTGAAATTTTCGAAGCGCACCATCGCAACAAAATCGACGCGCCCTCAGGAACTGCGCTAGCTATCGGAGAGGCGATTGCAGAAGCAAAAGGCTGGCAACATGATGACGTTGCGGTTTACGACCGAAGTCAGAGCCATGAAGCGAAATCTCAACAAGAAATCGGTTATTCGGTCCTCAGAGCGGGAGATATAGTAGGTGAACATACGGCTTACTTCTCGACAATGGGGGAAAGGCTCGAATTAACACATAAAGCAGCGTCGAGATTGACCTTTGCATCAGGTGCTGTAAGGGCTGCGCAGTGGCTAAAAGATAAACCTGCAGGCCTTTATGATATGCAAGATGTGCTAGATTTAAAGAAGTAAGTATAACATTTTGAGGCTTTAAAGTAAAAAAAGAGTTTAATGGCTTATTTTTATAATTTTTGTGATTTATATTAGACGAAAAGGTATTCATACTGTAGACTATAACGAATTTGCCAAAATTTTAATAACTGCGTGTTACCAAGCGCTTTGTAGACGGGATGTTGAGCGTTTTGCTTTCGCCCGTTTTTTACTATTAGGAGGTTAACTTGACTAAATCCGCTCTGTTAGTCCTTGAAGACGGCACGGTGTTTCGCGGTACTGCTATCGGTGCTGACGGTATGTCAGTCGGTGAGGTGGTATTCAATACGTCAATGACGGGGTATCAAGAGATCTTAACGGATCCTTCATACGCGGAACAAATCGTTACGCTTACTTACCCACATATCGGCAACACCGGTACTAACAGCGAAGATGAGGAAGCGGACAAGATCTGGGCAAAAGGCCTAGTGATCCGTGACTTACCACTGCTTGCGAGTAATTTCCGTAACGAACAATCATTGAGTGATTACTTGAAAGAACGCAATATCTTAGGGATCGCAGATATTGATACTCGTAAACTAACTCGCATTTTACGTGATAAAGGCGCCCAAAACGGCTGTATCATCGCAGGTGACGAAGTAAACGAGCAAAAAGCGCTAGAAGCGGCGCAAGCATTCCCTGGCTTGAAAGGGATGGATTTAGCAAAAGTAGTAACAACAGAATCTCAGTTTGAATGGCGTGAATCAAGCTGGACTCTAGGCGAGGGCTTTAAAACGCTTTCTGCTGAAGAAGAAAAATTCCATGTTGTTGCGTACGATTTTGGTGTGAAAAAGAACATTCTTAGAATGTTAGTTGATAGGGGCTGTAAGTTAACCGTTGTCCCAGCAGAAACCTCCGCTGCTGACGTACTTGCATTAAACCCTGATGGCATCTTCCTATCAAACGGCCCTGGCGACCCTGAGCCATGTACTTATGCCATTGAAGCAATCAAAGCATTTTTAGAAACAGATACTCCTATTTTTGGTATTTGTTTAGGCCATCAGTTATTAGCACTCGCTTCTGGTGCGAAAACAGTAAAAATGAAGTTTGGTCACCATGGTGGTAACCACCCGGTTAAAGACTTAGATCGTGATGTCGTGATGATCACTGCACAGAACCACGGTTTTGCTGCTGACGAAGCAACGCTTCCTGATACGCTACGTGCAACGCACAAGTCACTGTTCGATGGCACACTGCAAGGTATTCACCGTACTGACAAGCCAGCGTTTAGCTTCCAAGGTCACCCTGAAGCAAGTCCTGGTCCACATGATGCGGCACCGCTATTCGACCATTTCATTGAATTAATGCAATCTCGCAACGCTTAATTAGACCGGAGTAATAATGCCAAAACGTACCGACATAAAAAGCATTCTGATTTTGGGCGCAGGCCCAATCGTTATCGGCCAAGCATGTGAATTCGATTACTCTGGTGCTCAGGCCTGTAAAGCGCTTAGAGAAGAAGGCTATAGAGTTATTCTTGTAAACTCTAACCCTGCGACTATCATGACTGACCCTGAAATGGCGGATGCAACTTACATCGAGCCTATTCACTGGGAAGTGGTAGAAAAGATCATCGAAAAAGAAAAGCCTGATGCGGTGCTGCCTACTATGGGTGGCCAAACAGCACTTAACTGTGCACTAGACCTAGATAAGCACGGTGTGCTTGCTAAACATGGCGTTGAGCTAATTGGTGCGACAGCAGATGCAATCGATAAAGCGGAAAACCGTGAGCGTTTTGACGCGGCGATGAAAAATATCGGCTTAGAATGTCCTCGCGCTGAAATTGCACACTCAATGGATGAAGCGCATGACATCTTAACTCGCATCGGGTTCCCATGTATTATTCGTCCTTCATTCACGATGGGCGGCACCGGTGGTGGTGTTGCGTATAACATGGAAGAGTTTGACGAAATCTGTACTCGTGGTCTTGACTTGTCACCAACAAATGAGCTGCTTATCGATGAAAGCCTATTAGGCTGGAAAGAATATGAGATGGAAGTGGTTCGTGACAAAAACGACAACTGTATCATCGTATGTTCAATCGAAAACTTCGACCCAATGGGCGTACACACTGGTGACTCAATCACAGTTGCACCAGCACAAACGCTAACTGATAAAGAATATCAAATCATGCGTAACGCCTCGATGGCGGTACTTCGTGAAATTGGCGTTGAAACTGGTGGTTCAAACGTTCAGTTTGGTGTCAATCCTGTTGATGGCCGTATGGTTATCATCGAGATGAACCCGCGTGTATCGCGCTCTTCTGCGCTTGCGTCAAAAGCAACGGGCTTCCCGATCGCTAAAATCGCTGCCAAGCTTGCCGTAGGTTACACGCTTGATGAGCTTCAAAACGACATCACAGGTGGTGCAACTCCAGCATCATTTGAGCCGTCAATCGACTACGTAGTGACTAAGATCCCTCGTTTTAACTTCGAAAAGTTCGCAGGTTCAAACGACCGTCTAACTACGCAAATGAAGTCGGTTGGTGAGGTGATGGCAATTGGTCGTAACCAACAAGAGTCATTACAAAAAGCACTACGAGGCTTAGAAGTGGGTGCTACGGGTCTGAACCCAATCGTTGCACTAGACGCACCAAACGCAAAAGAAACGATCATCCGCGAATTACGCGAGCCAGGTGCTGAGCGTATTTGGTATATTGCTGATGCGATGCGTCACGGTATGTCTGTTGAAGAGGTATTTGAACTCACTAAAGTTGACCCTTGGTACCTAGTTCAAATCGAAGACATCTTAAAAGACGAAGCGACAATCGCTGAAGTGGGAATGGCAGGTCTAAACAAAGACTTCCTGCGCCGCTTGAAGCGTAAAGGTTTCTCAGATGCTCGCATTGCCGAAATCGCAGGCGTATCAGAAAAAGAAATTCGCAAGAAGCGTCACCAGCTTGAAATTCTGCCAGTTTACAAGCGCGTAGACACATGTGCTGCAGAGTTTAGCTCAGACACCGCTTACATGTACTCAACGTATGATGAAGAATGTGAAGCGAATCCTTCTGACAAAGACAAAATCATGGTTATCGGTGGCGGTCCTAACCGTATCGGTCAAGGTATCGAATTCGATTACTGCTGTGTACACGCAGCCCTTGCGATGCGTGAAGATGGCTATGAAACTATCATGGTTAACTGTAACCCAGAGACAGTTTCAACAGACTACGATACGTCTGATCGCTTATTCTTCGAGCCAATTACACTTGAAGACGTGCTAGAAATTGTCCGTGTTGAAAAGCCAAAAGGCGTGATCGTTCAGTACGGTGGTCAAACTCCACTTAAACTGGCACGAGATCTTGAAGCGAATGGTGTTCCAGTTATTGGTACTTCTCCTGACGCCATCGACCGCGCAGAAGACCGTGAGCGCTTCCAACAGCTAGTAGAGCGTCTAAACCTACTTCAACCAGAAAACGCAACGGTAACGTCACTAGAAGAAGCGGTTGCTAAATCACAAGAAATTGGCTTCCCACTGGTTGTTCGTCCATCATACGTACTTGGTGGTCGTGCAATGGAAATCGTATACGATGAAGACGACTTACGTCGCTACATGACAGAAGCGGTGTCTGTTTCTAATGAAGCACCAGTACTACTTGACCGTTTCTTAGATGATGCAATTGAAGTAGACGTAGATGCTATCTGTGACGGTGAGAACGTTATCATTGGCGGTATTATGGAGCACATCGAGCAAGCCGGTGTTCACTCGGGTGATTCGGCCTGTTCATTGCCTGCACATACGCTGCCGCAAGATATTCAAGATGTGATGCGTAAGCAAGTCCGTGATATGGCGCTGGAACTAGGTGTTGTTGGCCTGATGAATACCCAGTTCGCGGTGAAAGACGGTCAAGTTTACTTGATTGAAGTTAACCCGCGTGCAGCTCGTACCGTACCATTTGTTTCAAAAGCAACAGGCATTGCACTGGCAAAAGTCGCGGCACGTTGTATGGTTGGTCAATCTCTTGAAAGTCAAGGTGTCACGAAGGAAGTTATCCCTCCATATTACAGTGTGAAAGAAGTGGTATTGCCATTCGCTAAGTTCCCGGGTGTTGACCCAATGCGTGGCCCAGAGATGCGCTCGACGGGTGAAGTGATGGGAGTTGGTGAAAACTTCGCCGAAGCATTCGCAAAAGCCCAATTAGGTGCATCAAACACTTTACCACGTGGCGGCCGCGCGCTACTATCTGTGCGTAATGGTGATAAGGCACGCGTAGTTGAACTAGCTAAGACAATGAAAGCAATTGGTTTTGAGTTAGATGCAACGAATGGTACGGCGACAGCGCTTGAAGAAGCGGGTATTGAAGTACGTCGCGTAAACAAAGTATTCGAAGGCCGTCCTCATATTCTTGACCGTATCAAGAATGGTGAGTACAGCTATATCGTTAATACTACCGAAGGTCGCCAAGCTATTGAGGACTCGAAGGTGTTACGTCGTGGTGCACTTCAGCATAAGACTAACTACACCACTACGCTAAATGCAGCGTTTGCAAACTGTACAGCGAATGAAGCTGACGACAGAAATTCTGTAAACTCTGTTCAAGAACTACACCAGCGTTTGAACTAAAAAGAACAAGGCCAGAGCGTCAGCTCTGGCAATGAGTGAGATACTTATGCAATCAATTCCGATGACAGTACGAGGCGAAGAGTTGCTTCGTGATGAACTGAATCATTTAAAAAAAGTTGTTCGCCCGAAAATCGTTGCAGATATTGCAGAAGCACGTGAACACGGTGACTTGAAAGAAAATGCTGAATACCATGCTGCACGTGAGCAGCAAGGTTTTTGTGAAGGCCGAATTCAAGAAATTGAAGCTAAGCTTTCAACAGCACAAATCATCGACGTGACTAAAATGCAGAACAACGGCAAGGTTATTTTTGGTAGTACTGTGACTATTGTTAATGTAGATACAGACAAAGAAGTGACTTATCGTATCGTTGGTGACGACGAGGCCGATCTTAAGAACAACTTGATTTCTGTTAATTCACCGATTGCGCGTGGATTAATCGGCAAAGAACTAGATGATACAGTGAATATTCAAACGCCAAATGGTGCTGTTGAATATGAAATCATTGAAGTTGAATACAAGTAATCCTTTCTTTTAAAGCCCGCATCCGCGGGCTTTTTACTATAACAATCATTTCTACTTTAGCTGCTGTAATGCCGTGTAATTGCCATTTTTCTAAATTCTTATAGCTTTGTTTGATGCCTATGTATTTTTGGAACAAACATTTTTAGGAGAAATGGATGTCATTTGAAGTAGATCAATTCAAAACACAAGGGTTTGAATTGTTTATGTCAAGCTGGAAATCTAGGTTGGCAGGCGCGGGTGCGCGGGATCTCTCCCAGAATCAACATTGTTTTTGGCGTACCATGCGTAGTCGATGTGCGATTGATCTTTGTAAGCAGAGTGAGCTTTTGCAAGGTGTGAGTTTAGCAAGATATGATACCTATCTTATTCTTACTGCTTTGCTGTATACCAATAGCTTGTACGCAAACTCAGATTTAATCATTGGTTATAATCTACCAGATTACTTTTTTACCAGTAACAGTTCGGAAGCTCGACACAACTTCTCTCGTGAGTTACTTGATTCGCTTAAGCTCACTCAGCCCTTGTTCTTAGTTGATGAATATTTTGAAAATTTTGAGATCAATACCGTTGCTTATGACGAGCTAAATGAGGCTAATCCCGTTTGGCACGATATAAGTAGCGAATTAGGCACTTTACCCAGCTTAGCGAATGTCACACGATCAGAGCATCAGCTTTCCTTGAATCTATTACACTTCGTACCGAAGCTATTCTCTGGTAAGCAACTTGCTGAGCAAGTAAATTATTTAGCTGAGATAGAGTAGGGTTATACACATCTGACATAGTTTGAAACGAATTTGATTTAGACTTTTAGTGCGAGCTTGTTACACTCGGATTGTTCCCAAAACCAATCAGGCACCGGTTCATAAATGATATGTTAGTATGAGCCGGTATCTTTATCAGGAGAATAACCATGAGTTTATTAAAAAGCGCATTGTTTAAGACGTTGAAAAATAAGTCTACTCAGCAAGTCGCTTCAGTGGTATTGGATAAGGCACTGAAGCAGGGAAAAGAATACCTAGATTCAAGAAACACCAGCAGTGGTAACGATACAGATGAGTTGCTTTTAGGGCTACAGCATTTATTAGCACAAAAACCAAATGACGGTGTTTATTCAATCACGCTATCCACTTATCGAGTGAGAGTAAAAATTACTTCCGGTGCTATTTCCCATATTGATAAGATCTAATTTATTCCACTCACTGTAAATTTTTATTCCTTCTTTTCGTCAATTGGTTGGACTTTTAATCATAAAGATCAACCAATTGGGTGTATTTATAACCTACGACCTTCCCCTTTGGATACGCGTTTTTAAGATTATGGTGGCTTTTCCGTCGAGCCACTATTCCATAAAGTTATATAAAATATATTGTATACATTGTAATTTTAGTGTTAAAAACCTATAACCCAATCGGGTTTGGATACACAACAGGAAAGGTACATGATGAAAATTACAAAACTCACTTTGGCGTTATCTGCGCTTACAGCGATAAATTCAGCCAACGCACATCAAGAATCACAGCGACTCTTTAAGCCGCTCGATGCATCGGTTCAAGTGGAAACGAACATTTCCCATGGCCATGAGCACAAAGATTTGCATGATAGAGCACCCGTTGCACATACACCAACAAGGAGTATGCCGCTATTATCTGCTAAACACACGCCATTATTGCAAGCGATGGCAGTAAGCCAAAGTGAAGCGATTGCTGCATGTGATTTAAATAGCTTAGCAAGTGCGAGCAGTAGCCAAATTGTTACTGAAATAAAGCAACAGGGTACGAGCTGTATCAATGCTTTGTTCTCCGCTGACAGCAGCATCCAAACACAAGTATTCACTTCAGATAAAATGTACGCTGCGGCGCAAAATGCCAAATCGCTTTCGCAAAGCTATTCAGGCAACGGCAGTGCCGACCTCGAAGCGCTTTATTTATTTATTCGCGCTGGCTTTTATGTTGAGTTTTACAATGATCAGGTGACTTTTGCTACTTGGGTTAAGCCTGCGGTGAAAGATGCGTTGGATGCCTTCGTTAGCAATAGCCATTTCTACGACGACAATGATGCCCATGGTAAAGTACTCGGTGAGGCTATTACTACAATGGACTCATCGGAACTACAGGGGCACTATCTGCCAGTTGTAAAAGCATGGCTATCTAAATGGAATGAAAGCTACGCTCAAAAGTGGAATATGCGCAGTGCGGTAAATGGCATTTTCACTATCTTATATCGTGGTCAGTGGAATGATAACTTTGTCGCTTTGGTTAAAAACGATCAACAATTGGTGAGTTTACTAGGGAGCTTCACCGCACAAACTTGGATGGTAAATTCAGACTCTGAATATCTAATCATCAATGCTGCGAGCGAATTGGCTCGACTTAAATTATACAATGGTGCAGCTATTCAAGAGTCAGTCGACACGCAATTAACCGCTTTATTCTCGCGTTATAACAGTTATGGCTTTGGCGATGGTGTCTGGTTAGCTGCGGCTGATGTCGCGACCTATTATGCTGATTGTGGCCAGTTTGGGATTTGTAATTTTGATAAAGAACTAGAAGTAAAGGTACTTTCTCAACAACATAGTTGTAGCGATACGATAAAGGTTAGAGCACAAGCGCTCACGGCCCAGCAATTAACTTCAGCGTGTCAAACCATGGAAGCGGAAGAGGGGCGATTCCACACGATGCTGGAAACAGGTAGCTTACCTGTTGCCGATGATAACAATGATTTTCTGCAAGTGAATATCTTTAATAGCAGTGCAGACTATAAAAAATATGCCAAAGCCATTTTTAAGATCAGCACCGACAACGGTGGTATGTATTTAGAAGGTAATCCCAGCGATGTGAATAATGTTGCTAATTTTGTTGCATACGAGGCCAGTTATGCAAAACCGGATCATTACATCTGGAACTTAGAGCATGAATACGTGCATTATCTTGATGGGCGTTTTGACCTGTATGGTGACTTCAATGCACCGACTAAGCCTATCGTCTGGTGGAGTGAAGGGGTGGCTGAGTACATTGCAAACCTCAATGATAATCAAGCCGCAATAGATACAATCAAAGATGGCTCAGTTTATACGCTAGCCGAAATCTTCAGCACGACTTATGACGGTTTTGATCAAGATAGAATTTACCGTTGGGGTTATTTAGGAGTGAGATTCCTGTATGAGAAGCATTTTGATGAAGTGCTCGCAATGCGACAGGAAACGAGACAAGCAAATTGGAATGCGTACCAAGCCCGTATGGACCGACTCGCATCACAGTATCAATCAGAGTTTGTTCAATGGTGTAATGAGCTTGCCGCTGGTGGTCAGAATAGCGCACCAACTTCAGAGATTAATGGCCCGTACTCTGGTGACGTTAATCAAGCGATACAGTTTTCAAGCCAAGGTAGTGTCGACCCAGATGGTGATGCACTCACTTATCTGTGGCGTTTTGGTGATGGTAGTCAAAGTAATGAAGCCAATCCCACGCACAGTTATGTGCAAGCAGGCGAGTATCAAATTAGCTTAACAGTGAGTGATCCTAGCGGTTTGAATCACACTAGCAATACAGTGGCTACCGTGAGCGCAACGACGTCAAACAAACTACAGTCTGGCGTAGCTGTCACGGTTGCGGGCGAGCAAGATGAGCAAGTTGCATTTTCAATTGATGTTGTGGCTGGTAGCGATAAATTAGTCATCAGCACGTCTGGAGGCACAGGTGATGCCGATCTTTACGTTAAGTTGGGCTCGGCGCCAACGTTCAGCGAGTATGATTGCAGACCATACCAATCCGGTAACGAAGAGGTATGTGAAATCACTACACCTGCCGCTGGCACCTATTACATTATGCTGCATGGTTATAATCGCTTTGAAAATGTGCAGTTGTTAGGAGAAATCGTAACAAATTCAACAATAGAGGACGTATGTCAGTCGCAGGGTAGTGTCTCTAATGGTAGATTAGCAGCGGATGAAACAATTTGCCTTGGAAGCCAAGAGCCGATGTGGTTTAGCCTTGAGAATGTAAGTGGTCAACAATCGGTGGTGATCAAAACAGCTCATGGTAGTGGTGATCTTGGGCTTGAATACAGCAATGCAGGATGGCCAAATGGCACTAATGTGGATGCAAGCTCGTTCAATCAAGGTAACCAAGAGTGCATTGAGATAAGTGCGCAATCTGAATATTGGGGATACTTGAAAGTGTCAGGAGCACCAACGGGGGCAGCGCTGAAAGTGTCTTATAACAAAGATGGTTGTCAGTAATTGCCTAATACTAAGGCAGACATAATGAAAGTAATAAAACGGGTGATACAGGTCACAGTTATTACTTGTTCATAATTTGTTTTTGTTATATTTTTGTAAAATAAGGGGCCTTTGGTCCCTTTGCTCATTTAAAAGCATGTAAAAGGAATTAACCGATGTGCCGAGAAGGAGCTAGGCTGTAGTTTTAGACTGTATTAAAAGTTTAGGTTAGACACGAGGCACTCAGTGTTAAAAAAGTATTGTATTGCCATTGTTACTTGGTTAATGGTGGCCTTTTCAGTGACAGCCGCTGAAACCCAAATTCTCTACGTATATCATCACAAGCCGCCCTATATTATTGATCTAGAAGCGCAAAAAGGTCTTTATTTTGATTTAGCAAAACTGATTAATGCCGTGCAAAAAGAGCTGCAGGTAGAAGTACGTTTTGTACCACGTAAACGCTTAGATAAGCAGCTCGAACAGCAAACGCTCAAAGGATTTATTTTAGGGGTAAACCCAGCTTGGTTTGATGACCGCAAAAAACAAAAGTATTTGTGGAGCGGCCCGTTAATGTATGACACGGACGAATTCGTCTCACATGTAGAGCAACCGTTTGAATATTATCACCCTAGCTCATTGTACGGTAATCAAGTTGGCGCCATTGCAGGGTACTACTACCGCCACTTAGATCAAGGAGTGGAGCAAGCCAATATCCAGCGAGTGAATGTAAATTCCGAAGAAGCACTATTGGAGATGATCCTCAAAAGGCGGGTGAGTATTGCCATTGTTAGTCGCTCTACGACAGAATATCTTATTGCTAAAAATGGTTGGAAGCGAGTGTTCCACTTTTCTCAAAATCCCCATGAAACCTATTTTAGAGCAATATTGGCGCCTAAAGATTCAGCATCGGATTTTGAGGCGCTACAACAGGTGTTAGATTCCAAGCCTTTCAAAAAGCAACTGGTGAAACTGCTTAAAAGCTACCATCTTGCTTATTGAAGTAAGGGGGAAAGGAGCGGTAGTTATTCTGATTTCAGGTTAGATACATCGCTCCGGTGCTATAGTGATTACCAGTAATTATTACCAACTACCCGTATTTTCCATTGACTGCCAAGGCTCGGCTGGAGGTAACGCATCACCTTGTTGGAGTAATTCGATAGAAATTCCATCTGGAGATTTAACAAATGCCATGTGACCACAGCGCGGTGGCCGGTTGATCACCACACCTGCATCTTGCAGCTTTTGGCAAAGTGCATAAATGTTTTCTACGGCAAAGGCCAAGTGGCCAAAATTACGACCACCACTGTATTCTTCCGGATCCCAGTTATAGGTAAGTTCGATAGTAGGAGAAAAGCTTTGCTGCGCTTGCTCAACTTGATCAGGGGCGGCGAGATAAATCAAACTGAAGCGGCCTTGTTCACTGTCATAACGTTTTACTTCAACGAGACCTAAGAGGTCGCAATAAAACTTCATTGATTCATCAAGATCACGTACTCGTACCATGGTATGTAAGTATTTCATTATGTATTCCGTTTAGACTCTAGTCAGTAAATTTTAAAGTGTTACACATCAGATTGAAAGGTCAACAGACCTCAGGCACCTAGATGACCGGATAAAAAAGTAATTGATTTCTGGTAATTTTTAGTACTGCTAGTTAAGCTTTTGTGAGATTGAGAATTAATGATTCAAAAGGGCGCTCAATGATGGCAGAACTTCCTGAAGTAATAGATAGCATGACCGATATCGTTTCGTGTTTAAACACCAGCGAATCTTTGGAGCACTTCTTGTTGAATGTGCACTGTATTGTGCAAAAAATTACTTACGCGGACAATTTCTATGTGGTTTTGCAAAGACAAGATGGCGAGTTTGAATTTCCCTATTTCCATGATGTCAAAGACAGTATTTCGCTCGAGGAATTAAATAGTCTAACTAGCACAGAAATAGACAAAACGCTTACTAGTTATGCGCTGCGCTCTGACAGTGTAAAGAACTATTCTGAGCATGCTTTGATGGCACTGACCGAGAAAGGGGTTATTGAAATGTTAGGCAGTTTCCCCAAGCAATGGCTGTGCTTTCCGCTAATCAATCGCGACAAGCATTTAGGCGCGTTTGTGATCCAATCCTACCGTCGTAGCGATGAATATTCAGAAGCCATGGTGGATTTGTTGTATACCGTTAGTCATGTTATTGCGTCTGCGATGGATGCATTTGCAAACCAGCAAGCACTCATTGAAGCGAATAAAGCGCTTAGAACCCATGAGCTTGAACTGGAAGCAATGGTAGAAAAACGCACCCATGAACTTAGTGTGAGTTTAGAGGAATTAAGAACAGAGGTCGAAAAGCGCAAATCACTTCAAGAAAAGCTAGAATTTGATGCCTACCACGATAACCTTACGCAATTGGCGAATCGAAAATACCTATTTAACGAGCTGAATAAAATGTCTGCTCGCTCGATGCGACAGCCAGTAAATGTGTATTTAGGGTATCTCGATTTAGATAACTTCAAGCCGATTAATGATAATCACGGCCATCATAGTGGTGACGAGGTTTTGGTACATGTAGCAAGACGTCTACAAGAAGCGTTACGAGAGTATGACTTTGTTTGTCGTATTGGTGGAGATGAGTTTGTCTTTGTGATTAATGAAAAAATTGCTCGGGACTTGCTTGAAAGCTTAGCAAATCGCCTTTTGGGTGTGATAAATGAAGATATCTTGCTTACCAATGGTGAGTTGGTAAATGTCGGTTGTAGCATCGGCATGGCGGTTTCTGAGGGCGTGGAATTCAGTGCGGAATCGTTGTTAAAAGTAGCGGATCAAGCGTTATATGAGTCGAAAGGAAAGGGCAAGAATCAGGTCTCATTTAGCTTCAAATAACACTGAATATAAGATTAATATTTTGTTATTTATCATGTTTTTATAAAATTTCATGATATTGCTCGTTGCCCTTTGCTTTAAGCAGATGATTGATTTAGGATCAGGCTTTATAGTCAGAAAAACATGGACATTATGATCATCAGGCTGATCCTTATTGCACTGTTTTGTTTTGCTATGACGGCAAAAGCAGTTGAAGTTCAAAATTTATATGAAGCCTCGCTGAGTGTTAGCGACAAATCTCGCGCAACGCGAGCGCAAGCGAGCCAACAGGCATTATTAAAAGTGTTGCAAAAGCTCACAGGTAAAGCCGATGATTTTTCTCACCCTTCGATCCAAGCGAGCCTTAAGCGCATCTCAGATTACATGCTGAGATATGAATATTATGATCGACAAGGCGTAACCAAAATAAAGGTGGAGTTTGAGCCTGGTAAGGTCGAAGATCTAGTCAGAGAAGCTGGCCTACCGCTTTGGGGTAACCGCCGTCCTATGGTCGCGATTTGGATGGTGATTGAAGATAATTTCCGCCGAGAGTTTGTTACGCAAGAAAGCTACCCCCAACTCGAACGCCTGATTTATGACACCGCAGACGAATGGGGCGTGCCAGTGGTTGTTCCTTTGATGGATCTTGAAGATCGCAGTAATGTGAGTATCGCAGAGGTGTGGGGAAACTTTTCTAACGAAGTTGAGGAAGCGTCATTGCGTTATGAGGCGGAGCGCGTTATCACCGCACGTTTGTTTCAGCCCCCCCATACAAATTCTTGGCAGCTAGACTGGCGCTACACTGATGCTGAATATTTTGAGCCTGAGCAATATGTCGGTGACAAACAGCAAGTCATTATTGATATGGTGAATCAGCTATCTAGCACCTTAGCTCAGAAATATGTTATCGATCCTAATCTCACTTTAGAAGCCCATCGAACTGAAATTGTCGTTGAGCAATTACAGTCATTTACGGATGTAGAAATGGCGAAGCGTCGTTTGCTATCTATGAGTACCGTGGTGGGTGTCGATGTGATCTACCGTGCGAAAACAGCAGTGAAGTTTGCGATTGAACATACCTCAAATGTATCAGACTTGCGTAAAACGATTGCATTGGAGCAAAGCTTTAAGGCGTACGAAGACCCGAGAGCCTATTATCAAATCGCAGACGACAACAACCTTAAATACAATTGGGTGGGTAAATAGGATGGAATCGCCACGTCAAATGGCGTTGCCAGTGACGCTGCCTGATGACGAAACCTTTGCCTCTTATTTTGGCGGTGAAGCTTCATTGGAAGTAAGCCACTTAAAAAATGGTCTTGCCCGTCGTTTAACCGGTTTTCAGTACACTTATCTGTGTGGATTGGCAGACTCTGGCAAGTCGCACTTGCTTTATGCCACGTGCATTGAAGCGCAAGAGCTTGGACTCTCGACTATTTTATTGTCGGTGCGAGAAGTGTTGGATTTTGGTCCCTTAGTGTTAGATGGGCTCGATGCATTGGATGTAGTTTGTATAGACGATGTGCATTTGGTTGCAGGGGATGAAGCGTGGGAAAAAGCCTTATTTAACTTTTTCAATCGTTTTAATGAAAAAGGCAAATGCCTAGTGGTTACTGCCGATCTGTTGCCCAACATGCTGAATTTGTCACTACCAGACTTAGAATCGCGTCTAACCTGGGGAACGACCTTTCAGATCCGCTCGATGAGTGATGATGATAAAGCCGAAGCCTTAGTAAAAAGAGCGCATATGCGTGGCCTTGAGCTATCCGATGAATGTGCGCGATTTTTGCTCACGAGATTGAGTCGTGATATGCGCGCTTTACTTGATGTATTGGATAAACTCGATCACGCATCCATGGCTGCGCAAAGAAAGTTAACAATTCCTTTTATAAAAGCCACTTTAAAGCTGTAACAGGGCTAGAATATCGCCTTGCAATTCAGTTATCATAAGAGATTAAATAACAGCAAATTACCTCAGCAAAGATCAGGTAGACAATGAATTTAGAAAATATTTTAGCGCAAGCGCTTGAAGCCGTTGAGCAGGCAAGCGAAATTGCGCACCTTGAGGAAGTTAGAGTTAACTACCTTGGTAAAAAAGGTGAGATCACAGGTCTTCTTAAAACGCTAGGCAAACTAGCACCAGAAGAGCGTAAAGATGCAGGTCAAGTGATTAACCAAGCTAAGACCCAAGTACAAGATGCGATTACGGTAAAACGTGAAGCGTTAGCCAATGCAGCACTTGAGCAGAAGCTAGCAGCTGAGACGATTGATGTGACGTTGCCGGGTCGTACAATGCCAGCTGGTGGTCTTCACCCAGTTACTCGCACTATTGAGCGTATTGAGCAGTTTTTTGGTGAGCTAGGATTTGCTGTTAAATCTGGCCCAGAGGTTGAAGATGACTTTCATAACTTTGACGCGCTAAATATTCCAGAGCACCACCCAGCGCGTGCCGATCATGATACTTTCTATTTCAATCCTAAATTGGTACTACGTACACAAACCAGTGGCGTTCAGATCCGTACTATGGAAGCTGAGCAGCCGCCTTTGCGAATTATCTCGCCAGGTCGTGTATACCGTAACGATTACGATCAAACACATACGCCAATGTTCCACCAAGTTGAAGGCTTGATGGTCGACACTAACGTGAGCTTTACAGAACTTAAAGGGATTTTGCACGATTTCCTACGCAACTTCTTTGAAGAAGATATGGAAATTCGCTTCCGTCCTTCATACTTCCCGTTTACAGAACCTTCAGCTGAGGTGGACGTAAAAGGTAAAAATGGTAAATGGCTTGAAGTACTAGGCTGCGGCATGGTGCACCCGAACGTATTACGCTCGGTAGGCATTGACCCTGAAAAATACACTGGTTTCGCCTTTGGTATGGGGGTTGAGCGTTTGACGATGTTACGTTATGGCGTAACTGACTTAAGAGCTTTCTTCGAAAACGACTTAAAATTCCTAAACCAATTCAGATAAGAGCGACAAAAGTATGAAATTCAGTGAAAAGTGGTTACGCGAGTGGGTCAATCCAGCAATTGATACTGATGCGCTATCTGAGCAATTATCAATGGCGGGTTTAGAAGTTGATGGCGTAGACCCTGTTGCCGGTGACTTCCAAGGTGTGGTTATCGGTGAAGTGGTTGAATGTGGTCAACACCCAGATGCCGACAAACTTAGAGTAACAAAAGTAAACGTAGGCGAAGACGAACTACTAGATATTGTCTGTGGTGCCGCTAACTGCCGTGCCGGTTTAAAAGTGGCGGTTGCTAAAGTGGGCGCAACGCTTCCAGGCGATTTCAAAATTAAGAAAGCTAAACTTCGTGGCCAGCCGTCTCACGGTATGCTGTGTGCGTTTGAAGAGCTTGGCATGGCGGAAAGTTCAGACGGTATTTTAGAACTCCCTATGGATGCGCCAATCGGTCAAGATATTCGTGAATACTTCGGCTTGAACGATGTAACGATTGATGTCGATTTAACGGCTAACCGTAGCGACTGTTTAGGGATCAAAGGTCTGGCTCGTGAAGTTGGAGTACTAAACAGCATCGACGTAACAGAAGTTGCTATCACGCCAGTTACGCCAACGATTGATGATAAAATCTCTATTGAACTGGTAAACAGCGAAGCATGTCCACGCTACTTAGGTCGTGTGATCAAGGGCGTTAATGTTAAAGCAGAGACCCCGTTTTGGATGGTAGAGAAACTGCGCCGCTGCGGTGTACGCTCAATTGATCCCGTTGTTGATGTTACGAACTACGTATTGCTTGAGCTAGGTCACCCTATGCACGCGTTCGATTTAAGCCAAATAGAAGGTGGAATTAAAGTACGTAACGCCTTTGAGAATGAAGAGCTAGTATTGTTAGACGGCAACACAGCGAAGCTTAATCCATCAACACTACTGATTGCTGATGATAATAAAGCACTTGCGATGGCAGGTATTTTCGGTGGTGAACAGTCAGGTGTTAGTGAAGAGACAAAAGACATCTTGTTAGAAAGCGCGTTCTTTGCACCGCTTGCGATTGCAGGTCAGGCACGCAGCTACGGTTTGCATACCGATGCATCGCACCGTTATGAGCGTGGTGTAGACCCTGTACTTCAGCGTGATGCGATGGAAAGAGCAACAGGCTTGCTACTTGAAATCGTTGGCGGTGAAGCAGGACCGATTGTTGAAGCAGTGTCAGAGGCGGATTTACCAAAAGAGCGTCAAGTAACTTTACGCCGTGAGCGTTTAGACCGCGTGATCGGTTATCATATCGAAGATGCTAAAGTGTCAGATATCTTAACGCGTCTGGGCTTAGCGGTAACATTTGCAGACGACCAGTGGCAAGCTCAAGTGCCAAGCTATCGCTTCGACATTAGTATCGAAGAAGACTTAATTGAAGAAGTTGCTCGTGTATTTGGTTACAACAATATTCCAAATGTGGCACCAACCGCTGCGTTAAAGATGACAGATCATCAAGAAGCATGTTTGCCAGTAGCGCGTTTTAGAGATGAGTTAGTAAGCCGTGGTTATCAAGAAGCCATCACATATAGCTTCGTTGATCCAAAAGCACAACAGCAGCTACACCCAGAAGCCGATGCATTAATTCTTCCGCACCCAATTTCGGTTGAAATGTCTGCAATGCGTGTAAGCCTGATGACAGGCCTGATCAATGCGGTTTCTTATAACCAAAACCGTCAACAATCGCGTATTCGCTTATTCGAAACGGGTCTTAAGTTTATCAAAGACGACAACGCGGAAAACGGCGTACGTCAAACTGCTGTGATCGGTGGTATCGCGTATGGTAACACGCATAACGAACATTGGTCTGTGCCTTCACGTAAAGTGGATTTTTTTGATGTGAAAGGCGATGTAGAAGCATTACTTGCGCTTTGTAACGATAAAGCCCGTTTTAGCTTTAAAGCAGAAGCGAGCGATGGTTTGCATCCAGGCCAATCAGCTGCAATTTATGCAGACGGTAAAAAGGTTGGTTTCATCGGTGCAGTACACCCTCAGCTATTAAAGCCGTTAGAGCTTAAAGATACACCATATGTATTTGAAATCGACATGGCTGCTTTAGAAAATCGCTTGCTTCCAGAAGCAGTTAGTATCTCGAAATTCCCATCAAATAGAAGAGATATTGCTATTTTAGTTGCAGATGACGTAAAAATAGGCGATATTTTAGAGTGCATTGAGAAAGTTGGCGGAAATCAATTAGTTGACCTAAACTTATTCGATGTGTACAAAGGGCAAGGGGTTGAACCTGATCATAAGAGTTTAGCCATTGCTCTAACATTACAAGCGGTTGATAGAACGCTCGAAGAGAAAGACATCAGCGCGGTTGTAGAAAACGTGGTGGCCGAACTGGCCAAACAATTCAATGCATCGTTGAGGGACTAGATATGGCGCTTACTAAAGCCGACATAGCTGAACACCTATTTGAAAAACTGGGGATCAATAAGAAAGATGCCAAAGACTTAGTTGAAGCGTTTTTTGAAGAAATCCGCTCAGCGCTAGAAAACGGCGAGCAAGTGAAGCTCTCTGGGTTTGGTAACTTTGACCTTCGCGACAAGAAGGAACGCCCGGGTAGGAACCCAAAAACTGGGGAAGATATTCCTATCTCTGCGCGACGCGTGGTAACTTTTAGGCCTGGCCAAAAGTTAAAAACCCGTGTTGAGGTCGGCACAAGCAAAAACTTGTAATATAAGAAAGCCTTGGTGGTGATACCAAGGCTTTTTTTATATTGAAATAGTTTTGTCACATATTCAAGCTACACTCTGCGCCTGTTTGCGTTCCGTGGAGTGAGGAGCTTATGCGAGGAGCACACTCCTTAAGCAAGTTGTTTAAGAATATCTTTATTGCTTGGTTGTCTTGCAGCTTTGTATTTTCAATTGTGGCTGCCTTCACTTATGTGCATCAAAAAGAGACCGCTAAATCCAACCTTGTCACTGTAGCGAGTCGGATTGTATCTGACATCAACAAAGAGTTTGTCGTTGTAGACGATACCTTAAAACATGCCATCCACCTTTCTCCGAATTGCGACCCTGAGAGTCTACACTACATGCGTAGATTGGTTTTTGAAAACCCTGGTATGAGCGAAATAGGGATCGTAGATAGTAAAGGGAAATTGGTCTGCAATTCTTTTGGGCAACTCACTCCACCTGTGAATACCAGCGCCCCAATAAAAAAGCCCGGGCTTAGATACTATGGCCCAATCATTACAGACTATTTAGAACTTCCAGCCTTTGTTTTAGCGCGCACGAGAGACGATGGTTATGAGGTGAATGTGTTGATGCCGGATCATTGGCTAAAGAGTATGCTTGATATCTCAGCTCATCATAATACCGATTTTGCTGCCTTGGTCGACAATAGCACGGGTGTGCCGGTTTTTTTAAATGGTAAATACGCTTTGCCAATCCGCCAAAAACTATTTCCAACTGCTAATAGCCGCGCAGTAGAAGGACTCTTTGATGATGCAAAGGTAAAGTTTGCGTACATTGCAGCTATTCCGAGTTTGCCGCAGATGAGCTTAATCATTGCAAAAAATGATGAGCAATTAGTGAGCCTAGGTTGGTTGTGGCTAGTACTTTGGAGTGTGTTGTATTGCGCCTCTTGGGTTGGCCTCACGTTGTTATTAATCAGTTATGACAAGCGCCAGCTAAGCAGTAAAACACAAATATTAAGAGCATTGGCAAATGATGAGTTATTTAATGTGTATCAACCTCTCGTGAATGCACAGATGCCATCGATAGTGGGCGTGGAAGTACTCATTCGTTGGCGTCACCCACTTGAAGGAGTGCTCGGTCCCGCTTACTTTGTGCCTGAAGCTGAGCGTGATGGTACTATTTTAGATATCTCGATAGCGCAAGTCGAAAACGCTGTGCGTGATTTGACGGACATCTTAGCCGCTCAGCCAGATTTTAAGGTGTCTTTTAACGTTAATGGTTTACTTCTGGGCTCTAAACGCTATATCGACGCCTTACTTGCTGCAAAAAACCAAATATCTTCATTAACTATTGAATTAACTGAACGTGATGTGCTGACGCAGGCTCAAACGAAAACGGTACTAACCGAGCTCAAACGTGCTGGAATAGAAATCGCGATTGATGACTTTGGCACGGGGTATAGTGGTTTGCAGTACTTACAAAGTTTTCCGATCGACCTGCTGAAAATAGATCAGAGCTTTGTTGCATCAATTGGCCTAGATACTTTGCAATCCCCGGTTTTATCGGCAGTGATTGATATGGCGGGAAAGCTGGATAAAAAACTGATTGCTGAAGGGGTAGAAACTCAAGCTCAAGCTCGTTATCTCAAAAGTCGAGGGGTGAATGTTCATCAAGGTTGGCTTTATTTCAAAGCACTGGAACTGCCGCAACTACAGCGTGAGATGGATAAAGTGTTAGATAACAAAAGAGCGGCTTAACCGCTCTTATTTAATAAAAAGACCCAACTATTATAAAATCTCGGCGAAGTAGCAACCAAATGCATCAAGTGTCAGTACATTTGCGCTTGCCGTGCCACTTAGGTGCTTAAGGTCACACTGCGTTAATGCAACTTCAGGAAGTGTCACGCTTTGTTGAGTAGCTGCTAAGTTGAATGCGCACAGCAGTGTCTGGGTTTGTGTTTTACGGTAAAAAGCTAACACGGGCTCTGGGGTATCAATAAACTCAATGTCACCTGTTTTTAGTGCAGGTTGCGCATTTCGCCACTGTAAAAATGCTTGATAGTAGCTGAGCGTTGAATTGCTATCTACTGCTTGTTCGTCTACTGCTCGTAGAGCATGTGCTTCAGAAACTGGTAACCAAGGCTTAGACTCCGAGAAGCCAGCATTGGTTTTTGCCTTCGTCCACGGAAGTGGCGTTCTACAGCCATCACGGCCTTTAAAGTTTGGCCAAAAGGTAATGCCATATGGGTCCTGCAGCTCTTCGAAGGCAACGGCGGCTTCGCCAAGTCCTAGCTCTTCGCCTTGATACATACAGACGCTACCGCGCAATGAACCGAGAAGGGCGGTGAGCATTTTGACCTGTGTATCGTTTACTTTGCCATCTGTACTCCAGCGACTTGCTACCCGTTCTACATCGTGATTTGCAAACGCCCAACATGGCCAACCTTCGGTCATAACTGACTCTAGGCGAGAAACCGTTTCTCTGATGTACTTTGCACTATAGTCGTTAGTTAGGAGCTCAAAGCTATAACCCATGTGTAGCTTGTTACCATCGGCCGTGTACTCTGCCATTGTTTGCAAAGAGTCTTCTGAGCTTATCTCACCCAAGCTAACTGTGCCTGGGTATCTATCTAATAAGGCACGGATCTCTTCCATGAACAGTAAGTTTTCAGGTTGCGTATTGTTGTAATAATGGTACTGAAAAGCATAAGGGTTGTCTTCGCTAAAGCCACGACCTTGACGAAGCTCAATAGGCTTAGCTGGATTATTCCTAAGCTGCTTGTCGTGAAAACAGAAGTTGATGGCATCTAGTCTAAATCCATCAACGCCTTTTTTAAGCCAAAATTCGACGTTATCTAGTACGGCTTTACGTACTTCAGGGTGATGAAAGTTAAGATCCGGCTGCTCAGTTAGAAAGTTGTGCAGGTAATATTGGCAACGTCTAGGCTCCCACTGCCAGGCAACACCACCAAAAATGGATAGCCAATTGTTTGGTGGACTGCCGTCTGGATTGGCATCGGCCCATACATACCAATCTGCTTTGTCGTTTGTTTTGTCTTCACGACTTTCGACAAACCAAGGGTGTTGATTTGAGGTATGACTAAGTACCTGATCAATAATGATCTTAATATCACGATTATGTGCTTCGCTGATAAGCGTGTCAAAATCGTCGAGTGTACCAAACATAGGATCTATATCGCGATAGTCGCTAATATCATAGCCAAAGTCTTTCATTGGCGATTTAAAAAATGGTGAAATCCATACTGCATCAACACCAAGCGATTTAATGTAGTCTAGTCGCTGAATAATACCCTGTAAGTCGCCAATACCATCTGCATTACTGTCCTGAAAGCTACGCGGATATATTTGATAGATAACCGCGCCTTTCCACCATTCATTATTTGCCATGCACTTTCTCCAGACTATGTGCGTATTTGTTCTGTGGCAGTGCTGAGTATCAAGTAAATACTATGCTGGGCACTTTCACCACTAATTTTGCCAAAGAATACGTCATGCTCATGGGGCTGTAAAAAACCTGCATACGTATGCAGGTTTTGTTGGGTAAATTTATGATAAGTCATTTACATAATTTTATTTTATAAAATAAATTTACCAATATTGACCTTTAAAAGGGAAGAACCAGACAAATAAAGCTTTGTAAGAGTGAACTTTTGGTAAGACCAATTTAACTTGGGTATGGCTAGTGATGACATGTTGAGGATATTTTAATGCTCAGTCGACAATAATAGCCCATGAAAGTTAAGATTTAGTGAAATTAAAGCAGGTAAATAAATGCCGTCGGTCTTATGACCTTAACTAATAAAAGTATATATTTATCATTAGGTTGAGTTTTATTCCTGTAAAAAGCCTGTAAATTTCGTTGAAATGCACTAGCTTTGAATACGTATGCATAAAGTTGTTTACAAATTTAATCAGCCGCTAGTATTTGACTGACAACAACTGTGCTCGTTTGTTTTTTCATCAGTTTGCACGCCTGATGAACAAATCGCACAATATAATATGGTTAATTGGGATAAAACATTATGTCTAAGTTCAAACCGAGTATGCTAACGCTTGCGCTGATTGCTGCGGGTGTGAGCCATGCTGCTCCTGTTGAAGATAACACTGCTAATAATGAAGAAAATAACGTTGAGGTGATCGAAGTTCGAGGTATCTCGCGCAGTATCATCGCCTCAATCGATAAAAAAAGATTTAGCGACACCATTGCAGAAGTAGTTGATGCTGGAGACTTAGCTTCTTTACCTGACGTGTCAATCGCTGACTCCTTGAGCCGATTACCTGGGATCACCGCGGTAAGAGCAAGTGGGCAATCTTCACAACTTAATATTCGCGGGATGAACGGCGACTTTATTCAAACCACATTAAATGGACGTGAGCAGGCGAGTACTAGTGGATATACCGCAGGTAGTCGCTGGATTTCATTTGACCAATATCCGTCAGAATTAATTAATCAAGCCGCAGTGTATAAATCACCAAAAGCATCGCTGATTGAAGGCGGTGTTGCGGCTACGGTTGAACTTAAAACGGCAAACCCTCTCGATGCCGAAAAAGAACATAATTTTAATTCTTCGGTAAGATATTCCTACAATGATGCTGCGTCAGATGTGGGCGCGGATTCAACAGGCGAACGTATTAGTTTTTCATATCGAGGTAAATTCCTAAATGAGACACTTGGTTTTGCTATTGGTGGGGCGTATCTAAATCAACCAAATAACGCAATTGATATTTCAGCGCATGCTCCTACACGCTCTCAAGATTTTGATGGTAATGGTACTGAAGAGCGCTCAGTTAATGGCTTTCAATACCGCTCAGCCAAAGGCAGTGATGAAAGACTAGGACTGTTAAGCACCCTAGTATATCAACCAACAGACGCGTTTAAAGTCCAGTTTGATTATTTCCATTCTAAGTTCGAGTCGGAAGATAAAAAGAGCGGCTTAAATATTGAAGGGTTTTCAAAAGATATTAACTCGTTGTATACGGTTGATAATGCAGTTGTTAAAGATGGTTTTCTAGTCGCTGGGGATGTAACTATTACGGATCCCAATGGCCCATGGGTTGAGATGCGCTCTGAAGACCAATCAACGGACTCAACCACCGACAGCTTTGGCTTAAACTTGCAATACACGACAGATTCGTGGGAATTAAAGTTCGACTGGGCTCATAGTGAAGGGGAAAAAACGCGTAGAGATATGATTGCTTCAATGCATGCATACGAATACGGTACTTCTACACTGGAGGATGGAACGTTAGTTAACACCTGGCAAGAATTAAGAAATCAAACGTTTTCTTTTGAACAAAGAGAGAAAGACTCACCACTGTTAACACTTGGCAACGGGTATACCGACCTATCTAATATGCGACTGGGTGATTGGGAACAATTCCCTCACAAGTACACAGACGAGTTAGATAGCGTTAAAGTTGATTTTAAATATTTTATTGAGAACAGCTTTATTTCTTCGATTGAAGTTGGTGCGCGTTGGTCTGATCGTGAATTTACTGATCAACGCTCTACATTTAGATGGGGCGCACGCGAAGGTCAAAATGGTTATCAGTTACCGGATGGCACTATCGTCACGAACAAAGGCTGTGAATTTAATGATCAGAACCACCCGTGTATTCCTCACGATTTGACGGGATATGTTTCGGTTAGAGATACTCGAGGCTTCCAATACTTGGAATTAGACCTTGAAGGTATCGCTAATGAAGTATTTGGTCCGGGTAATTATGAAGCGCAACAAACTTGGGGCCACAATTGGACGCTCATTGAAAGTGGAGCTGTTCGAGAAGAAGTATTAGCCGGTTATATTATGGCAAATATAGATACCGAAATTGCCGACATACCAGTGACGGGTAATTTTGGCGTTCGAGTAGTAAGAACTGATACGAAATCGATAGGTATTCAACAGATCCAAGGTGATGAAGTTGGTGACTCAATTATCGATGACAATGGCGTTGAAAGAACCGATTATCGCCATGTTAATTACGGTCCTGAATATACAGACACATTGCCTTCACTAAACCTCAATTTCAGAGTGAGTGACACAGACCAAATTAGGTTTGCAGCTGCAGAAGTTATTGGCCGTCCACCTGTCTACCAGCTTAGAGGTGGTGCAGGGTCTTGGGCTGACACTGCAAATGATGGTACTAGTCCTCGTTATAATGTGTGGTCAAAAGGTAATCCAAATTTAGACCCGTTTAGAGCGACTCAAATTGATTTATCTTATGAGCGTTACTTTGAAGATGGTGGTGCTTTTGTTGCCGCTATATTCTGGAAAGATATTGAATCTTTGATTGAAAGTATCACTTATCAAGAAGGTGAAGTTGACTGGGCTGATATTGGCCTAGAGGTACCAGATGGGTTCGTTGCAGGTCAATACCAAACGACTCAGAACAATGATCAAGGTGGATACATAAGAGGTATTGAGCTTGCTTATACCACGATGTTTGATAATTTATCGGGCGTCTTTTCAGGCTTAGGTTTTAACGCTAACTATTCATATACCGAGAGCGAAACAACGGTGGATGGCGGTGGTAACTTCCCTGATCAGCAATTGCCACTCCCTGGTCTATCAAAAAATGTTTGGAGTGCGACGGTATTTTGGAACATAGACTCGTTCACAACACACCTGAATATCCGTTACCGTGATGAGTATGTGTATGAAGGGGCTTCACCAGGTGGCTCTTCTCTAGCTTGGGCTGATGAATATACCGTGGTTGATTGGCAGGCATCGTACAACTTTGAGAATGGTTTGGAAGCCGTCTTACAGGTTAATAACCTAACTGATGAGCCAAATACCACTAACTATGGTACTGCACTTGCCACTGGTGAGTACAAAGAGTTTGGTCGCCAGTATTATTTAGGGTTTAACTATAGCTTCTAATTAGTCGCAAGCATCCATGGCCACCAAAGTAACACCTGCTTTGGTGGCTTTTTTATAATCGCTCACAGTGTAATGAGTGGTTATCATCAATTATCTAAATTGATATGTTTGTTTCACTTTCAATACGTGGTTTTTAATAGGTTTAAGGTGCGAAGGCGATGAAAAGTCAGAAAATAGTGATTTTAGGTGGTGGAACTGCAGGTTGGATGGCCGCAAATATGATGGCAAAAAGCTGGGCAGATAAAGCGATAGAAATCACTGTGGTTGAATCTTCTAGCATCGGGACTATTGGTGTTGGTGAAGGGTCTACTCCGCAGTTCAAAGGATTTATGGACTATTTAGGTATCTCGGAAGCCGAGTGGATGCCGGCTTGTAATGCGACCTATAAAAATGGCATTCGGTTTATAGGTTGGTCGACAAAGCCTGGGTTTTCTAGCTATTTCCACCCATTTCCTGCACAACCTGACGACTACAGTGCACCGGCTTTTTTTCATAACAGCTTTGTTCGGCGTAAGGCGATTGACGTAGAGGGCCATCCAGACCACTTTTTTTTAGCGACTCACTTGGCTGATTTAAATAAATCCCCAATTGCTGCAGAAAGCTTCCCATTCGAAATTAATTATGGTTATCACTTTGACTCAGCTTTGCTTGGCCAGTTGTTGGCACGCAAAGCGGCTGAGTTTAATGTAAAACACATTGATGCCACAATTACCGACGTTCGAAAACACCTTGATGGTGATATTGCAGCACTAATAACGTCTGATGGTACAGAAATCGCTGGTGATATTTTTATTGACTGCTCGGGCTTCAAAAGTTTACTGCTACAACACACTTTAGGTGTGGGTTTTGAGTCATTCGAGTCCAATTTATTTAACGACGCTGCGGTCGTTATACCTACCAAGCAACTTGACACTATTCGCTCCGAAACACAATCTGTTGCGCGTCAATTTGGGTGGTCTTGGCACATTCCACTAACGAACCGTATCGGTAACGGTTATGTTTATAGTCAGCGTTACTGTAATGCGGATCAAGCCGAAACCGAGCTAAGGGCTGCTTTGGGTTTGTTGGACTCAGATGTAGAAGCTCGGCATATAAAAATGAAAGTCGGGCAAGTTAAAGCGCACTGGAGTAAAAACTGCATAGCGATTGGTTTATCTCAGGGATTCATAGAGCCATTAGAAGCAACCGCTTTGCATATAGTCCAGGAAACCGTTCAAAGTTTCATTGAGTGCTACCAAGATGCGGATTTTACCGATGGTAACAGAGATAAACACAACCGCGCTTTGAGCGAACGATATCAGGCTATTCGAGACTACATCGTCGCCCATTATCGTGTCAATAGTCGCACTGACACCAACTACTGGCTTGATAATGCCAACAATAACAACTTATCGCGGTCACTCTATCAAATTTTACAGACTTGGGTTTCTGGTAACAACTTATCGGATGAATTAGTTCGCCAAAACGTTGAGCAATATTACCCTTCAGTCAGCTGGCATTGTTTATTGGCAGGTTATGGTATCTACCCAGAACAAGCTCAGCTTAAGTCAGGCAACGCCCTAGCAAACCAACATAGCATCGAAAAAGTGAATGACTTCATTAGACGATGTGGATTGAATTTCAAAGATCACCGAATGGAGCTAGAAAGCTTTGTGGCAAATGTTCACAAGTAACTTGGTATTAATCGTTATAAATAAAATCTAATTAAGGGTCTCTCTGAATACATATGTAATGGGTTCAGTACGTTCGTTGACGCAAGTAGACTCTTTTAAAACAGCATTGTGACAACACTATGAAAAATAAATCTCTACTATTGGCTGTGTCAGCGCTTTTGGGTGGTGCAGTAAGTTTAAGCGGCTGTGGCCCCAAGCCAGTTGATAAAAAAACCGAACACATGACGTTGCAATCGGAAGTGGCGCCAGTGAGCAAACCCGTTGTTTATCAAGTCTTCACAAGGCTCTTTGGCAATACCAAAACGGTGAACAAACCTTGGGGAACAATAGAGGAAAACGGCGTAGGTAAGTTTTCTGATTTTACTCCTACGGCATTACAACAAATCAAGGCAATGGGCGTGACCCATGTTTGGTATACCGGCGTGCTCCATCACGCAGTAGTGACGGATTATAGTAAGTATGGGATCAGCCAAGATGATCCTGATGTTGTAAAAGGCAGAGCGGGTTCACCCTATGCAATAAAAGATTACTACAACGTTAACCCAGATCTTGCGAACGATCCTTCTGCGCGACTGGCTGAGTTTGAAGCCTTAATCAAACGCACACATGACGCCGGCTTAAAAGTGATCATTGATATTGTGCCAAACCATGTCGCACGTAACTATGAGTCACTCGGTGCGCCTAAAGGAGCTGTTGATTTTGGCGCGAATGACGATACGCAAGTTGCATATGCTCGGGACAATAATTTTTATTATGTGGTTGGTGAGGAGTTTACAGTACCAACGAGTGAAAGCTATCAGGTGTTAGGTGGTGGATCTCATCCATTGGCGGATGGAAAATTTGCAGAAAATCCAGCAAAGTGGACCGGTAACGGTGCTCGTGCGGCAAAGCCTGATATTAATGATTGGTATGAAACCGTCAAAGTGAATTACGGTGTGAAGCCTGACGGTAGCTACGATTTCGACCGCTTGCCAGATGACTATGCTCAGCAAGATTACCGTGCACATTTTGAATTTTGGCAACACAAGCAATTGCCTGATAGTTGGTACAAATTTCAAGCCATTACGCACTTTTGGTTAGAAAAGGGCGTAGACGGTTTCCGTTACGATATGGCGGAAATGGTGCCAGTAGAGTTTTGGAGCTTCTTAAACTCGTCGATTAAAACAAAAAATCCTGAAGCTTTCTTGCTTGCAGAAGTCTATAACCCCACTTTATATCGCCCGTATATCAAACAAGGGAAGATGGATTACCTCTACGACAAAGTGGGTTTTTACGACACGTTGAAGGCGTTAATGCAAGGCAAAGGTAGTGCCCAAGCCGTGTTGGATATTCATCAATCGGTAGCCGATATTGCCCCACATATGTTGCACTTTTTAGAAAACCATGATGAGCAGCGTATCGCAAGCCCTGAATTTGTAGGCGATCCGCTAAAAGGTAAACCCGCTATGGTGGTCAGTCACCTGATAAGCACAGCGCCATCAATGATCTATTTTGGACAAACATTAGGTGAAGACGGTTCTGAGCAGGCGGGGTTCGGCAGTCCAAGCAGAACCAGTATCTTTGACTATATTGGTGTACCCGAACATCAAAAATGGATGAATGACGGGAAATTTGATGGCGCGCTACTTTCAGGTGAGCAAAAGGCGCTTCGTAATTACTACGTCAAATTACTCCATCTTGCAAAGCAGCCGGCGATTGCGGCTGGTGAATACGAGCAAGTCACCCTGAGTGTTGAGATGCCAAGCAATGCTGAAACAGTCATGGCATTTGGCCGTAAATTAGGTCAACAAAAGCTGTTGGTCGTGAGCAACTTTAATTCAGAACAAGAACAAACAGTCACCGTAAATCTGCCTAAAGATTGGCATGGTGCTTATAACGATATTTTAGAGTCACACCCGACTTTACAATTACAACCAACAACTGATGGCGAGCATGTCAACGCAACGATCACGCTAGCGCCGCTTGCCAGCGCGGTTTATCAATTAGAGAAGTAACCTATGCAACAAGAACAACAAAAACCACAACTCAGTTTTTGGCAGATATGGAATATGTGCTTTGGGTTTCTTGGGATCCAATTTGGTTTTGCACTGCAAAACGGCAATGTGAGTCGTATTTTTCAAACCCTCGGTGCCAAGGTCGACGACATCCCCATATTGTGGGTTGCAGCGCCCTTAACGGGTTTAATCGTGCAGCCAATTATCGGCTACTGGAGTGATAGGACATGGGGAAAACTTGGGCGTAGAAGACCATTTTTTTTGTGGGGAGCTATTCTCACCACGCTATCGCTTTTCATCATGCCAAATTCTCCAACGCTTTGGATTGCGGCGGGTATGCTGTGGATAATGGATGCGTCTATCAACGTCACGATGGAGCCGTTTAGAGCATTAGTAGGTGATAATCTGAATGAAAAGCAACGTGCAACAGGTTATGCGATGCAGAGCTTTTTCATTGGTGTTGGTGCCGTGGTCGCGTCTGCGCTGCCTTGGATGATGACCAATTGGTTTGAGGTGAGTAACACAGCTCCTGCTGGACAAATTCCCGACTCGGTAAAATACGCATTTTACTGGGGGGGAGCTATCTTGTTCATCTCAGTATTGTGGACGATTCTAAAAACGAAAGAATATAGCCCTGAGCAACTCGCAGCCTTTGAACAAGCGCAAATGAATACGCAAAGCGCAACACTGTCAGACTTACCTGTGAACTTTTTAAAAGGCAGTGCGGTGAGCGGTTTAATTGGCGGTATTGTGTTGTTTGCCGTTGCACTTCTTGACCTTGAAAAAGAGCTGTATTTGCTCAGTGGGCTGCTTATCGCTTTTGCAATTGTATTTGTCATTGCGCATGTGATGCAGCAAAAACAGCGTGTAAGTAATGGTTTTTATCATGTTATTTTTGACCTATTTACGATGCCAAAGACCATGCAGCAGCTTGCTGTGGTGCAGTTTTTTAGCTGGTTTTCGCTATTTGCCATGTGGATCTACACCACCTCAGCGGTGACGAGCTATCACTATGGTACGTCAGATGTAACGAGCAAGCTTTATAACGACGGTGCTGATTGGGTCGGGGTGTTATTTGCAGCTTACAATGGCTTTGCTGCTATTGCTGCGATGGTGATCCCATTCACGGTTAAGCACATTGGTCTCAAAGGGGCACATGCAGCTAACTTGCTTTTTGGCGCAGTGTCTTTAATTAGCTTCAAATTTATCGGTGACCCTACATTACTTTGGTTGCCAATGGTGGGCATTGGCTTTGCTTGGGCATCTATTTTGTCATTACCTTACGCGATGTTAAGTAACGCTCTGCCAAGCAACAAAATGGGTGTATTTATGGGGATCTTTAACTTTTTTATCGTGATCCCACAATTACTCGCCGCCAGTATTCTAGGTCTAATTCTACGTCATGGTTTTGATAACCAACCGATATTCGCACTCGTCATCGGAGGCGTGTCATTTTTACTCGCTGCATTAGCTGTTTCAAGAGTCACAATAAAGGCTCAATAAGGAGAACAAGATGATTAAATTATCGACAATCGCACTTGCCTTGGTAAGTGCTGGCCTCATGGGTTGCGGATCACAGCAATCTGGCAATGAAACCCTGACGGCACCAGGTGCACCTGGCGTTAAACCTTATTGGTCATACTCTGGAAAAACGGGGATTGGTACGTCGTACGAAGCGTACAAAGACGGCAAGTACAGCGATTCTGCGGCTACTAAAGCAGTTTCAAAGGTATGGTTTTCTGTTGCAAAAGGGATGATCACAGAGACCATGTTTGGACTTATTCACCAAGCGCAGATCAAAGACATGCAATTTATCATCGTGGGTGACGGCTTTGCAGTGAAAGAATCTGATACTGACGCCCTAGATGTCACGATTGACTATCTTTATAAAGATGCCAGTGGACGACCGTTATCGCTGGCTTACAAAATTTTAAGCACGGACAAACAAGGTCGCTTTACCCTTGAAAAGCACATTTTTACAGATCCAGATGGACAAACTTTGTTTGTTCGAGCAAAAGTAGATACTGATCTCAAAGATGTACAGGCTTTTGTGAACGTTAACCCATACGTGAATAACAATGGCTTAAACGATTTTGCGAAAGTGACAGAGCAAGGTCTGTTAGCATGGGAAGGTAAGAACTATCTCTCTTTGCAGAGCAAAACCGGCTTTGTTGAAGCATCTGTCGGTTTTACTGGCACCAGCGATAATTTAGCGGCACTTGAGTCTACAGGACATATAGCGCAAGCTTATGCGTCTACAGGCAAAGAGAGTGGCAACGTTAACTGGTTGGCAAACCTAGGACAAGTAAAGGACAGCAGCACCTTTGACCTTACCTTGAGTTTTGGTCATTCCCAGCAGCAAAGCTTTGCTGAGGGGGCAGCCACATTAGCCAAAGGTTACGATAAGGTACTGGCTGATTATAATGGCCAAGGCGAAGCGACTGGCTGGCAAGATTATCTCGAAAGTTTAGCGCCACTAAAGTCCATGACGGCAAATACCGCAGACAACGGCAAGTTACTTTACACCAGTGCGCTTGTGCTTAAGGCGCAAGAAGATAAAACCCATGCCGGTGCGCTGATAGCATCGTTGTCAAATCCGTGGGGGGACACGGTGCCAGCAGAGCAAGGGCATACCGGCTATAAAGCAGTATGGGTGCGTGATTTTTATCAAGTGGCGATGGCATTTTTGGCGATGGGAGATACACAAACAGCACTCACTGCTTTTGAGTATCTAGAAAAAGTGCAAGTTACGGATAAAACACCGGGTAACCATGGCGATACCGGCTGGTTCTTACAAAAAACGCATGTAGATGGCGAGCTTGAGTGGGTTGGTGTACAACTTGACCAAACGGCAATGCCGATTATGCTGGCATGGAAACTGTGGCAAGCGGGGGTGCTAAGCGATGATAGACTGGTTTATTGGTACAATAAGATGTTAAAGCCTGCGGCTAACTTCTTAGTTGAAGGGGGACTGGCTAAAATATTGTGGAATGACACGCAAATCACACCGCCTGCGACGCAACAAGAGCGTTGGGAAGAGCAAAATGGCTATTCACCATCGACTACCGCGGCAATCATTGCAGGCCTGGTGACGGCGAGCGACATTGCTAAATTGGCCGGTGATAAAGCGGGACAAGAGAAATTCCTTGCGACGGCGCAGCAGTACAATCGTGACGTTGAGTCATTCATGTTCACAACCAAAGGGAGTCTGCAAAGCAAACACAGTGACGGTCAATATTTCTTCCGTATTGGACAAGACGAAGATCCTAATTCCAGTACGACTCTAAATGCCAATAATGGCCGTAACGGAATGGATAAGAAGCAGATCATCGACGGTGGCTTTTTAGAACTCGTGCGTTACGGGGTTAGAGGGGCTGACGCACCGAGCATCGTGGCTACCATACCCGAATACGATGATGAGTCGATAGCTGAAAACTTAAGAGTAAAATATAGCTTTAAATTTGATGGCGATGTTAATAGTTATCCGGGGTACCGCCGTTACGGTAATGACGGTTATGGTGAAGATGAGAAGCGTGGTATCAATTATGCCGAAAATGGTCAGAATACCGATGGTCAACGCGGCCGAGTGTGGCCTTTCTTTACCGGAGAGCGTGGTCACTATGATATTGCGCTGGCGCTGCTCGATGGTGAGTTAAGTGCGGATGAACAGAGCGAAATACAAAATACTTATGTGAAGGGGATGGAGCACTTTGCTAATGAAGGCATGATGTTACCTGAGCAAGTATGGGATGGTGTGGGTAAAAATACCTTTGGCTATGAACTTGGCGAAGGAACGAACTCGGCGACGCCTTTGGCTTGGACACATGCTGAATACGTAAAGTTAGTGCGCTCTCTTAATGAAAAGCAAGTATGGGATCACTACCCAATTGTAGAAAGTAAACTGAAATAACAAACAGTAAGTAAGCACATAAAAAATGCCGAAGATGAGTTCGGCATTTTTTATTCGATTCCGCTGAAGATCTAGGGCCTGTTTATCTTTCAAGTTTGTTTTTGCAGCAGTTTGATTGGTATTTATACAAGGCAGAGCCTGCGTAGCATAGTTGTTCTATGTGAGTCAGGCGATAACACAGTAGAAATGCCAATAAAGCGCTGCCCTTTGGGTTCACCTGAGTGCGCTTTGTTCATTGTTGCTCAACTTTTGCCTAGATTACTAGGCGGCAAGTCGAGCGTCGCGACCAAAACACACTCAGGAGAACAAAAATCAAACAGCAAAGGTCAAACAGGCCCTAGCTATCGCGAAGATTGTCTAACAATAAGCTTGGGCGGCAAGAGGGTAGAGGCTACCGCTTCACCTCGGATAAGCGTAAGTAAGTTATCGACCAGCATTTGTCCTGCCAATGTGGTGTTTTGCTGCACAGTAGTTAAAGAGGGAGATACATAACCCGCCGCGGCAATGTTATCAAAGCCAACGACATGCACATCATGAGGCACGCGAACGCCTGCTTCTTGAAGCGCCTTAATCGCACCAATAGCAATGAGATCGCTAGCTGCGAAAAGCGCGTTAAATTTAACATTGTTGGCGATTAATGAGCGAGTCGCATGATACCCAGAGTCTTCTGTGGAAATCGCATTTGCCATCTTACGGTCGCTCACCTCAATACCTTTTGCTTTAAGGGTGTCTCTAAAGCCTTTAAAACGCGCAAAAAACTCCGGGCTGTGATCCGAGGCATCGCCAATAAACGCACAATCTGTTCTGACCATGTCGATTAAATGCTTTGCAGCCAATACACCACCACCGTAATTGTCGCAGCTCACAGTTAGGTCTGGACGGTTATCAACCGTTGCCCCCCAACAAACAAACTTTGTGTGGTTGTCGAGTAGAGTTTGTAACTTTGACTGGTAATCGATGTAATCACCATAGCCAAGTAAAATTAACCCATCAGCACGGTGACTATCCTCATAATCTGCATGCCAATCACTGCTCGTCGATTGGAACGATACTAAAAGGTCATAGCCTTCTTTTGCGCACGCTCGGGTAATACTGCCAAGCATACTTAAAAAGAAAGGATTAATTTGCGACTCGTCTTCTGTGGGGTCTTCAAATAACAGCAAAGCCAATGTACTACTTTGCTGAGTGCGCAGATTACTCGCGTTTTTATCGACCTTATAGTTAAGCTTTTTAGCAATCTCATGAACGCGACGACGAGTTTCTTCGTTAACCAAAGGGCTATTTCTTAGGGCGCGCGACACCGTAGATTGCGAAACGCCAGCATAATGGGCGATATCAAATGAAGTTGCTTTACCTTTCATGTTCTTCTCAACGCTTAAGACAGTGACATTGTCAGCCATTCAATTTTTTTTTCAACCAATTTCACCGAATTTGCAAATTTTTATTGATACAGTCTGACACCGGTGTCATAATGTCGATGTTTTATCATTTTGTTGTCAAAACGTATTTGGCTGCCCTATGCCAAGGGCAGCATTTTTTTACCAAATTAACAGAATAACAGGTAAGAGCAAAAGCCAAGGCGTGCAAATTTTGGCGAGTTGAGACAATAAATTGCAGGACGTGTGCTGGCAGCCCTGATGTTAGCCCAAGCATAATCGCAGTGATAAAGAGATAATAATATGAGCCAGACAACAAGCCATTCATCCGTGCCGTTTGAGCCGATTGTCGTTGCCGACATCGGGGGAACAAACGCCAGATTTGCAATCGTGTCAGATTTTGATACGCGCACTAACCATTTTGTAATTACGCATCAAGCCACTTTTCCTAGTGCTGAATTCCAGTCTTTTGAATCCGCTATCCAAAAATATTTAACTGAGCTACCTGTTGCGCAACCAAGCAGAGCATGCCTCGCGGTTGCCGGTCCTATCAAATCTCAGCAAGTTCATTTAACTAATTTAGGTTGGCATTTTAATTCCGAAGACATCAAAGCTCAGTTCGATTTTGCCGAACTTGCCGTGATCAACGACTTTGCTGCCTTTGCCTATGCGGCGCCCTACTTAGCACTAGAGAAAAACCTAGTGATTAAGCAAGGTCAGCCTGAGCTAGGTGCAAATATCGGCGTAATGGGTCCTGGCACTGGATTTGGTGCAGCTTGTCTTGCTAGAGATATTAACGGCAGCGCGGTGATGAGCTGTGAGGCAGGGCATATCTCACTTGCACCGGTTACTACCTTAGATAAAGAGCTGTTAACGGTACTGCGCGCGAGTATTCAACATGTCTCAGTCGAGACGGTGTTTTCAGGCCCAGGTATTGCGAGACTCTACAAAGCCATGGCAGAAGTGCGTGGTGAGCAAGCTAAAGATCTTAATGCGGCGCAGATCAGTGCGCTCGCGAAAGAATGCAAAGTGTGCGATGCAACATTGAGTCACTTCTGTGACTGGATGGGTAGTGTGGCTGGTGATTTAGCACTAACTTTTGGTGCCTTAGGTGGTGTTTATATAGGTGGTGGGATCTTGCCGAGGATGAAAGAGCGATTGCAAGCAAGTAGCTTTGTTGAGCGCTTTACCGAAAAAGGCATGATGTCACAGTACACGAGCCAAATTCCAGTTACTTTGGTGGTACAAGATAATATCCCACTGATTGGTGCAGCAGCATGTATTCATGAGCGACGCCGGGCTTAAGGGAAAATCGATGAAAAAAGTAACTATTAATAGCGTTGCCGAATATGCCGGAGTGTCTAAAAAGACAGTATCTCGGGTATTAAATAACGAGCCAAATGTTAGTCCAGCAACGCGGGAAAAAGTCCTGAAGGTCTTTGAAGAGCTGAATTATAAGCCTAACCCTATTGCACGCGGTTTGGCACAAAATCGTAGCTTTATCATCGGTTGTTTATACGACAACCCATCAAAAAGCTATATCACGCGAGTGCAAAGTGGTGCGCTAGAAGCGTGTCAGAAACATAGTTACAATTTATTGATACATCCTTGTGAACTGCGCGGCCAAGACCTTATCGACAATGTTGATCAGCTGCTTACCACATCGAGACTTGACGGTATTGTGCTTACTCCGCCGTTTTCAGACTCCAACGAGCTTATTGCTTTTCTAAAGCAGCGTAATATTCCCTATGCACGCGTTGCTTCAGCCATTGAAGGCGATGATTCGATTTCAATTCGCAGTAATGACGAGCAGGGCGCTTTTGAGTTAACCGAGCACCTGATCAATTTAGGTCATACCGAAATTGCCTTTATTAAAGGTCACCCTGATCACAGTGCCACAGAAAATCGTTTCTCTGGTTACCAAAAAGCACTAGCAAAGCATGGTATAGAATATCGAGAGCGGTTAGTTGCAGAAGGTAACTTTAGTTATCACTCAGGTGCAGACAGTGCAAAAGCTATATTGGACTTAGAGCCAAGACCAACGGCTGTATTTGCATCAAACGACTACATGGCTGCAGCAGTGTTAAAACTTGCTACGCAGCGAGAGATCAAAGTGCCCGAGCAGTTATCTATTGCTGGGTTTGATAACGCACCTATCGCAAGGCATATTTGGCCGGGTCTGACGACGATAGCACAGCCTGTGGAAGAAATGACTCGGATAGCGGTAGAAGAGCTGATTAAGCATATATCTCAGCCGCAAGAAGCACCGTTTCAGCAAGTTTTAGAAGCTAAGCTCATCACTCGAGAGTCGACGAAAGCGCGCTCGAATTCATAACTTTTTCAATTTTTATACTTGCCCCAAAGCCCAACGCTTAGCCGTTGGGCTTTTTATTTTCGGTGGTTATAATTTGGTCATTTTAAAAAGTTAGACTAAATTTATAAGAAGGGTTGACACCGGTGTCAGCTTTATGCGTAAATATAGTGACACCGGTGTCAGGTTGGGGTGAGAGACAACCTGATAGCGTACCTTTGAACGGGTAAATCAAAGCAGCTCTGTACAAGGATTACCACGAATGCTGGTAATCGTGCAGAGCCTTTTTCCTCTAACACTAGAGAGTCAGTAATATGTTGCATCCACGAATTCAGGAAGTCACCGAACGCGTCATTGAGCGAAGCAAAGCAACACGTCAAGCCTATTTAGCTCGAATCCAACAAGCAAAAAAACAAACGCGCGTACGAGCGGGACTGGGCTGTGGAAACCTAGCACACGTAATGGCTGCTTGCTCAAGCAGTGATAAAGCTCGCCTAAAAGAAGACGAGCAACCAAACCTAGCAATTATCAATTCGTACAATGACATGTTGTCTGCGCACGAACCTTATAAAGAATATCCAGATTTAATTAAAGCAGTGGCAAACAAGTTTGACGCGACTGCGCAAGTAGCAGGTGGTGTACCTGCTATGTGTGACGGGGTTACCCAAGGCCGCGATGGCATGGAGCTGTCTTTGTTCTCTCGTGACGTCATTGCCATGTCAACAGCGGTGGCATTATCACACGATGTCTTCGATGGGGTTTTCTGTCTTGGTGTATGTGACAAAATCGTCCCAGGATTATTAATCGGTGCTTTGTCTTTTGGCCATTTGCCCATTTTCTTTTTACCAGCAGGTCCAATGCAATCAGGGATCCCGAACAAAGAAAAGGCACGTATTCGTCAAAAGTTTGCACAGGGCTTAGTCAGCCGCGAAGAGTTACTGGAAGCTGAGAGTGCTTCATACCACAGTGCAGGTACTTGTACTTTCTACGGTACGGCGAACTCGAACCAAATGCTAATGGAGATCATGGGTCTTCATTTACCTGGTAGCTCGTTTATCAATCCATACACAGAATTAAGAGATGGCTTAACGGCGAGTGCGGTTGAGACCATGCTAACTCAGCTACTTGACGGTAAAAGCGGTAATGCACTTGCGGATATAGTGAGTGAAAAAACTGTGATCAATGGCTTGGTCGGTCTGTTGTCTACTGGTGGTTCTACCAACCATGCCATTCACTTAGTCGCAATGGCAAAAGCGGCAGGCGTTCAAATCACTTGGAAAGATATGGCTGATTTGTCTGAAGTAGTGCCGTTATTAACGCGTATCTATCCAAATGGTCATGCCGATGTAAACCACTTCCAAGCGGCTGGTGGCATGGGCTTCTTAATGCGTGAATTAAGAGATGGCGGCTTCTTACACAATGACGTAAAAACGATTGTGGGTGAAGGGCTTGATGCTTACACGATGGAACCACTATTGGATATCAACAGCAATGTGATCATCAGCGATAACCAAGGCCCTGCCAAAGTGAAGTGGGTACCAGTACCTGAGAATTCACTGGATGAAGAAGTACTTCGCCCAGTAGCAAATCCATTTAACAAGCAAGGCGGCTTGCAACTACTTAATGGTAATTTAGGTAAAGCGGTGATTAAAGTGTCTGCGGTACAAGAGCAGCACCAAACGGTGACTGCACCAGCGAAAGTATTCAGCTCTCAAAGCGAATTACAAGAAGCCTTTACTGCTGGCAAGCTTAACCAAGACTTTATTGCTGTGATTAAAGAGCAAGGCCCTAAAGCGAAAGGTATGCCCGAGTTACATAAACTGACACCTGTCATGGCTACATTACAAGACCAAGGTTTTAAAGTGGCGATTGTGACAGATGGTCGTATGTCTGGTGCGTCTGGTAAAGTACCTGCGGCGATCCACCTTGCGCCGGAAGCGGTTGAAGGTGGTGCAATTGCAAAAGTACACGAAGGTGATTTGATCACCTTAAATGCACCAAAAGGCGAATTAGTGCTACACGTCTCTGATGAAGAAATGGCACAGCGCGAATTACAGCTTTCACCGCAATCGCAAACATTTGGTACGGGTCGAGAGCTATTCTCAGGATTTAGACACGTAGTGAGCAGTGCAGATCAAGGCGCATGCTCATTTGGCATCGAAGAATAATAACAGTGGGAATGAGGGTGAGCATGAGTATTAAAGAGATATTGTCAGCAGCACCAGTGGTTCCGGTTATCGTTATTGATAACCTCGAAGACGCGGTGCCGCTTGCTACGGCATTGTTTAATGGTGGCTTAAAAGCACTCGAAGTGACACTTCGTACACCGGTGGCAGCGCAAGCGGTAAAAGACATTAAAGCGGCTTTACCAGACGCCTATGTCGGTACTGGTACGGTAGTGGATAAGGCAACCTTTAATGCCTCTGTAGAAGCCGGCGCTGACTTTATGGTAAGTCCAGGTGTTAATGACGAATTATTGGAACTGGCTAAGTCGTCAAGTATTCCATTTCTTCCAGGTGCTGCAACGCCAAGCGAAGTGATGAAGCTTGCAAGTCATGGTTTTGAATTCTTAAAGTTTTTCCCAGCAGAAGCAGCAGGCGGTGCACCAATGCTTAAATCCATTGGCGGACCAATTCCACAAGTAAAATTCTGTCCAACGGGTGGTATTTCGTTGGCAACTGCACCTAAGTATCTTGCACTCGACAATGTGGTATGTGTGGGTGGTACTTGGATGCTTGATAAAGCACTTATCGCAAACAAAGACTGGCAAGCCATTGAAGCGCTTGCGAAACAAGCAAGTGAAGTAAAATAGATTAGGGGACAGTTATCATGATTAATATCGCAATTAATGGCTATGGACGTATCGGTCGTAACGTACTTCGTGCACTGTATGAGTCAGGTCAGAATAAAGACATCAAAGTCGTTGCCATCAACGATCTCGCACCTGCAAACGTAAACGCGCATTTGACTCAATTTGACTCTGTACATGGTCGCTTTCAAGAGCAGGTTGTTCTTAACGACAACACACTCGTTATCGGTGGTGACGAAATCACGCTAACGCAAGAGCGTGACCCTGCAAATCTTCCTTGGAAAGCGCTAAACGTTGATATCGTGCTTGAATGTACAGGGTTGTTCACTTCTCGCGAAGCTGCGGCTAAACACATTGAAGCTGGTGCGAAAAAAGTGATTGTATCTGCGCCGGGCACAGATATGGATGCAACGGTTGTTCATGGCGTTAACAGCGAAGTGCTAAATGCTGAATCAACCATTATCTCTAACGCATCTTGTACCACAAACTGTCTTGCGCCTATTGCAAAAGTATTGAATGATACTATTGGTATTGAGCAAGGTAGCATGACAACCATTCATGCCTACACCAACGATCAGAATCTATCAGACGTTTACCACCCTGATTTATATCGTGCGCGTAGTGCCACTCAGTCGATGATCCCGACGAAAACGGGCGCGGCAAAAGCGGTTGGCTTAGTGCTTCCTGAACTTGCTGGCAAACTAGATGGTATGGCGGTTCGTGTGCCAACCATCAACGTATCACTGGTTGATTTAACGTTTGTTGCCAAGCGTGACACTTCAAAAGAAGAAGTGAATGCAGCAATCAAAGCGGCCGCTGAGGGCGCGATGAGTGCAATCCTTGAGTACAATGAATTACCTTTGGTTTCTATCGATTTCAACCACAATCCAGCTTCTTCAGTGTTTGACTCAACACAAACCAAAGTAGATGGAAAGCTGGTAAAAGTGATGGCTTGGTATGATAACGAATGGGGCTTCTCTTGCCGCATGCTAGACCAAGTTAAAGCACTAGGTGCATTTTTATAATCAGGATTAATTTCTGACCAAAAGCTCTGCAGATCGCGGAGCTTTTTTGTTTTTGACGGAAAAATTGCCATTCTTCCTTATCAATTAGTATAAGTTCCTTGAGGATCGGCACCGTATATGGAAAAATTCACCACACAAACACCAATAACTCCAAACGAGGATTCAATTATGCGCATCATCTTGCTAGGCGCGCCGGGTGCAGGTAAAGGTACTCAAGCTCAATTTCTAATGGACAAATATGGGATCCCTCAGATCTCGACAGGCGACATGTTACGTGCAGCTATCAAAGAAGGGACTCCGTTGGGTCTTGAAGCGAAAAAAGTCATGGATGCAGGTCAACTAGTATCTGATGAAATCATTATCGGCTTGGTAAAAGAGCGCATCGCAAAAGAAGATTGTGCAAATGGCTTCTTGCTTGATGGCTTCCCACGCACAATTCCACAAGCAGATGCTATGAAAGAAAATGGCATCAAAGTTGACCATGTTATCGAATTTGACGTGGCAGATGAGATCATTGTTGAGCGTATGAGCGGTCGTCGTGTACACCCAGGTTCTGGTCGTGTTTACCACATCGTTTACAACCCGCCTAAAGTAGAAGGCAAAGATGACGTAACGGGTGAAGACCTAATCATTCGTGATGACGACACTGAAGAGACAGTACGTAAACGTCTAGCGATTTACCATGAGCAGACAAAACCTCTAGTAGATTACTATAGTGCGGAAGCGGATGCTGGTAACACGCAATATCACAAACTAGATGGTACACAAGCTGTTGATGCGGTAAGCAAGCAGTTAGGTGAACTATTGGGTTAATAACTAAGCGTTTGCTTGGTTAACATGTAGGAGTCCAAAGAGACTCCTACATTATCTCTAAACTAGCTAAATCGTTTTAATAAGTGCTGTAGTGGAAAGTAATGCTTTCTTTTCGACTTGGCTCTGCATAATGGAAGTTGCCTGTGGCTTCTACTCTATGAACGATAGAGGCTGAAATACCCGCTTTAAATGCCTCACCATTAAACGTAGTTGTATTCCCTTAATCGTTAGGATTAATTTCAATACACTTGAAAGGTGCCGTGCTGTATGCACGACTGAAACAAAGCTCCACCGTTTCATTGCCAGGATCGGCGTAACCCGCTGAAGTATAGCTAACTCCAGTGATAGTACCCGTTTTACTTCCATATGGGATATCACTTAAATCGATGTTTAATACAGAAAACTCTGTAGTCGAAAGACCGCCTGCTGAGCTTAATACTAGCATCCGACTAGGTTGTTTTTCTTTCGTGATCATAAAATCGTCAGCAATTGCTTGACCACTAAGTGCGAGTGAAGAAATGAAGAGGGCGGTAAGAGACATCTTTTTCATTAACAATTCCTTATTGGATAGTCTAATTCAAGCTACGCAGTGCAACTGCATAGTGGCGTGATTGTAATGAAGGGAGAATGTTTAGGTTAACCTTATACCAATTAATCTTAATACTTGCTCAATTTGAAGGAGCAAATCTGACGCCAACTGCGTTAAAAATTTCTCATTTAGAACAACTAAATAGCAAAATTTTCGGCTTGTTATCGAAGATATTTTCTCGCCTCAAAATAGATCACTTAATTAAGCTTAATTGGTATTATTTTTGTAAAATAATGCAACTAAATCAGCAGGTTATGATTTTGTTTTGATGAATCTTATGAGTAAGGGGCTGGTGCCCCTTACCGGTTTTACGCTTTTGCGATAAATATAGCACGGAGCGGAGCGGGATAGCCTTCAATGGTTTTGCTGGTGTCATTTGGATCTAAGAAATCAGCAAGCGACTCTGTTTCCATCCAAGGGGTTTGGCGCTGCTCGTCTAACGACGTGACATCTTTGTTTACCACTTTGATATCTTTAAAGCCCACGCGCTCGAGCCATAATGTTAATGCGTCGCAGCTTGGAATAAACCATACATTGCGCATCTTGGCGTAGCGGTCGGTCGGCACTAAAACTGTATTTACATCACCCTCAATGACGAGTGTTTCTAGCACTAATTCGCCACCTTTTCTTAGCTGAGACTTTAGCTGCGCTAAAAAGTCGATTGGTGAACGACGGTGATATAGCACGCCCATTGAAAACACAGTATCAAATGCTTTTAACTCAGGCAGTTGCTCTACACCTAGTGGTAGTAAATGCACGTTTGGATCGGGGTTAAAGTGTTTAATAGTTTGGAATTGGCATAAAAATAGGTCGGAGGGATCAATGCCAACAACAAGCTCTGCGCCTTCCCCGCGCATACGCCACAAGTGATAACCAGAGCCACAGCCGATATCCAATACATTACGGCCATGAAGGTCGCTGATATGGGGGAGCAGTCGGTCCCACTTCCAGTCGCTGCGCCACTCAGTATCAATATGGACGCCATGTAAATGAAATGGTCCCTTACGCCATGGCATCATGCGTTTTAGTAAATGCGTTAACTGCTTTTTATGACCTTCATTAACGTCTGCGCCAGTACCTATCTCAACCTTGGTTTTTATATCAACATGCGTAGTTGAGATCTCTGGTAGATTTTTAATGACTTTTTCCCATTTCGGCCAGTCGCCATGTTGGGCTTCTTTTTGCCAATGGCTAAGCTGTGCAGGCAACGTTTCTAGCCAATGGCTCAGTGGGGTTTTCGCAATGGTTGCATAAAAGTCGGTAAACCAATGATTCATAATTGCCTCTATTTTATTGCTACCATTGAGCAGAAGTTAAAGCACTGATACCACACTTGAGTTTGATTAAAGCCAATATCCTCTAATCTTGTCATATGGGTACTCAACGAGTCCGTGCGCATCACGTTTTCAATCGCGGTGCGTTTTTGGCTGATCTCTAATTCTGAGTAGCCATTGTGGCGTTTAAAGTCGTGGTGAAGGTCGATAAGTAAGTTGTCTTTAGTACCGTTTTCACCGCGGATTTTTTCACTTAATAGCAGTACGCCACCAGGTTTTAAACCCTGATATATTTTTTCGAGAACCGCTTTGCGGTTTTCTGGTGGGATAAACTGTAGGGTGAAGTTCATCGCAACGACAGATGCATTGCTAATCTCTATTTCATTGATATCACCTAAAGTGACCGAGACTGGGACGTCAGATTTAAAGCCTTTTAAATGCAGTTGGCAGCGCTCTACCATAGGCTGTGAATTATCCACGGCAATGATATGACAGTTTTCTTTATCTATATTTCTACGCATGCTTAGCGTGACCGCGCCTAAAGAGCAGCCTAAGTCATATAAGTTTGAGTTACTTTGCGCATAAGTACCCGCAAGTTTGCCCATTGTGCTTACTATTGTCGCGTAGCCCGGCACTGAGCGCTGGATCATATCTGGAAACACTTCGACGACATTGGCGTCGAAAGTGAAATCTTTTACTGCTTGCTCAGTGGCATAAATACTGTCTTTGCCCGTCACATTAAATCTCTCTTTGAAAATAATCTCGCTATTTTAGCATTTTATGCTGGATAGTCAGTGATAAATTCAGTAGCTTGGCTACTATTAACAATAAGAAGTAAATATGAGACCAAAAATGGCGAAAAGCAAAGTGATTAGCACAGAAGACATCCTCTCAACGCTATGCCACTCAGTAACAGAAGTTCTGTCGTCGGCAAGCGGCAACCAAATTAACTATTCCGCGATGGTACAAAAGATCACCCGTACCTGTATGAGGCCTGACATCGGCTGTTTCGTATTGTTTGATGGCGGCTTTACCGGTTTAGTCGTAACTAATTTTACCGCGCAAGCAGCAATGGAGGTGTATACCGATTACATGCGCAACATGGGCATGCCTGAAGAAGAAATTGCGCATAGTCATTTATCCGATGACGTTGCCAACGTATTGGGTGAGTTGATGAACCAGATTGTTGGTGATTTCACCAATAAAGTACGTGAGCAACTACATACCTCTATCACGCAAAACCAACCTAAGATGATGGCTATCAACAAACAGGTGCAGATCTCGGTAGACACAACGATGGATCGCCCGCAGGCGAGACGCGTTACCTTTACCACTCAAGGCCAGAATATTTTCTATCTTGAATTGGCAATGGATAAAACTGAATTTATTAAGCTACATGACTTTGATATTGCGGAGTCGGTAGACCCAGATGACATTATTGCAAGTCAGGCTGAGAAGAAAAAGCCAGCGGAGCCGCAGGAAGAAGATGTTATAGATGACGACTTTATGGATCGGTTAGGATTGTAAAACCGTATTTAAGTACTTGTCTTTTAGCACATATAGAAAGACCACACCTGTGGTCTTTCTGTTAGGTAAAAATCTTCATTTCGCCCTCGGATAAAATATATAGCAATAGCACTAATGCAGTGCGCCTTTTCCTGCATTAAGCTCAGGTGCTTCTTCTACATGTTTAATGGATGTTAGCATCATAAAGGCTTCATTGAACTCAAAGCGGGCGATGGCGGTTTTTAATTTCTGTAGTTCTGGTTCCGTCAAATAGCTACTTACCGAAATTGAGTCTACTAACTCTGTGGCTTGAGTATCATAATCTCTTAACGCACACGCGAGCTGGATGAGTTCCTCTAATTGACTATTACCACCTTTTTCTTCGTTGTTTTTCGTTACATCTACTACCTGTTGAGTTACCTCTCTTTTACGGCGCTTCTGGCATTGTTCCAGTGCATATTTAACGTATTTAATCAGCTCGTCAATTTCGCTCGCATTAGGTGGGCGGACGTTAAGAGAAGCCTCAATGTGCTTAAACTCTTCAGTTAGCTTAACAATCGAAAGGTTAGCGCTAGCGCCTTTTAATGCATGTAGCATGCTATGTGCAAGTTCAAAATTCTCAATGGCTAAAGCCTGTTTTAAATTGATCAGCTCTTCAATCTGCTGGGACAGGAACTTTTCTAAGATATCGAAGTAAACCTTCTGGTTGCCCGCGGCTCGAGCAATACCCTCGGCAATATCAATGCCTTCAAACTCAATGACCTCATCAACTTCCTCTACCTCTGTAGTGACTTCTGTTGGGTTTGCTACGGGCGTTGCTAAAAGGCTACTGGTCTCAGCACTTGCGTATTTCAAAATACTTTTAACGAGTTGCTCAACGTCGATGGGTTTGGTGACGTGGCCATTCATACCAGCATCGATGCAAGTCTGGATGTCTTCTTCCATGGCGTTGGCGGTCATCGCGAGAATAGGAAGTGTATTTTTATCGAACTCTATACGAAGGTTTTGCGTCGCGGTAATGCCATCCATCACTGGCATTTGCATATCCATTAAAACAATATCTATGTATTTGCTATGAACTTGCTCAATGGCTTCTTGCCCATTATCAGCGACTGCCACTTGAGCTCCGAAGCTAGATAAGATCTCCACTGCGATTTCCTGGTTGACGGGTTGATCCTCCGCAACCAAAATCGATATGCCATTTAGTGCTTGTTTACTAATCGTTTGTTCTTTTTTGGTGATAGTGGTTCTTATTTCTGGTGAGTCAAACACGGCATTTTGAATAACGTCCACAAGATTTGACGGATTAATCGGCTTTAAAAGTACACCATCGACTAAACTGGCTTGGCTATCGTTGAGGTTTAATTCTCGACCATAAGCTGTGACTAAAATGAACTTACTTTGCGACACATCGACTTGCGATTGCAGCTTAGTGATCAGCTCGATACCATCTAATTTTGGCATATGCCAATCGACGAAAATAAGATCTGGTAAATCTTGTGTCAGGACGAATTGATTTAATGCCTTATGAGGGTCTAAATAAGAGCAAACCTGCATACCAAAGTTTGTTAGCATACCGCTTAAAACGTCCAATGCGTGTTGGTTATCGTCAATGATTGTTGCTGATAGCTCTGATAAGTGGGTAGAGGCCATTTTCGCCTGACTCAGCTCGTCACTGACTTCCATTTCTAATGTGAAATAAAACTCCGAACCGACGTTCTCCTCACTCTCAACATATATTTCTCCCCCCATAAGCTTGACCAGTTGCTGTGAAATCGTGAGGCCGAGTCCAGTACCGCCATATTTTCGGGTGATCGAATTGTCTGCTTGCGAGAAAGATTGAAATAGGTTTTTTTGCTGGCGTTTATTCATACCAATACCGGAGTCTTTGACGCTAAACTTAATTTTCGCTAACCCTTTTTCGACATTGACGAGGGCAACATGAATAACAACCTCACCGGTTTCTGTGAATTTAACCGCGTTACCCGCTAAATTGATGAGTACTTGGCTTATTCTAAATTGATCGCCAATCACACAGTAGGGCACTTGTGAGTCAAGATCAAAGACCAACTCTAGTTGTTTTTCTTGGGCTTTTACACTGACGATGGTAGCAACACTGTCGAGTAACTTTTCTGTTGAAAAAGCCTGATATTCTAACTCGATTTTACCAGCTTCGATTTTCGAAAAATCGAGTATATCGTTGATTAATCTCAGTAATTGCTTTGCCGCAGTATCTATTTTTGATACGTAGTCGTGCTGTTTTGCATTTAATTCGGTCGCGAGTGCGAGATGAGACATACCAATAATCGCGTTCATTGGGGTTCTAATTTCATGGCTCATGTTGGCGAGGAATTCGCTTTTCGCTTTTGCCGAGTTTTGAGCCAAGTCTTTTGCCTCTATGAGCTCACGTTGCAGTTGGTTCCTCTCCGAAACATCAAGGTACATGCCAACAATCCCAGCTACAGCGCCATTTTCATTAAAAAATGGCGCTTCGTATACAATCAGTTCCCGCGCCTGCTCTTGGCCATCGAGCAATAGTACTTCGTAAGTTTGCTCTTGGGTTGTGGTGATAATTTCGTGGGCTTTGGACTCAAATAGACTGGCTATTCCTAAATCAAAAATCTCGTCTAGTTTGGCGCCAATCACATCTACTTCAAATTGATCTAACAGTGCCAAAAAGGACTTGTTTACCCCCATAAATACACCGTCAGTAGAACGATAGTACGTAGGGTTTGGGATAGCATTGATAATGTGGTGGGTAAGTTCAAGTTGTTCGCTTAAGGCCGACTCTGTCTTTTGTTGTTTTTCGATATTTTCATTAATAGCAAGCGCGAGACTTAAGTCCTTACACAAGTACTCAAGCGCTTCAAATTGGCTGTCTATCAACGCCTGAGCACTACCGACTAGCAGCACATAAACTACATGATTACCGATGGCTAGTGGAAAGCAATAACGGCTTTGCAACTTCACTTCAACTTCTTGTTCTTTGAGCCACAACGGTTCTTGTTGTACTTGTGGTTCATTATTTGTTGCGCAAAACGCTATCGTGGACGCAATAATTGAGTGGCTTGGTGTCACCCCATGGCTTTTCACTAACGACAAGGTGTCGTCTTCTGAATTGGCATAGAGGCAAACACTCGGTGCATTGAACTCATTGGCAATAAACTCTAGTGCGTGGCGCACGATAGGCTCGGAACCGGTGATTGATTTTAGTTCGCGATTATAGTTTTCGATAATTGCGGCTGACGCCAACTTTTGGCTTTGAGAAGTGGTGGCTGCATGGATCGCTTGTGTGAGCCGTTTTACATCGGCGTCACTGTTTGTGGGTGCTACTGAAAGAGGGGCGCCGTTTAACGCTTGTGCACGTAGCGTATTGACGATGCGATAGAGCGGGGAGAAATGTTTGGTGCGCATAAACCAAACATAAAAGCTTAAAAATAGTGTTAACACCGCGAAAGCAAGGCCAGTAATCAACAGTATTTTAAGTTGTTGATTGGTGCTTGTTTCGAGTTCTGCGTTTGCAATGAGAGGCAGTTGTGAGATGGCGTTTTGATAACTTTGAGGTAAATCGACCTGTTCAACCGTATCTGCTAAAAATCGAGATTTTAATCTTGCTTGGGTTTCATAAATTTGTTGTAGCGGTAGTGGTAATGAGTGACTTGGTGCAGATTTGATGTCATCGAGCCATTGGGCGTTTTTATCTTTGCTATACATCTCAAGTGAGAGGTGGTTGTGATAAGCGGTATTAACGTCGGTCGCGAGTGTGCTATGAGTGGTTGTTGAGTAGTAGATAAGCGCTGCGCTTCCTAGGGCTGCCATCAAGGCGAAAAGTGCGATCCAACTTAGTAATGCTTTTGAGGACATAAGTTATTATTTACGCGTGAATTTATATATAAACATAGTCGCGATATACAATTTCTCAAGCTATGCTGTAAAAAGTGTCTATCGTAAGGACTTGAGTAACGTTACATGTCAGACATTTTAATTGTTGACGATATGCCGGAAAACCTCCAGGTATTGCAGCTCATACTAAGAAAGGAAGGATATAAAGTATTAGCAGCACGAGGGGGGGACATTGCCTTAGGTATCGTTAAAAAGCATCAGCCTGAATTAATTATTACTGATATAAAAATGCCAAATATGTCGGGAATTGAACTATGTAAAGTGCTTAAGTCCGACAATTCGACGACGGCCATTCCCGTTATTTTTGTGAGTGCTTATGAAGACAGCGAGAGCTTGGTACAAGCATTCGAGGTCGGTGGTGTTGATTACATCACCAAACCCTATAAACCCGCTGAAATCATAGCCAGAGTAAACACCCAATTTAAGTTAATTGAAGCGCAAAAATTAGCGGTAAAACAGCAGCTATCTAAAGCCATAAACCAAATGGTGATGGGGATCGCACACGAAATTAATACCCCGCTTGGTACCAGTATTACGTCAAACACCTTTTTAGAAGGCGTCATGCAAGAGCTACAAAGTGCACTCACCGCAGGTACGCTTACGCAGGATGGGTTGGTTACGGGGTTTGAACAGATCAAAGACAGTAGTGCGCTGTGCAGCCGTAATCTAGAAAAAGTGGCTAAGTTTGTCAGCTTATTAAAATCGGTCTCTCAGTCTGAGCGAGATAGCAGCTGTGCTGACGTTAAATTACAAGAAATAGAAACAAGACTGAAAAAAGATTTTTCAAAGCAAGACGTACAAATCCAGTTTGTTGGTAACACAACAACAGAGATTTATGTGGATGGACAAGCTCTGGTTGAGGTACTGAGCAACTTAGTTGAAAATTCCATTGCGCATGCTTGGATTGACCATGATCACCTTGCCACCATCACCTTTACGCACTCGGGTAACAATTTACATGTGAATTATACTGACAATGGAATAGGGCTTAGAGGAGTTAGTACACAAGAGTTATTAAAACCATTTGTTACAACAAAAAGAGGTAATGCAGGCCATGTTGGGTTAAGCGCAAATTTAACTGCCAACTTGATTTCAGGGGCACTCAATGGAGAGTTTAGTGTGAAAAATACACCGCAAGGGTTGGAGTGGGATATCCAAATACCGATAGATGCCCCCGATAATGCTTGATCTGCATCAAAAGTCTCAGGTCCTATACATAAAGGCGGACATAAGTCCTTATATCATTTGTCCTAATTCAATAAGCTCGCTCGCTGTTAAAACGTAATCTTTAAAAAGTACTCTGCTAACCATGTAATTAGCTACACTTTTTGAAGAATTATCGACAACACGATCGTATAAGGGCTTTTTAGCCTTTGCTGTTGCTGTTTTTAGCGAGTCTTGTTAGATGCAAGTTTACTGCTTAAAAACAACCCCCTAGGTTAACAGACCCGATAACATACGCCTTACCTTCTACTAGGTACGCAGTGTTGAGATGACACGGGAAGTGCGTTATTTACTCCAATGTGCAATTGAGTAAATAACCATGAATTACTAATAATTTTGGTGGAACCATTATGCAACAGTTACCTACCGTAGACTATCAATCGCCAAATGCTGCGAAAGAATTTGTAGAATCTTTAAGAAACACGGGTTTCGGTGTACTAAAAAATCACCCAATCCCACAAGAGTTGGTTGAATCAATCTACAAACATTGGCAAGAATTTTTTAATTCAGAAGAAAAACACGAGTTCCTTTTCAATAAAGAAACCCAAGACGGTTACTTCCCACCAGAAGTCTCTGAAGTTGCGAAAGGTTTTACAGTAAAAGACATTAAAGAGTACTTTCACGTTTATCCAAAAGGTCGCGTACCGGCTCAATTAGAAGCGGAAATTCGTGAATATTACCGTTTAGCGAGCGAGTTTGCTCAAGAACTGCTAAGCTGGGTGCAAGCTGAAGCGCCTGCAGATGTGAGAGCGAGATTCTCTATTGACCTTAAAGATATGATCAAAGAATCAGAGCAAACATTACTACGTATTCTTCATTACCCACCAATGACAGGTGATGAAGAACCAGGTGCAATTCGCGCCGCAGCTCATGGTGATATCAATCTACTTACTGTATTACCAGCGGCAAATGAGCCTGGCCTGCAAGTGCAAAGACAAGATGGCAGTTGGTTAGACGTACCATGCGACTTTGGTTCGTTGATTATTAACATTGGTGACATGCTGCAAGAGGCGTCGGGTGATTACTTCCCATCGACAATTCACCGTGTGATTAACCCAACAGGCAAAGCGTCGACGAAATCTCGTATTTCATTGCCGCTATTCTTGCATCCAAGACCGGATGTTGTGTTGTCAGAGCGTTACACTGCAGATAGCTATTTGCAAGAGCGTTTGAGAGAACTTGGGGTCAAGTAACCTAGACTTACGATAGCGAATAACCTGAACGATAAGGTTAAATCGATAAAGCGACTTGATGTAATATTGAGTCGCTTTTTTATTATGTGTCTAACAATCCCTAATCTCTGTTAGTCCTTGTAATTTGACGATTATTGCAATTTTTCACTGACAATCCTCACAAACTGTGCAATATTAGTTTTTTTCAAAATGAAGAAATTTCTTGAAAAATTTAATGACAACGCTGTCATTTGTTGTGTAACATCAATTCAACATGAATGAAAAACCGTGTCCAACGAAAACAATAACGCGGTCTAATCTAGAGCAAAGTAGGGGTCTTTACATGATGGCTAAACAGGTTAACCAAGACCAACTATACATCGGCGTCGATGGTGGTGGAACAAAATGCCGCGCTACAATTTATTCTCTTCAACATGGCGTTTTGGGTACGGGTCTAGGCGGTCCTGCTAATCCCTTACATGGTTTAGAGCGCACGCTTGAATCTATCATGGTGTCGACACAAATGGCGTTACAAGACGCAGGTCTTCGTGTTGAACAAGTACATGAGCTAAATGCAGGTCTTGGTCTTGCAGGTGTTAACTTACCCGCGCTCTATGACAAAATCATGCAATGGGAGCATCCCTTTAAACAAATGTTCCTTACCACAGATTTACACACCGCGTGTATTGGTGCTCATGAGGGTAGCGATGGTGCAGTGATTATTACCGGCACCGGCTCCTGTGGTTTTGCCTTAGTTGATGGTAAAACAGTGAACTATGGTGGTCATGGCTTTGCTCAAGGCGATATGGGTAGTGGTGCTTGGATGGGGTTAGAGGCGGTAAAAGCTGCGTTACTCGACCTCGATGGCCTTGGCGAAAAAACGTCATTGAGCCAAGTATTACTAGAGCACTTCAGTGCGAAAGGGGCAATGGGTATTGCAGAGCAAATGGCGGGGCAGCCGTCTAGCGGCTATGCAAAGCTGGCTCGTTATGTATTAGAGCAAGCAAAACTAAATGATGAAATTGCCCTTTCAATTGTGAATTCAGGTGCGGAATATATCAGTCGTTTAGCTCAGCGTTTACTTGAATTAAACCCGCCTAGACTCTCTATGATCGGCGGATTATCCGAGCCGCTACAACCTTGGCTCGACCCAGAAGTTGCAAAGCAAGTCCAATTACCTAAACAACCTCCTGAAATGGGGGCTATTTACTTTGCTATTCAAAGTGCAGGTCAAGAATTTAAAAAGGCGAACTAATGACGACTCAATGTTATTTTGCTCCAGAGTTTTTTGATGGTGAATGTTTTAAAAATAACGTTTTTTTCGAGGTAAAGAACGGTCAAATTCGTTATGTAACTGAGTCGCAAGTAACCAATGTTAGGAAACTTTCAGGGTTAGTTGTTCCAGGCTTTATTGACGTTCAAGTTAATGGTGGTGGTGGCGCATTTTTTAACGCCGAGCAATCCACGACATGCTTGGCGACTATGGTTAGAGCACATGGCCAATTTGGTTCCACGGGATTAATGCCAACCCTTATCACTGACAAGATTGAAGTGATGCAACAAGCGGCAGATGCAACAGCAGAAGCTATTGCTACTAATCAGCCCGGAGTGCTTGGGATCCATTTTGAAGGTCCACACTTATCTCATCCTAAAAAGGGTACGCATAGCGAAAAGTTCATCAGACCAATTTCAGAGCAAGAGTTTGCGGTTTACGCGCGTCAAGATTTAGGCATCAAAATGGTGACTTTAGCACCTGAAACTGTGCCACTTAGCGATATCGAACGCTTGATTTCACTGGGTGTGAAAGTGTGTATCGGTCATTCAAACGCGGATTATGAAACGGCTAATGCCGCGCTCAGCGTTGGCGTGGATGGCTTTACTCACCTATTTAACGCAATGTCTGCGTTCACTTCCCGTGAGCCGGGCGTTGTCGGCGCAGCGCTTTGGAATGACAATAGCTGGTGTGGTTTGATCGTTGATGGCCATCACGTTCATCCATTGTCGGCGCAGCTTGCGATTCGTACTAAGCAGCGCGGCAAAATGATGCTAGTGACGGATGCCATGCCTCCGGTTGGTACAGATGATACGGAGTTTGACTTTTTTGATGGCAGAAAAGTTATTCGTACCGGTGATCGGTTAAATTCAACAACCGGTGAGCTTGCTGGCAGTGTATTGGATATGGCAAGTGCAGTGCGAAACACCGTCAATACGCTTAACGTGAGCCTAGCTGAGAGTTTACGCATGGCCTCTCTTTACCCTGCGCAATATCTTGGCCTGTCTCAAAAGGGGCATCTAAGATCGGGCGCTGATGCTGATTTCGTGGTGCTCGACAGCGATTTGATTGTGAAGCAAACCTATATTGGTGGTCAGTTGCTATAACTGATTTGCAATTGAATAGTGGACGGAAACGGCCGCTTAAGTTTCCCTGATAAAACCCCGCAGTAGTACCGCGGGGCTTTGTTTTTTTAAGCTTAGCCGGTATTTGGTTAAGCATGGGTGGATCGACAACTCAGGAAGTTATTGTCGTGTGCGTAATGATAGAGTCATGATTGCAACGCGCATCAAAACTAACCTTGAGGCAAATGGATTTGCTTGATTGAGCGATCCATAGTTAATGTTTTCACGCGGATAAATAACAATGACAACGAATAATAAGCCAAAGCGACTTGCGTCTTTAGATGCCTTACGCGGCATGGATATGTTCTGGATCTTAGGTGGCCAGTCTATTTTTGCGGCACTGTTTGTATTGACCGGATGGCAAGGGTGGAAGGCGTTTGAAGCGCACACGCTGCACAGCCCTTGGCATGGCTTCACTTTTTATGATCTTATCTTTCCACTGTTTATCTTTTTATCGGGTGTGGCGATGGGCTTGTCGCCTAAACGTATCGACCATTTGCCCTTTAATGAACGTAAACCGTTTTATCTCAAAGCACTGAAGCGCCTTTTGTTACTGTGTGCTTTTGGCGTGTTATACAACCATGGTTGGGGAACTGGGATCCCAATGGATCCTGACGGTGTTCGCTACGCCAGTGTGTTAGGTCGCATCGCGTTTGCTTGGTTCTTTTGTGCTTTACTGGTTTGGCATACGAGTTTGCGAACCTTGGCCTATGTGGGTGTAGGCATATTGTTATTTTATTGGTTACTGCTTTGCTTTGTCCCAGTTCCTGGTGGGCAAGCGGGGGACTTAAGTGCAAATGGTGTTGGTAGTTGGAATGCGTTCATTGACACGTATTTACTACCAGGGATCAGTTATCAAAATCGTCCTGTTGACCCAGAAGGTGTGCTGTCAAGCTTACCTGCCATTGTAAATGCTATCGCAGGTGTATTTGCTGGTCGTGCTATTGCTAATGCACAAACGCAGGGAGAGTGGAAAACCGTTGGTATTTTGACAGGCTCTGGTGTACTCGTCTTAGCACTAGGTTGGCTTTGGGACATGCAATTTCCAGTTAATAAAGAACTGTGGACAAGCTCATTTGTGCTAGTAACCGTAGGCTGGAGTGCAATTCTACTTGCGGTATTTTACGCGATAGTAGATGTACTCAGCTTTCAACGTTGGGCGTATCCATTTGTTATTATAGGAGCCAATTCCATTATTATTTATTTGGCCTCAAGCTTAGTGAATTGGACCTTTATTAGTAAAAGCATATTCGGTGGCGTGATTGCCGCCGTGCCAACAGCGTGGCAGCCGCTAATTGCTGTTTTTGCGCTACTGGCGGTACAGCTTTTAGTGCTGCATTGGATGTATAAACGCCGTATTTTTGTAAGTGTATAATATTCACAAGCCTCCTTTCAAAAAGCCCACCGTTGTGGGCTTTTTAACACCTTTCGATTGCATAGAGTAAAAAATATCCATATTTTTTTTCACTTTTGCTTTACAAGCGAATTATTTCTGATAATAATGACAGCGTTGTCATAATGGTAATAACCTAATGTTGTGTATCCCAATTAGGTTCGATCTGACCTTGCTTTGATTGCACGCGAGGCAAGGCTCAGATCCCATTTTATTCTAATCATCTCAACATTTGGTTAATCGTATGCAAGTAGTCATTTTAAAAGACGCTGCCGAAGTGGCAGCATATGGTGCAGACATTTTTACAACGCAATTAAAGCGTAAAGCTAACTCTGTGTTGGGATTAGCGACGGGTTCAACACCGGTTGCTTTGTATCAAGAATTAATTAAGCGTAACCAAGCGAACGAAATCAGTTTTGCTGAAGTTACCAGCTTTAACCTAGATGAATATTTAGGCCTCGATGGCTCGCATCCACAAAGTTATCGTTACTTTATGCAGCAGCAGCTGTTTGACCATATCAACATTGATAAAAGTAACACGCACGTACCGCCGGGTGATGCAAAAAATCCAATTACGGCGTGCGGCGAGTATGAAGCGCGTATTAAATCTGCTGGTGGAATTGATGTACAACTGTTAGGTATTGGCAGAAATGGCCATATTGGCTTTAACGAGCCATCTTCTGGGTTGACGTCACGCACTCGGGTTAAAACCCTAACGAAAGCGACGATTGATGATAATGCTCGTTTTTTTAAAGCTGATGAGTACCAACCTCACTTGTCAATCACAATGGGTATTGGCACGATTTTAGATGCTAAAAAAGTCGTGTTATTAGCGACTGGTGAAAATAAAGCTGATGCCGTTGTTGCTATGGTGGAAGGCCCGTTAACAGCTGCATGTCCGGCTTCAGCACTACAAATGCATCGTGATGCTGTAATCGTCATCGATGAAGCTGCGGCATCTAAGCTAAAAGATATTGAATTCTATAAGCATATTGAAAACGAAAATCAAAAGCTGTTGGACTATCTTGCCTCTCTGTAGTGTGAAATCACACTGTAGTTTTCAAAAGCCCATTTATGGGCTTTTTTTTTGCCTGTACCTTTGTGCTATGGTAGTTTTAAGGTCTCGCCGAAGTGGATAAAATGTTCCAGAACACGAAGGAATAGGGGCTTGCTGTATTACACTCAAATGACGTTAGACAGAGCGTCTAACGAAAGAAAAGATCAAAACTGGTTATTATCTCAAATGGGTGACAATAGTCGCTGGTTATTAATTCAAGACGACGCTAATTTAGTGCGTGTCCGAGATAATGAATTACATTATCTTTCTCGAATAGAAGTCGCTGATTTAGCACTCCAAGACGCGATATTCTTAGGTCGTGACGAAGCGCACAGCTATTTTGCGCTTGACGTCTCCAAACAACGAGACAAGCTTTCTTTTATTGACTCCGAGTCAGAATTCATCGACATGCGCCAAGTGGGTCGTAACTTACCAAGGCAACAAGGCTCAATTGGCGTGCTTGCACGAGGCTTATGTTACTGGCATAAAACCCATTGTTTTTGCGGACGTTGTGGGCAACCCAATAAAATGGTTGAAGCAGGTCATGCAAGACGTTGTGTTAACCCCGAATGTCGTCATATGACGTTTCCACGTACAGATCCAGCCGTTATCATGCTTGTCACTCATGTTTTCCCTGATGGCGTTGAGCGCTGCTTGTTGGGCCGTCAGGCAATTTGGCCAGAAGGCGTATTTTCGACGCTGGCTGGGTTTGTTGACCCCGGCGAGTCGTTAGAGCAAGCCGTTATAAGGGAAGTGATGGAAGAAGCGGGTGTTGAAGCATACGACGCCACTTATATTGCCTCGCAGCCTTGGCCGTTCCCGTCTTCACTTATGCTTGGATTTATCGCGAAGGCGAAAACCACAGAGATTTTTGTCGAGCAAGATGAGCTTGAGCAAGCAAAATGGTTTTCACGGGCGGAGCTTAATACATTTTCAGAGTGGGGTGATACAAAGCCCGGCTATAAACTCACCAGAGAAGACTCTATCTCCAGATATTTAGTTGAATACTGGCGTGCACAATCAGAAGAGTAATTATGAAAAAGCATACTAAAATCGTTGCTGCTGGAAGAAAAGCAGAATATACCAAAGGGGTAGTAAACCCAGTTGTTCAGCGCGCCTCTACCGTGGTTTTTGAGAGCGTTGCAGAAATGCAAGAAGCGATAAAAGGCCGTGGACATCGCACATTGTTTTACGGCCGCCGTGGCACCAATACCCATTTCGCCTTGCAAGATGCCATTACAGAGCTTGAAAATGGTGCGGGTTGCGCCTTATATCCGTCCGGTGCTGCTGCTATCGCACAGTCACTACTGTCATTTTTAAAAGCAGGTGATCACTTGCTGATGGTGGATACTGCGTATGAACCAACCAGAGATTTGTGCGATAAGCTGTTAAAAGGCTATGGTATCGAAACCACTTATTATGACCCTATGGTTGGTGCTGGTATTGACGCGTTAATTCAAGACAATACCAAAGTGTTGTTCTTAGAGTCTCCAGGTTCAATCACCATGGAAGTTCAAGATGTGCCTGCGATGGTTGAAGTTGCAAAGCGCCGTGGCGTTATCACTATGCTTGATAATACGTGGGGCAATGGCTGGCAATTTCGTCCGCTCGATCATGGTGTTGATATCAGCATTCAAGCGGCAACTAAGTATATTGTAGGGCATTCGGATGTCATGATGGGGGTTGCCGTTGCAAATGAGCGTTATTGGCCTGAGCTTAGAGAGCACTCGTATTTACTTGGTCAATGTACTTCTGCAGATGATGCTTATTTAGCACTACGTGGGTTACGTACTATGCCTGCGAGGTTAAAGCAACACGAGCAGTCGGCAAAGATAGTGGCGAAATGGCTCGAAGCGCATCCGCTCGTGGATCACGTTAGACATCCCGCTTTTGAGACTTGCCCCGGTCATGAATTCTTCAAGCGAGACTTTGATGGCAGTAATGGTTTATTTTCAATCGTAATGAAAGAAGGTAGCCAAAAGGCGATTAACCGTTTCTTAGATGCCTTATCCCATTTTAAAATGGGTTTCTCATGGGGCGGCTATGAAAGCTTAGTTACAGCCAATAAAACCATGGAGCATTTGCGATCAGCCACAGGTTGGACACTTGGCCCCGTGATCCGCCTTCACATCGGTCTTGAAGACGTAGAAGACTTGATAGAAGATTTAGAACACGCACTTAAGGTCTACGAACAAAACCTCGCGAAATCTTAAAACCAACTACAAACTTGTTTAATTGTTGCGTCGTGTTTTGGTTTGAGCACAGCGCAACGCCTCAAAACCACTTGTGCGACATCCTTGGTTTGCTGTGTTTGTACTTATATAAAGTATTTGGCCTTCAGCCTACAAATATCTCCTTTTCACAACACAGTTAATAATATATTGAAAAATATATATATTTTAATGTTATTGAACTTATCAACTTTTAGTCTTTCCCCTTCAGAACGAAATCATCTAAAAATCATCATAACGTCAGTTATCGAACTTTGGATCTTGTTAGCGTGAACCCGTAACGTTGACTTTTAAAGGAAATGCTATGCTGCGAGCATGTATTTTTAGCGTATTTTCGCTCTCCATACTGATGATTGCCAATAAAAGTAATGGACAATAAGAGAGCCTTGTAAAGCTCACGGGTGCTTATATGGGACAAACGCCACCAGGAGAAATTGCTGAGCCTTTTGCGCCAGGCATTATCTCAACATCCGGTTGGGAACTAGAAGGGGTTTTCTCCCCAAATCTAAAGGAGTTTTACTATGTCACTCGAGGTGACAATAACAAAGGCGCGATCGTCAATGGCTTTCGTGAGGTAAACAATGTCTGGGAAAAGTATCTGGAATTTCCTCGCAATGGCGAAGTGACCTTCTCGCCAGATGGTGAACGTATGCATATGGCAAAAGGTTACAAGGAGCGAACTAAAGGCGGCTGGTCTGCTCGAAAGAGTGTGGGGCCAGAAATTGATAGAAGTGATTTTGGAGTTATGCGTTTATCGGCCTCATCGGCAGGGACTTACGTTTTTGATGATAATCGAGGAGAGGTGATTCGGATTTCGCGGCTACTTGATGGTAACCGAACTGAACCAGTAGAGCTGGGCGCTAATATTAACTCAGGACGATGGACCGCACACCCCTTTATCGCACCAGATGAGAGTTACTTAATTTGGGATAGCGAGCGCCCGGAAGGATTCGGCAGTTCGGATTTATACATCAGTTTTAAACAACAAGATGGCAGTTGGGGACGTGCTATCAACATGGGTGATAAGGTAAATTCAGACAAATGGGATGCTTATGCTACGGTCACTTCGGATGGCAAATACATATTGTTTAATCGGGGGATGGATAACGAGAATTCCAATGTCGACATCTACTGGGTAGATGCAAAGATAATTAATGAGTTAAAAACGAAAAATGGCTATTCTGAACCAAAAAGCCAAGGAGATTTCCCAAGAGATCAGGTGCACGGTATTTCGCTTTCCGCACCACTTGTAGTGAAGTTAAACAACCAGTTCTTTCGGCCTATGACGAACGGTTTGATAGCATGCTCTGCACGACCAAAGTCTATCTTTAGGTGTCTGTCATCTAGGTAGCGAATGAGTGTTGACCATTATCTGAGTGTGTTGTGGACGGCTTTGCCCTAGCTTCGATTTTGGTAGCACCGTTTGCGCTGATTTATCTAACCAGTAAGTACTTTTTATTTATTAATTTTAATTAGGCAACTTCGTGATCTAAAAACCTTGTTATAACCATAACTGAATGGCTTAAGAGCAATGACGGACTAGCCAGACAATAACGACTGCTATTGTTCGGCGCTTAGGGTAGTGACGTCATCGCCTTCTTTGTCGGGCTATTTAAACTTGTCTTTTTTCAAGCCGCTTTTACCACAAAGCGAAGCCGGTGTTATCCCAATACAACACCTTCAGCTTGTTCTTATTTTTATTATAAAACGCAAACATTTGGCCGCTCATTGCAGACTCAGCCAGTATTCTATGGCCTTGTGTTTAGGTGAAGTTTACTCTGCTCCTAGCCTTTTTAGCGGAACTTTCGTCAGGTGCTATTGCAAGTCAGTTAAAATTTTTATCCAGCGACTCCTCGTTCAGCGCCGTGTACAGAGAGCCCACACCATCAAGTAGTAATCAACATCTTTAAATTTATGTAAATATTTAAATTTAGAAATGTTGATTTGGGGTGAGGCTTTTGTTAATTTTGGTTGGGATTTAAGCATTATAAAAGCAGTAATAACATTAAATTAAAGGAATAACGATTATGACAGCCGTCATTAGAGGGATCGGTGTATGTGTCCCACCAAAGATTGTTACTAACGATGATATTTCAAAAACACTTGATACCAGCGACCTGTGGATTCGTGAAAGGACGGGAATAGAGCGCCGGTACATGGTAGATGGCGAGATATCCACTATGGATCTCGCGATTAAAGCCGGGCTCAGGGCAATCGAATCGGCACAAACCAATAAAATAGACATGGTTATTGTTGCAACAACCTCTCCCGAAAGACTTTGCCCGGCAGTTGCTCCAGAAGTGGCTGACAAAATGGGGCTTAAAGGAGTCGCGGCATACGATATCACGTCTGCTTGCGCCGGATTTGTTTATGGCATGGCAACCGCAAAGGGCTTTGTGGAAAGCGGCATTGCCGATACTGTTTTGCTTATTGGCGCGGAAGCATTTACAAAATTTGTTAATAAAGATGATAGAACCACTTGGCCAATTTTTGGCGATGGTGCAGGTGCCATGGTTATCGGCAAAGGAGAGCCAGATGAACTAGGTGCGATTGGCCAATTTGATCTTGGTGCTGATGGTTCTCTCAGCGATGCATTATGCACACATGCAGGGGGGGCAAGGCAAAGGGTTAAGGACTCCTTAGGGCAACATGCGCAAAGCCATGCCTACTATCTCAGTATGAATGGCCGGGTCGTATATGAAAATGCAGTTTCACAAATGACCCAGTCTTCGCTCAAAGCGGTCAGACAGAACGATCTGACCATCGAAGAGTTAGACTGGATGATCGGACATCAAGCCAATATCAGAATTCTTCAAACAGTAGCGTATGAGTTAGACCTACCGGAATGTAAAGTAGCCAGCAACATTGCTGATCATGGCAATACGCTTACGGCTTCAATTCCATTGCTACTAAACGATTATGCACACAGCAACCAGCTAAAACCAGGTCAGAAACTTCTAATCACAGCATTTGGCGCAGGTTTCTCCTGGGGGTCAACGGTTGTGACCTGGCCAGATCTCAGAACCTATCAAAAAGAATGGAATTAATTTTCCAATCATTTTTCATCAACAAAAAACAAGCGAGGCAATTATGTTTTCACTAAACGAACTTAAAACGATCATTGAAACTAGATTCAAAATGGATGTATCTAAAACTTCCGGAGATACTTCTCTCGAAGATATCGGTTTTGATTCTCTTTCTCAGCTGGATCTTGCTCAGGCGATCCATAAACAACACGGCATTAAAATTAGCGATGATGATATGGAGTCAATCTCAACGCTAGATGATGTTGTTAACTATGTCAGCGGGAAACTGTCATGAGCAATCAACCTGTGGTGATTACCGGTATGGGGATGATCACCCCTGCAGGTAACTCTGTTTCAGAAAACTGGGACAATATCATCAAAGGCGAAACCAAAGCGGCTTTAGACCCAAGTCTCGAAGATTGTCCGGTTAAATTAAGTTGCAGAGTCAACAATATCGATGAACTGGATATGGAAGTAGCCAAACCTTGGTTTTGGGACGACTATGCAAAGTTCGCCCAACTTGCCACTCTTGAAGCTCTGAGAGCGGCGGGATTGGATCACAAAAATTGGGAAGATCCGACACGCGTAGCTGTTTTAATCGGCTCTGGCGCCGGCGGTACACAGACATTGGAGGCGCAACATCGCGCTATGTTAGAAGGTGATTATGAAGATTTATCTCCTCTGACATTGCCAATGGGGTTATTAAATATGGCTGCCGGGCAAGTTGCTATTGAGGTAAATGCGCTCGGACCGTGCTTTTCTCCCTGCAGTGCCTGCGCGTCAGGTGCTATGGCAATTGGGCTAGCTAAATATCTAATTAACAACGACATTGCCGATGTGGTCATTGCGGGAGGAGCGGAAGCTGCCATTACTCCTTTCTATGTCTCGTCGTTTGCAAAAATGCGGACGTTGAGTTTAAACCCCGATCCTGCTACGGCTTCGCGCCCGTTTGACAAAGAGCGAAACGGGTTTGTTATTGGAGAGGGAGCCGGTGTTCTAATCTTAGAATCTCAGGCACATGCGAGCAAAAGAAATGCCCCTGTAGCTGGTCATTTATTAGGATATGGCTTTTCGGCCGATGCTCATCACGTAACAACGCCTCACCCTGAAGGCGAAGGCGCATTTTTGGCGATGCAAACGGCACTAAAAGATGGGCAATGTCACCCTTCAGATGTTGGTTACGTTAATGCGCACGGGACATCAACTAAAGGCAATGATGTTATTGAAAGTGAAGCGATAAAAAGGCTATTTGGCTCACAAGTACCAGTTAGCTCAACAAAAGGAGTCACAGGTCACTTACTAGGCGCAGGTGGTGCTATTGAGGCTATTTATTGTCTCAAAGGGCTTCAAAGCGGCGTTATCCCCGCCAGTGCGAACTTGAAAGAGTTGGACCCAAATATCAATGTAAATGTAATTGCAGGTAACTCCATTGAGCAACAGTATCGCATAGCGCTATCAAATTCATTTGGTTTCGGAGGCCAAAACGCGGCGCTGTTGTTATCAAATTAATAAGGAAAATTATATGGAACTACAGACAAAAAAGGACTTGCAAGGCTTTATCTACAACCGAGCTTATGACTTGGATCATAAAGATCTGCAGGTTTTATTACGAGACAATATTTTCAAATACCAAAGTGGTCTTAATATGGCCGAGTTGGGTAAGCTATCTTATAAAAGAAGTGAATTTATACACTCTAAGATTGAATCTCCTCTAGAGGTACTGGCAAATCCCTCTAGGCTATTTGCCCTTGCTGAGTGGGCAGGTTTGCTTGATGTATCTTGTTTCTCAATCATCATGGTTCACTATAATCTAACTATGGGTACATTCTATGACCATGCATTACATAACCAAGCGACCGCTGCAGAATTAGAAGAATTAGATAACCTGAAATCTTTCGGGCCTTATATGGCCACTGAACTAGGGTATGGAAATAATGTTGCCGCATTAAAAACGGAAGCAATCTATGACCATGATGAAAAGTGCTTCTTTCTGAATACACCTGACTGCCTGGCACAAAAATACATGTCATACAGCGGCTTTTCAGACATACCTAAAATAGCCGTTGTAATGGCAAGACTAAAAATTAAAGAGAAAGACCACGGTGTGTTTCCCTTTGTTGTTCGTCTTTGCGACGAAAACGGGTTACGTGACGGTATTCAGGCGATACCTTGCCCAGAAAAACCAGTGCAAGGTCTGGACAATGGCCTCACTTCGTTCCACAACCTGAGAGTCGAGCGAGACCACGCTTTGTTGGGCGAGATCGCAGCTATCTCAGAAGACGGAGAATTTGTAGCCAATATTAAGAATGTACGAGCAAGATTTTTAAAATCTATGTCGCGCATCATGCCCGGTCGCCTTTGTGTTTCAAGTGCTGCGCTTGGAGCAGGCAAAGCGAGCTGTTACATTGCCTTGAAATTTGCTCAATATCGTTTATCTAATGCGCCAGGTGCTAGCGATACTGCAATTATACATTTCCGACCATTCCAGCGAGCGTTGTTTGTTAACTTGAGTAAAGTGTATGCCATGTCTGCATTAACAAACGATGGCAAGACTAAATTCCTCGATGGTGATGGCAAAGTAGATAACGACTTAACAACTCAAATTAATATCACTAAAGCCATTGTAACCTGGGAAATGGCTGATGTTGTCTCAAACTGCCGAGAACGAGTTGGCGCTCAGGGGATATTCTCTATAAATAAAATCACTGAATATATTTCCTTGCTGCAAGGCTTAGTAACGGCTGAAGGTGATAACCAAGTCCTAATTGCCACTGCGGCTGGGCAACTTGTCAATCAGTCTCCTGCGGCGCTTACCCATACAGGTGATGAGCGCCTGAGTGAACTGTCTGTAGAGAATATCATTACACTGTTAAACGCGAGAGAAAGCCACTTACATAAGAGCATCTCAGAGAATAAGATAAACTCAGCAGGTAGTTTCTTTGATGAGTGGAATGACAACGCAAATGATTCTATTAAGTTAGCCCGTCTGAGAGGCCATCGATTAGCGTTGCAAGCTCAGGCGAAATGGCAATGTGAGTCTTCTGTAGCCCAATCACATTTGGAAACTTTAGGTCGCTTGTTTGGGTTATCACTTCTAAAAGAAGATTCAGCCTGGTATTGCAGTTGTGATCTGGTAGAGCGTGATCTGATTCATGGCCTGGACAGGGAAATCGACAGGCTTTGCCTGCTCCTAGAGCCTCATATCAACACACTCATTGACGCGTTTGGCTATGACGAAGCACTTTTTGATGCACCCATTTGCTTTCCTGATTATGGCGAACAGTTTACGGCTAGATCCGAGCGCATGAATAGCGAAGGAAAGCGTTATGAATAAGCACTTATATAAATGCCCCGTGAGATGGTCTGATATGGATGTCTATGGGGTAGTAAATAATGTATCAATCATGCGTTTGCTCGAAGAGGCCAGAGTTGATTTTATTTGGGGGATTTCAAAAAAAAATGGCGATGCATTTTTCGATCAAGGCTCGGTAGTTGTGTCTCATTCTGTTAGATATCATGCTCCATTGGTTCACAAGCATGAGCCCGTGAACATTACAATGTGGGTAAGTGACATATCCGCAGCGACAGTAACCATTGCATATACCGTGCATGATGGCGATCGGCTTTGCACTTCAGCTGAAACAACTATGGCACCTTATTGCTATAAAAAGTCACGGCCCCGGTCTTTAAGTGCAGCAGAAAGTGCATTTTTCGAGACCTACCTCCATCAGGATAGTGGTGTTACTTCATGAAGTTAGCAACTATTTTAAGCAAGGGTAGTCGCTACCCTTGCTTAGTTGACTGCAATGGTGATTTAAGAGATGTGTCGAGCATTATCGGTTCTTGGTATGATACGGCGCTGTCACTTAGCGCACTCAACACCTTAATTTCCGATGTTAACTTAACCTTATTACCTAAGTTTAATGACCAGGAAGTTCAGTTTCTAGCGCCAATACAGCCAAAACAGATCATTTCTATAGGACTAAATTATAGAAAGCATGCTCAGGTAGCGGGCCTTCCTTTACCAAAGGAACCCATTATTTCTTGCAAATCAATTGGCTCTGTATGTGGACCGACAGATCCAGTGTTAATCCCTACGCACGCCAACCACGTCGACTGGGAAGTTGAACTCGGCGTTGTCATCGGCGAAACCTGCCAATTATTGGAGTCAGAGCAACAAGCATACAACTCGATATTAGGGTACTGTGTCGCCAATGACTTCTCAGATAGACAATGGCTACTTGAACGTGAAGGTGAATGGGTAAAAGGCAAATCTTTTCAAAGTTTTTGTCCTCTAGGACCATATGTTGTGACTGCTGATTCCTTCTCTTACCCTCTGGACCTAACGCTAACTTGTTACGTTAATGGGGTCTTGAGACAAAATGGAAGTACGACAGACATGGTCTTTACACCTGCCTTTTTAGTGCATTATGTCAGCCAGTTTATGACCTTGTACCCAGGTGATGTAATACTGACTGGAAGCCCGGATGGTATATCCCTTGGAAATGACAATATACCCTACCTCAAGCCCGGAGACCGCGTTACAACACACATCAGTCAGCTAGGTTATCAAGAGCAACTTTGTCAACGTTACCCACAAAGTGAGGACATTCTAAATGAAGAATACACCATCTGACTTTGGTCTGACGATGACGCCCCATATGGTCACGATAGATTGGCATGAAGCTAACGGCTGGGGCGATATTCATCTTCATAAATATCATGACTTGTCTCTGGCGCCACATTCTCAGTGCTTTCATTATGCTCAAGGTGTATTTGAAGGGTTAAAAGCATTTAGGCAAGCAAACAACGATGCGGCATTGTTTAGAGCTTATGATCATGCTCGTCGTTTTCAATCTTCATGTGAGCGCTTAGCCATCCCTGTGTTAGGTGAAGATGTGTTTGTTGATGCGTTGCTTACGCTGCTTAAAGCAGATCTTCAATACCTTCCTGATATTAGGGAGGGTACGCTCTATTTCAGACCCTTCATAATCGCAACTGAGCCATCATTAGGCTTCTATGGTCGAGCTAAAAGCTTCAAGTTTATTGTTATCGCGTGTCCCATGAGCAACTATTTTAGCTCAACCAAAGCCATTAACATTATGGTTGAGTCCAATTACAGTCGTTCAGCTAAAGGTGGAACTGGTGCCGTTAAAGCGATTGGTAATTATGCCGGAACCATCCTCTCTCAGCAGCAGGCCAAAGAACAGAACTATCACCAGGTTCTGTGGTTAGATGCTAACCACAACAAGTATATAGAGGAGTTAAGCTCCTCAAATATTTTCTTTGTTTATAAAGACAAAGTTATAACACCTCGCCTAAGTGGCTCGATTCTGCCGGGGATCACCAGAGATACCACCATCAGTCTTATACAGCAAAATAACTTTACCGTTGAAGAATCAAGCATTGAGCTGCAACAACTTATTAATGATTGGTATAACGGCGATCTGTTAGAGGTCTTTGTCACAGGTACCACCGCGGGTATCACCTCAGTTAAAAAAATTGATTATTTACAGCACAGCCTTAATTTTGAACAGTATTTGACCGCGCAAACACTCGCTCAGAAGTTATCAGATATTCAAATATCAAACACACCAAATAATCAATCATGGCTAACCAATCTGAATTGTCATAAAAAATAAAACAATTAATTTCAAGGAATTAGATATGCATAACAACATTGAAAAAAAAGCGGCTTTCGTATCGGGAGGCGCCAGAGGTATAGGACGAGAAATCGTTCGTCACCTTGTCGCACATGATTATAATGTCACATTCACCTATCGAAATAACCGAGAAGCCGCAGAGTCACTAATTCAGGAATGTGATGGTTCTGTGCTCGGTGTACTTAGTAATGCAGCAGATAAAGATAGCATTTGTCTGGCAATTGAGAAGCACATTACGCAATTTGGAAGATTAGATTATTTGATAAACAATGCGGGTATAAACAGAGATAAGGCTTTTAAATCCCTATCTTACGAAGACTGGCAACAAGTTATAGATACTAATCTATCAGGTACCTTTTTACACTGCCAACAGGCAATCAAATATCTTATAGAAACACAAGGAAGCATTATTAACATTGCGTCTGTATCTGGCTTAATAGGCGTAGCAGGCCAGGCAAATTATGCCGCTAGTAAAGCTGGCATATTGGGTCTCACTCGTTCACTTGCCAAAGAGTATGCAAGCAGAGGTGTTAATGTTAATGCTCTAGCCCCTGGTTTTATCGTAACGGATATGACAGATAAACTGCACGAGCGAGTAAAGGAGCAAGTACTGGACTCGATCCCGATGAAGCGATTTGGCAGTGCAAAAGATATTGCAGAAATTGTCACTTTCTTAGGCTCAAACTCTTGTAACTATATGACAGGGCAAGTTATTCCTGTTGATGGTGGACTTTCAGTTTAAAAAGGAAAGATGATGGTAAGTCAAAATGCATTAACGGTATTTGAAGCACTAAAAAATCTTGGTGTCGACTGTTCTATGGATGAGGATCAATGCGTCAAGCATGGACAAGATCAGTCACCTATTTCTACCGTGATTTCTCCTGATATAGTCGTGTACCCGAAGCATACTCAGCATGTGATGGATATTGTATCTATTGCTAATCAAATGAAAATGCCGATTGTGCCTTTCGGAGCTGGTACCTCTGTTGAGGGTCACGTGCTGCCAATTCATGGGGGGATTGCCATGAATATGACACACATGAACCAAATTCTCGAAATTTCTCCTGAGTCTCTTACAGCAAAAGTGCAACCAGGCGTTACCAGAAAGCAGCTTGATCAGGCACTTGCTGCATATAATTTATGTTTTCCAATTGGTCCAGGAGTGAATGCGACGCTAGGTGGGATGTGCTCAACCGGTGCCAGTGGTACCAATGCTGTTAAGTATGGAACTATGAAAGAAAACGTGCTCGGGCTTGAAGTTGTTACAAGCGAAGGAAAGCTTGCTAAAACAGGCACCAAAGCGAGAAAAACAAGTGCAGGTTATGACTTGACTAGATTGATGATCGGCAGTGAGGGAACGTTGGGTGTATTCACCGAAATTACTTTGAAGCTTTACCCGGTACCAGAGCAAATATCTGTGGCCATTTGTTCTTTTGAAAGTATCTCTGACGCAGTCAACTCCGTTATTAGTATAATTCAGAATAGTATTCCTATTGCTCGAGTAGAGCTGATGGATGGGCATACTGTTTCTTTAGTGAATGATTATAGCCAACTTGAACTATCTGAAATTCCAAAATTAATCTTGGAGTTTCATGGATCGTCGCAGTATATCAGTGAACAAGTTGAGAGAGTAAATTCAATCGTATCTCAGTTTGGTGGTTCCGAGTTTAATTGGGCAACAGAAAAAGAAGAAAGAAACAAACTATGGCAGGCAAGACACGATACCTATTATGCCGCTATCGCCTCAAAAGAGAACGCTCGTTCAATTAGCACTGATACATGTGTTCCAATAGATAAATTGGCTGATTGCTTACTTGAATCGATTAATGAGGTTAACGACTCAGGTCTCCCTTATTTCCTTGTGGGGCATGTTGGAGATGGTAACTTTCATTTCGGATACTTGATTGACCCAGATATTGAAGCAGAGAGGCAAACAGCTGAAGCATTAAATTCCAGACTCATCGAACGTGCGATTAAGTTTGAAGGGACTTGTACAGGTGAGCATGGTGTTGGAATGAGAAAAATACACTATCTGGAACAGGAATTGGGGGCCGAGTCCATTAACCTTATGCAAAAAATTAAACAAGCGCTAGACCCTAATAATATCCTCAACCCGGGAAAAGTGGTGCTGCTGAGTTCAGTACAGGAAGACATAGAAGGTTAAGTATGCACACATTAGTAAGTACACCATTTGATGAACTACACCTAGGTAAAAAGGTCACTTTATATAAAAAAGTTACTGAATCTGATGTCGAACTGTTTGCACAAGTATCTGGCGATTGTAACCCGCTTCATCTTGATGAAGTGTTCGCTCAGCAAAGCGTTTTTAAAACTAGAGTTGCGCATGGCATGCTAAGTGGCGCGTTGATAAGTGCCGCGCTGGCGATGGCAATGCCCGGACCTGGGAGTATTTATCTTGGTCAGGACCTAGCATTTTTGGGCGCGGTAAAGATTGATGAAGTTATACGTATAGAGCTTACAGTGCGAGAGAAAATAGGGATCAACAAAGTTCGTATCGAAACTAACATTTTCAATAGTGACAACAAGAAAGTGGTTGCAGGAAATGCTCAGTCTTATGTCAGTTCAGATCAACACTCTATTGAAGTGAAAGCCTTTCCATTTTCTTATATTGGTATAGTCTAATAGAAATGTCTTAACCGCAGGTTCAATAACACTGAAAAAGGAGTGAGTTAGAATGCAAAAACAGGAAGGTTTTAGAGGAAACCTCGAAATGATTGCTTCAATGACCATTGCAGGGACCATAGGCTGGTTCGTTGTGATGTCAGAACAATCACCGGAAACGGCAGTTTTCTGGCGTTGTTTATTTGGGGCCACTTTCATGCTTTTAGTTTGTTTGTATAAGGGCATTTTTAAACAAGTTAAACTCAATAAGCCGTCACTCATATTACTAACAGTTGGCGGTGTAGCTTTATCACTCAACTGGCTGTTTTTATTCAAATCCTTTTCGCTATCATCCATTGCAATTGCTACGATTACTTATCATATTGAACCGTTTATACTTGTCTTGCTTGGCGCTATCTTTTTTAAAGAGCATATTTCTACGGACAAAGTGTTGTGGCTAATATGTGCCTTCTTGGGAACCATATTTATTATTGTGGGAAAACAAGAAGGAGGGGCGGCGCTCACTGATAAAGACACTTACTTACAAGGCGTATTTTATGCGGTAATAGCCGCGTCCTTCTATGCAATTGCGGCTATCACGGCCAAAAAGCTGAAGCATATCCCACCTCATATTATTGTGGCATTTCAACTTTTTATTGGTATTTTTGTGCTTCTTCCATTTACTCCTTTGGGAGATATTTCTGCCATTTCGGCTGTATCTTGGTCTTTTTTAGTTACGATAGGGATTATTCATACCGGGCTGATGTGTTTACTATTATATAGTGCCATTCAGAAAATACCGACCGCTTTGGTGGGAGCGTTGTCTTTCATCTATCCGGTCGTTGCGGTTATCGTTGACTGGGCGGCATTCGATACACGCTTGACGTTACTGCAATTCGCTGGTGCCAGTGCAATTTTGATAGGGGCGGCTGGTGTCAATCTCAATTGGCGGATCACAAAGAAAAAGTTAAAAGAAAATCGGAATGAGCTCGTTTAGCTCAAAATAACCTGTATTAAACCAGGCAGTCGGCTTTTCAAGGCACACTGTCTGGTCTGTACTCATTCATTTTAAGCACCTCCATAAAAATACCAGATACAACTCACAGAGCATTTTCTGATTTGTAAGCGTGCAGCGAACCACACCTAGAGGCTAACGTGCCATGTTAGTAAACTGTCGATTTCACACTGTGGCTGAGCCAATGCGTTTAAGCAATGCATCACATAGTCGAATGGTGGTTCGCTGCACGCTTACCTCCTTTCAGCACCACTTATGGTGATGAAGTTAAACAACCAGTTCTTTCGGCCTATGATGAGCGGTCGTGGTCATTTCGGCTTTTCCCTGTTGCGAAACGGCACACAGGAAAACCCGGTTAAGTTAGGTGGTGATATAAATCAAGGAGGCTGGATAGCACATCCTTATAATGCGCCAGATGAATCCTACTTGATGTGGGACATGGTACGAGAAGATGGCAAAGGTGGTGCGGATATTTATATTGGCTTTAAGCGACAAGTTGGCGCTTGGTCAAAGTCTATCAATATGGACGATAAAATGAATACCGATCCCCACGAAAGTTCACCTTGGGTGACGTACGATGACAAATACTTGTTTTTTACGCGAGGCAATAGGGAAGTAAAAGCAGGCGGTGAATGCAATTGGGTTGGTAAATGGTATTGGGTCGATGCGAAAGCTATCGCTGACCTAAAACCTTAAGTGTATGTAGTGGTCAACTAATTTTGGCCACAGTTTTAGAATCTTGGTATCTAACCTCAGATTCATTTGGCGCTAAACCAGCATTATAATGATGAGGCCTAACGTTGTTATAATATCCGTTGATATAATCACTCACACCATATTTAGCATCTTTAAAGTTTTCGTATCCAACCTTTGGCATCCACTCCGTTTTAAAGCTTCTAAAAAATCGCTCCATTGGCGCATTATCCCAACAATTTCCGCGCCTGCTCATACTTTGTGTAATTTTATAGCGCCATAAACGTTGGCGGTACTTCAAGCTTGTATAATGGCTTCCTTGGTCTGAGTGAAACATCAATCCACTTGGTTTACCTCTGCTTTCATACGCGAGTTCAAGCGCTTTTAGCGTTAAGTTAGTATCTGGCGACAACGACATTGCCCAACCAACGACTTTACGTGCAAATAAATCAACAACGACCGCTAAATAGGCCCAGCGATTGCCTGTCCAAATATACGTCACATCACCGCACCACACCGTATTCGGCTCAACAACATCAAACTGCCTATCTAGCAAATTTGGGATTTCAAGATGCTCATTACCACCCCTTTTATATTGATGTTGTGGTACTTGGCAGCTCTCTAGTTTTAGTTTAACCATTAGCTTAGCGGCGCGATAACGGCTTAATTCAAAATCGTTATTCGTTGCGATTGCTGCGATTGTCCGTGCCCCAGCTGAACCGCCGCTCATTGCATGTATGGCTTTAACTTCAGCTTCTAGCCTTATTTGCTCTGGTGTTGGCGTTGTATCCCGTATGGCCCAATATTTATAGCTGCTGCGATGCACATTGAATACGCTACACAACACGCTAATTGGGTAACGCTCTCGTTGATTTAATTTCTCAATTAACGAGAATTGTTCAGGGAGTCTGACATCAAGAGAGCGGTAGCCTTTTTTAATATATCCTTTTCTAATTCAATACGTTGGATTTGCTTTTTAAGTTCGCGGATTTCAATTTGTTCGGGTGTCATTGGTGAAGCTAATGGGGACTGGCCATTCCGTTCTTGCTTTAATTGAGTTACCCACTTACTTACAGTTGATTTACCAACCCCCATAGCTTTGGCTGCATCTTCTTGCGTGTAGCCTTGATCAACTACAAGCTGAGCTGTTTCTAATTTGATTGCAGCAGAATACGTTGCGCGTTTTAATTTCGTCATTTTTTCACCCAAATTTGTATGCAAATAGCATAACATTTCTTTCTTAATGGGTGGCCAAATTAACTATGCCACTACAGTAACAACCTTAAGTGTAGTATTGCGTTACTCGGCTAGTTGCTAGTCATAAGAGCAGAATTAATGTTTTACTTTAAGTGCAACCTTCAGGCTTTCATTCAACAACTGATTTAAACCTTTATTGAGTTACTTGCGTCTCAAGGAGCATAATTATAAAAAATTGTATTTTTTAATAGCAAGATCGATTTGCTATACAATACCACGTGCTAAATTTTGACATTAGGGACAATTTTGATGCTTACTCGTTTTTCGTACTTTTGTACCATTCTATCCATAGTTACCACCTCATTTTCGACATTAGCTTCAGATGTTTTAGATTGTGTTATTGAGAGATATAGTCAGCCAAATAGCCCGTTTACGGGTTTACCTAATCCTGCCGAACAGGGCGAACATAAATACACAGTAATGAACTATGGCGAACGACCATTTTTATTTGCTATATCAAAACCTGATGTAATTGCTCCAAATGTGAGCTTACCTAGCTTTCTTTCCGACTATTCTCGTAACCAAGGATATGAGGACAATGCTTACCACAAATTTAAAAGTAGTAATTTACCTTTGGAGGCTAAAGTTTGGCTTCCGTTGGGAGCCCAACCACTACCGTTAGTATTATTAGTCCATGGAAATTCTGCTCCAGGGTTTGATTATCTAGGTGAATTACTCGCCAGCCGAGGTCACTTTGTTGTGCAAGTAAATCAAACTTATTTGAATGATTTATTGGGAGAAAATGGTGCCCGTGGTTGGATACTGCTTGAACATATTAAGCTGCTGCAAAAATGGAATGCTGAGCAAGGTCACGCTTTTTATAACAAAATAGATTTAGAGAATATCGCTTTAATAGGGATGTCTAGAGGAGGGGAGGCTGTTGCTTTAGCTGCATCATTTAATCAATGGAAGACCTTACCAAATAGTAGTGAATCAACAGAGTTTGGTTTTAACATTAAATCCATTGTCGCATTAGCCCCAATGGACGGGCAATATCAACATACTGATGGTAGAAACATCCTGAAAAATGTTAACTATTTAGTGTTACAAGGAGGTCATGATGCGGATGTTTATCAGTTTCTTGGTAGCCAACAATGGCATCGAACTCACTTCGATGATGATAAAAACTACTTAAAGCAGTCCATTTATATTTATCGTGCTAACCACATAAACTTTAATCAAGATATGTCTGATGATTTCCATTGGGGAAGCAGCAAAGATTTTTATTCTAAGCTATTAACACCCAAACAACAGGAGAATTTAACTAAAGTGTATGTTTCTGCTTTTTTGGAAGCTACATTGGCGAACGCAAAAGAGTATCGAAAAATTTTTAGACAACCTGTGGCTGGTGAGTTTGGTCTTCCTGACGATATTTATGTCAGTCGCCATATGGCATCTGATTTCAAAGTTATAGAAGATTTTGAAAATGTAGCTAAAAAGGAAAGTACCGTTAAAGTCCTATCCGATAAAACGTTAACAGAAGTGCCAATCAATATAGACTCAGAGCGCCTAAGAAACGGAACTAAAACTTCTAATAATGTATTAAAGGTTCAACTTAAGAAACAAGTTGAAACACGGTTGAGCATTAAGCTTTCAGAAGCTGAGTTGTTACATCAAAATCGCAAAGGAAAATCCTACCTAAGTTTCTCACTGGCTCGAGCTGATTCAGGAGAAAGCGAAGGATGTGGATCATACAATTTGTTATCTGATACTAGGGTAGAGCTACTTGATAAGTCTGGTGCAGTATTTAAAAAAAGTATGGGCGCATCTGGCAGTGTCTCCCCTTTATTAATTTCTGACTTCTCTGAATTGGAAAAAGGTGATATGAAATATGCGCCGACAGAGCCAGTATTGCAAACCTTTACGCTCCCTATTGAATTGAATAAGCCAATCAGTGCCGAAAGCGAATTAGAGCTTGTCTTGATTTTTGCACCGAAGCGAGATGTATCTATCATCGTGGATGATATTGGGATAACTAGTTCTATATAGCTCATCAGCTTTCTTTTAAAGAAGCTAGTCATTAACGCATTAGGAAAGTTAGTTTGCCTTAAGGTGAGGCATAAAATCGTTCTTAACGGCGGCTATTGGCACTGGGTCGACATGCGGTTCTAAATTGTATCTGTCCAAATACGAGTTGGGTGAGCGTCCGTTATCGCAATTGGATTTAAGATATGAAGTTGCTGTTGAACGGCCGAGTTTGGTACTTATATTTGATTAAGCCCTAACAATCAAACCTGACAGATAAAGTTAAGACTTATTCACCATAAGAATAAAGGTGAGGAATTCGGATCAAGACAAGGCTTGATCCGGTTTTCTCTTAGTGTTGTGGCTGTGGTGGGAAGTTGGCCAGCAATTCCGAAATGGTTTTGTTAATTGACGCTGTTCTTTGATCTGGTGATTGGTTGCTACGTAAGCGACCTTCTTTTGCACCGCGCCAAACTAGCTGGTTAGACGCTTTGTCTATCATATCGAGTACTAGCGTGCCCACTTCATATTCACGTGTTGTGGTCTGTGTTTGCCAGCCAATACCCCAGTAATTCCAACGCGCACCATAAGTGGTGTGAAGCGAGTCAGATTCAATTTTTGTATCAACTGATGCGTGATAGTTAACCAGTAAGTCGGCCGATTGCGGATCGGTGAGGGTGAAACCTTGTTTGCTCATTTCGTTTTGAATTGCACTGCGGATCCGCTTTTCCATTAAGTCATTGACTTGGTATTCACGACCATTATTTTTTAGGTCCGCTTCGGGTGACCAAGCATAGGTTTTGTAGTTAGCGAATTGTACAGACTTATCATAATCCCAATCAGGGGTTTTGGCGCAAGCCGCTAACATCAGCACCAAAGTGGCGATAACAATATTCTTAAACATGTGTCTTTACTCCTTAGTCGGATGTTTGCTCTACCTTAACGTGTTAAGGCGTTAAATGGTAGAGACAAGCATCCTTTAATCATTGTGTCTAAGACATTAACTTGGGATTAATGTTCCACTTCTATCCAGTCTTTTTCATCCACCCAGTTTTGGCTACCTTTTGCAACACTGCGGATCGGCACCAAGTAGTCACAGCTGATCTGTGGTTTCACCGATGCAAAAATTGGCACAAACCCAAAGCTTAGCGCGGTTTCGATAATGGCCTTTTGGTTTTGCGGGTCGATGTCCGCGGCTTCATCAATGTAAATTGGGATGCGATACATCGCTTGCTCTTGATCAGATAACAGATAGCGAATAAATAGCATGCCACATAAAAGCTTGATGGTGATCCGCGTACCGTTTGAACCGGCCGAGTCAATTTTATCAAAGTGCTCAGTATCACCTGCGCGGTTGACCACTTCAAAGCGAATGTCAAAGAGATCGGTTAACGTCAATCCCGCTTTATCACTTGCAAGTTTGATGATGTGATCTTTCGCCTCATTAACAGACTTTTCTGAGCTAGGCTGCTCACTAAGTAAGTCTAAGCTTTCGCCTTTTTCATATAAATCTGAAGTGCTAATAATGGTATCTATGCTATCAACTAGCATCTTACGAGGGATGACATTGATTTTGAATGCCTGCAAGTTAGAGATACGATGCTGGCTTATGCCTTTGTTAAAGCTGTTCATCTCTCGGCGTAAGCGGTCTAAGTCTTGACGCAGTCCTTTAATGGTTGCGGCCACTTCAGTGAGTGCCACTCGTGCTTGTTTATCGACGGCATCTCGTTCGTTATCTAAGTTATGATACGCGCTGATCAGCTTTTGATACTTAATGGTAACGTCTGACTCGTTTTCAAACTTAGTGATCCCAGCATTGTAGATATGCAAGTAGGTATTACGCACATTAACGTCTAAGTTTCTAAGCTCATTACAATCTTTATTAAACTGGTGGATCACTTCAGAGAGATTATCAAAATCAAGATTAATTTCGATTTCATACGGTGCCAGCTTACCCGAATATAGGTCTAGTGTGTGGTCGATACGTTCTGACTTCACTTGCTTTAGGCGGTCGGCTTGGCGCACCAATAAGTCTTGCTTGCTTTTAATGATAGAACGGCGGTCTGAAATCGAACCAGCATTACGTTGAATATCATGTAAATATTCATCAACTTGCTCTCGTTCCATCTCTAGTTGCTCTTTTAGTGCTTGTTGAGCATCGACTGATTGCAACATAGTTTGATATTGCTCAAAGCGCTTCATGGCCGCTTCGGTAGCCATGAGTTCATCATAAAGTGCATCACGCTCTTTTTGCTTTTCAGCGACGTTTGCGGCTACTTCACGCTGTTGCTTTAAATCGCTAAGTGATTGTTGTAGTGACTCCAGCTGTGCTTGCAGTTGGGCTTTGTTCTCACCGCTTTGCATTTGCACTGGACTTAGTTTTTTCAACTTAACGGTAGCACCTGGTACTTTAAGCTCACCACCTTGAACTGACTTAGATAGCGACTCTAAAAATGCGCCAAAGGCTTCTTCGTCGGTGATATCAATTTCACCTTGAGAGGTGGTTGAAAACGATAACAAATCTGGATTCAAGATCCGTGAGATCTCTTCCACTTCTTTTAAAGAAAGATCTTCACGCATACGAGTAAACAGGTTGAACTCAAGGTTCTTGAGTTGCAGTTTTAAACTCTTAATTTGCTTTTGTGTTTCATTAATGCGGAAATCAAGGGTATGGAGACTTTGCCCTTGTGCACTATTAATAGAGAAGGAAAGTTGCTCATATTCCTTTTTCAACAGAGTTAAATTGGTTTTAAGCGTTGCATGATTAGTCAGTTCAAATTCACGTTTTAACGCGTGGAAATCGGTAAACCATTGCTCTATTTGGGTTTGCTTACGCTCGATATCGCGAGACTGTTGGACGTACAGCTGCTGCTTAGACTCAAATTCGTGCTTTTCGGCTTCTATGTCTTCTAGCTGTGTTGCCAATTCTGCAATTTGCTCGTTGTGATAGTTATCATATTCGACCAAAGCTAAATCGAGTTTCGGGGCGTAAGCCGCCAGTTTACCTTTTAATACAGCCTCATTTTCAAGCATTTTCTCAAGGGCTGAAATTGGCTCTTGCATCGACTCCAGCGCATTCAGCTCACGGCGCGCACGGTTGACCTTATCAAAAGCGCGACGCCAGACTTCATAAAAGTCGACTTTAGAGTTCGACATATGGCGTTCGAACACCTTGAGCATAAAGCGCTTTACGTCCTGCGCACCGAGTTTGTGCAGATTCAGAATACGACGGAATATTTCTTTGTATACTGGTGCATCTTGGACATTATTCAGCGGGATCATCTTCAGGTTGATATCACCATCAAATGGTGTGGCGCCACCTGTGAGTAGGGCATTAAGTTCTTGTGCTTTTAGCTCTACAGGTTTGAGTTGTTTTTCCTGTAAGTGATTAAATAGCTTAGTGTACTTGATGATACTTTTACCTTGGGTGTAATCATCAAGATTCAGTTTGCCTTGATAGCAAAAAAACTGGTGCGCGTAACCGGCAATTTTACCCAGTCCCGCAACGCCAATGACCACATCGCCGTGGGGGAGGTTGGCTTCAAGCAAAATATAGGATTGATCAGAAGAAAAGTAGAACTTACGCGTTTCTTCTAAATCGTGACCATCCCATTCAGTCAGTCTTAAATCGTTGATAAGTGGAAACTGCAGCGCATTGATCACCGAGCTTTTACCGGTGTTATTCGGAGCGCAGATAGACGCGCTTTTATCCAGAGGAATGACACACTTAGCGTATCCGGCGGTATTTAATAATGCTAGTTTACTTAAGCCGTACAACTGCTCGCTCATAGCTCGTCCTCAATATCATATTGTTCTTCGTTTACTTCCATTAGCGCGTCAATGTAGCGATAAATCGGTGCAAGTAGCATAAAGCCTTGCTCAACCTCACGGGCTAGACCCAGTCTCACCATACGTAAAAACACGTCTTTTCTGAGATCTGAGCCCGAAAAAATCTCCAACTGGTCAAAAAGATGCTTATTGAGCTGCACTATGGTTTGCATTAGCTCTAAATCGCAGCTTTCATCAAATAGTACGCGAAGCGGATCTTTACCTTGGTTGGCATAGTGCTCAATCAAAATATAAATGGTTAGGGCAATCGCACGGGAAATTTTCCCCATATTTGGCGTGCTTTCATCGCTTGCCAAATAGTAAAAGCCACGGGCATCGTGCTGTAAGTCATGGCCTAAGGCTGAAAATAGCGCTTGATAGCTATCAATTTGCTGATCTAATTCTTGCCAAAGGGTAGTGTCTTGCTCACAGATATGATACCCGCTCACCAGTTTTTTATTAATGGCTTGGAGTTCATTGAGCATGTCTAAGTTAATTGTCGTCATAATGCTAATCTTGTTTTGCTTTGGCACTAAATGGATATAAAGAGAAGGTATGCGATGCGATAGTGATCTTACTCTTTTGTTGCTCTTGGCTAAGCGCCAAGTCAGATTCGTTGATCAGCTTTTGATAAAGAAACAGCATTTCGTCTGCTTCAAGATCTGGGTAGCTATCGCTTAAAAAGCCCAATAGTGCCTGGCGCTTTTTACCGGTTTGTTGAAATCTCGTTTTTACCGAGTTGTAATCTGGAATGTTAGGGCTTTGATAAGCTGGCACATCGTCGTGATCGGGTAGCTGATATTCTTCATGCTCAAACTCAACGAGACTTGCCATATAAGCGACCATGTGACGCTTTTGCCCAAGGTTAAAACGTTGAATGTCTGACACAAATTCTGGTTGAACTGGTGAGAGTAAACGGTCAACGCCGCGTTTTCTAATTTGTCCAAGGACTTTAGAGGCTTGGCGTGTAATGAGTGTATTGCGGCGTAACTCTTCACGTAACGGCATGAGGAGATCGGCACTGCGGCTTAAGCTTTCTCTACCAATGAGGTGCATATCTAAAATGCGTGTTCTGAGCTGCTCCAGCATACGTTTGTCTGCAGCGCCACGACCTAATTGTTCAATTTCGTCAATTTGTTCACTGACCTGAAGCTCTATTTGATCAAAGCAGCGTTGGAATGGGCCATGAATATCGACCATTTCCAGCATAGGTTCGATATATTCGTCAAACGCTTCCAATACGGCTTTATATCTCATGCCAAGAGACAGCGTTGAGGTGTCAGACTTTGCTTGTTCAACCAAGTTCATGATAGCGCTTTCGTTATGCTCGAACAGCTTAACAATTTTACGAACGCGTTCGTCCATAATGCGGCTGAAACGGCGTAGCTCAGAGTAGTCGGCCTCTTCACCAGCTTGTGCGATGCGATTACCTAATCTTTCTAAGTCTTTTACCAGCACCGTGATCTCTTCCGCTAAACCAAGGCTCTCTTCTTGTAAAAGAAAGCTGGCGAAGTCAGCGATTGCACGGTTGATTTCTAACTGTGAAGATTTAGCTAAAGGGATAATAATTTCTTGTTGGAGTAATCGATTGGTTTCTTTATAAATTCGTTCACTCGACCAGCTAGGGTTTTTCTGTTTTAGGATGTTTTGTACATCTTTTAGACTGAAATCTGCGAGCTTAAATCGTTTAAAAAGTAGATCGAGTACGCTCCAGTGTTCATTTATCGTATTTAATAATTTTTTTGCTGGGATCATAACTTTCCAGTGTGTAGTAGCTAAGTTACATCGCTACTTCATCAATTTGTCACAAAATGTTTATCGTACGTAGCATGGGGGCTGTGATGGTGCTAGAATCCGCCGCGAAAACGAACCCACCCCTTGTTACATTTAATTACAGGTTGTTTACGCATTATGGTCACGCCCATTATTCTAACCCTGATCGCCATCGCTTTTATACTCATCGTTATAGAAGATATTATTCACGTAAACAAGGCCAAAACAACGCTTTTTTTTGGTACTTTATGTTGGATTATCGCCTTTATCTCTCCAATTCATGGTCAAAGCCCAGAAATTGTACAAATTGAGTTAGACCATAACATTTTGGAAATCGCGACGCTTTGGCTGTTCTTAATGGCTGCAATGACGTTTGTGGCCTACTTGAACTCAAAAGGGTTTATCCAAAATATTGTTCACCGGATCATGCCAACCCATATTAGCGAACGCAAGCTAATGTTTTTGGTCGGTGCTTTTGCATTCGTATTTTCGTCAATATCGGATAACATCACCGCGACGCTTATTTCATTAGCTGTAGTCATGTCTTTGAAATTAGACCCGAAAAAGCTAATTAGATATGCGACGTTAATTATCTTCAGTGTTAACTCCGGTGGGGTATCATTGATCACTGGTGATGTAACCACCTTGATGATATTTCTAGCCGATAAAGTGACTATCCCGGATCTGCTTTTACTAATAGCCCCCTCTATTTTTAGCGTATTTATCTTAGCTGCGATGCTGTCAATCGGCATGAATGATAAGATCACCTTTGAAAAGGCTGAATTACGTAGAATTGAAAAGACCGATATCACGATTGCGCTCATCTTCTTATCAACCATTTTTGCCACGTTATTCTTAAGCGTGCAATACCATGTACCGCCGATGCTAACTTTCTTATTTGGCTTGTCTTTGATGTTCTTAATGGCGCAATTCTTGATGCGCAAGAAGGACGTCAATAAGAAAATCATCGACTATATCCGTGAAATTGAATATGACACCTTGTTGTTCTTTGTGGGTGTGCTGTTATTAGTTGGTGCGTTGAAAGAGGTCGGTGTACTGTCTAAGTTTACCGATTTATATCTGCATCTTGCGCCGGAATACGCAAATTACTTGGTCGGTTTAATGAGTGCGGCGGTAGATAACGTGCCTTTGACGGCGGCACTATTAAAAGCAGACATTACGATGACTCCAGCGCAATGGCTAACCTTTACTTATGCGACTGGCGTTGGTGGCTCTATGCTCATCATTGGCTCTGCAGCGGGGATCATTGCAATGAGTAAGGTTAAAGCGTTAACCTTCTCAAGCTATCTTAAAATGAGTATCTACCTGCTTATCGCATATACCATTGGATATAGTGGCGCGTATTTCGCGGGTCAACTTATTTAAGACCAATGGATTTAATTTTTACCGCTCTGGGATAAGTTTTTCATAAATAACTTGACACCTAGACGGCTAAAAGATAATTTTCTTACATCGCCCGCATTGATTGCGGGCTTTTATTTTGCTTTTATTCAGATTAACAAAGGCAAAATAAACAGAAGAGGCGCGATGCTTAGGTAGTTAGTGTGAGGTGACGAGACCAATGACCACTAGTGAGGGAAGTATTCGCCGAGGAGAAAAGTTGCTCGTCGCAACGATTCTTCGGTTTACGAGGCTGAATCCTCGGAACTGTCACCGTATTGGTGGAGAGCTTCTGGCAAAGGTCATTTCAAGCGTTCGTCTTTCTAGAAATCCCATGCCGAGTTCTCCTTATAAAATTTGACTGTGCCAACAGTCGAGAGGAGAGAAAATGAATTCGCAGTATGTTGTAGCCAAATTTGGCGGTACCAGTGTCGCTGACTTTGAAGCTATGTCTCGTTGTGCTCACATTGTTCGTGACAACCCAAATGTTCGAGTGGTCGTTGTGAGTGCATGTGCTGGCGTAACCAATCACCTTGTAACGCTAACCCAACAAAAGGAAGATGAAGCCGGGCGCAAAGCAGTTGTTGCAGCGGTTGAAAACATACAGCAAGCGATTATCGACCAAGTGTCTTTGGATGCTGATCTTGCTGAGGGTTACAAGCAAACTTTCAGTGAATTTGAAAGCCTTGCGAGTTTACCAGCACTTAGCAGACAGCAATGCGATGAAATGCTGAGCTTTGGCGAACGTTTTTCTTCTTATTTGTTTACCCAAATATTACGTAATAACCAAGTTCAGGCGTCGCGCTTTGATGTGCGTAAAGTGCTTAAAACAGATAATCAATTTGGTAAAGCGAATCCGAATGTTGCAGCTACGCGTGAAGCCGCGCAAACCAGTTTGGTCGCACTACTTGGCGACACAGTGCAGGTGACGCAAGGGTTTATTGGTAGTGACCAATACGGCCAGACGACCACGCTGGGTCGTGGAGGCTCTGACTATAGTGCTGCATTGTTAGCTGAGGCAATTGATGCGTCTAGCGTGCATATTTGGACCGATGTCATTGGTATTTTTAGTACTGATCCGCGCTTGTGCGCAAAGGCTAGACCTATTCCTCGTTTAAGTTTCGATGAAGCGGCTGAAATGGCTACATTTGGTGCTAAGGTGTTACATCCCGCAACCATATTACCAGCTAGTCGTAAAGGTATTTCAGTATTTGTTGGTTCAAGTCGTGATCCGCAAGCGGGTGGTACTTGGATTGAAAAAGAGAAAACGGCGCAGGCAGGCATTCGCGCTGTGACACAACGTAAAAACCAAATACTATTGACGCTAAAAAGCCCTGAAATGCTCCTTGCTAGCGGCTTTTTGGCTCGTATCTTCACCATTCTAAGCAATTACAATATATCGGTTGACTTGGTAACGACTTCGGAAATTAGTGTCGCGCTTACGCTAGATAATGCGCCGAATGCTTCTCGACCAGAGTTAGAACAAGCTTGTTTGGATGAACTTGGCGAGTTTTGTCATGTGACCGTTGAAAATAATCTTACTTTAGTGGCCATGATAGGTTCTGAGATCCAGTTGAAGAAGTGTCAACTTAACCTCATGGATGTGTTGTCAGAGTTCAATATTCGACTAATATGCCATGGTGCGAGCAAGCACAATCTGTGCTTTTTAGTTGAGCAACAGGAGTCAGATCAGGTCGTGCAGTCAATTCATGCTAAATTACTAGAGGTTGCGTAAGTGAATTTATTGTTGTTAAGGAACTAATAAAAAAGTTGCATTATTGAGCAAGGGGTGGCACTTTGTTTATAACGGTTAGGGTCTGCTGACCTTCAAGTTTGTTTTTCCCTAGGAGTGCCATCATGAATTATAAAGACGTCTACGAATTCTGGTTTGTTGAATGCACTGAATCAGACTGGTGGAAGAAGTCTGCGGACTTTGATCGCATAATAAAAAATCGCTTCGGTATTTTGCACCAAATGGCGCACCAAGGTGAGCTTTCGAGCTGGAGAGCGACACCTCTTGGCGCGCTGTGCGAAATCATTATCTTAGATCAGTTTTCACGCAATATATTCAGAGACACTCCAGAGGCGTTTGCCAGTGATCCTTTGGCGCTGAGCCTCACCCAACACGCCATCGAAAAGGGCTATCACCGACAGCTTAACGATACTGAATTGATGTTTTTATACCTACCTATGATGCACAGCGAAAGTCGCATCATACACCGTGCCGCGGATCATTATTTTCGAGACCTGCCTAACTATGATTTTGAAGTCGCGCATAAAAAAATTATCGATAGATTTGGCCGTTACCCCCATCGAAATGAAATACTCAATCGCGATTCAACAGAAGAAGAAATGGACTTTCTAGAGACGCCCGACTCGAGTTTCTGAGGCGCACCGAGAACCTCTCGCATTTTCAGCGGAAGTACGTATAATCGGCCGTCTACAAAAAATAATGATTGATTACAGACATGGCTCATACGCGCGATGGATTTCAAAGCCGACTTGGCTTTGTGTTAGCAGCAGCTGGTGCGGCTGTTGGACTTGGTAACATTTGGGGATTTCCCACACAAGCTGCAAACCACGGTGGCGGTGCATTTTTACTGGTTTATTTTGCGGTGATTTTCTTACTCGCATTACCTGCACTTTACACAGAATTGTATTTAGGCCATCAGGCACAAGCAAACCCAGTTAAAGCACTCAAAACAGCCTGGCGTGAAGGTAATCCGAAAATAGGGGCCGCGGCGGGTTATATCGGCCTTGCTGGTGCTATCGTGATGCTAAGCTTTTACTCCATTGTGGCTGGATGGATGCTGTCTCATGCACTTGATCCTCTTGCGCAAATGGCAGAATTAGATGCCGCACACCAGTTTCTTAGCGGTGACTCGATGCTTAGAAACTTTATCTTTACGCCATTGATGTTAATTCTGACTGCGAGCATTATTCTCAAAGGCGTAAAATCAGGCATAGAAGCCTGGTCGCGCAGACTCATGCCGTTGTTGCTGGTATTACTGCTTTGCCTTATTGGTTATATGGCGACTTTAGATGGCGCTGCAGAAGGGTTTAGAACGTATTTAGTTCCGGACTTTTCAAAAATTAGTGATCCTGATTTGATCATCGCGGCGATGGGGCAGGCATTCTTTTCGTTGTCGTTGGGAGTGGGCTGCATGATGATTTATGGCTCGTACTTAAAACCGAACGAAAATCTACCTAAGCTCACGTTTAGTGTTGCAATGCTAGACACCAGTGTCGCATTTTTGGCCGGTTTACTTATTATCCCTGCTATATTTGTTGCGCAGCAAAATGGTGTTCAAGTATTTCAAGACGGCAAATTAATCGGTGAAGGCCGGTTGATTTTTGCCATTTTACCCGAGCTATTTACCAATATGGGGGAAATGGGGTTATTAGTTAGCCTGACTTTCTTTGTGCTTATGTCTATTGCGTCGGTAACTTCTACCATTTCTTCAACAGAAATTCCGGTATCGTTCTTGGTTGAAAACCATGGCTTTAAACGTAAACAAGCGACTTGGTTGGTTACGTTAGTTATCTTATTAGCATCGAGCACGATTATTCTAAATTTTGATTGGCTGTTCGAATTGGTGATCAGTCTCTTCACGCAATATCAGCTACCATTGATGGGACTCTTCTACTTTATTACTGTTGGCTGGGTTTGGAAACGCGGTAATCAGCTTCACTTAGAATCCCGTGGTGCACATTACTGGTTTGCTCAATATGTTAGATTTGTTTGCCCAGTCTTGATGACCGCAGTATTTATTAACGTAGCACTTGCAAAGTAGTGGTGATATTATTTTCAAAAACGGGAAGCATAGGCTTCCCGTTTTGATTTTGATAATAAGGCTCAGAAATCACGTGGGGAAACGAATTCCCCAGCTTGAATGCTCTCATAAGTTCGTTGCGCCAATGAATCTAAGTTGGCTAAATCTTTTCCCATTGAAGCCAGTTGGTTTGTCACTGGAATAATATCAATATCTTCAACCCCAGAAAGCTGAGCCACTCGGGCAAACGTATATGCGTGCTTATACTTTTCATGTTTGTAGAAGATACTGACTAAAGATGAATAGACTTCAGGGTTAGGGGTATGGCCGCTTTTATTCAGCTCTAATACGCGGTAGAGAATATCAACGGTTTTATCATCATCTACTTTGGCGTAAAACTCTGCGAGGAAAAGCTGAATTTCGGGATCGTTTTGCACTCTAGAGTCGTCCTGCATATTCAAAAGCTTGTTCATTGCAGTGCGATCATTGTTACGAGACCAATGATAATAAAGTAGGCCTGGGTGGTTACTGTCTTTTGTTTCATTATAAATACGTGTCATTTCTTTTAGTGCGGTAAGATGACCTTCCACTCGTGAAGTGGTTTTTTCTTTTAACTTGATGTGCTCAATTTTGGCGGCGCGAGAAACACATAGGTTGTAGCTTTCTAAATTTTGCAACAAGTCATATTTGTTTTCGTCCGTCGGCGACTTGTATTCGTGGTAGCGCGCGTAGATAAGCGACGCACGTTCGTCTTTACAGTGACTGTCTGTATTTAAGTCTTCACAAAAACCAGGCGTTTCGCTACACACTTGGTTCAATGTTAGGGTGTCGTCGCAACCAGCAAGTAGTAACGCTGCAAAAACTAGCGACTTTTTAAACGCCATAGTTTGACCTCAATGATTTTTTATAATTATAGGGTGTGATCCCCTAATAAACAGGGTAGAGCTAATAGTTTACTAGTTTAACGCAATGAATTGCTCGGTAACAGTGGAGAATCATGGCAGTTTAAATTAGAATAGCTGTGCCCATTCGGGCTATCCGTTCAAAGAAAATTGTTTATTAGGCAGAAAAAATGACCTTATCTCACGAGCAAGAATATCAAAACAGCTGGCAAGAGCGTCAAGATTATGCAGAAAGCATGCAACCCCTAATCGGTCGTCTATACCGTAATAAAGGCGTTGAAATCTCTGTATATGGTCGTCCTCTTGTGAGCGCAAGCACCATTGATGTTATCAAAGCACACAAAACAGTAGCACGCTTTGAAGAGCGCAAACTACGTCTTCGTGAAAGCTTTCCATTCTTAGAAGTGATCAGCAAAATGGAATTAGCACCAGGTCGCGTTGACCTTGGTAAGCTAGCTTATGCCTACATTTATAAAAATGCAGGTGAAGGTCGCTCAATCGAAGAGTTTTTAAATGCAGAACTTGCAGAATTACTAAACCAAGGTGCACGTCCAGAACCTCGTGACGTCGTTCTTTATGGTTTTGGTCGCATTGGCCGTTTATTAGCACGCCTACTTATCGAACGTGGCGGCTCTCACGCTGATTTACGCCTACGTGCAATCGTTGTTCGCGGTGGCCACGATGGTGATCTTGAGAAACGTGCAAGTTTACTGCGCCGTGACTCAATTCATGGTCCTTTCAATGGTTCAATCACAGTAGACCATGAAAAAGGTGCGATTAAAGCAAACGGTAACTACATTCAAGTTATCTACGCAAACTCACCTGAAGAAGTAGATTACACAAAATACGGTATTGAAAACGCACTTATCGTAGATAATACAGGTGTTTGGAAAGACGAAGATGGCTTAGGTAAACACCTTAAGTCAATCGGTGCGTCCAAAGTGCTACTTACAGCGCCAGCTAAAGGTGACATCAAAAACATCGTTTATGGTGTTAACAACTCAGACATTCAGTCTGAAGACAAGATTGTTTCTGCAGCAAGCTGTACAACTAACGCAATCACACCGGTATTAAAAGCACTTAACGACAAGTTTGGTATTAAGAATGGCCACGTTGAGACGGTTCACTCTTACACCAATGACCAAAACTTGATCGACAACTACCACAAAGCTGAGCGTCGTGGTCGTAGTGCAGCATTGAACATGGTTATTACTTCAACCGGTGCTGCAAAAGCGGTTGCTAAAGCACTTCCAGAGCTTGCTGGTAAACTAACTGGTAACGCAATCCGTGTACCAACACCAAACGTATCAATGGCAATTCTTAACCTAAATCTAGGTAAAGAAACAACCGCTGAAGAGCTAAATGAATTCCTTCGCGAGTCTTCACTTTACTCTGAACTGCGTGACCAGATTGACTACACAGCATCAACAGAAATCGTGTCTACTGACCTTGTGGGTAGTCGTTATGCAGGTGTGGTTGACTCAAAAGCAACCATCGTTGATGGCGACCGTGTAGTACTTTACGTATGGTACGATAACGAGTTTGGTTACAGCTGTCAGGTTGTACGTGTAATGCAGGACATGGCGGAAGTAAAATTCCCGAGCCTACCTCGCTAACACGAAATTTACGATAAAAAGCCAGCACCAGCTGGCTTTTTTAGTTTTTGAAACAAGTTCGTTGTGGTAGGCTTGCAAAGATAGGTCAGCTACAATTAGCTAACAAAAAGTTACACCTCAACTTTGTGCAAAGACAGGCACAATATTACCTCTCTTTGAGGTTTGATATTATTCTAGACTGAAGCATAGTTGAGTATGGTAACAGTGTATTTACACAGCAGTTTTTAACTTATTTAGGGAAACCTATGCGCATTACGAGTAATTTCGATAGTGGTAATATCAAGGTGGTAAAAGCAGAATCACCTGCAGATATTCAACTAGAAATCAATAAAGACAATGAGTCTGACTTTTTTCAATGGTTTCACTTTAGACTTGAGTCTACGCCTTTTTTAGAGCACAAAATTCATATCAACCAACTACTGAACTCAGCATATCCAGAAGGTTGGGATGACTATCACGCGGTTGCATCTTACGATCGTCAAACTTGGTTCCGTGTGCCAACCCGTTATGAGAATGGCACATTAACTATCGATTTTGAGCCTGAATGTGCTCACACCTACTTTGCTTATTTTGCTCCTTATAGTTATGAGCGTCATTTAGACCTAGTCTACTGGGCTCAAGCCCACGACGCGTGCGTTGTAGAGACTCTAGGTCAAACGCTTGACGGCCGTGATATGAGCTTACTCACTATTGGTGAGCCGTCAGATGAGAAGAAAAAGATTTGGATCACGGCGCGTCAGCACCCGGGTGAAACGATGGCAGAATGGTTTGTTGAAGGTCTACTTCACAAACTATTGGATGACGAAGATCCACATACCGCTGCACTGTTATCGAAAGCGGTATTTTATGTCGTGCCAAATATGAATCCGGACGGCAGCGTTCGTGGCCATCTTCGCACTAATGCAAAAGGCGTAAACCTTAACCGTGAATGGCAAACGCCAACACTTGAGAACTCACCTGAAGTTTATTATGTATTAAATAAAATGCATGAAACTGGGCTGGATATGTACCTAGATATTCATGGTGATGAAGCACTACCGTATAACTTCGTTGCGGGCAGTGAAGGTATTCCGAGTTATGATGAGCGCCTACAGCGTTTGGAAGAATCTTTTAAGGCGGCACTGTTAACTATCACACCTGAGTTCCAAGATGAATTTGGTTACGACAAAGATGCACCGGGTGAAGCAAATCTTACCGTTGCTTCGTGTGCTGTTGGTGAAGCGTTCAAAGCGTTGGCCTATACCGTTGAAATGCCGTTTAAGGACAATGCAAATCTGCCGGATCCTTACTTCGGCTGGTCAGACCGACGTTCATATCAGTTTGGTCAAGACACGTTAGCTGCAATCTTAAATGTGGTTGATGACTTAAGATAAGCTTAAAGACGGGTAATCACCATTTTGATTACCCGTTTATTTTTGTGCGTTTAAAAGAACAACAAAAAATAATATTTAAAACAAAGTAGTATTTAAAAATAATAAGGTAGAGCACCTCGACAGGGTGTAATAACAACAATAAAGGGGAATATTTGTGGATGCGTTAGGCAGCTTATTAGATAGCTTAGATGGAATGTTAGGTGGTTCACCTTGGTTCCCGTATGTACTGTTAGGGGTAGGTTTATTTTTTACAATCTACTTGAAATTTCCACAGATCAGATATTTCAAACATGCGTGTAAAGTCGTTACCGGTAAATATGATAAAAAAGGCCTAGAAGGCGATACCACGCACTTCCAAGCACTCGCAACGGCACTCTCTGGCACGGTTGGTACTGGTAATATTGGTGGGGTGGCGCTGGCAATTTCAATCGGTGGACCAGCAGCATTATTTTGGATGTGGATGACGGCCTTTTTTGGTATGACAACCAAATTTGTGGAAGTTACGCTATCGCATAAATACCGCGTACAAACAGATGATGGCACAATGGCTGGTGGTCCAATGTACTATATGGATCGTCGCCTAAACATGAAATGGCTAGCGGTATTATTTGCAATTGCCACTGTGATTAGCTCATTTGGTACAGGTAGTTTGCCGCAGATCAACAACATTGCTCAAGGCATGGAAGCGACTTTTGGTTTTGCGCCTATGGCCACAGGTGCGGTGCTTTCTATTCTACTTGCTTTGGTTATTCTTGGTGGTATCAAGCGCATTGCTGCCATCACTTCTCGCGTTGTGCCATTAATGGCTGCGATTTATATTCTTGGTTCTTTTGCCGTTATTTTCTACAACGTTGAGAATATCGTTCCTTCTTTCCTTTCTGTATTTACAGATGCCTTTACGGGCTCTGCGGCAGCGGGTGGTTTCTTAGGGGCTTCTTTTGCGTATGCATTCAACCGTGGGGTTAACCGAGGTTTGTTTTCTAACGAAGCGGGTCAAGGTTCAGCACCAATCGCGCACGCTTCGGCAAAAGCCGATGAGCCAGTGTCTGAAGGTATGGTTTCAATTCTTGAACCGTTTATTGACACAATCATTATCTGTACCTTGACGGGATTGGTTATTTTGTCATCGGGTGTGTGGACTGAAAAGTTCGAAACCCATTTTGAGCGCTCGTCTATGGTTATCTTAGACGGTAAATATGACGAATCGAATCAACAAGACCGAGATGCATTGTACGCCTATTTGAATGGTAAAAAAGAGCACAATGTCAAACCTTTCAATGGTGAGATTGAAGTCGTACAGGGTAAGGCGGTAACAGAAAACTTTACCGTGATCCACTCGCGTTCTATTGGTGAGCAAGTACGTTTTGGTATTACAGAGCGTCACAAGTACACGGGTACCGTCGAAGTGAAAGACGGCTTGCCAACAGACAACAGTATCAGCGTGATTGGGTATTCTTTGGTGCACTCGGCAGAGCTGACAACCAAAGCATTTACCCGAGGTTATTTGGGCGAAAATGGTAAATACATCGTTTCGATTGGTTTGTTGTTATTCGCGTTTTCTACGGCAATTGCATGGTCATACTATGGCGACCGCGCGATGATTTATCTTCTAGGTAGTCGTTCGGTCATGCCATATCGCGTGTTCTATGTTGCAGGTTTCTTCTGGGCGTCGTTTGCTGATACGACACTGGTGTGGAAGTTGGCTGCAGTGGCCATCGTCGTGATGACGTTACCTAACTTATTTGGTATTTTACTGCTCAGAAAAGAAATGAAATCTTCGGTTAAAGAATACTGGGAAGATTTCAACAAAGAACACAAACAGTGAGCGAATTTTAATTAAAATTATCTTGTCATGTAAGGACAAGACTTCGCAAAGGTAGTAGAATAGGGCGCCTCACAGGTGCCCTTTTTTGTATTATGGAGAAGTAACACGATGGCAATAGCACAGTGTCCAAGCTGCGGTAAACCTATTTCCTCCAAACATAAGTCCTGCCCGCATTGTGAAACCAATTTAGCAGACTTTTCTCAAGAAGACAGAGAGAAAGCGGCCTCTAGAAATCGCGTAAAACGTCAACAATCTGTAATGAATTACTCGTTTATTGCACTGATCCTAGTGCTAGGTGGATTCTTATATATCTATTGGCAGCAGCCTGAACCTAACTCGTTTGAAATGATCGCAAGCAAAAGCGCTATAGGCATTGGTGCGGTTTGGTACTTAATTAATCGAGTCATCCTCGTTATTTTGAAAAAGAAAAAGTAGTAATGAATGTAGATAGCTTAGTTCAAAATATTACCCCTGAAGTATTCGAGCGTTTGCAATATGGTGCGTCAACCGGAAAGTGGCCTGATGGTACGCCGCTAAGTGATGCGCAAAAAGAGCAAACTGTGCAGTTGGTCATGCTATATCAAGCAAAAGTAGCTAAGTCCAATGAGCAGTTCACCATCAACGAAAAAGGTGAAATGGTGCAAAAATCCAAACGCGAATTACAACAAGAATTCAAAGCCGACAATGAAATAGCTAGGTTCAGTGAAAATGATCTTTAAACACCTTTTTACACCGAAATGGAAACACCCTAAGGTTGACGTTCGCTCGCAAGCAGTGGACAAGTTAGACTTAAGCAAAGACGCAACTTTACTACACACGCTAGCACTTGAGGACGAGTCTGCGCAGATCAGAAAAAAGGTACTTACTAAGGTAAATGACCTTGGTCTTTGGTGGAAAGTTTATAAGCAAGATAGCGAGCTAAAAGAGCTTGCTGAGCAGAAAATTTCGAGTGCGGTCATTAATCAAGACACCGCACTGCAGAGCAACATTCGTGAAGAATACATTGAACGCTATGCGCCAGCTAAAACGCTTGAGAAAGTCGCGTTAATTGAAACCGATTTAACAAACAAAGTTAAACTCCTCAAGCGCCTTGCGAACGCCACGTTAATCGAAAAATCATTCAAAGAAGGTGATGAAGCACTTCAGGTTGCCATGTTGGAACTGATTGCACAGCATTCACTTGAAAAGAGTGTCCTAAAGGCAGCCAAAGGTGAAGCGTTTACTTCTCTTAGTGGATCACTGGAGCAGCAGCGATTAGCAAAAGAAATGCCAGCTCAAGTTGCTGAGCAAACGCGAGTTGTGCTTGCTAAGTTAAACGCGCTAAGAGATAAGCAAAACTATGAAACGGTGAACGCGCAAGCACAGCAGTTATTTGCACAGTGGCAAAGCATTGAGCTTAAGTGGTTAGATGCTGAAACGGTAACTGCATTAGATGCAAAGTATCAACAAGTAGCAGATAAATTAAACCGTCATCTCAATGAGTTACAAGTTAAACATCAAGCACAGCAAGCTGAGTTAATGCAAAAGCAAAATGAAGCCCTAGAGGTCGCTGAATTAACTGCTGAACTTGAAGCCATTGAAAAATCGGTCGAAATTGCATGTAAAACACTAGACTTAGCCTCGCACGATGCACTGGTTAAACGTAGTGAAGTATTAAAAGGTAAGGTGTCTGCACCTCAATATGTCACTGTTGAAGCGCTTGGCGAGTTCACCCGAAAACTGCAAAATATTGAGCGTGATCTTGCTGATCTACCTGCGCTTATTGCCGCAAGTGAAACCTTCAATAACACCTTAGCAGAGTTGAAGACGGTTGAGGTACCAACTTCATTAGAAGCGCTTGATACCCAAGTGCAAGTACAAAAAGACCGCTATGTTGCAGCGCGTAAAGCACTAGATTCACTGCCTAAGGTATTGCATAAATCAGCAAAAGCTGAGCTGTCAGATGCAAGCCAAGCGTTTATGACAGCTATCGAACCGCTGAAAAATGAGCAAGAAAAAGCACTCAAAATCGCGAAGAAGAAAGCACGCGATGTTCAAAGATTAATTGATCAGGGTCGATTTAACGTGGCATTTGGTGTTTTTAATGGCTTTATTGAGCAGTTTGAGTTGCTTACGCCAAGCTACAAAAAGCAGCTCGAAAACCAGCATGAAAGCTTGTCTCAAGCATTAAAAGACCTTAAAGATTGGCAAAAGTATGCCGCCACACCTAAACGTGAAGAACTGCTTGCGGAGCTTGATATCAAACTGGCTGAGGAGTCGGTAGACCCAGTTAAGCGTGCTGAGGAAGTAAAATTACTTAGAACACGTTGGAACGAGCTTGGTCATGTTGAAACGGAACAGGAAAAGGCGCAAGCAGCTCAATTTGACGAAAAAATTGAGTTATTGTTTGCACCTTGTCGCGCTTACTTTGCGGAGCAAGAAGTACAGCGTGAGCAGGCAAAAATAGCGCGTGAAGTGGTGATTGAAGAAGTGAAAGCGCTGCTAAGTGCTTTGGATAACGAGGGTATTGATTGGCGAGAAGTGGAAGCACAATTTAATCGCCTAGCCAAAGCGTGGAAAAATGCTGGTAATGTGGATGCTAAAGTCTATCAAAAGCTGAATTCGATTTACCGTGAGCATCATCAAGCGGTTTACGAGAAACTTAAAGCCTTCCATCAAGCCAATGCCGTTGAAAAGGCAAAGCTAGTTGAAACTGCGCAGCAGCAGTTAGAGGCTGAAGATTTGGCAGCAGCTTGTGACTTACTGAAATCATTGCAAAAACAGTGGCAGCAAATTGGTTTTGCTGGTGCCAAGCAAGAGCATACTTTGTGGAAAGCATTTCGTGCCCATAATGATGCCGTGTTTGAAAAACGCAGTGCACAGTATGCAGAGCAAAAAGCACAGGAAAAGTCGCAGGAAGCCGAGCAGCGTCAGTTGCTAGCAGAGTTCGACAGCAAAGTCATCGAAGCGATTACTCAAAATGAACTGGCTGCCATTCGTGACGAACTCAATACGTTTATTGTAGTGCCAGGACTGAAGCAAGAAAAGAATCGTTTATTGTCACAAGTGAAGTCGAAATTAGATGATCTATTTTCTTCACAGCGTCGTGAAAAGTTCAATGAACTGGTGGAAGCGGTAGACACTGATGGTGATATTCCAGGCTCTTGGCAAGGTAGTAATAAAACCTCGCTAAACGCCGCTCAGTTGCTGTTAAGACTTGAGATTTTAACGAATCAGTCATCACCGGAAGGGTTGCAAAGCGAGAGAATGTCTGAGCAAGTCGCGATGCTGGATGCAAAACTGCAAGGTGAAGAAAGCAGCCTTGAGACTTACCTTATCAGTTATCTAGCTGAGGCTGACAAAGCCGATTTAGTGACTTCAAAAGGCAGGTTACTTGCTGTTTTGAATGCTTAGACTCACACTCAAGAACCTACTCAGATCTCCTTGAGTAGGTTTTTTATCGAACTAGAATTCTATTCGCGCTTAATACCACTCGAGCTTAATTTGAACGTTAAAGTCACGTGAAACTTGCTTAGCACCGCTCAAGGTAGTTGCGAAAATTGCCAATAACAAGAAGAAAAAATAATGACCAACAAACTTTATCAATATCCACTCGCGCTTGCGTTTACCTTCAACTTGGTTGCATGCTCTGTCGGTAATCTTAATGCTACTCATGGTGAAAACCTAAGACATTTTGCTGGAAATATTGATGTGGCAAGTGGCCAAAGAGCGGGGAATTTATCCCTACAAAATGGCAATATTACGCTAGCTGAAGGGGCCAAAGTTAAATCCGCAGAAGTGACCAACGGTAATATTCTGCTTGATAAGCATAGCGAGGCGCAGTCGGTTCGTGTTGATAATGGCAATATTATGCTGATGGAAAAAGCGCACGTATATGGGAGTATTCAAGTTACCAATGGTAATATTGAGGTTGGTGAGTCGGTTTTTATTGAAGGAAACGTAATCAATGCGAGCGGAGATATTACGATTGCCAGCGGCGGTACCGTTCAAGGTGATGTGATTTTTCGTCAGGCAGGATATATTGCTTCTAAGCTTGAGGATGACTTACCAACGCTTACAATTAGTGATGGTGCAACGCTTGTGGGCACTATCCAGCTTTATCGTCCTATTAATATTGAGCCTAAGCATCTAGAAAGTAAGATTACCTATCACTATAAACATTAAGCTGCGTGAGAGTATGGTGAGCGCAATACGCTCACTTGTGCTCTTACTTAGCGCTAAGTATTTGCGCTAGTTTGTGTACTTCATCGATAGCACTTTGTTTGGAGTTTTTATGCCTGTCGTCTCCAAACTCTTGATACTCAGATGCGATTTCATAAAAGTCTTCAGCACCTAAATATGGAGCCAGCTGCTCGATATGGCTACTTAGGTGATTCAAATGATATTGTGACTCACCTTTTTTAAATGCAAACTCCCCCCAAGAGGCCAGTAATACCAGTGTTTTACCTGATAAAATTGGCTCCAGTGGTTTATCACCTCGCGCTAAATCAAAGCTGAAGGTTTTATTTACTCGGATCACCATATCAAACCAAGCCTTTAGCACGGCAGGCATTCCGTAGTTATACATAGGACTTGCGATCACAATAATATCGGCATTGGTCACTTCTTTGATAATTTCGTCAGACTCAGCGAGTACTAAGCGTTGCTCTTCGCTCAACACTCCTTTTGCAAATGCAGCCGCGATAAATGTTTCATCGATGAATGCTGGTTGTTTCACGGAGAGGTCGCGATGGGTGATTTCTACTTTATGTGTTTGGCAGCTAAATTCTGTCAAAAACTGCTCACCTAACATCCGACTAATTGACTGATGTTGCGAACTCGTCTCGCTATACTTTCTTGCGCTACTACTTATATATAGAATGTTTTTCATGATTTTTATCCAGTTGTTTACTGTGTTTTATTTTGTGCTTACGTAAGCAATGTGACAACTGAGAAGAATCCACAAATAGATGAGATAAACTAATTTATAGGTTTGCTATGTTCACACATTTACCGTCTTTGAATAACATAAAAACCTTTGCGGTTGCTGCGCACTACTTGAGCTTTAAAGATGCGGCGCGGGTACTTAATGTTACGCCTACGGCAGTGTCACATCAGATAAAGTCACTTGAATCACAGTTAAGAGTTCAGCTTTTTGAGCGAAAAACGCGAGCAGTGCAATTAACATTACAAGGACAGGCACTGGCAAAGGTGTGTATTGATTCACTCAATATACTTGATAATGCGTTTATTGAGTTTACTGAGCAAAAGAACGACTTGCTTATTTCATGTTGTAATTCATTTGCTGCACTTTGGTTTGCTCCGAATATGGCTGCCATTAATCATGCTTTCCCAAACCAAACCGTCACAATATGCGCGAGCGATCAACTCATTGATTTAAATAAAGAGAAGCATATTGATATCGCCCTGCGTTATGGCAAAGCGGATCCGAATTCCAATGAAACTCATCTTATTACCGAAAAAATAGGGCTTTATGCTAGTCCAAGTTATCGGGTGCCAGACCAAGGTAAACCTGTACTATTTCTCACCCATTGGCAAGACGAAACGGGGCTTGAAAATATTCCTTGGCGAGCGCACATTGACGAAAGTCATTATGACTTGCGTTATTTTGAGCAAGAACACTTTGTCTTGCAGGCGGCTGTGGCCGGGCAAGGGCTGGCACTATTGAGCGATGTATTAGCTGAGTCAGCAGTTATACAGGGGTGGTTAAGTAAAAGCACGACAATGGAGGAATTTTCAGGCTATGGCTATTGGCTCAGGCAAACGACTTATCGCAAGAGTTCGGCGATTGTCCACCAGTTTACCATTTGGCTGGCAAGCGCGTTACAAAATATCAAGGCCAACAAAGATAAGGATATAAGATAAAGTAAAGATAAAGGACAGGCACTTTTATCAATGAGCAAATAAGCCGTTTTTTAATATTGATCTATACTTTTGTGGAACTTAAGTCCTTATTCGAAAAGTGTTTATTGCTAGGTGGTGATGTGATGATAAAAATCCTGCTGATGAGTCTCATTTTTTTTCCCGCTTTATGTTTGAGTGGTGATTATACCTTCGCCTTTGTGCCGCAGCAGTCTGCAAATAAGTTAGCCAAAAATTGGCAGCCTATTCTCGATTATCTCAGTGATAAAACCGGAGATAACTACACGTTTAAAACCGCTAAAGATATACCAACCTTTGAAGCCCGCGTGCTGCAGCAAGAGTATGATGTGGCATACATGAATCCCTATCACTTTGTTGTATTTAATGAGCGGGCAGGTTATCAAGCTATCGCCAAGCAAAGAGATAAAATGATAAAAGGGATCATCGTGGTTAAAAAGGGAGCGGGTATTACTGACTTATCGCAGTTGCGAGGAGAGACGCTCGCTTTTCCGGCTCCTGCTGCATTTGCTGCGAGCATTTTGCCCCGAGGGGAATTGGCGAAACAAGGTATTGAATTTACGCCAAGATATGTATCTTCCCATGATTCCGTTTATCTCAACGTGTCGAGAGGATTTGTCAAAGCAGGGGGCGGTGTCATGCGTACTTTCAACAACGCCGATCCTAAAATTAAATCACAACTCGACATTCTCTGGACGACAAAAGGTTATACACCACATGCATTCGCCGTAAAAAGAGCAATGCCAGAAGATGCAAGGCAAAGATTAGTCGCGGCGTTGACCTCTCTTGAACTGAGTGAAGAGGGAATTAGGCTACTCGAAGCGGTGAATTTTAAAGGAATTATGGCAGCGTCGAACGAGGACTGGCAAGACGTAAAAGCATTAGAATTAGAAACCTTGGTTGGCAAATAGTACTCGGATGATTAAGAAGCGCCACGACTGAATGAAAAGGCTATCGTTAAGACTCAAAACCATGATTGGCACCGCTATTATTGAAGCGGTGCTGTTGAGTGCACTTATATTTGTGGTGATTGATTTTATGATGGAGTCTGCAAATGACGCCATGAATAAACGCGCAACCACGACCGCAAGCTTGTTTGCGAGCGCAACCAAGGATGCTGTGCTGTCGTACGATTTAGCCTCGCTAGATGCTTTTACCAATGAGTTATTAAGTAACCCAGATATCCTTTACGTTAAAGTGATCGATGGTGAAAACCAAACTCTTTCCTTTGCGGGAAACGAGCGCTTTAAAGCGCGCATATTTGAAGATGATACGTTAGTTGCGAAAGTCACCGACGGTATTTTTGATATTCATGCTGATATTGTTGAGGGAGGGACACTGTTTGGCACCATTCAGATAGGCATTGATATTGGTACGATAAATCGAACGATGTCTGAAGTAAAACGCTGGACGGTTTCTATCGCGCTGTTTGAAATGGCGTTAGTTGCTATTTTCTCCTATTTTCTGGGTATATACCTCACAACCAATCTGTATATATTGAAAAGCCAAGCTAAATTTATCGCTCGTAATGTCAAAAAAGGCGTATTTGATTTCAAATGGAAACCAATACAAAGTAAAGATGAGTTACAAGAACTGTCTTTAGCGTTTGATGAGCTATCACAAACTTTAGCCGAAGAGCATGAGCGTCGAGAGCGATATAAGCATGATTTGATTGAGCTAAATAAACACTTAGAAGAATTGGTGGCACAGAGAACTGAAAAGCTGAATCAGAAAAATCAGCAGCTTGAGGCCACCAACAGAGAGCTTGAAGCCGCGCAGCAACAACTTGTTCACTCAGAAAAAATGGCCTCTGTGGGTCAATTGGCCGCTGGAGTTGCCCATGAAATAAATAACCCGCTCGGTTTTGTGATGAGTAACCTCGATGTGATGCGTCACTATCATGGCGATTATGCCGAACTTGCAAAGCGTGCGGTTCAGCTCGGACTTGAACCCGGTGAACGTAATGCGTTCAATCAATTTGTTCAAGACAAAGACTTTGCTTTTATTAATAGCGATTGTACTGAACTGATTGATGAGTCGATGACCGGGCTACAAAGAGTTTCTGCGATTGTGAACGATCTCAAACAGTTTTCTAGAGCAGATACTATTCAATTGCAACCTTGCGATATTAATACCTGCATAAAGACAACGTTAAATCTGGTGAAGAGTAAGCTCAAGTATCATGCTAACGTGATCACACAGTTAAGTGAAGTCCCTCAAGTGCTGGGGAACCAAGGCAAGCTAATTCAAGTAATGACAAACTTGCTCATCAATGCAGCGCAAGCATTAGAGAGTGAGGGAGAAATTAAGGTAAAAACGGATTTGGAAAATGGCAGTGTTGCGATCAGTGTGCAAGACAGTGGCGTTGGGATCCCCAAGGAGATCATTGATAAGATATTTGACCCCTTTTTTACTACTAAGCCTGTCGGTAAAGGCACTGGGCTCGGGCTCTCCATTAGCTACGATATAATCAAAGAGCATGGTGGAGAGTTATTGGTTGAGAGTGAAGAGGGTGTTGGGACATGTTTTACTATTTTATTGCCGCCATGTCAGTAAGAAGTTGGGTGATTTGATTTGGAGGGTAAGCAGCGTGTTACTATGGGTTGGTTTGTCAAGACCTGTTACACCTTGAAGCGCTAGCTGCTTTTGCCAAATTTATTCATTTACGACAAACGCGCGAATACGATGTTTATCTGGGTCTAATACGATAAAACTAGCGCCATATACCTCGGCTTGCGGGACCTGAGCAAACTCAATATCTAGTAACTTCCATGTATCGTATAAAGCAAAAAACGCCTTTTGGCTTGGTTGCATAATAGAGATTTCAGTACCGCCCCCGGTAATGCGACTTGGTGGTGTAAGGGCTGTGTTTTGTTTAAGTGCAATGGAGATGTTGTTTGCACACTTCATAGAAACAAAAGTTGGAGAAAGCTTTACAGTCTCACATTGGAATAGCTGTCTATAAAACGCTTCGCTAAGCTCGATATCGCTTACATATAACACCAAAGAATCAACGGTGACCATCATGGAATTCCATCATTTTTTAAAAGTTGCAGCTACGATACTCTCTCGGTGTGTCAGTTACTGTCAGTAGCATTACGCTGAGTTAATACCTTGAGTTGAGCATTTAATCGAGACAGATAGTCCCATATCACTTTAACTTCATGTTATTAACGCTTAAAGTAATCTCGCACACTGTCTAACGGTGTATAGAGCAATGTGAAACTGGTGTTTTTAACAAAAAGGAAAGGTTGTATGGTTACTTGCTACTTAAAATATGTTGTTGATCCGGCAAAAATTGCTGACTTTGAGGAATATGCCAAAATGTGGATCCCACTCGTCAATCGCTTTGGTGGGCAGCATAATGGCTACTTTTTACCATCGGAAGGTGCAAGTAATATTGCCTTGGCATTATTCACCTTTCCCAGTTTGGCGGCCTATGAAACGTATCGCAACGAGTCGTTTCAAGATGCACAGTGTCAGGCTGCAATTAAATTTGCAGAAGATACCGGTTGCATAATTAGCTATGAACGCTGCTTCTTTAGACCTGTATTTGAATAAAGGTGATTAAATGGAGCTGAACATCCCGTGCAACTAGATATTTCTGCCAATCTCAAACTACAAAACCTTGCTTTGACGCATGCAAAGCCATTATTTGATTGTGTACAAAGTAGTCGCGCAAGTTTACAAAATGTGCTGCCGTGGGTTGCGACATTACATACCGAGGCTGATGCAGAGCGTTACATCGACACACGTATAAACAACCAAGTCGGCGGACTTTGGTCTGCTATTGAATTTAATTGCGAGTTTTGTGGTGTGTTTGGGATCAAATATATGGATGCTCAAACGCAAACTGCCGAAATTGGCTATTGGCTTGGCGAAAAGGCAAGAGGTCAGGGCTTAATCGGTCTAGTGCTTGAACAGGTTATTGCCAAGCTTCGAGAGGTAAGTGATATTAAAACTGTGGAGTTTCAATGTTTACAGTCAAATATTGCGAGCCAGCGGATCATTGAAAAAATAGGCGGCCAGTTTGTTGAGTCCTGTGTCAATGATCTGGGCGTAGCAAGTGACGAGTCGCTATATATCTATCGACTCGCACTTTAATTTCGTCTATTTAAGGGAATGAGCGCATAGTTGCTATGCGCTCCTCTGATTAGTTTACCTCACACTTTGTAGGCACAGCTCGGTTTCGTAGGGTGGTGACGATAATTTGCGGCAATAGCGGCATTACAATCATGCCAACCATCAAGCTATACTGAAGCGGCGTGAACGTCTCGCCCAGTAGCACCAGCCCCGTCAAAATACCCGCAATCGGATTTGCAATACCACCAAAGGTAAAGTCCACCACAGACATACGTTGTAGTAACCACACGTACAAGCTATAACCCAGCGCGGTGTTCAGGAGCACAACCCATAATATGCCGCTGAGATTGGTCGTCGAGAAATTGTTAAAAGCCGCAATATACTTAGCTGGTGCAATAACACCGTGAACGCTTGATGCGAGCGTGAGAATAACGCCGCCAATAATGAGCTGCCAAGTTAACACTGTCCACCAATGCATGCGATCACCAAGAGACTTAGTGATTGAGCTGCCGATCACGATACAGGTTATTGCCGCAAGTATTGCCGCTAAACCAAGAGGGTTTAAACTCAGTGAACTCGGATCAAATAGCGACCAAGCCAACACAATAAGCGCCGCGCCGCATAACGCTTGCACCAATCCCGGGCGTTGCTTGTTGACTAACCAATGATAAAGCATGGCGAACACCGGCACAGACACCATGCCCACGCTAGATATGGCAGATGGTAGCGTTAACGACATCACGAAGATCATGCTAAAAAAGGCCGCGATATTAATCGCCCCAAGGCCGAATAGTGTTCTCCAGTCCGCTTTTTTTGGCAAACTCGGCTTAACTGCCAGCAAAATAAGCCCAGCCGGCAGCGCTCTAATAGCGCCAAGTAAAAGAGGCGGCCAGTCCGCAAGGGTGTATTGTGTCACCGCATACGTGGTGCCCCATAAAAATGCAGGGATCATCGCGAGGAGTATATTCACATTAATTATCTTTATGTTGAGATACTTTGCGCTAAGGTATTACTAAAAACACTTTTTGTAAAGTATCTTTATGTTAAGATATTTCTTTACAAAGTTTGTAGTCGGGGCAAATATTGATGGATGCAATTGATAGAGTACAAGAGCAGTGGGCTCGCGAAAAACCACAGTTAGAAACAATGCCCATGGCAATAATGGGTCGCTTAGTGCGCATAGCTAAACATATGGAAGCCGAAGTTGAAAAGCTGCACAAGCAATACGGCTTAAATTTGGGCGAATTTGATGTGTTAGCTACCTTGCGCCGCAGCGGCAAACCATTTCGTTTAACCCCATCAGAGCTATTTAAAACCATGCTACTCACCTCTGGTGCGATGACCAATCGTTTAGATAAGCTAGCGGCAAAAGGCCTTATTAAGCGTGAGCACTGTATAGAAGACCGCCGCAGTGTAACAGTTGAATTGACAGCCGAAGGCCTCGCCCTGATTGAAGAGCTGATTGAACCGCATATCGCCATTCAAGCCCAATTGGTTGAAGGGATGAGTAGAGAACAGCAAGCATTGTTAAATGGTGTGTTAAAAGAGTGGTTAACGCAATTTGAGTGAGGATGTAAACAGTCTTGTAGGAGGCGGTTTACCCGCCGAGAAGTTATGTTTTCGAGCGTTGACCTGGCGATACTGTCACTTGACGATAAAGCCCAAACCCCAAACAAAAAAGCCACCTTGTTAAGGTGGCTTAGTCCAAACCCGCATCCGGTTATTTATGCTTTACAGCCCACAGATGCAGTAGTTCGTGTGCAATGGTGGCGGCGGCGATTGCGGTGAGCTCGCTTTGGTCGTAGGAAGGGGAGACTTCTACTACGTCCATGCCTATCATGTTTAGCCCTTGCAGTGCGCGTAAAATCTTCAGCACTTTGTCGCTGGTTAGGCCGCCGCATACAGGGGTGCCGGTGCCTGGTGCGAATGCTGGGTCTAGACAGTCGATATCAAAGGTTAAGTACACCGGCAAGTCGCCGACGCGTGCTTTGATTTGCGCTGCTATTTTTTCAGCGCTTAAGTCGTTTGCTGTCATAGCGTCAATCACGCCAAACTCGTGGCCTTGCTCTGTGTACTCGGTTCTAATGCCAATTTGCATTGAATGCTCTGGGCTTATTAGGCCTTCAATGGGGGCATGATAGAACATAGTACCGTGATCATAGCGTGAGCCTTGGCTGTACGTGTCTGTGTGCGCATCAAAATGTACGAGCGCCATTTTACCGTGAATTTGCTGGTGAGCACGCAGCAGTGGCAGGGTCACAAAGTGATCGCCGCCTAGGCTTAATAGCGTTTTGCCTTGCTGCAAAATTTGCAGAGCGGCTAGCTCGAGTTGCGCAGTGAAATACTCAGGATCGCCAACTGGGTAAGTGAAATCGCCGGCGTCCTGAAGTTTAATTTTGTCCCACAATGCAAATGACCAAGGGTATTTTTTACTTTCCCAAGCTAAGTGCACGGATGCGCGACGGATTGCATCTGGACCCAAGCGTGCGCCTGGGCGTCCAGAGGTTGCCAAGTCAAATGGCAAGCCAAGTACCACAACGTCTGCATCAATATCTGTGATATTGCGTACCATTGGCTGACGTAAAAACGTCATGCCGTTGGAGTACAGAGAATGATCGGTGTGATCGAATAAGTGGCTCATGGGTTAAAAATCTTCCAAATAAGTATAGCCGTCAAGGCCGGTTTCAAGCTCTGCCAGGCAAGTAGCTCGTTCTTCAAGCGGTAGTTTGCTTTCAACTAAGTTGGCAAAGTTACGCTTAAATTGTTCAACATCAAGGTGTACATAACGCATCATATCGGCAACGGTGTCGCCCGCATCAACATTACCAAGCGCCAATTCGCCTTGGTCATCTAATGTGGCTACAACGGTGTGGGTGTCGCCAAATAGGTTGTGCATGTCACCTAAAATCTCTTGGTATGCACCCACCAAGAAAAATCCCAATAAATAGGGTTTATCTTTGCAAAACTCTGGTACTGGTAGCGTGGCTTCAATACCTTGGCCATCCACATAATGCTCCACCGTACCGTCAGAATCACAGGTAATATCCAGTAATACCGCGCGGCGCTTTGGCGCCTCTGTTAACCCGCTGAGTGGCAGGACAGGGAATACCTGTTCAATACCCCAAGCGTCTGGCAAAGATTGAAATAGCGAGAAATTCACAAAGAATTTATCCGCAAGCTTAGCACTGAGTTCGTCAATAATTGGGCGATGGAAACGGTTTTTGTTGTCCATACGCTTGTTCAGCTCATAACATACGCGCAGATTTACTTGCTCCGCCCATGCTCTTTGCTCAAGGCTTAATAGGCCCATCGCAAATTGGCTGTGTACTTCTGCCAAGTCGCCTTGCGTATCATGAAAAATTTCAATCAACGCGCGGTCATCACTCTGCTCGTTGAGCGCCTGCCAAGACGTCCACATATTATGTAGTAATCTTGGGGCGTCACTTACCGGTGCCGTTATCTCTTCTACTTGATAGCTTTCGGTGCCAATCACATCGGTGATTAATACCGCATGGTGGGCAGTTAACGCACGACCCGACTCAGAGATGATCTTTGGCATTGGCTGATTGTATTGCTTACAGGTATCGCCTACGGTGTAAACGATGTTGTTTGCATATTCAGCTAAGCTGTAGTTCATCGAGTTGGACGACTGACTGCGCGTCCCATCGTAATCTACTGCAAGTCCGCCACCTACGTCTAAATTCAGCAGGTTTGCACCTAAACGGCGTAATTCGCAGTAGAATCTAGCGGCTTCACCCACACCAACGCGCACGTCACGAATATTGGCCATTTGCGAGCCTAAGTGAAAGTGCACCAATTGCAGCGCGTCTAGCATGTCAGCTTGCTCTAATTGGTTAACAACCGTTAGGACTTGCGATGCAGACAGACCAAATTTGGACTTTTCGCCGCCGCTTGCTTGCCATTTACCTTTACCTTGCGATGCCAAACGTACGCGTAAGCCTAAACGTGGTTTAACGTTGAGTGCTTTGGCCTCTGCCATCACGATGTCGAGCTCAGAACGCTTTTCTAAAACGATATAAACCTGATGACCTAATTTTTCACCGATAAGCGCAAGACGGACGTATTCTCTGTCTTTGTAGCCGTTACATACGATCACTGCGCTGGTTTTTTCACTGAGCGCCAGTACGGTAAGTAACTCAGCTTTACTGCCAGCTTCCAAGCCAAGCTGTTTTTTATCGCTGGCCGCTTGGCTTGCGATAAGCCCCTCAATGACTTCTTTTTGTTGGTTTACTTTAATTGGGTAAACCAATAAATAATCTTCTGGGTAGCTGTAATCAGTAATCGCCTGATTAAACGCACCAACAATATTATGTACGCGCTGTTCTAGAATTTGTGGAAAACGCACTAGCGCAGGTAGGGTATAACCCTCAGATTTAATTTGTTGTGCAATGTTTGTCAGAGTTACGGCGTGCTGTGGCTGCTGTTGGTTCGGCATCGCAGTAACCTCTCCCTGATCATTAATACCAAAGAAGCCTTGGCTCCAGTGGCGCACGTTGTAGCATTCACGTGCTTGCTCAGAAGAGGTAAATTTGGTCATTCAAGTTCCTTAACGTAAGTTAGAGTTCAGCCTGCAGTGCGCCATCATTGGCGGCTACTCACTGAGTGATAGGTAGAATTAACCTGAACTCGGCATAACAACTTATTCTCTGGCAGCTGTTATCCCTTACTACAGCGTTAAATTTGTTTGCAATAGGCCAGCTATTGACGCACAAATTTGCCTTGTATTAAGAAATAACATCTGGCCAGAGCGATATTACGCTTTTGAGCATGGATATTTTAGTTGATTAACTAACTTTTTATCCCGAGTTCAGGTTAATTAATTTTCGCGCATTAGACACAAATAGAAAGTCTCAGTCTAATGAGTTATTTTGCTCGTCAAGAGTGACAAATCTTTCCCTCAGTTTAGTTGCGCTATAACGTGAATTAAGTGAGTGTAAACAAGGAGTAGTAAATTCTACTCTCGTGGTTTTTTCTAGTTAACGTTCCATCAAAACGCAAGGTTTGCATCGATGACAATCAATATTATTTATATCGCTTTAGGTTTATCACTGTTGGTATTTGGTGCTGATCGTTTAGTCGCGGGTGCATCTAAACTGGCTGCAAGTTTCAACGTACCCAGTTTACTAATTGGTTTAACGATTGTGTCTTTTGGTACCAGTGCTCCTGAGCTTGCGGTCAGTGTGCAATCTGCAGTTGCAGGGCAAGGCAGCCTAGCTGTTGCCAACGTGCTAGGCAGTAACACCTTTAATATTTTATTTATATTGGGTATATCAGCGCTGATAGCACCGCTGGTGGTTTCACAAGTATTGGTAAAAAGAGATATTCCAATGCTAGTGATCGCCTGTTTTATTGTCGCTGCGTTGGTTTGGGATGGCGCACTAAGCCGGTTTGATGCTGGATTGCTGAGTTTGCTCTTGTTGCTTTATGTTGTGTATTTATTTGTGCAAGGTCGTGCGCTTAGTCACAAAAATGATGAACCAGCGTTATCGCAACAACCAAACCGCTGGCGTGAGCGCGCTGTTAACACGGTGCAATTTATTTTAGGGCTTGGCTTGTTGATATTTGGTGCACAATTGATGGTTGATAACGCGGTGCAACTTGCTCGTACTTTAGCGGTGGATGAAGTGATGATTGGCTTAACCATTATTGCAATAGGTACTTCGCTACCAGAAGTGGTTACCTCAGTAACGGCGAGCATAAAAGGGCATGCTGATATTGCGGTAGGAAATGTGATTGGCAGTAACTTATTCAATTTACTTGGTGTACTAGGTGTTGCGGGACTTATCAGCGATAGCCCTTTGGAAGTGACAAATCGTATGCTAAGTGCGGATGTTTCAGTCATGATCGTTGCAACTTTACTTTGTACTCCACTGCTTATTTCAGGCCTGAAGCTTAGTCGTCGAGAAGGTGGTATCTTGTTTATGGGCTATGTTACTTATTTCATTTACACGTTGAGTTAATAAAGTTTCAGAAGTTTCTGAAACTTTATTGCATTTGTTAAGTGAACTAATTAGTATGTTATTGGGAAAACTTAAAAATGAGAAAGGACAATGAAAACAATAACATCAGCAGTACTAGGGCTTGTTGCGGTCAGCTCAGTGGCCAGTGCCAACCAAGAAACGCACCAAGATAACTATCAATTTGTGGAGTTAAACGGTAACAAACTTGCCTACGCCTGTAAGGGAGAAGGAGAGACTACCGCACTTCTACTCGCCGGGATGGGGCTGGATGCCCATGAAACCTATAAAAATACCTTCCATAATGCAGAGCCAAAAGGGTATCGCTTGTGTTTTTATGACAGAGCAGGGACCGGGAAAAGCACTTTTGCAAAGCCTCGAGTGCGCACGATACTGGAGCTTACGGACGAGCTTGAGGCATTCACTAAGGCTACCGAAATGGATAAATTAGTGCTTGTGCCTCACTCTTTTGGTGGGTTTGTTGCAAGAGCTTATGCCAATCGAAACCCCGAAAAAGTGAAAGGTATGGTGCTTATCGATATTGCTCATGAGTCTTGGTATCAAGATATGAAGAGTAAGATGTCTAAAGCGGGTTGGAAGATCATGGATTGGATCATCAACTGGGAGCGTAATACCCATTCGCTAGAAGATTTTGAAGAGGCTTCTTCCCATACAGCAATGTACAAAATCAGTCGAAAAATGCCGGTTACCATATTGTCCCGTGGGATCCCTCATGTCTCGATTCGCTCAGCAGGTATGAGTTATGCTGATGTCGATATTTACACCCAAACTTGGAATGACGCCCAAATAAAGCTGCAAAAAATTGGCGACAATGTCACGCCCATTACCATGGAATACGCGTCTCACCTGTTTGATGAAACAGATCCATTTATTGCTATTAAATATATTGAAGAAATGGTGAGCAAGGTCAAATAATATTTTTTACTCAAAGGGTTAGCAGTTATACTGCTGCTGACCTAACTAAAAATAATAAAAGCAATGTTCTCTCATCACATCATCAGTTCAAAAATCACTACCTTCTTATTAGCCGCAGCTGGATTGGCAGGGTTTGTATTGTCAGTACTGGGTGTATTTAACCATCTGGAATTGACGTTAATCCTGGACTTTACAGCAAGCTTTTTATGCTTGATGGTCGCGTTTAAGTTATATCAAAAGCAACTCAGGGCCTTAAATTGGGCAGCGGTGATCGGCGCGCTCATGTCCATTGGCGTAGTCGTCGATGATACGCTAGTCCAATTTTCATCAGGGCTGCTGTTAACGGTTCAGTTGAACCTAGAAACCATAGCCGTAAACATCAACTTGCTTGGCTTGATTATCATCGCGACTGCGCTTACGGCAAAAATAAAGCTAACAAATGCAAAGGAATAATCAATGGAATTACTTAATTATCTGCAGACGCATTTTATTACCAAAGAGAGCTTGCTGCGCGAGTCGCAGTTATCCTACCTTGAATTGGCTACGTTAATTGAAAAGCGTTTGATGCCAAAGGCCGCCTATAAGTTAGCATTAAAGCTCGAATGCGACTCTTTCTTTGGCGAGCACAGTGATGAAAGCAGCCTAGAATTTTATCCGCAAGGCGCTTTAGTGTGGCTTGGTGCTGTGTCGCAAGTAACGGATGAAGCACAAGCCTTTGCACTCTTCAGTAAACGTTATAAAGACCAACTGCATAGATTAAAAGCGCAAGGTCTTAATCCGCGAGATGCAAAACTGGATCAAGACATAGACGCACACTTAGAAAGTGAATGGCAACACTTCCTTGGCGGTATTTATGGACTTTGTACTAAAACGGGTTTACCTGAGGATATTGCGAATAAAGAAGCCGCTATTGTTATCATCAACGAGTATTTGGCACGAGATGAACACTTGAGCCCAGATGAACTAACCAACCTTCACCAAGTGGTCGATTTATTGGATGAGGCAAGTGCCTTATTCGCGCCTCATGAGCTTGAACGTAGCTCGCGCAAGCGCTTAATAGACGACGTAAGAGCTAAATTTCCAAAGCCTTTAACATCATAATTAACTGTTTTTTGTTTTTTAATAATGTGAATTGACTTCACTTCACATCCATTTCACACCTGTCCGCATAAAGTGTCTGTAACAAAACAACACAAGGGTCAACAGGCCCGAGGACAGGATGATGAACAAATCACTATTAACCTTATCTCTCGTTGCTGCGTTGTCAGCAACTTCAATCAATGCGGTTGCACAAGATAAAAACACACCTCATGTGCTCATGGTGCTCAGTAGTTATGGCGAAATGGGGGCTGATGGCACCTTAAGCAAACCCGGATTTGAATTTGATGAGCTCAGTAAAGCGTATGCTGTGTTCAAACAAAATGGCGTAAAAGTCACGTTAGCCTCGCCAAAGGGCGGTGAACCAATGGCCGATAAGTTCGATAAGAATAAATCCTACAATCAAGCATACAGTAACGATACGACTGCGATGGCGCAGCTTAAAAACACTAAAAGACTGAGTGAGTTAGAGCCCGCGCAATTCGATGCTGTGTTTGTGGTTGGCGGCAAAGGCCCAATGTTCGACTTGCATGGCTCCAAGCCGTTACAGGCAATTATTCGTGATATCTACATTAACAACGGCGTAATTGGTGCGGTTTGCCATGGTCCTGCGGCATTGGTGGATGTGAAACTTGAAAATGGTGAGTACTTAATCGCTGGTAAGCGGGTAAATGGCTTTACTAACGAAGAAGAAGCAGCTTTTGGTAAAAAGTGGACTAAACAGTTTCCATTCCTACTTGAAGATAAACTCATTGAGCGTGGTGCATCGTTTGTGCAAGACGGTTTGATGTTGAATCAGGTCAGTATTGACGGTCAATTGATCACAGGGCAAAACCCTTTTTCTACGGTAGATACTGCCAAAGCGATGGTTGCGGCGCTAGGTCTGACGGTAAGCGAGTTACCTCGTTTCAAAGACGATGAAAGTATCTTGTTGGTAGAGCAATTTTTTTCAGATAGCAGCAAAGCGAAGGCGCGTTATTTAGCGGATAAGTCATCGTTTGATCCTATGTTACTTGGGATCTCTGGTTTATATCAAGCGCAGCATGCGCAAACTGCTCATCAACTCGCAGTGGCCGTTGAGTTGATGCAGTTAACCCTTGCAGATATTGATCATCCCATGCTGTACGAAGCACTAATAAATGCACAGCTCAAACTAAATGATATGTCTGGCGCAAAATCCACATTAGAAACAGCGCTTAAAAAGCACGGTACGGCGGAGAATCTGATTTCACTAAAGGAGAAAGTTTATGGTTAAGCAAAGCTGGAGAAAAACAATGTTAGTAGTTACTGGAATTATTGCAGGCGTTGCCGCTGTTTGGTACGCAGTCTTTGGATTAAAACCATACAGCGTTACGTCGGAGGAATTAACGCAAATATATAGCTATGAGCAAAAAGCGGTGGAGGTAAATCTATCGCCATTAAAAGCCAATCACTTTGCGCTTGAGTACAAAACGTTTGATGGCGATAAAGTCAATGGGCATATTCTCTACCCAAGTAATTATGATGAGACTAAACCAATTCCTGTTATGGTGGGTGTCCATGGTATGGGTCGAAGTGATGTGCGCTGGATACAAGAGAGCTTTAAAGGACGCGACACATACGAGCAAACGGATGAACTTACCAAAATGGCACTAGCAAAAGGTTATGCTGTTATCGCTATCGACTCGAGAAACCACGGTAAACGTAAAAATCCAGACTATAACCTTATTGATGTTATGCATGATTTAGATTGGTGGGGAAAACGCGAACCATACGAAAACATGGTTATCGATTCGGTAAAGGACCACAGGGTACTGCTTGACTGGATTGCAACCCAACCGCAATTTGATCAAAACCAAATCAGCGTTGCGGGATATAGCATGGGAGGTCAAATCAGTTTAATTTTAGCAGCACTGGATAAACGAGTAGATAATGTGTTATCAATTGTGCCGCCTTACCTGACTAACGCGGTGGCACGAGTGGCGATTAAAAACTTCGCAACGGCTGTTGATTCTCCCAAGGTGTGGTTGGTCTCGGCTGATAACGATGAATACGCGAGTGAACGTGAAAATGAAGCATTATTCGAAGCACTTGCGAGTGTTCAAAAACATCACGTGGTGATTGAAGGTGAGCATATTTTGCCAGAAGGCTACTATACAAAACTACAAGGTTGGTATTAATGAAAACAAGCTCACAACTCAATATTTTAGTGATTGAAGACAACCCCGCGATTGCAAGTAATATAGCTGATTACTTCGATATGCAGGGGCATAGTCTGGATTTTGCCTATACGGGGGAGCAGGGTTGTGAGCTTGCATTAACGCAATATTTTGACTGTATTATTTTGGATATTATGCTGCCAGATATTGAAGGGCTTGAGGTCTGTCAGCGGTTAAGGATTAAAGCCGACAGGCACATTCCCATCATAATGTTGACTGCTCGAGATACATTGGACGATAAATTAGCAGGATTTGCGCAGGGTGCGGATGATTATCTCACCAAACCTTTTTCGCTAGAGGAGCTAGCAGCTCGAGTCAGCGCATTAACTTGCCGATTAAATCCCACATTTGCTGCAAGAACACTAAGTGTAGGGGACGCAGATAAACAGGTTACGCTCAATTACCAAAATCAAACGGTAACGCGGGGTGAGACTGCACTCGTGTTACCGCCAATTTTGTTCAATATTCTTAAAATCCTGATGGAAAGTTACCCTCGAGCGGTATCAAAGAGTGAGCTTGTTGAGCGTATTTGGGGCGAGGAAGGCACCGACTCTGATTCTTTACGGTCACACATCTATCAATTACGCAAAGCGGTAGATAAGCCATTTCCAACTGCCATTATTAAAACCATTCACAGCGTTGGCTTAGTGCTGGATTTATAGCTGAAATAGCAACCGAGAAAAATGAAAACAAAACAACTAAGAAACCGCATCATCACTTATTTTGTCTCTATCGTCGTGCTGCTCAGTGTATTATTCTCACTGATCACTTTGCTTTTTAGCTACATCATAGAAGACAGCTTTTTTTATCAAATTTTAGAGGATGAAAGAAAGCAGATAGCGCTTCAAATCGTCAATAACGAGACGCCAAAAGCGCATTTTGACTTCGTCACGTTTCATCCTACAACCGAGACGTTGCCCACGGTTGTGAAAACACTGCTCGCAGAGGAGCCAAACCGCAAAGAGTTTAGTGCAGAGGCGGGTAAACATTATCATATCGCCTTTCTAAATAAGGATGACCGTGGACAAGGCATATTGCTTGCTGAAGTAAGCGGCCATCTTGTGGTACGCGAACTTAGAGGTTTGATGCTTGGTTTTTCACTGACCTTATTGGCGATTGGACTAATAATTGCGTTATTGTTAGCGCTCGGTACAGTAAAGCTCGCGAAAAGACTACTTAAACCTTTGGATGAGCTAATGGTAATTGTAGAGGCGAGTCCCGTTGAAAACCTACCGACCAATTTTGCATCTCAGTTTTCGCAAAATGAAATTGGTAAATTTGCACAAACGCTTGAATCAGCCCTTGCTCGCATTCGAGCATTCGTCGAGCGTGAGCGCCAATTTACCAGAGATATTTCCCATGAATTGAGAACACCTGTCACCATTTCCCAAGGGGCGGTCAGTTTACTCAACCACACCGAGTTAAATAGTAAACAGCAAGAGCTGGTTGCAAGAATAGCGGAGTCTGATCAGCAGATGCAGCTAACACTAGAAGCGCTACTAGCCCTTGCTCGGGAAAAAGCAGATACACCGGAGCAGACTAATCTACAATCCGTGATTGAAGCCTGCATTATCAATAACCAAGCGCTGTTTGAGCATAAAGTCCTAAGTATTGACTTACCTGGCAATGTATTTGTTCCTATGGCCGCGCAGGAGCTAAGATTGGTGGTGCAAAACCTGTTACAGAACGCTGTGCATCATAGCCAAGGTGAGCAAATCCATATTCGTTATCGAGATAACACACTAACGATTGCGGATAATGGCCGAGGGTTACCACAGACCTTTACGGCAAACGAGCAGGCCTTTGAGTCTGGAATGCGGGGTCCCAATAGTTTAGGCACGGGCATTGGGTTATCGCTAGTAAAGCGTCTTTGTGAGAAGTTTTCTGTGGAGGTGATGATTGAAAGTGGCGAAACGGGTGTGTCGGTTCACTTAAAGTTTGCTTAGGGTCGTTGTTGACCTGACCTAACAGAGGATGAAAAGGCACGGCGACTTTCGTTATCGTGCCTTGAGAGAGTTTAATTGATACAGCTAAGCTTCTTAATTGAACTTAAGAAAACTCGGCGATAACCAATACTCTCTTGTGCTTAGCACTATAAAAAACAATCCCTTCACCACCGCCCTCAAAATAAGTGGAGAAGCAGAAGGTGCCAAGGTACGTAAAATCTACGTCATGCTCTTCATCAAAAAAGCCAATTTCACGAGTGGAGTAGTGGCTGTAATTCTCGCCGCTTTGCTCATCCATAGCGTCAAAATAGCGCGTTTCATCATCACCTTCTTCATCCCACAAATAGGCGTCCCAATTGCAACCGAGTATGGGTTGGCCACCTAATTCAAATAGCGGATCGCTTTCATCGTTTTCGTCAAGAGAGTAGTTAAGTCGTTGATGTTTGGCGTAGAAGCTGGCTGCTTGCTGATAATATTCGCTATAGTCTTCGAAACCCTCATTCTCTTCACTTAGATTGTCAACATTGTGAGCGTCAACCTGCCACCCAATGTCTGTCAGTGAGTAGGAAATATAAGGAAGGTCGCCATCAAAAATTTCCATAGAAATCGGTAATGCGATAAGTACATTATCATCGCTGTTTACGTCTAACTTTGAATAGGCAAGTAGTCCTATTGGTAATAGCTGATTGTCATTAAACGCGACCTCTTGGCTGCTCGGGAATGGCTTGTAAAAATCAGTCGCTTGTAACACTTTTGTCGCAGGGCATGCGAGCGCCGAATCTTTAATGTAGAGGGCCATAAAACAACTCCTTTTTATGGTTTATTTTGTGGTGCACACCATATAGCGATGCGTGTGGAAAATCAATCAGTGTAATAACAGTTCGGGCGTTAGTGTGCCTGTCCTTTATATTTCTCCTTAGTGTGCCTGTCCTTTATATTTCTCCCTTTATATTTGCTCCAAATTTGAGGCTTATTATGCCTATCACTGGGCCATTGCAGTGCAGGATTGTCCGCTATAATTCAAGCTACATCAGGTGAGGAAAGTAGATACGCCATGGAAAATAGAGCATTTAAAATAAAAGTAATGGACCTAACTGAATTAGAAATTGCAGCAAAGTGGGCTCTGCAAGAAGGGTGGAATCCTGGGCTTAGCGACGCACAGTGCTACTATCAGGCCGATCCGAATGGCTTTTTAATTGGCTATCTAGGCGATGAGCCTATCGCTTCGATTTCGGTGGTTAAGTACGATGATTCATTTGGTTTTTTAGGCTTTTATATTGTTAAACCAGAATATCGAGGTCAGGGTTATGGGATGCAGATTTGGCAGGCAGGACTTCAATATTTAGCTGGTTGTAACGTCGCACTGGATGGAGTGGTCGCGCAGCAAGAGAATTACAAAAAATCGGATTTTAAGCTCGCCTATCGTAATATTCGCTACGAAGGAGTGGGTGGTGGCGAAGCGCCAGATTGCTCAAACTTAGTGGTACTTGAAAGATTACCGATAGAAGAGGTCATTGCGTACGACAGTGCGTTTTTCCCAGCAAAAAGAGTAGCCTTTGTTAATGCTTGGATTAACCAGCCGGACTGCTACGCTTTGGGTATTAAGCAGGGTGACATACTTGCAGCCATAGGTGTGATCCGCCCTTGTCACGTTGGCTATAAAATAGGTCCTCTTTACGCTGATAGCGCAGAACATGCAGAAACACTCTTCTTAGCGCTTAGGTCCAAGGTATCAGCAACTGAGGCCATTTACTTGGATGTGCCAGAAGTAAATGCAGTTGCTGTTGCGCTTGCACAAAAGTACAAGATGTCGCTTTCTTTTGAAACCGCGAGAATGTATACCGGTGAACGCCCCGATTTGCCATTAATGCAAGTGTTCGGGGTAACTTCGTTTGAAATTGGCTAGTTTGATTCAATCGAAGCGGTATTGCTGATAGGTTGAAGTCAATAGCGCAACAAACTCCCGTACCTTTGCGGGAGTATATTGCTTCGACAAGTACAGTGCGTGAATAGGATAACTTTCATCGTGTAGTTCAGGTAGTAGCTGTACACAACTGCCCATAGCTAATTCATCTTTAAATGCCCATAGCGGCCCGTAATGCACACCAAGGCCAGCGTTTACCCAATTTTTTAGTACTGCAACACTATTGGCGACGAGTTTACCACTTACCGCAACGGCTTCACGATGCAGGCCTTTACCGAGAATGAGCTGATCACCAAGCTTAGGTTTATTGTAAAAGATAAAGTCCAGTTTGCTTAAATCGCTAAAGCGTTGTGGTTGTCCCATGCGCTCAATATACGATTTAGAGGCCACCAAGACCCTTGGTACTTGGCCTAGTTGTCGGCAAATCAAGGAGGAATCATCCAGTTTGCCAATCCTAATTGCAATATCGATTTGCTTAGCCTTGAGATCTTCAAAATGACTGCCGAGCAGTAACTCGATATTGAGGTCTGGATAGGTGGTTATCATGGTTTGTACCACAGGAGCAATGAAGCGCTCGGCGAAGTCTTGTGGAGCTGCAACCCTTAATGTGCCAGAAGGCAGTGCTGAGGTGCCCGAAATCGACTCTTCTAATTCCCTTTTTTCATCTAGTAGTTGTTTTATACCTTTATAGTACTCAAGCCCAACTTCAGTTGCGGCCGTTTGCTTAGTGGAGCGCTGTAAAAGCTTTACTCCTAATCGACTTTCTAAGTTTGCGAGCTTTCGGCTTACCGAGGAGGGATCGGTACCTATCACTTCAGCCGCAGATTTGAGGCTGCCAGATTCAACGGTAAGAACAAACAAATCTTCTTCAGTAATCGATTTCATAGCGGATGTAAAAAATGCAATTAGTAAATGACTAAAATCACTATACCTGTATCCCTTTCACCTAGCTACACTAAAAGTCGATTGAATATTTCAAGTAGGAGAAATAGGTATGTCTAAGCAATTAACAGGTAAGGTTGCGTTTATCACTGGGTCATCCAAAAATATGGGGAAGGATTTTGCCATTGCGCTGGCAAAGCAAGGCGCTGATCTTGTCATTCACTATCATAGTGCCCATTCTAAACCACAAGCACTTGAAACCCAGAAGGAAGTTGAAGCTCTTGGTGTTAAGACGACGCTAGTACACGGAGATGTCAGCAATAAAGCGCAAGTAATGAATATATTTGAGCATATTATTAGTGAGTTTGGCGGCGTAGATATCGTTATCAATAATGCCGGTACTATCAGCAAAAAACCGTTTGTTGAATATAGCGAGGAAGATTTTGACAGGCTATTTGGGATCAACTGTAAAGGGGCATTTTTTGTGATGCAAGAAGCCGCTAAACATATTCGTGATAACGGTCGGATCATTAATATGGGCACTTCGCTGTTGGCAGCATTTACTGGAAATTACGCGCTCTATGCTGGCTCAAAAGCGCCACTTGAGCATTTCACTCGTGCGCTGGCAAAGGAAATCGGACATCGAGGGGTGACCGTCAATACTATTGCACCAGGTCCAATTGACACAGACTTTTTCCATGGCGAAGAAAACGAGCAAACCGTTAATTATTTGCAGTCTGCAAGTGTAATGAACCGACTAGGGCAAGTGGATGATATTACCCCTGCGGTGCTTTATCTTGCGTCGGAGCAATCACGCTGGACGACTGGGCAAACTTTGTTTGTTAACGGAGGCTTTGTCACTCGTTAAGTATGCTATTAGGGCACAAGTTGGTTAGGCGGTTTGTGCCAACGTTTTGTTCGCCAACAAGATGGTAAAAGTGGTGCCATTTCCGGCTTTGGAATTGACTTTTAAGTCACCTTCTAAATGCTTTTTGACGAGATTATAGGTGACGGAAAGTCCAAGCCCGGCATGACCATGTTGGCGAGCTGTGGTGTAAAACGGCTCGAAGATCCGGTTTAGGATCTCATTACTCATACCGACGCCTTCGTCTTTGACTCGAATAAATATTTTATTGTCAGTGATCTCTAAACGAACTTTCCATCACATCCACTTGCTCTTGGAAGGATGACACCGCGTTAATTGAGACGCAAAGTGGGGTATTTACCTCGTGAGCCAATCCTGAAACTAAACTACCTAGGCTCGACAATTTTTCCGCCTCTACCAGTTGCTGGCGGATCACATGAATGTGGCTAAGGAGCTGATTGATGGCGAGGCTAACATCAGTCTGTGGTTATCAATGTCGATACGTTTTTCGAGACTCGAGCTTTCAATAATGTCGCCATTTTTCGTTGTGAAAATTCAAAAAAGCACAGTGTGCGACTTGTGTCGCACTTTTTTGTTTGTTAATGTGTGACATATGTCGCAGTTGTGAGAAAAACAATGAAACCAAACTCAACCGAACTAATCGTTTTAAAGATCCTTTGGCGTGAACAGCCAAGAACAGGCAAAGAAATTCACACAGAAATAGGATCAAAGCTCAGCTGGAGCTATTCATCAACTCGAAAAACCCTAGAGAGAATGTGTGAAAAGGGTTATCTCGCCGAGCAAATGCAAGGCAATAAAAAAATATACTCAGCTGTCCTTGCGAAGGTACCGACTCTCGCACTTTATGCCCAAGAGTTTGCAAAGCAAATCATGGAGTTGGATGAGCCTCTTCCAATCGCTATGTTTTCAGATAGTAAGTTAATTGCAGCGGATGAATTAGATGAATTAGAAGCCATGTTAGATGAGTTAGCTAAGGCGCAAGGTGATAAAGAGTAGGGTATGGAACTAATATTACTTTCGGTCTTGCTGTGGGTGGCGCTTAGTGGCTTAACGTACGCACTTGGAGTGAAATTCTCCGCTCGGTATTTACAGAATAAAGGACTTTGGTGGGGCGTGTTGGCAGTGACTTTTGTGCCTTGGATCCCACTTGAACACATGGAGCAACACAACGCCATTCCAGCCATACTGTTTAATGCCAATTTACAACAATTTGCAGAGCCGCTGCTGGCAATGACGAAGCGCACTCAAGTTGGGTCTGACTGGCTCAATCTGACGCTTATGGCTTTATTTATAGTCTATTGCGTTGGGCTTATTGCTCATTTTTTGGTACTTGGGAGACAGTATTGGCGAGTAAAACGCCTCTGTAGTACTGCCTCAAAAATAAAACTCGGCGCACGGAGTTGCTATCAATTGCCAATTACTTGCTCTCCTTTTGTGTTCGGACTGTGGCAACCTAAAGTGTATTTGCCGATGGAATTTGACACGCTACCAGAGGCAGAGCAGCAAGCACTTATTCTGCATGAGTTAACACACATAGATAAAGGCGATCATATTGCCGTCGTAATTTGGCGAATACTCGCGACGCTTGCTTGGTTTAATCCGTTTATTGCAAAAATGGAACAGGGCTTTATTCGAGCGATGGAATATCGCTGTGATGAGGTGACGATAGCGAAGCACAGCCTTGAGCCTGTGGCTTATAGCAAAGCATTAATGAACTCTTTAAAACGGGCTGCTGGGCAGCCGAAAACGATGAATATGACAGCAAGTTTTGCGTCTAACTCATTGACTTTAGATGACTATAAAAAGCGTTTTAGCGTTATTCTTAAATCTAAAAATAAGCCAAACAACCTAGTGTTGATAGGGTTTTTTGTGTTGCTTAGTTCAGGTTTAGCCTATGGTAATATTCAGTGGACAATGGGAACGGCAATGGTCAGTAAAACATGGACATACCCAGTCGTCAGTCCTGAAATAACGTCAAGGTTTGGGCATGTATCGAACTTTCGTCACAATAAAGCACATCAAGGACTGGATCTAGCTGGTGGTATTGGTGAACCTGTGATGGCGGTTGCCAGCGGCACGGTCACGATTGCAGATGATAAAACCTTGCCTGCGAATTACGGTAAAGTGGTGTTGATCCATCATGACAATGGTTATCAAAGTCTCTACGCACACCTAGATAGCATTGATGTTGAAGTGGGTGAGCAAGTATCGCAAGGAGAAGTGATTGGTACCATAGGTGAAACCGGTCGAGTTACCGGTCCACATCTACATCTAGAAGCTCTGCATAACAACACGCGCATTGATCCGCTGACCTTATTGGAAAATTAACATGATAAAAAAGCTTTCTATCGCCATTGCAATGATGGCAACTTTAGGCTGCTCGAAACAACCCGAGCAGATACATTCGGTTAATAAAGCGCAAGAGAACACCTTTGTGTCGGCGCAACCAGATCAAGAGCAAGCTGTTGTACATAGTGGAGCCGCTGGAGCTTCAGCCGCGGCCCAAATCACCCAGGAGCTACAGCCAGTTCAAGATATTCGTTTACTTGAACTTAAATCGGGTGAGAGTTTAGCTAATCTTTTAAGTGGGTTTGCGTTTAGTGACCGAGATAGTTGGCTGGTGGAACAAGCCGTGAGTACGTGGACATCGCTGACTAAACTCAAGGCTGGACAGTTAATAGAAGCAGAGCTTGTAGACGGACAAGTACAGCAGATCCGCTTTGAATATGCATTTGCACAGGTTATTGAGATTAAAAGAGTAGATGAACAGTGGCATGCATCGCTAAGTGAGCTTGAAACCGTCACGCAAACAAAGCGTTTATCGACAAGCATAGATTCTAGTTTTTTTGTGGACGCCAGCAAAATTGGGGTGCCTAATGATATTATCAATCAAAGTATTGTGGCCTTATCTCACCTTGTCGATTTTCAAAGAGAAGTATATGCCGGCGATCAAATTGATTTTGTATTTCAAGAACAGCAGCTTGTGGCAGCCGAAGATATACTCAAGCAAATCTCCAAACCTTTAGAATTACAACATGTTGCGCTACTTTCAGGAAAAGAAAAATACCGCTTATACCGGTTTACTGATAATGGCGGAACGACCGCTTTTTACCACCCTGATGGTACTCTCGCGCAAAGCTTTCTAATGAAAACTCCGCTTAACGGTGCTCGATTATCGTCAAACTTCGGTAAACGTCATCACCCTGTATTGGGCTATACCCGAATGCACAAAGGGATCGATTTTGGTGCGCCTGTTGGTACGCCTATTATGGCTGCGGGTTCTGGAAAAGTACTCAAAGCTGGGTGGGGCGGCAGCTTTGGTAATCGCGTAGTGTTAGATCACGGTAAAGGCTATCAAACACTTTATGCTCACTTAAATGGCTTTGCGAACGGCCTCAAGGCTGGGACGCGAGTAAAGCAAGGCGATGTGATTGGCTATCTTGGTAATACCGGCTTGTCGCAGGCGCGTCACTTACATTATGAAGTGCATAAAGACGGAAAAGCCATCAATCCACTCACCCTAAAACAACCAAAAAACACTAAGCTAAGTGACACGCAATTTGATGAATTTAGCGCGCAGGTAGCACAAATTACCACACTGCTCGATAGCGAAAACACAAAGCTGGCTCACAATGAAGGACAGTCGGGCAGCATGGGTAATGCCGATGACTAGCCCTGAAATAAATCGCATTAACAGCCTCGACTTTATTCGCGGGGTAGCAATCCTGTGTATTTTACTTATCAACATCGAAAGCTTTGCCTATCCCAATCCATGGGGCAGTTACCAATATGGCTTTATGACGGATATAGACAGTGAGGTAAGGTACTGGGTTTATGTATTTGCTCAGGGCAAGTTTTACGGACTGTTGGCGATGTTATTTGGCGCAGGTCTCACCATTATTCTTCAAAAACAGCCATTTGAATTTGCTATTAAATTAAGTGCGGCAAGGCTAGTGGCTTTATTTATACTCGGCCTTGTTCATGCTTATTGTATTTGGAGTGGCGACATTCTTTATCACTATGCCGTGATAGGAATGATTGCCACCACCGCCATATTACTTGGCGCCCGGGCCATTAAAGTCAGCATAGTAATTTGTTTGGCGTTTATGTTAGTTGCAGGTTTTGGCAGAGCAGAGCGTACCAACGCCCAATACGATGCCTACCAAGCAGCACTTAATGTGGACGAAGCGTCTCGCACACGAGACCAGCAAAAAGCGATTAATCGGTGGCAGAATAAAACCGAACCACGGACACCCACCCATCGTACTTTGGAAGAAACGCCAAGCTTAACTGAGTATTGGCAGGAAAACTTCGACAGTCCGCAAGTCCACAAAGGTAAGCTGTTTTATTCAAGTATTTTTTGGTCCACGCTAATGATGATGCTGATAGGCTCGCAGCTGTTTCAATGGGGATTGTTCTCAAAGACTAAACTTAGCCCATTTGCGGTTGTGGCACTGCTTTGCTTGATTGCGGTGTCGTGTTATGCCACTCAAGCTCGCTATTTTCATTGGCTGCAAAGTTCACATATCCCAGTGTTGTCTTACGCTAAACAAATGATCATTGTACTTAACCGGGAGCTGCAAGCGATTGTTTACTTGGTTTTGTTATCTTTACTATATAACTGTTGGTTACATCGGTTCAAATCCCTTGAGGCGATAAATCAAGTGGGTCGATTTGCGCTGAGTAATTACATTGGACAGCCACTGTTATTGGTGGTGATATTTTATGGCATTGGATTACATAATACGCTAAGTCGCAGTGAGCTCTTGCTCTTATGGCTTGTTATTACGGCAGTGCAGCTGCTATTAAATGTGATTTACGGGCGATTCTTTAAGGTGGGTCCCGTTGAACGAGTATGGCGCAAACTAACAATTAAGTTACATGCATAATCGACTCGAATTTTTTACAAATTCGAACTTCATACCTAAGCTAATTTTGACCTAATATTGAAGTCGACACGTTAGCTTGAGGTAAGGTATGGAAATAGAAATAACACAAGGATGGGATATTGAGCATGCGCAAGCGGCTGCTGAGCTTTATGTTGACGCGTTTGGTAGCAAATTCACAGCCGCAGTGCCGGATCGCAATAAGCTGATCACTCTTATCGCGAAGAGCTTTATCTCAGAATACTCTTTTGCTGCCTTTGCAGACGGCAAGTTAGTGGGGATTGCGGGCTTTCAATATGGCAAAAGCGGTTTTACAGCGAATATGGGCTTTACTGGACTCATTGACGAGTTAGGCTTGCTAGGCGGGATTAAAGCCGCAGCGGTGTTTACCCTATTTGAGCGAAAGCCTGCGCCCAATGAAGTGGTGATGGACGGCATCGCTGTTGCAAAATCGGTCAGAGGACAAGGTGTTGGCACTGCGCTTCTAGTGGCACTGCAGCGCTATACCAAACAAAGCGGGTTTCACGCTTTACGACTTGATGTAATTGATTCTAATCCCCAAGCAAAAAAGCTTTATATGAGAATGGGCTTTGTTGCCTCCCATCACGAAGATTTTTCTTATCTCAATTGGTTAATCGGTTTTAGCGGGGCAACAACGATGTTGTGGCGTCCATAGGACCGGTTCTCTTTGCTGCTAAAAATAAACGTGAATGATAAGCAGACCTTAGGCATTTGCTTTTGCTTTGAAGTAACAAGTAAAATGCCGAACTTTATGCATAACCAGACACCGACATGACAGCAATAAATCCTGTATCGACCCTACTTAATCATCTGCAAACCCAAGAAGTACCAAACGAGCTTAGGCGTTTATTTCATGGACGTGGTCGTTGCTATGAAGGGCTTGAACAAATCACAGTAGATTGGTTACAAGGTCAGCTCCTAGTTTCTTTATTCAAGGAGCACGACGTTGACTTGATAGCGTGGTTAAAGCAGGCCTTATTATCACTTGTGGAGACAGAAGCGTTTAACGGAAAACTCTCTGCTATTTTGTTACAACATCGTTATTTGCCTGACTCAGATCTCGAGGTCTTATATGGTGAATTAACAGCTATGCCTATCGTTGAAGAAAATGGACTTAAATATGGCTTAAAGCTCGGCGTAAAGCAGAACATGGGACTGTTTTTAGACATGCGTTTGGGTCGTGAGTTTGTTAAAGCTCAGTCAGCGGGTGCTCGGGTACTTAATCTGTTTTCTTATACTTGTGGGTTTTCTGTTGCTGCGATTGCGGGCGGTGCTGCCCATGTTGTGAATCTAGATATGGCAAAAGCGGCGCTCAAGCAAGGCCGAGTCAACCACCAACTCAATGAACACGACCTCAGTAATGTGTCTTTTTTAGGCCATGATTTATTTAAATCTTGGGGAAAAGTACGTAAATATGGGCCGTACGACCTTATCGTAATTGATCCGCCAAGTTTTCAGAAAGGCAGCTTTGCACTGACCAAAGACTATCAACGTATTTTAAGAAAGCTTCCAGAGTTACTTACGCCAAATGCCCAAGTGTTGGCGTGTGTGAATTCTCCCGATGTTTCAAGCCAATTTCTGATTGATGAAATGACTAGAGAGGCACCAACACTTACGTTTGTTGAACGTTTACAAAATCCACCTGAATTTAAAGACATTGATGAGCAAAGTAGCCTCAAGTGTTTACGATTTAAAGCGGATTAATGTAGCGCAGATTTGATTTGATACTGGTTCAATTTGAGAGATTAAATTTGATGCTAGCGGCATTAAAAATGTTTTATGTAGAACAACTAACAAAATTTTTGCTTTGTTTAAATTGATGTAGGCACCTTGGTGATGGTTGAATGCGTAAGTGGAGCATTGATCTTGGGGTGCAGCAAGTACGCTATTGGCAGTATGTTTAGGTAAAACGAACAAAGCGCCGGGGGAATAGCATTGTAATGAAACGTGATTGCGAGCAACCGAAAAAACTAACCCATCGGTTTATGCTCGCACTCCCGCATCTTTTGTCAAAATTGATAGCTTTTACTGCCCAATTTTTTTCCTTTTCTAGAGTAAAACTCAACCTTTACCTTGTCTGTAGAAATGCAAAGACGAGTAAAGGCATCTTCAGGGTAGACCTCACTAGCGTTTTCTACTTTGTATTCATTGGTCGTAGTGGTATCTAACACACCACTGAGCTTAAAGCCTTTTCGATTTGGATGAGGGTATGGCCAGAAAAATGCAGAGGAAACGATTGAGGTAACTTTGATGTCATTATTGATTTTTACTTGAGATGCCATGCAGGCATGGACATCTCCCGAAAGAAACAGCACCTTAGGAATTTGCTGGCTGTTTATGCACTCAAAAATTTCATCTCTTTGATTGATAAATCCATGCCACTTATCCTCTGATTCAGACTCATAGGGAGGAACACTAGTTACAATGACTTTTACCTGACCATTGCCATTGTTCAACCAGCTGAGTAGCTCGGTCATTTGTCTAGGACCTATAATTTCTTTGTTGGTATGTGAAATATCTCTTTCTGTACGAGTGTCGCAGATAAAAAAGTCACAGCAACCATCTTGGTAGCTGTACCAAAGGTGAGTTGGCGTTCCCGTGATCCTATTATTTTTTAAAGAAAAAAGCGGGCTGTGGCTAGCTTGATAAGTTGTATATGCGTGTATTGCAGAAGGAAACTTTGTGACCCAATCCTTTTTGTTGGCTGATGATGGCCAATTATCTTCTATTTCATGATCATCAAGTATCATATAGGTCGGAGTGCAGGACATCAGTTTACGTATATGTGGTGTGTTTAATGCTACGCGATACCTGCTGTTAAATTCATCGACATAAGTGTCAGCACCAACAAAGTTGAGGTCATCGGCATAAATTTGGTCGCCACACATGATAACTTGATCGACTTCCTTGCCTTCGTCTATTTGCGTTAATATCGAGCGGAATGTTCTGTCGCCTCTGTCGTCCCACCACATGCCTCCAAATAGGCGTAAAGCGTATCGACAAGAGCCAAAAATAATATTTCTTTTAGCTGTAGTGTCTGTTGAGGCGGTTTTAAATTGGTGAGATTCTATATTTTGCCAATTAAGGATTTTCTTAACATTAATTTCGGCTGTATCTAAATCGGAAAAAAACCACCCAACTTGATATTCATATTTGGTATTAGAATCAAGGTTGGGTATTACTATTACACCTGTGAGGTCAAAGTTAGGGTTCATCTTAAAATACATTGGGGAGGAATATTTCGCATTAGAGCGCTTTTTATACCTAATGACACCATGTGCTTTTCTTGGTCTGTGGTCAGCGATTGATAATTCGGCTCGACCAAAAATGCGAACCTGATCTCCTGAAGTGTAACCGACGATTGGACCAACCGTCAGGCGCTGAACGTCCATATAGATCTCCTTGCCTAAAATAAGTGGTTTGTTTTTTGTTCAGTTTTAATTAATGATAGTGTAAAAATCATCAATCGCAATTATTGAGCAATCATTTAAGGGAAGATTCAATTTTGGTACCATTTTTATAATGGTGTTTTGGTTGATTAGAAAAGGAAACTGTATATTAATTAAATGATTATTTTCTATTTTTATTATTGTTCGCACATTCGATGAGCTTTCTATACTTTGCGGGAGTGATCTTTAATATCGTGCCAAACTCTCTGATAAAGTGTGACTGATCTGAGTACCCACATTCTTGTGCTATTTGAGAAAGTGCGAGTCTCGGATTTGCTTGTAGTCTTTCTTTAGCCTGTCTGGCACGATAAATTCGCTCTAGCTGTTTCGGGGTGATACCACAGAGTTGTTTCATATTTCTTTCTAGTTGCCTTGTACTTAACGGAGCTTGATCATAAGCCTCATTGAGTGGCACATACGCAGTGAGTAGTTTAACGAGCTTTTGCGTGTAGTATGTAGAGCTATGAAGCGGTACAAGTGTATTTAAACTGGGTGCGAGTAACGATTTGAACGTAAGAAAATCGGATCTGTCCTGCAGTTTTTCTGCAAGTGTAGTTAGCTCTTCGGGCAATGCAAGTGGATGTTGAACATGTTGTAATTGTGCGAATCCGCCTGGGTGAAAGCGCACTCCGCAAAACTGTGCCTTTGCGGAGTAGCTAATTTTTCTTGATTGTGTGGCGGTAGCCTGCATATAAACGGAATGTGTTAATGCTTCTCCGTCAATGGCTATAATTCCCGTTAAGGGGAAAATAAATCCAGTTGCCCCGTCGCTTGGAAGCCAAGTTTCTCCGCGCTTGTGTGATTGTGCAAACCAGATAGCTTGCACATAGTTAGCGATTTCACCTGTTGGGTTTATTAATTCAAGTGTTAGATCTGTGCTCATTGAACTCTACATTCGGCTTAAACATTTTCACGATCCGATTCCAGCTGTTGATGGCATTAATAGCGATAGTTAACGTGGTCAAAGCTTTATCATCAAATTCTAAAATGAGTGTTTGATAAAAAGCGTCGTCAATCATTTGTGCGTTTGTTAGCTTTTCACAAAGCGCTAATGCCAGTTTTTCTTTATTGGAGTATAGCGGCATGTCTTGCCATGCACTTAATCCAATAATACGATTAGTGGTTTCACCATACTCTAGTGCCTGTTTAGTGTGCATTGCAATACAAAAAGCGCATTGATTGATTTGTGATGCTCTAAGTTTAATAAGCTCCCAGATTGTGACTCCAAAAGTTGCATGTGCCTGCTGTTTTAATAATTCCTCTTGTCCCAATAAGTGCTGAATAAGCTCAGGTGCCTGATTGAAGTAGTCTGCTCTTTTCATTTCTAAATCCTCATGTTTAGTGATACGTATAGTGTAATGAGGTGTAAGCGGTAAAAATTGAAAAAAAACGTCTTTGTAATACAATTTTAAGGAGGGTACACATAACTCTAATTTAAAGGATGGTTGTAAAATAATGTGTGATGTAAACCTTGCTCTAGCGCTTTATCATTTATCCACACTCAAAAAAATCTGGCTTCAGGCCAACAGCACTTTTACAAATAAACAGCAGCAGGTAGAGCCAGTTGGTTTCGAATTATATAAAACGACTTTTGACATACTCGGCCTAAGTCTATCTCAAGCACATCAACTACAGTTTCAGTATGCCCATGACTACGATAGCTTTATTGATGCAATTGTAACAATTGCTCAGCCGAGTAGTGAAAAAATAGCACTGTTAAAACATGTCACCTGTCATTTTCCTTGCCCCGACAGTTATCAAGAAAAAATAGCTGCTGTTCAGAATATGCCGAATGTACTCACTGAGGACGACCTGAAATGCTGGCAGGACAACGGCTATGTCATCGTTAAAAATGCAGTGAGTGCTGAAGGTTGTGCCAATGCGAGAAACGCCATCCAAGACTATTTGGAGATAGAGTTAGCAGATCCAAAGACTTGGTATAAGGTTAACCAAGAAAAATTGAGTCGCAGTATGGTGCATTTGGTACAACATAAAGCACTGGAAGACAATCGGAATTCGATGAGAATTCATAAGGCCTTTAGCCAGTTATGGCAAAGCGAACAACTGATAGTTTCAACCGATCAGTGTGGTTTTAACCCGCCTGAAACCGTGCAATGTAGTTTTCAAGGTCCTGATCTACATTGGGATTTAGATTTCTCTAAGCAACTTAAGTTTGGCACGCAAGGGATTTTGTACCTATCAGACACGGAAGAAAAGCAGGGTGCAACAACGATTGTGCCAGGATTTCATACAAAGCTAGAGTCATGGCTTGCAACTGCCCCATGGGATCCATGTATACCAAACACTGAGTACTTACATCAATTGGGTTCCAAAGCAATTGCAGCCAATGCGGGAGACATGGTGATTTGGCACCAGTTTTTACCCCATGGTGGCAGCGCGAATACAGCAAACGCACCTCGTATAGTGCAATACATCAATATGCATCCATTCCCAGAAATGTAGAAGGTGAAAAAATCTCTATTTGGTTAAATTTTGTCTTAACTTGGCGGCGAGCAAACAGTAGTATGATTGTGAAGTTTGGGAGAATGTAGCAACTCACCATAAGGAAAAGCCGTCGATGCAATTAGCACAACTCAATATAGCCACCGCTAAATACCAAATGGATGCGCCAGAAATTCAATACTTTGTAGAAAGTTTAGACCGCATTAATTTACTCGCAGAGCAAAGCCCTGGCTTTATTTGGCGCTTAAAAGATGAAACCGGTAATGCAACAGAGATTGAGGCGTTTGATGATCCAAATATTATCGTGAACATGTCTGTGTGGCAGTCGGAGCAAGCGCTCAAAGATTTTATGTTTAAAACCGCGCATAAAGAATTTTTGGCTCGCAAAAAGGAGTGGTTTCACCGCGCTGAGCAGGAAACTTACGTGTTATGGTGGGTTGAAGAGGGCCATATCCCAACGCTTGATGAGGCGAAAGAAAGACTCGATTACCTGCGTCGTTTTGGAGATTCGGCTTATGCCTTTACGTTTAGAAGTAGTTTCACCGAACTAGACGTAAGGGAGAGGGAAGCTTGTGAAGAAGATTAATCTTGGCGAAAAGTATTCGTTATTTTCTGAGCTCTGGTCGCCGAAAGTAATTGCTCAGATGAATGATTATCAATTTAAACTTGTAAAAGTCGAAGGTGAATTTGTTTGGCACCAGCATGACCAGACGGATGAGGTTTTTATCGTGATAGCAGGAGAGCTTAATATTGCATTTCGCGATGAGGTGGTAACGTTGTGTGCAGGTGAAATGATAGTCGTACCTAAAGGTGTAGTGCATAAGCCATTTGCTGAGCGTGAGTGCCAAGTTATGATTGTTGAGCCGTGTGGTGTGGTGAATACCGGTGATGTTGGTGGTACACTTACCGCAGATAATGATGTATGGATTTAACGAAAATGCGCGCGGCACTAAGAAGTAAGATAATAGAGGTATGTGATAAAAAAATTGCACAAAAAGGGGATAATGTTAGCGTTTCATTTTACGCTTTTTTTGCCAATAAAAACACAGAACCTGCACTGCTCATGGAAGCGGCAACTTGGTGGATACAAATCCACGAGCTTGATCACTTCGAAAAGGCACAAAAGATAAAAACAATAGTTGAAAGTGGAAAATAGGCCTTAAAGGACATGGTTTTGGGTCATCAATCGAGATGACCCAACTGGCAGTTACAGCGTGTAAAAAGACACAAAAAATACTGCAACAGATGCAAGTGCAAACATAGTGTACTCAGTGATCGTTTGTTTGCGTTTCTCATCATCAGTTTTAGGGGCTGTCGCTATCATTAGCAGGCTAGTGACAAACATTGCTAATGAATATAAGCATAAGATTGATAAGGTAGCATCTGTAAACATATAAGCCTCAACTTGGTTCTACTCATTTTAACTACGTGCATCATGGTCTCACAGATCAACCTCAACACACGTTTATTTAAGTTGTATTCGCTTCTAATTACAGTAAATTATACTGTGTTTTTAGGTGTTTCTGAAAGGAGTAAAAGATGCAAGTTGAGTATTTTGTGGTTGACGCATTTACGCGTAAACGTTTTGGTGGCAATAACGCTGCAATCGTTGAGGTTGAAAATTGGCTTAGCGACGGCCTAATGCAGCAGATAGCCATCGAAAATAACCTTTCAGAAACCGCCTTTTTGAAGCCAATTGGTAACAATCATTATGAGATCCGGTGGTTTTCTCCAATTACTGAAATTGATTTTTGTGGTCATGCCACGCTCGCCGCTGCGTACGTGCTTTTTAATCACAAGGGAAAGTCAGGTGAGATAAAATTTCAAACCCAAGAAGTCGGGACACTCACAGTTAAGCAAGTGGCTGATGGTCGCATTGTGATAGAATTTCCGAACTTGGCCCCTGAGTTAACGGAAGCCCCCGACGCACTGCTGGAAGGGCTTAACGTAACACCGACGCGGGTACTTAAAAATCGCCAAGCGTACTTTGTGATTGTTGAGACCGAGCAGCAAGTACGCAGCTGTGAGTACGACAGCGATAAACTGAAAACCCTTGCGCCTTTTGATGTTGTGGTGACAGCAAAAGGCGATGATGTTGATTTTGTGTCGCGCTACTTTTGGCCCGCCAACGGGGGCGATGAAGATCCGGTTACCGGCTCAATTCATGCCGGGTTAGCGCCATATTGGGCAAAAGCACTAAACAAACAGAAACTTCATGCACATCAGGCTTCAACACGTGGCGGTGAGCTATTTTGTGAAGTGACTGATACGAATGTCATCGTATCTGGATTTGGTGTACTTTACGCAAAAGGAATATTCGAAATTGAGGACGAATAAGATTTGCTTCATACAGGCAAAAGACAGTGACTTTGATTACCTAGTGGCACTGCGTAAAGCGACCATGGTGCTGCACTTGGAAAATGCCGGGCTGTTTTTGACTGAGGCTGAACATAAAGCCCGAGTATTATACGAATACTCAAGCTCACATTTGATATACGTGAACGAAAAGTGTGTTGGCTTGGCTAAGTTTAAGCAACGTGAACATGACTATTACCTCTTTCAGCTGCAAATAGAGCCCCAGCAACAAGGAAAAGGGGCTCGGTGCGCAAGTCATTAAAAGCTTGATAGAAGCCCACTCAACATTGCCTTGGGTATTGACGGTGCTTAAAGCTAATCCCGTGAAGCGTTTATATGAAAAGCTGGGATTTGTGCAGTTTGATGACGATGAACATGAGTTTCATTTTAGGCGTGAACCTAATCCCTAAATTTAGTATTCTCTAGCCAATTTAAATTTAAAAGAGTTGTTATGGCAAAACAAATATGGGTAGATGCCGATGCCTGTCCCGTGGTAATAAAAGAAATGCTGTTTCGCGCTGCGGTGCGTACTTCTACCACGGTTACATTGGTTGCAAATCAATATCTAAAAACGCCTCCGTCTCCTTTTATTCAAAAGCTTCAGGTTCCAAAGGGATTTGATATTGCAGATAACGAAATCGTGAAGCGCGTTAATGAAGGTGATTTGGTTATTACTGGCGATATTCCACTCGCAGACGAAGTCATTGAGAAAAAGTGCACCGCACTTAATACGCGCGGTGAATTGCTGACGAAAGAAAACATAAAATCTCGCTTAAATATTCGTGACTTTATGGACACGATGCGTGCCAGCGGCGTACAAACTCAAGGGCCACCACCTTTGTCTCAAGCTGATAAGCAAAACTTCGCCAATCAATTGGATACTTGGATCACCAGAAACACAAAGGGGTAGGTATGGCTTACAAGGCGAGTTGTTTGTGTAAAGCGGTTCAAGTTGAGATCCGTGGACCAATCAGCGATATCATTCACTGTCATTGCTCTTTATGTCGCAAATCTGCGGGCACGGCTTATGCAACCAATGGCTTTGTGCTGTGGAGTGATTTTGTGATTCTCAGTGGCGAAGAGGCACTAAACATCTTCGAGTTTAAACCTGGAAGAAAGCGCCATTTTTGCAAACATTGTGCAAGTCCAATTTTTAGTTCGAATGAAAGCGATCCGAAACGGGTGAGGTTAAGACTTGGCATTTTGGACTCGGATATCAAAGAGCGGCCAATATCACATAATTTTGTCTCTTCAAAAGCCAATTGGGACGACTTAGATGCGCCGCTTCCTCGTTACGATGCATTTGAGCCTAGCCGCGATTTATCAACAACATCGGGAGGTAATTTGTGACGGGTATTAGTGATTTATCGCAGTTATTAAAAGACATTTCGCCGACGCTTGATGAAACACCTTATGTATTTTGTACAGTGCAAAAAAGCCTTGCTGAGTGCGTAATTTTCAATCCAATTGCGACCTTTGTGGAGCGCGAAGGGTTAACGCTGGTGGTCACCAAGCAAATGGCAGACGAACATGGATTGGATTACAGCTGTGTGATGAATAAAATTACTTTGCAAGTGCATTCGAGCTTAGAAGCCGTGGGGTTAACTGCTGCATTTTCTAATGCACTGAAAAATGTTGATATTAGCGCGAATGTAATTGCTGGCTTCTATCATGATCATATTTTCGTACCCGTAAATGATGCTAAACGGGCGATACACGCGATACAAACGTTGGCAAAATGGCACTGAAAAATCTCGAAGATTGTTAGATAGCATGAAAGTTTACTTTAAAAGAATGGCCTCCAAAGGTGTGTGCCCTCCGAGAAAACCGCTTAAGAAAATCCTTTGGTCATGGGTTGGTGCAATGGTGGGGATCTTGTTGATTACGGTGATTTCGAACCTCGCTTTACCATTTGGTGTTGGCAGCGCATTGCTCATCGGCTCTTTTGGTGCAACTGCCGTTTTACTCTATGGTGCTCCGATGGCGGAGTTCTCTCAACCAAGGAATTTACTGGGCGGGCATTTCTTTTCAGCCTTACTCGGCGTCAGCATTTTCATTTTGCTTGGAGAAGAGAGTCTGTTTACAGCACCGCTTGCCGTATCGCTTTCTATTGTCGTGATGCACATTACTCGAACTTTGCATCCACCCGGTGGAGCGACTGCGCTAATCGCTATTATAGGTGGTGAGTCCGTTCATAACTTGGGATATATGTATGCATTTTATCCGGTGTTAGTGGGGGCTGTACTGATGTTATTGGTCGCGTTGTCTGTGAACAACATGTCGCGCAACCCCAAGCGGCATTACCCCGTTTATTGGTTCTAACTACTTTATATAAAAATTTAAAAGGACAGGCATGTCAAAAATTGAATTCGTTCCTTACCAATTAGTCTCAGCTAGCTTTAATCCATGGCGTGAAGTATTTGTTGAAGTTGCAGAAGAAGTGATGGTGGCACTAGCACACCCTGAACTTGAATTTCTACACTTTGGTTCTAGCTCTTTTAAGGTTGCCGGCAAAGGGATCATCGATATCTCTGTGTTATACAAACCCGGGCAATTAACTCAAGCTGTTGGACATCTGAAAAAGTTAGGCTTTAAAGATCAGCACAGCGATAATCCATTTCCTGATACCCGTCCGAGAAAAGACATCGCGGTGATGTATCAAAGTGAGTTGTTTCAAGTGCATGCTCATGCTATTGAAAAAGGGAGTGAAGAACATATAAAACAAGAAAAATTTAAAGCTTATATGCTTAGCAATCCTGACGCGCGTGCGGAGTATGAAGCTCAGAAGCGGTTAGTAATAGCGCAAGGTATAGCCTCTCAAGATGAGTACGGAAAAGCTAAAGCACCATTTGTAAAGCGCACTTTAAAGGACATCCACTTTAATTAACTAAAGCTCGAATAAATCATATCGTTATAGCTGTTAGTGTTAGAACTAACTGCTAACATTTAATTCCGATAGCTCGCTATTTGTGCTTACCTACACTACGTAGGCGCACTGGTCATCTCAGGATGCGAGATTGGTGTTTATCTAGTTATAAGTTTTAAGGACAGGCACATTTATGTTGATGTTTACAAATTTAAGGCATGTGTCTAAGCTTTAATTTCTTCAATTAGCATTTGCATGTTCAAGGAGTGAACAATGGGATTAGCAAGGAAGTATCAAATCAACTTGTCAGATACACGTTATTATCATTGTGTATCACGTTGCGTCCGCCGCGCCTTTTTGTGCGGTGAAGATATGTTGACTGGCAAATCTTATGAGCATCGGCGGGCCTAGGTTGAAATGCGATTGCTCTTTCTATCCAAAATATTTTGCCTGGATGTCTGTGCTTATGCGGTAATGCCTAATCACACCCATGTGGTGTTGTATATCGATGATCAAAAAGCACAAAGACTCAATGATAAAGCTATTTTGCTACGCTGGAGCAAGCTTTATAAGATATCTTCACACGCTCAGCAGTTCCTGCAAGGTGAATGCTTAAATGAGGGGCAAAAAGGTGTATTGAGCAAAGAAATAAATGAATATAGAAGCCGCTTAGCGAGTATTAGCTGGTTTATGAGAGGGCTCAATGAGCACATCGCTCGACGTGCTAATCAAGAGGATGAATGTACCGGACACTTTTGGGAAGGGCGATTTAAATCTCAGGCCTTGCTTGATGCTTCAGCCTTGTTAGCATGCATGGCTTACGTAGACTTAAACCCAATTCGTGCAGAATTAGCTAGTAACCTCGAAGATTCAGAGCATACCAGCATAAAGCTTAGGTGTGAGTTTGCAAAAAGATGCAAGCAGCCAAAGTATCTAGCGCGGTTTTTAGGAAATACCAAAAGACATGTGCACAAAGGAATTCCTTTTGAATTACGGTCATATCTAGACTTAGTTGATTCTACAGGAAGATGCATTCGTGCTGATAAACCCGGGTTTATCGATCCGCGTCAAAAACCTATTTTGGAACAATTAGGTCTAAAAGCATGTAATTGGTTTAAACTTACTACCCAGCTTGAGCAAACCTTTCACGGTGCGATCGGTAGAGCAGATTCGATAGAGGCTTATTGTGAGCATCGCAATTTAAGGCGACGAAGTAATATTTCGCAAAGCCAGCGACTTTTTACGTAATATGAATTAACGTAGATGGCCAATTTAATATGGATTGTAAGTGTCTAGCTGCTCGCTCAGGTTGAGGGAGCAGTTAGTCGTGTATGTTGTATGAAACACTTAATCTTATTTGCAAAAAACCGTCGTTTCTACTTTATTTGGCTTTGTAGATTCCCAATTAATTGTTTCTACAAATTGATTATTTTAACTAGCCTAATTGGCTCACCATCAATGTCAAACTCACCTGTAATCTCAAGTAATCCATTTTTTAATCCTTGTAACTTATCTACTTCAATTACTTGTGTTTGATAAGGTAAGAAAGTAACAGGCTGCTGCCAAAGTGAACCTTCATTTTTAAATGATTGAAATGGGGTAAAATCGACGCGTAAGGCGCCACTCGATGCACCTGAATAGGGACCGGTTAGCGTAATGGTTATATTTTCACGAATAGTTACTTCCATTTTTACCCCATCAAAAGGTTTCTCTGGCGTTCGAAGAGGCTTATGTTGTGTTAGTCCGTTCCAACTAATCACTAAGTTCTGAAAGGTGTGTTTTGGCAATAGAACACGGTGTTCACCTGAAGCTAGAATTTTTATGTAGTTACTGTAAGTTAGCGCAATATCATGGATACTGGGATTGTTGACGTAAAGATAGTGCATTCCATCAGAAAAGTAGCCCTGAGTGTTGATACCACTTAACGTAAAGAGTGCTTCGTCGCCAAGTGTTGATTGCCAATTTTGCATCAAGCGGTCGAGGATTTTATTCTCAGTTTGAGTGACTGTCCTTGATTTCTGTTTGCTAAATATTTCGCGAAGTGTGGTCATACAGTCACTTAACTGAGCGCTATATTCCACACAGGTGTTAAAGGCTCTGCGAAGTAGCGATGCACCTTTAAAGTGCCAGGGATTAGTGGTGTGTTCATTCGTGATCAAGTAATCATGCGCGGCAAAGTAGGGCGCTATTCTATGATTATTATTTCGGCCAAGAAGACTGATTTTTTGCAAGCTAAGCGCTGAAATGTCGATTTGGCTCAATTGTAACCTAGCCAGTTGCTCATGGTATTGTGTTTTCATTTTAATAACTAGTGCATCGTCCTGTTTTGAAAGCGTGAGCGCAAGTTTATGATATTGCTTGATATCCATGCGTAATTGCGGCAGCAGTGCGATAGACTTCGAGGAAAACAATGCTTGATTGCTTGAGACCGTTAACTTTACTCCTTCTTGAAGGGTAAATTGCAGTAAGTTGTCTTTACTAAAATCAACTTCTTCAACTTTAGAGCGTCCAAGACGCGCATCTAAGCTTTGGTTTGTTAAATCGGCGATTAACGCAAAGCCAATTTCCCCACGTCTAATCTGCTCCGGCTCGAAGTCGATTAGTGCTGCAACACTATTCTCATCAAGTGAGTTGATTAGAGGTGTTTTATCTGGTGCGGGAAAATCCATCACGGCATGTGTAGAAGAAAAGTTTGGATGAATGTCAAGACGATTAAGTGCTTTGCTTTTGGTATTTCTGAGCCAATATGCAGCACCGTTTTGCTCCCAAGGCCCATCGACAATATAAAAACTTGGCGTGGCAGAGCGCACAAACGCTGCAAACTGCTGTTCAAGCTGGGGCCAATTGGGGAAGGTCCGTTTTAAGAGTGCATTTGCAGTTGACAAGGTGTTTTCAGAGTGAGGATTTGCGTCCATTAATTTGCCGATAAAGCGTTTAAAATATTGATATCGCTCAGGGTCGCTCAATAAAAAATGCACGATAAAAAAGTTGAGTCCGCGTTTGAGTGATGGGTCATCATTGATTGCTTCGAAAGATGGCTGTCCATTTTGGTGATATTGCTGTAAACCTAAGTGCAGATAATTCATTGGAGCACGGTCGAAAACCATCACAGTTAGCTGCTTTTTATTTGGATCATATACGTGGCTTGCGATGGCATCTGCCATCCCCTCAGTGATCCAATTGGGTGCCCAAGTTGAGTGACCGTTCAGTGCCATATGAAACGCATGCATGGTTTCATGGATCACGATGTAGCGCTGGTGATGCTGGCGATGACTCGGAAAGTTGTACCCTGCACGGTTATAAAACATGGTTTCGCCGCCAGCCGTTTTATGTACGCCTCGCAAAAAGCCATCGTCCAGCATGGCTTCTTTTGTGCGTTGGCGTGAACTGCCATAGACGACAGCAATTCTCTTTTTATCAATCGCCGCGGGTGCCATACCAAACAATTCAACATAGTGAGGGTAAGACATTTCTAGTAATTCTAAATAGAGTTTTACTTTGTCCTCAGGAAAGTCACTTTTTAACGCAAAATGTTTACTCACCCACCAGTCATACCCCCGCGAGTTAGCTATTTTTCCATCGCTATAAGTGAGCGGAATTTGTTTACCAATATATTGGATATCGATGTGTTTCAACGTACTAACTCGGCCATTAACGCTTACTTCAGAGCGCATATCAGCGGGGCTTGGTATAGCGACAATATCGCTTCGAGTAGTTTTACATCCGCTGAGTAAAGCAAGTATTGCAATTAGAGGAGCAAATACTTGCCGGGGCTTTTGCACAGAGGGTATTCGACGATAAAAGGTATGGAATAGATAAAATAAAGACATGATACTTTTCTCTCGTTATTATTTGTGTATATTGTATGCAATATAAAATAACAAAGATAACAGGTATTGTCATTATGCAAAATCAGCAGCAGTGGTGTGAAGCAGATCTCACTGGGACAAATTGGTCAAAATCGTCTTCCGGATTTGGTCGAACTTTTTACATTGCGAATATCATGGAAATATTTGAACGGCTCGCTTGGTATGGCTTTTTCGCCGTGTCATCAATTTATATGACAACACCAAAGTCGCAAGGCGGTATTGGCTTTACTGATATAGAGCGTGGCGCCGTACAGGGGATTATTCCCTTCTTTTTATATCTTTTGCCTGTTTTAACTGGTGCGCTGGGAGATCGCGTTGGGTATAAAAAGATGTTCTTTTTTGCATTTTTGGTCATGACGCCAAGCTATTATTTATTGGGACAGGCACAGAGTTTTTGGCCGTTTTTCGCTGCGCTGAGCTTTGTTGCGCTGGGCGCTGCTTGCTTTAAACCTGTTGTCGTTGGTACCGTAAGCCACAGTACAAACGATGGTAATCGTGGTCTTGGATTTGGGATCTTTTATACCATGGTGAATATTGGTGGATTTTTAGGTCCATTGGTTGCGGGATATATGCGCGCCATTAGTTGGGATGCGGTATTTATGATGTCGGCGGTTTGGATTGCCATAAACTTTATTCCCTTGATGTTATTTTACAAAGACCCGCAAACATTGCCTAAAACCAAGCAATCTCTTACTCAAGTATTAAAAACTGCACAGTCGGTGCTGGGTAATACACGTTTAGCACTTACGCTGTTTGTCGCACTGGCGCTCTTGATGTCAGCGGGAGTTGGGTTTGCTAACTACAGTCAAGGGTTTACTTGGATTGCAATTTGGTTCTTTATCAACTGGATGTGGGACAGAACTCTAATAAATCGAGCGCCAAATAAAGCTTGGTGGCAACAACCGATGAAGGTGAGTAACCTGCCGTTTGCGTTATATTTGCTGATCCTTGCAGGCTTTTGGACTGTTTATAATCAGCTTTTTTATACTTTACCTGTGTATATCCGTGATTATGCAGATACCCGAGATATATTGGCGTGGTTTGGCGATTCTGGCGTCGCGTTTTTAGCACATGTTGATATTGATAAGTTAACTGCTGCCATTTTTGCGCTGTTCAATGAGCTTAAGGAAAGCGGCGCGGTATCCATTGAAACCATTAGGCTTGAATGGGTTCACCTCAAAGTGAATGTCCCGCATGAGCAAATACAGTTGATACTGCAAACCCTAAATGCGCTTCACGATAATGGACAGGCACTTTCACAGCACCAAGCGCAAACCCTTGCTGCACAACTCGTACAATATCGTCAAATCAACCCTGAGTATCTCATTAATTTAGACTTTGCAGCGATCGTAGTCGCACAAATTTTGGTGAGCTTTCTCTGTCAGCGATTTAGACCATTTTATGTGTTAGTCACTGGCTTACTGGTGATGGCGGTTGCGTTTATCGCATTACTTAGCGATAGCGACTGGTTAAGCGGTCAGCTCATTGTCACTGTCATATTGCTTATCGCGCTTGGTGAAATGCTTGCCTCTCCTAAAAGCCAAGAGTATGTCGCGAGTATCGCGCCTCAATCTCAAGCTGCGTTGTATATGGGGTACTACTTTGTTTCTATGGCGCTGGGCTTCTTATTTGCTGGATTTTTATCTGGTTGGAGCTATAAAGTGTTGGTGCAAGAAATGGCGGCACCAGAGTTAATGTGGGGGCTATTTGCGGCTATCGCACTTATAACCGCCGTTGCATTATTCTGGTTTAACAAAGTGATAATAGACAGAAAAGAATAGTTTTTTTGAAATGGGAACAGTTATTGGTCGCGATCGATTTGTTTGCAAGTCATATTCTTTCTACACTCAAGCAAAAAATGAGGAAGTAACATGAATAAAAAAATATGGATGAGCACGGCACTCTTTGTTTCAAGCAGTGTGTACGCGCAAACGTATGTTTTAAACGCTGACTCTGCGATTGATGTGGTGTCAGGCAAGCTTATCTCACCTGCAACTGTGGTCGTTGAAGACAATAAAATTATCTCAGTCGGAAAATCAAATCGTAAAGCCTATCCAAAAGGCGCTGAGGTGATAGACCTAAGCGGCCACACATTATTACCCGGTCTATTTGATATGCATGTCCACCTAACTTCAGACGCACATGTTCATGGCTACAAAAGGTTGCAACGCACTGCACCTCGAGCGGCAATCACTGGGGTTAGAAACGCCAAGCGCACACTAGATGCGGGCTTTACGTCTGTTCGTAACCTCGGTGCTGCTGGCTATGCTGACATCGCGCTGAGAGATGCCATTTATGATGGTGACGTAGCTGGTCCACGTATAAACGCAGCAGGACCTTCTCTTGGGATCACTGGCGGTCATTGTGACAACAACCTCTTAACCCATGAGCATAAAGTCTTTTCAGAAGGGGTTGCGGATGGTCCTTGGGCAGTAAGGCAAAAGGTACGTGAAAATATTAAGTATGGCGCTAACTTAATCAAGTTCTGTGCAACAGGTGGTGTACTATCTAAAGGCACTAAGGTGGGTGCTCAGCAATATTCTCAAGAGGAAATGACAGCTATTGTGACCGAAGCGCATTTACGCGGCTTAACAGTTGCTGCCCACGCGCATGGCACTGATGGTATCAAGTCTGCAATTAAAGCGGGTGTGAACTCGGTAGAGCACGTGAGTTTTGTTGATGATGAAGCCATTCAACTGGCCAAAGACAAAGGCACGTATTTCTCTATGGACATCTACAATACAGAATATATCCTTGGCGAGGGCGAAAAGGCAGGTATTTTGCCTGAAAGCTTGGATAAAGAGCGTAAAGTCGGTGCTACTCAGCGTGCCAGTTTTATAAAAGCGGTAAAAGCAGGCGTGAATATGGTGTTTGGCTCTGACGCTGGCGTTTATCCTCACGGTGACAACGGTAAGCAGTTTAGTCGCATGGTGAAATTTGGCATGACTGAACTACAAGCCTTACAGGCTGCCACTATTAACTCGGCGACGTTACTCAAGCAAAATACACAATTAGGCTCGCTTGAGGTGGGCAAACTTGCTGACATTATTGCGGTTAAAGGCAACCCACTAGAAGACATTAGTGTGATGGAAAACGTCACCTTTGTGATGAAAGATGGCCAAATAGAAAAGCAATAGCCAAACGTTCTGCGCAGTTCTTATGCAAAGAACTGCGCAGTTTTGCAATATATCGTTGTAATCATAATAAAAATCAGTGGACAGGCAACGCTTTGAGACAGACTACATATTTTATCGTATTAACTGTGGTTGCTCGGTAAATATTGTTCCCAATTCGACACGGCAAATGGATATTCACCCGTTACATCTACTCGACTGCGCCAAAACTGCATCGCGCCAGTATTAATCCCTTGATAGACAAAAATAACATCTGCAGCAACTCTATCTCCACTGTTGCTAACATTGACGTCAACATTGATTAGCTGATAACCATTGGGATTAGGACCATCTTGGCGGCTTTGGTAGTAAAGGTGAAATGACTGTTGGTATATTGTAGGGTTGTTATATAACACATAGTTTAACGCGCGTGTTGCATCACTATTACCTCTAGATATATTGAGCGAAGTTATTTCAGTAACAAGGTTTTGAAACTTATCGTTATTTGCCTTGACGCCGTGCAACACCTCACCAAATGGCAGTACCATCACTGGAATGATTGCACTAACTAGTACTGTGTTTGGTGAGTGCATCTCGCCGATAATTACTACTTGTCCGGTTTCACCATTTGTTGTTCGATCCAGTGCGGTAATACATTGAGTTAACAGTTCATCCGTTGGAATGAGTAAAGTATAAAGTTGCTCAATGTAGCGATTGTCCAAGACCCATTTCATGCTGCGCGCGATGTAACGATTTTTACCTAAACTCAAGCCTTTAAACAGCTCCTGATTAAGTTGCTTATTCCTGTTGAGCCTTCGTAGCGCAATGTCGTCATTGACGTTCTCCAACATGGGGAGCTGTGTTTCTTGGTTGCCCATTAAGCTATTTTGATATAGCTCTTTTTCTAGATTAAGGGTCGGAAATTGGGCATTTATCACACCAACGGCATAGACAAAGTTTGTGAATACGACTGAAGGTTCTGAGTTTGTTTCATCGTTGGCCAACTTCTGACTAAGTGGCAAATTTTGTTGAGTGGATAATGATTGGTTCATGAAGCCTCCCTAAATACTTTTCGCAAATGGCGCTAGTCTGGATGAAACAAAAGGATAGTGGTTGGTTACGTCGATATTACAGGCATAGCGGCTACGATCTGAACTACACAGAATAAACTCAACAACGTGGCGCATTGGTTCAGAGTGTATCTGTTGCAATTGAATAGCTTGAATATCATTAATCAATAAGTGTTGGCTGCTATCAACGACGATTTGATAGAAGTGACTCAAAAAATAGTTACTGGCTCTGTCTTTTTTAGTTAACCCAATAGTAGGCTTAAGTGCGGGCAGCTCAAGCTGTTGATTGGCTGGTTTACCATCTTTGAGTATTGGAACTTGGATATCGGTAACTGCGATTAGGTGCTTTACCGTGGCGGTTGGTAAAGCGATGTCATCGTAGTGCTGTGCGGCATGTTCGCCTGTTAGCTCGCCAATAACCACATAAGTATTTTTTTGCTCTGTTGTATTGATCAGTGCATTCAGTTGTGTCGGTGTATCTGGCTCAAGGATGTAAGTGTCTACCAGGTTTATGGTAAGAACCCATGTTGCCTGCTGCGCTAAATATAAAAATGGCCTGTAACTCAACTGAGGTTGATTGTCCATGGTTACGCGATAGTTGAACACTTTATAAAACTCTTCGGGATTGGCCTTTATAGACAACGCAGCAGCTTCATATTGCTTTTCGAGGTTTAAGGTCGGAAAGCTTGGTTGAATAACACCAATTGCATAAATAGATGTATCATGGTTGTCATGAGGCGCAAACTGTATTGGCACTGTTTTACCATTGTGAATTGAGGTCTTCATTTCTATCCTTCCTTTGCATTAATCTTGTGGCATCGTATTCAGCAGCGGGAGGAATTGTTGTATTTCTGTATTGATAAAAGGATACAAGCCACTCACGTCGATACGACAAAAGTAATAGTGATGTTTAGCAGAAGCGTTTTCTTTATAGGTTAGCGTAATATCAACAATCTTATGTTCAGACACCGCGTCAAATTGGGAAAACGTGATGTCGGTTAGAGAAGCACTTGGCAGGGTTGCGGACCCAAGACGCATTTTATGGGTTTGTAAGTAGATATCTGGATAGCGAAATGCAACAAAATTCTTAGCTCTATCAAAGTCATCACGGCCTGCATTTGGTTCGACTTCTAGTGCTTTTATCACATCTTGAATGGCATTGGTTTCCGCACTGGAAATTTTTTGAATTGTATTATGCAGCTCTGACAATGTTTGATGATATACCTGATGACAAGCTATCTCAGCTAAATTGGTGTCGTGGTTATTAGAGGAATGGCCAATGACACAAGTATACACAAGCTCCAGTGTATCTTTAGGTGGCTGTAGCGCTTCAATTAGCGCTTCTAACTCGACTTTTGTCGCGGGAGTTAAGTGGTAACTTAGCTGTTTTTGAATGACTAAAATCCAAGAAACTTGCTCAGCAAGATAAAGATACTTGTCTCTGTTAGGATCCCCAATCGGCAATGATTTATTAGTGAAAACTTCGTAATAGGCTCTTTCATCGACTGCGAGCTCCATTGCGGCTTGTAAAAATTGCTTTTCTATTCCCTCATTAGGAAAGACTATTTCTACTTGGCCCACTGCATAAATGTAGTCAAAAGCGGCGCATTGCACGGAAGTAGGATGCTGAATTTCCTGCGCTTGCATTTGCTCGGATGAGTCAAGGTCTTGCGGGGTGCTCGGTAGCCTAGCATCGTTTGTTTCTACCGGCGCTATGCCAAAAGTGTCTGAGTCACAAGTTTGGCTATCTTGTGTTTCAGCTTTTTTAGAACTGCAAATTGCGGGATCTGCTGAGGTGACCTCAGGGTGTAATTCGCTCATATTATTCTCTTTTTTGATGAGGAAGTGCTGATGGAGCACAGCACTTCACTTTGATGTTAACTACTTGCAAGGATCTTCTTCGTTGCAATACCTGTAGTTGCTGTGTCTATCGAATAGAGGGTTGTAACACCCATAGTGGTGGCAGCTTGAGCAGTAACAGCCATTTGCTGCTGAGCTGTGGTTGCATTATGAGCTGCGTTTGCAAGCGCTTGTGAAGTTGCTTGGAACAAGTTACCCATTGACATTGCTGGAGCATCACCTAGTACTTTTACGTTTGCTTGGGTGACTGAGTCAGTGATTTGATCGTTTACAGAAGTTGGAAATGCCATAATTTTTTCCTTAATGGTTAGTTGCTTTTTAGCGTTATTAACTAAAGAATAATGTAGCCCGCTCCGTCACAGATGTTTTGGTTTAACTAACTGTTTTTATGGTAGATTAGACGACTTTCAAGCGCGCAATATTTAACAGTGTTTGGTGGTTTTTACGCATTGCGGCTGTACGATTGAGCTAAGGCTGGTATTGACGGTGTAAAAATAACCCCATCGTGAGAGCTCCATACTTTCCTCGCAATGGGGTTAGTCATTAGCTATGCCTGTCCATCAAAAGGTTTAAGCTACAACTCGTTTATCAGCTAAGGAATGCTTTATTCGCTGTCAGCTTTTGATTCACAGCGAACTTGCCCCTTAGCTCAGTCACCTGCTGACTAAACCACTTTTGATAAAGTGGGCATAAATTGACATTTCCAACTGAGTTGGCATTTTTAACTATATCGCGGGCCGCTTTTACCAACTTGGTAGAAGTTATGATGTTTGCAAATTGTGAGTTTAACCAGTCTGTGAAAAAGTAAAAGGTGTGAGTGTGAAGAGATCACCACCTAAGTTGAGTTTGATGCTCAGAAAGTCGACTTATGCCCTCACGAATATCCGTCATGGATATCTCTGTGCGCGCTTCGCTGAGCAATCTTAATGATACAAAGCGTAATACATTGATAATATCTGCTCCACTTAGTGGATATTGCTCTGCAAGTTTGTTTAAGCATACGTTGCTTGACAGGCTAGATTGGTGACAAAGTCCGCTTTGCCAAATTTCCAGTCGCTGTGCAGCCCTTGGTGCTTGAAATTGGACAATCGATTCAAATCGGCGAAAAAACGCGTCGTCGATATTATCTTTATAGTTTGAAGCTAAGATCACCACACCGCTAAAGCTTTCAATACGCTGCAGCAGATAGGCGACATTTTGATTAGCAAACTGATCGTTAGAAGAGGTGGTTTTTAAGCGCTTAGTGAAAAGCGCGTCCGCTTCATCAAAGAAAAGGATCCAGTCACGATGCTCTGCAAGGCTAAACAGCTGTTCAAGGTTTTTCTCTGTTTCTCCAATGTACTTTGAGGTGATCAGCGATAAATCGACCTTATAGACTGATTTATCTAGTATTTTTCCAAGTACGCTCGCCGTTAGGGTTTTTCCTGTTCCGGGAGGGCCGTAAAACAGTGCACGGTAACCGGGGCGGAGTTGTTTACCAATTTTCCATTGCGTTTGTAGTGTCTTGCCATATTGAACCCAAGTAATAATTTCGTTTAGCTGATGACGAGTGGTATCTGGTAGCTTTACATCATCCCATTCAAGTGCTGTGTTTACTTGGGTTGCAGGAAACTGATGACTTGTTTCTGGCCGATATGGCTCTGCAGTAGTGAACATTTGTATAAACTCGGGTTTAAGAACCAGGGGGATGTTTAATCGTGATATACCCTCAGATTCTCGATGACTGTCCACCATAAGGTTAAGCAATTGGCTGGAGTGGAGCGTTTGAAGGACATCAAACTCCGTGTTGAGATTATTTCCGTCAAGAATGAATGCCGCCGTGATCCCCGTTGTGAATATCTGCCCTTGAGATTCTTGTATACCAAACTCACTGAAAGGGCGGTTTGTTTGTTCGTTGATTGACAGGAAAATGTCGAGTACAGGGGCTTTGATAACCGGAACAAATGCTAGAATAATTAATAATCTTTCAATCAGGTTTGGCTTGCTGCGGGTAATAAAGTCCGCAAATTGAGAGTCTGAGTTATCTAGCGTAGGTGGCAGTGGAAATTCTTGCTCAGTATTCTCGAGTGACTGTCCAAAGTAATGTGACACACGATATTGAATAGCATGCTGCAGCCAGTCGCACTCTTGTTCTACGTCTTTGGCATTTAAAGCCGCTTTGGAAGGAGTTTGAGCTAAAGGCTCAAAGTTAGATTGCCACATTTTACTTCCTTATTTTCTAAATAAGCGTTCCACAGTGTAGTTTGTACGGCTGCGAATCTGATTGGCAACTTTAGGGATTATGTTGGTATAACAGACTAATTGCTGCAGGTTCTTTTATTTAAGAGGTGGTTGGTTACGTAAAAGAGCAGGCGAGTTGGTTATCCTGCTCAGTCTTTACATAAAGATCATTGAAGTGCCCAGTAAATTGGGTAAGTACCTGAGTTTTCGCCAATCATAATTGTGCGTATTGTGGTGCCACTGTTTGATTCTTCAAATGGAGTATAAGTTGATTCAAGTACACGGCCGTTAGTTTGCTGCTGTAGCTGCACCTCATCGCCTAAAATACCTATTGAATAACCTGACTGAAATATATAGTGTTCAATTTCTTGTATTTGATCAGATTTAGCACCATTGTCATTGTCTTTTAGCTGTAGCCAAACTGTCGTACCGATAGGAATAGAGGCGCTATTTAACAGGTCAAGAACGTTGTTAGCTATATCAAGAGGATTGTTATTTGTGTTATTGATAGAAGACACATTGAGGATAAACATCGGCATCAATGCCAGCGCGTATCCGTGCTTGTCACTGGTGCCCGTAATTCTGTCGGTTTCTTGAGCCGTTAGCGCAACATCCCACTCATTGTCTTGTGTGTTAAGGTTGCGCATACAAAAGCTATAACCTTCGCCTTTATATTTGTCTGCGACACTTGGCTTCATGGTACCGTTATAAATAAAGCCTTTTGCACCTGGGTGGGCAACACTGGAGTAGGCCAGATTGGGATCTGGCATATTCGTTACTCTGACATAACTTGGATCGTCTTTTGAACCTAAAGGTTTTTTGGCGTTCATAATCTAGTCTCACTTAATGCGTTTAATTAATTCAGGGTGAAAGCAACCAAATAGATAAATTGGTTGAATTAACTATAAGAGAGGCTGGTTTTACCAACTTGGTAAAAGTTATTTTTCGGTTGGTATATTTTACTTTATCGCTTTTATTGAGGTAAATGTAGGAAGAAAGGCCGACAAAGGCGGCCAAAGAATAGAAGCAAGATTCAGTTTTTAAGTGCATTTTTGATGGTTTTAATCCAATCGCCATTTGCGTCACTTGAAAACTGCCAGTTCATAATACCACCCAGCTCAGTGGTGTTTTGAATGGGGTCAATAACCGCTTGAATAATAGTCTCTGCCGGCATGTATCCAGAGCCTGCGTCGTGTGCTGTCACAGGGAACCCTGCAATAATTTTCTTCGCAGACATATTCGGTAGCTTGATATAGTCCATATAGGAACTAACGATTTGATCTGGGCATGCGCTCCAAGGTGGATTGTTGTAAAACTGAACGTTTAACCAGTCAATATCCTCTCCAACTTGTTCGACTATTTTAAGATAACCTGCCATGTAACCACCATGCTCTAGGTAAGGAGGTTGCGGGGCGTGGGAAATACAGTAGCGGGGTGAGGGCAGTTGTTTTCTCAGAGACCGTGTTAATGATACGAGAAACTGTACGCCGTCATAACTTGCATTCGCGATAAATGCAGCACTATCTTCATAGTCGATATCAATGCCGTCCAGATGATTATTTTTAACAAAGCCCGCCAAGGAATCAGCCAGCTTGTCTGGATCTTGAGATAACGAGTAATATACGTTGTGATCCATATCGCCACCACCAAATGAGATCAATACTCTTTGCCCATTTTGCTGCATGGTTTGTATCGCTTCTATCGTTTGGGCTGTGAAGCTGGTCTCTGTGGCAGCAATTGCACCGCTTAAAATTAGCTTAAACGGATTGTTTGAAGCCGAAGATAAAAACGCCAAGTTTACTACATCGTAAGGAAGCTCACCGGCATTGGCCAAAGGAATAGCACCTGAATTATAGTAGGTAATGGTTTTAGACATCATCGCTCCTTATGAGAAAAAATAATCTGTTTGCGAAAACTAGTTCAGTTTACGGATGTTTGGTATTATAAAGGACTACAGGACAAACTCCTGTAATGGGTGTTAGACCCAGATGCTAGCCGTTGTGAACGGCAACGTTTGAACTTATTTGATACATTCCCCTTTAGAGTCTAGGTTTCATAAGAGAGGCCAAAAATTTCGATGCTAAAGATGGATTTGAACGACCCGCAGAATCAATGATCAACTTAAAAATTTCCTCTTCATTTTTTTCTGGAAATCTAGATTTATACTTTTCCATTAATTGGTTCATCGTCAACCCTTCCTTTTTCATAAAAACAGATAACATTCTTCCTAGAGGCGTAATTTTCTCTCGCGTATCTTCCATTTGTCTGTTTCGTACTTCTATAGCTCCTTCTGTAACAATTTGGTGAAGATTTGGATCCACCTCTTCTCCTTTTTGTTTTGCCTGTTCAGCGTCGTTGAAAATCTCACTTGCCACTACTGGAATATTTTTTACCTTGCTTGTGTAGTTCTGTTGTCTCACATTACTATCGTAGCGCAACATGTATAGCAATGCAGCCGTGGATATAGCACCTAACACCGGCAAGAGACCCATGCGTTGAATTGGCTGTGATAAGTTTGCCTTCTGAGTTGCTTCGTTAGCGAGTAACAGCTCTTGAGAACTATAATTTTCCAACTCTTTCACCTTTTTTTGTTCAACAGCGTTTCGTCGATTATCCGCAAACTCATGCTTAATATGGATTTTATTCTGAGCAACTGAATTAACTGCTAGTCTATTTTTATTTTCTTTCGATTTCTCAACTTGTGTATACATATCTTAAACCCTCTTAATTTGTATATGGCATTATCACAGCCGCGCTATCGCTAAGTTATTAGAATTACAGCGACGTAGTTATATGAGATTCTAGGTAGTGCTCTATATTTAGTTGGTTCGACTCATCTGAAAGCGCTACCTTCTAAGTGAGCTTCCAACAATATATTTTTCCCTACCGTCTTCAGGGCCCCCTATATAAGTACTCATCATTTCATTGATTGCGGCTTGCATTAGTACCTTTGGCTCGCCATCACCAGGGCCTTTGTCTTGCACAGCATTTTTCATATTTCTTAACATCTCAGGCCAGTTACCACTGGCTAAGCGACTGTATTGCTTAGTTAGATCCTCGATTGCTTTATCTATCTTTTGTCTATAGGCAAGGCGTTCAGCCTCTCTAGCTCGTTGCAGTTTCTTTTGCTCATAAAGATAAAATTCAGCGTCGTTATCTGCGCCAGTGTCAGGCCCAAAGTTCATTTTCTGTAATGTACTAGGAATATTATTAGTGGGCTTAGGAGTGAATACTCTTTTTAATTTACCGGGCTGCTGAAACCTAAAGCAGCCAGTATTTGAAGTACTGATATTTGATGACACTTTTTGGTCTCGTTTTAGGGATTGAGCTAGGTGTGTATACATATCTTATTCCTTATAAATTAGGTCTTAACATTTAATCTGAAGCCTTGATTATCGTTAATGCAAACATCGATGTATTATCAGTGGCCATGGCGGTTATCAATTTCATTTACATAGGTATCGAACTTGCCTAATGAAATAGGTGAACTGCTTAACCGGCATTTAGAGGGTCACTGGAGTATCTACTCAATTTTACCTAAGCGCTGTGCCAATTCTCCCCAGTCCGTTGCTTGCTGCTCCAGAGTTGGGTCGTCATTTACAGCTATGCCATTTACCTCTGTGGTGGGCTTTACTATCCCCAGCGCTTGTTGAACAACATGACCAAGCTCGTGGGGAAGGTGTTTCTCTTGACCTGGGGCCAAGTAAATATCCTTACCCTGAGCATATGCATGGGCTTGTACTCTTGAAGGCTTTGACGAGTTGTAGTGCACTCGCACATTGGCTAAATTAACGCCGGTGAGCTTTTCCATGCCCCGTCTGAGGCGTATTGGTAAAGCGCAGTTCTGAAGAGGAGCGTTTTTCGCTTTTCGCTGACTTGCAGGACTCTGCCTTATCGTTCCGGTAGTGTGATGCTGTCTGGTCTTGAGTTGATAAAATGTCATCGTGTTGTTTCGTGTTTGTTGGATACTTTTACTATAGGCATGGTATAGCGGTAACGATTGGTAAAAAGTCTGGAGTCGTTGGTATTTATTCGTAAGGTTACTGCAAATTGAAAGAAGGTATGCATGAAAAATACCCGACTGAGCCGGGTATTTGTGACTTTTATTCAGTAGCTTCAACAGCTCGGGTTGCTTGTTGCTCTGCTTCATCTGGGGTTGAGGTGGCAGGGGCATCAAACGCTTGCTGATAGACACTCTGATCTGCTGCGACGACGGCGTTGTTCGCGATATTTTCAGCCTCATAAGGCGTAGCCGTAGCGTAGCCTGTGGACTGAGCTGCCGTAGCGACCTCAGCTTGTGATACTGCTTGCATTGCTTGTTGTTCTGCATTGAGAACGGATTGTTCATTTTGAGTGGTCATGATGGAATATCCTTACTAATGGTTAAATTATGCACTGTGTAGTGCTTCGAATGGGCCTTCAACCCAAACATCGTTATGAGTAAACAAATTGATGAGCTCTAGCGGCCGCGAGTCAGCTAGTTCAGATAAAGAAGTTTCCCAAATATTGCGTTGGGAGCGCACTTTGATGAGCTTATGCTTGTCCTGTTTCCAGTTTACTGGCAGAAATACACATCTTTCTTTGGCCTTTTGACCGTAGAGTCTATCGTTGGCAGAGAGAAAAACTAAGTTTCGTTTGTGGTTATCCGCAAGGTTAGACTCTTCCACGCAATAGCGTAATGACGCTCGAAACCAGTTTGGAAATGGCAAACTGGATGGCTGGTTTTGGTGAGTCGTGGTATTGTCTGTGGTTGCTTGAGGACTCTGTTGATTATGCCAAGTGTGTAGTGCATCTATAGCCAAACTTCGGTATTGCAAAAGCGGGAGTGAGTCAATAAAGGCTGGCAAATCGTCATTTTTACTTAACTTAAAGCGTTCATAAGCAAAATGTAATTGGCCAATTGCGTTCAGACGTGAAATAACCAGCTCTGGGCGGTTTAAACCAAGTATTTCAATCGTAGTTTGACCTTTGGTTAATTGTATTGCGCTATCCTTGTCTAATGACTGAAGCCATCTCGTAAACGCAGGCGATTCCATCAAGTCGTGTGACTCTTGAAGTAATTCGGGCTGTGACCAAACAAGCTGCTCGGCTTCATTGTGACTGATAGATTTGCTGTCCATCAAAAAAGTAGACAAAACATCAAAGGCATAGGCTCGACCTGATTGAGGGTCAAAGCGGACAAATTGTCTTGGGTCTTCTAGGTAAGGGCAGACTAGTAAGGGCTGCTCTTGGTCGATATTAATCAGTGGCGCACGTTCGCCAACAAGTGGAAATTGACCACCTTTATATTGCTCGTGACAAGCATTACAGACAAAAAGTAGGTTGTTTTGATCATATGCCAATGAAAAGTACGGCGAGCAGGTCGCCACTACGTCTAAATGTGTTGAAACCGGTCTTTCCAGTAACTCAACAGGCCTGAAGTGGCCAACTTCGCCGGAGTTTGTCGCTAATAAATAGCTTTCGCAATAGGCACAGCAGCCATTACTGAGTTGTTGCAAGTGAGCTTTCAAATGATCGGATGCAAATAGCGCTGTATCAAAAGCGGCATAGTTAAACCCCACATTAACCAAGTCTTCTGTTAAGCCTGTCAGCCTGAGCGTGATAAATACTAGGTTATTTACTAAGTCAGGAGCGTAGCCCTCGCTTACTAGCTGCTTTCTATCTTCAATTGTCAGCGTATGATATTTAGGTGCGTCTACCAGGCGCGCCATGAGTGCTTGCATCTGTTTATTTGCTGCTGCAATTTTTACGTCTTCGTCTGGTAACCAGGCTATAGGTTTACAATCTATTTGGATCATTGTGGTCAGGCTCCCTGCAACTTGTTTTATTCGCCTTGCGTGTCAGCACTGCGCTGCATTACATCATGTTGAAAGACTTGATTTTGATGCATTAGCTGCTTTTCCATGTTTTTTAGCGTTTCTTCCATCGCTTGTTGTGCGGCCTCAGCACTTTGGCGAGCTGCGACTTCCTGCTCCGTATATACTTGCTCTATCTGTGCTTGCTGGTCCTCTAATTGTGTTACTTGCGCTTGCAGTAATGTATCTTGGTAGGGCGTTTCGTGAGCGTCAGATTGGTTTATTTGAGTCTCACTCTCGAGCGCATTATGAATGCTGGCGAGATGTTGACGAGACTGTTCAATTAGCTGTGAAGATTGCTGTAATGACATATCTATAGTGTGTTGTGCGCGATTAAGCATGGTATCAATGTCGGCTAAAATGCTATTCATTTGTTTCGGCATAACGGCTTGAGAGAGTTCACCAAGCGCTGTAACCTTTTGATTTTTGGTATTCATTGTTCAGTCCTCTTATTATGCAACCAGCGGCCAGTGATTTTGCACACTCAGACACCCTTGGCTATCAACATCAAGCAACGCTTCGCTGTGATATAGGTCATATAAATAGTGCCGGCACTGGCCGGCCTGACAGACATAGCTGTCTTTTGCTAATGAGTTGATTAGCGTATGTTGAAGCGTTTCAAGATAGTCATTTGCAGCTTGCACTAAATCGCCCTTACCTAGGTCTATGTTAAGCACGATATTAAGTAAGCCTGCGCTGAAACTGCTAAAGCCCAGATATTTTCCACTTTCATGCCATTGCTTAATCGCATTGTGTAGATCAATAGCTTGAAGTTCGTAGGTGACCACAGGAGAATCTAAGTTGGCATTAACCACCGGAGAGAGGGTAGTAATTGCGTCATTTAGCGCACTAATAGGACTTGGTGAGCGCTTTTTCCACTCAAGGTAAATACATAAATATCGAGCAAATTCACTTAGATTTTGTGCTTGCTGAGTTGCCCATTGGCACGCTGGGATAACGGTTTGATTTGATAGTTCATAGTAACGCTCACAATAACAAATAACATGGTATAAGTTGAGTTGATCCTTAAATGAGGCGCTCCAACCCAGAGCATGGTAACTCAAGTTATAACGTCGATAAAACAGTGCAATTTTGTTCAGAATCGTACTATCTAACAGACGGTATTTGGTTAATAGATCAGCTAAAATTGCTTTGCCTTTTTCAGAGTCTCGATTGCTCAAGGTCGCGAGGTCTCTGAGATCATTAGTAGTCAACTCGAGTAGTTTTTTCACATCGATTGAAATGGGAATATGATGTAAGTAGATCAACGTTGAATTCATCAATCCCAAGTAAAGCTGCTCGATAAATTGCGCTTCTGACGAAAAGCGCATTATCTCGCTCTGTTGTATGAGGGCGTTGACACTCTCTTTTCCCTGATTTAAAAATTGGATCAAGGTTTGCGTTTTGTCGGAAAATTGCGCCAACTGTTCAATTTCTGTGTTATTCACTACGATCGTCATGTTTGCCTCCCGTGCCAGCGTCAGTGACGTGAGCCCCCATTAGCTTCCACCACTTGGAAAATTATTGAGTAGATCACTGGCAGAACTACCGACATCGCCAAAGTTTTTCGTACCATTTTCAACCATCTTGTTAGCCGCTTCGATGATACTGTTGTATTCTTCGACCTTACCAGTCGCCAGCATTTGTGAAATCGCAACCCCCATTGCGGTAGTCGCCATGGTATTGATATTTCTTAGGTTGTCGGTTGCATCTTGAATTGCAATTGCCGTTGATTGAGAAACTGACTGATAAGCCTTACCGGCACCAGAGAGTTTATTTAGCTCGCCGCTTAAGCTGGCATTTTTGATGATATCAAGCGTCGCTTGTGTTGATGGCCCGACATTTGTTAACTCATTCATATGCTTTGCCTCGGTTAATTTAAGTTATGTTGGGTTTACCTCTAGGTGCTTTTTTTGCTATCAGGGTCGAGGTATTGGTGCAGGAGTTTTTGTACTACCTCTTCAATTTTGCTTAGATCCAGTTGTTCTTCAGGCGTTATGGGTTTTTCTGGTTTGGGCGGTGATTGCTGTAGCATTTTTGCACAGCTCGCCGCCGCAGCAGCAGAAGCTGAAGTTTGAGCATTTTGCTGTGCAGTGACGGCGTTATACATCGACATCCCCATGGTTTCGGTTGCCGCAATATTGAGCATGCCCATTGATTGCATTGGAGCAGAGCCCGTTAATAGGGTATTAACTTGATTCACTGAATCTGAGATTTGGTCGTTTACTGTACTCATTTTGCTAATTCCTTTCTTATCCTGGTTTAACAGAAGCCACGCCAGAGCTGATAATGAGTGCACAGCACTGTGCTACACTCGCATTGGATATCATCTGACCTCGAGCTTCGTTCTGCACGGCGTTATCCATCAATAAAGAGATAGAGTTTCCCATTGTGATGGCGGCTACACCGAGCGAAAAAGTTTGTGCTTCGACAAGGGGTAACATGGTATTTCTCCAATTTAGCAGCACTTAAGTCTTGGTGAGTAAAGTCGTACTGATGTTGGAGCCATCAGTACGACTTAGCACTTAACGGTAGACTTTAGTGATGCCTTCCGCCGTAGTTGCCGTATTGATACTCATTAGGGTATCTACGCCTTGCACCAATGCGGCTTGAGCAGTCACATTATTATTTTGCTGTCCAGTTGTTGCATTGTGTGCAGCGTTTGAGAGTGCTTGGCTAGTAGCAATCATAAAGTTACCTGTTGCCACAGCAGGTGCGTCACCGAGTACTTTCGTATTCACTTGTGAGACTGAGTCAGTGATCTGACTGTTTACAGCTGTTGGAAATGCCATAACTATCTTCCTTTTAAAGTAGTAAATGTCTAGGCTTTAAAGCCCGTTAGTTTGTGACTGAACCGAGTACGTTATGCAAAAATCTTACTTGTCGCGATGCCAGTCGTTGCAGTGTCAATGGAGTAAAGTAAATTTACGCCCATTGTTGTTACTGCTTGCGCAGTAATATTTGCCTGTTGTTGTGCGGCCGTTGCGTTGTGAGCCGCGTTCGCCAATGCCTGAGAAGTTGCCTGAAAGAGGTTTCCCATAGCGATAGAAGGCGCATCGCCTAGCACCTGTACATTGGCTTGTGTAACAGAGTCTGTAATTTGACTATTTACAGCGGTTGGAAAAGCCATAGTGTTATCCTTATTGTCGTTAACAAGTTCAGCCTAAATATCGTTAGCTGTATTTGTAGGTATCTCACATTCCCAGATAAGCGTCTTCGTTGAGTCGCTGCTGTGCGCGATGTTGAACAAGTATCGGGGAGCCGAGAATTAACCTAATCCAGCAACCGGCTGTTTTTGTGGTTGAAGAATACTTTTTGTTGCAATACCTGTGGTTGCGGTGTCAATAGAATATAAAGTAGTCACCCCCATCGTTGTTGCCGCTTGCGCTGTCATTGCAGCTTGTTGTTGAGCTGATGTCGCATTGTGCGCCGCGTTAGCTAATGCCTGAGAGGTAGCTTGAAATAAGTTACCCATAGACATCGCTGGAGCGTCGCCTAATACCTTTACGTTTGCCTGAGTGACCGAGTCGGTAATTTGATCGTTTACTGCTGTTGGAAATGCCATAATTCCACCTTTTTAGCTTTAAGTTTGACGAATAAAAAATATGAGTGGTGCTTAGGTCTAACAAGCTAGATGGAGCTTCCTAAACACTGAGGTTAGTATAGGAAACGCAGGAGGGTTAGAATTGGCAGTACTTCGCATAATTGTTGGTATAACTCAGGAACTACTTGGTAGATTTATCTGAATCACCAGAGGTGAAATACCAAAAATTGAATCTGGTCGCTAAGAAATATTCTAACCATAGCTATAGATAACTAAGTGCTGAACACGAGAGGGGCATTCAGCACACGGTTGTACCGTTATTCAGTGTTTTGTACGGTGATCTCGATAGGCACCGGGGCTGACGCCAACGACAGACTTAAACTTTCTAACAAAAAAGCTCAGATCGGAGAAGCCGACATCGTCACATACCTCAGTCACTTGACTATAAGGGTCTTCACGCAAAAGCGTCATTGCTGTCTTGATCCTTATCCGCAGCAAAGTTTGTTTAAATGACTGTCCAACATAACGTTTGAATAAGAACGAGAGATGAGAAGGGCTGACGCACGCATAACTGGCGACCTCGCTTAGGCTCAGTGGCTTCTTAAAGTTGTCATCAATATATTGCAGTGCTCTTGCTAAAGCGGGATGAGGTTTATTGACAGGCTTTAGCTGTGATAACGGAGTAAAGTCGGCTCCATCAAGATTCTCTGAAGGGGTATAACTGTGTTCATCATCGCAGGCTATCAGTGTTTGCATGGCTTGGGTGAAATCGCTTTCAGCTTGTATTAGTGGGATAAGGTTACCCTTAGTTGGTGCGGGTTTATTTTCCATTGCGGGGAATAGAGTCAACAGAGTCTGTTTAGTGATTTCAGGTTGCTCACATAAGAACGTCAGTTTGTCTAAACAACGTTTGAGCTGTTTTACGTTATGTGGCCAATCATAACTGGTTAAGACTTCTAGCGCAGGTCCTTGAAATTGCAGTTTGGCGAGATGTTTACAAGTATGTTTGTAGTGGTTTATTAAGGCAATGATGTCTTCTTTACGGTTGTAAAGAGGAGGTATGGGTAGCTCAAGACAATGATAATGCAACCAACTCAAAAAGGAGTCGGACTGCATGTGTGTGTCTGCAGAGGTTTGTTTTTCCGCGCTAGTTGAGGTGATTAATCGTGGCGCGGGAGACTGCGGGGAAAGGGTGAGCCAGTAGTCTTTGATTGACTCGGCCTGCACTTGAGTCAGTGCGTCGATATTTTTGAGGTAAATAGTACCGCTTTGAGCTCGGTTGACAAGCTCTTCCAATAGGGTTGCTGCGCATTGACCTTGCCAATGGTTTACACACGATACAATCATATCTTCAGAATGCGATTTACTCAGCTCATGAATATGGCAAGCGGCTAAATGCTTCCCAGAACCGGGTTGACCAACAATATGTATGGGTAAATCACATTGTGCTAAATGCTGAATTTGCTGTTTCAGTTTGAAAAGTACATCACTACTGCCAATCCAAGGTTGTGCTGAAGGTGTTAATTTTACGAGTGTGGACATGGTGTTTCCTTATTTCTCATGTTGCAGAAAACATGCCATTCAAGGTTCATTTGAATGGCATGTTATGGGGTCAAGGAAACGATATGGATATTTTGACTCGGATATTGGCTCAGATACGGGTCACTTGGTTTTGTGTATTCGATTGATGGTGTTTATACCAATCTAGTTCTAAATCTTTTGCGTGACTTCTCAGAGACTCCCATACGAGAGGGTGCACAAAACTGTAGTGTTCAGCGTCTTGGGTTATCAATCCACTGCTCAACATTTTGTGTAATACACACAGGGGAGCACGAATTTTTCTATGTTCATTAAATTGGTGAAGTTGTTTCGTATCGAAGTGTTGCCCAATTCGCGCTGCAAACTTAAGAGTATTTACAACTTCACATGGCATCGAGTTGAGGCAGTGTTGAGTAAGTTGCTGTAGGGTTTCAGGAAGTTCTGACTGGGGATGGGTGGCACAAAGTAGTTGAATTAAAAATAATGGGTTACCACATGCCCGTTTTAAGGCAATAGCTGTTCTATGTTGATGTTTGCACGGAAGCATATCTCGGCTCAATAATGTGTGATGTGCTAGTTGCTGCATCGAACTGATATCTAGTGGCTTTAGATAGATAATATGTGCAGAGGAGAGCCATTTGGGAGGATGAGTAAAAGCATTTTTTTTCTGGGCAGACAGGATAAATAAAATACCAAAATGACATTGGACTTGTGTAAGTATGCTCAAAAAGTACCTGCTTTGCTCGCTTAGAGTGTGTGCATCGTCTATCAAGATCGCTTGCACTTTTTTGTGATCGAGATATTCCAGTAGATCACTGACAACCGTTTTATCAAGCAACCTTAAGCGCTCGTCTGAAAATTGACGAAGCGTCTGCTTGTGCGCAAGGCTTAAAGACAAGTCCGCCCATTGACGCATACGAATTGCGCTCAGCGGTGTGCTAGAAACGAGGTCTATTTGATGGCCTATCTCTACTTCACTATGTGCCTTAACAAGTAATAATGAGCGAACAAAATTGGCAACAAAAAAGTGAGGGTTGTTGTGATTTAAGCAGGAGTTAGTGCTAAATAGGAGGTAGTTTTTCTCCGCTCTTTTTAAGTGGCAAATAAAGGCATTGAGTAACGCGCTTTTACCTATTCCTGTCATACCCTGTAGTAAGATGGTTTGAGCGCTAGATAACGCCACCGCTCTACTAAAAATGATATGTAATTGATTAAGCTCCCATTCTCTTCCATATAATGGAGTGGGCTCGTCGTTTAACAAATAGCTATATAGCCATAAAGGAGATTCAGCTTGATCGATTAATGTATCAATACTGACTTGGAAATACTTTGCTAAATTTTGAATAGTTCTGCAGAGTACTCGATTACCAGATTCTGCTCGTTTTATTGTGGAAACCGATACTGGGAAGCGTTGGTTTGTACAGTTTTCAGCAAGCTTCTCTCTACTTAGGGCTTTTTTTTCTCAGCATTAGTAACGTTGTTTTATTTACCGCAATTCTACCTAGGTTAGGTGTAGTCATTATTCAGATCCTTGTCGTTATGTTATTGATACATCATTATTGTTGCTAGCTGTGTTTGTTGTTAATAATTTATTTATATTATTGCTTCTTTTCTATTACAAGATCTTACAGTGTTTAATTTATTGTTTGATACAGTTTAAGGAGGGGAGCTTCGGGTTTGGTATGTCATGGAAAAAGTGAGGTTTGCGAGTCAACGCTATATAACGACTAGCACTATGTAGTGACTAAGTATTACTGACAAACGGACTAAAAAAGCGCATAATTGAAGGCGTTGCCAGACAAGGTATTTCATGATGGATTTGAAATACCTAAGTGCTTTTCAAAGACCCTAGAGTACTTAAGTATTATACTTTTAAGGGCAACATGATGAATACGCAACTTCCTAAAATCGTGATAGTCGGTGGTGGTGCTGGTGGTTTAGAACTGGCAACACAACTAGGACACAAACTCGGGAAAAAATGCCAAGCAGAAATCTTATTAATTGATAAAAATCGCAGCCATATTTGGAAACCGCTGCTTCATGAAGTCGCGACAGGGTCTATAGACGCTGACTTAGATGGTGTTGTTTATTCTGCTCATGCAGCAAAGCATTATTATCAGTTTCAACTCGGCAGTTTTTGCCATGTAGACTCCACCAATAACACCATCACGCTGAGTGAGCTAAAAGAGGAACTCGGTCATCGTATTCTCCCAGAGCGACAAGTCAACTATGACTATTTAGTGCTTGCCATTGGTAGTATTAGCAATGATTTTAATACGCCGGGGGTCAAGGAGCATTGCTTCTTTCTCGATTCAAATCAGCAGGCTGAGCGATTTCAGCATGCACTTCTCGATAACTTTACACGCTTACACCAAGACGATGACCCGAAACATTCGTTAACTATTGGCATTGTTGGTGGTGGTGCCACAGGCGTTGAGCTTTCAGCTGAACTGTATCATGTGTCTGACATGTTGAAAATGTACGGGCTGAGTAAAATGACTGCCAAACGCCTTCGTATTGATTTAATAGAAGCAGGTCCTCGAATATTACCAGCACTACCTGAGCGTATTGCCAATTCAGCTAAACGGGAGCTTGTGAAGCTAGGTGTCACGGTGCGAGAAGGCACTCAGGTAAAGCAGGCAACTGAAGACAGTTTTATCACTAAAGAAGACGAACAGCTAAAGGCAGACATCAAGGTGTGGGCTGCGGGGGTAAAAGCACCTGACTTTATTAGAGAGATTGGGCTGTTCGAGCTTACTCGCAATAATCAAATTGAGGTAAATCAATACTTACAAAGCAGTGTAGATGAGCATATTTATGTCATCGGTGATTGCTGCGCGTTTACGCAAGCGGATGGCACTCAAGTGCCGCCGCGTGCTCAGTCGGCGCATCAAATGGCGCAATGTGTAGAGAAAAATCTAATCGCAACGCTAAAAAATCAACCTTTACACGAGTTTACCTATAGTGACCACGGCTCCCTAGTGAATTTATCTCGTTATAGCACCGTAGGTAGTTTAATGGGAAACCTAACCAGCAATAGCTTTTTTATTGAAGGCAAGATAGCACGATTCATGTACATCTCATTGTATAGAATGCATCAGCGCGCAGTTCATGGTATCGCAAAAACTTTTGCACTATGGATAAGCGAAAAGGTGCTCAGAGTGGTGCGGCCAAAAATGAAACTGCACTAAGTTAAGCAATTTTTAGCATCTCTAAAGTCGATGAAAGTCGGCTTTTTGCTTTGTTGGCTCCATTTGTTAGCGAGGTAGCCGCTCCGAAATTCCAAGAAGAAAGAATGCCAGAAAAGGCAACAAGTTACGATAAATTGGAACGAAATTATGCCAGCATGTTAGCACTGGCATTTTCGATTATGTGGTTGCCTATGCGGGTTGAGTGATTTTTGAACTGGAAAGATCAACAGCCCCCAGTGATATTGTCACTTTTATGTCCTAAACTAGTGAATGTTATTCACTTTATTAGTTTGGGACTATCAATGTTTTTTTCAAAAAAACAACAAAACGAAATTGAAGAACTTAAAGCAGCTTTATATCCATTAGAGCAAGTGCAACAGGGTCTCTATAAAGAAATGTTAGTGCTAAATTTGCTTTACGATGGCCGTATATCTGATGCTAATGACAACTTTCTTCGTGAATTAGGGTATCAAGAAGATGATTTACTGAATATTTTCTTCAATGACATCGTCACAGTACAATCGCAAAAATCACCCGAATTTGCTGCGCTACAAAAAGCAATCGATAACCAAGGTCACTGGTGTGGCGCGCTACAAGTAACCCGGTTTGATGGCAAAGAAGATTGGCTGCGATTTATTGTTCACCCTGTAAGAGGGCTACAAGACCAACTGCTATATTTTACAGTGTTTGGCTCCGTTTTAACCAATACGATCGCAACATCTCGAGAGAAAAGTGACACGATAAATGCCATTCAGCGCTCAATGGCCGTTATAGAGTTTGACCTACAGGGCCATGTTCTAAAGGCGAACCAACAGTTTTTAGGTGTGATGGGCTATAGCGAAAAAGAGATTGTTGGCCAGCATCACCGTATTTTTTGCTGTGCAGAAGAAGCAGACTCAACTGAATATGAGCAGTTTTGGGAGAAGTTGCGTAGCGGCCAATTTGTATCTGGACGATTTAAGCGTATAGATAAGCAGGGCACTACAGTTTGGCTTGAAGCATCATACAACCCCATTTTTAATGATGCGAATGAGTTATACAAAGTGATGAAATTTGCATCCGTTATAACTGAGCAAGTTAATCGTGAGATGGCGGTTTCAGAAGCGGCTGAAATTGCTTATACGACCTCGCAGGAGACAGAACACGCGGCGGTGCAAGGTGCAACGGTGATTGATAATACTGTAACGGTCATGAATGAACTTGCAGTACAAATGGAACAAGCGGCTAAAGAAATTTCAGCACTTGATCAACAATCAGAGCAAATAGCAAATATAGTACAAAGCATAAGCAGTATTGCAGAACAAACAAATCTATTAGCGCTTAATGCTGCGATTGAGGCCGCAAGAGCTGGCGAACAAGGACGCGGCTTTGCTGTGGTTGCAGATGAAGTTAGGCATTTAGCTTCAAGAACTTCTAAAGCCACAGAAGAAATCGTTGAGGTGGTACAGCAAAATAGAAGCTTAACAAAAAATACCGTAAAAGTGATTGAACAAGGTAAAGAAAAAGCGGAGCAAGGCCTTTCTTTGTCGAATGAATCAGGCAAAGTGATGAATGAGATTCAACATGGCGCGCAGAAAGTTGTCAGTGCAGTTGAACAATTTGCAGATCAGTTATCATCAAAATAGTGAGTGGTTGGCATGACGAATTGGCCATCGACGTGATAGAAGACGGTTCAAAAGGTATTTTCTATGGCGGGCAAAAGCTGATAGTGCCTAAACATCACATCACGTTGTTGTGATCAACTCTTCTGAGGTGCACACCGGATTTCCAAGTGTGCCAAGTGGGTGGCGCTATCGAGTGTTCTATTTTGATCTCGCATTTCTACAGCGGCTTTTTTGATAACATGAGCGTGCACTTAGAGCCTGTTGTTAATTGCACCATCATTGATGATAATCGTTTATTTTTAGGTTTATTACAGCTTCATCAAGCCATGGAGCAAGCCAGCTTCACACTGACAAAAGAGTGATTGTTGCTGATGGCCTTAGAAAAAGTGTTCACTCAGTATGACTCAGTGACAAACCCTGAAAGCTCTGCTTTTATTGATACTCACAAGCGTGTTTCGTGCAAGAGATTATCTTTTTGATAACTGGCAAGATAACATTTCACTCGATGAGTTAGAGTGTTTAACGGATAGTACTCGGTTTCAATTAATTAAAGGTTTTAATCTAGCTTTTGGCCTGATTCCACACCAATTCCTCCTGCAAATTAAAATACAAAAGGCCAAGCTGCTTGCCAAAGGCATGACTTGTGTCGACACGGTGCTAACCTCTGGCTTGTTTTCAATTTTGTACAAGAACATGCCTTGCGATTTCTGTACTTTGTGTGCTTTCACAAAGGAGAAGTTTTAACCATGAGTTTGTTTATCATTTGGTTTAGTGCCATGTTCCCGTTAGTTTTCGATAATGAAATTTGGCGCACAGGTTTGGTATAAGCAAAAATAAAGGCTTCTAAATATAGAAGCCTTTATTGGTTAATACAGTGATTACATCACTCGCATGCCAGGCTGTGAGCCTTCGTCTGGATTCAAGATGTAGATTTCTTTTCCACCAGGGCCTGCAGCTAGCACCATGCCTTCTGACATACCAAAACGCATCTTACGAGGTTTTAGGTTTGCAACCATTATCGTTAACTTGCCGATAAGATCTTCAGGTGAATAAGCCGACTTAATGCCTGCAAACACTTGGCGCGTTTCACCACCTAAATCAAGCGTAAGTTTAAGAAGTTTGTCTGCACCTTCAACATGCTCTGCTTTGGCAATTTTTGCGACACGTAGATCAACTTTGGCAAAATCATCGAATTCGATTTCCGCAGCGATTGGCTCTTTGGCAAGCGGGCTATTCGGATCTGCTGCTACAGATTGACCACCCACTTTCTTTTCAAGACTTTCTTTAGACGACTCGATCATCGCATTCACTTTATCAAGTTCAACACGCTGCATTAGTGCCTTGAACTTATTGATTTCATGATCAACAAGGGCGTTGTCAACGCTTTCCCAACTTAGCTCAGTGTTTAAGAAAGCTTCTACATTTTTCGCCATACCTGGAAGGATAGGCTTTAAATAAGTCAGTAATACACGGAATAGATTAAGACCCATAGAGCACACTTGATGTGCACGCTCAAGCGTCTCTTCATTCTTTGCAAGCACCCAAGGCGCTTCAGCATCAATAAACTGGTTTGCCTTGTCAGCCAGGGTCATAATTTCACGCACAGCGCGGCTGTATTCGCGGTTTTCAAAATGTGTCGCGATTGAATCCTTTGCAGCAACAAAGCTAGTTAGTAGCACTTCGTCCATAATAGAGCCGCTTAGCTTGCCGTCAAATTTCTTAGTAATAAAGCCTGCGCAGCGACTCGCGATGTTTACCACTTTGCCCACTAAGTCTGAGTTTACGCGTGCCGCGAAATCTTCTAGGTTGAGGTCTAAATCCGTAACGCCGCTGTTTAGTTTAGCCGCGTAATAATAACGTAAATATTCAGGATCTAAGTGTTCAAGGTAGGTACGAGCCTTTACAAAAGTGCCTTTTGACTTAGACATCTTAGCGCCATTCACGGTGACAAAACCGTGAGCGAATACGTTATTTGGTTTACGGAAATTAGCGCCATCAAGCATTGCAGGCCAAAATAGGCTGTGGAAGTAGATGATGTCTTTACCGATAAAGTGATAAAGCTCGGCGTCAGAGCCTTCACCCCAAAACTCGTCAAAGTTTAGGCCTTGTTTCTCGCAAAGGTTTTTGAAGCTTGCCATGTAACCGATTGGTGCATCCAACCAAACATAGAAATATTTACCAGGAGCGCCCGGAATTTCAAAACCAAAATAGGGGGCGTCACGGCTGATATCCCACTGCTGCAAGCCGTCTGCAAACCATTCGTCTAGCTTGTTCGCCATTTCAGATTGCAGACTACCTGAGCGTAGCCATGTTTTTAGCATGTCTTCGAATGCAGGTAAGTCAAAGAAGTAATGCTCTGAATCTTTCAAGATGGGTGTCGCACCAGACATCACCGATTTTGGCTCAATCAACTCTGTTGGGCTGTAGGTTGCACCGCAGGCATCACAGCTGTCGCCATTTTGATCTTCAGACTTACAAGTCGGGCAAGTACCAGTAACAAAACGATCTGGTAGGAAAATGCCTTTCTCTGGGTCAAACAACTGTGAAATCGTGCGCTTTTTGATATAGCCTTTTTCGTCTAAACGAGTGTAGATTAGCTCGCTTAGTTCACGGTTTTCGTCACTGTGTGTGCTGTGATAGTTATCAAACTCGATATTGAAGTCTGCAAAGTCACGCTGACGCTCAATACTCACCTGCTTAACCATTTCTTCAGGCGTGATACCTTGCTTCTGTGCATTTAGCATGATTGGCGTGCCGTGCGCATCGTCCGCACATACATAATAGGCTTCATGGCCTTGTAGCTTTTGGAAGCGAGCCCAAATATCGGTTTGAATATATTCCAGCAAGTGGCCTAAGTGTGTGGGGCCGTTTGCGTATGGTAATGCACTGGTAATGAGAATTTTTCTCTTCGTCATAACGATTCCATGAATTTAGCGCGATCTTTCTAATTGATGGTGTTGAATTGGTTGATTATTCACCGAGTTAACACTTGAATGGACAAGTGTGCTTAGTGACTCACCTTCGTTCAGACCATGAACCGCGAATTGACTGGTTTTAATGAGTTGAATGTTACATAATTCCGTGGCTATTTTCATCACCCAGAGGAGTTTAATTTGTATGTTTGGACTGGAAAAATGGTTTGCCAAGGGGAAAAACACCAAACAGGCGATCATTGAGCTTTTAAATGGCTATCGTAGTGCCGCATTACCAGTGGGAATTGATGCAAATTGGGTGATCAAAACACAAGAATCAAAGGCGCAAATTCAAGTACAAATTAATTTTCCATTTGCCATCCAATGCGACCAAGATGTTGCTAGTTATCTACAGCAACACTTAGGCAAGCCCGTTGAGGTGACATCGAAAGTCGTCGTTGTCGGCAGACCAAAATTTAAAGCCATTAAACATATTATTCTTGTTGCCTCAGGTAAGGGCGGGGTGGGTAAGTCTACCACTGCGATTAATCTGGCGTATGCGCTACGTGCTCAAGGCGCGAAAGTCGGTGTGCTAGATGCTGATATTTATGGCCCTTCACTACCGAGCTTACTGGCTCTTGAGGATGAAAAGCCTCAGGCGAAAGATGATAAAACCCTATTACCAATTGAAAAGTCGGGCATTAAAGCCATGTCTATCGGCTTTTTGGTCTCCGCAGAGGACGCCACTGTTTGGCGAGGACCAATGGCTTCTCAAGCGCTTACTCAATTGTTAAATGAAACGGATTGGGGTGAGCTGGATTATCTGATTGTTGACATGCCACCTGGCACCGGAGATATCCAACTTACCATGACGCAAAAAGTGCCAGCCAGTGGTGCGGTGATTGTCACCACACCGCAGACCTTGGCGCTTGCGGATGCACAGAAGGGCATCGCGATGTTTGAAAAAGTGCAGCTCCCCATTTTAGGTTTGGTCGAAAATATGAGTTACTTCAATTGTGAGCAATGTGGTAGCCGCAACCATATTTTTGGTCACTCAGGTGGCACTACGTTGGCGAGTCGCTATGGCGTGCCTTTGCTTGCGGAAGTACCGCTCAACGAACAGATCAGAACAGCAACGGAGCAGGGCGAAGATATCATTGCCGGGACCCGTGAGCCTAATTCAGAAAATAAGACTGACAATCATGGTATAGCGGATCACTATGTTGATTGTGCCCAACTGGTTGCCAGTATGTTATATTACCAATCAGACTCAACATCGGGTGTTGAGATTGTGATGACGGAAGACTAAGAATGAGATTATCGGATACCCATATTCGAGAAGCGATTGAACAACAACGCATAATCATCGAACCTACACCTAAGCCAGATATGATATCAGGCGTTACCGTGGATTTAAGACTGGGTAACAAGTTTAGAGTGTTTCAGGACCATGCCGCGCCTTACGTTGATCTCAGTGGTCCTAAAGATCAGATCAATGCCGCGATGGAATCTATCATGAGTGACGAAATTGTGTTAGAAGATGGCCAAGCGTTTTTCTTGCACCCTGGTGAGCTGGCTCTGGCAATGACGTATGAAAAGGTAACGCTACCTGCCGACCTTGTTGGTTGGTTAGATGGCCGCTCGTCGCTGGCAAGGCTAGGTTTAATGGTTCACGTTACTGCGCATCGTATTGACCCCGGTTGGTCTGGAAACATCGTATTGGAGTTCTATAACTCAGGTAAGTTGCCTTTGGCACTTAGGCCAAACATGAAAATAGGTGCGATGAGCTTTGAAACGATGACAAGTGCTGCGCAATTCCCTTATAACGAGCGTAAGGACGCCAAATATAAGGATCAAAATAGTGCGGTTGCTTCGCGTATTAGTGACGACAGTTAATTGAATAGGTAGGCGAGAGGGTTTGTGTGTAAATAGTTGGCCTATTACAAACAAATCTGACGCTTACGGTGGGAATAACAACGGCTAGAGAACAAGTTGTTATTCCAAGTTCAGATTAGCCCCTCTGCTTACCTAAACGGCATGCCATCTTTACATTTTTGACTCCTATCAAATAGCCATAACGATTTAAATTCAATAATATTTTTGCATTTGCTTTGATCCAAACCATACTTATTGTAATGCGTTTTTTATGTTGTCGGCGAAAGCGTCATGTAAATGACTGCAGTAGACAAAGTGAAATAGGTATTAGTGCGCGAATGACGTTGCCTCCTGATTTGCAAAGAGAATCTCATAACCAATGTTTTCGGATTGGTGTTTTTCTTGAACGTTAACGCTTGGTTTTTTGCATAACGAATAGGCTGATAAATCACCGCCAAAGTGACTCAAGGAGAATGGGTATGTGGCTTAGCGCTGCTAGGTATGCCACACTGATGTTTACGATAATTGTGTGTTGCATCTTTGCGATGCCGGCTACTGCTGAAACGCAGCTGGCCGCAGAAACAATAGAAGCAAGACCTTTAATTTCAGTAGGCTATGGTGACTTTTCCGAGGCCCAGTTTAGTGTATCGCAAGAAACGGTAATTATTCCAAAGGGCGTTGCGGTTTGGCTTAGAATCACCAACCTCGTTCGTGATGATCTGTCAGACCAAGTGCTAACAGTCGCACGTCCATCCATGGGTAGTGTTGAGTTTTTTACCACGGATCCTATTGGAAAATTAATTCAAATCCCCGCAAGTAATAATCATACATCGTTATCCCATTTTTCACCCCATTTGGTGATTGATGCAAATAGCCATATTGAGCCGATCATTGTTAAAGTTCAATCACCCTATGTTTCCTTGTCTAGAGTGAGTATCGAACCTTATGAAGTTTATATAGAAGATACCAATGCTCATCTATTTTTAACTGGGTTGTTTCTAGGGGTAATGTTTTTATTGAGTATTTTCATGCTCAGTACCGGTATTCTTTCGAAACGCGCAAGCCTGCTTTCGGTTGGTGGCTATTTGCTGTCATTAGCCTGCCTTTACGTCACCCATAAAGGACTCGCTGATATCTTTTTCAGCTACCAAAATAGTATTCATTTTTTACATTACAGTGGCAGCTTTGTGTGTTTTGCACTTGGCTTCAGCCTTTTGTTTTTTCATCATTTCCTTACTAAAAATAGGCTTGATAGAAAGCTAAAGCTAACCATCAAGACGACTGCTTATATCTATTTACTCAGCGGTGTCGTTGTGGCGTTTGCGAAAGTGGATTTACCGTTTGCACTTCAGTCCATAATGGTTATTGGTGCAATTGTATTAAGTACGATGATTTTGGTAAGCCAAGATAAAGACAGTCGTAAAGAAGTTTATTTTTGCTGCGCAATTTGGTCTCCCATGGTGGCGGTATTAATTGGCTTTGCTGGAAGCCAATTAATACAGCCAAGTGAGCAAATATCAATCGTAAATCATGTCTTGATCAGCCTACATTTAATGCTCTTACTACTGTTTGTAGTCTGGCATGATGCGGAAAAGCGGCGTATGTATATTCATTACGCTGAGTTTGATAAAGAGACTGCACTGCCCAATAAATTCGCCCTGTTTGGTTCGCTCGCTAAGCTTGAAGAGCAAAATAAAGCACATACATTGTTGCTTTTTAAACCACTGATCCTGCCATCAATAAGACTGAGCTTTGGCTTAACCTTTGCAAATCAGCACATCAATAAGTTATTCAAAGAGGTCTCTGAGCAGATCAATACTTACGGTAGCGCTGCCGTTGCAAATAAAGGAAACACGCCTATTTACCGCCTAGAAGACCAAGTGTTTGCCATCGTGCTTGATGGTAAAATTGAGGTCAGTCAAGTTGAGCAATATGTATGTATTTTATCAGCTGTATTCGAAGAAGGGGTTGGGTATAAAGACACGCAGATTGTCGATAGTCTAGAGGTTGGTGTAGCAAATTATCCAATGCATGCAAAATCCACTGAGAAGCTTATCCAGCGTGCTCTGCAGGCTCTTAATACTAAGTCACACAATGGTCAGCGTTGGCATCTATTTGACGTTGAAAGCTCTATTTCGACTGAGCGACAATTAAAGCTCACCTCGTTTCTTAAAAATGCGATAGAACATGAACAGTTCAGTTTATTCTTTCAGCCGCAGGTAGATCTCAGGACTGGAAGGGTATTTGGCTCGGAAGTGCTACTGCGCTGGCTTCACCCTGAACTTGGTTACATACCACCTGATGAATTTATTCCGATTGCGGAGTCTTCAGGGCAAATTTACGAGATCACAGAATGGGTGATTGAGCATGCACTTCATTACCAAGCCGAGATAACCAAGTTATTACCTGAGCACGTTATTTCAATCAACGTATCTGGTCGTGATTTGAGTAGAAGAGAGTTGTCGGTACAGCTTATTACGCTTATCAATGAATTATCACTCGCACCTTCTCAAATAATGATAGAGATCACGGAATCTGTAACGATAGGAAAAGAAGCAGAGCTTAAAGGGGTGTTAGATGATTATCGTTCAATTGGCGTAAAAGTGGCGATAGACGATTTTGGCACTGGATATTCTTCACTTGCATACTTGAGTAAGCTTGGATTTGATGAACTTAAAATTGATAAAAGCTTTGTGATGGATATCGAGACATCCAAGAGCAACCAAACGATATGTAAAGCGACGTGTGATATGGCACACAGTTTAGGATCAAGGGTGGTGGCAGAAGGGGTTGAGGATATAAATAGCTACATTCGTTTGCAGGCCTATGGCTGCGACTTTGCACAGGGCTATTTCATTTCACGTCCATTACCGTTCACGGAATTTATGAGCTGGCTAAGTAAAGTCACCTATGCCGGCGATATAAAATCTTTCCTAGTTCGCTGAAGTAGTGAAAAATGGGCTCAGCGCATCGTTCTCTATGTTCACATGTTGGGTAAACCCCCAGTTTTTCTTGCTCTGAACCTTTAATTCCCGCGGCCAAAAATGAATTTGAGATATCGCTATGGTAGGCGATAATGGCCTCGAACATCCGAGCTGTTAGCTCCTCAGGCAGTGCGTAATAAATCTGTTTGTTTGCGCTATCAGCAACCTTGGCTGTATGAAAATACCGATTTGGCTTTTGATGTTGTTCATCTAAAAAGGTATGCGCAAAAAATGTTGCTAAAGCATTGTTCAGTGGGTGTAATACGGTTTCGGTAGAAAGTAACCAAGCTGATGATGCAAAAGGCTTTTTTGGCTGTGTTATTAAATGCGGGCAGATATAGTGATCAAATGCATGCCACCATTCGTGGGCAAGTGCGCCACCACCGGCATTTTTTGCCAAGGCGAGTGTTCTAATATTTGCTGCGTAATGCGCTTGAACACCTTGTTGACCGCCTGTACCAAAAGCAAAATTAAGCGTCCCTCTAAGGCCAATGACCTGTGGCGGTACTTGTAGTATTTGGGCTAGATCTGCGAGGGCATCATAAATGAAATTGGCGGATAAACGGGTTTCTTCTGGCGTAACCCAATGACCAATGGTCATGGTTTTAAAACCAAAGGTCTGTTTGATTTCACTGAAATCAACTTGATCGCCGAATCGATAATCGGGTCCTCGGCGAGCGTATCCGCGCTGTAGTCTCGAACTTGGCATTTTCTTCCTTTAATACCGAGCCTTAACATTGTCAGGCATTAGCTTCATCTGTTCTTTCACCATGCCTGCTTGAAGTTTGTAGAGATCTGAAGTTTCGCATTGATCTGCAGTCTCGAGAAATTGAGCCGCGGCTTCAAGTGTTGATAAACTGTATTCATGTTTAGATTTACGAATAGTATATTTACTCGCATTTACCGAATCGAACTTAAAACTGGGCAACTGGCTTAGCCACGGATTGAGGTTGTAAAGCTTAGTGGCTTTCTTCCAAGTACCGTCCAATAAGATGATGGCATCAAGCTTTTGACCATGGTTATATTCTTTAGTTAAGATCTTGGCGTGACTGTTTGGGTAAAGCAGTGCAACATGGTTTACGTTGCAGAAGTTAATCAACTCTTCAAAGTCAGCGGTATTTTCTCCAACATACAGCGCAAACCTATCTAACTGCAAGGCGAGGAGCTTTGCCGTATTTTTGGCGACTTTTACTTCACTCGGGTGCTGCATGATAATAACTTGAGTCGCATTTGGTATCACGTTACCAATATAGGAGCATACGCAAGTGTTTGTGGGAAACTGACAGACTGGACAGGTATTACGTTTCATGATTGATGAGGTGTTTCTTAATATAAATCACATTTTATCATATCTTGCTCGCATTTACTTTGCACAAGAAACCAGATTTGGCTAGCATAAGCAATAGAATATTAAATTTAAGGAAAATTATGAGCATCGTAATAGATGAAGGTGCCCTAGAGAACATGCAAATGTTATTGGGGGAGCAATTCGAAGATACGGTTCATTTTTGTTGTTCTGAATTCGAGCGGTTAGAATCGGAGTTGATGCTGAATTTGAATCAGGATCAAGAAGCTGCTATTCGTCATGCTCACAGTTTGAAATCTAACGCTGCTCAGTTTGGGGCTGCCAGTTTGAGCGATTTAGCAAAGACGATAGAGCATGCCCTCATGCAAGGGGAGCAGGACATTGTTGATGACTCTATTGAGAAGCTTGCAGCACAAGTCGCGGGTTCAAAAGCGAAACTGCAGCAGTGGGTGAGTGCACAGTCTTAAATCCAGCACAAGCCAAAGAGCGGAAATAAGGTCGTTTATACGGCCTTTTTTATTGATATTGCTCTTATTCATCCCACTCCAACCACTTCACTTTGTAAGTTGCTTTTTTGAAGCATAAAAAGTTATCACAAGCATAGAATTTAGACGGCATTGTGATATATGCTTGAGCAAAATGAGGGGGTTATAGATGCTACAAATAACAAAAAGTAATAAGCTCAATGGTGTGAGTTACGATATTCGTGGTCCAGTATTGGATCAAGCAAGAAAAATGGAAGACGAGGGCATGAAAGTCCTCAAATTAAATATTGGTAATCCGGCGGCATTTGGCTTTGATATGCCAGAAGATATGCACCGAGACATCATAAAAAATTTATATTCTGCACAGGGCTATTGCGACTCAAAAGGATTATATTCTGCCCGAGTTGCCGTGTATCAATATTATCAGCAAAAAAGTTTTCCTAATATTAGTGTCGATAACATCTTCATTGGCAATGGCGTCAGTGAATTGATCCAAATGACCGCACAAGCCTTACTCAATGATGGTGACGAAGTGTTGATCCCCGCACCGGATTATCCGCTGTGGACTGCCGCTGTTAAATTATCAGGCGGTAATCCAGTGCATTATCTTTGTGATGAAGAGCAAGACTGGTTTCCAGATATCGAAGATATCAAGCGTAAAATCACGAGTCGTACAAAGGCTTTGGTGTTGATCAATCCAAATAATCCGACCGGTGCTGTATATGACAAAGCATTGCTTGAGGCATTAATTGACGTTGCCAGAGAACACAAGCTATTAATACTGAGTGATGAGATCTACGAAAAGATTTTATATGACGATGCGGAGCATTTTTCAATTGCGAGTCTTTGCGATGATATCCCGGTTATTACTTTTAATGGTTTAGCGAAAACCTATCGTGCGGCCGGGATCCGCATGGGCTGGATGGTGATCAGTGGTAAGCATTCAGTGATGCGGGATTTGATCACAGGCTTAGAGATGCTTGCGTCTATGCGATTATGCGCCAATGTTCCTGCACAGTTTGCTATTCAACAAGCGCTTGGAGGCATACAATCCATCGACCAACTCATTGAACCGGGTGGGCGTTTGTATGAGCAGCGTGATATTGCGTTTAAAGGTTTAAACGATATCGAAGGGATCAGCTGTGTAAAGCCAAAGGGCGCGCTTTATGCGTTTCCAAAAGTGGACATGAAGCGGTTTAATATTAAGAATGATGAGCGCATGGTACTGGACTTGCTCAAAGAAGAAAAAATTCTACTTGTCCACGGACGCGCTTTTAATTGGCCTAGTGCGGATCATTTTAGATTAGTGTTTTTACCACATAAAGATGATTTACAGCCCGCAATGGATAGAGTAAAGCGCTTTTTTGCGCATTACAGTCAGTAATACCTTGTAAAAAATAAAAAAGCTCGGAAATTTCCGAGCTTTTTTGTGGGCTAGTAATGTGTTACTTAGTGAGTATTAGAATTTAGCTCTGGTGTTGTTTGTTGGCTATCAGCCGAGCCTTTACCTTTAAACCATTTGCGGCCAACGCGTTTGACATCTTCAAGTGCCACATATTGACAAGGGATCAGTACGAGGGTGATCACCGTGGCAAACAACACACCAAACGCAAGCGATACCGCCATTGGAATGACAATTTTAGCTTGTAGGCTCGTTTCCATGATGATTGGTACAAGTCCGATAAAGGTGGTCAACGAAGTGAGCAAGATTGCTCTAAAGCGTTTACATCCAGCCTCGACGGCTGCGGCTTTTAAATCAATGCCTTCTTCGCGCGCTTTATTTACAAAATCCACCATAACCAAAGAGTCGTTCACCACAACCCCTGCCACGGCAATAATACCAAAGAACGACAAACTACTCATTGTCATTCCCAATATCATATGACCGAATACCGCGCCGACTACACCAAATGGGATCACAGACATGATGATGACAGGCTGAGAATAAGAACGTAGAGGAATTGCCAGTAGTGCGAAGATAATCATTAATGACAGGGCAAAGTCACGAATTTGCTCAGCAACACTGTCCATTTCTTCTTGTACGCGACCCGCCACTGCACTTTGAACGCTAGGGTAGTTCTTTAATAGACTAGGAAGATATTCGTCACGAACCTGTTTTGCTATCTCAAATGGTTGTGCGATTTCTGTATCAACTGATGCCCAAACATTAATCGTGCGTTTGGCGTTTTCGCGGCGAATTCGGTTCACACCATCAACCAATTTTACATCAGCCACTTCTACCAACGGCACTTCTGCACCTTGAGGCGTTAAAATACGCACGTCCTGAATGTCACTAATGGCATCACGGTGTTCTTTAGGGTAACGGATCATTACTTTGATCTCCTCACCATCACGTAAAATACGCTGTGCTTCAAGGCCGTAATAACTGAAGTTTACTTGGGATGCAACATCCGCCAACGTGAGTCCAAGGCTATACGCTAATGGTTTAAGCTCAAGCTGCACTTCATCAGTTGCTGATTGCATAGAGTCATTGATATCACCAACACCTTCAATAGTTGCTAGCTTGTCTTTTAGTTTCTGTGCGACTTCGCGGAGCTCTTCTTTGTGTTTACCTTCTAATCTAAAGCTAATATCTCCGTCATCACGACCACCATTCATGATGCTATCTTGAATGTTTAGCGATTTAACACCTGGCAGTGCAGGCATTGCATCACGCCAGCGGGCGCTGAGTGCAAAGGTATCGATTGGGCGTGCATCTGGTTCAACCAAGATCACCATAATATTTGCGCTTGTGCGGCCATTCATATTCACCATGTAATCACGGATCATTTTCTTGCCATACTCAGCCTCAATTTCTTTGTCGACATTCAGTACCATTTGCTCAACTTTTTGAATTGACTCAAGCGTCGCGTTTTCTGACGAAGATAAGTTCATATCAATCGAGATACGTGGAAAATCATGTGGGATTTTTGGGTTAGCAACAAACTTCACTAAGCCACCAGCAAACATCCCCGCGCTAACAATTAAAATGGTTAAAAAGCCAACGATAACGGTATAACGGTAGTGAATACAGCGTACAATGAATGGGCGGTACGTGTTTTCAATGAAAGATTGAAGGCCGCTATCCATTTTTTCCCTGAGGCGGTGGAACGGATTTTTAGGGTTGCTTGGTTTGTCTTTCATTGCTGCTAAATGCGCAGGTAAAACCAGCTTAGATTCAACCAAAGAGAATAATAAACACAGAATTATCACGCCACCAATTGCTTTAGAAAATGCCGCCGTTGGTCCGGTTGCTAATGTTTGCGGTAAGAAAGCAGCAACAGTAGTAAGCACACCAAAAGTGGCAGGGATAGCAACACGTTTTACCCCACGAACGACATTATCGAGGCTATGACCATGTTTTTCTATTTCCGCATGGGCGGATTCACCGACGACTATCGCGTCATCAACAACAATCCCCAACACCAAAATAAAGGCAAAGAGTGAGGCTAAGTTAATCGTTACGTCTAAATAGCCCATTGGCATCATTAAAAATGCGCCTAAGAAGCTAACTGGCAACCCCATCATTACCCAAAATGCTAAACGCACACGTAAAAATAGAGCAAGCATTAGCATAACTAATACGCCACCTAACGCCATATTTTCTAGCATCATGTTAAGGCGGCCATTGAGGTAATAGGTCAAGTCAATAAAAGGTTCAAGTTCTACACCTTGTGGCAATGAGCCTTTCTTTGCCTCAAGATAGTTCTTAATGATATCTGCAACTTTGGTGATGTCTTGGTCTTTTGACGCGCTAACTTCATAAACCAGTGAGTTCTTACCATTGTATTTTGAGTATTGAAGTCCTTCTTCAAAGCCATCGTTAATAGTGGCCACGTCGCCTAAGCTAACCTGTGCACCGTCTGGTAGCGTTAGTAAGGGGAGTTTTCTAAACTCGTCACCGCGATAGGCTTGGTTTTCAACTCGCATTGAAATATAGCCATTTTCGGAGCGAATTTGGCCAGCAGACATGTTCGCAGAGAAGCTCTTTACTGCATCCGAAATTGCTCTAAAACTTAGGCCGTATTCGCGCATTTTATCAGGGCTTATCTCAATAGAGATTTCATAGTTCAGGCCACCATCAAAGCGTACAAGGTTAACGCCAGGTAACGACAGCATTTCTTCATGAATGCGATTACCAAGCTCTTTAAGATCATGGGGACTCAAGTCGCCATTGAGCGACAACCACATCACTTCTTGGGTTGCCTTGTCGTGACGTACAATAGGGCGTTCCATTCCAGATGGGAAAGTTGAGACGGAGTCCACCTGCATCTTGACTTCGTCGAGTACTTCTTTGGTGTTGTACTGCTCGTCTACTTCTATCCAAGTTTGCGAGTAACCGCGATTAGAGTAGGTGATCAAGCGTTTGATCCCTTCGAGACCTTCCATGGATTCCTCGATCTTAATCGTGATCCCTTCCTCGACCTCTTGAGGTGCCGCGCCCGGATACACAGCTTGAACACTTATCCAGTTACTATCGTATTGTGGAAACATTTGCTTGCGGATCGAAAACGCGGTAAGCAAGCCGCCCACAATAATAAATATCATCAATAAGTTTGCTGCAACTGGGTTACGAGCAAACCAAGCAATTAAGCCTTTTTCTGTACTTTGACTATGCATAAACCTTACTCCTCTTTGAGCGCCAGTTGTGTGTTAGCGCCTTGCGAAGGAGTATCGTCTGTACGAAGTTGCATCCCTTCAGAAGGATAGTCCAGTGCTGAAGTAATGATCTGTTGGCCTGACTCAACGCCGTTATCAACGACGACCATGCCATTGTACTCTCTAATAATATTGACCTTTTTGTAGCTCAGCTTGTTATCGTCATCCAATGTCGCAACGCGACCTTCTTTCACTAAGTGATGAGGAAGCATTGTGGCATTTTGCACTAACAAACCTTGAATATCAGCATTGATATAAGCGCCAAAACGTAGTGGTTTTACGTTGTTGTGATAAGGCTGCTCGACTTGAGCAACAAGGTAGGTCATGCGGCTTTTGTTATCGATAACGCCTTCACTGCGGACTATTTCGCCTTTCCAACTCATCGGTTGACCAGCGACTTCTGCTGTGATCACGACATCGGTGCCAACACCTTGTTGCGGTAAGTATTTCAATTCATTATCGGCAACAGGGAGGCGTACTTCTGCAACAGATGTCGCATTGAGTTTACCAAAGCCATTACCGGGATTGACTACACTACCAAGGCTTACGGTGCGAGATTCTATAATCGCATCGTAAGGCGCTTTGATGTAAGTACGCTCTAAATTTCGGTTCGCTCTTTTCACCGCAGCTTGCGCAGCTTTAAAGCTTGCTAACTTTTCAGCGAGCTGAGGTTTTCTTAAATAGAGTTCGGAAGGTATTTTTTCGTTAGCATTTGCTTTAATCCTTTGCCATTCTGCTTTTGCTACTTGCACCTGAGCTTGTTCTATTTCTAGCGCTGAGCTGGCTTGTGCTAAAGCCGCTTCGGCTTCAATCAGCGACGCTTCATAGTCATTCGGGTCGATGCGAGCAAGTACGTCACCTTCTTTGACAAAGCCACCTTTGACAAACTTGTCAGACAATGAAATGACTTGACCGCTGACCTGAGCAACAAGCTCAGTACTGTATTTTGGCATCACGATACCGTATGACGATACGTTGAGCCTCACTGGAGCTGTATGAATAGGTTGAACCTGTACGAGAGGATGTACTATTTCTTCTTTCTTCTCTTCTGGAGGTTGTTTCATTGCAGACATGGCAACAGCCGCTGCAATTCCCACCGCAAGAACGGCAATTGGTAGAATTATTTGTTTTTTACTAGCCACGTTAAAATCCTTCCTGTTGAATGATTTTTAATGACCCAGATTAACGGCTCTAGATCATCGATAAGCTTAAGAATACGCGAATAGTTATGTCGAGGTGTTTAAATCCAGACTGAATATGTAACAAAGCTTTGCGTACCTAAATTTATCGTTACATTCTTAAAAGCGATTGATGCTTTTACGTGTAGTCGATTTTTCGATAAAATGCACCACTTATTGTCAAAATTGCGAGAAGCAGAATGGATTGTAGGCTTGGCTGTGGCGCTTGTTGTATAGCACCAAGTATTTCAACACCCATTCCAGGTATGCCAAATGGTAAACCTGCGGGGGAGCGGTGTATTCAACTAGATGAAAATAATCTGTGTAAACTGTTTAACCAGCCAGAGCGCCCACAGGTGTGTTTGCAATTTAAGGCCATGGAAGATGTGTGCGGTGACAGCAATGAAGCGGCGATGCAGATCATCACTGAACTCGAAATGTTAACCTAACTAACCTCAGGTTAACTAAAAAAACGCCCAGAAACTTACCTGCTAAGTTCTGGGCCTAGGGAAAGGCTCAAGATTGAGCCGTGCGCTAACTAAAAACACCTTCTAAGACTGTAGGGAGAAGTAGAAAGTACTGTTAAGTTTAGTTAACCTTTCATTCTTTTTACAAATAAATGAATGATTTATTAAGTTTATATAAAACAAAGAGTTGTTATTTATATTCATAATTGGTCTTAAAAATATCAAAAGGGTATATTCAGGTTATACCCAAGTTATCAACAGGTCGTCTTTAACTAAATCCCGAGGTAAACTGTTTTTAACTTTATTTTTTTGCCATTTTCCTAATCCGATGGCACTGCCACATAGCGTGAGGATCACTTCTCCCGTTAGTTTGGTAACTTCATCTAGGCGTATATCCTTGCCATTAAAGTAATCTTTAGCCTGCTCTTTTGTTAGCCCTAAAGTGTTTTTAGATGCTAAGTGACCGAAAGTAGTTGCAAACTCATGCTCTAGTCTTACCCCATTTTTATGGGTAGTACCGATTAAAATCCCTATGCGAGAATATTTGATCTTATCTTGGATTGCTTCAAAGTTGTCAGGAAATAGCCACACCTCTTTATCGCGCTGCATCAACTTACCGTCAAGTTGGGCAATACCAAACTGTTTTTTTAGTACGGATAACAAGAGTTGAGTGGTTTTCTTGTCTAGTTCTTCAAAAGGGAAAGCGCCTTTTTTCTGCTTTGGATTTTTAACGGCAACAGAGTGTAACTTCTTAAATCGAGCAATGAAAAACCCCTCGCTATCATATAGCTGAGGCCACACATGTAAGTATCCTTCGGACGTTGTTGCTTTTTCAGCACCCTCGAATAAAGTCGATAGGTTTTCGACTGCTACTGCTTGAGGGTAATTATCAATGAGGTGTTGGCATACTTGCTGATTTTCCAACGGTGTTAATGTGCAAGTTGAATACACTAAGGTACCACCTGGCTTTAATGCTTGAAATGCGCTGTCTATCAGTTGCTTCTGCACTTTTGCTATTTCAACATTAGATTCAATTGACCAGTTTTTAAGAGCATTTGCGTCCTTTCTAACAGTGCCTTCTCCAGAGCATGGTGCATCAAGCAAGATGTTATCAAAACATTCATGCATATAATCGCCAAAGATACAGCCGTCAAAATGAGACAACGCAACATTTCGTATACCCATACGTTTCATATTTGCTGCAAGCGCTTTGAGTCGAGATGACGATAGCTCATTAGCGATTAGTACGCCGTGTCCATCCATATAAGCTGCGAGTTGCGAAGTTTTCGAACCTGGTGCTGACGCCATATCCAAATTAATATCGTCACTATTGATGGTTGATTTTAATGCCGTTGGCGGCAACATGGAACTTGCTTCTTGGACGTAGATGCAGCCACTTAAATGGATATCTGTGTTGCCGATAGCAAGATTAGCTTCTTCTTGTTCACTTCTTGATATCCAAAAACCTTCTTCACACCAAGGGATTTGTTCTGCCTGCCAATCGCTTTTTTCGCAGTAGGTTAAGAATTCCGTGATAGACATTTTTAGGGTATTGACTCGGACTGCTCGGCGTAAAGGAGACTGGCACTTATCTATAAAGTCTTCGATGTTAAGGTGGTCTGGTAAGTAGGTTTTTATGTCGTTTAGAAACGCGCTGGGAATATAAGTTGATTTGTCCACGCAGTTACTCAATTTGAAAGCTTTATCTTATTTTACACTTTCATGAGTGAAAAATGCATGTTTGTTGTGGCAATGATGATTATTAAGCATAACTCATGGCTGACAGTGAAAGGCTATGGTTATATAATGTTCGCGAAATATCGCGAGGATTGCTATGTCTATTATCAAACACTTTTTGGCGGACCCTAAATTATTATTGAATGCGGTTGGAGAGGGGATCTATGGTTTTGACCTTTCTGGTAACGCTGTTTTTGTAAACCCGGCGGCAGAGCGTATGACCGGGTGGCAAAGTGATGAGCTTTTGGGGAAAAAAATACATCAGTACCATCATCACAGTCATGCAGATGGGAGTGATTATCCTGCTGATGAATGTAACATCTACAAAACGATGTTTGATGGTAAAACACGACAGGTAACCAATGAGGTGTTCTGGCGTAAGGATGGGAGTTGTTTTCCTGTAGAATATACCTCAACACCAATCTTTAAAGATCAGCAAATTATCGGTGCAGTCGCGATATTTCGCGATGTGTCGCAACAGCACAAAACTGAAAATGCACTAAGAGAGGCGTTGAACAAAGTTCAAGTACTTACTGAGCAACTTAAAGATGAAAATGCCTACCTGCTAGAAACATTAAATGAAAATTGGCAAGACTCAGGTTTGGTGGGTAGTAGCGCAATATTTCAGGCCATGTTGGCGCAGCTAGAACTGGTTAGTCAGACCGACAGTACGGTATTGGTTTTAGGGGAAAACGGCACGGGTAAAGAGCTTGTTGCCAGAAATCTGCATCGCCTTAGTGAGCGCTCATCGCAACCTTTCGTTAAAGTAAATTGCGCTGCTTTTTCACCAACCTTGATTGAATCTGAATTGTTTGGACATGAAAAAGGTGCATTTACAGGAGCGAATGAAAGACGTAAAGGACGTTTTGAACTGGCGGATAAAGGGACCATATTTTTAGATGAAATTGGTGAGTTACCGCTAGAGGCGCAAAGCAAGTTATTACGTGTATTACAAGAGCGAGAGTTTGAACGTGTAGGGGGAAGTAAGTCGATTCAAGTAGATATACGGATAGTCGCGGCAACCAACAGAGATTTATGGAAAATGGTCGAAGAGGGAGTGTTTAGAATGGATTTATATTACCGTTTAAACGTTTTTCCTATTCGAGTGCCTGCACTACGAGAGCGTATAGAGGATATACCAGTATTGGCCAACAACCTCATCGTGCAGCTCAACAAAAAGCTGGGTAAGCAACTACGCGGGATCTCTAAAAAGGCTATCCATGCGTTACAGCGTTATGATTGGCCAGGCAATATTCGAGAGCTCCAAAACGTGTTGGAGCGCGAAGCGATATTATCTAAAGGTCGTTTACTTGATTTATCTCAAGCACTTAACGCTACTGAGCAGCATAAACCTGAAGACGGTGAGCTGACTTTAGCGCAAGCGGAAGCTGAGCACATATTAAGAGTGCTAGAAATAAGTAACTGGAAGATCGCTGGCAGCAATGGGGCGGCTGATAAGTTAGGATTACCCGAAAGTACGCTGAGGTCGAAAATGAAAAAGCTAAAAATTGCCAAGCTTTCGTGATATTTCGCGAGTAATCGTGATATTTCGCGAGTCACTTGTTTTGTTGAAAATAAAGATTATATAAAACAAGCTATTATAAAGTTTCAGATTGGTCTGAAAGTTGCAATATCAAATTTGTGTATTATCAATGTAGCAAATAATATGAAGTTTGATATCAAAGAAGAAGACATGATCATTAAGCCCTATAAACAAGAAGGGCCTATTTACGTCAGAGAGCAAAAAGGTTTTTTCCAAAAAATAAGAAGAAACCTTGGCTGGTTTTTAATGTTAACTTTCGTTCTCATTCCTTGGATCCCGTACAACGAGCAGCAGGCCATCTTGCTTGATTTTGGTAAACAGCAATTTAGGATATTTGGTGCTACCTTTCTCCCTCAAGACTTTATGATTTTAGCCTGGATTTTTATGGTGGGTGCCTTTGCTCTATTCTTTGTCACGACTTGGTTGGGTCGCGTTTGGTGTGGTTATACGTGTCCACAAACGATTTGGATGCTGATGTTCACTTGGGTTGAGCACCGAGTGGAGGGGACTCGCAACCAAAGAATAAAGTTAGACAAATCAAACTGGGATAGCAAAAAAGTCGCTAAGAAAACAGCCAAACATGCTATTTGGTTGATAATTTCGGTGTTAACGGCCACTTCATTTATGGCTTATTTTATACCTGCAAAAGAACTGTATCTCGACATGTTTACGCTTGAGTGGACTGGCCTTACTTCCTTCTGGGTATTTTTATTCGCATTTTGCACCTATGGAAACGCGGGCTTTCTACGAGAAAAAATGTGTACCGTGGCATGTCCATATTCTCGTTTCCAATCGGTCATGTTTGACAAAGATACATTGGTCGTCACCTATGATAGTGAGCGTGGTGAAAATAGAGGTCGTCGCAAACGCAAAGAAGATCCAAAACAGCTAGGGCTCGGCGACTGTGTAGACTGTAATTTATGTGTTGAAGTTTGCCCTGCTGGTATTGATATTCGTAATGGCCTGCAATACGAATGCATTAACTGTGGTTTATGTATCGATGCGTGTAACGAAACGATGAATAAATTCGGCTATCAGCCAGATTTGATTAAGTATCAAAGTGAGCATCAACAAGCAGGTAAAAAGTCCAATCCATTTAGGTTAAAAATAGTAGGCTATGGTGCAATTACCGTATTGATAGTAGTTACTATGGTGATTTGGGCATTCAATCGTACGCCAATAGAAGCCTCTGTTATTCGCGACCGTAATGCGCTTTATCGCGTTAATTATGAGGGGTTAGTCGAGAACCCATACACCTTAAGTGTAATAAACAAAACACAGCACGATTTAACTTACACCGTGAGCTTAAAGGGGCTACCAGATGCGAAATTAACAGCCCCAATCACAACGCATATCGCTGGCGGCGACATGGCATTAATCCCTGTTACGGTGACCGCTGATGGCTATGAGCTAAAAGGTAAACGGACTCCAATCCAATTCACGATAGAATCGCAGCAAGATGCCAAGATTAGCATCACGAAGCACAGCTACTTCTATAAAAATTAGTTTACACTCCCCCCGACTCAAGGCGCTTGTATTATGAAGCGCCTTTTTTGTGTGCATATATGCACAATCTGACGCTAAATTTATGGCTTTCTCTCTGAACTTTTAGCGTATAAGCTTACTCTTATTGAGAATGAGTTTTATTAGCTGAATATTATGTTTAAAAATACATCACAAAACTATGGTTTGTTAGCCATCATCTTTCACTGGCTCAGTGCGCTTGTGGTATTTGGCATGTTTGGCCTTGGATTGTACATGGTCGAACTCAGTTATTACGATCCTTTCTACCGTGACGGCTTACACATTCACAAAAGCATCGGGATACTGCTGGCAGCTTTGATAGTACTTCGGCTGATTTGGAAGTTCACTAACCCTAAAGTGAGGCCCGAAAGCGAAGCTACTCCCATGGATAAATTGCAAAACATAATGGCGCATGTCGTTCACGTCGTTTTGTATCTTGGCTTGTTTGGGCTGTTTGTCACAGGTTACTTAATCTCTACCTCGGATGGCAGAGCAATAGAGGTATTTAACTGGTTTTCTGTTCCTGGTATTGGGGAGCTGTTTGAAGAACAAAGCGATATTGCAGGCACTGTGCATTTATACATTGCTTGGGGGCTCATTGGATTAGTGGCGCTACACATTGTGGGAGCGCTCAAACACCACTTTATTAATAAAGATCGTACCTTAGTTCGAATGCTCAAGGTACCAAATGCTACAAAAGTTGAGGATTAAAACATGAAAAAAACAATCATTGCATTAAGCATGGCGGCTATAACCTTATCGGCTGGAGTAAATGCTGCGGATTATGTAATTGATACTAAGGGTGCACATGCCTTTGTAAACTTTAAAATTAAACATTTAGGATACAGCTGGTTGCATGGTCGATTTAATAGCTTTGAAGGCGACTTCAGCTATGATGCAAAAAATCCAAATGCATCAAAAATCAATGTAGTGATCGATACCGCTTCTATCGACTCGAATCATGCAGAGCGTGATAAACATTTACGCGGTAATGATTTCTTAAACGTTAAAGCAAACCCTAAGGCGACTTTTAAGAGTGACTCGATTACTTTTAGCGATGATACAAATGCGAAGGTGAAAGGAAGCTTCACACTCAATGGGGTAACAAAGAATATCGAGTTTGATGTTCAAAAAGTGGGTGAAGGTAAAGATCCCTGGGGTGGATACCGAGTTGGCTTTGAAGGCGAAACCCAGTTAAAACTTGCTGATTATGACATCGACTATGATCTAGGCCCGGCATCAACGCACGTTACCATCGGTTTGCACTTAGAAGGTATTCGTAAGTAATCTCTACTAGCACCACGTGTTACTACATACGTGGTGCTGCGCCTTATATTCTAGGAGGAGTCCACTTTTCAAGCGCAATATCAGTTTTAGAAAGTTAGTTTTTAAAAATACTAGCTAGCTGTGGTTGAAATTGCTCTGGTAACCAACGAGACATGGCCAGTCTAAACTGCTCGTTTTTGTGGGCTTGCTTTAACGCTTCGCTAATTACAGCTATCTGTTCCTTACCAATCGCATTGTTATTACAGCCCGCATATCCAGCAGTTATCTGCGAGGCGATACTCAATCTGACTTGTGTCAATTCATCTTGCTTATCAACATGCAATTTGTGGTAGTGGTGTTCGCTTGGGTATCCGAGTATCACGTCGACTCTTTTTTTGAGTAGCATGATAGTCAAACTCTCTAACGTATCTCTTCCTGGTCTTACGAGCACTTGCTTGGTAGGTAAACTCGCCAATAGTGCATCAATTTCATGACCAAACGACCGATTTGCCGCCACACCTACGGTTAGCCCGTGCTCAGTTACGAGCGTTTCCAAATCAATTGCGCTGTTGGTAATGCCAAGCGACTGTGCGACATCTTTCCTTAGTGCGGCAGAGGTTGACAATCCAATGGTAGAATACTCATCACTAAAAGCGATATGTCTTTGCCGCTCGGGTGTTTTATAGAGGGAGATCATACAATATTGGTTGTTGAAATTAGAGAGCTCATGTATCGCCCTCGATGCGGGGAACACTTTATAATTGAAGGTGTAGTCGGGCATCTGTTGTTGGATGAGTTTTATCAATAACTCGTCCCGTCCTTGCCCCTCCAAATCGTCAGAAAGGATATAATAAGGCGCGAAGTCTATAGCAATCCAAGTTATTTGTTTTGCAAATACAAAACTGGATTGAAAGGCAATGAAGAGGAGTAAGATGATTTTGATCAAATTGGGTCACTCTTGCTGAACTTACAATAAGCTTAGCACTGTTTGCGATATTGATGATTAAATTAATGTTTATTTAATTTGTATTTAATGTTTACAGAGGTTGGCAGTATGCTAGCTTTAAAAGAGGTTTTAGTTTTGGGTAAAAGCGTGCTAATTAAAGCTTAGTCAAGCGATTGAATATAGAGTTTGATTGCAGCGCGTTAATCCAATATAAGTAGATAAGGCCGCATGGCAAGGAAAGTCATACAAGCCAATAACTATAAATTATTAATAAGGAAAACCGATGGCTATATTAATCGTTACCGATATTTTCGGTTATACGGATCATATTGATCGTTTTGCTAAATCGCTTGGAAGTGACGTGCAGGTGCTTTCACCATTTATAGAAGAACCAAACAGTGTCTCTGAGTCGGATTGTTATGATCTGTTTTTGGCGCAATGTGGTCATCGTTTATATGCTGACAAAGTATCAGCAGCGATTTCTGAATACAAACCAAAACTTATTATTGGGTTTAGTGCAGGCGGAGCTGCTTCGTGGGTTGCATTGTCTGAACAAGGTGCATCTCACTCTGTTGAGCAGCTTATCGCATTTTATCCCAGCCAAATACGTAATCATCTAAATATTAAGCCTAGTTGCGATGTGTCTATCTTCTTTGCTCAAGTTGAATCTCATTTTGACGTTGAGCCTGTTATAAAACAGTTAAAAGATAAAAAAGGGCTAGATTGTATCCGCACGCGATATTTACACGGTTTTATGAACAAGCTTTCGGGTAATTATGATGAATACGCATACTCGCATTATCAGTATTTTTGCCAGCGAGAGGCACGTAACTATATCGAGGTTGTGCAACGAGAGGCGGAGTTTTCATAACAACATACGCAAAAGCGGCTTGAGCGAACTACACTAAACACTAACTTATCATACTTTAAGGAGTGAAAGATGTATCCCGAGTTGCCTGATTATCAACATTTTTATAGTAATCCGATCGCCAAACCTCCATGTAGAATGCTAAATGCACAAATGTATGGCTTTTTTGTCAAAGGAAAGAAATCAACAATCCAAACCTATGTTGATAAAACGCTTAATTCGGTTTCTAGTAGTGAATTTGTATTCAGGGCCTTAACGGATTGGTGCTTATTGACCTTTACTGATATTGAAAATATCACATCAAAAGTGCCGCCATTTAGTAACTATGGATATATGCAAGAAACCGATGTCATCATCTGGTTACCAATTCTGCAAGTCAATCTCGAAACGTTAAAAGCAGAGCATCTGTATTGGTATCCTGCGTTTATCTCTGTCAACAATATTAACGCGCTGATAAATGGGCGAGAAATATGGGGCTACAACAAATATTTATGTCGCTACGAAATGCCTGATAACTTTGGCGACCCGCTGAACTTTTCCCTCTCTCTGGAGACCTTTAAGGAATTTGATCCCAACGTCAAAATGGCATGGCATGAATTGTTATCCATTGAACCTGAGGATGACGGGGAGTCATGGCTAAAAGAAGTGTTGGAAGTGGGTGAAGAAATTGCTGAGCTTTTCAAAGATTCGGTGTCTGATTTAAATGTCGATAGCCAATTTCTTAAGCAGTTCTTATCGGGTTTTACCCACCCGCAAATGGATCAAATATTATTTAAGCAGTTTCCAGATGGTCATGCCGAGAAGTCTGTATATTCGGCAGTGGTACATTCCCCTTCAGAGGTGAAGAAAATCCACAAAATCGGTTTTATCAAAGATGACTTAAGCCTGAACCTACAACGAATGGATGCGTTTCCACTCGATAAAATATTTGGCATTCCATTAGGCAAAAGCGAGGTCAAACTACCTTACTTTGTGAAAATGGACTTCGATCAGGCAGGAGTAGAAGAAATTGTTTCCAGTGCTCAGAGTATGGCTAATCTCCATCGTTAGTGTATTTGTGGCATAAAAAACACGATTTTTTACTAAAGCGATATTTGCATGTTTAGTTGTCTTCCTATGTGGCTTTAGGTGTTGCTCGTCAACACGTTTGAAAAAGGAAGGTTTATGAGTAAACAAAAAGTAGCAATACTTGGCGGCGGCGTTTCGGCGATGACAGCTGCGGTATACATGACTGAACAAGAAGATTGGCAAGAGCGCTATGATATTACCGTTTATCAGCAAGGTTGGCGTTTGGGAGGCAAAGGGGCTAGTGGTCGTAATGCTGAATACGGCGAACGTATTGAGGAGCATGGTCTTCACGTTTGGTTTGGTGCTTATGTCAATTCTTTTAGGGCAATTGAGACAGTTTATAATAAGCTTGAGCGCTCAAGTGATATCCCCATTCACACTTGGCAACAAGCACTAAAACCGCATAGTTTGGTCGTGTTGCAAGAATATATCGACCAGCAATGGCAGACTTGGTCAGTAGATTTCCCTGAGATCCCAGGTAATCCAGCAAATGGCACTCTCGATTTACATTTTTGGCAGATTTTAAAATTACTTGCGGCTTGGCTACACAAGTGGATTGATGATTTGGAATGTGAAGTTGAGAAAACGCACAAATCCACACAACTCAAAACTAAAAAAGAAAGAGATAAAACGCTGCTTGCTCACTTGGGACAGGACGTTAAAAGCTTTTTTGATAGTATCGAAGATAAAGCCAAGACCTTATTTGATGACGCAGAAAACCATGTCCAAGAGGTTGTATCCACACCTAAGCTGTTAATAACGCAACTCAGTAATTTTTTAACGGTGCGTGAAGCTGATCATCGTTTGGAAAATAAGAAAGATCATTTAGTTGTTTGGTATATGGTTCGAAAAATTAGGCGTTGGTTGCAGTCTGAAGTAAACGACTTAATTGATGACAACCCTGTCATTAGACGTCTGTATATATGTATAGATTTAGGTGTTGCGATGACCATAGGCATGCTCCGTGACAAAGTCTATTCACGAGGGTTTGGTTATCTTGATCGATACGATTTTAAACAGTGGCTCAAGCGCAATGGCGCAAATGAATCGCTTTCTGTGGAGTCTGCGCCTGTCCGCGGCTTTTACGACCTCGTTTTTGGCTATGAGGACGGTGATTTTAAAAAGCCAAATGTCGAAGCGGGAGTTGCGGCTTTGGCTATGCTTCGGATTATGCTGTGTTATCGCGGTGGCGTGATGTGGAAAATGCAAGCGGGGATGGGAGATATTATTTTCTCTCCTATCTATGAGCTGCTCAAACATCGAGGTGTTAAGTTTGCGTTTTTTCATCAGGTTGAATCGTTACATTGTGCACAGGATGATGATGGTCATTATGTTGATAGTATTCAATTAATTCAACAGGTTAAACTAAAGGAATCGCAATGTTACGAGCCTCTGGAATTAGTCAGAGACTTGCCATGTTGGCCAAGCTCGCCACTGTGGCAACAAATTGACCCGCAGCAAGTGGCACTACTTAAAGAACATGAGATTAACCTAGAGTCTTACTGGTCTAATTGGGAGGTAGTTTACCAACAAGCGTTTGGACAGAGATTACCGAGAAAAACACTAAATAAAGGTACTGATTTCGATTTAGTGATTTTTGGGATCTCTGTGGCAGGTCTTGAGCCACTTTGTCAGCAATTATTGGCTAAAGATAACAGCTTAAAGTTGCAAGCTGAAAAGGTTAAAACTGTTGCGACTCAAGCATTACAGTTGTGGCTCACTAAAACTGACAATGAACTGGGTTTTCACGATCCTTCTGGCAGTAATGAGCCACCTATATTAAGCGCATTTTCTCAACCCTTTGATACTTGGGCTGCGATGTCTAATTTACTTGAGGTTGAAGATTGGCCAAATAAACAGCCCAAGAACATTGCCTACTTTTGTAGTGCTTTTACCTGCGCAGATTATCCACCTCCGAGCGATCATGAGTTTCCTGAACGCATGAAAGCTCAGGTAAAAGAAAACGCATTGCAAAAACTTAGATTACAGATGCAGCCACTGTGGCCAGAGGCTTATCATGGTAACGACTTCGATTGGAACGTATTGTTTGATATTGATAATAATGAAGGTGAAGTTAGGTTCAACACTCAGTATTGGAGGGTGAATGTCGACCCCAGTGAGCGTTATGTGTTAAGTGTTGTTGATAGCAGTCAATTTCGACTGCCTACGGACGGCAGCGTCTTCAATAACCTCTACATTACCGGAGATTGGATTAAAACCGGTGTCAATGCTGGTTGTGTTGAAGCTGCTGTGATGGCTGGCATGCAAACGAGCAGAGCTATCACTGGATATCCTCAAAGCATTAGTGGAGAATCAGGGTTTGAGCCGTTTAACCTTTGAGTAGTTAGTCATACTGATGGAGTAGCTCAACTACATTTCAAGCCTTGCAATTTGCAGGGCTTAAACCCCATATTGGTATAATTTGCATGTGTTATGAACCATAACTTGAACCTTAAAAAGGTAATCGGGTTCATTTGTTTGGGGGTCTTTTTAATTCAGCTATACTGATAGTGCAATTGCATGATATAGCTCGGGATTCAAACTATGCCACATCCAAATGTGCTGTTAAATACGATAACACTAACATTACTCTCTGTCGTATCGATGGAAACATCAGCACAAGTCGAAGAAGAAATCGAAGTCATTGAGGTATACGCTCAAAAAAGAAAGCAGTCTATCAACGATGTTGCTATCGCTGTTAAACCCTTATCCAGACAAGTCATTACTGAAGCCGCACTGAAAGATACGACCGAACTGGGTAGTTTAGTTGCGAATGTAAAAATCAGTCAAAATGCAGCTGAGGGCACACCTCCAGCAGTCAGCATTCGAGGTGTTGGACTAGTCGATTACAATACGGCTAACACTTCTCCGGTTGGTGTGTATTTAGACGGTATATCTGTTGGGTCGGCGAATAACCAAATTATCAACTTGTTTGATATTGAACAGGTTGAAGTGTTGAAAGGTCCACAAGGTACACTTTTTGGTAGAAATACAACTGGGGGGGCAATTTTAGTGCGCACGGCGCGCCCAACAGATGGTGACTTTGCTTCTGTCAGTGTGGGGGGCGGTTCTGATTCTTTAACAAGAGCACGGACAATGCTCAATTATAGCCTAAATCAAAATAGCGCGATGCGACTTGCCGCGAGCCACAATAACTATGAATACACAACGTATAACCTCCAGCCTGACGCTCCTGAAGCGTATATGGAACAAAATGATGTTCGATTAAGTTATTTTGGCGAGTTTGATAAGTTCAGTGTTTTTGTGAAATTAGATTATGCTCATTGGAATGGACTGGTTCAGCCAGTCGGGAATATCGGATTATTCTCAAACCCTTTGAATGGTTCATTATGTTCTCCAGCGCAAGCGGGCACTAGCAACTGCGTTGATGCGCTTGGCTTTAATATTGGCAGTGACGATTTTTGGGCTGTGCGGGTCAATAATTATCAAAAACATCACAGTATAAGCAAAGGCGTTACAACAGAGGTCGGGTATGTACTGGATGATCGGTCTCAACTTATTTATCTTGGGGCTTTCAATCGCTTAGATAGGATACATGGATTTAATTGTGATGGAAGTCCATTTTCATTATGTGAAGGTGAGTTAGGGCTTAAAAATGAAAAGCTGGTGAATGAGCTCAGATTTGAGCAAAGTATGGAGACCGGCTTTCTAACGGTAGGCTTATTTCAACTAGAAGAGCGTATTTACCAAGATAATTTCAATGACTTATTACGTGATTTTAGGGGAACCCCTAATGGTGCAAGTGCGGCGACCTTTTTCTATGACAATGATATCAAAGTAAAATCAATAGCTTTGTTTGGTCAATATGAATATGAAATCAGTGAACATACTGATGTACTTGTAGGAGTAAGGTACAGCGATGAAAAGGTGAATTATGACTCTTTCTCTTACCTAAATGTGCCATTCGGAGATAACCTCGCTGGCATTTTAGTCCCTGCCTACGACATTGAGGGCAAAGAATCCGATAGTAATTTGTCTGGAAAATTGTCAGTTATCCATAAAGTTAAACCGGATAAAAGTGTTTATTATAGTTTATCTAATGGTGTAAAAAGCGGCGGCTATAACGGTGGCTTCCTTATTTCGAAGGATGCTGCGATACAGGCAAGTTATGGCCCCGAAGAACTAATCGCTCATGAAATAGGAGCAAAGCTGTTATTTAATGAGCTTAAGCTTCGTACAAATTTGGCCGCTTTTTACTATGATTATAAAGACCAACAGGTATTTATGAATCAGGCTTCAGAAGTACCTGGAGCACCGCCTTATCAGTTACTTGAAAACGTAGGTAAGTCAAAAATCTATGGTGCTGAGATAGAAAACACTTGGTATCTATCGGAGCAAACTCAAATAGGCTTGGATATAGGGTATATACCTGAAGCTAACTTTGAGGAGTTTATCGATCCAGTTGGTGTTGTATTGACCGACAATCGCTTACCGTTTACATCCGAATGGAATATCTCTGGACAAATAAATTATGCATTTAATTGGGATGAAGTTAGTATAAAAAGTAGAATAGCATTTGATTATCAAAGCGAATATTACTTTGACCAAAACGAATCTCCCTATGCTAAGCAGCCCAGTTATATGCTTTGGAATGCCAATCTACAGATGGAATATAGAGACTGGCAGTTAGGTATTTGGGGTAAAAATCTTCTAGATAAAGAGTATAGCCACCTTAAATTTGACCTAAGTAGCTTTTTGGGAATGTTGGAAGACTTTAAAGGTGAGGGAAGAAGGATAGGCATGGATGTAACATATCGCTTTTGATTTTGTTTGAGCACTATATAGAGATAAGTCACCTGACTTGGGGGTAGAAAACTTGCAGATCAAATACCGAACCACAGGTAACTTTACTAAGGTAACTGGCTAGAATGCGTTTACTACTGATCATTTTCAGCATAATTCTGTTTTCTAGTTTCGCCTATGCAGAACAAGCTGTGTTGAAATTGACGCAGCCTTGGCAATATCAAAATCTACACCATGTTGGAAAGGCTTATGAGGCAAGTTCCAGTACAAGGTTTCCTCAAAGCTGGGATGAGTTGAGTGCATGGGAATCTATTCACGAGCCACTAAAGAAGAGAGCGCTGTTTTCTGGTCGTTATTTCTTGGTTACTAAAGTCAGAAATGAAACGCCATTGAATGAATTTGTGCTCTATCCATACAATACGGTGTTGAGCAAAATTGAGTCAAGGATATATACACCAGAAACGGTCTTGCGAGTTTTTTCTGGGGGGAAGGTCGAAAATGAATTTGCATTTCATTATGGTAATCAAGTCACGTTAGAACCGAACCAAGATTATTATATCGTTACGCTCTTCGAGAGTGATTTCTTTTACACCCCTGTAAAATTGACCATTGAGCCTCTGAGAGACTTTCAGCAGAAAGTGGTCTATGAAAACCTTATCATGACGCTTTGTTTTGGTGTCGGCATTGTTCTTGGGCTATATAACTTATTAATTTACATCGGCTCTAAAGATATTACTCATTTTTATTACGCATTATTTACTTGTGTGTGGGTGTTTGCGTGGAGCCATTTCTTTCATATTCCCGACGAGTTATTTGGGTTTTACTCTGCAAACTTGCATTGGTTAGGTTTTGCGCTTGCGCCATTAACCAACGCGTTATTTTATATCCATCTTTTAAAACTCAAGGATGTTCATCCAAACTATGTGTCGATTTCTATCTGGCTCGGCGTGATAGCGGCGCTTGGACTACCGTTTTGTATTCTTTTCCCTGGTTTTGGCTTTATTTGGGCAACATTAGTAACGGGGTTAGCGCTCTGTTTCGGACTATTTGTCGGTATTAAACGCTGGGTTGAGGGCTTTAAGCCAGCTCGCTATTTTGTGATGGCATATATCGCAATGGCGATCCCCAATATGGTGGGCAATTTAACTAACTTAAGTTTGCTGCCTGAATCGTCGAGTAACTTATATCTTTACGGTTTAATAGGTACTGCGCTTGATGCATTACTGTTGGCTTTCGCGGTTGCGGACAAATTTAGAATTACCAGTGAAGAAAATATAGAACTCAATAAAAACCTTGAAGCAAAGGTGTTAAAACGTACTTATGAGTTAGAGCAGGTGGCCTCAGAGCTTAGAGATGCTAGTGAGGCAAAAAGTCGATTTTTGGCGAACATGAGCCATGAAATAAGAACACCAATGACGTCAATTATTGGTTACGCCGATGGCATTATGCTCGGAGATATTAAGCCGCATGAGCGTAATCACGCAATCTCCGTTATTTTACAAAACTCACGTCATGTACTTGGACTAATTAATGACATTTTGGATATGTCTAAAATTGAGGCTAATAAACTAGAAGTTGAGTTGGTGGAGTCAAACCTTTTTCAAGCAATTGCGCATGTCGATTCGTTATTGGGTAAGCAAATTAGAGATAAAGGGCTTGAGTTTGCATTGAATTATCACTTTCCACTGCCTGATTTTGTGGTTATTGATCCCACTCGATTGCGGCAGATATTACTAAATCTCACATCTAACGCAATGAAGTTCACGACGGTTGGTAAAATCTCGATTGATGTGGCGTGTCAAAACGAGCGCCTTATGATCACGGTACGAGATACCGGGATAGGAATGACAGCGGATGAGCAAAAAGAATTATTTAGTGCGTTTTATCAAGCCGACTCTTCCACATCAAGGAAATATGGTGGGACAGGACTTGGACTAAATATCTCCAAAAGCTTAGCGAGAAAGTTAGATGGTGATATTTCGGTAGAAAGTGAGGTAGGTTCAGGTACTGCCTTTACTCTTACTGTTGGCCTATATACCACCGAGAAAACAAAGTGGGTGCAAAGTCTCGCTCAAATTGGCGATGTTCGTGAACAAGGCACAATACCTGATGAAATAAATCAAGAGCTTAAAGGCGAAGTGTTATTAGCCGAAGATAACACAGACAACAGTAAGCTTATTAAGCGTATTTTAGAGCGTATGGGCTTATCTGTGACGGCGGTTGAAAATGGTCAGCTAGCGGTACAGGCGGTACTAGATGGTGATTTCGATTTGATATTAATGGATATCCAAATGCCGGTAATGGATGGTGAGCAGGCATTTAGCTTTATCCAAGCAACTGGGTGTAGCACACCTGTGATTGCATTAACTGCCAACACCATGCAGCATGAAATTGATCGCTATTTAAAGCTTGGGTTTAGTGATCATTTAGCAAAGCCAATAGATAGAGTTGTATTTAGCCAAAAGATTGCCTATTACTTAGATATTCAAGTTGATGAAGATGTAGATCTACCTGAAGCGGAATTTTATCAGTTAAAACAGCAATATATTTCAGGGTTGCATGAGCAAATCATTCAGATAAAAAATCAAGCGAAATATCAAGACTACGAAGCTTTGGCAAAGACCATTCATGCAATTAAAGGTACGGCTGCAATGTTTGATTGCATTGATATTCATAAAATAGCAAACGAGTTGGATGTTAAATTAAAGAATAAGCAGCTTGAGTGTATCGACGAGCGAATAGCGGAATTACTCAATGCAATGTCTTCTGCGATTGAGTCAGAAAAGCAGGAAACCAAACAAGCTTAGTTTTCTATGGCATATCAATATTTATAGCGGATAGGGATGATAGGAGAGTGAAAGGGTTTTATACAACACTTTATCTTAATGGCTGCAGACTATAGATTTGAGCTTTATTTAAGTCAGGGAAATCCTTCCGCTGCTTATAGTTCGCGTATAGATTGGAAAATATGGTGGTTTTGGACAGTTTATCTAGGCTCGCAATAAATAAACGCCCACTGTTACTGTCTCCCGATATTACAGTGCTTTTACAGCACTGCTGAAATGAGGAAATAAGTGTTCTGATTGTGTTCCTATTGCCCATATCCTGTAGTGCAATTTCTGCTTCTATAAAGAATGCAACCCCACTCCAATAGACTCTTTGCTGTGCATTTAATGACCACATTTGTTCGCTCACTGTTTTAAGCACTCCTTTATTCAGTCGCGTATTTTTTGCGCCTCGGCTGAGCCCTGAGATTAATCTTGTACGAAACTCTTCAATATTAAAAATATCGTCCTCTAGCATAATGACATTTTGTAAATAGGTAGCAAGTCCCTCTGCAAGCCAGAAATCTGAGTGGTCCAGCAAAGGATGATAAAGGTGAGCAATTTCATGGTACAAGGTCCAATCTTTAATCAGCACTCGGCTTGAGGTAAATCGTTTGATTTGAACTAGAATGGCGTCGGGTTTGCCTCGTTGAACTGTGCCCCATGGTACTGGCTCAGATGCGAATAAGACCGGTTCGATGATAAATGGAAGCGTTTGCTGTTGTAGTACTCCCAAGGAATGCTCTGTTGCTTTAACACCGCGTTTTAGCCAAGTTTCCACATGTTGTCGATCACTGCTACTTATCCAGCCTCTGTATTCGATTTCAATTTCGGTTGCCTGTGTAGATACAATTAAATTGAACGACAGTATTAGCATTAATAATTTCATTATTTTCTCTACAAGGGGTACTTCGTAAATAGACCTGAGAACGCATCATTTCATTCTTGATGTTGAGATTATCTCAACTGATCTCTTTAGTTGATTGTGTAAAACTGAACAAAACAACGTTAAAGGGAAATAAGATGAAAATCACCGCACTTAGTTTATTGTTATTGAGTCCAGTTGCTTTGGCAAACCCACTTTTAGGTACTTGGGAATTTGTTGAGGGAAAATATGCCACCACAGATGGGATTGTATCAGCGCAAGCGCCTAGCTTGACGTCGATAAAGCTAATCACTGAGGCTCACCACAGCTACATTACGCAAAGTGAAGGAAAGTTTAAATACGCTGGTGGAGGGAGTTACAAAATAGAGGGAGATAGATTTATCGAAACCTATGAATATGGAAATGTTACTTCCTTACTTGGTCGAACGATGTCATTCAGCTTCAAGGTTGATGGTAATTTATGGCATCATGAACTGTATGAAGATGGTAAGTTCGTTGAGAAGGAAGTATGGAAAAAAGTTCAGTGATCCCAAAGAAGATGCGTTATATCAGTCACGCATCTTCTCAGCTTCAAATCCGATACACCGAAACACCAACGTTGAGTGCAAAGCAAGTGCTAATCAAGGTGCATGCGTTTGGGGTTAACAGAGCAGACATTTTGCAAAAACAAGGGAAATATCCTGCGCCTGAAAGCGATAGTGAGATATTGGGCCTGGAAGTGTCTGGAACGATAGTTCAAGTGGCGTCTTCTGAGCTTGAACATTTACTTGGTGATCAAGTGTTCTGTTTAACCTCTGGCGGCGGCTATGCTGAGTATGTGGTTGCACAAAGTGAATTACTCATGCCGCTAACAAAAGGCTTGTCACTGAGCTATGCGGCAGGCTTAGCAGAAGTATATCTTACGGCCTATGATGCGATTGTGCGAACTGGGCAGCTAAATTCTAATGGGGTTTTACTTTGCCATGGCGGTGCTTCGGGTGTTGGCAGTGCTGCCATAAGGATTGCAAAAAGGCTTGGCGCAACGGTCATTACTACCCAAAGTAGCAAGGAAAAGGCCGACTACGCAAAGTCTCTGGGTGCAGATCACACTATTAATTATTTAGACTATGATTTTGCTGAAGAAATGAAAAAACTTGGTTTGAAAGCGAATGTCATTCTTGATCCAGTAGGCGGTGAATACCTCAGAGCGAACCTAAGAGTTGCAGCAATGGATTGTCATTGTGTGATGCTCGCAATGCTAGGCGGAAGGTATACAGAACTAGACTTTGCCAAGTTACTTGCGAAAAGGTTCAACTTGCATGGAAGCACATTAAGAAATCGCTCTTTGGAATATAAAAGGGAATTAGTGAAAGATTTTCTGAATGAATTTGGCCCAGACCTGGCAGATCAGATGATGACGATACCAGTGTATAAGGAGTTATATTGGGAGGAAATTGAGCAAGCCCACGATATTCTTGAACACAATCAAAATCTCGGGAAGGTAATAGTTAGAGTTAGTTGACTGTTTATTTATACAGTTGTTATTCTATCCCTCTTAGTGATTAGAGGAGTGAATATTTTGACGTTCAAAATTGAAGAAAAGGCACCGTGCCCAGAGGAATATTGTAGTTTGCGAATTGCCGCGGGATTATCCGCAAAATCTCTAGAAGCAGCTACAAGGGGGCTGCCCAACTCATTATATGGGGTTGCAATTCGACATAACGAACAACTTGTGGCAATGGGCCGGGTGGTTGGAGACGGAGGTTGTAATTTTGAGGTCGTCGATGTTGCCGTCAATCCGCTTTATCAAGGGCAGGGATTAGGGCGTACAGTAATGGAATATATTGATGGTTACTTAGCAGCAAATGTTTTGCCGGGCTCTTATGTTTCAATGATTGCGGACGAGCCTGCTTTTTATGAAAAACTGGGTTATCGCCTTGTATCTCCAGCGAGTCAAGGAATGACAAAGAAGTTCACAGTAGACCCCATTAAAAGCTCTAAAATTTGAATTCTCAACTTTTTTCTTGGTATATAAGAAATTGCGAGTGGCGTTACTTCTAGATATAGATAACTTTTGAAGGGTTACAACTGAGTGGATCCGAATTATCGACCCTTGGTGCGGGTTATAGAGAATAGGTAGTGCTTTTTCTTTAAGAGTGGTACAACCGAGTGGATTCGAGTTATCGACCCTTGGTGCGGGTTATAGAGAGTAGGTAGTGCTTTTTCTTTAAGAGTGGTACAACCGAGTGGATTCGAACCACCGACCCCTACCATGTCAAGGTAGTGCTCTAACCAACTGAGCTACGGTTGTATAATATGATGTTGGTACGACCGAGTGGATTCGAACCACCGACCCCTACCATGTCAAGGTAGTGCTCTAACCAACTGAGCTACGGTCGTACAATAACATTTGCTTATTAATTGTTTTCAGGTCTGTGCCTGTCAACGCGTTGTAATATATAGTGACTGAGCTAACGGATCAAGCGGCTTTCCGTAATTTTTTGATTGTTTGCCTTTTTTTTGTTCATACTGGAGGGATTTCACACAGCTTGTAAAATTTTTGCCACCATTTTACGTGTACTTTTGCAGAATCTTTAAGATTATCCAAGTGTTGTTGAAGCGTGAGCGGATCGGCAAGGTTATTATTTTGATACAATAGGTGAATAGGCTGCCAGGCAGCGATCAACTCTTCCATAGAACGAGAGAGCATCGCCTGATAAGGCTGAAGAACGGATAAATAATATTTGTTGAAGATATTGTTTATGATCTGTGCCTGCTTTTTATTTCCACCGCTTTTGCAAATGCCATCTCTTAGCCTAAGTTGTTGTAATTGGCGTGTAGTCGCATTATTCAGCTGAGTCTGTTTACGGACGCTTGTAACCAAGGATGAGATAAATCGCTGAGAGAGCACCTTTAAAGCGGGTGTGAGTGTGGTTGGGCTGAGATTTTCTGGCGTGTCCATGTTTATTGCAAGCTCTGCGAGTTCGTTAACGGCCTCTAGCATGTTGCTGTGGGCTGCTGGCAGCTCTAGTGGTACTTCTTCAGCGATTAACAAGCTCAAACTTGCCAACTCTCTTTCAAATGTCATCATATGAAGAAAGTAACGTGGAAGCTGTTGTTTCTTTTCCTGTAATGCTTGAGTTAGTGTTTGTTTCAGCTCGTCGCTTGTGTTTGGGTGCTGAATGCAGTGAGGCGCTTGCTGAATAAATAAGATGTTGTATTTCAAGCGCTCGCTTGGGTAACTTACTTTCCCTAATTGATTATTGTGCGCAGCGATAAGATTTGTGACTTTGCAGTGTCCAGCGGTCGCGATGTCTAACATAGAGATAGTTAGCTCACTTGTCGGCAATGGTACTTTTTGTACCTCCGGATTATAAAGTGGCACTGGGAGTACCACCTCTATGTCAGTTGCGCTCGCCAGTCGTTGTTGATAATCAACAGCAATATCGGTCGGCTGCTTGCTGCAACCGGCCAAAGTAAAAAGTAATAGCGTACTAGCTATTCGCCTGACTAATCTCAAATTTCACCCGTTTGTTTACGCATGTCACCAATAATACTGCCGCCGTACTCAAGCCAATAATAATACCAATCCAGAAGCCTTGAGGACCCATCGCAGGCGTTATTAAATCTGTCTTTGCTAATACGTAGCCTAAAGAAAACCCAATTAGCCAATATGATACAAAGGTAACCCAAGATATTGGTTTAGTATATTTGAGCCCTCTTAACACACCATTTGCCGAGACTTGTAATGCATCGGGTAATTGATACAAACAAGCGAGCACCATAATGCTGGTTGCAAGAGCGGCTACTTCAGTATTGTTTGTATAGAGCCAAACAATCTGATCTCTTCCTATATACGTAATGAGTGCGACAAATAGAGCAATTAAGGTGGCCAAAAGAAACGCGGTATTCACTGAAAGCTTAAGTTGGTCTAAGGCACCTTGTCCAGTTAGATTGCCGATCCGTATTGCAATAGCCATCGACAAACTTAATGGCATCATAAACAGCATTGTAGTGACGCTAGCTGCAATTTGGTGACCGGATACGGAAATAGGACCTAGATCTGCAATAAATAATGGAATACAAGCAAATAGCGTAACTTCAAAGAAGGTTGCCAATGCAATTGGAAAACCAAGTGCTGCAACATATTTCATCATAGATAGACTTGGCTTGGTAAAACCGCTGATGAGCGCCTTTCCATCTATGTATTTACTTTTCAAGCTATACACCCATTGAGCAATTGCCATTGACCAAAGCACGATAGATGTAGCTAGGCCACAGCCCGCACTACCAAGCGCTGGCGCGCCAAATTTACCGTAGATGAAAATATAGTTAGCAACGACATTGATACAAAGACCAACAATACTGATGTAAAAAGCAGGCTTTGTTTGCCCGACCCCTTCGGTGACATTGCGGTATACCGTAAAGATCAAAAAGCCCAATAGACCCCATTTCACAAAATCAATATAGCCTTGAGCCAGGGTCTGAACATTCTCGCTTGCCCCAATATTTGAAAAAACCATAGAAGTAAAGTTCGCTAAAACTAAACCGACGGTAAAAAGTGCTAAAGCAAGATACAAGCTTTGCTGGAAAAATCGTTTGATCCCTGCGGTGTCATTAGCACCATGGCAATGGGCAACAATACTCGTAAGTGCTAGCAAGATCCCTTGTAAACTGAAAATCAAAGGGTTCCAAACACCCGTAGCAATAGAAAGAGCCGCTAAGTCCTCAGCACTGACTTGACCTGCCATCATCGTATCAACGACGGTCATTAAGACTAAAGTAACTTGAGCGAGAAAAACGGGGATCGCAAGTTGAAGCAAGCGTCTGGCTTCCCAAGTTGAAAAATTCATGGTGAGATACTACTTAAGGCGTAAAAGCGTTAGTTTATTTTAGTGCTTTGTTTTTAGCAAAACTTTGCGGCTAGCAGTCACAACTATTTTTATCTAGTCGGATATTCAATACAAATTAAGTACATCTCTTAGTGCGATTTCGCTACAATCTCAAGGATAAATTAAGAGGGTAGATATGTTTACAGGAATTGTTCAAACAAAAGCGACGGTGGTGTCGGCAAAGCAGGTCGATAATATTTTAAAATTAGTTATTTCTGTTGGTGCTAAATACCTCGATAAGCTGACCTTGGGTGCGAGCATAGCAATTAACGGATGTTGCTTAACGGTGGTGCACTTCGAACAGCCAGAAAATGACGTGGTAGGGCAAGTTTGCTTTGATGTGATTGATGAAACATTGAGACTCACTAATCTAGGTGAAGTACGCAGAGGGTCACAGGTAAACTTTGAGCGCTCGATGACGTTTGGGACAGAACTCGGCGGACATATAATTTCAGGGCATATTCAAACAAGCGCGAAGATCAGTGAAATACATCAAAACGAAGGCAACTGTAGGATGCACGTAGCCTTGCCAGAAGCGTGGCAAAAGTATGTTATGTACAAAGGCTTTATCGCGGTAAACGGTGCGAGTTTGACAGTGGGGGAGCTTGATCACACCGGCTTTTGGTTACACCTAATACCTGAAACGTTAGCGCTTACAAATTTGGGTACTATGGGTGTGGGAGATACTGTGAATATAGAGGTTGACCAACAAACCTACACGATTATTAATACCGTTGAAAACTACATGAAGAAGCAAACTTTATTGAAGCACAGCTAGTACCTTGGCCGAGTAATACCCTTTGCGTCTATCTTGAGGCACAAAAAGTACTGGCTGAGGTTGTGCCAACTTGATAGGCAGCCCGCAAATGAGCTGCTCATCATCTATAGTGCTTCTGCTTTGGTTAAAACACTTGTTCGTCGTCGCTATCAACCCTAAGTTCAAGCTTATTGTGCAGTTGGTCTAAGTGCATATTTAGGTGTATTGGATTGCAACAAGCCGCACAGTCTTCGTAGTAGTCCTGATCGCCTTCACTCGTATCAAGATTGACAAAAATATGATGTCCACAATGAGGACATTCAATACGTTGTTGATATAGGTTTTTCATTGGCCCTCCACATGAATTGGCCAAACTAAATACCTTTTAACTATAGCGCATTGTGACGAAAATATGGCAGTTATTTGAGCAGCGCTTGTACTTGTTCTGCCGCGTCCCGTATGTACTTGCCAGCAAACAAGTTTGCTTGCACTAGAAGAGGATATAAGCGATAAATGTCTAAACGCTCAGCCGCATTTTCTGCGAGTGGATAGATAGACTCGTAACCACGATAAAAGTCATCTGGTAGTGGAGCGAATAACGAAGCCATCGCAATATCAACTTCTCTATCACCATAATAACAAGCAGGAGAAAATAGCACGGGTTTTTGATGGCTAAAGCCAATGTTACCATGCCAAAAATTACCATGAACCAGAGACGGTTGAACTTGGTGCGGAAGGAGTGGCTTAAGCTGCTCCACAAATGTGTCAATATCAGTGAGGATAATCCCTTTTTCAGCAAGCAGTTGCAGTTGCCAACCAATTCTTTCCTCAGCAAAAAAAACTTCCCATTTTTTGTGCCACTGATTTGGTTGCGGCAGCTCATGAATATAATTATCTTCTTCTAGGCCGTACATTTCCTGTTCATGACGTTGGTGCATTTTAGCAAGGCTTTGACCGCACTCAAGCCAGTTTTCATTGCGATGATCAAGTTCTAACCATTCCAGCACAATAAAGCAGAACTCAACACTCGTACCTAGGGTAATTGTATCGGCCACAAGGAAATCAGAGTCGCGAATAAGCTTTTCACGATTAGATGCTTCACATTCAAATCGCTCTAAAGCCTGAATTGGAGCAACTTTGACCAAAAATTGATGGGTATCGTCTGCAATCTTATAAAGTTTTTTAGACCCATAACTTTTTAAGGTTTGCTTTGAAGTAAACTCAAAAGTGTCATGGAGAGATTCAGAGATTTGTTGGTTGACTTTGTTCCACATAAGTTAGATCCAACATATTCACTTACTCTAAAATATGGTTGAAATTCTCAAGATCACAAATACTTGAGGCCTTTTTCTAAAAAAAATAAAATATCGCGTCTGTCATTTTATCCAAGGGAAGTACATTGAATAAAAATATCATCACCAATTTACTCGCGATACTGCTAACAAGTACTGGCTTCGCACTAGAAAACGACGTGTTGTTTTCGGTTGGATTGTTTGCACTATCTGGTGCACTGACGAATTGGTTAGCGGTACATATGTTATTTGAGAAAGTGCCTTTCCTCTATGGTTCAGGGATTATTACGCTTAAGTTCGAATCGTTTAAAGCGTCGATTAGAGCGCTCATTTTGAGCGAGTTCTTTAGTAGAGAAAAACTAGAAAAGTTTCTCGACAAGGAGCATCCAAAGTTTGACTTGGCGCCGATCGCCAATAAAGTCGATTTAAATCCTGCGTTCGACCGTTTGTTAAGTGTGATTGAAGCGTCTCAATTTGGCGCGATGCTGCAGATGTTTGGTGGGACTGAAGCTGTACAACCGCTGCGAGAGCCATTTATAGAGAAAATGCGATTAGCAATAGTGGAGCTCGGTGAACAGCCAGAGTTTGATTCTGCAATTGGTGAGGCGCTCAGTAATGGCCTACTTGGTGATGATTTACATCAAACCATTGAAAAAGCGGTGGATGAGCGACTTAATGAGCTAACGCCGAAAATGGTAAAGGAGATTGTACAAAACATGATTAAGACTCACTTAGGTTGGTTAGTTGTGTGGGGAGGCGTCTTTGGGGGTCTATTTGGGTTATTGGCTACAATTGTGTAGCTGAGCTGAGAAAAAGGCGCAGTCAGGGATTGCTACGCCTTGCTTTTTTGTTTACAAACATGTCGACATGACTACTTAGATCCTGAGACAAAAATGGTCTTTTTATCTAGTTTAGCGATGTCTTTAATACTGGTTTCTACATGACTGTCTACACCAAGGAAGTCCGCAGCCTTATTAAACCCGTAGGTTGCTGCAAATTTGCCAACTGGCATATCATTGCAGTGTAGTTTTTCTTCTACAACACGTCTTTTTAGGTGGTTCTCTTTAATGGTGTGGAACAAGTGAATCTTATTGTCTTTGACTACCGACATACAAACTTTAGTCGCTTTACTATTATCCGCAGCAACAAAGTCTGCAGCAGATGCGGTACCTGCGATCAGAAGCGAGGTTGCACATACTAAATTGAACAGTTTCATGGTTAGCTCCTTGGCTATCTCTAGGACACGTTCTTAGTATTACTAAAGTTGCCGCAGAATGCTGTAAATCAAGTAATTCCGAATGTAATAGAGTATGTCAAATGTGTGCAGGCTTTCTATCTATCTGTAAAGTATTAAATTATTTTGTTTCTTAGGATACAAATAGCAAAAACTTTTTTCACCATAAAATACTATTATCGATAATTTAACATTTCATTCTTAGATTTACTTCCTCTTTGTTACTTGTGCCTCTTGATGTGTCAAAACGTGTCAATATTGACGCTAATTTACATTCCGTTGTGGCAACTAAGGCTTTTCTAAATTACTCACTGATGACAATATGCGATATAATATCCGGACGTTCGTCGTAATTACTTGTCACTAAAACTCATAATTGCGTAAAGTGCGATGGCATGAGTTAAAGTCACAAAAAAACAATAGAGATGACAAAAATGTATAAATTTGCTCCCTCCATAGTCGTAGCTGGCATTGCCGCGGCTTTGATGGGCTGTCAGGATAACGGCCCACAAAAAGAAAAAGTTACCATAGAGAAAAACCCTTATCCAAGTACTTACAAGCCTGTACCTTCTCAGTCAACCCTAATCACTAATGCTACCGTTCTTACCGGAACGGGTGAAAAAATAGAACAAGGTGATGTATTTATTGTTGACGGTAAAATCAAGCAAGTTGGTAAAGACCTATCTGTCACCGCAGATATTACCATTGAAGCTGAAGGTAAATGGGTAACACCTGGCATTATCGATGTACATTCTCATTTAGGGGCTTACCCCAGCCCAAGTGTAGAATCGCACAGCGATGGCAATGAAATGATTAACCCTAATACTTCTCAGGTATGGGTTGAGCACTCTGTATGGCCGCAAGATCCAGGCTTTAACCGAGCTAGAGAAGGTGGGATCACCACGCTACAAATCTTACCTGGCTCTGCAAACCTATTTGGTGGTCGTGGTGTCACCTTAAAGAATGTACCAGCACCAACAATGCAAGCAATGAAATTCCCAGATGCGCCATATGGGTTAAAAATGGCATGTGGTGAGAATCCAAAGCGTGTATATGGCTCCAAAGGTGTCGCCCCTTATACTCGTATGGGTAACATGGCAGGATACCGTGAAGCTTGGATTGAAGCTGGTGAATATAAGCGTGCGTGGGAACAGTACGAAGCCGAATATGCTGCTGGATTGAATCCGGATGCACCAAAACGTGATATCAAGTTCGATACGCTTCGTGGTGTGCTAGATGGCGAAATCTTGATCCATAACCATTGTTACAAAGCGGAAGAAATGGCAATGATGATCGACTTGTCTAAAGAGTTTGGTTATCACGCTGGGACCTTCCACCACGGTATTGAAGCATACAAGATTGCAGATCTATTAGGTGAAAACGGTAACTGTGCTGCGCTTTGGCCAGATTGGTGGGGCTTTAAGATGGAAGCCTATGATATGGTTCAGGAAAACGTTGCAATTGTTGATGCAGTGAAAAACTCATGTGCAATTGTTCATTCGGATTCAGATACCACAATCCAACGCTTGAATCATGAAGCCGCAAAAGTGATGAACACGGCTAACCAGTCTGGCTTTAACATCAACGAGCAGCATGCAATTAAGTGGATCACCTCGAACGCTGCTAAATCGTTAGGCATTCAGGATAAAACTGGGTCGCTTGAGCAAGGCAAACAAGCCGATGTAGTAATTTGGAACACCAACCCGTTCAGCGTGTACTCTCGTGCAGAGCAGGTCTTTGTAGATGGTGGTAAAGTCTATGACCGTCACGATGAAAAATATCAAGCGGTTAGTGATTTTATGTTAGGTCAAAAGTAAGGAGTTGATGAGATGAAAACCATGAAACTAACCATGATCACTAGCGCCTTGCTAGCTCACTCTGTTGCTTTTGCCAATGTTACCGCAATTACTAATGCAACGATCCATACCGCGACAGATACTGGCGTACTTGAGGGTGCGACTTTAGTTATCGAAAACGGTAAAATAAAAGCGATTAACCCAGATAACGTGACTGCTGATGTAACGATTGACGCCAGCGGTAAGGTTGTTACTCCAGGTTTTATCGGCTCAATGAACCAACTTGGTTTAGTTGAAGTTGGTGCTGTTGCTGCTTCTCGAGATGCTGGTGATGACGATGCCGGCGTAGACTTTGACGCAAGCACCGCGTTTAATCCACGTAGTAGTTTAATTGCCTATGCAAGAAAAGGCGGTGTAACGCAAAATTTTGTTGCACCTTGGGGTGGTAAAAGTGAGTTTGCAGGGCTTGGTTTTGTTGTTGACTTATCTGGTGAATTTAACAGTGTGACCGACAAGCAAACAGCGTTAATTATTCATCTGGGTGCCAAAAGCAAAGGGTCTCGTGCAAAAGCGTTAGATAACGTTGTTAAAAAGCTTGAAGCACAGCAAGAAAAGCTCGCTAAGAAAGATAAAAAAGACGAGGGAAAACCGAGTTCAGAAGAACAAGTGTTAACTCAAGTGCTTGCGGGTGATATGCCTGTGATAGCAACACTTTCAAGAGCGTCGGATATTCTTGAAGCGATTAAGCTAAAAGAAAAGTTTGGTTTAGATCTGATTATTCAGGGTGCAGATGATGCGGTAGTGGTCGCCGAGCAATTAGCTGAGGCGAAAGTACCTGTTATTTTGAGTGCGGTATCAAACTTACCAGCTAGCTTTGACTCAATGCATGCAAGTCTAGATAACGCAGGTAAGCTTGAAAAAGCGGGTGTCAATGTCATCCTGTCAATTGGTGGTGACGGTAGTCATAACGTCTACCAGCTACGCTTTGATGCGGGTATTGCTGTAGCAAATGGCATGAGTCATGAAGGTGCACTTAAGGCGCTTACCGCCAACCCTGCGAAAGCACTGGGCATTGATGGCGGTGTGATTGAAGCTGGTAAACGTGCAGACATCGTAATGTGGAGTGCGGATCCTTTCGAATTCAGCACCACAATCGATAAAATCTGGATCAATGGTGAGGAAGTGTCTACTGAATCACGCCACGATAAACTAAGAGACAGATATACGACAGATTCTGATATGCCAAGGGCGTATACGAAGTAACGTTGTCAAGAGTAGCTTAAAAAGCCTAAAATTATCTAAGGTTTTAGGCTTTTTTAAATTATGAATAACTCTGCATGGTGTTGCTATTTCTCAAACAGGTTTTTGTACTCGCGAATTCAAGTCCGAAGTGCTCTACTCGCTAAATTAGGCTGCTTTGCGTAATTCATCGAATATCACCGCTGATTTCCTAAACCCTAGACATTTTCTCGGCCTCGCATTGAGCGCCTGTTTTATATGCGCAATTTGCTTAGACTTTCACCCCAGTTTGCGCACTTTTCCATTAGCCTGAAAAGCAACTATATAGGCGCCTGTTTCTTTCTGTTACTAGTCGCGAAGTTTAGATTGAGATTATCAGGTGTCGCCACAAAGAGTTGAAATCTCTATCTTAATTATATTTTTGTACAAGCTGTAATAATAATCTCAAATCTTTAATTTTCTCTTTTTATTAATATTGACGGTGTTTGATTTTTAGTCTATTTTTGGTTTGATTTTGAAATAAATATTTAAGGATAAATATATGGAAAAGACATTTGAAATCAATAATTTTTTAATCTACTTTGCTTTTGTATTAGTCTTCAGCTGTAATACTCAGGCCAACTCTGAACAAAACACTGATCTTAAACATCTCATGACAGCCTGTCATGGGTGTAGTGAAAGCTATAGTCAATCTGCCGCTAAAAGTGCATGGGAACCGGGGGAAAGTGGCACTGTTTTCGTATTTAATTACCCTGCAAGAACACTTAAAAAGTATTATGTATATTATGAGTGGATCCAAGTTGACCCTTATCAGCGAGTTCCAATAAAGAGTGAGAGCTGAAGTATTATCGTCTGGAGAAAGAGAGTATGGGCAAAATATTGTTCAAGTCTTTAATGATTTTAAAGAACGCTCTTTAACCTATGAAGTATACCAAGGTTCTCTCCATACTGATATAGTTGTTAGCTCAAGTCCTTATGGTAATAACGCTTTTGACTTTGTTCGGAGTTCACAAATGCGAGATGAGCTATTTGATACGCACTTTCGGCTTGGATACAATAGAGTGTCAACCTTAGTTAATAGGGTTACTTCTGCTCTAAACATAAAAAGGTTTGCTATACTTTCAGAGAAGTTTGATTTTAATATCATTTTTCCAGATGGCTCATATGTAAAAGTTGAACCTAACCTACATAGACAAACCTATAACATAGTTGAAGTTAAAGATGGAGACGGCAACACCATCCCTGTCACGCCCCCCAATACACCACAGTATTATCAGCATAGGCAATGGGCTCGTTATGAAAATTTTAAAGAGTATATGTCAGAGCTAGGCCTAAGAATGCGACAAGCTGAATTGTCTCGTTCTTGCCCGAGAATAAAGACGAGTTGCACTATTTCCTCTGACAATAGTCGGATGACCTGCTTAGCGTCTTGTAGTTAGTCAGGGACTTTGTAACTCATTAATATTATATATAAAAGGAATAATTATGAATATTAACTTTAAGATCTCATTTGTATTTATCTTATTTTTCAGTTTTATTTGCCATTCAAGCACAGAGAAACTGAGTAGTAATCAATTTAGATTATTAGGTGGTTGCCATGGATGCCAAGATATTGAGGCTAGAAGTGTTGCAATAGAAATATTAGGTATAGGCAATAATGGCATTGTTTTTATTTATGATTTTGTAAATAGAAACCTGAGCAAGGTCGAAATTTATCATGATAAAGCGAGTGTTGAGGGTGAGCAAGTTTACATACCACAATACAGAGTGCTTTCATTAACTGAAAAAGAGTCAATGGCGCTTGAACCACTAGAATCATTATTTCTGGAAAGCTTGAATTATGGTAGCTATTTGAGCGAGTCTCCCTACTTGATAGCAGCTCATCAGGTTGAAGGGGATTGGAGCAAGGATAATGCAAATGATTTTATCTTAACATCGGCGATGAGAAGTAGCTTAAATAAGGAAATTATTGTTAATCTAAAAAGTCGTATCAAGCCTTTGCTAATTTCAATTAGAGATATTTTGGATATGGATACCAATGAACTTGTAGATTTAAAGCTCCTTCATAAATTAGTGTTTACCGATGGAAGTTATGTGCTTGCGGTTGAAAGTGAGCAAAGTGACGGCGAGGATTTTAAAGTACTTAAAGCTTACGATAGCCAGCATAACGTGTTGAAAACGTACTAAGAGAACTGATTCCAAATGCTTAATTAGGAGCTAATATGAAAAAATATCTTTTAGGGCTACTATTAATATTTCTCTCATTAGTGAGCTTTATAGCATACTGTGGTTTTCAAGCTAAATATAATGTCTTAACCAGCTGTCATATGTGCTCCGAGCTAAAAAAACAAAGTGAGGCAATTAGAGCGCATAAGGGGCAATTAGGAGAAAAGGTTTATGTCTATGACTATAGCTCACGAAGCTTGTCAAAATATCAAATAGCATCTAAGTTGGTATTGACGGACAATGGCGTTGTGGATATTGATTATGCAGTGCCTGAACCATTGTCTATAGATGAACGGTTGGCTCAAGTAATGATTGATAAAGTTTTTGATGGGGTAATTGCTTCAAACTAATTTTAACTTATTATGATTAAATATGAAGCTTATGGAGTAATAAGCTTCATATTTTTTATCAAGTATTATCAAATACATTTGGCGGGTTTTGGCAATCCTGCTATTTTTGTTGCTTGTTTGGCTGGGCCTTTTGGAAATAACTTATATAAATAGATGCTATTACCTTTATCTTCGCCTAGTGCTTTAGCCATTGCCTTTACCAGCATGCGGATCGCGGGGCTGGTGTTGTATTCGAGATAAAAATTTCTCACAAACTCAATGACTTCCCAATGTGCATCTGAAAGCTCAATATTTTCTTCTGCGGCTAGAAGTGGTGCTAAATCTTTAGTCCATTGAGTATGATCTAGCAAATAGCCTTGTTTATCTGTCTCGATAGTTTGGTTGTTAAATTCTAACATGATGATTACCAAGTAATTGAATTGTTCATAGTAATGCTCAGCTCAACCCAATCTTTGTCAGAAATAAGCTTTACTCCGGCTTCTGGGACAATGCCTCTGGCATTCGCACAGGTTTGCAACATCACCACATTTGCATCCCCAGCTGAGATACGCGTTTGCCCAAAGCAGCCATCATTACATAATAAAATTGTGTCGTGATGGGATACAAACTGCAGCTGATCGCATGCTTCGATACTAGAAATAATATGTAGCGTACTCATAGCGTCACCACAAAGTCATGTTGTTTGATTAACGCAAGGATTTCACGTTGATTTTTGATTTCAGTAGCAACAGCAAGGGAGTGTGGCGATATGTTAAATTCCTCCATCGCTGACTGACAGGCATAAACCCGCTCGACATCATAAATTTCCAGAGTTTTTAATTGCTTAAACATGTCTTTTAAACCCAGTGTGGGCGCATTGAGGGTTTTCTGGAGCGATAGCACAGCAGAACCGATAAAAAGCCAACTTACTTGTTGATCAATCGCTGCATAGATTAGTGCGACATCGAGCGCTTCTTTCAGACTATTTTGGTCAAATGGACTGGTCTGAGAAATAATTAACACGTTTTTACTCATTTAAACTGCATCCACTTATCAGACTTACTCGAGATCATGGCAAACTCCGCAAGGCCAGCAACGGTGAAAGGGCTAACGTCTTCGATGCTAACGCCGCGTTTTTCTGCTGCTGTGACACACAACAAGAGGGGGATCCCTTTATCTTTGATGCGTTGCCAAAGTGCGTTGACTTGCAATTCGTCGGAAGCGTGTACGATGTTTTGACTAGCGTGATAAACACCATCTTGGTATAGAAAGATACACGCGATTTGATGGTCACTTTTAATAGCGGCATCGACATACCGTTCTAGTAAAGTTAACTTTGACTGTGCAGCTACGCCAAAGTGCACTGATATGGCTATTTGACTCAAATTTTACTCATAAAAAAAGCCCCTAATGGGGCTTATTTTATCAGAAATTCTGAGTTAGTCATCCGACGCGCCTAAAAGGGCAAGGATACTGGTAAATAAGTTATAAATACTTAAATACAAGCTCACAGTTGCAAGCACGTAGTTTGTCTCGCCGCCGTTGATGATGCGGCTTGTATCATAAAGGATAAAGCCAGACATTAATAAAACAACTGCCGCGTTAATTGCCATAAACGCGATGCTCGATCCAATGAACAAGTTTACTAGGCTTGAGATAATAACCACGATTAAACCAACCGTTAAAAAGCCACCCATAAACGAGAAGTCTTTTTTCGTAGTTAGTGCATAAGCTGATAAACCGAAGAAAATTAACGCTGTTGTGCCAAGTGCTTGTGCTATCAACATGCCACCATTTGGTAGTGCAGCATAGTGATTAAGCATAGGCCCAAGACCGAAACCTAAAATACCAGTAAATAAGAATACAAGACCGATAGCAGAAGATGAGTTTGCTTTTTTACCGATAACAAATAGCAAACCAAATGCAACTAATGAACAAACGATACCAGTAAACGCTGGTAATGCCATCGTCATTGAAATTGCGGCTGTTACTGCACTGAACGCTAATGTCATTGCCAATAGGAAGTAAGTGTTTTTCAACACTTTGTTTGTTTCCATTGTCGACATGACAGGTTTTGCAGTGTTGTATGAATGATTGAATGCCATGATTCAAGCTCCTTAATAAAACATGCTGATCCCAAATATAACTGAGATAAGAGTATCAATTGTTATATGTTGGGGCAATGGTTTCTGGATCAATATCTGTCGTTAATTGGGTCTCTACGGTAATATTTACTCGATACGTAAGACTTTGAATATTTTCAAAAGTTCGCTGAAATATCAAAAATACGCATAATTTTGACTGGTTCTTAGACGATTGAGCCAAATTTTACGCAAACGATCAAATAATTGAAAAAAAAGCTTCACAACCGCATAGGGATTCTCTATTATTCGCCCCGCTGCGGAGAGATGGCTGAGTGGTTGAAAGCACCGGTCTTGAAAACCGGCATACGTTAATAGCGTATCTAGGGTTCAAATCCCTATCTCTCCGCCACTTATTTTAGATTCGTGCTGTTAAGCGTGGATAATAGGTTTTGGAGAGATGGCTGAGTGGTTGAAAGCACCGGTCTTGAAAACCGGCATACGTTAATAGCGTATCTAGGGTTCAAATCCCTATCTCTCCGCCACATTTAAAGCCCTCAAATTTGAGGGCTTTTTTGTTTCTGATATCAGAAATCTCCCGTATTGCAATTTCAGCTATATATTCTCGATAAAAATACCTATTAGACCAAAGTCGGCTAGTGCCGAGGCACTGCTTGCACAATACTCAATAGTGTTGAATGAATAATAAGTGTAGAGAGTGTTGAATATGAAACAAGTTGGCAAAGGGGTTGGGTTCTCTTTATTATCACCGTTAATCGTGGGTGGTGTGCTTGGGATTTACTACAGCTTTACACTCGGCCGCAGTGAGATGTTCTTTAACTTACTACTCAGCGCAATATCTAACGCATACATCGTTGGTCTTGCAATGTGCCTATTCGTTGTTCCCGGATATATCCTTATGTTTAGGTACAACAAGGTGCAGTATGGTGGTTTGTTAACACTGGGCTTACTTGGTGGCGCGATATTTAGCTATCTTTTTGCTGCACAATCTGGTGTTGGTTTTATTGTTAACGCTTTAATGTCAATGCTCGCCGCGGGGCTATTCTTGTTTGGTTTGCGGGCAGGTCATCGTAAAACTGAGTGATAATTAACCGAGCAGTGTCAGTTTTACAGATAATTAATACTTTTTCAGTCGAAAAGGTTTTAATTATTTCTCCGAAAGAGTACCTTTAGCTTTTGTCGTTCAATTCGTGAATTTGATGGTAATGCAAAAGCTAGACTTTTATCAGACTTTAGTTAAACAAGCTCAAGGGCTAATCAGTGGTGAACACAATGTGATTGCCAATATGGCAAACTTGAGTGCGCTTTTATTTACAACTCTTGAAGATATCAACTGGGCAGGCTTTTATCTTATGGATAGCACTGAAGAGTTGGTTCTTGGGCCATTCCAAGGCAACCCAGCCTGCATCCGAATTCCTGTTGGTAAAGGTGTATGTGGCACAGCAGCTGCAACTTGTGAAACGCAATTGGTTGAGGATGTTCACGCGTTTGCTGGTCACATTGCTTGCGACGCAGCATCAAATTCAGAAATTGTGATCCCTGTTTTTAAAGATAATAAAGTGATCGCCGTGCTAGACATTGACAGTCCTAGTCTGGCAAGATTTGACGAGCAGGATAAAATCGGATTAGAAGCGTTAGTTAAAGCGTTTGAGGAAACGCTTTAATGAAAGATATGCTTCAGGTACAAGATTATTTGTTTTCCTACGCCGATGTTGGTGATTGGGAAGGCGAAGAAGAAGTTGTTGCAGAACGCTTAAATGAACTTATTCATCACGCATGGGATTTGCTTCCCGAAGATTTAGACTGTGACACAATAGATAGGCTCATAGAAGGTATTTGGGAACATCTTCGCGGTGATTTAGCGCTTCTTGAAGCAGATATAGAAGAGCTAATTGACTGGGTTACACACTATATAAACTCGTCGCTCGATGAGCAGATGTAATTAATAGGTTTAAAAATGGAAACCACAAACAAGCTAAAAGACACAAATGAAGTATTAGACTTCTTATTTTCAGAATTTCCTAACTGCTTCAAGCAAAAGGAAGGGATTAAGCCATTAAAGGTTGGTATTTTCAAAGATATCGCTGAGCGTATTGAGGGGTCTGACAAAGTCAGTAAAACTCAAGTACGTCAAGCGCTTCGTAAATATACTTCAAACTGGCGTTATCTCGAAGCAGTCACTAAGAACGAGTTTCGTGTAGACCTAGACGGCAATCAAGCAGAAAAGGTTGAACAAGAGCACGTTGAGCACGCAGAAAAAGCATTGGCCGAGAGCCGTGCAAAAATGGCTAAGCGTAAAAAGCCTCAGCGTCCAAATAATCGCGATGGCGAAACAAAATCTTACAAAAAGAAACCTCACGCTAGGGATCGTCAAGATCAAAAACGCCCTAAAATGAGTAATAAACCTGCTGAAGTTAAACCAAAGCGCAGTGGTAAAGTTGAACCTTTACCGGCCGAACAGGTCAAGGTTAATAACAAAGTTAAAGTTAAACTTGGTCAAGCGCTTGTTAACGCTACTATCACTGAAGTCAAAAATGATGAAGTGCACGTAGAGCTTGTAACAGGAATGCAAGTTAAAACTAAAGCAGATAGCCTATATATCCAGTAAGGAGTTGTATATGAGTAAAAAGTTACCACTCATTTCCCTAGTCGCCGCGTTCGTATCGAGTGTTACTTTAGCCTCAACAAGCACAGTCACTATTAAGGACTTGCCGGTTCTTAAACCTGAAGCGCAACACACAACGGCTAGTAAACGAGTGACTAACCTATTTACTCGACAACACTACAAACGCTTTAGCTTTGATGACAGCTTATCGGATAAAATTTTCGATCGTTACGTAGAAGCCATCGACTTTAATAAGTCTTTGCTTCTACAGTCGGATATCGATAGTTTTCAACAGTATCGTAAACAATTTGATGATGCATTGATCTCAGGAAAACTGGGTTTTGCTTATGATATGTTTAATCTAAGCATGAAGCGTCGCTTTGAGCGCTATGATTTTGCCATTGGTTTACTCGACAAAGAAATGAACTTTGACAAAAAAGATGAGTTCATTTTTGATAGAGAAGAGCAAAGTTATGCAACCGTGACAAGCGAACTTGACGAATATTGGCGCCAGCGTGTTAAATCTGATGCGCTGCGTTTAAAGTTGACTGGCAAAAATTGGGAAGAGATCAAAGAAGTCCTTACCAAGCGCTACAAAAACGCGCAAAAACGCCTAGTCCAAACGAATAGTGAAGATGCATTTCAAGTTATCATGAATGCGTTTGCACGCAGTATTGAAGCGCACACTTCCTATCTCTCGCCACGCCGAGCCGAACAGTTCAAAATGGATATGGACTTAGAGCTGGAAGGTATTGGTGCGGTATTAAGTTACGATGAAGATTACACCGTGATCCGTAGTTTAGTTCCTGGCGGCCCTGCGGACAAAACCGAAAAGCTTAAGCCGGACGACAAAATCATCGGCGTAGCACAAGATGACAAAGAGTTTGTAGATGTTATCGGCTGGCGTTTAGATGATGTGGTCGATCTCATCAAAGGCCCTAAGGGGACCAAGGTTCGACTTCAATACCTTAAAGGCACGGATAGTCATGGTACACCTAAAGTCGTTGAAATTGTTCGTGACAAAGTAAAATTGGAAGACCGCGCAGTTAAGTCTTCTGTTTTTGAAGCCAAGTATTCTGAGCTACAAAGCAAAATAGGCGTGATAGAAATCCCGAGTTTCTACAATAATCTTTCTCAAGATGTAAAAACTGAAATCGCTAAACTTAAAGAAGCCAAAGTAGATGGGGTTATCATTGATCTTCGCCAAAATGGTGGTGGCTCACTTTACGAAGCGACCCAGCTATCCGGTTTATTCTTTGACCAAGGTCCAGTTGTTCAGATCCATACCGCTTATAACCGGGTTGAAAGTCAACAAGATAGAGATGGCATTACCTTCTACGATGGACCTTTGACTGTTTTGGTTGACCGCTACAGTGCATCGGCATCCGAGATTTTTGCTGCTGCGATGCAAGATTATGGCCGAGCAGTGGTGATTGGTGAGCAAACCTTTGGTAAAGGCACTGTGCAACAACATCGTGGCCTAGGTAAAAATTACGATTTATTCGAAAATCCTTTGGGAAGTGTAACCTACACTATTGCGAAGTTTTACCGTATCGACGGTGGTAGCACACAACATAAAGGCGTGATCCCTGATATCTTGCTACCATCGGCAATCAATCCTGAAGAGTGGGGAGAGAGCCAAGAAGATAATGCACTGCCTTGGGATAGTATTGTTCGTGCAAAATATGCGAGTCTAGATAACTTGTCGCCAACTATCCAATACTTGAGTAAGCGCCATGATGAGCGAGTAAAAGCAGAGCCAGAATTCGAATATATTTATAAAGATATTGAAGAATATAAAGCGCGCAAAGACGATAAGGCGATTTCATTAGTTGAAGGCGAGCGTATCAAGGAGCGTGAAGAACGCGATGATCTGGTATTGAAACGCACGAATGAAAGGCTGAAACGTCTAGGTTTAGAGCCGGTTAAAGATTTGGATGATGCACCAGAGATTATTTCGGAGTTAGACCCTTACCTTGAAGAGGCTGCGCTTATCACGCAGGATCTAATTTCATACGGGCGGATAGCCAAAAACGAAGTTAATAAACAATAAAAGGCGCTTCAAGCGCCTTTTATTATGCCTTTTATTATGCCTTTTACACTTACTTTTACTTTACAAATTTTGTTATCATCTGCCAGATTTTCTAAGCTGATACTCTTTTGAGGCTTTTTGAGAATGGTGCGTGGCTCGACCACTGGCAATCTAGCTACTCAAAACGGCTCAAAACGGTATACTGCAAATAAAATAATTATAAGCATGGGTCGTCGTGCGTAGGAGTATTCCTTTTGAAACAACAAAAACAGCCGTCACTTATTGACGCTCTTATTCCGATCACATTGTTGGTCGCCTTGCTCGGTGCTGCGGTGTACCTCTATGGTGACAGTTCATCATCAGGTCCAAACCAAATAGCCTTGCTATTTGCAACATTCACTGCTGCACTCGTTGGCCTAAAAAATGGTTTTACGTGGAAGACGCTTGAAGAAGCGATGATCAAGGGGATCACTATTTCTCTCGGTGCCATTATCATTTTATTGATGGTTGGTGCCCTAATAGGGACTTGGCTGTTGTCTGGCACAGTTCCAACACTGATTTATTACGGACTACAAATTATCAATCCGAGTTGGTTTTATGCCGCGAGCTGTTTGATTTGTGGGATTGTAGCGATGAGTATAGGCAGCTCATGGACGACAGCCGCAACCATAGGTGTCGCTCTACTAGGTGTGGCGACGGGGCTTGGCTTAGATCAAGTCGTAACCGCGGGTGCAGTCATTTCAGGTGCCTATTTTGGTGATAAGTTAAGCCCATTATCTGAAACCACAAACTTAGCGCCTGCGGTCGCTGGTAGTGATTTATTTGATCATATTCAGCATATGCTTTGGACCACTGTACCTAGTTTTGTAATCGCACTTCTTATATTTATTGTCATGGGCTTTAATGCTGAAGCGTCAAGTGAGGCGGGGCGAATAGATGAAATTGTTTCGATACTACAAACTAATTTCAACATTAACCTGTTAATGCTAGTTCCTTTGCTGGTGCTGCTTGGGCTTGCTATCAAGAAAATGCCTGCTTTTCCGGCGATTTCAATCGGAGCGGTGATGGGGGCGATATGGGCAGTGCTGTTCCAAGGTGATCTTATTGCAAGTCAAATTGATGCTAGCCAAGGTGAGTTAGTGGGCTATGTGAAATTGGTGTGGGCGACTTTCTTTGATGGTTTTGCGTTGCAAACAGGCGATGCAAAAATGGACGACTTGTTAAGTGGCGGTGGCATGTCATCAATGCTAACGACAACTTGGCTGGTGATGACGGCATTGATGTTTGGTGCCATTATGGAAAAAACTGGTTTACTTGATGTCTTCGTACGCAGTATTCTTAAAATTGCAAAGAGCACAGGTTCATTAATTGCTTCGACTATCGCAACTTGTATCGGTACAAATTTAGTTGCTGCGGATCAGTACATCGCGATTGTTGTCCCTGGTCGTATGTTCAAAGAAGAATACAAAAAGCGCGGTTTGAAGAGTGTAAACCTCTCTCGTACGCTAGAAGATGGTGGCACTATCACCAGTCCACTGATCCCCTGGAACACCTGCGGCGCGTATATGCAAAGTGTACTCCTGATCAATCCGTTTGATTATGCCATGTACGCATTTTTCAACTTGATCAACCCTGTGCTGGCTGTCATCTACGCGTATCTAGGTATCAAGATCCTTAAGATTACGCCATCAACGGTAAACGCGGAAGAATCAAAAGGAGAGAGCGGACTGAGCGTAAAATAACGCATTTGCTATCTTGCTCAGGCGCTTTCGATCAGGTCAAATAAAAATAAAACGCCTATCATTAGAATTGGCGATATCAAGTTTGTTTTATCACTCGCCCCTTTTTGGGGCGTTTTTGTAAGGACTATATATGACTCAAAAACCACAAGCCAAATTTCTTAAAGATTACCTTGCACCTAGCCATACCGTTGATACGCTTTGTTTGACCTTTGAGTTAAGCCCAAGAAATACAATTGTGACTGCAGTAAGTCAGTTTGTCGCGGTGAACAATGCGACACAATTAATATTGGATGGTGTCGACTTAGAGTTAGCATCTTGTCAGGTAAATGGTGAAGAGTGGCAAAGCCTTGAAAAATCTGACTCTGAATTGATTCTTTCTAACTTGCCAAAGGCCTTTGAGCTCAAAATTGTCACTAAAATTTCGCCGCAAACAAACACGTCACTTGAAGGTTTATACCTCTCTGATGGCGCTTACTGTACGCAATGTGAAGCGGAAGGTTTTAGAAAAATCACCTACTTTATGGATAGACCTGATGTACTGACGACTTATACGGTGACGGTCATCGGTGAGTCAAAGTATCGCTACTTACTATCAAATGGTAATAAAATTGAAGAAGGGCGCTTAAGTGACGGCAGGCATTTTGCAAAATGGCACGATCCGCATAAAAAACCAAGCTACTTGTTTGCACTAGTTGCAGGCGACTTTGACGTATTAGAGGATAACTACATCACTAAGTCGGGTAGAGAGGTAAAGTTGGCGCTGTTTGTTGATAAAGGCAACTTACATAAAGCGCCCCATGCTATGACGTCACTAAAAAAGGCCATGGAATGGGATGAGTCAAGGTTTGATTTGGAATACGATCTCGATATTTACATGATTGTCGCGGTTGATTTTTTTAATATGGGGGCAATGGAAAATAAGGGTCTGAATGTTTTTAACAGTGCCTGTGTGTTGGCAAGCCAAGAGACTGCGACAGACCGAGACTTTCACACCATTGAGTCGATAGTTGGACATGAGTACTTCCATAACTGGACTGGGAACCGGGTTACTTGCCGTGATTGGTTTCAGCTTAGTTTAAAAGAAGGCCTAACCGTATTTAGAGATCAGGAGTTTAGCAGCGATCTAGGTTCTCGAGGCCTAAACCGAATCGACGCAGTAATGGCGATGCGTACGCATCAGTTTGCAGAAGATGCAGGACCAATGGCGCACCCAATAAGACCGCAGCAAGTTATTGAAATGAATAACTTCTATACCGTCACTGTTTATAACAAAGGTGCTGAAGTGATCCGCATGATGCATACTTTATTGGGGGAAGCAAACTTCCAAAAAGGGATGAAGCTCTACTTTGAGCGTCATGACGGACAAGCTGTGACGTGCGATGATTTCGTTAATGCAATGATGGATGCTTCTGGTGTTGATTTAACGCAATTTAAACTATGGTACGAGCAGTTCGGCACGCCAAGAGTAAAAGTGGCTACCGAGTATGACGAAAAGGCACAAACATACGCAATTACGGTGAGCCAAAGCCATGCCGATTGCGACCCCGTAAAAGCGCCACTGCATATTCCATTTAAGCTAGAGCTTTTGGATGAGCAAGGTGAAAGCATCCCGTTGCTAACAAAGCACGGAGAAATACAACGAGCGTTAGATATTACTGAATTTGAACAGCGGTTTGAGTTTGAGCAAGTTGCAAGTAAACCAGTTCCTGTATTGCTAGAAGATTTCTCAGCACCAGTGCTTATGGAGTACAGCTACACCATTGTTGAGTTACTACATATATTGCGCTTTGCACGTAGTGATTACGCTCGTTGGGAAGCGATGCAGCAAATCTTCATGATTGAAGTTAAACGAGCGGTTACGTCAGACGATTTCGAACTGGATTCAAAAGTCCTCAGTGCGCTGTCCTCATTGGTGGAAACGTTAGATGGAGACCTTGCGCTACTGGCTGAGTTATTGACTCTACCAACGTTTGATACGCTAGCCAGCCAATTTGAAATTATCCCAGTAGACAAACTCGTTTCAATTTCCGATGCATTTGAAATGCAAATAGCCCAATCACTGCAATCGGTCTTTGAACTCGCTTATTTGTCACTGCAAGACTCAGGTTCATTAGACGCAAAGGATGTCGCGATCAGAGCCTTTAAAAATAAAGCGCTTTACTACTTAGCGAAAACAGATTCTGATATTGTTGATAACGCACTTGATAGTCAGTTTTCATCAAACAATATGACCACCAAGCTTGCGTCATTAAAGGCAGCTGTCGCCGCACAGCACACAAAGATGGAAAGCTTGTTCAGTCAATTCGATAGCCAATGGCGTCACGATAGCCTAGTTATGGACAAATGGTTTGCATTAAGTGCAAGCTTATCTAACGACGAGGTGATATCGAATATAAATACGCTTTATGCGCACCCTTGTTTTGACAAAGGCAATCCCAACCGTGTTCGCGCATTGATAGGAAGCTTTGCAAGAAGTAACCCCGCACAATTCCATCGTGCAGATGGTAAGGGCTATGCGTTATTGGGAGACTTATTAGTGGAGCTAAACAACATCAATCCACAAAATGCGTCTCGTATGATCACGCCGTTCATGTCATGGAAGCGTTATGATGAAACGCGCCAACAGCTGATGCGTGCGCAGTTGAGTCGTTTGGCAAACTTAGAAGACTTGAGCGATGACTTATATGAGAAGGTAGAGAAGGCGCTAGCGCAGTAGATGAAAGAGTACTTCTTTTACATGGATATGAGCTATGACAAGTGTCTTGGTTACTACTATGGACACTATACTTCAGTGCAAGTGATTGAAGATGGAGGGAAGAGTATTCGCTTCCCCGCAGAGCGTATTCGCCCCTTTATTTCATCAATTGGGATCAGGGGGAGATTCCGTCTCATCTTGGATGATAGCAATAAGTTTCTATCGTTAGAAAAAGTCACTTAATCGAAGTAGAACTGCAAAACATATTTTATTTTTGTTAAATGAGTTTGTTATAAGCTTGAAATACGTGTTATAAATTATCTGGTAGGACGTCTTACCAAGAGTAAAATACGCCCCTAGAGGCGAAAAAGCGTTGATTTAGTTGAGCAGTATTTGTATTTTCGCGGTTTCGCTTCTATCGTTTAGACAACAAAAAACAATAACTCTAAGAGCTTAAGCTCTAGACATGACCCGCCAAAAGGGGGAGAAATAATGATAAAAAGATCGCTCTTTGTGAAAAACAAAATCATGCTCGGTCTTAGCGCGGCAGTAATGGGAGTTGCCGCCACGTCAGTACACGCAGCCAGTTTTGAGGTTGGTGATTTCGAAATTACCTTCGATTCGACTTTTTCTTATGGTCAAAGCATTCGGGTTGAAGATCGTAACTTTGATTTCATCGGTAAAAGTAACCACCCGCAATTCGACTGGACAGGTTATAAAGCAACCACTGGCAATACGATCTATTCTTCGTCACAAATCTGGTCACAACAGGGTGTCTATTCAAATAATGGTGATGCCGGTAATCTGAATTTTGACTCTGGAGATACTTTCTCTCAGCTGTTAAAAGGTACCCATGATTTAGCAATTACCAAAGATAACTATGGTTTATTCACTCGCTTTATGTATTTCTATGACTTTGCGATGGAAGATGGTGATTTTGCGTATAGCAACCCTGTTTCTGGCAAAAAAGTTGACCCATGTGAAGACGACGATACCAGAAAACAAGTCTGTTCTGATTTACGCTTGCTAGATGCGTTTGTATGGGCGGATTTTGACCTGAATGATGGTAAAAACCCGCTTTCTGTGCGTTTAGGTCAGCAAGTGGTTAACTGGGGGGAAAGTACACTTATTTCCCATGGTATTAACGTCAACCCGGTTGATATTGACCGTCTGAAAGCGCCAGGCTCTGAAGTAAAAGAAGCCTTTATCCCTGTGGGTATGCTTTGGGCGTCGGTGGTATTATCTGAGAATGTAAATCTAGAGGGCTTCTACCAATATCAATGGCATGAAACCAGATTGCCAGCGACTGGTAGTTACTTCTCAACAAATGATTTTGCATCTGAAAATGGTTATATGCAAAACGTTCAGCTTGGTTTTACCTCAAACCCCGATATCGATTTGTATCATCTAACGGATGCATTAAACAGTTTGTACGCTGATGCAACGGCAGCATTGGTTGCTCAAGGCGTAGTACCTACAGCAGAAGCGGTAGGCAGTGCCGCAGCGTCCATGTATATGGCTTACCCGACTAAAGTGGCGCTAAAAGGAAAAGGGGATAACGGTAAGAGTGAACCTGATGATGGTGGTCAGTACGGTTTACGCTTGGGTATTTTTTCTCCAGAACTAAACGACACTGAATTTGGTTTGTATTACATTAATTACCACAGCCGTAGACCTCTGATTTCTGGTAAAGCTTCTAACTTTACAGGGCAAGCGATAATGGCTGATTTAGCTTACATCGCACAAAATCAAATTACTGCAGATAATGTCACTAACCTAAACGCCTTTACTCAAGCGCAAATTACCTACCCTGAAGACATCAAACTGTATGGCTTAAGTTTTAATACCGCGATTGGTGAAACCGCATTTGCTGGTGAAGTGGCATATAGACAAGATGAACCACTGCAGATAGATGACGTTGAACTACTTTACGCAGGTATGGTTGAGCAGTTGGCTGCCGCGGGTCTGCGTGATGATTTAGCCGGTTTATCTCAGCTTAGCCAAGGGGACGATATCGCTTATGTGGGTCCTGGTGAAGTGGCGCAAGGTTATATTTTGCGAGACACTATTCAAGCACAGTTTACTGCAACACATTTGTTCGGACCATCGCTAGGCGCAGATAGCTGGGCAGTGGTTGGTGAAGTAGGTGCTGTTACTATCAAAGACATGCCAGAGTACGATGAGCTTCGTTTGAATGTTTCAGGTACTGGCCGAAGTGGTACGATTGAGGGGCTTTCGGGCCGAGATTACAATCTTATCCACCAAGCGGTTTCAAATGGTCCAGAAACCAATCCATTCCCATCGGCTTCTGCTTGGGGCTATCGCCTTATTGCTAAGGGTGAGTATAACAACCTATTCAGTGGTGTGAATTTTTCTCCACGCGTAGTGTTCTCACATGATGTTAACGGTATCACCCCTGATCCTATGTTTTTGTTCATTGAGGATCGCAAATCGCTAGGCATTAATCTTAACTTTAACTACCTAAATTCGTGGTCATTTGATTTTGGTTATAACACGTTTTGGGGTGGTGGTAAGACGAATACCTTTGCGGACCGTGATTTCATCTCATTCAACATTAAGTATTCAATTTAAGGGCTTTCGATATGTTTAGAAAACCTACATTTATCGCAGCAACAATAATTACAATGCTGTCTGCCAGCAGCGCTATGGCTAAGATGAGCGCTGACGAAGTTGCACGCTTAGGTAAGGACTTGACGCCTATCGGTGCAGAGAAAGCGGGTAATGCTGATGGCAGTATTCCTGCTTGGAATGGTGGGATCACAACGCCTCCAGCTGGTTATGAAGTGGGCATGCATCATCCAGATCCATTTGCTGATGACAAAGTATTGTTCACAATTGATAAATCAAATTTAGATAAATACAAGTCATTGCTTAGCCCAGGTCAAATTGCGCTATTTGAAACGTATCCCGAAACGTTCAAAATGAACATTTACCCAACCAGACGCAGCGCGTCTTATCCGCAGTTTGTGTATGATGCAACAAAGAAATACGCATCTACAGCAGAGCTGATCGAAGGTGGTAACGGCATTAAAAATACCGCTATCGGTATTCCGTTTCCGGTGCCAAAAGATGGCTTAGAAGCTATTTGGAACCACCTATTGCGTTTCCGTGGCTTGTCGATTGCACGTTACGGCGGTCAAGCGATGCCGACAGAGTCAGGTGCTTACAACATTATCGGTTTCGATGAGCAACTATTGGTTAAGTACTCTGCAACAGACGCAACGCCTGAAGCGTTGCAAGAGTCAAATATCCTGTTTAAGTTTAAGCAGCAAGTTACAGAGCCTGCACGTCTTGCTGGGACTGCACTGCTTGTACATGAAACCATGGACCAAATTCTGACACCTCGCCAGGCTTGGACCTATAACGCAGGCCAGCGTCGTGTAAGACGTGCACCAAATGTTGCATATGATGCACCAGGAACTGCGTCAGATAGCTTACGTACAACAGATGACTTTGATATGTTTAACGGCTCTCCAAACCGTTATGATTGGAAACTTGTTGGCAAAAAAGAGATGTATATCCCTTACAACAGTTACAAGCTACATAGCGACAAGCTGAAGTATGATGATATCTTGATGGCCGGTCATATTAACCCAGAGCATGTACGATATGAAAAGCATCGCGTATGGGTAGTTGAAGCTAACCTGAAAGAAGGTACTCGCCATATTTACAAAAAGCGTGTGTTTTATATTGATGAAGATAGCTGGCAAATCCACGTAACGGATATCTATGATAACCGTGACCAGATGTATCGCGTTGCGATGGCACATGGTCTTAATTACTACGAAGTGCCGACGCATTGGAGTACGTTAGATGTCTATCATGATCTAAACTCTCGTCGCTACCTTGCGATTGGGTTAGATAACGAAGAAGACATGTACGACTTCAGTCAGTCTTTCAACGATAACGAGTTTACTCAGGGTGCGCTGCGCCGTGAAGGTCGCCGTTAATCAAATATTATCAGGCTGAAGCAACCTCGCTTCAGCCTTCTTCCTCCTTTCCTCTCACAACTCGAGTGTTTTCTCATGATGAAGAAGTTAGTAGCAGCCTCGATTTTAACTATGGCGCATGTAGCAGTAGCCGAAAGTAGTGATCAGATCTCAGCAAAATCAGCCCTGATGGTCGCTCACCCAGAGCAAACGCTTTTCACAGATATTACAGATAACGGTGATGCGTTAATTGCGGTAGGTAAACACGGCACAATAATTATTAAACAAGAAGGGCAAAACTGGACGCAGGCAGAGGTGCCAATTCAATCACTGTTAACCTCTGTGACATTCAAAGGCAAAGATATTGGTTGGGCTTGTGGTCACGATGCCAGCATAATCAAAACTACAGACGGTGGTAAAACATGGACGCTAAAGCAATATCTACCAACATTGGAAAAGCCTTGTCTGGATATTGAGTTTATTGACCAACAACACGGCTTTGCTGTGGGCGCTTATGGCATGTTTTTTGAAACCACTGACGGTGGTGAGTCTTGGACAAAACGTTTTATCAGTGAATTTGTTCACCCCGATGATGTCGACTACTTAGCCGATTTAAAAGAGCAAGACCCCGCGGCATACGAACAAGAAACGGCGTTTATTCTTCCCCATTTTAATCGCCTGTTGATCGCCGAAGGCATGATGTACCTTGCCGGTGAAATGGGACTTGTGGCACAAAGTGATGACTTAGGAAAAACATGGCAAAAATTTGAGCCTTTTTATCGCGGTTCATTTTTTGCTGTTGATCAAACCTCAGATAACCAACTTATTGTTGCAGGCCTTAGGGGCAACGCATTTATTGGCAATACACAGCAAGTAGTGCAACTTGATACTCAAAAAACGGCGACAATAAATAGTATTACCCACAAAGATAATGTGACCTATATGTTTGCTAACAGCGGCGTAATATTCACGTTGAAAGCAGGTAAGCTAACCTCAAAACAACTAAAAAACGGCCACTCTATTTTAGCAGGTGTGGTTAAAAAGAATCAGCTAATTCTAGCGACGGAGCAGGGGATTGCTGAGGTAGAGGTGAACAAGTAATGCAAGCGTTTTTAAATCAATTGGTATACGCCATCTTTAGGCATCGTATTACCGTCGTGTCTTTTTTCGTACTGACGACGATATTTTTGGGTTTCAAAGCCACACAAATTCAGCTCGATGCGTCATTTAACAAAAATATTCCACTAAATCATGAATATATGAAAGTGTACTTGAAGCACGAAAAACAGTTTGGTGGTGCAAATAGTATTCTTATTTCTGTTTGTGATAAAGATGGTGACATCTTTAATGAGCCATTTTTCACTCAGCTAAAGGCTGTGCATGATCAGCTCTATTTTATCCCAGGTGTTAATCGTCCACTGGTGAATTCAATCTTTGCACCCAGTGCGAGATTCGTTGAGGTGGTAGAGGACGGCTTTGCCGGTGGGCCTATTATTCCGGCTAATTTTCAACCTACTGAACAAGGCCTAGCGGTTGTAAAGCAGAACATTGAAAAAGCAAAAGTTGTGGGTCGTATGGTTGCGAGCGATTATTCTTGTGCCATGGTAACTGCTCAGCTAATGGAAACCGATCCGCAAACTCAAGAAAAGCTTGATACCTTAGCCTTTGCGCAAAAATTAGAGTCTGAGATCCGAGCGCCTCTTAGCACTGACAAAGTGAGCATACATATTATTGGCTTTGCGAAAATGGCCGGTGATATTGCTGATGGTGCGAAAGGTGTAGTGCTTTTCTTTGCCTTAGCAATTGCTTTTACCTTTATTATGGTTTGGATGTTCTGTAAGAGCTTTAAGCTTACGCTGCTTCCGATTGTTTGTTCATTTATTGCTGTGATTTGGCAGATGGGCTTACTTAGTACTTTGGGTTTTGGTGTTGACCCTATGTCTATTTTGGTGCCTTTCTTAGTCTTCGCCATTGGCGTGAGTCACGGTGTGCAAATGATCAACGCGATAGGTAAAAAAGTAGCTGAAGGGGTAAGCTGCAAAGTGGCTGCTGAAGCGAGCTTTAAAGCATTACTTATCCCTGGTGGCATTGCTCTACTTTCGGACACTGTAGGCTTCTTAACCTTACTGGCAATCGACATCGGCATTATTCGTGAGCTTGCTATTACTGCCAGTTTAGGGGTTGCAGTTATTATCTTTACCAACTTGGTACTGCTTCCTGTGATGGCGTCGTTTTTTGAGTCTGCAAATATTAAGCGACTTGGTGATGGTAAAAACGCTAGCCATGGTATGTTTGAGGCAATGCGAGAGGCCTTGGTGAAAACCACAGACAAAAAAGTGGCCAGAGTGATTTTACTTATCAGTGCAGTATTGTTCGCATTTGGCTACTGGCAATCTGAAAAAATGCGTATTGGTGATTTACATGCTGGTGCACCGGCGCTACATGAAGATGCCAGATACAACCAAGACACTTTCCTTATCTCAGACCGTTATGCCATTTCTTCTGATATCTTGAAGGTCATTGTAGAAGCGACACCTGCGGCTTGTACTGAGCACGATACAATGGAGCGTATTAGTCGTTTCCAATGGCGAGTAGAAAACTTACCGAGTGTACAATCGGCTGTTTCTTTAAGCTCCGTTGCACAAGCGGTTAATGCTGGGTACAACGAAGGTAACTTAAAGTGGCAGACGTTACCAAGAAATACCGCTTCTTTAGTTCAAGCTACCTCTCGAGTGGAGACAAGCTCAGGGCTACTTAACGGTGATTGTTCGGTGATGCCTATTATCATCTTTATGGCAGATCATAAGGCCGAATCTATCGACCATGTGATTGCGAAGATCAAAGCGTTCTCTGAAGAAGAAGGAACCGATGATGTTGCCTTTAAATTAGCATCAGGTCCAATCGGTGTGATGGCGGCAACAAATGAATCCGTTTCCGAGGCACAGGTTCCTATGATGATCTACGTGTACGGTGCGGTGATTCTGTTGTGTCTAGCGAGCTTTAGGAGCGTTCGAGCGACTATTGCAGTGGTACTACCTTTATATGTTGTATCAACGCTCGCTCAGGCGCTTATGGTGCAGCTTGAAATCGGTTTAACGGTATCGACCCTACCGGTAATTGCTTTGGGTGTGGGAATAGGTGTCGATTACGGCATTTATATTCTATCCTCTATGATGGGACAGCTTAAGCAAGGTATGCCGTTGTCGGTTGCCTACCGAAATGCGCTTGCTGAACGAGGCAGTGCGGTACTGTTTACTGGTATCACATTGGCTATTGGAGTAAGCACTTGGATTTTCTCTGCGCTTAAGTTTCAGGTTGATATGGGTATCCTTTTAACCTTCATGTTCTTGGTAAATATGCTGGGTGCTGTGCTGCTTTTACCGGCAATTGGAACGCTTATCTGGTCTGACCAGAAAAAATAATGTGAATAATTGTGCTCCTTTTTATTTGGTATTGGCGATTTATATCTATTTTTTGTGAATAGATGAGCAAACAGCTGAAAAGCTTGAAATGTTTTCGTCAAAAAGGCTGTTTATTAGCGTCAGAAAGGTTAGAATTTACCTGACTCCACGCTAATAAATGGCTGTACAAATAATCTACCGTTCAAAGGTGGTATAGATTAAGGAACACATAATGACACAAAATGAAGGCACAGCTTCTGTTATCCTAGATAACGTCTGCAAGCTTATCCATAAAAAAGTCCATGCTGACAAAGTGTCACTTGTCGAAACGTTTGCCAAAACCTTGTACAGCAACATGTCTAAAGAGGATTTGGCACATCGTAACGACAGTGACTTATACGGCGCAGCATTGAGCCTTTGGAATGCCCTTGATAAAAACAAGTCTGACGATGCCGTCATTCGGGTTTTTAACCCTGAGGTTGCAAAGGATGGATGGCAATCATCGCATACGATTGTCGAGATAATCGCTAAAGATATGCCGTTTTTGGTTGATTCAGTGCGCATGGCGATGAATCGCAAAAACATAGTCTCTCACCTATTACTTCATTCTCCACTTAAGTTACAAAGAAACGAGGCTGGTGCAATCACCGCGGTTTCTAACTTAAAAGCAGAACAAGAATCTACGTCTACTAAGACCGTATTCTTTATCGAAATCGACAGGCAAACAGATGATTCGGTGATCGCTGATTTTACAGCTGAGCTTGAATCTGTCTTAAATGATGTTTCTGTTGCGGTTGCTGATTGGCTGCCAATTCGCGATAAATTGGTGAGCGTAAGTAAAGAGCTGCCGACCCGTCATTATAGTTGTTCAAAAGAAGAAGTTGCTGAAGCCGTCGAGTTTTTAGACTGGCTGGTTAGCGACAACTTTACCTTTATGGGCTACCGCCAATATGATTTGACTCCAGTTCAAGGTGACTATGAGCTGAAGCCAGTTGAAGGCACAAGTCTCGGCCTGATGAAGAACTCAGGTGATGACCACAGTCGTTTATTGTCTGAATTGCCTGAAGTTGCGCGCAAAGAAGCACGTAGTAACAACTTGTTGATCTTAACCAAGACAAACTCACTTTCACGCGTTCATAGACCAGCATATATCGACTATGTTGGTATCAAGCGTTTTGATGATGAAGGTAACGTGATTGGTGAAGACCGTTTCATCGGTTTGTTTTCTTCTAGCTTCTACAACAACAGTGCGGTAGATGTTCCGGTACTTAAGAGTAAAATTAACCGTATCATGGAGCAATGTGACTTTGCTAAAGGCACACATGCTTACAAGGCGGTACTCAATATTCTTGAAACCTATCCTCGTGATGAGTTAGTACAGGCACGCGAAAGCGAGCTACTTGAAGTGGCAATGGGCGTTCTACAAACTCAAGAGCGTGACATGTGTCGCTTATTTGTGCGTAAGGATGTGTATGGTCGCTTCTTCTCTTGTATGGTTTATGTGCCAAGAGAGCGATACAACACTGCGCTACGCCGTGAAACTCAACAACTGCTAGGCCGTGCATTTAAGTCTAGCGACAAAGTAGAGTTCACCACCTTTTTCTCTGAATCAACACTAGCGCGTACGCATTACATCGTGCGTGTTGATGACAACAACATAGATTACAACGTGAAAGAAATCGAAAATAACTTGGTAGAAGCCGCTCGTACTTGGGAAGACAAGCTACAATCTGCACTTCTTGAAAGAACGGGTGAGTCTCGTGGTAACGAGTTAAACCGTAAATACACGAATGCATTCCAGTCTGCTTACAAAGATCAAGTGTTGCCAAGCGCAGCAGTCGTAGACATCGAAAAGCTAGAGCAACTAAACGATGACAACAAACTTGAGATGCTATTCTACAGACCTCAGGAAGAAGCAACGTCACAACTTGTTCGTTTGAGCCTATTCCATAAAGCAGAGCCTATTCACTTATCAGACGTGATGCCAATGCTTGAGAACTTTGGCCTACGTGTTATTGGTGAAACACCATACGCGGTGAAGACGACTGATGGCCAAGTAAACTGGATCATGGATTTCTCTATGCTTATCGACAGCAAAGGGATCACTGATTTTGACAAAGTATCAGCACGTTTCCGTGCGGCATTGACCAATGTGTGGAATAACCGCCTAGAAAACGATGGTTTCAACCGTTTAGTGTTATTAGGTGGTCTAACAGGTCGTGAAGCATCTATCCTACGCGCATATGCTAAATACATGCGCCAAATTGGTGTGACGTTCTCGCAGTCTTACATCGAAAATACATTTGACCGCTACCCGCACATTGCAGCGATGATCGTTGATCTATTCGTGAAGAAGTTTGCACCGAAGAAAGTTGCCACTGAAAAGGCACTTCAGAAGGTTGTTGATGCTATCTACCTAGAGCTTGAAAACGTAGCGAATCTAGATGATGACCGTATCATTCGTTTGTACGTTGATATGATCAATGCAACGCTGCGTACTAACTTCTATCAAAAAGAAGCTGATGGCACGAATAAGTCGTACACGTCATTCAAGATCCAGCCAAGCGCAGTGCCAGATATGCCATTGCCATTACCAGCGTTTGAAATCTTCGTATACTCTCCACGCGTAGAAGGTGTTCACCTACGTGGCGGTAAAGTGGCTCGTGGTGGTCTACGTTGGTCAGACCGTCGTGAAGATTTCCGCACAGAAGTACTTGGCCTAGTTAAAGCACAGCAGGTTAAGAATACGGTTATCGTACCTGTGGGTTCTAAAGGTGGTTTTGTTTGTAAACAACTTCCAACTGAACGTGAAGCATTCTTCAAAGAAGGCCAAGAGTGTTACAAGATCTTCATCCGTGGTCTACTAGACATCACAGATAACATCGTACATGGTGACATTGTGCCGCCAGTGGATGTTGTACGTCACGACGAAGATGACCCATACCTAGTCGTTGCAGCGGACAAAGGGACTGCGACTTTCTCTGATATCGCAAATGGTATCGCAGAGTCTTATAACTTCTGGCTTGGTGACGCTTTCGCGTCAGGTGGTTCAATTGGTTACGATCACAAGAAGATGGGGATTACTGCTAAGGGCGGTTGGGAATCGGTTAAGCGTCATTTCCGTGAAATGGACATTGACTGTCAGACAACTGATTTCACTGCAGTTGGTATCGGTGACATGGGTGGTGACGTATTTGGTAACGGGATGCTGTTATCTAAGCACATTCGTTTACAAGCGGCATTTAACCACATGCACATCTTTATCGATCCAAACCCAGATGCGGCAAGCTCGTATGTAGAGCGTGAGCGTCTATTTAATCTGCCACGTTCAAGCTGGGAAGATTATAATAAGGATCTAATTTCTGAGGGCGGTGGTATTTTCTCTCGTGCAGCGAAAGCAATTACGCTAAGCGCTGAAATGAAGAAGATGATAGGCACTAAGAAATCGAGCATGACACCAAACGAGTTGATCAAAGCATTGTTGAAGATGCCAGTTGATTTACTGTGGAATGGTGGTATCGGTACTTACATCAAGTCTAAATCTGAAACTGACGCTGAAGTAGGCGACCGTGCAAACGACGCGCTACGTATCAACGGTGGTGAGCTTGGTGCTAAGGTATTTGGTGAAGGTGGTAACTTAGGTGCCACTCAGCTGGGTCGTATTGAGTTTGCTTCAAACGGCGGTCGTATCAACACTGACTTTATCGACAACGTAGGTGGTGTTGCCTGTTCGGATAACGAAGTTAATATCAAGATCCTACTTAACGGCCTGGTTGCTGAAGGTGAATTGACGAATAAGCAGCGTAACGAATTACTATATTCAATGACTGATGAAGTATCAGAATTGGTACTGAAAGATTGTTACCGTCAAACGCACACGCTTTCGGTTACTAAGTCTAAAGGTCCAGCGACGCTGAAAGAGAAAGTACGCTTTATCCATGCACTTGAAAAAGACGGCAAGCTAAATCGTGCAATCGAATTCTTACCAACTGATGAAGAGCTAGCAGAGCGCGCGGCGGCAGGTAAAGACCTAACTCGTCCTGAGCTATCTGTATTGGTTTCTTACTCTAAGATGGTATTAAAAGAGACATTAGTTGTTGATGAGATCTCAGAAAATCCATACTACCGTCAGTTGCTAGTGAACTCGTTCCCAGCACCGCTGCGCGAGCGTTTCAATGCTGCGATGGATAATCACCCGCTACGTAAAGAGATCATCGCAACGAAACTTGCAAACAATATTGTTAACGATATGGGTCTTAACTTTATGGTTCGTATGCACGAAGAGACAGGTGCAACGGATGCAGAAATTGCGGTTTGCTACTCAATTGCAAGTGCAATCTTTGAAATGAAGGAAACGTGGTCAGCGATTTCTGCGCTTGATAATAAGATCCCAGCGGCAGTTCAAACGGAAATGCTATATCAATTACGTCGTACGGTTCGCCGTTCAACGCGTTGGTTCTTGCGCCACCGTGATAAGTCTCAAACTATAGAGCAAACCATCGCGTTCTTTGCACCAACATTTAAAGATTTAAGTGCAAATCTACACAACTACATGGTTGCAAATGAAAGCGAGCAGATCGTCGATAAAGCACGTGACCTTGAATCTCAAGGTGTACCAGCTGAGATTGCACTGCGTATCGTGTCACTTTCAAGCTTGTTCTCGGTCATGGACTTAGCGGAAGTTGCACATAGCTCAGGTCGTAAGATCGGTGTTGTGTCTAATACCTACTTCACGCTTGGTGCAAACATGGGTCTACATTGGTTCCTTGACCAGATCACGGCTCAACCTGTTGCAAACCATTGGCAGGCGCTTGCTCGTGCTTCATATCGTGAAGAGCTTGATTGGCAACAGCGTTCATTGTCAGAGGTTGTATTAAACAGCTTTGCTGGTGATGACAGTGATATCAATGAACAGATTGAACAGTGGATGGATAAGCAAGCAGGCTTATTACACCGTTGGCAGCAAATGCTAACTGAGTTTAAGACGTCGCAAAGTCATGACTTTGCTAAGTTCTCAGTTGCACTTCGTGAGCTAATGTTACTAAGCCACAACTGCGATACTTCCAAATAATCTAGAAATCGCTACAATACCCCAGCTTTGACTGGGGTATTTTTTTGTCTAATGCCATTGGCATAATCCATTTAGCTAAAGTTACGCTTGGGTAATTTTAACTAAGTCGATTACGTTACCAATACTGAGGAGCTACCATGTTTTACGATCTTGCGCGTCGTTTTATGTTTAATAAAGATGCGGAGTGGGCACACGATTTTGCCCTAAGCAACCTGCGCCGCTTTGCGAATACGCCAATGAGCCTTGCATGGTCTCAATCAGTTCAAGACAAACCTGTTAATTTTCTAGGGTTAGAGTTTAAAAATCCAGTAGGATTGGCCGCCGGTCTTGATAAAAATGCTGAGTGCATCGAAGCATTTGCGCAAATGGGTTTTGGTTTTATTGAAGTAGGGACTGTCACGCCAAGACCACAAGCGGGCAACGATAAGCCTCGGATCTTTCGTCTACCTGAAGCAAATGCGATTATTAATCGCATGGGGTTCAATAACAAGGGCGTCGATTACCTAGTCAACAATGTAAAAGCAGCAAAATACGATGGGATCCTTGGGATCAACATTGGCAAGAATAAAGATACACCGAATGAACAAGGTAAAGATGACTACATTCACTGTATGAGAAAAGTATTTGAACATGCCTCATATATCACCGTGAATATCTCTTCACCAAATACACCAGGTCTTAGAGATCTACAATATGGCGAAGCGCTAGATGATCTATTGCAAAGCCTGAAAAATGAACAGATGGATCTGATCGCCAAATATAACAAGTCAGTACCTATGTTGGTAAAGATCGCTCCAGATGTTGATGGCGTTCAGTTAACCCAGATCGCAGAATCGTTAGTTAATAATCGTATCGATGGTGTTATTGCAACTAATACAACATTAGCCCGTGATGCGGTAGAAAACCTAGAGTACGGTAATGAAGCAGGTGGTTTGTCTGGTAGACCGGTTCGTGAAAAATCGACGCATGTTGTCAGCGAATTGAAGCGTATTACCGACGGTAAGCTACCAATCATCGGTGTAGGTGGTATTGACAGTGCTGAATCTGCAAAAGAGAAATTTTCAGCTGGTGCTGATTTAGTACAAGTCTACACAGGCTTTATTTATGAAGGGCCAGCGCTTGTTAAAAAGATCGTTTCGTCCTTATAAGGATCGGTCATATAACCAAATGATCCAAAACAAAACGTTATTATAAAAAATTTCATCATTGCGTTTTTCGCGTTATACTCCCACTTACTAGTTGAGCTAATTGGTTGGTGGGAGAGAAGTTTTGCAAGCTTCAAAAGAGTGGCAATGGATCCGCTGCACAGAAAGGAACAGGTTGTTAATTGATTTGGGTGATGAGCTTCAACTTTGCACGCCTTTTCGTTTGCGCCACCTTACTGAAGACTCAACCGTTAATCCCAATTTTAGTCTCAGCGAAGCTGAATTTTATCAGAGTGTATTTTCCTACCTTTGCGGTTTTGGTGTTTGGAGCGAGCCCAGATGCTGCCAAATCGCTTTAAATGCAACTGCGGCAAAGTTTCATCTGCAACCGATGCAAGCAAAGAGCTGGTTTTTTAAGCCATACTTTGGTGGCGAACCTGTGAGTGAGGCGGTTGTGTGTTTAAATTCCAAGTTAAGCCGCGGCGAGTTTTTAATTATCGAGCATGATGGTCAATCAAGTCTTTGTTTAAGCTTGAACGAGCAATTTATTCTTGATGAGGGAATAGAGCTTGAACAATTTCAAGCGATAAAAGTACTGAACGATCGGTTAGCGCCTCTTGTGTTAACACACCGAGTTCATCAAAGCGCATAGCCAAGTTCATCCCATCGTTTTATTGACCAGCAATTATTTCCTGTATTAATCTGTACCTAATTTGAGTTGTTTGCTGATCTAGGGAACAGAATGCACTGCCTTTGCGATAAAACGTTAAAACTACGTTATGCCGACGCTGAAGGACATTGTGGTTATCAATGTCAGTCATGCTCTGCCATTTGGCTGCCGCGCAAATTTATTGATTCCATTAAACATACTTATCACTTTAGTTATACCGACTTTATTACAAAGCGGTTGTTAGTTGAGCGTGACGTTTTACAATTATGCCCTGATGATGGTTATACACTTAAAGACTATACGCTCTTTGAAGCTAGTTTTAGTGAGTGCGGGTGCTGCGGTGGCGTGTGGTTTGAAAAAGGGGAGCTCCATAACTTACTACAAAATTACCAACGAATGAGTTCGGATTTAAGCGCGCTAGATAAGTTAGATTTTCTGAACTTGCTAAATTTTTAACGTAATTTATCCCCATACAACCAAGCTCAACTAATAACTAACGATAACTTGTGTGTTATACTGCGCCCAGTTGAAATTTAAGGGTATTCAAATTGCAATTTATCGCATTGACATCTATTGGTGTAGAGCAGTTACTGGTTGAAGAATTAACCGAGTTTGGTTTTGAAATAAACAAGCAAACCGTTGGTTCAGTTAAGTTCACAGGCGCTAATCTAGACGTACAAAAGTTCTGTATGATGACACGATTTGCAACACGCGTGATGTTGCTTATCGATGACAAACCAGAAGTGAATGACAAAGATTCTCTCTACAAGTTTGTTCGTTTTCAGGCATGGCAAGATTGGTTTAGCCCAAAGCAGACCTTTGCAGTAGAGTTTAATGGTACGAATAATGCGCTTAAAAATACGCAATTCTCTGGTCTGGTGGTTAAGGATGGGATCGTTGACTACTTCAATGACCTGTTTGAGCAACGTCCAGATGTTGACAAACAGACACCGGATATTCGCATCATAGCGAAATTATCTAAGCAAGGCTGTGCGCTATATATCGATTTCTCGGGACCTCGCTTATCTGATAGAGGTTATCGTGACAAACAAGGTAAAGCGCCAATTCGTGAACATTTAGCGGCAGCGCTGGTTAAACGTAGCGGTTGGCTTGAAGATACTAATAAGCCGCTTTTTGACCCCTGCTGTGGTTCTGGCACGTTATTGATTGAAGCGGCTTCTATGGCGCTTGGTTTACCTACTAATCTTAATAAAGACTTTGCCTTTAAACGCCTGCCGAGTTTTCGTGAAAGTAAGTTCACCGAGCTTAAAGAACAATTAAAGGTACAACCAGTGCAAAAGAGCTTATGGCTGATCGGTAGTGATATCGATGAACGTGTGCTGTCAATTGCCGAGCGTAATGCCAAGCGCGCAGGCGTTGAGTCACATATTAAGTTTAAGTTTGAAGATGCCAATCAGCTTAGCCTTGCTGCTAAACGTCCCGGCACTGTGCTGAGTAACTTGCCTTATGGTGAACGTCTAGGTGGTATGGCTGAAATTATTACGCTATATCGCAATATGGGGATCGCCTTTAAAAAGCACTATAAAGACTGGAATTTGGCGTTACTTGCAAGTGAAGAAAGCCTGTTAAAAGTGCTAAAACTAGCGCGTAAAAAGTCTTATAAATTCAAAAATGGCCCGCTCGACGTTCTGCTTAACTTGTATGAAATGAATGAAATGCAGGTACAGCAAAATAAACAAAGCAGTGGGCTTAATTTTGAAGGCTCGACTGCGTTTGGCAACCGTTTGAAGAAAAACCTGCAAGGCTTAAAATCTTGGCTGAAAAAAGAAGACATTAATGCGTATCGTGTTTATGACGCGGATATCCCTGAATACAATGTTGCAGTTGATATTTATAACGATAACGCAGTCATCTTTGAATACAAAGCGCCAAAAGAAATTGACGATAGCGTTGCGCAAAAACGTTTGCAAGACGTGATCACACTTACCGCCGAGCAGCTGAATATCGATCCGCTAAACATCGCGGTAAAAGTAAGAAAGCGCCAAAAAGGTCAAGAGCAATACAAAGCCCTGGACAAGCAAAACCGCACTGAGGTAGTAGAAGAGTACGGTGCTAAGTTTAAGGTTAACCTATTTGATTATCTTGATACTGGTCTATTCCTTGACCACCGTTTAGCCCGCAAGTTTATTCAGCAACATTCGAAAGATAAACGCGTGTTGAATCTATTTGCATACACAGGTAGTGCTTCTGTGCACGCCGCAGTTGGCGGTGCTAAGTCTGTTACCACAGTAGATATGTCAAAGACCTATCTAAAATGGGCTGAGGAAAACTTTGAGCTAAATGGTTTGAAGAATCCACGTTTCAGATTTGAGCAAGCGGATTGCTTAAAATGGCTTGAAAGAGCCGTTGGTCAGTATGATCTCATTTTCTTAGACCCACCAACATTCTCTAACTCTAAACGTATGTCTGACGCATTTGACGTACAAAGAGATCATTTAAAACTATTTGGTTGGGTAAAGAAGATATTAGCACCGAATGGTGTACTGCTGTTTTCTAACAATAAACGCGGATTTAAAATCGATGAAATGGGACTTGCAGCACTTGGCCTAACCGCTGAGGAATACTCATCGCAAACTTTGTCTTTGGATTTTAAACGTAACAAGCAAATTCACAACAGCTGGTTGATCCGTCATGATTAAATGTACCTTATTCCACACCGATGGTTGTCATCTTTGTGAAGAAGCGTTGGCGATGTTAATTCAATTTTTGCCTGAAGCCGAAATTGAACTCGTTGATATCGTCGATAGTGAAGAGACGATGACGGAATATCAATATAGAATTCCAGTGATTAAAAAAGGCGAGACAGGTCAGGAACTTGGCTGGCCTTTTACTCAACAACAACTACAAGAATTTATAGACTAATATGGATCTCATTCGAATTGCTAAAGCCCAACTGGCTTTTGGCTCACACCCTATACTTGACCAAGCTGATGCCGTTATTGAATCAGGCGAGCGCGTTTGTATTGTGGGCCGAAACGGTGCCGGTAAATCAACGTTACTGAAAGTGCTTGATGATCAAGTTCAACTTGATGATGGTGAAATCAACCGTGTTGGTGGATTAAAAGTTTCAAGGCTAGAACAAGACCCACCAAAGGGCGCAAATGGCTCGGTTTTTGATTATGTTGCGAACGGTTTGCCTGATGTCGCAGAGCTGCTCATTGAATTTCATGAAGTGAGTGAAAAACTACAAACCAGCCAGTCAGATAAACTGATGACCTCGCTTGAGCGCCTGACTCAGCGATTGGAAAGCGAAGATGCGTGGCGTTTTGAGTCAAGGATCAAGCAAGTGCTTAGCCAGTTGCAATTAGATGCGAATATGCGCCTAGAAGAGCTCTCAGGTGGCTGGCTACGCAAAGTCGCGCTGGCCAAAGCGTTGGTGAGCGATCCAGACTTGCTGTTACTCGACGAGCCGACTAACCACCTTGATATGCAAAGTGTTATCTGGCTTGAGCAATTCCTGAAAGAGTTTAAAGGGGGGATCGTGTTTATCTCTCACGACCGTGCCTTTATTCGCGCAATGGCGACCCGAATTTTAGATTTAGACCGTGGCAAGTTGGTTTCATACCCTGGAGATTATGCGCAATATCTAGAACAAAAAGCCCATGATTTAAAAGTGGAAGAGCAACAGAATGCCTTATTTGATAAAAAGCTTGCCGAAGAAGAAACCTGGATAAGGCAAGGGATCAAGGCCCGCCGAACCCGTAACGAAGGGCGTGTGCGAGCACTAAAAGCGCTTCGTGTTGAGCGCAAGCAACGCATCGAGCAGCAAGGTAAGACAGACTTCAACATCGAGACGGCGGATCGTTCCGGTAAGCTGGTCTTTGAAGCGAAACATTTAGACAAAGCATTCCAAGAAAAATGCATTGTGAAGGACTTTTCAACGCTGGTGATGCGTGGTGACCGTATCGGCTTGGTCGGTCCTAATGGAGCGGGTAAAACTACGCTGTTAAAAATGCTTTTTGGTGATATTAAACCTGATGCAGGCAGCGTAAAACAAGGCGTGAATCTGGAAGTTGCGTACTTCGACCAATACCGTGAAAAATTGGATGAAGAAGCAACTGTGCAGGATAATGTCGCTGAAGGTAAGCAAGAAGTAATGATGGGTGGCCGCTCGCGTCATGTGCTTGGCTATCTGCAAGACTTTTTATTTCCGCCTGCGAGAGCTCGAACCCCTGTAAAGGCATTATCAGGCGGTGAAAAAAACCGCTTATTGCTTGCAAAGCTCTTCCTTAAGCCTTCAAATATTATTGTGCTGGACGAGCCGACCAATGACTTGGATATTGAGACGCTTGAGCTACTTGAAGAAATCTTAAACCAATACCAAGGCACCGTGCTGGTCGTCAGCCACGACCGAGAGTTTATCGATAATACCTGTGGCAGTGTGTGGGCGTTCGAGGGCGAAGGCCTAGTGACAGAAATTGTTGGCGGCTATAGTGACTTTGAGCTGTATCAGCAAAGACGAGAGCAGCAAAAGAAAGAAGCACAAAAGGTTCATCAAGAAAAACAGCAACAAGCCGAGACTAAAAAGGCAGCTGCGCCTGCTCGTTCAAATAAGCTGAGTTACAAATTAAAACTTGAATTAGAGTCGTTGCCCAGTAAAGTAGAGGAACTTGAAGAGGCAGTGAACAAACAACAAGCACTGGTCAGCGATCCAGACTTCTTTAAACAAGATCAAGAAACGACCCATAAGGCATTGAACCATTTGACTGAGCTAGAGTCGAAGCTGGAAGCCGCGTTTGAACGCTGGGAAGAACTAGAAGCATTACAGAATCAGCAGTAAGGATTAAAATGAAATTTAAACTTTTAGCCGCGAGTGTCGCCGTAGCCCTTTCACAACAGGCGGCCGCTGCCACCTATCAGTTAACTGAATTACCAAGACATGATAATAGCAAATATAGCTACGTGTCGGATGCCAATGAAGCTGGAGACGTGATTGGTCACGCTTCCAATTTATTTGGTGTAAAGATTGATGTGTCGTATATCGACTTCGATGATTCAACACTCAAAAATTATTACGACAGTACAAAAAAGCAGTACGAGCTGATCGAAGAAGAAATCACCTTCACACTAGAAGATATTCAAAACAATGATGCAGCTAATACGAATGCTCAAGCTCATGCATTTATGCTGTCTTATGTTATGAATTCAAGTAGAGTAGTTAGCCAAGAATATCAAAGAATTGAAAGAGCAATTTCTTTGACATATAACAATAATACCGCAGAAGAGTTTGTGGTATTTGATGAACAATCTCCTGATTACGAAGGACTCACTCGCTCGGTCACTAACTATCTAACAAGCATCGCAGAAGACGGGACAATAGTGGGCTGGGGTTCTGCACCTTTTAAAAAGATAACTTTTACTCCTGAGGGTGAAACAGAAGAAGAAACTTATTTTGTACGTGATTGGCGAAATAAAGGTATTTTAGTTACACCAGCTGGAGAGAAAATTAGGTTAGAGCCTGCCTTTACAGAATACGGCGGCCTTTCTCTTGCCACTGATATCAAACAAACCGCTGATGGCGGCTATATTGTTGTGGGACAAAGTTCAACTTCGTTATCGCAAAGAGCAACAGAAAATATAGAAGATAGTTGTGATGGTGTGGATGAACCAGTCGATGTGTGTATTCAAAGGTTGACCTCACCGTATCATACTCGAGCCTACAAGTGGACGTTTGATAACGATTTTAACTTAGTCAGCGCAACCGATCTTGGGCTTGGCTTTACACCAGATGAAGATGATGAACGAGCCTATTCAAGCTTGGCTTTGGCAACTAATGGGGACGGCTTAACTGTTGGTGAGTCCCGAATGCGCCGTCAAAGTAATAATGATTTATTGCCATATGGACAGGCTGTTTATTATAAAGATGGTGAAATTAAGCGCATCAAAGAAGTTGAGAGTTATATCGAATACAGCCAAGCGGTTGATGTCAATGATAATGGGATTATTGTTGGTATGTTTGGTCGTTCATCGAATGGCTCAAGAGATTATGACTCAACAGGTTTTTATTTTAATGCGAATACCGCTGAGTTCAAAGAAATGCCTGCATACTTCGAGGGGTCGGCGACAGCAATCACAGATATTAACAATAATGGCTTTGTTGTAGGCCAAGGTGTTACAGAAAAGAGTGGTTCTAACCGTCGTCGCGAAGCGTTTTTATATGAAATTGGTGCAGAAAAACTAGTGAATATAAACTCCCTTCTTCCTTGTAAGAACGATTCTTTCCCTTACACCATTGCAGAAGCTGTGAAGATCACTGATGACAACAAGATATATGCGATTGCGACCAAAACGGTTGAAAGACGCAATACCTTGGGTGAAATTGAGAAGGACAGTAAGGGCGAGACTGAGTATGAATCGGTAAGCTTACCTGTTCTACTTACCCCAATTTCTGGTGAACCAGAAAACTGTACACCACCTGAAGCAGAGACATATGAGCGTCAATCTGCAAGCTGGTCTTGGCTTAGTTTACTCGCGTTACCACTAGTGGCGCTGAGAAGACGTCGTAAAGCCTAAAGTACAATTTAGACGATAAAAAAGCCCGGAAGGGCTTTTTTGTGTTCGAAAAGAAATATTAGCAAATTCAATTCGATATTTAATTCAACCGCTATAAATCTTAACTATACTGGTATTAGCTTTGGCCGCGACTTTGCCACGCTTTATTCACTGAACGTCGCCATAGGTAATCGATACCGAAAAAGCCGATAATGGCGGCAAGTGTTGCGCAGATCAAAGAGCCGACGATAAATGCAGGCCCAATCGTTGTTAGGCTTTGTGCAAGCCATTCCCAACTCGCCTCAAAATGGAATGGTTGTTGTTTTTGGCCAAGAGCAAACACACCGACTAAGTACGAGCAATAAAATATAGGCGGCATCGTGAGTGGATTGGTGATCCACACGAGTGCAATAGACAAAGGCAAGTTGACGCGAAATGGAATCGCAAGTGCTGCTGCCAGTACCATTTGAAAAGGAACAGGGATGAATGCGAAAAATAGCCCCACCGAGAATGCGCCACGTGCTGAGCGCCGGTTTAAATGCCAGAGGTTGGCATCATGCAGTAACTTACCAAAGATTTTTAATGATTTCTGTTGTTTGATTTTATTATGATCAGGTAAAAAGCGTTGAATCGTTTTTTTCGCCATTTGCAGCTGCCATCTACTTGGATTCTGATATGTTTTGGAATAATTCTGGGTTGCTTCAGTGCGGTATTTCTTCTCGACAATTGGCGATTAGCCGCAATAAGCATATTCCTCTACTTCATGGGCCGCTATTCTAAGCTTTTTTGTCCTATATTGGCAGGATTTATTTTAGGGATTTCCATTGTTCTTAGCCATTACTTTGTTTTTTATCAGCTAAAAATACCAGAAATGTGGCAATCGCAGCTTGTTACTGCTTCGGGTAAAGTTATTGAGGTTGATAATTCTGTGATTGGTGAAGCGTTAAAGGTACAGCTAGAGCAAGTTGACGGCTACCAGTTTGCGCGTTGGCGTACTGTAAATGCAAAGCTTTATCGTGATTCATCAACGCCTATGTTGACAGTTGGTGACCGCATTGAATTTACAGTGAAGCTTAAGCGTTATCGTAGCCGGGTTAATATCGGACTTTTTAACGCTGAATTGCATGCGTTTAGAAAGTATATGTATTTCAAGGGCAGTATCAAAACAATCAATTCGGTAGTGAAGGACACTACGTGGCGAGATAACTACCGCTTATTCATAGATAAAAAGCTCAGTGGGCTCAGCTATGCTTGGCTGTATTATATTTTGTTAACCGGCGATACAAGCAAAGTCGACTTCAAAAACAAAACACAATTTAGAAGCCTTGGTTTGAGTCATCTGTTAGCGATTTCAGGGCTTCATATCGGAATGGTATTTGCCATCGCGTTTTTGCTGATAAAAGTCGTGCTGTATTGTGCCCCGATAATAATTTCCCAGGCTGCCAATTTGCATCAGTGGTGTTTAGTTTTTGCGTTACTGTTGTGTTTTGGTTACGTCGTTCTTTGCGGTTACAGTGTATCGGCGACTCGAGCTTTAATCATGGCGATGGTGTGGGTTGCTTGTTACCTCTTTGCCGTGCGACTTAAAGCGCTTCAGGTGCTAACGGTTGCGTTGACAATCGTCTTGATGGTGGACCCGTTTTCATTACTCAACCCTGGTTTATATTATTCCTTTTTTGCAGTTGCGATTATCGTAACGTTAGTGACAAAAGTTGGCCGAGGTTTAGGTGCAAAGCTACTTGCCTTAATCAAGTTGCAGCTTGCGTTATTTATCTGCTTATTACCGCTTAATCTGTATTTCTTTTCCGGTGCGAGCATCATTTCATTGGTTGCGAACATCATAGTGATCCCGTTGATTTCTGTCGTGGTATTTCCGCTACTACTGCTTCATGTTACTGCGTTACACGCTATTGGTTGGCAACTTCCACTTCATTTAGTTGATAATGGGTTAGTGGTTCTTTTTGAGCTGTTGCAAAAGTCTCCAGTAAGTTGGGTAGATATACCCGGCGTTTCGTCCATGTTTCTAATAACCTGCTACTTAAGTGCTGTGCTACTGTTTTTATTCAGAAATTATTTTGGTTTATTACCCATATTGTTTTTCCTCGTTCAGTATCTGTTTCGAGTTTCTCCACTATGGCAAATCGATGTCTTTGATGTCGGTCACGGAACAGCAGTGTTAGTTTCTCGAAATAACAAAGGGCTGCTCTATGATGTGGGGGCCAAGTATTTTGGCTATTTTTCGATGTTTGAGTTTGTGATAAAACCCTATCTTTTGAATAATCGAATTACGCTACAAGATACCATCATTAGTCATAACGATGGTGACCATAATGGTGGCGTTGACGACCTCATAGCTTTTGATGGCGGGAAATCGTTACAGCGTTTTCACCCAGCAAGTGCTGCAGATAGCTGTGTGCTTGGAACACATCAATTTCAAGGGCTAGACATATCCGTGATCTGGCCTCAAGAAATGTCGAACAATGACAACAATAATTCTTGTGTGGTTAGTATCTCAGATGGGCAGTTTACGCTTTTATTACCAGGAGATATTGAGAAAGTCACTGAAACTAAGTTACTTAATCTAGAAAAAGAAGCACTCAAAGCCGATATATTACTGGTTCCACACCATGGTAGTGGCAGCTCTTCGAGCGAGCAGTTTATTCAAGCGGTTGACCCAGATATTGCGATATTTTCTCGAGCCTTTTATTCGCCTTGGAAAATTCCCAATGAGAAAGTGATTGAAAGATACCAAAGAGTTGGGAGTACGCTATTGGATACCGCCTTAGATGGCCATATAAGGATCTCAATTTTTGCTCAAGAAATTACAGTTGAACGAGCTCGAGAAGTGGAAAATTACTGGTTTCTCAGATAATCCATTCAGTTTTAACGAATTGAAAGTTACAATAATGCCATATAGAAAAGTAGAGGCTGGCAATGCAACCAACCGACAAGCAGATTTACGCTAGATTATTTAGCTATGTAAAAGACTTTAAACTCGCTGCCATATTTTCAGTAATTGGTATGATAGGGTACGCTGCGATGGATGCTTCGTTCGTCGCTTTAATGGATCCGTTTATCGATGAGGGTCTCACTGCAGGCAATCGCGATGTACTAAAACTGGCTCCCTTTGTTGTCATCGCGTTAGTCATTGGACGCGGTATCTTTAATTATATGGCATCGTATTGCTTGTCTTATGTTGGGTCTCAGGTTGTGCGTGCTTTGCGACAGCAACTATTTGAACACATGTTGTATTTACCAGTGTCTTTTCATGATCAACATTCTAATGGCGAATTGATATCAAAAATCACTTTTGATACAGAGCAGGTACAGCAAGCCGTCACTAAGGCGCTTCAAGTGCTGATCCGTGAAGGTGCATTTGTATTTTTCCTACTTATTACTATGTTTTATGCAAGTTGGCAGCTATCGCTCATTTTCTTAGTTGTGGTACCAATCGTGGCGGTGATAGTTACTGTGGTGTCTAAGCGTTTTAAGAAAATCTCCAAGAATATTCAAGATGCGATGGGAGAAGTGACGAAAAGCTCTGAGCAAATGATGGCGGGTCATAAAGTCATTCATGGCTTTGGTGGCCAAGATAAAACTATCTCTCACTTTGCTAAAGTTAATAATCATAACCGTCAGCAACGCGTAAAAATGGATGCGACTAAAGCGCTGAGCGTATCTATCATCCAAATCATAGCGGCGAGCGCAATGGCGGTGATACTCGCGATTGTCGCGATGCCTTCTATGGTGGATAAAATTTCATCGGGCACCTTTGTCACTTTGATCACCTCTATGATGATGATGCTGCGTCCTTTAAAACAACTTGCCAATGTGAATAGCGACCTGCAACGCGGGATCTCTGCGGCGAAAAGTGTGTTTGCGGTGATTGATCTTGAAAAAGAAAAGGACACTGGCACTCAGTCTTTATCTCGTGCTCAAGGTAACCTACAAGTCAAAGACTTAACCTTTACTTATCCGTCTAAAAACGATCCGGTGATTGAGTCATTAAACCTTGAAATCAAAGCCGGGCAGAGTATTGCGCTGGTAGGTAGAAGTGGCTCAGGAAAATCAACTATTTCTAATCTATTACCACGTTACTACGATATTGAAGCGGGCAGTATTGAGTTAGACGGCACGAATATAAATGATTTCCAGCTTGCGGATCTACGCGCGCAGTTTTCCATCGTGTCGCAGCAAGTGGTGTTGTTTAATGACACCATTGCAAACAATATTATGTACTCGTTAAAGCAACCCTTATCGCAAGAAGCCCTAGAAAAAGTCGTAAAACAAGCCCACGTCTGGGAATTTGTTAAAGATCTTCCTGAGGGCCTAAATACCCTTGTTGGTGAAAATGGCGTGATGCTTTCTGGCGGACAACGACAACGTATCGCCATCGCGCGTGCTATTGTAAAAGATGCACCTATCCTTATTTTAGATGAAGCAACATCAGCATTAGACACAGAATCTGAGCGTTTGATCCAACAAGCGTTAGAAGAGCTGATGGCCGACAAAACAACCATAGTAATTGCCCATCGGTTATCGACAATCGAGCGTTGCGACTGCATCTATGTGCTAGATAAAGGCAAGATCATCGAACAAGGCAAGCATGCTGAATTGGTCGCGCAGGAAGGGGTTTATCATGCACTTTGCAAAATGCAGTTTGGTGAGCAATAAATGGCATCAAAAATAGAGCAAAGTTGGTATAAAAAACTGGGACTACTAACACTATTATTGCTTCCGCTAAGCCTGTTATTTGGACTTATTAGCTCGATAAGAAAGGGGCTTTATCAACTCGGTTTTTGCCCCGCGTACCGCTCACCTGTTCCGGTTATTATTGTTGGTAACATCAGTGTGGGCGGTAATGGCAAAACGCCATTTGTGCTTTGGTTAGTACCTTTTCTTGAAAAGCTAGGCTTTAAGGTTGGGGTTATCAGTCGAGGTTATGGTGCGAAACCTAGTTCAACCCCGTTTTTGGTCACTGCAGAGACCTCAACGGAAGAGGGCGGTGATGAACCTTGTTTACTCGCCAAGCGGTTGAAATGCCCTGTGATGATTGGTGCTGATAGACAAGCCAGTATCGAGAAATTATTGGATAATAGCGATGTAAACATCATCGTCAGCGACGATGGACTACAGCACTATAAATTGGCACGAGATATTGAGCTCTGTATTGTTGATGCTGAGCGACGCTTTGGTAATGGTTTGTGGATGCCAGCAGGGCCGCTTAGGGAATTACCTAAGCGTATTCAGAGTGTCGATCTTGCCATATATAATGGTGGATGCGAAAGCTATTCCTACACGTTAGAGGCGGTTGGCTTTTTTCGTGTTGCAGACGATAGTCCAGCATCCAATATAGAAATGGTTGGCGCTTCAGTCTGTGCTATCGGCAATCCCGCGCGATTTGAAAATACGCTACGAGATAGAGGAATTGTTCTGAGTGAAAGTCTACATTTTGCGGACCATCATCCATATCAAGCGTCCGACTTCTCGCAAATTGATAACGGCGCTATTTTTATGACAGAGAAAGATGCGGTAAAGTGTCGCACATTTGCAAAAGATAATTGGTATTACCTCAAAGTAGATGCCAAACCTACATCAGCGCTTGAAAAAGCGGTATTAAATTTACTTAAAAAGAAAGAGATTTATCATGGCCTTTGATACCAAATTACTAGAAATAATTGCCTGCCCAGTATGTAAAGGCAAATTAAGATATGACAAAGAAAACAAAGAGTTGATCAGCACTGCAGCCAAGCTAGCTTATCCAATTAAAGATGATATTCCAGTGTTATTGGAAAACGAAGCGCGCGAGCTGAGCAGCGATGAGGTTGAGCAGTGGAATTCGTAGTCGTTATTCCGGCGCGTTATGCTTCAAGCAGGCTGCCTGGTAAACCACTTGCTGATATTGGCGGCAAACCAATGATCCAGCGTGTTTATGAACAGGCTATTCAATCTGGCGCTGCAGCGGTTTATATCGCAACCGATCACAGTGCGGTATTTGAAGCAGCGCAAGGCTTCACTGATAATGTGCTCATGACGCGTGAAGATCACCAATCTGGTACTGAGCGACTCGCCGAAGTTGTTGAACAACTGGAGCTGAACGAACAAACCTTGGTGGTCAACGTACAAGGTGATGAGCCACTGCTAGAGCCTGATAACATCGCACAAGTGGCAGCACTACTGCACCATTCTGATGCACCGATGGCGACTTTGTGCGTTGATGTGGAAGATATAGAAGAGGTGTTGAATCCGAATGCCGTAAAAGTGGTGTCTGATATTCAAGACAACGCACTTTATTTCTCTCGCTCGTCTATTCCGTTTCAGCGTGACAGCATGTTAACGCTCGACAAAAATAACATTCCAGTGAGCCATTTTAAACGTCATGTTGGCATATATGCCTATCGTGCGGGCTTTATTCAAACCTATTTATCGCTAAGTGTTTCACCGCTAGAGGTGCAAGAGTCACTAGAGCAGCTACGTGTGCTGTATCATGGATACAAAATTAAGGTCGCTAAAGCGGCTAAGCCGGTGCATGCTGGAGTGGATACTCCCGAAGATTTGGCACGGGTCCAAGAGATGCTGAATGGAAAAGCTTAAGCTCATTGCGGACGAGGTAGACTATGTGGTTGCATACAAACCACAAAGTATGAGCTTCCATAGTGAGGACGGCGCAGGTTTTGTTGCCTTACTGACGAAGCAACTAGGCTATCCCTTATTTCCGGTTCACCGTCTCGATAAAGTCACATCGGGACTCATCCTTTTAGCGAAGTCTAGCGAGGCTGCAAAGCAGTTGACGAGCCTGTTTTCCGCTCGGAAAATAGACAAATTTTACCTGGCGTTAGTTAGTGCTAAACCGAAGAAAAAGCAAGGCTGGATAAAAGGTGATATGGCTAAGTCGCGTAGAGGCACCTATAAACTGGTTAAAACTAAGCTAAATCCTGCGGTGACTCGATTTTACTCTTGCTCTGTTGCGACCAACCTACGCGCTTGTATCGTTAAACCGTTTAGCGGAAAAACACACCAAATTCGGGTGGCACTAAAAAGCATCGGTGCGCCAATTTTAGGTGATTTAGCCTATAGTGGAGAGCCTGCAGATAGAACTTATCTTCACGCATTTTGCCTTGAATTTGAGTGGCAAGGTAACCATCAACACTATCAAGCTGCGCCTGAAGGTGATGGTGCATTTGGCCATTTATTGGCACATGAAATCTTTGCAAGTTGGCAAAATCCAAGTCAATTAGAGTGGTAACATGACGGATTCGAATAGAGAACTAAGATTTGGCGGTATTGGTCGGTTATACGGTAACGCCGAGTTAGAAGCATTAAGTAAAGCACACTTTTGTGTCATTGGTATTGGTGGTGTTGGCAGTTGGGCTGTAGAAGCTCTGGTGAGAACGGGTATAGGTAAGATAACGCTTATCGATATGGACGATATTTGTGTAACCAATATTAACCGCCAGTTACATGCTCATAGCGAAAGTATCGGGATGCAAAAGATTGAAGCAATGCGAGATCGCTGTCTTGCGATTAACTCAGATTGTGAAGTTACCCTGATCGATGATTTTTTGATGTTAGATAATATTAGAAACTACATTCAAGGCTTTGATTATGTTATCGACTGTATCGACGCGGTTAAAGAGAAAGCGGCACTAATCGCGCATTGTAAGCGCAATAAAATACCGGTGATCACTACAGGTGGTGCAGGTGGTCAAACCGATCCGAGCCAGATCCAATATGGGGATGTGGCAAAGACGACCCATGATCCGCTGCTAGCAAAAGTACGCTATATTCTCAGAAAACAATATAACTTTAGCGATAATCCAAAACGTAAATTTGGCGTGGATTGCGTGTATTCCACAGAGCAACTCGTTTACCCAAGTACCGACGGCACCGTGTGCAAAGCAAAGCAACAAGCTGAAGGTGGGAAAAATATGGACTGCGCGACCGGGTTTGGTTCTGCTACTATGGTAACTGGGAGTTTTGGTTTTTTTGCGGCGTCCAAAGCAATACGTAAGTACCTAGATAAACAAAGCAAAAGCAGCGAATAAGTGTGCTCGTTTGAGCACCTTATATCACTTTATTTTAATATCTCCGCCTTCACTTGGATCTGTTCAACAATCGCACGTATACCATTACCTCTAGATGGACTTAGATGAGCAATTAATCCAAGCGACTCAAACAGTTCATAAGCATTAAACTGGTTCGCTTGTTCTGGCGTTTTACCTGCGTACGCTGCAATGATGATTGCAAGTAATCCTTTGACAATACGCGTATCTGAGTCGGCAATAAGTACGAGCTGCTGCGCACTTTCATCTAAGTCCACATAGAGCCAAACTTTACTATCACAGCCCGACACTAACGCTGAATCAACTTTCAGCGCATCTGGAAGAGTAGGAAGTTGTTTACCTAGCAGCATAATTTCACGGTACTTGGCTTGCCAGCCATGACTTTCAGATAATTTTTTTGTGATATGTTCGATATTCATAAGTTTAATCTAGTAATTCTATTGTGGCATTTAACGCATTAATAAAATGCTCAATATCATCTTGGTTATTATAAAAAGCCAAACTTGCACGTACTGTCCCGTTAACCTTGAGCATTTTCATTAGAGGTTGAGTACAATGGTGTCCGCTTCTGACTGCTACGCCATACGTATTGAGTAGTGTGGCAAGGTCGTAGTGATGCTCGTTTTTATAGTTAAAACTGACGACGCCAACATTGTTTTGTGTATCACCATAAACCGTGATGCCATCAATCTGTCTTAGCTTTTCTATAAGGGAGTGATAGAGCGCTTGCTCATAACATTGAAGTGCATTGGGATCAATTTCGTTTACATAATCTATCGCTGCGGCAAAACCGATAACGCCAGAAATATTGGGAGTACCAGGCTCAAACTTGCCTGGTGCATCTCGATAACTGGATCTCTCGAAGCTCACTTCTTTTATCATTTCGCCGCCGGTTTTGTATACGGGGAGGGCATTTAGTTGCTGGTATTTACCATAAAGTCCACCGACGCCTGTTGGTCCAAGCGCTTTATGAGCTGAAAAAACATAAAAGTCGCAATCCAGTGCCTTCAGATCAGGTCTTAAATGCAGTAAAGACTGCGCGCCGTCGATAACCGTGATGGTACCTAAGGCCTTGCAAACCGAAATGAGCGACTCAATTGGATGAATATTCCCAAGAGCGTTTGAAACATGGCCCACCGCTAACACATCAGGTTTATGCTGCTTTAACAGCGCAATAGCGCCTTGCTCATCGAGGACGCCGTCTGACATAGGTAACACAAGTAAAGTTGCGCCGGTACGTTGACAAGCTTCTTGCCAAGGCACTATGTTAGCGTGATGTTCAAAGGGGCTGATGGCAATTACGCTGTCTGAATTGAAGCGTGCACTCAGGCCATGAGCCAATAAGTTTAGTGATTCAGTAGCGCCGCTGGTCCATACGATTTCTCGTGGTTCAACATTTAAAAAATTTGCAATTGTTTCTCGGGCACTTTCGTAGCGAACGGTGGCGTTTTCACTAAGCGTGTGTAAACCTCTATGTACGTTTGAATTCTCATCTTGATAAAAAGTTTTTATGACATCGATGACTTTGTTCGGTTTTTGCGCAGTTGCAGCAGAGTCAAGATAGCAAAGCGGCTGCCCATCGAGTTGTTTGTTTAGAATTGGAAAGTCGTTGCGCAGAGATTGGATGTCAGTCATAACGTACCTGAGTTAATTGAGCAGCGCGATTCTAACGAATACGCGGCGATATTAAAACAAAAAAGGCCGCTTTAAGCGGCCTTTTCAAACACAATAACGAGATTATCTGTCGTTTTGTGTTTTGTAGTCGCGAGACGTGTAGCCTTTGTAAAGCTGACGCGGACGACCAATTTTGTGTCCTGGTTGAGAAAGCATTTCGTTCCAGTGTGAAATCCAGCCCACAGTACGAGACATCGCGAAGATAACCGTAAACATGCTTGTTGGAATACCGATTGCTTTAAGAATGATACCAGAATAGAAGTCTACATTCGGGTATAGTTTCTTCTCGATAAAGTAAGGGTCTTCTAGGGCAATCTGCTCAAGTTTCATTGCAACGTCAAGCAGTGGATCTTGAATGTTTAGCTCTTTAAGTACTTCGTGACACGTTTGACGCATTACTGTCGCACGTGGGTCAAAGTTTTTATAAACGCGGTGACCAAAGCCCATTAGACGGAACGGATCGTTCTTGTCTTTTGCTTTTGCAACGTACTCGTCAATACGATCAACAGAGCCGATTTCTTCAAGCATAGTTAAACATGCTTCGTTTGCGCCACCGTGTGCAGGACCCCAAAGTGATGCAATACCTGCTGCGATACACGCGTAAGGGTTTGCACCTGAAGAGCCAGCAAGACGAACAGTTGAAGTTGACGCGTTTTGCTCATGATCTGCGTGAAGCATGAAAATACGATCCATTGCTTTAGCAAGTACTGGGCTGACGTTATAGTCTTCAGCTGGCACAGAGAACATCATGTGAAGGAAGTTTTCTGCGTAGCTCAAGTCGTTACGTGGGTATACGAACGGTTGGCCAACATTATACTTGTACGCCATTGCAGCGATCGTTGGTAGCTTAGCTACTAATTTGATTGCACAACGCATGCGCTGGTCTTCATCAGAAATATCCAAATCTGAGTGGTAGAACGAAGATAACGCACCAACTACACCACATAGCATTGCCATAGGGTGTGCATCTACACGGAAGCCTTGGAAAAACGCAGCGATTTTCTCGTGCATCATTGTGTTGCGAGTGATCTCATCTGAGAACTCAGCTAGTTGTTCTTCGCTTGGTAATTCACCGTTTAATAGTAGGTAGCAAAGTTCAATATAGTTAGAATTTTCAGCAAGTTGCTCAATTGGATAACCGCGATGAAGCAGTACACCTTTGGCACCGTCAATGTAAGTGATAGACGAGTCACAAGAGGCAGTCGACATAAATCCTGGGTCATACGTAAATAGGCCGTGAGCACCTAAAGAACGAACGTCAACTACGTCTTGTCCAGCTGTACCTTCGTAAATTGGTAACTCAATCGGATCGTGACCATCAATATGGACTGTGGCTTTTTTATCTGCCATCTATTTGTCTCCTATTTAATAACAATATTCTGATTGTTATGTTGTGATACTAATGTTAAGCAAATTCAGATCATTCTAACTTATAACCTAGGTTAAAAGTCAATTTTTCTGTGATTTATGCATAAATGTATAATAAATATTCTACGGCGATTAAATATTAGACCATTCGCTAATTCGCAAGCGTCTCTATCTAAACAAGAATTGTAAAAGGGCGCATAGCCTTATATACTGTCAACGGTTTTATACCGTATCGTCTGTGGGTAAACCTATTTTTACATCAATTTTTACACTCGAGTGAACTTTTTGGTGTCCTAATTGGTTTATCTAGAGTGTGCCACCTACATTTGCAATATGTAGGTGGGTTTCATAAAAACAAGTAGATGAGCTCCTTTGTGGGCAAAGATGGGCAAGTAACTGTGAAAAAGCAAAGACCTGTAAATCTAGATCTTACGACTATATCTATGCCGCCAACGGCTAAAGCGTCGATTCTTCACCGTGTCACCGGTGTTGCTTTCTTCTTCGCTTTGACCTTTGTGATTTGGGCTTGGTCTGAATCCCTTTCTTCTCCTGAAGGCTTCGAGTTTGTAAAAGAACTGATGTCTGGCTTTATCGCGAAATTCATCGCGTGGGGCACCCTAACTGTATTGTCTTACCACATCATCGGTGGTATCCGTCACATGATCCAGGATATGGGACATTGGGAAGAATTAGAATCAGGCAACAATAGCGCGAAGATTGCACTAGCACTTTGGGTTATCGTAGCAATTTTGGCTGGAGTATGGATATGGTCTTAAATCAAGCGACTCTAAAGCGTGATGGCGTACAAGACTACGTGTCACTACGTACAACTGCGTTAATTATCCTAGCTTACGCGGTATTCATCGTAGGCTATCTTCTAATTACTCCTGAACTGACTTATGAAGCTTGGTCAGGGTTGTTCTCAAACTTAGCTGTGAAAGCATCAACGATGATCACACTAGTATGCATCATGGTACATACACGCATCGGTTTGTGGCAGGTTCTAACTGACTACGTTAAGAACTCAACAACTCGCACTATTCTTGGCTTTGTATTAAACCTTATGGCTTTAGCTTACGTAGCTATTGGTCTGTTTGTTCTGTGGGGTGTTTAAGTGAAATATAACGTACGTGAATTTGACGCAGTTGTAGTCGGTGCAGGCGGTGCGGGTATGCGCGCCGCACTTGCTATCTCGGAATCAGGCAAAACTTGTGCTCTTATTTCAAAAGTTTTCCCAACTCGTTCTCATACAGTATCAGCACAAGGTGGTATCACCGTTGCGCTAGGTAACTCTCACGAGGACAACTGGGAATGGCACATGTACGATACGGTTAAAGGTTCTGATTACATCGGTGACCAAGACGCTATCGAGTACATGTGTAAAACAGGTCCAGAAGCTATCACTGAACTTGAGAACATGGGTCTACCTTTCTCTCGTTTTGAGAACGGTCGCGTATATCAGCGTCCTTTCGGTGGTCAGTCGAAAAACTTTGGTGGTGAGCAAGCTGCACGTACAGCAGCCGCAGCGGACCGTACTGGTCACGCGTTGCTACACTGCCTATATCAGCAAAACGTTAAAAACAAAACAAACGTTTTCTCTGAGTGGTATGCACTAGACCTAGTAAAAAATGACAATGGCGATGTAGTGGGTGTCACCGCAATCGACATCGAATCAGGTGAAATCACTTATTTCAAATCAAAAGCAGTTGTTCTTGCAACTGGTGGTGCGGGTCGTATTTTCGCATCAACAACGAATGCGCACATCAACACGGGTGACGGCGTTGGTATGGCGGTTCGTGCTGGCATTTCAATGCAAGACATGGAAATGTGGCAGTTCCACCCGACAGGTATCGCAGGTGCGGGTGTACTAGTAACAGAAGGTTGTCGTGGTGAAGGTGGTTACCTTCTAAATAAAGATGGCGAGCGCTTCATGGAGCGTTATGCGCCAAACGCGAAAGACCTAGCGTCACGTGACGTTGTTGCACGTTCAATGATGACTGAGATCCGTGAAGGTCGTGGTTGTGATGGTCCTTGGGGTCCGCACATCAAGCTGAAGCTTGACCATTTAGGTGCTGAGACACTTAACTTACGTCTTCCTGGCGTCTGTGATCTCGCGAAGACATTCGCACACGTAGACCCAGCGGAAGAGCCAATTCCGGTAATCCCAACTTGTCACTACATGATGGGTGGTGTACCAACTAATGTAAACGGTCAAGTACTGAACGTAGACGGTCAAGGCAATGAAAAGATCGTTGAAGGCCTATTTGCGGTTGGTGAGATTGCGTGTGTATCTGTACACGGTGCAAACCGTCTAGGTGGTAACTCACTGCTTGACCTTGTCGTATTCGGTCGTGCGGCGGGTAACTTCCTTGGTACTTACTTGAAAGATGCTGAAATCGCTAAAGAAGCAAGCAACGATAACGTAGACGCAGCACTTGCGCGTACTAACCGTTGGGAAACTTCTGCGAAAGGTCAGGGCGAAGATCCTGTACAAATCAAGAAAGATCTACAACGTTGTATGCAGCTTAACTTCTCGGTATTCCGTGAAGGTGATGCAATGGCTGAAGGTCTTAAAGAACTTAAAGAGATTCGTGAGCGTCTACAGTACGCACGTCTTGACGATAAGTCTGCTGAATTCAACACGCAACGTATTGAGTGTCTAGAGTTAGATAACTTGATGGAAACAGCGTACTCGACAGCGGTTGCTGCGAACTTCCGTACGGAAAGTCGTGGTGCACACTCTCGCTTCGATTACCCAGAGCGTGATGATGAAAACTGGTTGTGTCACTCGATTTACAACCCAGAGTCTGAGTCTATGAGTAAGCGTGAAGTTAACTACGCGCCTAAGACTCGTGAAGCATTCCCACCGAAAGCACGTACATACTAGGAGCTAAGCGATGGCAACTTTAGAATTATCTGTTTATCGTTATAATCCTGATGAAGATGCAGCACCGCGCATGCAAGACTACTCTCTAGAAGTAGAGGAAGGTCGTGACATGATGGTGTTAGATGCTCTTATGCAGTTGAAAGAGCAAGATCCATCTTTATCTTTCCGTCGTTCATGCCGAGAAGGGGTATGTGGTTCTGACGGTATTAATATGAATGGTAAAAACGGCCTTGCATGTATTACCCCAATTTCTGCACTGCAAAAAGGTGGTAAAGGCAAGATCGTCATTCGTCCATTACCAGGTCTTCCGGTGATCCGTGACTTAGTAATCGACATGAGTCAGTTTTATACGCAATACGAGAAGGTTAAGCCATTCTTGATCAACGACAAGCCAACTGGTGGTGAAGAACGTCTTCAGTCAATTGAAGAACGTGAAAAGCTAGATGGTCTGTACGAATGTATTCTTTGTGCATGTTGTTCAACGTCTTGTCCTTCTTTCTGGTGGAACCCAGACAAGTTCATCGGTCCTGCGGGTCTTCTACATGCTTATCGTTTCTTGGCTGATAGCCGTGATACAGCGACAGAAGAACGTCTTGCTGGTCTTGATGATGCGTTCAGCGTATTCCGCTGTCACAGTATTATGAACTGTGTTAGCGTATGTCCAAAAGGCCTTAATCCAACTAAGGCAATTGGACAAATTAAATCAATGTTGTTAAACCGTTCGGTATAACACATACTACTAGCTAAGATGGCAAGCAAAAGCTTGCCATCTTGTTTTCGTTTGAGTTTCTGCGCTAGATAAAAGGGCTAATAGATGCACGAAGGTGTGATGAAGGCATGGCTAGAATCTTCGCATTTGTACGGCGGTAACGTTGCGTACGTAGAAGATCTATATGAGGCGTATCTAGATGATGCAGCTTCAGTGCCAGAAGAGTGGCGAGAGGTGTTTGATCAACTACCTAAAGTTGATGGTGTGGATGTTGACACTAAACATTCAGAAGTAAGAGCGCAATTTGCGGAGCTTGCTAAAAACAAACACAGAGAAGTCGTGGTTTCCGCAGAGGGTTCTGCTGATGCCAAGCAAGTTAAAGTTCTGCAGTTAATTAATGCATTCCGTTTCAGAGGTCATCAGAACGCAAACCTAGATCCTTTAGGGATTTGGGATAGAGAACGTGTTCGCGATCTTGACCCTGCTTTTCATGACTTAACCGATGCAGACTTAGATAAAGAATTTAACGTTGGCTCTTTTGCTTGTGGCAAAGAGACAATGAAACTCAAAGACTTGTACGCTGCGCTTAAAGCGACATACTGTGGCTCTATCGGTGCTGAGTACATGCACATCACGTCTACCGAAGAAAAACGTTGGTTACAACAGCGTTTGGAATCGTCCTTCTCGAAGCCACAATTCGACAAAGAAACCAAACTAAGAATCTACAAAGGTCTAACTGCTGCAGACGGCTTAGAAAAGTACTTGGGCGCAAAATTCCCAGGCGCTAAGCGTTTCTCTCTAGAAGGCGGTGATTCACTTGTGCCTATGCTGAAAGAGCTTATTCACCGTGCTGGTGAAAGCGGTCAGCAAGAAGCCGTAATTGGTATGGCCCACCGTGGTCGTCTGAACGTACTAGTGAATGTATTGGGTAAAAACCCACAAGAACTATTTGACGAGTTTGCTGGTAAATACGGCGAGCACGCAGGTTCTGGTGACGTTAAATACCACATGGGTTTCTCTTCTGACTTCGGTACGAAGGGAGGCAATGTTCATATGGCATTGGCATTTAACCCATCTCACCTTGAAATCGTAAACCCAGTAGTAATGGGTTCGGTACGTGCTCGTCTTGACCGTTTGAATTGCCAAAGTGGTTCTAAAGCATTACCAATCACAATTCACGGTGACTCTGCAATCGCAGGTCAAGGTGTCGTTCAAGAAACGTTTAACCTATCGCAAACACGTGCATACGGCGTTGGCGGTTCGATCCGTATCGTAGTTAATAACCAAGTTGGTTTCACTACGTCAAAACGCGAAGATACTCGTTCGACTGAATACTGTACTGATATCGCTAAAATGGTTCAGGCACCTATCTTCCACGTGAACGCAGATGATCCTGAAGCCGTTGCTTTCGTTACACAAGTTGCACTTGATTTCCGTAACAAGTTTAAACGTGATGTGGTGATTGACTTAGTATGTTACCGTCGTCACGGTCACAACGAAGCGGATGAGCCAAATGCAACGCAACCGCTGATGTATCAGAAGATCAAAAAGCACCCAGTACCTCGCCAGTTATATGCTGATCAACTTGTACGCGAAGGTGTGATTTCTGAAGACGATGCGAAACAAATTGCTGACGATTACCGAAATGGTCTTGATAAAGGCGTTTGTGTTGTAGAAGAAATTCAAAAAGAAACCAAGCACTCATCAGATTGGTCTAAGTATGTTGGTCACGATTGGGACACGCCGTACGAGCCAAAAGTTGCGCTAGATAAACTCAAAGCGCTTGGCGAAAAGATTGCGAGCTATCCAGAGGCTCATAAAGCACAATCACGCGTTAAAAAGATTTACGATGACCGTAAACTTATGGCGCAAGGCGAGAAAATGCTCGATTGGGGTATGGCTGAGACATTGGCTTACGCGACCTTGGTTGATGAAGGCACTGATATTCGTCTTACTGGTCAGGATTCTGGTCGTGGTACATTTTTCCACCGTCATGCCGTAGTACATAACCAAAAAGACGCGTCTACTTATCTTCCGCTGCAAAACATTCGTGAGGGCCAAGGCCTGTTCGAAGTGTACGATTCAGTACTATCGGAAGAAGCGGTACTTGCATTCGAATATGGTTACGCGACAGCAGAGCCAACGTCATTGGTACTATGGGAAGCGCAATTTGGTGACTTCGCCAACGGTGCTCAAGTCGTATTCGACCAATTTCTAAGTTCAGGTGAGCAGAAGTGGGGCCGTTTATGTGGTCTAACGCTACTACTTCCTCATGGCTATGAAGGTCAAGGTCCAGAGCACAGTTCTTCGCGTTTAGAGCGTTATTTACAGCTTTGTGCTGACCACAATATGCAAGTATGTGTGCCGTCAACACCAGCGCAAGTATACGCAATGCTACGTCGTCAATCGGTTCGTCCACTGCGTCGTCCTCTGATTGTAATGACGCCTAAGTCGCTATTACGTCATCCATTAGCTGTTTCTAGCCTAGAAGAGCTATCTGAAGGCGTATTCAACAACATGATCGATGAGATTGATGATATCAATCCTGAAAACGTTGAGCGTGTAGTGTTCTGTAGCGGTAAGGTTTATTACGAACTACTGCAAGAACGTCGTAAGCAAGAGCTTAACAACGTGGCTATCGTTCGTGTTGAACAGCTATATCCATTCCCTCACAAAGAGATGGATGAGATCATGGCTCGCTACCAGCACGTAAAAGATTTTGTTTGGTGTCAAGAAGAGCCACAAAACCAAGGTGCTTGGTACTGTTCACAGCATCATTTCTGGGAAGCTATCCCAGCTGGCGCAAATTTGACGTATGCAGGCCGTAAGGCTTCAGCCGCACCAGCATGTGGATACATGTCTACACATACTAAAGAACAAAACGCGTTAATTGCTGACGCTTTAACAATTAAGAAATAAGGAATAAGAGATGACAACCGAAATTAAGGTTCCTGTTCTTCCTGAGTCTGTTGCCGATGCAACGGTTGCTACATGGCATGTAAGCGTTGGCGATAAAGTGACTCGTGATCAAAACTTAGTTGACATCGAAACGGATAAGGTCGTTTTAGAAGTTGTAGCGCCAGAAGATGGTGTTATCGTTGCAATTTCTGAAGAGGAAGGCGCAACCGTTCTTGGCGAACAAGTTATTGCACAACTAGGTGCTGCTGATGAAGCAGCAGCGCCTGCTCAATCAAATGAAAAACCAGCAGCGTCAGAATCGGCGCAAGCAGCAGAAGGTAAAGAAGTGGACATTAAAGTACCTGTACTTCCTGAGTCAGTAGCAGACGCTACTATCGCAACTTGGCACGTTCAACCAGGTGAAGCGGTTAGCCGCGACCAGAACCTAGTTGATATTGAAACAGATAAAGTGGTTCTTGAAGTTGTTGCACCTGAAGACGGTGTGATGGGTGAGCACATCCACGCTGAAGGTGAGACAGTACTAGGTGATCAAGTTATCGGTAAAATCGTTGCCGGTGGCGCACCAGCTGCATCATCAAGTGCGAAGAAAGAAGAAGCACCAGCAGCTGCTTCTGACGAAAACTCAGATGTACTAACACCATCTGTTCGTCGTCTTATCGCAGAGAAAGGCCTTGATGCTTCTAAGATCAAAGGGTCTGGTAAAGGCGGTCGCATTACTAAAGAAGACGTGGATGCTTTCCTTAAAGCTCCAGCAAAATCAGAGTCTAAGCCTGCAGCTTCTGCACCAGCTGCCCCGGTAGGTGAGCGTACACAGAAACGTGTACCTATGACTCGTCTACGTAAGACAATCGCTAACCGCTTATTAGAAGCGAAGAACTCAACAGCAATGCTGACGACGTTCAACGAAGTAAATATGAAGCCAATCATGGATCTTCGTAAGCAGTACCAAGAGGTATTTGAGAAGCGTCACGGTATTCGTTTAGGTTTCATGTCTTTCTACGTGAAAGCGGTAACTGAAGCACTTAAGCGTTTCCCTGAAGTTAACGCGTCAATCGACGGTGACGATATCGTTTACCACAACTACTTTGACATTAGCATCGCGGTATCAACACCTCGTGGTCTAGTGACTCCGGTACTACGTGATTGCGATAAGCTTTCTGTTGCTGAAATCGAGAAGAATATTCGTGAATTGGCTATCAAAGGTCGTGATGGCAAACTAACTGTTGACGATATGACTGGCGGTAACTTCACTATTACCAATGGTGGTGTATTCGGTTCACTACTATCTACGCCTATCATCAACTTGCCACAGTCTTCAATCTTGGGTATGCACAAAATCCAAGAGCGTCCTATGGCAGTAAACGGTAAAGTTGAAATTTTACCTATGATGTACCTAGCACTATCTTATGACCACCGTCAAATCGATGGTAAAGAATCAGTTGGTTTCTTAGTAACAATTAAAGAGTTGCTTGAAGATCCAACACGTCTACTACTAGACGTATAATATTTGTTTAAAGAATAAGCTGTATGCTCGCATACAGCTTTTTTTTTGCGCCTTTGGTCTAAGTGGGGTTTTCATCAGAAGCCTTGGGATCTATACTATGTGCGCAATTTGGGATAGCTGACTATTTGCATAAATATTCAGCTTTTTTAGTATAAAAAATTGGATAAAGCATCATGAATTTGCATGAGTATCAGGCAAAACAACTTTTTGCCGAATATGGTTTACCTGTATCAGAAGGCTTTGCTTGTGATACACCTCAAGAAGCAGTTGAAGCTGCTGGTAAAATCGGTGGAGACAAGTGGGTTGTTAAGTGTCAAGTACACGCTGGCGGCCGTGGTAAAGCTGGCGGTGTTAAACTTGCAGACAGCAAAGACGAAATCCGCGCATTCGCTGAAAACTGGTTAGGTAAAAACCTAGTTACTTACCAAACAGACGAGAAAGGTCAGCCTGTTGCTAAAATCTTAGTAGAAAGCTGCACTGATATTGCAAATGAACTATACCTAGGTGCTGTTGTTGACCGTGGTTCACGTAAAATCGTGTTCATGGCATCAACTGAAGGTGGTGTAGAAATTGAACAAGTTGCAGAAGAAACGCCTGAACTAATTCATAAAGCTGAGATCGACCCACTAGTAGGTCCTCAAGCTTACCAAGGTCGTGAGCTAGCGTTCAAACTAGGTTTGAACCCAACTCAAGTTAAGCAATTCACTAAGATCTTCATGGGTCTAGCGCAAATGTTTATCAACCACGACTTTGCTCTACTAGAAATCAACCCTCTAGTTATCACAGACGCTGGTAACCTACACTGCCTAGACGGCAAAATCGGTGTGGACGGCAACGCATTGTTCCGCCAGCCTAAGATCCGTGAATTCCACGATCCTTCACAAGAAGACGCACGTGAAGCACACGCAGCAAGCTTTGAGCTTAACTACGTAGCACTAGACGGTAACGTTGGTTGTATGGTTAACGGTGCAGGCCTTGCGATGGGTACTATGGACATCGTAAACCTACACGGCGGCAAGCCAGCTAATTTCCTAGACGTTGGTGGCGGCGCGACTAAAGAGCGTGTATCTGAAGCATTCAAGATCATCCTTTCTGACGACAATGTTAAAGCAGTACTAGTTAACATCTTCGGTGGTATCGTACGTTGTGACATGATCGCTGAAGGTATTATCGGTGCGGTTAAAGAAGTTGGCGTAAACGTACCAGTAGTTGTACGTCTTGAAGGTACTAACGCTGAAGCTGGTCGTGAAGTACTAGCTAACTCTGGCCTTGACATCATTGCAGCTGAGTCACTAACTGACGCTGCTGAGAAAGTAGTTGCTGCTGCGGAGGGCAAATAATGTCTGTACTAATTAACAAAGATACTAAAGTAATCTGTCAAGGTTTCACTGGTGGTCAGGGTACTTTCCACTCTGAGCAAGCTATCCAGTACGGTACGCAAATGGTTGGTGGTGTTTCTCCTGGTAAAGGCGGCACAACTCACCTAGGTCTACCTGTATTTAACACAGTACGTGAAGCGGTAGAGTCAACTGGTGCAACTGCATCTGTTATCTACGTACCAGCTGCGTTCTGTAAAGACGCTATCCTTGAAGCGATCAGCGCAGGTATCGAACTAATCGTATGTATCACTGAAGGCATCCCTACACTAGATATGGTTGATGTTAAAGTGAAGCTAGAAGAAACTGGCGTTCGCATGATTGGTCCTAACTGCCCAGGTGTTATCACTCCAGGTGAAACTAAGATCGGTATCATGCCAGGTCACATCCACTTGCCTGGTAAAGTAGGTATCGTGTCACGTTCTGGTACTTTGACTTATGAAGCAGTTAAGCAAACAACTGACGCTGGCTTCGGTCAATCTACTTGTGTTGGTATCGGTGGTGACCCAATCCCAGGCACTAACTTCATCGACGTTCTAGAGATGTTCCAAAACGATCCGCAAACGGAAGCTATCGTAATGATCGGTGAGATCGGCGGTACAGCTGAAGAAGAAGCGGCTGAGTACATCAAGCACAACGTAACTAAACCTGTCGTTTCTTACATCGCAGGTGTTACTGCTCCTCCAGGTAAGCGTATGGGTCACGCTGGTGCAATTATCGCAGGCGGTAAAGGTACAGCTGATGAGAAATTCGCAGCACTTGAAGCAGCGGGTGTTAAAACAGTTCGCTCTCTTGCAGAAATTGGTTCTGCACTAAAAGAGAAAGCGGGTTGGTAAGTTAATACCACTCGTTAAAAAGGCTCCTTATGGAGCCTTTTTTGATCTACTTAAGCAGATCAAAAAATTGGTATTATCACAGCGAGTGTAATTAAATCGACTTCGGTGAGAGGACTGTGCATGCCTTACCAAACTTTAGGGCAGCTCTGTGAAACAATGAAAGCTGAACTCTTAGCGTTCACTGATGAACATCCTGAATTTATTAGGACAAAACATACTCGAGGCGAAATAGTGCTGTCACAAGGTGATAAACAGGACGTAGGCTATTTTATCGAAAAGGGGAAGCTAGTTTCCTCAGCTATCAGCGAAGGTGGAGAGATAAGGCATAAGGAGTTTTATTTTCCAGGTGAGCTATGTATTTTGTATGCCGAGTGGATAAGGGACTTATCCAGCCACTTTCAACTAGCTGTAATTGAAGATGCGATATTAGTGCACGTTCCCTTGAGCCTGTTCAAGCAGCAGACAACAACAGAGCTTAAATTAAAGTTGTTTCAACAACAGCTACTTTTTAAAGAGGCAAAGGAAGCTTTTTTACTTTTAAACACGGTTGAAGAACGCTATCGATTTTTACTTGAGTATAGAACTGACTGGGTAATGAAAATTACTAATCAAGATTTGGCAAACTATCTAGGATGCACCGCACAAGGGTTATCAAGAATTAAAAATAGAATAAAGAAAAGAAATTAATTAATTTATATTAATAATAAACCACTATTAGAAACTAAGGTTTCTAGTGGTTTATTATGATTTTAGGAACTACTTGGTAACGGTTTTGGTATTTAATTGACTACTTTGCAGTGGGGTATATACATCTCTATACATTACTGAAGAACCAAAAAAGCTCCTGTAAGTGCCAAGTATTACTTTACCGCCTTCACATGCGGCTTCTTCTTCAGTCAAATACCAAGGCGTATTTGAGCGCTCCGAAGCTGAATAACTATAGAGTACGCCATTGACGGTAGTTATACCATTTGCTGCATAATAGCACTCACTTGAATAATAAGTAATTTCTTGGGCAGATACTGCCGATGCTCCTAATACCATAGATAACGCAATGAGTGATTTCATTCTAGTTTCCTTTAAAATGTTAACTTACGTTGATTTGAGAATTTATCATAGAAGAGTTTTTAAAATATGCCACCAGTAATTTATGAAGTTTTTTATTTAAAAGTTGCAATTTTTATATTAGTTGCTATTTGAAGGATTTTTGTCGTAATTTGAAGTTGTCTTGTTAGAGATAAAAACAGCTAGAGCAAGACAATTTTGTCGGTGGTGGTAACCGTTAGTAGCCTTATAAGCTATATTCACGCTCTACCTTGGCAATACGAGTCGTATAACTTTGATACCATTTTTTATTGCCATTTTTTTGCGCCTCAATATGCTCAGCATTGGCTTTCCATGCTTTGATTGATTCTAGGTCGCGCCAATAAGAAACGGTGATCCCAACCTCCTCACGCGCTGATTCTAATCCTAAAAATCCGGGTTGAAGCTGTGCAAGCTCGACCATTCTCGAAGCGGTTTGGGCGTAACCCTCGTCGTCTTCATTTTTAATATTGGTAAAAATTACGGCGTAATAGGGTGGTGGTGGAGTAGTTGCTATCATAAGTTGTAACGCAGTAAATTGCAGGTGTTAGGTTTATACCAATTAACCCGTGCTTAAATCAATCACGATAAATGATGAGTTGCTTATCAGAGCATCTCATCATGTAGCTATCGCTAAGGTTATTCAACCCCAAAAGGGTTGTCTATGCTATGTGCAGGTTCAGTAAACCAACGTGGACCATCGTCGGTCATATAGAAATGGTCTTCCAAGCGAATGCCAAATTCATCAGGAATAACCAGCATAGGTTCATTTGAAAAACACATTCCAGCTGCAAGCGGTTCTGGGTTGTCTTTGACTAAATAAGGCCATTCGTGGATATCTAAGCCGATACCGTGCCCAGTGCGATGTGGGCAACCTGGTAGTTGATAGTCAGGACCGAGCCCATTGCTGGCAATATACTCTCTCGCGGCTTTATCAACAGCGCCACAGGGCGCACCAATTTTGGCTGCATTAAATGCTGCAATTTGCGCTTGCTTCTCGATTTGCCAAACGGACTTTTGCTTTTCACTGGGGTCGCCAAAAACATAAGTACGGGTGATATCACTAAGATAGCCGTGTAACTTACAACCTGTGTCGACGAGAACCACATCGCCTTTTTTCAGCGTTTGTGGATTTTTTACACCATGTGGGAATGACGACGCCACACCAAATAGCACAATACAAAAATAATTGCCCGGTGCCCCCACTTTTTTGTGCGCTTCATTAATAAAAGCTTCAACTTCGGTTGTGGTGATCCCTTCATACAGCATAGATGCCGTTGCTTTATGTACGGCAAGTGTCATGTCCATTGCACGTTGAATAAGGGCAATTTCATTGGCCGATTTATGCATTCTACAATGCGCAGTTACTGCCTTTGCATTGATAAGCGAAAGCTCAGGTGCCGCGATTCTGATCCCATCAGCAACAAAAAACGCAGTGCTTTCGTCAATGGCGAGTGTGCCTGTGCTATCAATATTGAGTGTGTTAAGTACGTTTGCGACGAGCTGGTAAGGAGATTCTTCTTCTTGCCAAGCATGAATAGGGCCTTCAATCAGCCAATAATCCTTAATAGAGCCAATTTCAAAAAACGGGACGATAAACTGAACTTGTCCATTGGCGGGTAAAATAGCACCGACCAAACGCTCACTGGCGTACCATTGCAAACCAGTAAAGTATTTTAAATTTGTACCAGCATTTAAATAGAGTGCATCAATGTTGTTCTGCTGCATATATTGTTGAGCTTTCTCTATTCTTGCTAAATACTCGCTTTCGCCAATTGGCGCTACGCCTTTGGTCATATCTTCTAAGTTATCTAGCGCCTGTTGCGCGCCTTGGTATGCAATACCTTTCATTTTTGTGATCCTTAGCTAATTAAATCGAGCAATACTAAAGGGAGTAAGATCGATGTCGTTGGGCTTGTTGTCAATAAGATCTGCGATACATTCACTTGAAATTGCGGCTTGGGTCAGTCCTAAGTGCTGATGACCCAGTGCAAAATAAAGGTTGTGATGATTTGGCGCTTGTCCGATGACAGGTAAATAATCTGGGAGTGAGGGACGGCAGCCAACCCACAACGCTTCACTGTGCTGTGGCAGAGGTTGCCTTAATAGAATACTTGCGTGATGTAACAATACGCGAGCACGGCTGTAGTTGGGTTTACTCTCCAGTGCGGCAAATTCTACCGTTCCGGCCAGTCTCAAACCTTGTGACATGGGCGTCATGATAAACCCTCGCTCACTTGATGCGACAGGTCGTGTAAGCGTATTATTCACTGCCAACATGTTGTGATAACCGCGCTCGGCAATCATGGGCAGTGAGTAACCTAAAGATGCACAGAGCGTTTTACTTGCAGCACCCGTTGCCACAACGACTTTGTTAAAGATCATCTTGTGGTTATTCGAGTTGAGTGTGTAGCCATGCTCTGTGTGGGTAATATCGTCGATTGAGCCTTGTTTGAATGCTCCCCCTAGCTGCATAAACTGCTCATATAACGTCAAACAGAGAGCGTAGGGATCTGTGCTATGCGCGACTTTATCAAAATACAGTGCCGAGGTAATGGTACTTGATAGGCTCGGCTCCATTTCTCGGGCTTGATCACCTGTAAGTAAGCTCACTGAGATGTCTTGTTCGGCGTATTTTTTATAGCTTTGACGCGCAGAGCTTTCGTCACTTTCAAATACCAGTAAACTGCCGTTGCTAGATATAAGTGTATGATACTTATCACCAAGTAAACGCTGGTATGCGGGTAGTGCGCGTTCATTTAAACTTCTAAGTGCGATTGTACCTTTGTGGAAATAGCTACTTTTCATTTGCTTTAAGAATCGTACAAACCAAGGAACATTTTTGAGCAAAGAGGTGGTCTCAATTCGCAAAGGCCCCATCGGATTGACTAACATGCCAGGCACTTTTGTTAGTAAAGCTGCATCTGCCATGGGAAATACCTGTTCTGTGGCAAAATGCCCCGCATTACCCTTAGAGCATCCCTCTGCGGGCTGATTTTTATCGAGCAAGGTAACAGCGTGGCCTCGTCGAGCTAATTGCAGCGCGGTGGTGATCCCAATGATCCCTGCGCCGATCACTGCAATTTTATTATTACTTTCCACAATTTACCTCACCATCCTAAATTGTATTTCCACATAGACATCAATCAGGCCTCGTTTAAATACCAAAAAGAAAAAATTTACCACTTATAAATCATAAAATTACAGATGTTTAAGCCAGTCATTTGAGTTGATGGCTAAAAAATCTCTCTTTTGAATATTGATTATTGTATACAATATACCTATGATGGCAAGCACAATAACTAAACAACCTAATGAAAGGCGAGAACGATGAACGTAAATTGGCAGGGTGTATATCCAGCAGTAACCACTCAATTCCATGATGATGAAAGCATCAACTTTGATACTACCAAAGAGATGATAGATAACCTGATTAACGAAGGGGTTCATGGCATCATAGTATTAGGCACCGTCGGTGAAAACTGCTCACTCACGGCTGACGAGAAACGCCAGGTTTTAAAAGCGGCAACAGAAGTGGTAGGTGATAGAGTGCCACTACTTAGTGGTGTGGCTGAAACCACAACAGCGCTTGCTGTCGAGTTTGCCAAGGATGCAGAAGCGCTCGGCATAGATGGACTGATGGTATTGCCGGGGATGGTTTACCGCTCAACCGAGCGCGAAGCTATTCATCATTACCAACAGGTAGCGCGAAGCACGGCATTACCTATTATGATTTACAACAATCCGGTGACCTACGGTGTCGATGTGTCTATTGAAGGCATGAAAACCTTAGCTGAGGAGTCCAATATTGTTTCTGTAAAAGAAGCAACGGAAGATACCCGTCGTATTAGCGAGCTGTTTAGCGCATTTGGCGATCGCTACGTTGTATTTGGTGGTGTTGATGATATCGCACTGGAAAGCCTGATGCTTGGTGCGACGGGTTGGATCTCGGGATTGACCAATGTATTCCCACGCGAGTCAGTGGCTATTTATAAACTTGCCGAACAAGGTCGCTATGAGGAAGCGCGCGCACTGTGGCGTTGGTTTTTACCTTTGCTACGCTTAGATACTATTCCCACACTGGTGCAGTGCATCAAATATGCAGAACATTTGGCTGGACGTGGTAGTGAAGTGACTCGCTCTCCAAGATTGCCACTCACCCAAGAACAAAAGGCTTACGTGAGTCGTTTGTACGATGAAGCGATGGCAAATCGAATTGACTTAAGCCAATATAACTTGGACTAAGCGTATGATTTTAGGCACCTACTATTGTATAGATGGCCACACCTGTGGCAATCCCGTGCGCTTGGTCACAAGCGGTCATCCAACGCTTTTGGGCGAGAACATGAGTGAAAAGCGCCAACATTTTTTACGTGACTACGATTGGATAAGGCGCGCACTGATGTTTGAGCCCAGAGGCCATGACATGATGTCGGGTGCCTTTTTATATCCACCGACCACTGCGGATGGGGATGTGGCAATCCTATTTATCGAAACCTCTGGGTGCTTGCCGATGTGTGGGCATGGCACTATAGGGACAGTCACTTTTGGCCTTGAAAGCGGCCTTATTACTCCAATGGAACAGGGTGTACTCAAGCTTGACACCCCTGCGGGGCGCGTGAATGCCTATTATGAGATGAAAGCAGGTAAAGTGACTTGGGTAAAGCTCTACAATGTGCCGGCATTTTTGGCGTACCAAGCGGTGCCTGTCCACGTTGATGGGCTAGGGGAGCTCATCGTTGATATTGCCTATGGTGGTAACTTTTACATTATTGTTGAGCCTCAAAGTCTATTTGCTGGTGTGGATCAAAGCCGCGCCGCGGAATTACTGGCGTGGAGCCCCAAAGTGCGCGCGGCAGTTAACGCGCAAACAAACCCAATTCATCCTGAAGACTCTACCGTGTGTGGCGCCTCCCATGTGTTATGGACAGGTAAGCCACGGCACCCAGATAGTCATGCGGCCAACGCAGTATTTTATGGCGATAAGGCGATTGATAGGTCGCCTTGTGGTACCGGCACAAGTGCACGAATGGCACAGCTGTTTGCAAAAGGACTGCTAAAAGATGGCGATACGTTTGTTCACGAGAGCATCATAGGCAGCCAATTTATCGGTAAGGTCGAAGGCACAACTGAAGTTGCGGGAAAAGCCGCAATTCTGCCAAGTATTCAAGGTTGGGCACGTCAAACGGGGAGTAATTGTATCACTGTAGATGACGAAGATCCGTATGCATTTGGTTTTCAGGTGCTCTAGCCATTAAGACTGAAAGAAAACAGGAGCTAACAATGAATTTATCAGGAAAGAGCTATATCAACGGTGCGTGGCAAGCCGCACAAATGGCATCAACGTTTTACGCGTTTTGCCCAGCAACCAATGAGCCACTGACGCAACCTTTTTTTAATGCCAGTGAAGCACAAGTAGAGGAGGCCGTTAATGCAGCAGAGCAGGCTTTTAAGGCTTATCGTAAAACCTCGATGACTGCTAGAGCAGAATTTTTAGAGACCATAGCCCAAGAAATTCTCGCCTTAGGTGATGAGCTGATCACCACCACGATGGCAGAAACTAACCTGCCAAGGCTAAGACTCGAGGGCGAGCGTGGCCGGACGGTAAACCAATTAAACGCATTTGCCGCAGCGCTGAGAGATAACCTAGCAGAGCTCAGTCTAGATAAAGAAGAGCAAGCCGACCCAAATCGCACGCCGCTGCCTAAGCCAAAAACACTGCTTAAGCATATTCCTATTGGCGTTGTTGCGGTGTTTGGCGCGTCAAACTTCCCGTATGCCTTCTCTACGCTTGGGGGTGATACCGCAGCTGCGTTAGCCGCTGGCTGCCCTGTGGTATATAAAGGTCACCCAGCACATCCGGCAACGTGTGAGCTAATGACTAAGGCCATCGCCACAGCAATAAGCAAGTGCGATATGCCAAGCGGGGTGTTTTCAATGCTGCAAGCGAAAGCATACGATGTCGCGCATTGGCTGGTTAAAGCCGAGCCTATCAAAGCGGTTGGATTTACAGGCTCCTTTGGCGTTGCAAAAGCATTGCAAGACACCATCGCGAAGCGCCATGAACCTATCCCGCTTTACGGTGAGCTTGGCAGCGTAAACCCGCAAATTGTCTTACCTGAAAAAATACAGTCGCAAGGCGCAGAGCTTGGTGCACAATTTGTCCAGTCTTTACTTATGGGTAATGGTCAATTTTGTACTAGCCCCGGTATTTGGTTGGTGCCAAGTAGTAGTTCGCAAGCATTTATCGAGACGGCTAAGCAAAATATTAGCGCAGCGCCTTCAGATACCTTATTGACCCCAGGCATTTTAAAAGCTTACCAAAACAGCATCGCGGCGCTAAAAGTACACCCTCAGGTAACCTTATTAAGTTCTGGTGATCAAGCACAGCCGTTTCATGCAAACGCCCATTTGTTCCTAACGGATAGCAAAAGTTTTGCAACCGATGCAAGGCTTAAAGAAGAAGTCTTTGGGCCAAGTGCTTTAGTGGTGAGCTATGACAACTTAGCGCAGCTTAAAGACTTAATCGCAGATTTAGATGGACAGCTCACCGCCAGCATTCATGGCACTGATTCTGACCTACATCAAGCCGAAGACATCATAGAGGCGTTACAATACCGCGTAGGTCGATTGATTTACGGGCAAATGCCAACGGGCGTTGAAGTGTGCGCCACTATGAACCATGGTGGGCCGTTTCCATCATCAACCGATGTACGTTCAACATCGGTAGGGTTAGAAGCGCTCAAACGATTCGTAAGACCAATTTGTATACAAAGTTAAGCAAACCAAGCCCATAGCATTGCTATGGGCTTTTTTATTCAGACATAATTCGCACATCAAACTTATATACTCGACAAACATGCAATTTGAACTCAGATACGTTTATAATGAGTTCATAAAACAATAATTACTAAATACTATGGCGATTGTACATAAAACTCGAACTCAATTAGTTGCTGAAGCAATTCGTGAAAAAATCCTCACTGGTGAAATCAAAGCGGGCGAGCCGCTGAGGCAAGCTGCGCTGGCAGATGAGTTAAATGTAAGCCGTATTCCCGTTAGAGAAGCACTCCTGCAACTAGAAGCCGAAGGCTTAGTTAACTTTGAAGCGCACAAAGGTGCGACGGTCACGCGCTTAAGTGCCGAACAAATCGATGAAATATTTGATCTACGCGCATTGTTAGAAGCTGAGCTGTTACGCCACTCAATCGACAAGTTAACCGCACGCGACCTGCTCGAAGCTGAAGCCATCTTAGCCGAGCTTGAAGAAGCCACTGCCGCTGGTGATACACAGCTGGCAACGGGCAAACTCAACGCCGAATTTCACAGCAAACTCTACAGCAAAGCACAGCGCCCACAAACTCGCGAGCTGGTGGATGTGTACAGTAAAAACTCCGAGCGCTACGTGCGCATGCACATCCTACTCGCTGGCGGCATAAAAACCGCACCAGAGGAACACCGCCAGCTATTAGAACTGTGCCGCGATAAAAATACCAAAGGGGCGTGTGACTTTTTGAAAAAGCATATCACCGGCGCTAAAGATGATATTAAGACGTTGCTGCTAAAGCTTGAAAGCGAGCAATAAGTAAATTTGGTTGTATAGGTCTTAGTGGATTTCTGAACCATAGTCATATTTATTCCCATGGCTATTGTTCAGGACGCTGTGATTACATTTATATCAAATTAGAAGGACAAGTGCTCATTAACACCCGTACTAGAGGCTGATCCTCACGCAGGCATAATCATATCTAACGCCCCCAACTTTGATCCACATCACCCTCGCAAGACTAAAGTCTCATCAAAACTTGGCGGTTTTTTATCTATCTTTACTAAGTTCCAGCGAAACTGAGTAACTTATTATGACAACAACCTATCAACAGGCATACCATACATTTACCCAAGATCCAGAGGTATTTTGGCTCAAAGAAGCGACACGGCTTGATTGGCATACGCCACCAAAAATCGGACATAACCAAGATCAAGAGGGGTTGAGTCATTGGTTTAGTGATGGCTTGATGAATACCAGTTATCTGGCACTCGACCATCATGTACACCAAGGCCGAGGCGAGCAAACTGCGTTAATTTATGACTCGCCGGTGACGAATACCAAATGCAAAGTTAGCTATCGTGAATTGCTTTCGCAAGTGAGCTATTTTGCGGCAGGCTTAAATCAGCTTGGTGTAAGCGTAGGGGATAGGGTCGTAATTTATATGCCCATGGTGCCTGAGGCGGTCGTTGCTATGCTTGCTTGTGCGCGCGTGGGTGCTATTCATTCAGTGGTGTTTGGCGGCTTTGCACCTCATGAGCTTGCGGTGAGAATCGATGATGCTAAACCAAAACTGGTGATCAGTGCTTCTTGCGGAATTGAAATAGGCCGCACCATTGAATACAAACCTATGCTGGATGAAGCTTTGTCGTTGGCAAAGCATCAAGTAGAGCATTGTATTGTGTTACAGCGTGAGGCATACCAAGCGCAGATGTTATCGCCAAGAGACTTAGATTGGGTGGTGGTGGCAAATACGCCAGAATCCTTTGATGCCGTGCCGTTATCAAGCACACATCCGCTTTATATTTTGTATACCTCTGGCACCACAGGCACACCCAAAGGAGTAGTGCGAGAGCAAGGCGGTCATGCTGTGGCATTAAACTACAGTATGAAAACCGTTTACGGCATGGAGCCCGGCGAAGTGTTTTGGGCGGCATCCGACATTGGCTGGGTTGTGGGGCATTCTTATATTGTTTATGGCCCACTGATTTATGGTTGCACCAGCGTATTATACGAAGGTAAACCGATAAAAACCCCAGATGCAGGGGCGTTTTGGCGAGTGGTTGAAGAATATCAAGTGGCAGCACTTTTTAGTGCGCCTACGGCATTTCGTGCCATAAAAAAAGAAGATCCGAGCGCAGCCCTCTTGGCTAACTACAACACCAGCAGTCTAAAAGCACTATTTTTAGCTGGTGAACGACTCGACCCTGCTACCTACGACTGGCTACAGTCCACCACAAAGCTGCCGGTAATCGACCACTGGTGGCAAACGGAAACGGGTTGGGCAATTGCGTGTAACCCAGTTGGGATTGAATTGATGCCTACAAAGGCGGGCAGTGCCACAGTTCCTACACCGGGCTATCAAGTCGAGATCCTTGATGTGGACGGCAGTCCATGTGAAGCCAATCAACAAGGTGTTGTTGCGGTTAAATTGCCACTTCCCCCTGGTTGTTTAACCACCATTTGGAATAATACAGCACGCTTTAAAGGCAGTTACTTATCACAGTACCCCGGTTATTATCTTTCTGGCGACGGTGGCTATTTTGATGAAGACGGCTACCTGTTTATTATGGGCCGTACCGATGACGTAATAAACGTAGCCGGGCATAGATTGTCAACCGGTGAAATGGAAGAGATCGTTGCAGGCCACAATGCAATTGCAGAATGCGCCGTATTTGCCGGTAAAGATGAGTTAAAAGGGCAAGTGCCTATTGCCATGGTGGTACTGAAAGATGGCGTAAACACCACTGAAACGGCCATTGCCGAGGAAATAAGAAGCCTGATCCGCGAAAAAATCGGCGCGATTGCCTGCCTTAAAACCATTAAAGTGGTTGAGCGTTTACCCAAAACCCGTTCGGGTAAAATTCTCAGAAAGAACCTACGCCAGCTGGTGGACGGAGAAGACATTATCGTGCCATCTACCATTGACGACCCCGCCATTATTGAAGAGTTAAAGCAATTGTGGGATGTGAGCCAGCACCAATAGTTTAGTGTCGGCGCGGAATTACTCCGTGCTAAAAGCTCAACATTGGGTGGGGCTGGTTTATCCTCCGAAAAAGCTCATCACAAGTAGGAGCGGGTTCATCCCGCGATCTTTTGAGTGTTGTTCTTTCTAAAATCCGATGTCGCGATAAATCACGACCTACCTGTTTTAGTCACGATCTACCTGTGTTGCTGAGCTATGAGGGTAAACCTTGTGCTAAACGCGCAGCAGTATTAGGTGGGAGCGGGTTCACCCCGCGATCTTTTGGAGTGCTGCTCCTTCTAAAATCTGATGTCGCTAAATCACGACCTACCAGTTTTAGTCACGATCTACCTGTGTTGCTGAGCTATTAGGGTAAACCTTGTGCTAAAAGCTCATCAACATTAGGTAGGAGCGGGTTCATCCCGCGATCTTTTGAGTGTTGTTCTTTCTATAGTCTGATGTCGTGATAAATCACGGCCTATCAGTTTTAGTCACAATCTACCTGTGTTGCTGAGCTATGAGGGTAAACCTTGTGCGAAAGCTCATCAACATTAGGTAGGAGCGGGTTCATCCCGCGATCTTTTGAGTGTTGTTTTTTCTATAGTCTGATGTCGTGATAAATCACGACCTACCTGTTTTAGTCACGATCTACCTGTGTTGCTGAGCTATCAGGGTAAACCTTGTGCAAAAGCTCATCAACATTAGGTAGGTGCGGGTTCACCCCGCGATCTTTTGAGTGTTGTTCTTTCTAAAATCTGATGTCGTGATAAATCACGACCTACCAGTTCTAGTTATGTTCTGCTATTGTCCGCAAACTGTCCGGTGTCCGTCCAATCCCCTTGAATAAAGCCGTTAAATCTCATAAATACCATATAAAACAACGATATAAATTTTGGCACGCTACTTGTAATTAGTTACACATGATAATCGCGGACACCCACTTGTCCGCAAGGAGGTAGCATGATTAAAGATACAAGTGCGCAAGACAAACAAATCGCAAAAAAGCGAACCATAAAAAAGCCTGTGATTGCGTTATTGGCCGTTGGCATCACCTTAGGTGGATTAACCAGTGCTTGGCCAAGCATTAACATGATTTTATCTGCAGAGCAGACGGTATCGCGGGAGCAAGTACGTCTCGCCACGGTAGTGAGAGGTGATATCAGCGAAGATATTCGTGTTGAAGGGCGCACGCTCGCAGCGAATAATCCAGATTTATACGCTATTGCATCAGGCACGGTAACACTCAATGTTAAACCCGGTGATGCCATAGAGGCGGGGCAAGCGCTGCTTAGTATCGAGAGTCCTGAGCTTACCAACCGTTTACTACAAGAAGAGGCCACGTTCGAACGTTTACAAACGGAAGTTGAGCGCCAACGGATCTCGATTAAACAACAGCTACTCGATACCAAACAACGCATGGAAATGGCGAAAGTAGACTTAGAAGCGGCAGAGCGGGAAATGGCGCGCTCAAAACAGAGTATCGAAAAACAAATTATCTCAAAACTAGAGCTTGAGCAGTCAATGGTTGAACTTAAGCGCGCGCAGCTACAAGAGCGGCACGCCATTGAGTCGCTAAAGCTTGAGCAAGAGCGACTTGCATTTGAGCTAAAAAGTAGCGAGTTGAGCCTAACCAGACAACAGCATATTTTAGAAGAAGTGCAGCGTCAGGTAGCCGCACTTAACATTATTTCTCCGTTGTCGGGTATTGTTGGTACGGTGCATGTCCAGCAAAAGCAGTTTGTACAGCGAGATGCGGCGCTAATATCCTTGGTTGACCTTTCAGAGCTCGAAGTTGAAGCGCAGATCCCAGAAATCTATGCTGAAAACCTAGGAGTCGGCATGGCCGCGGAAGTATTTATTAATCAATACCAATATCACGCGAAGCTGGTCGCTATTTCTCCTGAAATTGAAGCCGGCCGCGTCAGTGCACGGGTACGCTTTGACGAGCAGCCAAGTGGTCTTCGCCAAAACCAAAAGGTATCTACAAGAATTATCCTGTCGCAAAAGCAAGACGTGCTCAAAGTAAGGCGTGGTGCATTTGTTGAAACCGGCGCTGGGCGTTTTACCTATGCGGTTGTCGGCGAGCAGGCTGATCAAACACCTATTCAGCTCGGTGTAAAAAGTATTTCTGAAGTTGAGATTATCGAGGGCCTGAGTGAAGGACAAGAAATCGTGATCTCAAGTTTAGATCCGTTCAATAACAAAGCGCGAGTGTTACTCGGGAAGTAGCCCCATCTCGCGTACCGAATAAGAATGAGAAGGAATAGACAATGTTAAAAATGAATGAAGTAAGCAAAATTTATCGCACAGATCTGATTGAGACCCATGCACTCAGTAATGTGAATTTAACCATTGAAGAAGGGGAGTTTATTGCGGTCACAGGCCCGTCAGGATCAGGCAAAACGACCTTTTTGAACATTGCGGGTTTATTAGAGCGTTTTGAGCACGGTGACTATTTTCTAGATGGTGAAAACGTTGCCAATCTTAACGATAAAAAGTTGTCTCAGCTAAGAAACGAAAAAATTGGCTTTATCTTCCAAGGCTTTAATCTTATCAGCGACTTATCTTTATATGACAACGTTGAAGTCCCCCTTATTTTCAGAGGAATAAAAGCCAGCGAACGTAAAAAGCGCATTGAAGAAGCGCTTGAACTCGTTGGGCTTGCAAGCCGAATGAAACATCATCCTGCACAACTGAGTGGCGGGCAGCAGCAGCGTGTGGCTATTGCCAGAGCACTGGCGGGTAAACCTCGATTCCTACTAGCGGATGAGCCAACGGGTAACTTAGACAGCTTAATGGCAAGACAAGTGATGGATTTATTACAAGAAGTGAATCAGGCGGGCACCACATTGATTATGGTAACCCATGACAATGAGCTGGCACGACGAGCGGGTCGTAATATCCAAATTCTTGATGGTGAGCTAACCGACATCACTAAATCTCAGCTAACCGAACTGGCAGTGTAGGAGTAAGCGATGAAAGAGCTAATACTATTAGCTTGGCAGGGATTAAAACAAAAACCCAAGCTAAGCGCACTGATGGTAATTAACCTTGCAGTTGGGATCACCTTGATGTTGACGATGTCAGCAATTGTTAAACAAAGCAGTAGCGAAGTGATTGGCTATAAGGGAGACAGCTTATACACGGCGGGCCTCAACTATTTTGATGCCGATGAAGATGTGGCCGATTTTAGACAATTCCCTCGCTGGACTTATCAAGATGCCCAAGCACTTAAGCAAGCGGATTTACCATACGAGTATCTATCATTTAACTACACCACTGAGTTTATCGTTGGGCTTGCAGATAACTCAGTTAGGCCGATAAGCGTAGAAGCTTCTGGTACAGATAGAGAGATATTTAGTGTACTAGACGCGCCGTTTATTCACGGTACTTTTTGGAACGAACAAAGCCAAAAAAGTGGCGAAGCGGTGGCTGTTATCAGTAAAAATGCCAACGACCATCTATTTGGGGGAGCGAATTCTATTGGACAGTTTATTCAGGTTCAAGGCGAACAAATACAAGTCGTGGGCGTGGTTGATTTAAGCAATTATAAACGTCGCTTCCAAGATTTGAGCTTTAGTAATAATTACAATCACGATGTTTTTATTCCGCTAAATTATGCTTATGCCCAAAACTTTCCAAGAACTGGGCAAGTTACCTGCAGAACCGATGATTTATACACAGCAACTAGCCCGCGTAGCGGCAGTATAGACATGCTGAAAAGTGCTGAATGTGGTTATTTGACGGTTTGGTTCCAGTACCAAGATGATATGGGGGCGGCACATCTAGCTGAGCTAAAAACTTGGTTGAATAACTATATTGCAAAGCAGCAAGCGGTTGGCCGTTTTCAACATAAAAATCTCACCGACTTTTATAGCATGGGCGAGCTCTATATTTTGATCCAGCGCTTTATGGCATGGGAAGCCATTTACCTGACTTTTTCTTATTTACTATTTGGCATTTGTTTAGTGAATACGATTGGCATTCTGCTCGCCAAATTCCAAGCCAATCGCAAGCTTATTTCCCTTTACCGAGCCCTTGGCGCAAATCGTGGAGTAATAATGAAAATTCACTTTTTAGAGATCCTGATACTCACGGTTGCTTCCGTAATGCTCGGCTTTGTATTGGCATTCGCAGGGCTTGAATTGATGTTCCACCTACGTATGTATCAGGCGGATTACATGGCACTTGCTGAGCAAGTCCGTCAAATCTATCAGTTCGATGGTGAGCTGGCACTTTTGACGACGATAGGCATTTTCTTGGCGGTCGGCATATCTGGATTATATCCGGTGTATCGCAGTAGTCGCGTATCACCAGCTGCGGAATTAAGGGGGTAAGTATGGCGATTAAACATATTTTAAAACTGATTTTAAAACAAAAAAGTATTGCGCTGTTAATCATTCTACAAATCGCGATCACCGTGATGATTGTCAGCAATACGGCGTTTATCAGCTATGCAACGCTGCAAAATTGGTTAATTCCATCAAAGTTGGAAGAGCAACAAATACTTAATGTGACGACGCGTGTATTTGATACCTCTGTAGACGTGCAGTCGCTCATCGAGAAGGATATTCAAGCGATTGAAAACGTGCCTGGAGTTATTGCTGCATCTTATGCTGGTAGAGAACTCGTGCTTAATAGCTTAGGCCCAGGGTGGACTATTTTTAAAGATACTAAACCAGAAACGGATTATAACGTGTTCGGTTATTTTGGTTTAGATGAAAAAGGGGTCGGTGTACTTGGGCTCGAACTGATAGAGGGTCGTGCATTTTATGCCAGCGAATTTATCAAAGGTGATGAGGCAACAAAAAATGCAGGCGTTATTATGATAAGTGACGACCTTGCCACGTCGTTATTTGGTGATGACTCTGCTCTTGGACAGTCGGTTTATATTTCAAGGCAGCGGATTCCACATCAAGTGGTTGGTGTTTATAAAGGTAAAATGCTTGGTGAAAGTGCCACATACAGTCAACAGCCCTACCATTCGGGAGTTGTACCTGAAGTTATATGGGGTAACCGTCAACGGGCAAATTATTTAGTGAGAGTGGAAAAAGGCCTGTCTGAGCGTATTTTAGAAGACGTTGAAACCGCGCTGTATCACTCTGAAGGTCGTATGGTGGAGCGAGTTGAGTTCGTTGCTCGTGCGAAGAAGCGTTTGTGGGATGGCCGTAGCACCTTTGCACTCACCATGGCAGGCATTAGCATCATCGCTTGTGTGGTAACCGCGCTGGGTATAGTCGCACTTGTCAGCTTTTCTGTTAGCTTAAGAAAGAAAGATCATGGTGTGCTTCGTGCGTTAGGTGCATCTAAAGGTAAAGTGATGTGGTCTTTAATTAAAGAAAATACAATTTTAGTCTTTATCGGTTTAGTGCTAGGCTTTGGTCTCTCGATTTTGCTTTACTATTTTTTGATGAATAATGTTCGAGTGCAAAGTGTGGTAGAGATCCCGTTATTGGTTGGGGTAGCTATTTTTACTTGGCTTGTGAGTACATTGGCGGTATACCTGCCTGCCAAAGAAGCCGCGAAAGTGTCGCCGGCGCAAGTAACTAAATCCAGCTAATAATAAAAACAACAAAGCCCCGAAAGGGGCTAAATCTACAAATTAGGATCAAAAGCGTTCATGAGTGTATTGGTAATTGACGATAATCCGGATGTAATTCAAGCCATTAAAGTCCTTTTGTTGCTCAATGATATTCCGTGTGAAGGTGTTACCTCTCCGCAGCTGGGCCTAGAGAAGGTGCGTAGCAAACAGTTCGACTTAGTTATTCAAGATATGAACTTTACCCGAGACACCACCAGCGGCGCGGAAGGTAAAGCCCTGTATAAAGCCATTCGAGATTTAGAGCCTGATTTGCCGATCATTTTATTGACGGCTTGGACAAACCTTGAAATGGCGGTGGAGCTAATTAAAGATGGTGCGGCAGACTACTTAGCCAAACCTTGGAAAGATCATAAACTAGTCACTTCAGTGAAAAACTTGCTCGAAATGCGAGAATTACAAGAGCAAGTAAGTAGCGCTGCGAATCAGCGCAATGCCAGATTACAAAAGCTAAAAGCGCAATACGACCTGTGTGGTGTGGTGGTAGCCGATCCGGCCATGTTGAGCTTGCTTGAAATGGCGACTCAGGTTGCGCACTCCGACGCGCCAATTCTGATCACAGGACCAAACGGCTCAGGTAAAGAGAAAGTTGCAGAAATCGTGCAAGCCAATAGCGGCTATAAACATAAACCCTTTATTAAAGTGAATGCTGGGGCCATTCCGGCGGACCTAATTGAGGCCGAGTTATTTGGGGTTGAAAGTGGTGCTTATACAGGCGCACAAAAATCGAGGGCTGGGCGCTTTGAAGCAGCCGATGGTGGTACTTTGTTTTTGGATGAAATCGGCAACTTGTCTTTGGCTGGTCAGCAAAAATTACTTAGGGTTTTACAAAGCGGCGAGTTTGAGCGCGTTGGCAGTAACGTGACCAAAAAGGTGAGCGTTAGGGTGATAAGTGCTACCAACAGTAATTTACCGGAGGCCATTCGCGCTGGTACTTTTAGAGAAGACTTGTATTATCGGATCAATATGATTGAGCTTAAACTGCCGCCATTGTCTGAGCGAAAAGAAGATATTACGGTGTTGGTTGAGCACTTTTTACCGAATAATAAGAGCGTGAGTAACACGGCAATGAAGCAGTTAAAGCACCACACGTGGCCTGGAAACGTCAGGGAGCTTGAAAACACCATAGGCCGTGCTGTGTTGCTGAGCCCCGGGCAAGAAATTGAGTGTGAGCATTTAGCTATTCAAACACCACAACATGAAGAGCCGCTTGAATATACACAAGCAGATATCGAAGCAGCATTAGACAGCGCTGATGGCGTAGTGAGTAAAGCCGCAAGAAAGCTTGGATTAAGTCGGCAAGCACTATACCGAAGAATGGAGAAGTTTGGTTTAAAATGACGGTATCTCTTCAAGCAGCGGTGTCTGCATGCCTATTTGTATCACTATTGGTGTTTGCGGCTATTTTATGGCTGGCTGCTTCGTTTGCAATACCAATTACTCTGGCAATTCCACTGGGGCTGCTTGTTGCGACGGTAGTAGGCATTGTCGGTATCAGTTACTTTTTCTCTCGCCAACAGCGGATCATAGATTGCTTAACGGACGGGATCCGCAGTTTTAAAGATCAAGACTTCTCAGTTCAAATTACTCATTTTGAAAGCATAGAAATGTCTGATTTAATTCTGGAATATAATCGTTTATCGACAACACTAAAAAAGCAGCGCCATGCCACCAGCCAAAGGGAGTTACTACTCGATACCATTTTGCAGGTGTCGCCGGTGTCGATTATATTACTCAATCAGTTTGATCAGGTTGTATATGCCAACGACAAAGCCGGCAAGTTACTCAATAACAAAAAGTCGTTAAGTGGCCTTGTGCTTCATCATGCCATTGCGAATGCCGATCCTAAACTGCAAACTATTTTGCTACAAAAAGAGTCTGGGTTTGTGACCTTTCAAGCCAATGATGAAAAGCAAAGCTATTACTTTTCAAGGCAGAGCATAACACTCAACCACCAGCCGCACGTGTTGCTTATGTGTCAAAATCTATCAAGCGAAATGAGCCGTCAAGAAGTAGGGCTTTGGAAAAATGCCATCCGTCTTATCAGTCATGAACTCAATAATTCATTAGCGCCTATTTCTTCACTGACTAACTCCGCAAATACAATTGTTGAGCGCAGTGCTGAAGAGCAAAACCACGCTCTTATTCAACTGTTGCCCGATATGCTGGCAACCATTAATCGCCGCACCGAGAACTTGAGTGAGTTTGTTGCTAAATATAGCGAGTTTGCGAGGTTGCCCGCGCCTAATATTACAGAGCAAGCCCTTCAACCTATTCTTGATACCGTTAATAAACTATACACATTTACCTTGCTGGCTCCACTCCCTGTTGAGCGCGCCTTTTTTGATGCGGTACAGATAGAGCAGGTGCTGATAAACTTAATAAAAAATGCCCATGAGTCAGGATCTAAGATAGATGAAATAGGCGTTAAACTGCTGGTTGATTATCAACGACTAATCGTTGTAGTCGTTGACAGAGGCGCAGGGATGGAAGAAGAAAAGCTAGCAAACGCAGTACTGCCATTCTTTTCTACTAAACCCAGTGGCACAGGGGTAGGATTGAGTATTTGTAATGAAGTCGCAATTGCCCACGGTGGACAACTTAAGCTATTTAATCGCGAGAAAGGTGGTCTAATGGTTCAGTTTGATCTGCCCCTCGTTGCACCTAAAACATAGTATTGTCATTGCACCAACCCATATTGAATAGAAGCGGGTTCTCCTCGCGGTTTTTTGATTCCGCATTTCGGGTAGGAGCGGGTTCATCCCGTGATCTTTGGGTTTTAATGCAATATCTTAGGTGGCAGAAATCTTTTTGTTGCTAAACGCATATCGGGTAGGAGCGGGTTCACCCCGCGATCTTTTTGGCTTTAATGCCGCATTTTAAGCCGCGGAAATCTTTTTGTCGTGATAAATCATGACCCACAAGTAATTCCTGTTGAGCGCATATCTATCGACAGGAAAAGGCAGAGCCGCGATACTCAAGCAAGTTGACAATATAGGGAAATGAACTTGAACGCGCAAACTCAAACGACCAACCACTTTTTACTCTTCGCGGGTGTGTGTACAGCCATTGCGGCAGTGGCGCACATTGGCTGCATTATCTTTGGTGCACCTTGGTATCGCTTTTTTGGTGCTGGCGAGGAAATGGTTACTATGGCCGAGCAAGGGCTTATTTATCCTCACCTCGTCACTGCCGCTATCGCTACGATTTTACTGCTCTGGTCATGCTATGCGTTTTCAGGGGCGAAACGGATCCGACAATTACCTTTGATGAAAATCGCCTTGTGTATGATCAGTGCAATCTTTTTAATAAGGGGAATTGGGTTTGTTTTTATCATGCCAACGATCCCAGATAACAGCATGACGTTTTGGCTGGTGAGCTCCTCAATTTGCTTGGTAATAGGTGGGGCTTATGCGCTTGGAACCAAAAAAGCGTGGTTACAAATTTAGCCGTTTTAAAGCTAGCACTTCAGGTGCTAGCTTTTTGTTCGGTTTAGGTAGTTAACCCTGAACTATTCACTCAGTGCCATTCTAACACCTGCTTCAAGTTCTTCGTGAACAGATTTAAATAAGCCAAGTTGGCGTTCAATGATATGCTCAGGTACACCCGCCATTGCGCGTGCTATGTTGCCGTACAAGCGCTGCTTTTGGGTATCATCAAATAGGCAATATAGAGCACGAGGCTGTGAAAAGTCATCATTGTCTTTGCGGTGGTTGTATCTATCCGCCATTCCCTCAAGCTCAAGAGCAGGGCGTTTATACTCTGGGCTCTCTTTTGGGCCACCCATCGAGTTAGGCTCGTAGTAGGCATCTTCGTTACCACCAGGTTCATTGTTAAAGAACCGCATTGCACCGTCTTTGTGGTAATGATGCACTGGGCATTTTGGGCGATTAACGGGTAATGCCTCATAATGCGTGCCGAGTCGGTAGCGGTGAGCATCAGCATAGGAGAAAATGCGTGCTTGCAACATTTTATCGGGAGAAAATCCAATTCCAGACACCACGTTAGACGGACTAAATGCAGCTTGTTCTATCTCTGCAAAATAATTGTCTGGTACGCGATTTAATTCGAGTGTGCCAACATCGATGAGTGGAAAGTCGCCATGCGGCCAGACTTTGGTTAAATCAAACGGATTGTGTTGGAACTGTTTTGCTTGTGCTTCAGTCATCACCTGAATTTTCATATCCCATTTCGGATAATTTCCGCGCTCTATGGCCTCAAGCAAGTCCTCTTGAAAACTCTCTCTGCTTTCGCCAATTACTGATTTTGACTCTTCATCGGTATGATGCTGGTGGCCTTGTTGGGTCTTCATATGAAACTTCACCCAAACTCTTTGGTTTTCTGCGTTGATCAGACTAAAGGTATGTGAACCATAGCCGTTCATGTGCCTCACATCCGTTGGCAAGCCACGGTCAGACATTAAAATTAATACTTGATGCAGGCTTTCCGGTGACAGAGACCAAAAATCCCATTGCGCGGTGTTGGAGCGCAGGTTAGTTTTAGGGTGGCGTTTTTGGGTGTGAATAAAATCGGGGAATTTATACGGATCACGAACAAAAAACACGGGGGTATTATTGCCAACCAAATCCCAGTTTCCTTCTTCAGTGTAAAACTTTATCGAGAAACCTCTTACGTCACGCTCCGCATCCGCAGCCCCTTTTTCTCCGGCTACCGTTGAAAAGCGCATCAGAATGTCGGTTTGCTTACCAACCTCAGCAAATAGCTTTGCCTTGGTATATCGGCTTATGTCGTTTGTTACCGTAAATGTTCCAAACGCACCCCATCCTTTAGCATGCACGGTACGCTCTGGTATACGCTCTCTATTTTGATGCGCCAGTTTTTCGATTAACTGGTAATCTTCAACCAATAAGGGGCCTCTAGGGCCTGCGGTCAAACTATTTTGATTATCGGCGATTGGATTACCAGCTGTGGTGGTTAATGGACATTTGGTCATTGCTCGTTTCCTTCATATAAAATATAGAAACTAACAGCAATAAACGAACCACAATAAAAGTGCAATAAAAACAAATTGTTATAAATATTGTCGGCGGGGTTGTGAATTTTACTGAGCAAAGTTTTCAGAGTGATGTAAGCGCTACGTGAAATATGTAGACTGTTGAAATGCAGCGGTTTCATCCGCTGCATATTTAGAAATTAATCGTAGCTAAAGTTTTAGAAAAACCTCGTTGAATTCCATAAACGTGTTTTACCACTATCTAACCCAACAAACTGCACTGTACCAGTCGTTACGTTACTTGGTAATGTGTAGCTAATCGTTTTAGCTTGAGTACCATACGCAAATGCAGAAATACGTTTTACTTTAGTGCCATCAATGTACACGTCTACGTATTCTGTATTGGTTACATCAAAATTATACACTCCGTTAGTCTCAGCAACCGACGCAAATCTATCTGAATTAAATGCTACCGTTGCACGCGCTGTGGGTTTTGCGAGTAACTTACGAGCGATCGTATTGAAATCTTGAGCATCACCATCGAATATGTCTTCAACGTTATAACTGACAACTTCATTGGCAACACAGCCGTAATCCTCAATGAGCGCATTGATGTGATGACCTTGACGTACTGACTGACGCCAAGACACCCGCATACTTTGATCATAAGGTAGCGCTTGATATGGTGCACCCACGTACTGTACAAATAAACCATGCTCAATTACGTTTGCGCCACCTGCACCAGTACGTTCGTGCTGTCCAAATACGGTTGCAATACCGTTATCTTGCATACCACATGTGAACATATCACCTGCAGAGTAGGTGTTAGCGTTTGCCCAAACCCCCACGTTACCATAATATGCCTGACCAATCTGGTTTGCTGCATCTTTTGTCATGAATGAGGTTGCAGCAGAGTATTGTTCATTGGTGCCTTGTACGTCAGCCAATACTTGGTGCCAATTATCACTTAGGTAAGTACCGAACAGGGAATTATTTAGAATATGGTGGTTCTCAGGTGTGTTGATAAAACGTACATGAGATGGAGTAACACGTTTTGGTGTAAACAGTTGTAGTAAATAGTCGTTGTATAGAATATTACCGCCTGGGTTGCTTCTAACATCAATAATAAGTGCTTTCGTGTCACTTAACTGGTTATCTAAGATATCTATGATGGCAACAAGGGCAGTGTTAGTTCCATTTTTAGGTGAAAAAGAGGCAATCTTAATGTAGCCGACGGATTCGCCGTCTACTTGTACCTTATTCCATGTCACCGTCGGCTCAGCAGTGGCATTGGCTGCTAGGGCAAAAGCACTATCTTGTGCTGCCGCTTCTAACTCCTTAAATGTAGCAAATTCATAGTTAATACTTTGTGTAAACTGCGCTGTATTATCCTCTGTATTCGCTTGTGTACTCGGATTTCCGTTATAAACCAACCAAGGCAAGTTAACGCTATATATTTCGCCCGTTTCGTAAGATTCCAAAGTAAGCGTTAGCGCATCATTTTGTGGCGGCATCTGTTTATTATGTGATTTGATAGTCAAGTTGTTTAACGCGCCAACAAACCCGCCATCTGGATTAGCTCCACCGCCTTGGAATAGTGTGTTGTTTACCACATCAGTTACTGCTTGGCCGTTATATGCAATGACTTTATCGCCTAAAGAAACCGTTGATGTATCTGGTGCAAGTACGGTGTAGTTTTGCCAGATACGGTTTACGCGTACTTCCTTGCTACCATCTGCATTTACGGTTTGTGCAAAATGAACTGGCACAAAAGAAACAAAGTTTTTCATTGGTGCCGGGTAGTTATAGTCCAAATGAAAATCTCGCTGAGATAAGAAGATCTTTTGCAGCTGCTGATGAAATTGAGAAGAACTTAGATTTCCCATGTTATTGATTAAGTCGTCTACTGCAACTACTGGGTCTAAGTGTCCGGCCGGAGAAAGTCCGTAGTACAGGTTTTTGGCATATTTATTGACGTATAAACCGTCAAGCAATAGTTTCGCTTGCTCAGCTACAAGCGCTTTTTGTTCATAACTATAATCTTGAATACTAATTTGGTCGCGTGTGTCTTCAAGATAGGATATTTGTGCCATTGCACCCGATGTAAAGCTTAATGCCAGAAGACTGGCAACTGTTGATAATTTAAACATATTGTTATTGTCCTGTATATGGAAACAAAACTGTTTTATACCTTTTGGGTACAAAAGTCGATAGGTGTTAAATAAAATGATAATAATTTATTGCTTTTATGTGTGTTGATTAAACCGAACTTCTTACTCGTTGCAGGCTAACTAAAGAGATTATTGGGAGGATTGAGTTTTAGAGGATTATTTGATTTGCCACGCAAAACCCGTTTGCGTGGCAACAAGGATGTCGAACGCAAATTACGTTGTTTGATGTAACTCTTGCTCCATTTGATCTCTCATTTTAAACTTTTGTAGCTTACCCGTTACCGTCATCGGATAGGCGTCAACCAATTTGATGTATTTTGGTACTTTGAAATAGGCGAGTTTATCTTTTAAAAATACACGAATATCTTCTTCCGAAATATAGTGTCCGGGCTTAAGTTGAACCCAAACACATACTTCCTCACCATACTTTTCGTCTTTGATCCCAAATACAGCGGCATCTTGAATATCATGATGATGATAAAGCACTTCCTCAATTTCTCTGGGGTAAATATTCTCGCCACCGCGAATGATCATGTCTTTTATGCGGCCGACGATACTGACGAACCCTTCGTCGTCCATTACCCCTAAATCGCCAGAGTGTAGCCAGCCGTCGTCATCTATGGTCGCCGCCGTTTTTTCTGGGTCTTGCCAATAGCCTTTCATTACGCAATATCCACGGGCACATACTTCACCAGGCGTACCAATTGGGGCAATATGTCCTAGCTCGTCAATAATTTTGACCTCGGTATGTGGCATAGCGCGACCAACAGTCTGCACGCGTTTCTCAACAGGCGAATCGATTTCGGTAATATTGTTGATTGGGCTGCACTCGGTTTGCCCGTAGCCAATTAGTACATCGGTCATATGCATTTGGGTTTGTACTTGGCGCATGACCTTTTCTGGGCAGGTTGAGCCCGCCATCACCCCAGTGCGCAGCGAAGATAAATCAAACTGCGTAAAGTCTGAGTGTTCTAATTGTGCGATAAACATTGTTGGTACACCGTGAAGCCCGGTGCATTTTTCTCGTTCAACAACTTCTAAAGTGACAAGCGGATCAAAGCTATCGTTAGGGAATACGGCGCACGCACCTTTACTAATACAAACGAGATTACCGAGCACCATGCCAAAACAATGATAAAGCGGAACGGGAATACAAAGCTTGTCTTGCTCTGTGAGCTTCATGGCATTGGCGACGAGCAATCCGTTATTGAGGATATTACTGTGGGTGAGGGTGGCGCCTTTTGGGTTGCCTGTTGTACCTGAAGTAAATTGAATATTGATAGCGTCACTGGCGCTGAGGTTGGCTGCAATCGCATTTGCTTCAAGATAGTGAGCATCATTAGCTTTAGATAACAAGGTGCTGAAATTCATTAGACCCGGTTCAATATCCTCGTCAATCAGCACAATCTGCTTGAGCGAGGGAAGGCGCGGTGAAGATAATTCGCCAAACATGCAGTCATAGGACTCTGGAGCCAGTTCTCTTATCATATCGACGTAATGGCTATGTTTAAATGATTTAGCCATGACTAACATTTTACACTCAACGTTGTTTAGCACGTATTCAAGCTCGTTTGGGCGATAGGCTGGGTTAATGCACACCATAATTGCACCGATTTTAGCGGTTGCAAATTGTACTAGGCTCCATTCAAGATTGTTCGGAGACCAAATACCAACTCTATCCCCCGGTTGGATCCCTACAGCTAAAAGGCTTGCGGCAAGTTGATTTATTTTTGCGAGGTACTCACGATAATTTAAGCGAACTGATTGATGAGAGACAACAATGGCTTCTCTTTCTGGATAATTGTCGACAATGTTTTCTAGATATTGCCCTATGGTGAGTTGAGTAAGCGGTGCTACTTGGGGGCCTTTGAAGTAACTCTTTGTAAGTGCACATGCATTTGTTAATTGGCTCTCTGTTGTCATATCTTGTCCTTGCTGTTGATCTCTAGTTTTTATCATTATGCTTTATCAGTGATAACCTAATTGTCGACAAAATCAAGTGCATTTTGACGAAAAGCATGAAATTACGACTAATGGATAGTGATAAAGTGTGTAATGGCAAGATAGTGGAAAGGCGGTTGTAACTTTATCTAAAGTATAAAAAAAACGCCTGAAAGTTCAGGCGTTTTGTGGTTTAACTTAAGGGATGTTATTAAGCTAATCCTTCATCTGTATCGACATGCTCATCTTTATGATGTTTCGCGATTTCATCTGAAAGTTCTTGCTTAGAACGCTTCTCTGACATCCGTCTTGCCATTAGCCAATAGAAGAACAGCGGCAAGAAGAATACTGCGAGGAAGGTAGCCGAGAGCATACCACCCATTACGCCTGTACCTACACTGTGTCTTGCTCCTGCGCCAGCTCCAGAACTCATAACCAGTGGAACTACGCCAAGTATGAAAGCAAGTGAAGTCATGATAATAGGTCTAAAACGCAGTCTTGCTGCTTCAAGGGCGGCAGTTGCTGGACTCCATCCTTCTTGATACTTCATTAGCGCGTACTCGACAATAAGAATGGCATTTTTACTGGCAAGGCCAAGTAGGGTAACCAAACCAATTTGGAAGTAAACGTCGTTGGTTAGCCCAGCGATCCAGATTGAAACCAACGCACCGAAAGTACCAAACGGGAGTGCCAACATAACCGAGAATGGCAATGACCAGCGCTCGTAAAGTGCTGCGAGGATCAAAAATACCATGATCACGGCCATACCGAGTGCAATACCGGTTGTGCCAGAGTTTTGCTTTTCTTGGAACGCGGAACCCGTCCACTCGTAAGTCATATCTGGTGGTAGCACTTTGTTGGCGATACGCTCAAACTCCGCGATAGCTTGACCTGAGCTGTAACCAGGTGCAGCTTCGCCCATTAACTTAACTGCAGATAAGTTATTGTAACGGTTCATGGTTTCCGGACCGCGACTATATTCAACATCCGTAAATGCAGAAATTGGTACCATTTCGCCACGATTGTTTTTCACATAAATGCGGCCAACATCTTCCGGTGTCATTCTAAACTCGGCTTCTGCGGACATAATCACTTGCCATGCACGACCAAACTTATTGAAGTCGTTGACGTAGTAATTACCTAAATTGGCTGCAAGTGCGTTAAACGCAGAATTGATATTAACCCCCATGGCACGCGCTTGTTCACGATCCATATGCACCTTTAGCTGCGGTGCATCAGGACGCCATAGCGTTTGAATGCCAGTAAGGATGGGGCTCTTCTGTGCCTCGGCCATGATCATCTGCATGCCTTGCTTCAATTTAGCGGGATCAGAGCCGCCTTTATTTTGCAAGAAGACTTCAAATCCGCCTGTTGTACCCAAGCCGAAAATTGGCGGTGGGTTAAACGCCAGCACTAATGCTTCGTTAATATGCGCGGTTTTCATAAATAGCTCACCAACAAGTTCCTTCGCCGACACATCGCGTTCATCCCAATGTGTTTGCGTCACGAACATAGTCGCCGCGCTGTTTTTGAAGCCACCACCGATGAAGTCCATCCCCGTAAACGCCACGACGTTTTCGTTAGCTGGGTTAGACTTTGCAGCAGCTATCACTTCATCGGCCACTTTAGCGGTGCGCTCTAATGAAGAGCCGTCAGGCAAGAACACCGCTATCATGTAGTAACCTTGGTCTTCGTCTGGTACCAAAGAGCTTGGTGTTTTTTGCCACAGGAATACCGTTGCACCAATCATCGCTACCATCAATGTTAGGCCTACAAAACCACGGCGAACCATAAAGCTAACCGCACCAACATAGCGTCCGGTTACACGATGGAACCAATCATTGAACCACAAGAAAAACTTGGCATCTTGTTTGTGCTCGTGCTTAAGCAGCAATACACAAAGTGCAGGCGTCATCGTCAGTGCAACCACACCGGATAAACTTACAGAGATGGAGATTGTGATCGCAAATTGGCGGAATAGTTCGCCTGTTAACCCACCTAGGAAAGCAATAGGTACAAACACCGAACACAATACCAATACAATCGCGACTACGGGGCCGCTTACTTCCTGCATCGCTTTAACTGCGGCTTCTCTAGCTTGCAAGCCTTGCTCATGCATAATACGTTCGACATTCTCAAGTACTACGATGGCGTCATCTACCACGATACCAATCGATAACACCATGCCGAACAGCGTAAGCGTGTTAATCGAGTAACCGAGCATATAGAGACCTGCAAATGTACCAAGTAACGAGACCGGAACTGCAAGCGTTGGAATTAGCGTTGCACGCCAGTTTTGCAAGAACAGGTAAACCACTAAGAATACCAAGATCATTGCTTCACCAAGCGTTTTTAACACCTCTCGAATTGAGACTTCTACAAAGCGTGTGGTGTCGTAAGAGTTAACGTGAGCGAGACCTGTAGGGAACTGAGGTTTGATCTGTTCAATTTCAGCTTCTACTGCTTTAGCCACGTCAAGCGCATTCGCGCCCGGTTGCAAGAATACACCGAGTAATACCGCTTCCTTACCGTTAATAGTACCTTGGAAGTTATAGTCTTTAGAACCAAGCTCTACGCGAGCAACATCCTTAAGGCGTAGTGTTGAGCCATCTGGGTTTGCACGAACGATGATATTTTCGAACTCTTCAGCCGTCGATAAACGTCCTTTCGCAGTGACACTATAAACTAGCGATTGCGCGTCTTGAGATGTCGGTGTTGCACCAATACTACCCGCTGCATACTGAGAGTTTTGTTCTCTAATTGCACCCGCAATATCGTCTGCTGTGACTTGCAGTTGACTCATAATATCCGGGCGCAACCAAATACGCATGGCATAGTCTTTAGCACCGAAGATCTGCACGTTAGTCGTACCAGGAATGCGTTTGACGCGGTCAAGGATATTCATGGTGACGTAGTTAGATGTCCAGAGACTTTCTCGAGTTCCATCTGGCGAATAGAACGCGTGTACTTGCAAGAAGTTAGAAGATGTCTTTTGAACCACAACGCCTTGGCGTCTAGTTTCTTCAGGGAGACGAGCTTCTACTTGCTTCACCCGGTTATTTACATCTACGGCAGCCTGATCAACATCCGTTCCAATCTCAAAAGTAACTGCGATCGTCGTTACGCCAGAGTTCGTACTAGTTGATGTCATGTACATCATGCCTTCAACACCGGTAATCGCGTTTTCGATAGGGGTTGCAACGGTTTGTTCTAATACATCCGCTGATGCACCAGGGTATACCGCACGTACCTCAACTTGAGGTGGTGCAATTTCGGGATACTGCGCAACAGGCAAACTGCGCATTGCGGCAAGCCCCGCAAGCACTATCACGATAGAGATAACAAAGGCAAAAATAGGCCTGTTTATGAAATATTTGGAGAACATCAGATTATTCTCCTTGCTCGCTCACAGACACTGGCATACCAGGGAAGAAGATCCTCGCCATACCTTCAACGATGACAGGTTGGCCTTCTTTTAAGCCTTCGCGAATAACCCACATATTCTCATTATTAAGCTTGACCCATTCACCAACTTTGACCGGCGCAGGTAGGGCTACGGTTGCGCCTTGTTCATTTTTGGTAGCAATGTACACAAATTTCCCCGTACCGTTGTCTAGTACTGCTCTTTGTGGAAGTACAACGGCATTATTGCGTACCGCACCAGAGAGCTTAACTCGAACAAACTGACCCGGTCTTAACTCGCCATTTTCATTAGGAATACGAGCTTGTAACTCACTGGTACCCGTGAAGCGGTTTACGCGAATGTCGCTAAAGTTTACTTTACCGACTTGCCCGTATAGTGAACCGTCTTGCAGAATAATCGTGGTATCAAACTCATTGTGTTCAGGTAATGACAGTGAACCATTTTCTACATCTTGGCGCATTGCTAGTTGCTCACGTTCAGAAAACCCGAAGCGTGCACGAATAGTGCTGATGTCGGTAAGTTCAGTTAATAGTACACTCGGACCAGAAACATAACTGCCTTCTGACATCAGTTCACGGCCCACAATACCCGAAACAGGTGCTTTAACTTTGGCATATTCAAGGTCTAGCTTAGCTTCATTTAATGCCACTTTTGCAGATTCCAAATTCGCAACTGCAATATCGTAGGTAGAGACTGAATTATCAAAGTCACGCTTTGATACCGAGCGCTCATTCTTAAGGCGCTCAAGCCTTTCACTTTCACGCTTAGTTTGTTCAACGTTTGCTTTCGCTGCCTGGAGTGCTGCTTGCGCTTTATCTACAGCCAATTCAAATGGCTTAACCTCAATGGTAAATAGTGAATGACCAGCTCTCACAAACTGGCCCGCCTCAAAGTTGTGAGATTCGATGATCCCAGAAACTCGAGAGCGAATTTCTACTTCCTTATCACCCGCAAGGGTTGCTGGCAGTTCGATATCGAATGGCACTGATTGAGTAGTAACTTGTTGTACACTCACTTGTGCAGGCGGCATTGCATGGCCCCCTTGCTGTGGTGCTTCTGAACACGCTGACAAAGTGCCTAACGTGAGCATTAAAAAAGATAGGTGTTTAACACGACTGCGTATTGATGCTGGATACATGAACACTCCAATTCCTATATTATCATTTTATGCTGCCCCGACTTTAACGGGGAACTACCTTGTAATTTGCCTTTAATAACGCACACTTGACTGGATGCAATCAGACAAGTGACTTCATTTCATACCTTAACCACACCAAAGTAAAGGCAATTTGTTCGACAATCAAACAAGTAAACGGTAGTGTATACTCAAAGAAATAAAAGGTAAACGGTTGCGTGTACTTTTATTCAATTTAGGTATACGATCATGTGTACTTTTTATTAACGACTTTATTGATTAAAATAAAGGGAATGTTGATTTATTACGAAGAAGGCTTATCTCTATATAGAGAGGTGGTTCTTGGTATACAGCTGACCATGTGAGTAGCAGCTATCGATGGCTCGCTTTTCCCACTATTAATTAAAGACAGAATAGGTAAATGACGCAACTTTCACCAAAACAGCAGTCAATTTTATGTGCAGCGATAGAAGAGTTCGCTCAAAAAGGCTTGCAGGCGACGACGATGGAGTCGATCAGTCAATCAGCGGAAGTATCAAAGCGCACGTTATACAAGCATTACTCGACCAAAGACGAGCTCTTTGATGCCGTTGTTGAGCTGTTAATTGAGCGGATTAAGCCGATAACTGCGATACAGTTTATCCCAAACTATGACTTTTCAGTGCAATTGCAACATCTTGCGAAAAGCGCAATGACCTTGTTGAATGACGAGGATTATATGCGTTTGTCGCGTATTGTGATGATTGAATCGATGCGCAGCTTTGAGCAAGCTCAGAATTTAAATGAAAAGTTTAGTCATTGTGAGGCCGCGATGATCCAATGGTTCGAAGATGCGGCGAATTCAGGGTGTCTTGGCAGTTTTGATGCGGACTTTGCCGCAGCGTACTTCTGGGGTGCACTGAAAAAGCTAGGCTATTGGGAACGTGCGATAAAATGGCAAGCTCCGCTTCCAGAAGCAGAGCTTGATATATTAGTTGAAAAGGCGGTCGCGCTATTTTGTAATGGTGTTACTCAACCCCAATAAATCCACCGGTTTGATGCGACCAAAGTTTGGCGTAAATACCACCTAAGGCTAGCAAGGATTGATGGCTTCCTTCTTCTACTATCCGACCTTCATCCATTACGATTAATCTGTCCATTTGTGCAATCGTGGATAATCTATGGGCAATTGCAATAACGGTTTTACCTTCCATCAGTGCATCTAAGCTCTCTTGGATAGCTTGCTCAACCTCAGAATCCAGAGCCGATGTGGCTTCGTCTAAAATTAAAATTGGCGCATTTTTTAGTAATACACGGGCAATGGCGATACGTTGGCGTTGGCCACCTGATAGTTTCACACCGCGTTCACCTACTTGTGCGTCAAAGCCGGTATTACCGTGACTGTCTTCTAAGTCTTGGATAAAATCGTAAGCCTGTGCTTCTTTTGTTGCAGCAATTAGCTCGTCTTCTGACGCATCAGGGCGACCATAAAGGATATTGTCGCGTACGCTGCGATGGAGCAAAGAAGTATCTTGCGTCACCATGGCGATATGACGTCGTAAGCTTTCCTGTTGGACCTTAGCAATATTTTGGCCATCAATTTCGATGCTACCACCGTCAGTGTCGTAGAATCTCAACAGTAAGTTCACTAAGGTCGACTTGCCCGCACCTGAGCGGCCAACCACACCAATTTTTTCACCGGGTTTAATATGTAGGTTCAGGTTGTCGATGACGTTATGTTGTCTCGCTGCATCTTTACGCTTATAAGCGAAGGTAGTGTTACAAAAGTCGATTTTTCCGGCTTTAAAATCTAACTGCGGCGCTGTTTGTTGATCAACAATATCAAGTGGTCTAGAGAGCGTGTTCATGCCGTCTGCAACCGTACCAATATTTTCGAATAGGCCGCTAATTTCCCACATTATCCACTGCGCCATACCATTTAATCGTAAGGCTAAACCTACTGTAATTGCGATTGCACCAGCGGTTATCGCGTTAAAAGACCATAAATAGATGGAAAGTGCCGCGACGGAAAATACCAAAAGATAATTTAAGGCTTGAATACTAACGTTTAAGCTAGTTGCTAAGCGCATTTGCTTATATACAGGTTGAATAAACACATCCATGCTATCTTTGGCATATTCTTCTTCTCGTTTGGTATAAGAGAAAAGCTTAACGGTTGAAATATTGGTGTAGCTATCAACGATCCTTCCCGTCATTTCTGAGCGAGCGTCAGCCTGCTCACTAGAAACACGTTTTAATTTAGGAACAAAATAGAATTGGAAACAGATATAGCAGCCAAGCCAAACAAGCAGCGGGATCATCAAACGTATATCGCTGCTTGCAACAAGTGCAAGCATCGCGGTGAAGTACACTAAAATATAAATCAGCACATCGAGTAGTTTCATGACTGATTCGCGCACGGCTAGGGCAGTTTGCATCACTTTAGTTGCGATACGTCCAGCAAACTCGTCTTGATAGAATGTCATAGACTGCTTTAGCAAGTAGCGGTGTGCCTGCCAGCGAATAGCCATTGGGTAATTACCCAATAAACTCTGATGTAAAATGGCGCTGTGAAAAAATACCAATAGTGGTAACGCAACCAAAGTGATCAATGACATTCTGATCAATTCAGCGCGTTTCGCGTCAAAGAGAGTCTCAGGCGTATAGGTCGACAGCCAATCAACTAAATCGCCCATAAAGCCGAATAACGTCACCTCCAATATTGCTAGAATGGCGGCACTTAGCGACATAAATAACAGTGGTAGTTCCATCCCCTTGGTATAAAAACGACAAAATGCGAGTAAACCGGTAGGTGGTTGACCCACTTCTTGTTCAGGAAAGGGGGTGGTAAAGCGTTCAAAAACTCGATACATACATAATCCCTAAATTTGTTCAGAAGCTAGTCTACCTTGATAGTATGAAATGCGCGAGTCACAGATTGGTGCTTAATTTGCACGAATTATTATAGCTGTTTTTGGTTGAGTAGTTTTTGTGTAATGAGCTCACCAGTGACAGCATCATAGCTACTCAAAGTCAGTGGCGTAGAATAGTGCTTTAAATAGACCTGATCATTTGGTTGTTCTACTGTAATTTTATCGATTGGGACGAGTTTTTTACCTTCATCGACAAAAAATGACAGCTCTAGATAGCATGGAAAAACCTTTTTACATACACCGAGTGATTGTTGTTGTAGATCAAACGTTGAAGAGAGCCAACTTGGCCTATTATTGATTTTAGTGGTTTTGGGCCAAGTTACAGAAAGATCAAACCTTTGCGGATCTGAAGAGTAGTGCTGAGATTGGCTTGCTACTCGTGCAAGGAGCAAAGGGGTATTACCACTTACTGATTGAACCTCAGATAAGCGAACCTGATCAACGGTGAGTGGATTAATTTTCAATGTTTGCTTGAGTTTACTCGCCAGTTGGTTTTGCTCATCTAGTTGAGAAAATCCTAGGTGAACGAGTAATTTTGCATCACGATTGTTATCAAATACCTTTTCTTTTAAGTGTTCAGCCGCGGCTTTGGCTCTACCTTGTTGTGAGTCGTGATCATAACTAATAATCTCATAGCCAAGCGATTTGGCTTCAAATATCAAGCTAGCGTAAGTCGCCTCCATGGTGTAGATCCCATGTTCGTATGTTGTAAAGCCATGTTTATTTATTTGCTGCTCAACATTTACCTGTGGGATAAGTGCTTCTAATGCAAGATAGCGATAGCCTTGTTCATATAAAGGCTTCAACAGGGAAATCGTTAGCGCTCGGTGTTTAGCATTATGATACGCCTCGTTTACCATAGTGATACGGGTGTAAGCAGCCTTCTGTTCTATGATCTCTAGCGCAGGAACTAGCCGATAATCGTTTAACAACATATCTGGATTGATCACTCCAGAGGTGAGTTTTTCTGCTTCAAAATAATTGCCGACGATAGAATGGTAGGTTGCTGCATATTGAATGTTTGCTGAGCTGCTATCTAAATGCCCTTTGACTGGAATTTGGCTTTCAAGTGACTGTGTGTTTTCAAACACACGTTTATCTGAGTTAACACCAAAGATTAAAGAAGCTGGGTTAGCGCTTGAATTTGATAATGCTGGTACTGCTATCAAAGAACATGCGCAAAAAATAACGGTTTTTCCATATTGTTGAAGTAACACCTAAATCCACTCCTTGCGGGTTTATTACGATTATATTAATAGCATAAAAGCACGGAGGGCTGAATCGAATAAAAGCAAAATTTTTACAAGTATTTTATATTTGAATTATTTACAGGGGAGAGAGATGTGGAAGCAAATAAAAAGGCCAGTAGCTAAGTAACTGCTGGCCCTTGATATGATTATTCTTCTTTGCCGTATGTTTTACGAAGAATATAAACATAGGCATTGATAAAAGCTTGCTCTTGAAACTTTTTCAATCCAGTGTCTTCATAGTCAACAGGAATTGGGTTTCTTTTTAATTGCTCTTTAACTTCAGTGCCAGATAGTAACTGCACGTCCACACCTGAAATTAACTGGATTGCAGCTTCCATTTTAAAACCAGCCGCACTACCTGCGAATTTACCTTTGTGTGGGCGCTGACGAATGGCGATAGAATCTACGCCGTAATCTTCTACTAGTTTTGCAAAGTCGAATTGGAACTTGCGCATTTCATCAAGTTCTGTCCCTTGGTTACTTAACGTAAAGCGGCGCTGACGAATGTCTCTGATATCAAAAACATCATCTTCTTTCGTTAGCATACAAAGCAGAGCTTCGCTGCCTGAAATTTCAACCCCAAGTGTTCTCATTTTCGTGTCCAGATTATGCAAAAATTGAATTATCTCACAGTGTTATTTCTATTGCTATCGCTGCATGGTCAGAATAGCAAATATCTTCGTCAATACGCTTCGGATCTAGGTGAGCATCGTAACTGTAGTAATGTAACGACTTCACCCTAGGCATTTCTCGGTTGGGATTGAATTCTTTTGAACAAAGGATGTAATCAAGTACATTACCTTCACCTTGATAGTAATGACTGGCTGGTTTTTCTTTGTGGTTGTTGTCGGCGTAAAGAAAACTGTCGAACAACCCGACACTATCAAAGCCATTACTAGCAAGGACGGGTGGAAAGGCTTGCGTCATAAAAGATAGTGCGGGGCTGTCTAATGCATCATTGAAATCGCCCATCACCAATGTTGCAGCTTGTTTCTCCCTTTGTGTCTTTAATGCATCGTAATAAATGATGGAAGCTTCGAGTGAACGTGAGATCTGCGACTGCATCGTACCTACGGTTTCGTGAAGTAATGTAAGTAGCGGGTCATCTTGATTGGAATCACCCAACATGTGGGCCATTGAATGCACGCGTTGAGACTTAAAGTGGACGGCATAACACGCGAGTAACCCGAAGCCTGGAATGTCGAACTTACATTTTATCGGGGTGCGATTGAATTTAAATTGATGTTGATTATTAAGGTATTCGAGTAATTCGGGGCAGGGCTCTAACGGCGCAAAGGATTTAAATGGTAGTTTTGATGCGATAGCGACCACGGGTTTAAACAGTACCGATGGGTATACGTGATCAGGACTTGGCGCATCTACAGTGGCAAAGTGGACAAGACCCAAGTCTTCGCACAGCATCTGTAAGCTATCAGGAGAGAAGACCTCTTGAAACACAATGACATCGGGGTTTATATGCTGAATGAGTCCCGTGATGAACTGAGTTTTGGTTTGCCACTGTGTTTCATTATAGTGCTCATGAAGTTGATAAAAAGAATAAGGCGGCGCTGCAAAATTTAGTAGATTAAAGGTTGCAAACCGATAACGCTTTTTGGCCACGAATAATCCCAAAATAGTTTTTGTAAGTTAATAGATTAATTTTAGCTCTAGGCTTGCACTTAGCCAAGTAACACGCGAGAATAGTGGTTCTTATTCGAAAGTCCTCGGATGAGCCGCGATAATTCGCGCAAGACAATGCTTATTCGTAAAAGCGTTGATAGGCACACTTTAAAATTAATTAAATACATGTGATGCATTGTAGGTGTCACCACTGTAAATAGGATTTATCATGCCAGTTATTACTCTCCCTGACGGCAGTCAGCGTATTTTTGAAAACCCTGTCACTACCCTAGAAGTCGCTCAAGACATCGGTCCAGGCCTTGCGAAAGCAACGATTGCTGGTCGTGTAAATGGCGTTCGTGTTGATGCTTGTGACCTCATTGAAAATGACTCAGCGCTTGAAATCATCACCGCCAAAGACGACGACGGTCTTGAGATTATTCGTCACTCGTGTGCGCACTTGATTGGTCATGCAGTAAAACAGTTGTTCCCAGAAGCTAAGATGGCGATTGGTCCTACCATCGACAACGGTTTCTATTACGATGTTGACCTAGAGCATTCGCTTACTCAAGAAGACCTTGAAGCGATTGAAAAGCGTATGTTGGAGTTGGCTAAAACCGACTACGACGTAGTAAAGAAAAAGGTGAGCTGGCAAGAGGCGCGCGATGCATTTGCAGCACGCGGTGAAACCTATAAGATGGAAATCCTAGACGAGAATATCGCGAAAGATGACCGCCCTGGTTTATATCACCACGAAGAATATGTTGATATGTGTCGTGGTCCGCACGTTCCAAATATGAAGTTCTGCCACCACTTCAAGATTATGAAAGTGGCAGGTGCATACTGGCGCGGCAACTCAGAAAACAAGATGTTACAGCGTATCTACGGTACAGCTTGGGCTGACAAGAAGCAGCTAAAGGCGTATCTTAAGCGTTTAGAAGAAGCTGAAAAGCGCGATCACCGTAAAATTGGTAAAGCACTCGACCTGTGGCACTGGCAAGAAGAAGCGCCAGGCATGGTGTTTTGGCATAATGATGGCTGGAGCATTTATCGCGAGCTTGAAGATTTTGTTCGTGAAAAACTACGCGAATATCAATACGAAGAAGTAAAAGGTCCGTTAATGATGGACCGTGGCTTGTGGGAAAAATCAGGCCACTGGGACAAGTATTCAGATGCTATGTTCACGACTGAGTCAGAGAAACGTGAGTATGCTATTAAGCCGATGAACTGCCCAGGTCACGTGCAGATCTTTAACCAAGGTCTAAAGTCGTACCGTGATTTACCACTACGTATGGCTGAATTTGGCTGTTGTCACCGTAATGAACCATCAGGTGCACTACATGGCTTGATGCGCGTTCGTGGCTTTACTCAAGATGATGCGCATATCTTCTGTACAGAAGAGCAAATCATGGATGAAGTATCTGCCTGTATCAAAATGGTATATGATACATACTCGACATTTGGCTTTGAAAAGATTGTTGTAAAACTTTCGACTCGTCCAGAAAAGCGCATTGGTGAAGACGAAATGTGGGACAAAGCGGAAGCTGCATTAGCTGAAGCGTTAAAAGTTAACAACATCGAGTTTGAATATCTGCCGGGTGAAGGGGCGTTTTATGGTCCTAAGATCGAATTCACGCTGTATGACTGTTTAGAGCGTGCGTGGCAATGTGGTACAGTGCAATTAGACTTCGCACTACCAGGTCGTTTAGGTGCAACTTATGTTGCGGAAAGTAACGAGCGTAAAACACCAGTTATGATCCACCGCGCGATTCTGGGTTCACTAGAGCGCTTTATTGGAATTCTAACGGAAGAATATGCTGGTCAGTTCCCAACTTGGCTTGCGCCTAAACAAGTTGTGATCATGAATATCACGGATAAACAGGCGGATTATGTCCACGAAGTTGTACAAAAGTTGAATAAACTTGGAATAAGAGCTTGTGCCGACTTGAGAAATGAGAAGATTGGTTTTAAAATCCGCGAGCATACTTTAAAACGTATACCTTATTTACTAGTGGTGGGTGACAAAGAAGTCGAGCAACAAGAAGTTGCAGTAAGAACCCGTACTGGTGAAGATTTAGGTAAATTATCGATTGATGATTTCATCGTTAAAGTTAGCGAAGAGATTAAAAATCGACTATAAATATAAACTTGCGTGTACTTTACTTTTTCTGGTGCACGCATTTACTTTTGAATTTTTTGGAGGAACGTACCATTAGAGGCGGCAAAAAAGGGCAAAATAACGCTCAGAAAAATCGTATTAACGAAGAGATTACAGCGAAAGAGGTTCGCTTAATTGACGCTGAAGGCGAGCAAGCTGGCATTGTCTCAACAAGAGACGCACAAAACATGGCGGACGAAGCAGGTCTAGATCTAGTTGAGATCAGTCCAAACGCTGAACCACCGGTTTGTAAAGTGATGGACTACGGTAAGTTCCTTTTTGAAAAAGCAAAAATCCAAAAAGAACAAAAGAAAAAGCAAAAGCAAATTCAGGTTAAGGAAGTTAAATTCCGTCCTGGAACAGATGTTGGTGATTACCAAGTCAAGCTACGTAGCCTTCGCAAGTTTCTTGAGGGTGGTGACAAAGCTAAAGTCACAATTCGCTTCCGTGGTCGTGAAATGGCGCACCAAGAGATTGGTATTGATCTACTAGAACGTATCAAGACTGAATTGGAAGATATCGCATCAGTTGAGTCTTTCCCGAAAAAAGTAGAAGGTCGTCAGATGATAATGATGATGGCGCCTATTGCTAAAAAGTCTTAATCTCGGCATAATACGCATCGAATTTAACGCAGGTTTCAAGTGCTAACGCCACCTGCGTTATCCGGTTTTAAAGTAAGGTATTGATCCTTCACCGGTTTTAGGTAGTAAGTTAGGCCTACAAGTGAGTTTATCTCCGCCTACTTACATTGTGTTAAAGCAATATCATTCGGAGTTATTGCAAATGGCTTATAAGCTAAAATCACACAGAGGTGCTGCTAAGCGCTTCAAAAAGACTGCTTCTGGCGGTTACAAGCGTAAACAGTCGCATCTTCGTCACATTCTGACTAAGAAATCTTCAAAGCGTAAATTACACCTTCGTGCTAAGTCTATGGTTCATAAGAATGACCTAGGCCTAATCGATCGTATGTTACCATTCGCTTAATAGAGGATATCAGAAATGGCAAGAGTTAAACGCGGCGTAGTTGCACGTGCACGTCACAAAAAAGTATTAAAGCAAGCTAAAGGTTACTATGGAGCGCGTTCACGCGTTTACCGCGTAGCTTTCCAAGCGGTAACTAAAGCTGGTCAATATGCTTACCGTGACCGTCGTGCTAAGAAACGTACTTTCCGTCAACTATGGATTGCTCGTATCAACGCAGCTGCACGTCAAAATGGTCTTTCTTACAGCCGTTTCATCAATGGCCTTAAAAAGTCATCGATTGAAATCGATCGTAAGATCCTAGCTGATATCGCAGTATACGACCAAGTAGCTTTCGCAGCACTAGTTGCTAAAGCAAAAGACGGTCTAGCTGCTTAATAAGCAGAACTAGAATTAGTCTTAGGACTAAACCTGGTATTGAAAAGGAGCCTTAGGCTCCTTTTTTAGTTTTATATTCGTTATCATCGCTAACGTTAGCGGTTTTTTATTAAAATTTTATCCAGCATCTTACTGCTCAATATTCGTTTTAAGTATCCCATCAAATAGGTCGGAAACGTAACGTAATATCTCGGCTTTGCAGTCTTCGCACTCAGTGCGTGTTGCAGCACTTTATAAACAGCTTCTGGTCCTAAGGTAAATTTTTGCGGTGCTTCTTCTGAGCCCAAGCGGTTAAGCTGCGCCTGATACGCTTTGTGATGTACACTATTTTCGTGATCGATATTCGCTAAAAAGGCGTGCTTCGCGTTTTCTCTAAATTTAGACACGATTGGACCTGGCTCTATTAGGCTAACTTGAATATTGCTACCTGAAAGCTCCATGCGTAGGGTGTCGGTAAGTCCTTCAAGTGCAAATTTGCTCGCGTTATAAGCGCCACGATATGGCAGAGCGACTAATCCAAGTACGGATGAGTTATGAATAATGCGGCCTGCGCCTTGCTTACGCATTTGCTCAACTGCGAGACAAGTGAGTGTGTGCCAGCCAAAAAAATTAACTTCAAATTGTTGCCGTAACACCTCTGTAGGCAAGTCTTCTACCGCACCAGGTTGACCGTAGGCGCCGTTATTGAATAACGCGTCTAGCTGACCATTTGCGATTGTCAAAGCTTGGTTAAAACCATCATTTATACTTTGCTCGCACGCTAAATCGAGCAAAATACATTGAATGTCTGTGCCTTCAAATTTATTCAGGTCTTTTGCATTTCTAACTGAAGCAATAACTTGATATCCTGCTTTTGACAATTGCACAGCGCAGTAATAACCAATCCCGCTAGAACAACCTGTGATTAAAATTGATTTTTGTATGCTCATTTGATCCCTAAAGTTATGGTTATCTGCGATTAACTGCAAATTTTTGTTGAATCACCGCACATTGTAAGCCGATATCTAAAATATTGATATAATTGGCAGATAAAAGCAGAGGAATAGAGAAATATGATGAGTTCCAGCATTATTATGCTTACTGCAATGCTAGGTATGAACGGTCATTTACCACCTTTGATAGAGTGGCAGGGCAAAAGTGAACAACTATTACAACAACAGGGCCCATTAACGACTGATTTTGAACTAAGTGGTGCGATAGATTCTCCTAATTACGCAGATACGATGGCATTTGTTGACCGCCTAGTGGCTGCCAATCCGACCCAATTTAAGTTAGAGACGATCGGATTTAGCAATAGTAATCGCGCGATTAAGATGATTGTTGCAACGGAGCAGGGCGGTGACAAATCAAATGTTATTAACAATGGTAAGCCAACTATTTTAGTACAGGCAGGTATTCATGCCGGGGAAATTGACGGCAAAGATGCGATGTTTATGTTGCTTCGCGATGTTGCAACCGGTAAGCGCCGTGACATCTTGACGAAAGTGAATTTACTCTTTATCCCTATTCTCAACGTCGATGGGCATGAAAGGCGCAGTGAGTTTAACCGTATAAATCAACGCGGCCCGACTGTTATGGGCTTTAGAACTAATGCCAATAATTTAAATCTCAATCGTGATTACACTAAATTGGACACGCCGGGAGTTAAGGCGGTCATGCAGGTGATTAACGAATATAATCCGGATCTGTACATCGATGTTCATGTAACGGATGGTGCAGACTACCAATACGATGTCACTTATGGTTTTAACCCAACTTTTGCAAGTGAGTCTCCGGCGATAGCTGAGGTGTTAGAGAATCAGATTTCGCCACAAATTAATGCAGCGCTTGCTGCCCAAGGACATATTCCTGGTCCGCTAGTGTTTGTGATGGATAAGCGAGACTTTAAAAAGGGATTGGCTGGCTGGGTGGCAACGCCACGATTTTCAAATGGTTGGGGGGATTTAAAAGGACTGCCGACCATACTGGTAGAAAATCACTCTTTGAAACCCTATAAGCAGCGCGTGCTAGGCACTTATGTGTTTATGGATGGTGTTATCAGTGGCCTTTCAAGCAATATTCAGGCACTACGAGAAGCGGTTCAAAAAGAGGCTGAATTCACACCTAAACAATTGGTAGTTGAACGCAGCTATGCAAAAGAGCCTGACTACATTCAATTTAAAGGCATCCAATACAAGCAGTTTGAAAGTGCATTGTCTGGTCATTTGGAAGCAAAGTACTTAGGCGAGCCACAAGACTATGAGAAGCTGCCAATTTATTGGCAGAAGGAAGTAAAAACAACGGTGAATGTTCCTGAGCAGTTTTACATTCCACCGGCATACCCAGAAGTGATCGAAAAATTAAAACTACATGGAATAACCGTTTCTAAACTACCTGATGGAACGGTAGTGGAAAAGGTAAGTCAAGCTACAGTAAAAGACTACAAGTTCGATACAGCTCCTTTTGAAGGACGCTTTAGAGTGAATGCGACTTTTGACATTAAGGAGCTTTCAGACAAGGTCGATCTCAGTGGGTGGTATAAAGTAGCAACGGCGCAAAAATCTGGAGAACTGGTGACTCACTTACTACATCCAGAGGCGCCTGACTCATTTTTTGCTTGGGGGGATTTCAATACTATTTTCCAACGTACAGAATATGTTGAAAATTATGCACTTGAACCTTTTGCGCGAAAAATGCTAAAACAAAATCCAGCTATGGCATTAGCCTTTGATAAAAAAATACGTGAAGACAAGCAGTTTGCAAACGATCCAAAAGCGAGGATGGAGTGGCTTTATGCAAGAACTCCGTTTTATGATAATGCGTATCTTAAATATCCTGTTTTGATGTCGTTTGGAGCAAACTAACCATGCTAGTGTTCACCATTCCAGTTACCCCGTTTATGCAAAATTGTCGGGTTATTGTGTGCCCAGAAACACAAGCCGCTGCAATTGTAGACCCAGGTGGTGAAGCGGAAAAAATTATTGCGCAGTTGAACGCACGGGGATTAGTGCCAAGCATGATTTTGCTTACCCATGCGCACCTTGATCATGTGGGGGCAAGTACAGTATTAAGTGAACATTTTAACATCGAGATTATTGGGCCTCATCAGGGCGATCAATTTTGGTTGGAAGCCTTGCCAATGCAATCACAGATGTTTGGTTTTCCTAATCATGCAGCTTTTTTACCATCAAAGTGGTTAAATGATGGTGATGAGGTTAAAGTGGGAAACCTAATACTCGAAGTCAGACATTGTCCAGGGCATACTCCGGGGCACGTGGTATTTTATGAACCAAACTCAAAACAGGTCTTAGTAGGAGATGTGTTGTTTAAAGGCTCTGTTGGTCGTACTGACTTTCCAAAAGGCGATGCGGCTCAACTAAAACAGTCTATTGAAGATAAGCTGTTTACTTTGCCTGATGAAGTCGTGGTACATTCGGGCCATGGTGAAAACACCTCAATTGGCTTAGAAAAGGCGACAAATCCTTTTATGAGTGGCCGATTTGGTTAAAATAGTGGAAGTGGCATAGCGGTTTGTACCTTTTATATTTGCTATGCTTCAGGGAATAACAATCAGCATCGGTCAACTGACTGATGTGCTAATTAAACTAGAATAGATATGTCATTAAACCAAGTAGATCGCCAGATCCTGGCATTGTTACAGCAAGACGCAAGTCTTTCTACCGCTGAAATCGCTGATAAAGTAGGACTATCTCAGTCACCTTGTTGGCGTCGCATCGCTAAATTAGAGCAAGACGGCTACATCAAAGGCAAAGTTGCATTGCTGGACGAGAAAAAACTCGGGTTTGATATGTTGGTTTATGCACATGTTAGGCTCTCAAATCATGGCCGTAACAATCTTGCTGAGTTTGAAAAACTGATCTTAAGCTATGACGAAGTAACAGAGTGCTACTCTATGGCAGGTACTATGGACTTTATGCTGCGTATCATTTCGAAAGGCATTGAAGGGTATGAGCAATTTGTTCGTGATAACTTACTTAATCTAGAGTTCGTCCAAGAAGTACACTCAAATGTTACGATGACTTGCGTTAAGCGCAGCACCTCCTTACCACTTTAATACGATCTGTTGCCCTGCTTCGTTAAGTAGGGCTTACCGTCATCTTTTCACCATTGCTCTATACTACAATACAGACCGCTTTATTGAGTTATGTATTGCAAACGAGTTTGCGATACACGCTTGTATCTTATTTGTTAAAGGCGCTGCTTTTTGCTAAAATCCACCGCCTTTGTGTTCATAGTCAATTCACACCAGAGGATATTGATGTTTAATCTTATCAGCAAAGCGCCTAGCTCTGCTAAAAACGATGTACTGTCTGGGCTTACGGTCGCTTTGGCACTTGTGCCTGAGGCTGTGGCTTTCGCTTTTGTTGCACAAGTAGATCCATTAGTCGGTTTATATGCAGCATTTATTGTCGGTCTTGTGACTTCAATCTTTGGTGGTAGGCCGGGTATGATCTCGGGTGCAACAGGGGCTCTTGCCGTGGTAATGGTGAGTCTCGTTGTTGAGCATGGTGTAGAGTATCTCTTTGCAACTGTACTACTCATGGGCCTCCTACAAATACTCGCGGGTATATTTAAGCTCGGCAAGTTTATACGTATGGTACCGCATCCTGTAATGCTAGGCTTTGTAAATGGCTTAGCTATCGTTATCTTTCTTGCGCAACTTGGTCAGTTTAAAGTACTTAATGGCGAAGGTGAGCTGACTTGGATGCAGGGTGAGGCGTTATATATTATGGCAGGCTTGGTGGCGTTGACTATGGCCATTATTCATTTTTTACCAAAGCTAACAACGGCTGTACCTTCGAGCCTAGCGGCGATTTTAGTGGTAACCGGTCTTGTTATTGGTTTAGATTTAGACGCTCGTAATGTGCTTGATTATCTGAAAGATATGTCAGGTAACGTAGATGCAACGATAGCCGGTGGTTTTCCTGCTTTCCATATCCCCGAAGTGCCATGGACATTTGAAACATTTAAAATCATCTTCCCATACGCACTTATCCTAGCAGCGATTGGTTTGATTGAATCTTTATTAACGCTCACGTTAATCGACGAAATCACCGAAACACGTGGTCACAGTAACCGCGAATGTATCGGTCAGGGTGCGGCTAACGTTACTTGTGGTGTGTTTGGTGCGATGGGTGGCTGTGCGATGATTGGGCAATCAATGATCAATATTAATTCTGGTGGACGTAGCCGTTTGTCAGGTATCACAGCGGCATTATTACTACTTGTATTTATTCTGTTTGCGGCAAGCCTTATCGAGATGATCCCGCTTGCGGCGTTAGTTGGTGTAATGTTTATGGTGGTATTAGGGACTTTTGAATGGTCAAGTTTTAGATTAATTAGAAAGATCCCTAAATCAGATGCCTTTGTAATCGTCTTGGTGTCGGGTGTTACTGTGATTACAGATTTGGCCATCGCAGTTTGCGTTGGTGTCATTGTTTCGGCACTCGTATTCGCGTGGGAGCATGCGAAACATATATACACTAATAATTATATTGATGAGCAAGGCTCAAAAGTGTATGAATTACATGGACCTCTGTTTTTTGGGTCGGTGAAAAACTTTGCTGAATTGTTTGATGTTAACAATGACCCTGATGATATCATTGTTGAATTTAAACATAGCCGTGTTGCTGACCACAGTGCAATTGAAGCAATAGATGCGTTAGCTGAACGTTATAAAAAGGCTGGTAAAACGCTTCATCTTCGCCACTTAAGCCAAGACTGCAAAGTATTGCTAAGTAAGGCTAAAGATCTCGTTGAGCTAGACGGCCAAGCAGATCCTACTTATAAAGTGGCATCTGACAAGCTTGCTTAAGAGTGGCAGTTTGAATAGACGAATATAAATTAACTGGTTAATTTATTTTAAAAAAAGGCACTAAGGTGCCTCAGATTGATGATAAACCCCGCTTTTTTAAGCGGGGTTTATTTTTCCCAGTTGTTGGAGCAGTTTTCTCTGCCGTAAGTTTCAGCGTTGGTTTTTTTGTGTTGGCTAGGCTAATTATTATGATTTGGTGTGTCCAAGGTCGTTTTGAGGGCTTTTAGGGGGGAGTTTTCGAGGTTTTTTGCTAGTGTGCAGCCATGAGCGCCATTTTCTTCATATTTTGACATGCCGCTGCTAACAAGCACTGCGCGGTCACTTTTGGCAGGCCTCTATATCTGCAGTAGCGATGTCCATGATGTTGTTTCGCATCAGCGAAGCTTCTTTCCACCGTTTCGGCTCGTCGTCGATAGAGCTTTTTACCCCAGTCGCTCAGCCTAATCGCATTGGCGTTTTCTACGCTTGATTGCCAAACATGCCGCGTTATAACTTTGGTTTGATTTTTACTGGCTGTGCATTGATTTCTGACTGGACAGCGTCCACATTTTCTTGAGTCGGAATGATAGTGACGATAGCCTGTTCGGCTTGTTGTTTTGTAGATTAGAGTTTCACCTTGCGGGCACAGGTAAGTATCTGTATCGGCTTGATATTGATACTCACGTTTGGCGAAGTAGCCTTTCTTTTTATTTGGTCTTCGGTATCCCAGCACGCCAACTAATTGCCTTTCTTCCAGATTGTGGCATACCGCGGCGGTAAAATAGCCTGCATCTAGCCCAACCGCGATAGGGTTTATCTCAAAGGTATCGAGCGCTCTGTCGAGTCGACAGATAATAGGTTGTGAGTCATGGACATTGCCTGCGGTGGCGTGTGTGTCAACAATAATGCCGTGTTTACCATCCACAATTCGATGGTCTAGATAGAAGAACCCTTTTGGCTTTTCATCCCGTACCATAAACCCGCTATCTGGGTCGGTGCGGCTGACTTTGGTTGGTTTTGTGCAAGGTGTTTCTTCCTTACACTTCAGGGGCTTTTTTCCTTCATCCTCCCGGTCTTGCAGTACCGCTTCGTTCAATTGCTCTACATACACTGAAGGACTGACTTTTAAGTCTTCTATGTCATAGCGCTTTTTATTGGCATTGGCTTTGAGGTGTGTACTGTCAGCAAATAAGCTATAGCCACCTATGAGTTTTTGCTTCATCGCTTGGCGGACAATGTTATCGAAGATGGATTGATAAATGTTGCTGTCTTTAAAGCGCTTTATGCGGTTTTGGCTTAGCGTCGAGTGGTGGATGACATCTTCAGCTAGTCCCATACCTAAAAACCAACGATATGCGACATTGACTTGGATTTCCTTAATCAAGCGACGCTCGCTTTGAATGCCAAACAGGTATCCAAGAAATAAAATCTTGAACATTCGCACTGGGTCAACCGCTGGGCGACCATTGTTTTTACAGTAGAGATGGGTGACTTCATCGCGGATGAATTCGAAATCAATCGCAAGGTCAATCAGGCGAACTAAATGGTCTTTTGGAACCAATTGGTCGATAGCGACCATTTCTAGTTCATATTGCTGAGGGGTTTTGTCTTTAAGCATGGTGAACTCCCTAAACTCACTACGCTTATTAGATCAAAGGGCTAGATCTGTGTCCAGCCCTTTTTCAACAGTCTGAGGCACTAAGGTGCCTTTTTTATTTGCGGCAAGGTGTGTAAAAACTGAGACCACCAGCAGTGAATAGAGACGACATGCTGATATATAATCCAGTTAAGATAGAAGAGGTATAATCATTTTGAAGTGGCAATCACTGGTTGATAACAGGCAGAGATTTTTCTGGGTATTACAAATAGCCGGTTGGCTGGGCTACGCGCTAGTTAACTATATTGGCTCAAAAGTCTTTGAAATGCGTGATATTTATGTGTTTGTCATCGCATTAAATGCCTATGCAGGGTGCTTGATGACGGTACCGCTACGATACCTCTATCGTAAAATTTGGAATGCAACACCGTTGGTGCTGATATTCGTTGTGTTTACGGCGTCATATGTAACTGGAACACTATGGGCGGTCGTTCAAAAGTTTAATCATTGGGAAATATATCGTCACGGATATCGACCGGATGAGTGGTTTTATTACTTACAGCAGGGACTAGACTCTGTCTATATCATACTCTGTTGGAGTGGGTTGTACTTTGGTATTAAGTATTACCAGTTGCTACAGAGTGAGCGTCAAAAGGCTTTGAAAGCCAATACTATGGCCCATGAAGCGCAATTGAAAATGCTGCGATATCAATTGAATCCGCATTTTCTATTCAATACCCTTAATGCGATTTCGACGCTTATATTGGTTGAAGAGAACAAAGATGCGAATCAAATGGTCTCAAGGCTCAGTGATTTCTTGCGTCATACATTAAATACAGATCCAATAAAAAAGGTACCGCTTGAGCAAGAACTACATGCGTTAAAGCTGTACTTAGAAATTGAGAAGGTGCGCTTTGATGAACGCTTATCTATCGAGCTTGATGTGACAGAAGAAGCTGAACAGGCACTAGTACCAAGCTTGATCCTACAACCACTCATTGAAAATAGCATTAAATACGCAATTGCCCATATAGAGCATGGCGGCAAAATTGAAATAAAAGCGCAGGTGTTTGCCAATGAACTACTCTTGGAAGTAGGAGACAATGGTCCTGGCGCCGAGCTGGAAGGTGGGCAACTGAAAAGTGCACAGGGAGTGGGTTTAGCGAATACCAAAGACCGTTTAAAAACCTTGTACGAAAACAACTATTCATTTGTGCTCTCGGACAATGAGCCAACTGGTTTGAAGGTAAACATTCGCGTTCCATATGAAAGGGCGAAGAAGTAATGAGCAAAATTAGAACACTAATCGTAGATGATGAACCGTTAGCGAGAAAAGGGCTAGCGGTAAGGTTAAGAGATTTTTCTGAAATCGAAGTTGTAGAATTGTGTGGCAGTGGTCAACAAGCAATCGATCTATGCAAATCTGAGGACATAGATCTGGTCTTTCTCGATATTCAAATGCCGAACATGAACGGTTTTGAAGTAGCGAGAGCGTTAAGTGAAAGTGTTAAACCATTGCCTGCTATCGTATTTGTAACCGCGTTCGATCAATATGCTGTAAAGGCATTTGAGATCCATGCGCTGGATTACATCTTAAAACCCGTTGATGACAACAGATTAAAACAGGCGGTGGAGAAAGTGCAAAGCTATTTAAAAACACAACAAGACAATGCGCATAAGAAAAAGCTAGCCAGCTTTGTTGCAGGGATCACTGGTAATAACTGTGAAGAAATCCTTAAAAAACTTGCAACAGGAGATACAATTGAGGATAAAAAATTCCCAGAATCGCTCGCGGTAAAAGAGCAAGGGGAAATCATTCGAGTATCTACATCGTCAATTCAGTGGATTGATGCAGCCGGTGACTACATGTGCTTACACTGTAGCGATGGTCAGACTCATATTTTACGTAAAACAATGAAAGATCTAGAACAAGAGTTGGATCCTACGTTATTTGTGCGTGTACATCGCTCTGCAATCGTTAATACTAAGCAGATCAGTAAACTGGTCACACAAAGCAGTGGTGAGTATTTATTGGTACTTGAGAATGGTCAAGAGCTTAAAGTCAGCCGTAGTTACCGTGACAAAGTAAAGGCTGCACTCGCAAGCTAAGACACTGAAAAGCGAATACAATCGCGGGCTAAAGTGATTTGCACCGTGTTTAGCCTACGGTGACGTAGTGTATTTTATGTGCTTGTACACTTTAGAGTATTCTAAGGAAAGATGAACTAGGCAGCAACGCTACCTAGTTCAACGCTTTTACACTGTGACGATTTTCAGCGTGTTACTGGCGCCGATAGTTTCCATCTTATCACCGTGTGTGATGATCACTGTGTCGCCTTTTTCCAATGAGCCTGCTGCAACTAGCGTATCAAGTGCTTCGCGAACTGTTGAATCATCTGAGCATTGTGTCGAGTCGAATCTTACCGGATAAACACCACGATAGAGTGATGCCTGCCCAAGCGTTGATTGATGGCGAGACAGTGCGTAAATAGGCAATCCTGAACTGATACGAGACATCAATTTTGCGGTATTCCCCGATTCAGTTAGTGCGACAATGGCTTTTACTGAGTCTAAATGATTTGCTGCGTACATTGCTGACAGCGCGATAGTTTCACAGGTATCAGCAAAACGGCTGTCTAAACGATGTTTAGAGATATGGATCTGTGGTTGAGATTCAGCGCCTAAACACACACGTGCCATTGCCGCGACGGTTTGTTCTGGGTAATCACCAGCAGCGGTTTCCGCTGAAAGCATTACCGCATCTGTGCCATCAAGCACTGCGTTTGCGACATCCATAACTTCAGCACGAGTTGGCATTGGGTTGTCAATCATTGACTCCATCATTTGAGTGGCAGTGATCACCGTACGGTTTAGTGAGCGAGCACGGCTGATAATTTGCTTCTGTTTACCAACAAGAGCGGCATCGCCAATTTCTACACCTAAATCACCACGGGCAACCATCACCGCATCAGAAGCCAGTACGATGTCGTCAATCGCTTCTACGGTTTCAACCGCTTCTGCACGTTCGATTTTTGCAAGTAATTGTGCATTAGAACCTGCTTTCTCCGCCAGTCCTCTAACGTAACGCATGTCGTCACCACTGCGAGGGAACGAAACCGCGATATAGTCCACACCAATTTCTGTTGCTGTGATCAAGTCTTCTTTGTCTTTGTCAGTAAATGCAGGTGCTGTTAAGCCGCCGCCTAAGCGGTTGATCCCTTTATTGTTCGACAATACGCCACCAACTTTAACACTGGTATGAACCAAGTGACCTTGTACTTCTTCAACAACAAGCTGAATAAGTCCATCGTTCAATAACAGTAAATCACCTTGTTTTACGTCATTCGGTAATTCTTTATAATCGATACCTACAGCTTCAACGTGACCTTGGCCAGGCTCCATTTTTGCATCGAGCGTGAATTTTGCACCCACTTCTAAGAACACTTTGCCTTCTTTAAATGTTGAAACGCGGATTTTAGGACCTTGTAAATCTGCAAGAATAGCTACATTTACGCCTAAGCGTTTAGCAATTTCGCGAACGGCTTCGGCTCTATTTTTGTGATCTTGAGCTACACCGTGTGAAAAGTTTAGTCTGACTACGTTGGTGCCGGCACGAATGATTTTTTCTAAGTTGTTATCTCTATCCGTCGCTGGCCCCAGTGTTGCGACGATTTTTGTGCGTCTAAGCATCAGATTCTCCTGTTAGCTTATCAAGGTAAGCAAAAACTTATGAATGTGTTAAAAGTAAATCAAAATTGCTGTTTTTTTACACATGCCACATTGTAAAATCACGATTTAACTAATTAGAGCATAAAGAATTATGCAAAACCCTTTTTAACACTCGAATTAAGTTATATGATCTATATGTCATCATTATGACACCGGTGTCAGTGGCCGTCAATCTCGAATATTTTACCTTACAGCTTAGGGGACTATTTGAGATTTATCACAAAATTGGTGAATTCGTGCTGCTGTCACTATATTGCTATACAGTGAATTGTGTTAGCTGTCATATTTTGGGAACCGATATGATTTCAGTGAATTGTGTGTCTCGCTGGTCAATCATGGTCGCTCAGGTATAATGCACATACACGAACGCATAAAGTTTTGATGTTACCGAGGAGGAAACTAAATGCAGGTTGCATTAGTTGGTTTGGGTGTGATGGGTAAAAACCTCGCGCTAAATCTAATTGAGAAGGGGATGACCTTAGTCGCTTACGACAAGAACCCCGAAGTAGGTGCGGAATTATTGAGTTGCGCACAGTCGTTAGGTATGGCGGAGCGCTTACACATAGTGTCTGATCTCGGTGATATGATCAGAAGATTAGAGACTCCTCGCTCGATTTTATTACTCGTTCCAGCAGGTGAACTAGTCGATAAAGTTTGTAGCGATTTGGTTGAAGCTGGAGTTGAGAAAGACGATATCATCGTTGACTGTGGTAACAGTAATTACAAAGATGGTATTGCACGTAAATTGAAATATCAGAATAAATTTGAGTTTGCCACTATGGGGATCTCTGGCGGTGCCGAAGGTGCACGTCATGGTCCTGCAATGATGGCAAGTGGTTCAGAAGGTGGCTGGGAGCGTATCGAGCCTTGGTTCGAAAAGGTTGCTGCGAGCTACAACAATGAATCATGTTTCGCGCGTGTTGGGCAATCTGCCAGCGGTCACTTTGTTAAAATGGTGCACAACGGTATTGAGTATGCGTTGATGCAGCTCATTGCGGAGCTTTATCAATTGCTTCGTCTGGGTACCGGTCGCTCTCCTAAAGAAGTTGCTGAGATTTTTGAATCTTGGTCTGAAGGTAAATTAAATAGTTATCTACTTGCAATTTCTAGCCACATTTTAAGTCTGGAAACAGAGCAGGGCGAGTCTTTAGTCGATCTTATCGACAATAAGGTAGGAGCTAAGGGCACTGGCCTTTGGACGGCGCAAAACGCACTGGAGCTTGGTATTGCCGTACCTTCGCTTGTGGCTGCGGTACAAGCTCGCCATCTCACCAACACTATTGATACTCCAGCTGCGAAAGAAATGACGTATGCGAATAAATCAACGCAAACAATTGAGGTTGATTTAGACGAGTTAAAAGACGCATTCTATTTTGCCAGTTTACTATGTTATCGCCAAGGTCTTGCACTGATTAAGGGCGCGTCTCGTGCACACCAATGGAAAGTGGATCTCAATAAAACGCTACAAACCTGGCGTGCGGGCTGTATTATCCGAGCTGATTACTTAGACGATATCGCTGAAGGTGTTGAATTTATCGATTCACTTGAGAAGCCTGCACTTGCACTACGTAGTATTACAGGTAAAGCTGTGGCGACTGGTTTGTCTTTCCCGGTACTTGCTGCGACGCAAACTTATATTGCAACACTGAGCACGCCAAGCAATGGACACTTGGTGCAAGCACAGCGTGATTATTTTGGTGAGCACGGCATAAAGACACATAGTGGTGAAACTTGTCACCTTACTGATCTTGTCGATATCGAAGCAAAAGTTAGATAATAATCGACGCTCGGAGCATTTCGAGCTGACTTAAAAGCCGTGGTAACGATACCACGGTTTTTTTGTCGCGCTACTTTTTCGCTTTATTGCTATCGAGTTAGCTCACCGCGCAGATTGTCTTGCATCAAATGGCGGATCGTTTCAAGTTCAAGCTGCTGGCTAAATAAATAGTGTAGCTTTGTTAAGCACGCTTCTAGTGTCATATCGTAGCCACTGATCACACCACAGTTTAATAACGCATTTCCTGTCGCGTAGCCGCCCATATTCACTTTTCCTTGGATACATTGGGTGAGGTTGATGATCACCACTCCGCGGTCGCTGATTGCTTTAAGCTCAGTTAAAAAATGCTCGTCTTGTGGCGCGTTACCAACACCGAAGCTTAATAAGATTAACGCTTTCATCTCGCCACGCATTAGGTTCTTAAGGATTTCAGTTGAGATCCCAGGATACAAATGCATTACCGCGATAGGTTGAGGTGAAATCTTGGTGACTTGTAAGCTTTGCTCAACGTAAGGGCTTAATTTCCCTTCAATCAGCTGAATATTGATCCCAGCTTGTGCCAGCGGCGAAAGGTTTGGAGAAGCGAATGCATCGAAGCCATCAGCATGAGCTTTGATTGCTCTGTTACCGCGGTAAAGTTTATTGTTGAAAAACAAACTCACTTCGGCGATAGGGTAGTTAGCAGCCAAATACATCGCGTTTAACAGATTTACTTGACCATCAGAGCGCAGCTGTGACAACGGAATTTGAGAGCCAGTCACTATCACAGGTTTAGTTAAGTTCTCAAACATAAAGGATAGCGCAGAGGCAGTATAGGCCATAGTATCTGTGCCATGGAGCACCACAAAGCCATCATAGTCGTGATACTTTGATTGAATATCATCTGCGATAAGCTGCCAGTGATGCGGTGACATATCTGACGAATCAATTAACGGGCAATATTCATGAATATCAAAAAGCGGCATTTCATCGCGAGTAAACTCAGCGTTATTTTTCACTGTATCTGTTAGATATCCTGCAACCGGAACGTAACCGCGACTGGATTGCTTCATACCAATGGTACCACCGGTATAGGCGATATATATTTTTTTTCTTTTCATAAAAAAGCCCAGAATAAAATCTGGGCTCAGTATAACAATTACAGCACCACAATTGCAGTGCTTAATCGATTTTACTCAGCTGAGACGTTACACACTAAGCAAAGCGTATAGACATGGTTTGGATCGTTAAGCTGGCCTAGCATTTGAGTTTGTAGTGCTATTGTATTGCTAACGCTGTCTAGGGCATTTAATGCAGTTTTTGCGAATATCGATTGCTCAGGTACAAGGGCACTAATGGCGCTTTGCACCATAGATGCACCAAATAATTGCTGCATCAGCTTTTCTTGCTCTGTGAGTGTTTGTTCAATAGTGATAACATCATACATCTCTAAATTAGCAAGACTTGCTGCCGCTTCAATGGCATCGTTTTTGTTACCTAACTTATCAACTAAGCCAAAATCAAGCGCCTGAGTTGCTAGCCATACACGTCCTTGCGCAACCTCATTAACCGCTGACTTATCAAGGTTTCGCTCATTCGCAACCATGGAAATAAACTTATCATAGGCATCTTCAACGCCCATTTGGATGAGGTTTTTATAGCCGCCATCTATCCCTCTGAATGGAGATTGGCCTTTTAATTCGGTTGTCGCAACACCATCAGAGTAAATTCCTAATGAGTTTGCTGCATTTTCAAAGGTCATGATCATGCCAAATACACCAATAGAGCCGGTGATCGTACTTGGCGATGCCCATATTTCATTAGCTGACGCTGCAATCCAATAACCACCAGAAGCTGCAACAGATCCCATTGATGCTATCACGGGTTTTCCTGCGGCTTTTAGTGCGATAACTTCATTACGAATGGTTTCAGAAGCAAACATGCTACCACCGCCAGAGTCAATTCTTAGTACAACTGCTTTCACTTTGTCGTTAAGGCGAGCCTTTTTAAGTAGTGCTGCTGTTGAATCGCCACCAATAGCACCCGCTTTACGCTTGCCATCAGAGATTTGACCTTTAGCAACAACCACTGCGACTTTTTCGGTGAATGGGTTGTCTGCAAACTCTTTAGGCGGCATCGTCGATAGATATTGATTGAACGAGACCTGTTTAAAAGATTTTCCTTTTGCATCGAGACCAACTTCATCGATTAGTTTCTGTGCAAATGCCTGATTGGTCGTTAACGCATCGACCCATTGATTGTCGATAGCGTATTTGGCGGAATCGCCTTGTGCAGCTTCCATTTTGTCTGTTAATGCTGCGAAGGTTTCATCAAAATTAGCTACATCAAAACCGCGGTTTTTGGCCACTTCTGTTTTATATTGTGTCCAAAGCGGGGTGATCCATCCAAGATTAGACTCTTTTGCTTCCGGTGACATATCGCTGCGAATATAAGGCTCAACGGCCGACTTGTATGTACCAACGCGGAAAATATGTTGCGTAACTTTAAGCTTATCAAGGGCTTCTTTGAAATACAGGGGATACATGCCAAATCCGGTGATATTAACTCCACCGTATGGGTGTAGAGAAATTTCATCGGCTACCGAGGCGAGATAATATTGAGCTTGAGTGTAATAGGCGCCGTGGGCATATATTTTTTTGCCCGCCGCTTTGAATTGCGCGAGCGCGTCTTTGATATCTCGTAATTTATCGAGATGGGCGCTATGAAGACGTTGTAAATCAAGATACATCACTGTAATTCGGTCATCTTGAGCTGCTTTATTGATAACATCGATGACATCATCTAATAAAATTTCGCTTGGCTCTTCTGAGTCACCAAAAGCATCACTCATTGCCGCCTCAACAGGGTCAACATAGGTCAATTGCTCAACTATGATACCGTTCAGGTTTAAACGTAGTACGCTTTTATTTTCGACCTTAACCTGATCCTCACCCGATACAATGCTTATCACGATGGCGATAAGAATGAATAAAAACAGCAGATTTAAAATTAATCGCCTGGAAAAGTTCAGTGTGGCCCAAATGCCTTTAAAAATATTCGCTATCAGTTTCAAAATGATCCCTTATGCTTAACTTCAATACAACTCTATACATTTATCATATATCAGAGCGAGTTTCATGAATAATAGAAAAACGTAACGAAGTATTTTCATGATTGAAATATCGCCAATGCTGCCAAATTCGTTAATTTCTTTCTCCTTAAGACTTGCCAAATAATAAAAAAACGTTAATGTTCACAGGTAAGACCAGTTTTGTGGGGCGGCAAATGTTAGAACAAGAACTACAACTTAAACATACCAGTTTGCGTAATCGCTTGGTAATGGGATCAATGCATACCGGGCTTGAAGAAGGGTGGCACAACCGAAAGCGACTGGCTGCGTTTTATGAAGAACGAGCAAAAGGTGGAGTGGGCCTGATCGTAACAGGTGGTTATAGTCCGAATCTACGCGGTAAGTTGACACCAATTTCTTCTTCTTTTAACTCGCTATACGATGTAATTAAACACAAAGCATACACTGATGTAGTACATAAACATGGTGGCAAAATTTGTCTACAGTTACTACATGCAGGGCGCTATGCTTACCATCCATTCAACACTGCACCTAGTGCGATTAAAGCACCGATTAATCCATATAAACCAAAAGCAATGAGCGTAAGCGCCATCAAAGGTACGATTAAAGACTTTGCTCACTCAGCTAAATTGGCCGAAAAAGCAGGCTACGATGGTGTGGAGATCATGGGCTCAGAGGGTTATTTAATCAATGAGTTTATGGCGGGTCATACCAATAAGCGCACTGATGAGTATGGTGGTAGCTTAGAAAACAGAATGCGATTGGCAACAGATATTGTAAAAGCGGTTAGAGCAAAAGTGAGCGAAAAGTTCATTATCGTTTTTCGTCTGTCGGTCATGGACTTAATCCCAAATGGCTCAACACCAGAAGAAGTTGTGCTTCAAGCCAAAGCTTTGGTCGCGGCAGGTGTGGATATTCTTAACACCGGTATTGGTTGGCATGAGGCACGCGTTCCAACAATTGCGTCGATGGTGCCTCCAGGTGCCTATCGTGAAGCGTCACATAGATTAAAGCAAGCCGTTGATATACCTGTTGTAGCAGTGAATAGGATTAACACGCCAGATCTTGCTAACGACATTTTAGCTAAAGGGGATGCCGATCTTATTTCTATGGCGCGTCCGTTACTCGCTGATCCTGAATTCTTTAACAAATATCAAGAGCAGCGCTCGGAGCAAATCAATATTTGCATCGGCTGTAATCAGGGTTGTTTAGACCATGTATTCAAAGGCAAACGAGCAACATGTTTGGTGAATCCACAAGCGGGATTTGAATTGGATTATCCACTTCATACCGCCCAAAGGAAAAAACAAGTACTCGTTGTGGGGGCAGGGCCTGCTGGATTGTCTGTAAGTTACTATCTCGCTAAAAAAGGCCACCAAGTTAAGTTGATTGATAAAGGTAGCGAGCTTGGTGGTCAGTTTAATTTAGCGATGCGAATACCAGGTAAAGAAGACTTCCAACATACGCTTAAATACTATGTCAGCGAAATAAATCGCTTAGGTGTTGAGCTTTGCCTAAATACACCATACGAAGAAACAATGGCAAATGCGTTTGATGATGTGGTATTTGCAACGGGTGTAAGCCCACGTATGTCGAAAATAGAATGCGCAGATGGAAAACGTGTGTTTGCCTATGACGAAGTTATAAAAGGTGAAGTAGAACTAGGCAATAAAATTGCTATTTTAGGCGCAGGTGGTATTGGCTTTGACATGGTGGCGTTTTTAACTGAACAGCGAGAACAAACTATTCCTGATTTTAAATCACAATGGGGAATAGAATGTGAAGCGCGACCATCACAAGAGCAAAGGCCGATTTATATGTTAAAACGTTCTGAAGGACGTTTTGGTAAAGACTTAGGTAAGACCACAGGTTGGATCCACAGAGCCGTTGCAAAACATCACAATGTTCAGCAAATTGCAGAATGCGAATATATCAGCTTTGATAATCAAGGTTTGACTGTAAGAGTTGCAGGTGAAGAGCAACTGTTAGACGTAGATACGGTCATTGCTTGTATTGGACAAGTTTCTAACGATAGCTTGTTCGATAAAGAGGCACTACCAGAAAATCATCACGTTATTGGTGGGGCCAAACTGGCAGCAGCGATTGATGCTAAGCGAGCGATTGCAGAGGCCCTTCAGGTAGCAAGAAAGATCTAGGGTCTGTTGATCTTTGCTGTTTGATTTTTGTTCTCCTGAGTGTGTTTTGGTCGCGACGCTCGACTTGCCGCCTAGTAATCTAAGCAAGAGTTGAGCAACAATGAACAAAGCGCACTCAGGTGAACCCAAAGGGCAGCGCTTGATTGGCATTTCTACTGTGTTATCGCCTGACTCACATAGAACAACTATGCTACGCAGGCTCTGCCTTGTATAAATACCAATCAAACTGCTGCAAAAACAAACTTGAAAGATTAACAGGCCCTAACGAAATAACCCAACCCAATCTGCGGTCTATACTGATAATTCAAACATCAACTATGGACCGCATATGCTTGCCAACCTACTAAAGCCGTATCGGCAACTACAACATTTATCTCAACATTTTTCTGGTCTCGCGCCATTACTTATGCGCCTTATTCTTGCGCCCGTTATGATCATTGCAGGTTACAATAAATTAAATTTGGCTAATCCGGACGCGACATTTTTACAAAGCCTCCTCGCCGATCCCAATATTGTCGCATGGTTTGGCAATAGTGAATGGGGCTTAGGATTACCTTTTCCTGACTTGCTTGCCTTTCTCGCCGCTTGGACGGAGTTTTTAGGTGGTTGGTTAATTTTGTTTGGCCTGCTTACTCGTTTAGTGTCTATTCCGCTCATGGTGACTATGGTTGTTGCTGCAACGACGGTTCATTTGGAGCATGGTTGGTTTTCGGTAACGCCAACAAATCCCGATACTAGCGCAGCTAAAGTATTAGATTGGCTTGGCTTTGACGAAGCTAAAGTGAGCTTAGATAATAGCGTAGAAGCAAAGCAACGTTTGGATTTAATTAAAGAGATAGTCGAAGAAAATGGCAGACCGAATTATCTCTACGAAAAAGGCAATATTGTTATTTTAAACAATGGAATTGAATTTGCGGCAACTTACTTTGTATTACTACTTTCACTATTTTTTACCGGTGGTGGACGTTATGTCAGTGTTGACTATTGGTTGAGGATACTTATTGATAGGAAACAACGCGATTTACTTCCAGAGTAAAACGAAATATTGCAAGGGTGCTATCCAGAAATCCGTGATGTCGCGTGGTCGAATTTAAGGGAAAATGATAGACTACAAGCCACGTAATACCAATTTGCTTAGGTAGGTGGTCTATTTCGAGACACGTAATAAGTCAAATTGGTATAATTCACGGCCATTTTGAAGGCACAACACGGGATGAGTTAATGGACGCCATAGAATTACTCTTAACACGCCAGTCAGATAGCAATCTGTCTTTTCCTGGACCTAATCCAGCTCAGTTAGAAATCATTAAAAAAGCAGCACTAAAAGTGCCAGATCATGGTGGCTTAACACCGTTTAGATTTATTACAGTCGAAGAAAAAAGCCGCGAAAAGCTAGGTGAAATCTACTATCAAGCGGCGGTGAAAGAGCAGCAAGAACAACGGATAATAGACAGAGCGAGACAGTTACCAGAGCGCGCGCCAATGTTGATCATCGCAGTATCTCCTTATCAAGAACATCCAAAAGTGCCTCGTATTGAGCAAATTCAAAGTGCCGGTTGTAGTGTACTTGCTATGCAGCAAGCAGCTTTTGCACAGGGGTTATCTGGTGTGTGGCGAACTGGTTACTTTGCTCAGAGCCCAGAAGTGAAAAAGCAACTTGGTCTCGATGAAAAAGATGAGATCGTTGGCTATCTTTATTTAGGCACGCCTACGGTGCAGTGTACAAAGCCTATAAGACACAAACCAGAAGATTTCTTTAGCAGTTTATAAGGATACGCAGCCATGGCATTACATGTAATTGATCACCCATTAGTTCAGCATAAACTTGGACTCTTGCGAGAGCAGGGGATATCAACCAAAAATTTTCGCGAAATTGTCTCGGAAGTTGGCAACTTACTCACTTACGAAGCAACAAAAGATCTGACGTTGAGTGATCAGGTCATCTCCGCTTGGGACGGTAACGAGTTAACAGTTAAAAGGCTGACAGGCAAAAAGATCACCTTGGTGCCAATTTTAAGAGCTGGTTTGGGGATGCTAGATGGCATACTGCAGCTGATCCCAGCGGCAAAAGTGAGTGTTGTGGGTTTACAGCGTAACGAAGAAACACTTGAACCGGTGCCTTATTTCGAAAAATTGGTGGGCAATATCGATGCTAGACTTGCATTAGTTATTGATCCAATGCTTGCGACAGGTGGCTCGCTGATTGCTACTATCGACATGCTAAAAAAAGCAGGTTCAAAAGAGATCAGAGCGATTGTGTTGGTAGCGGCGCCAGAGGGAGTAAAGCTGGTGAAAGAAGCGCACCCTGATGTTGAAATATACACGGCAGCATTAGATAGCCATTTAAATGAGAAAGGATATATAGTCCCTGGGCTTGGTGATGCCGGTGACAAAATCTTTGGTACGAGAACCTAGCAGATTTAGTGATTAACAAATTTTGTTTTTTGATCTAAAACAATGATACAAAAAAATATGGTAGTAAAAACACGCCTTCCGCTCTATTTTTGTTAAAACAACAAAATAATATTAAGGATAGACGATGTATTTGCTACGTATTTTTTTGTGGCTAAGCTGCATTTCTGCTTCAGCAAACGAGCTCCCCAGTATTGAAAAAATAGAAACATTTGCAACCAACTATCATCTCAATCTCAACATACATACACAAACAAGCAGTCTATCTGGCAGCGCAACGATAACGGTTAAAAATCAAGGAACAACACCAACTAGAGTAATCCCTTTAAGACTTTATCGCTTGCTTAGTGTTGTTGATATCACTTCGGAAGCGGGTAAGTCCCTCAACTATACACAACGAGTAGTAAGTAATATTGATGACTCACTATTTCAGTCTAATTATATTAAATTATCGTTATCTGAGGCGCTCCAACCAGATCAACAAACAACTTTTACTGTTAATTATTCTGGCCATATAAAGGGATATGTGGAAACTGGGATGGGTTACATTAAAGATGACATCACCCCTTTATTTTCTATTATTCGTATGGACGCATATGCTTATCCGCTCATCACAGTGCCTGATGATAGGGTAAATCGCGCGTCACGCTTTTGGCAGAAGTTGTATAACTACACTGCTGACATCGAAGTGGATAGTGGCTTAGTAGTAGCAAATGGTGGCATTTTACTAGGCGTAATAGAAACCAGTCATGGCCGAAAGGTGTATTCTTACAAAAATCAGAAACCCTCATGGAGAATGGACTTCATGGTTGCACCATATACCGTGACAAAAGGGCATGGCTTTAAGCTATTTACGTTACCGGGAAATAAATATGCAACTGATTATATAGAAAAGGCAAAACAAACCATAACATTGTATGAAAGCTGGTTTGGTCAACGTCAAAGTACTGGTGAGTTTAGCTTTATAGAGATCCCAAAGGGGTTTGGTGCACAAGCTGACGTTACCGCGATTATCCAAGACAGCGAAGGGTTTGTGGAGGTAACCCGCCTGTATCATGAACTTAGTCATTTATGGGATCCACGTTCGAATGAAAGTTACTCACCGCGCTGGAATGAAGGCAAGGCGACCTTTTTAGAGTATTTAACTGATTCGCGGTTGAATAAAACGGTGTCTTTAAGCTCGCATATGACAAACGTGTTAAAACGGGCAAAGAAACAATTTGGTAAACAGCCAAAATATTTAACGACTACGTTTGAAGAGTATGGAAAAGCAGGGCTCGATGCCTATTCGGTAGGGGCGCTATTTTTTGCGCTCTTGCATCATGAGCTAGGAGAGGAAAGGTTTAATCATTTACTACGTACCTTTTATGCAGCAAATGTTAAAAGCGGAGCATCAACAGGCGACTTTATCCTTGCACTACGTGACTTGAAAGACCCTAACATTGATTGGATATTATCTCGTTGGGTGAATAACCACAGGTTCACGCTTGATATTTCAAACGCCACCAACTTTGAGAATTTCATCACGTTGAGTAAAAAAGGTGATGGGATATAAACAATCCAAATAAAAAAGCTACCGATAAGAGGTAGCTTTTTGGTTTCTATAAAAGAAAGGAATCGGTATTAAAAGTAGCCTCTGATACCAAGCTTGATATTACGACCTGGAAGTGGGGCTTGCTCTTTGATAAACGAGCTATGCACAAAGCCTAGCTCATCTGTTAGGTTATCAAGGTTAACATAACCAACCATGTCACTGCCCATAAACTCAAAATCATAGTTAAACGACATATCCACTAGCGTATAGCCCTTAGTTTCACTTTCATAGCTCGCGATGTTGTCTTGCTTGAAGTAATGTGTCACCGTGAAATTAGCTGTTAGATTCTCGTAACTGTGTTCGTAATCAAGACCTAGCTTGTTGCTTGGGATACGTGGCAAATATTCGTCGTTATCTAATTTGGCTGTCAGCGAATCACCAAACACTTTGACGCGTGCAAAGTTGCTTAGTTTATAATGGGCATCAAACTCAAGACCGTATAGTTTGGCATCACTGCTTTCAAACTTAAACACCGGAACAGCGCCTTCATGTGCATGATCCGCCACTTCTAAACCGTGCTCTGGACTATAGATATAGTCTGTTAATGCCTGATAGTAGAAGTTTTCGATGTCGTTGTAGAAGAAATTAACGGTATAGCCAAAGTCGCCTGAGAACTTTCTAAAGCTGATGTCTAGGTTGTTTGATGTTTCTTGTTCGATATCTTGCGGCTCAAAGTGCAAATGATCACCTTCTAGCTCATAACCAAGCCCTAGTTCATAGGTGCTAGTTGCGATATGAATGCCATTTGAAAGCAATTCGGCGGTTAATGGTGCGCGCTCCGAGCGAGACAGCGAAACGGCAACGTTTTGGCCTTCAGCAAAGTCGTACACGCCACCAATAGACAAGCTTAGATTAGTCATTTCCAGGTCATAAGAAATAAACCCATTATCTAAGTTACCACCATGGTCGTGTTCACCTTCATGGTCATGATCTTCTTCGTACGCTTCCAGTTGATTGCCTTTGCTTGATAACTGGTAGTCTTCAATACGAGCACCTAACTCAAGTGTGAAGTCTCCAAAACGACGTTCTTCAAGGATATAAAGTGCGTGAGTTTTGGTATTGGTCGATGGCGTGAAAGCTTCCGCACCATTTGCGGCGTAATCGCTGTCGGAGAAATGATAACCAACAGTGCCGTGCCACTCTCCTAAGCGGTGCTCTGCGGTTAAGCGTAACTCGGTTGTATCATTTTCAAATACAGTACCAATGTTTCCATCTTCAATTTCAGCGTGTTCGTAATCGGTGTAGCCGACACGTAGGCCAACAGATTCAAGCCAGTCACTGTGTACTGCATAATTTACAAGCCCTTGCCAACGGTCTTGCTTTACTCGAGCAAATACGGATTCTTCTTCGTGGTCATGCCCTTCCTCTTCATGCTCGTGATCATGGTCATGACCAATATGAGAGTGAGCAGGAATGCCATAGTCCGTATCAACACGGCCATAAGAGAAACCAACGGTCAGATGATCGCCGACGTAACTTGTACCTAAGTTAAATTGCTCAGAATCTATAAAGGTATTGTCGACGCGATTGGCGTACTCTGTTTCATGTTCTTCTGCTTCGTGGGCATGACCTTCGCCTTCATGCTCATGTTCTTCATGTTCGTCGTGCGGTAACGCAAAATTTGGGGTTTCATAATCACCACCTTTACGCTTAACGCCATCGAAATGGAAGTTAAATCCGTCAAAGCCGGACTCTAATAATACCGCAAAGGTATTGGTATTTGAGTTGGTATCATGGCTATAGTCGGCAGCGCCCTGAAGGCTATCGATCACGTCTGTCGGAATACGATTATCAACAACATTAACCACACCACCGATTGCACCTGAGCCGTAAAGTAGGGTTGCAGGGCCCCTTAGTACTTCAATTTGCTGTGCGGCTAGTGAGTCATTAGTGTTGGCGTGATCCGGACCAACGCGCGAGGCATCGCTACTGTCTAACCCATTTTGCGTGATTTTGACTCGTGGTCCATCTAAGCCACGGATAATAGGGCTTGAACTTACCGGACCAAAATAACTGGCATTGATCCCAGGTTGGCCTTTTAGTGTTTCACCCAGTGTGGGTTTTGCACGGTTTTTTAGTTCATCACCGCTTAATACACTCACTGGAGAGGTCATTTCCATACTATTTTTGTGTAGGGCAGAAGAATAAACAACTATGCTCTCAACGGACGTTGGTGTTAGCTCAACACGTACGAAACCTTGTTCTTCGGTAACATTAATACGATGGTCTAAGTAGTTTGGCTTTGAGATATGAAGCTGCGAGTCAGCATCAAGCTCAATCGTAAATTGGCCAAATTTATCTGACTTTACCGATTTGCTTTTGCCATGAAGGTGGATAGTGGCGTTACTGAGCGGTTGGTTGTTTGCATCAACAATTTTACCTGTTAGTTGTGCAGCATAAGCTGGCGCTGCACCTATTATTGAAATTAATGCGCTGGCGATAAGAGACTGCTTAAACATATTTTTATTACCACGAGTTAGGTTATGTATTGAACGAGTGAGCTGTTCGACTAATAGAGTGATAATATAACACTACAAATTTTGTGGATCAATAACGTTATACTATAACTTAGTTATTGTTGAAATTAGAATTACAGCTATAGTTAAGAAACAAGCTAAAGTGAGCACAACATAATGAATAAGCCATTTGTTTTCAAGGCAAGGATTAAGGTTGCTGACTTATTTCACCATAGCCACCATGAAGAAGCGTTTACTACTGCCATGTTGTCAAAAGAAAGTAGCGAGCATTTTGCGATGAAACTGCTTGGGATCTGCGCACTGTCTTTTGATAAGCCGGCAAAGTGGAGCAAGGCGGAGAAAAAACATTGGCCGGATGTATGGCTAGAAGATGACAACGAACAGGTTGAAGTTGCTTTGTTTATTGGTACCTTAGAGGTCGATGAGATACTCAAGTATGAAAAACTTTATGCCAAGGTTGTGGTGTTGTGTGCTGACGGTGAGCAATGGTTTGAAGAGCATCGAGCGCAATTGCAGTTTATTGGATCTTTCTCTGTGTTTAGTATTCCTAGGGACTTTGTGGTTGAATTGTGTGAAATGCTGACGCGAAGTTTGCATTGGGATGTGATTTTTGAAAATGGGGCGATGAGTGTTACTGATAGTGAACACTACATTCGTACTCAAATTACCAAGCTGATTTAACGTATTAGTTAGGGATAACGGCTACTAGACAAGTTGTTATCTCTCGGGTTTTGGTTATTTACGGCAACTCTATTTTAATATGGCTTGTGGGTCTGCTGCAGCACAATAAAATTTCCCCATCTCTCACAAAAGCAAGTGGTTCATTCGCGTACTGTGTTTGTCCTTCAATGAGCTTGGCGCGGCAGGCGCCGCAAAAACCCTCGCGACATTGATAGGGGACTTCAATATTTGCGGCTTCAAGGGTTTCGAGTATCGAAGACGAAGAAGCCACATATTCCAGTGGCTCCTCAATATTCTCAACCTGAATTAGGAAGGATGGCTTTTCAACCATTACAAGTCGAAATCGCCAAAGTCAGAGGCATCTACTTGAGAGTCGATTTGTCCAACAAGGTATGAGCTGATCTCAGCTTCCTGTGGTGCAACCTGAACATTGTCAGAAACAAGCCAAGCATTGATCCATGGAATAGGGTTCGATTTGGTCTCAAATTGCGTTGGTAAACCAACCGCTGACATACGAATATTTGTGATGTACTCAACGTATTGACACAAAATATCTTTATTTAGTCCAATCATTGAACCGTCTTTAAACAGGTACTCAGCCCATTCTTTTTCTTGTTCAGCAGCTTCAACAAACATCTTAATCGCTTCGTCACGACATTGGGCAGCCACGATAGACATTTCAGGATCGTCTTTGCCTTCTTGCATGATATTTAGCATGTGCTGTGTGCCAGACAAATGAAGCGCCTCATCACGAGCAATCAGCTTGATGATCTTTGCATTACCTTCCATAAGCTCTCGCTCAGCAAAAGCAAACGAGCAGGCAAAGCTCACGTAGAAGCGGATCGCTTCTAAGATGTTTACCGACATGATACAAAGGTACAGGACCTTTTTAAGTTCAAATAAGTTAATGACGACCGTTGTGCCGTTAATTTCATGTTTGCCTTCGCCGTACTGATTATAAAGGCTTACCTTTTCAATCAGTTCATCGTAATACTTGGTAACTGCATCCGCACGTTCAACAATTTTGTCATTGCCTACAATGTCATCAAAGATTAACTCAGGGTTTTGCGTTACATTACGAATAATGTGAGTGTAAGAGCGACTGTGGATCGTTTCACTAAACGCCCAAGTTTCGATCCAAGTTTCAAGTTCAGGGATGGAGACGATCGGCAAAAGTGCAACGTTTGGAGAGCGACCTTGAACACTGTCTAGCAATGTTTGATATTTTAGATTGCTCAAAAAGATATGTCTTTCGTGCTCAGGAAGTGCCTGAAAGTCCAATCTATCCTTACTTACGTCTACTTCTTCAGGACGCCAGAAAAACGATAATTGCTTTTCAATTAGCTTTTCGAAAATAGGGAACTTCTGTTGGTCGTAGCGAGATACATTAACAGTTTGCCCGAAAAACATCGGTTCTTTTAATTGGTCGTTATGATTTCTGCTAAACGTAGAATATGCCATAAATGTGTTACTCAATACCTAAAAAAGCGGGTGAAGACCACCCGCATAAAAAGTTATATCTTACAAGCGCCGCCTTCACACCCATCGTCTTCTGCTTCTGGTTTCAACTCATCTTGAGCATCTGAAGCACCGTCGCGTGTGTTATGGTAGTAAAGTGTCTTAACACCAAGTTTGTACGCGGTGAGTAAGTCTTTTAGCAATAGCTTCATAGGAACTTTACCCGCTTCAAACTTACTTGGATCATAATTGGTATTTGCAGAGATAGTTTGATCGATGAACTTCTGCATAATACCAACTAGCGCAAGGTAACCATCGTTAGATGGAATATCCCAAAGTAGCTCATAGTTATCTTTGAGGCGCTCGTACTCAGGTACAACTTGCTTCAAGATACCATCTTTACTTGCTTTAACGCTGATATGACCGCGAGGTGGTTCAATACCGTTTGTCGCATTTGAAATTTGCGATGATGTTTCTGATGGCATCAACGCAGACAAGGTTGAGTTACGCATACCGTGTTCTTGGATACTTGCTCTTAATGCATCCCAGTCAAGTTGTAATGGCTCTTCACAGACTTTATCAAGGTCACGCTTATAGGTGTCTATTGGCATGATACCTTGTGAATAAGTCGTCTCGTTAAACTTAGGACAAGCGCCGCGCTCTTTTGCTAGTTCATTCGATGCTTTCATCAGATAGTATTGGATCGCTTCAAATGTTCTGTGTGTTAGGCCGTTAGCACTACCGTCTGAGTACTTAACACCATTCTTTGCAAGATAATAAGCAAAGTTAATCACACCGATACCCAGTGTACGGCGTCCCATCGTTGCATTGTACGCAGCAGGAACAGGGTAGTCTTGATAGTCTAATAGGTTATCAAGTGCGCGAACCGCAAGCTCAGCTAACTCTTCTAACTCATCTAAAGACTTGATGGCACCTAAGTTAAATGCTGAAAGCGTACAAAGCGCAATTTCGCCTTCAGGGTCATTTACATGACTTAGCGGCTTCGTTGGTAGTGCAATTTCAAGACATAGGTTTGACTGGCGGATCGGTGCAACCTTAGAGTCAAACGGGCTGTGTGTATTACAGTGGTCAACGTTTTGGAGATAAATACGACCAGTGCTCGCACGTTCTTGCGCAAACATTGAGAATAATTCAATCGCTTTAATGCGTTTCTTACGAATAAACTCGTCTTGCTCGTACTTAACATACAATTCTTCGAATTTATCTTGATCTTCAAAGAATGCATCATAAAGACCAGGCACATCTGATGGACTGAATAGCGTAATATAGTCGTCTTTAATTAGGCGGCTATACATGGTTTTGTTGAACTGCACGCCATAATCTAAATGACGTACGCGGTTCTCTTCAACACCACGGTTATTTTTTAGTACTAATAGGTTTTCAACTTCAAGATGCCAAAGCGGGTAGAATAGAGTCGCTGCACCACCACGTACACCGCCTTGAGAACAGCTTTTAACAGCCGTTTGGAAGTGCTTATAAAACGGAATACATCCCGTGTGGTACGCTTCACCATTTCTGATTGGGCTACCTAGTGCACGAATACGACCTGCGTTAATACCAATACCAGCGCGTTGACTGACGTATTTTACAATCGCAGAAGAAGTTGCGTTGATTGAATCTAGGCTATCAGCACATTCAATCAGTACGCATGAGCTAAACTGACGTGTCGGCGTACGAACACCAGCCATAATTGGCGTTGGTAATGAAATCTTGAATGTTGAAACCGCATCGTAGAATCGCTTAATGTAATCTAGACGCGTTTCTTTCGGGTAGTTTGCAAACAGGCTTGCAGCAACAAGAACATATAAGAACTGCGCACTTTCATAGATCTCACCCGTCACGCGGTTTTGTACAAGGTACTTACCTTCTAACTGTTTAACGGCTGCATAGCTGAAGTTCATATCTCGGCTATGGTCGATGTAGCTGTTTAGCTCATCAAACTCTGCTTTTGTGTAGTCAGCAAGAAGGTGCTGATCATAGCGCTTGTCTTCAACCAGTTTTACCACATGGTCGTGTAAGTGCGGCGGCTCAAAACAGCCATAGGCTTTCTTACGTAAGTGGAAAATGGCCAAACGAGCGGCTAGATACTGATAATCTGGAGACTCTTTTGAGATCAGATCGGCTGCAGCTTTAATAATCGTTTCGTGGATATCACCAGTACGAATACCGTCATAAAACTGGATATGTGACTTTAATTCAACCTGAGAAACTGAGACGTTATCTAGGCCTTCTGCCGCCCATGTAATGACACGATGGATCTTATCTAGATCTAACGGTTCTTTGCGACCGTTTCTTTTGCATACAGATAGCTGTTGGTTCATGTTATGTGCCTGTATTCCTTAGGAACGCGCTTTAGATATCGCACGAATATAAAATTGTTTAGCAAACCACCACTATATATGGTGCCCTAGTGGCTAGGGATCACAAGATAGTGGGGTTGACGTGAATTTGCAAGAGAACAACTCGGGCAGAATTGTGGATAAGTTTGGGATAATTTATTTATGTAAGTATCCACTAACCTATGACAATCCACTTATCTGCCCACAAAGAAAAATCAACAAAAAGATGATACTTTTCAGCAAAAATAAAAAAAAATTCTAACTGATTTTTTTCTACACAAATTCGTATCTATTATAGCAAAAACACAATATATGGTGTTTTATTTTTTTATCGACACTAAATATGCGATAACGTGTCTAATGGGTTAGTAAGATAGAGATCCGCATGCCAAGACTTAGCTTCAGCTTCAGATGGAATGAATCCCCACATTGCTGCTGCACTAATCATTTTTGCGGATTTTGCAGCAATAATGTCTCGCTCGGCATCTCCAACATAAATACACTGCTCAGGTAAAACCCCCAATTTTGACGCCACTAACAGTAAAGGCTCAGGATGAGGTTTGGCCACCGCCAGTGTATCTCCGCATACGACTGTCTCGATCTTTGCAAGTTCAGGGATCTGTTTTAGTAGCGGAAGTGTTAAAAACTCAGGTTTGTTTGTCATGATCCCAACCTGAATCTCTTTTTCTAAAAGTACCGCTAATAACTCACCAATTTGCGCAAAGCATTGGGAATGTACAGATAAATTCGCCAGGTAGTAGTCGAGTACACCCTGACGTAAGACTTGGATGTCGTAGTGCTTTAATGACTCACCAAATCCTACCTGCAACATCGCTGCTACGCCGTTTGAAATCGCACTACTATATACCTGTTTGCCGACAGTAGGCATTTTATTAGCAGTTAAAACGTAGTTTAGTGCAGCTCCCAAGTCATCACTGGTATCCAGCAAGGTGCCGTCTAAATCAAATAGTACCGCTTGGATCATGCCAGCTTCTCAAAGTGTAGAATGTAGTTAACTGAAACGTCTTTAGTTAAGGTAAATGTTTTGCCGATAGGGTTGTAGTTAATCCCTGTCGCCGCTCTAACTTTGAGGTCGTACTTTTCAGCCCAGTCTATTAAGGTCGAAGGGCGAATAAACTTATCATGCTCATGCGTGCCTTCAGGAACCATTTTAAGCAGTTTTTCTGCGGCGACGATAGCCAGTAAATACGCTTTTGTAGTTTTATTTAAGGTAGAAAAAAATACATGACCGCCGGGCTTAACTAGCTGTGAGACAGAACGAATAATGGATTCTGGGTCTGGTACGTGTTCTAACATTTCCATGCAAGTTACTACATCGAATTCACCTTGGTGCAAGGCTGCGAATTCTTCCGCTGGCACTTTTTGATAGTCTACGTTAACACCGACCTCTAATGAGTGAAGCTTTGCGACGTTAAGCGGCTCTTGACCCATATCGATACCGGTTGCATTTGCACCTAGCTTAGCCATGCTTTCTGTTAAAATCCCACCACCACAACCGACATCCAATACTGTTTTTGCAAATAGGCCTTCACATTTATCGTTAATAAAGTCCAACCTCAACGGGTTAATGTCGTGCAATGGTTTAAATTCTCCCTCTCTGTCCCACCAGCGCTCTGCTATTTCTTCAAATTTGGCGATTTCATTAGGGTCTACATTTTGATGTTCGGTCATAAAAAACTTCCTCGTCGAATTGAGCGCATTATAAAGGGGATTAGATAAAAATAGCACCTGTAAAACGGTAAAAAGTGTGTTAGCATGCTTGACGAATTTTATAATAAACAAAGCCCCCGCTGATACTCTGAGGCAATTCGGCTATTTTTTGAAGCGCGTTTAATTGGCGCTTCAGCAGAAAAAGCAATTTGATATTCAGATAGCATCTCAACACAAGTTGTAGTGTGACACAAAAGGGGTGGACACTGAAGGAAAGTGGAGTCAAATGTCTGATCTCGCCAATGAAATCCTGCCAGTCAATATCGAAGATGAATTAAAAAATTCATACCTAGATTATGCAATGAGTGTAATCGTAGGTCGTGCATTACCTGACGTACGTGACGGCCTAAAGCCTGTTCACCGTCGTGTATTGTTCGCGATGAATGAACTTAAAAATGACTGGAACAAACCTTATAAAAAGTCAGCTCGTGTAGTTGGTGACGTAATCGGTAAATATCACCCGCATGGTGATAGTGCGGTTTACGATACTATTGTACGTATGGCTCAGCCTTTCTCTCTACGCTATATGCTCGTAGATGGACAAGGTAACTTTGGTTCTGTCGATGGTGACTCTGCAGCTGCGATGCGTTATACCGAAGTACGTATGGCGAAAGTCGCTCACGAGTTACTTGCTGACCTTGAAAAAGAAACCGTTGATTATGTACCAAACTACGATGGTACAGAGCAAATTCCAGATGTGTTACCAACTAAAGTGCCTAACTTATTGGTGAATGGTTCATCTGGTATCGCGGTTGGTATGGCGACCAATATTCCACCTCACAACTTAACTGAGGTGATCAATGGCTGTTTGGCTGTGATCCAAAATCCAGACATCACCATTGAAGAGTTAATCGACTATATTCCGGGTCCTGATTTCCCGACTGCCGCCATCATTAGCGGTAAAAACGGCATTGAACAAGCCTATAAAACAGGCCGTGGTAAGATCTATATCCGCGCGAAAGCTGAAATCGAAGTCGATGAAAAAACAAACAAAGAAACTATCATCGTTCATGAAATTCCTTATCAGGTTAACAAAGCAAGACTAATCGAAAAGATTGCAGAGCTTGTTAAAGACAAAAAGGTTGAAGGGATCAGTGCACTACGCGACGAGTCGGATAAAGACGGTATGCGTATTGTTATTGAAATCAAACGCGGTGAAGTAGGTGAGGTTGTACTAAACAACCTATACGCACAAACACAACTACAAACTGTGTTTGGCATTAATATGGTTGCACTAGACAACAACCAGCCTAAGTGTTTCAACCTGAAAGAAATGCTTGATGCGTTTATTATTCACCGTCGTGAAGTCGTAACGCGTCGTACTGTATTTGACCTTCGTAAGGCTAGAGACAGAGCGCATACGCTTGAAGGCCTCGCAATTGCGCTAGCCAACATTGACCCGATCATTGAGCTTATTCGTAAGTCACCAACACCAGCGGAAGCGAAAGCGGCGCTAACTGCGCGAGCTTGGGATCTTGGTAACGTTAAATCAATGCTTGAGCGTACTGGCGAAGAAAATGTTGCACGTCCAGATTGGTTAGCGGAAGAATTAGGGATCCGTGATGGTCAGTACTATTTGTCTGAGCAACAAGCCCAAGCAATCCTAGACTTAAGACTACACAAATTAACGGGTCTTGAGCACGAGAAAATTCTAGCAGAATACAAAGAACTACTCGATCTTATCGCTGAACTACTGTACATCCTTTCTACTCCAGAGCGTTTGATGGAAGTGATCCGCGATGAGTTAGTTGAAATCAAAGAAACGTATGGTGATGAGCGTCGCACAGAGATCACTGCTGCTGCGCACGATATCAGTTTAGAAGATTTGATCAACGAAGAAGACGTTGTAGTTACGCTTTCTCACGAAGGCTATGTGAAGTATCAACCTCTTAGCGATTACGAAGCTCAGCGTCGTGGTGGTAAAGGGCGATCTGCAACTAAGATGAAAGATGAAGACTTTATCGAACGTCTACTCGTTGCAAATACTCACGATACAATTCTTTGTTTCTCCACTTCTGGCCGCTTGTATTGGTTGAAAGTTTACCAGCTGCCGCTTGCATCACGTGCTGCGCGCGGAAAGCCAATTGTCAACTTGTTACCACTCGAAGCTGATGAGCGTATTACGACAATTTTACCGGTTCGTGAATACGAAGAAGATAAGTTTATCGTCATGGCGACGGCAAGTGGTATCGTTAAGAAAACACCTTTGACTGCATACAGCCGTCAGCGTGCAAGTGGTATTATTGCTATTAACTTGAACGAAGGCGATAGCCTGATCGGTGCTAACATCACCACAGGTGAAAATGACATTATGCTATTTACTGAGCATGGTAAAGTTGTACGCTTTAACGAGAAGCAGCGAGATTCAGAAACAGGTGAAGTGAAGTGTGATCCTGAAACTGGCGAAGAAATGTTGGCTTTACGTCCGATGGGCCGTACAGCAACAGGTGTTCGTGGTATCAAGATGCCAGATGACGTGAAAGTGGTATCACTAATCGTACCACAAGGCGATGGTGCAATCTTGACCGTAACTGAAAATGGTTATGGTAAGCGTACACCACTTGCAGAGTACCCAGCGAAGAGCCGTGCAACACAAGGTGTTGTGTCAATCAAAGTAACAGAAAGAAATGGCTCTGTGGTTGGCGCGGTTCAAGTTGATGACAACGATGAAATCATGTTGATCTCAAACCGCGGTACGCTAGTTAGAACGCGTGTAAATGAAGTTTCTACGGTAGGCCGTAACACCCAAGGTGTTATTCTGATCCGTACGATGGAAGAAGAAAAGGTCGTTGGCCTTCAACGCATCGAAGAAATTGAAGTGGAAGCGTTGCCTGAAGGTGACGTTGCAGAGCTTGAAGGTGAAGCAACACCTGCTGCGGAACCTGACGCAGAGGAATAAAAAATCCTACCCAAAAAAAAGCGACTTCGGTCGCTTCAGACTGTTGAAAAAGGGCTGGACACAGATCTAGCCCTTTGATCTAATAAGCGTAGTGAGTTTAGGGAGTTCACCATGCTTAAAGACAAAACCCCTCAGCAATATGAACTAGAAATGGTCGCTATCGACCAATTGGTTCCAAAAGACCATTTAGTTCGCCTGATTGACCTTGCGATTGATTTCGAATTCATCCGCGATGAAGTCACCCATCTCTACTGTAAAAACAATGGTCGCCCAGCGGTTGACCCAGTGCGAATGTTCAAGATTTTATTTCTTGGATACCTGTTTGGCATTCAAAGCGAGCGTCGCTTGATTAAGGAAATCCAAGTCAATGTCGCATATCGTTGGTTTTTAGGTATGGGACTAGCTGAAGATGTCATCCACCACTCGACGCTAAGCCAAAACCGCATAAAGCGCTTTAAAGACAGCAACATTTATCAATCCATCTTCGATAACATTGTCCGCCAAGCGATGAAGCAAAAACTCATAGGTGGCTATAGCTTATTTGCTGACAGTACACACCTCAAAGCCAATGCCAATAAAAAGCGCTATGACATAGAAGACTTAAAAGTCAGTCCTTCAGTGTATGTAGAGCAATTGAACGAAGCGGTACTGCAAGACCGGGAGGATGAAGGAAAAAAGCCCCTGAAGTGTAAGGAAGAAACACCTTGCACAAAACCAACCAAAGTCAGCCGCACCGACCCAGATAGCGGGTTTATGGTACGGGATGAAAAGCCAAAAGGGTTCTTCTATCTAGACCATCGAATTGTGGATGGTAAACACGGCATTATTGTTGACACACACGCCACCGCAGGCAATGTCCATGACTCACAACCTATTATCTGTCGACTCGACAGAGCGCTCGATACCTTTGAGATAAACCCTATCGCGGTTGGGCTAGATGCAGGCTATTTTACCGCCGCGGTATGCCACAATCTGGAAGAAAGGCAATTAGTTGGCGTGCTGGGATACCGAAGACCAAATAAAAAGAAAGGCTACTTCGCCAAACGTGAGTATCAATATCAAGCCGATACAGATACTTACCTGTGCCCGCAAGGTGAAACTCTAATCTACAAAACAACAAGCCGAACAGGCTATCGTCACTATCATTCCGACTCAAGAAAATGTGGACGCTGTCCAGTCAGAAATCAATGCACAGCCAGTAAAAATCAAACCAAAGTTATAACGCGGCATGTTTGGCAATCAAGCGTAGAAAACGCCAATGCGATTAGGCTGAGCGACTGGGGTAAAAAGCTCTATCGACGACGAGCCGAAACGGTGGAAAGAAGCTTCGCTGATGCGAAACAACATCATGGACATCGCTACTGCAGATATAGAGGCCTGCCAAAAGTGACCGCGCAGTGCTTGTTAGCAGCGGCATGTCAAAATATGAAGAAAATGGCGCTCATGGCTGCACACTAGCAAAAAACCTCGAAAACTCCCCCCTAAAAGCCCTCAAAACGACCTTGGACACACCAAATCATAATAATTAGCCTAGCCAACACAAAAAAACCAACGCTGAAACTTACGGCAGAGAAAACTGCTCCAACAACTGGGAAAAATAAACCCCGCTTAAAAAAGCGGGGTTTATCATCAATCTGAAGCGACTTCGGTCGCTTTTTTTCTTTCTGTCAATTTTTTCAATCTGTTCCTCTATGACAAGAGCCAGAAGCCTGATAAATTAAGGCGACCAACAATCCGACGTTTTAGTCGGGCAGCCCACTGTTCATCCAAAAAGTCATGAGAATAACGCTATTCTTTGGATGATCTAGATTATTTGGAATGAGGAAAAATATGACGGTTTATAATTTTTGCGCGGGTCCTGCGATGTTACCTGTTGAAGTTATGAAAAAAGCGCAAAAAGAATTTCTAGATTGGCAAAATCTTGGTGTTTCAGTGATGGAAGTGAGCCATCGCTCGGCACCGTATCTCGAAATGGCAAAGCAATGCGAAGCAAGCTTACGTCGTTTGATGAACATCTCTGATGAATTTGAAGTCTTGTTTATGCATGGTGGTGGTCGAGGTCACTTTGCTGCTGTGCCGCTAAACCTACATGTAGATGGTGTACCTGGCGTATATATCGAAAACGGTATCTGGTCTACTGGCGCGACGAAAGAAGGTGAAAAATTCACGCAAACGCATGCAATTAATATTCGTACTGACGAAAATGGTCAATTCGACATTTTACCTGTCTCCGAGTGGAAGTTACCAGAAAACGCTTCATATATTCACTATTGTCCAAACGAAACCATCGACGGTATCGAGATATTTGACGTTCCAAAGCATGCAACCGCGCCAATTGTAGCGGACATGTCTTCCAATATTTTATCTCGTGAAATTAACGTCGATGACTTTGATTTGATCTATGCTGGTGCGCAAAAAAATATCGGTCCTTCGGGCCTCAGTATCGCCATTGTACGTAAGGCTTTATTGAAGCGTGAAGGGCTGCCAAGACCTGCCATCCTTGATTACGCCATTGAGGCTGATCAGCAAAGCATGTACAACACACCACCAACATTTGCATGGTATCTTGCGTTTGAGGTGTTCAAGTATCTCGAAAGCATTGGTGGTGTTAAAGCCATGGAAGCGCACAATCAAGAAAAAGCAGCCATTTTATACGATTATATTGATGGCTCTGACTTCTATTCAAACAAAGTTGCAAAACATTGTCGCTCATTGATGAATGTACCATTTTGGTTAAATGATGACAGCCTAAATGCTAAATTCTTGGCAGAGGCAGAACAAAACGGTTTAATTGCACTTGAAGGCCACCGTTTTGTTGGCGGTATGCGAGCTAGTATATACAACGCCATGCCAATTGAAGGGATCAAAGCGTTAGTTGCATTTATGGATAAATTCGCACGGGAGAACAGTTGATGGAACAATTGACCCTCAAGCCTATTACTAAAGTCAGTGGCAGTGTGACGCTACCTGGCTCTAAAAGCTTATCAAATCGTATTTTGTTGCTTGCAGCGTTGTGCGAAGGCACGACAAAAGTGACGAATTTATTGGATAGCGATGACATCCGCCATATGTTAGGCGCATTGTCTCAGTTAGGCGTTGAAGTAACGTTAGAAGACGATAATACGGTGGCACTGGTCAAAGGAAATGGTGGCACCTTTAACACCCCTGTTGAGCCGCTATTTTTAGGCAATGCGGGTACAGCATATCGACCATTAACTGCAGTGCTTGCAGCTATACCCGGTGATTATGAACTGATTGGTGAGCCACGAATGGAAGAGCGCCCAATTGGCCATCTTGTTGATGCCATGCAAACGCTTGGTGCAGATATTCAATATCTCAAAAATAAAGACTACCCGCCGTTAAAAATTGCAGGTAAGCAACTTGCTGGTGGTGAAGTTGAGATTGATGGCAGTATCTCAAGCCAATTCTTAACTGCATTATTGATGGCAGCACCGCTTTTTAGTGGCGATACGAATATTGCGATTAAAGGTGAACTGGTTTCAAAGCCTTATATTGATATTACCATTGGCGTGATGGCGCACTTTGGGGTGCATGTCGAAAACCACGATTACCAGCATTTTGTGGTAAAAGCAGGCCAGCAGTATCAATCTCCTGGAACACTTATGGTCGAAGGGGATGCCTCGTCAGCCTCTTATTTCATCGCAGCAGCTGCAATTGCAGGTGGTGAAATTGAGATAAAGGGAGTGGGTAAACAAAGTGTGCAAGGTGATATCGGCTTTGCCAAAGTGATGGAACAAGTCGGTGCAAACATTGATTGGCATGATGAGCGTATCGTTGTCCGAAAAGGTGAGCTAAATGGTGTGGACATTGACGCCAATGCTATCCCCGATGCGGCGATGACGCTTGCAACCGTAGCGCTATTCGCAAAAGGTAAAACGGCAATTCGTAATATCTACAATTGGCGCGTGAAAGAAACCGATAGGCTAGCTGCCATGGCGACTGAACTTAAAAAAGTAGGCGCAGAAGTGGTAGAAGGGCACGACTTTATCGAAGTTACGCCACCGGCCAATTTTAATTTCACGGATGTAGATACATATAATGACCACCGTATTGCGATGTGTTTTTCGATGGTAGCAGTGGGCGGTCAAGCGATCACGATTAACGACCCTAAATGTACGGCAAAAACTTTCCCAACCTATTTTTCAGTGTTAGAAAGCATTAGTCAGTATTAATTTCATCAAAGGTGTTGAAGATATTCAGCACCTTAAAATCTTCTCTAAAATAGTCATCATAACAAAGTCAAATACGCGCATATTTGACTGAATTTTATCCAGCCAAAGCCAGTCAGCACCTGACATTTAGTGCCTTTCACTGTACTAATAATTTGAGATATAACAAAAAATGACAGGTAAATAAGGATATATTCAGCAAATTGACGTATACTATGCGCCGTCAAATTCAGGTGAGCATTTTTAGGAGGTCTAAATGCAGGCAGCTATGCCAGTTATCACCGTAGACGGCCCAAGTGGTTCAGGCAAAGGAACTGTTTGTCGCTTGTTAGCTGAAACATTAAATTGGGAAGTGTTGGATAGCGGTGCGATTTATCGCGTGCTTTCGTTAGCAGCATTACACCACCAAATTGCAACTGATAACGAAGAGGGGTTGGTCCCACTCGCTGCCAATTTGGATGTACAATTTTCTATCGATAAAGAAACTAAAAAAAGCAAAATTGTACTTGAAGGTGAAGATGTTACTAACACCATTCGCAATGAAGAAGTCGGCGCAGCAGCGTCAAAAATTGCGGCGCTACCTCGAGTGAGAGAAGCATTATTACGACGTCAGCGCGCTTTTAGAACTGAAGTTGGCTTAATTGCAGATGGACGTGATATGGGAACGGTGGTGTTCCCTGATGCTGAACTTAAAATTTATTTGACTGCAAGTGCAGAAGAACGTGCTCGCAGGCGATTTGTTGAGTTGAATGAGAAAGGCCATGATGTTACACTAAGTGGTCTGTTAGAAGACATTAAAGCTCGCGATGATCGCGATATGAATCGCAAGGTTGCCCCATTAGTTCCTGCTAGCGATGCGATAGTTGTTGATACAACTGAGCATAATGCTGAGCAAGTGTTCAAACAGGTTATGTCTTTTATTCAAGACGCCATTGTGGCAGGTAAACTTCCAAAAAGTTGTTTACCTAAGTAATTTTTTAATGACACAGGCAGGAAGCTAGTGTTTATTTAACAACCCCATGCAGCATGGTTGCTAATTGGTAATTTAACTTTATAGAGACGTATTTAGTATGTCAGAAAATTTTGCGCAGTTATTTGAAGAAAGCCTACAGGGTTTTGAAGTTGAGCAAGGCTCAATCGTTAAAGGTACAGTAATCGCTATCGAGAACAACGTTGTTCTTGTTGATGCTGGCCTTAAGTCTGAAAGTGCAATCCCTGCAGAGCAATTCAAAAATGCTGCTGGTGAACTAGAAGTTGCTGTTGGCGACGAAGTTGATGTAGCACTTGACGCTATCGAAGACGGTTTCGGTGAGACTATCCTTTCTCGTGAGAAAGCGAAGCGTCACGAAGCTTGGATCCGTCTAGAGAAAGCATGTGAAGAGCACGAAACTGTTGTTGGTATGATCAACGGTAAAGTTAAAGGCGGTTTCACAGTTGAAGTTGATTCAATCCGTGCATTCCTACCTGGTTCACTTGTTGATGTACGTCCAGTTCGCGATACAGCTCACCTTGAAGGTAAAGAGCTTGAGTTCAAAGTTATCAAGCTAGACCAGAAGCGCAACAACGTTGTTGTTTCACGTCGTGCTGTTATCGAATCTGAGAACTCACAAGAGCGTGAAGAGCTTCTTCAAAACCTTGTTGAAGGTCAAGAAGTTAAGGGTATCGTTAAGAACCTTACAGACTACGGTGCATTCGTAGACTTAGGTGGTGTTGACGGTCTTCTACACATCACTGACATGGCTTGGAAGCGTGTTAAGCACCCTTCAGAGATCGTGAACGTAGGTGACGAAATCAACGTTAAAGTTCTTAAGTTCGACAAAGAGAAGACTCGTGTTTCTCTAGGTCTTAAGCAACTTGGCGAAGATCCTTGGGCTGCTATCGCTGGTCGTTACCCAGAAGGTGCTAAGCTTACTGGTCGTGTAACTAACCTAACTGACTACGGCTGTTTCGTTGAAATCGAAGAAGGCGTTGAAGGTCTAGTACACGTTTCAGAAATGGATTGGACTAATAAGAACATCCACCCTTCAAAAGTAGTTTCACTAGGTGATACTGTTGAAGTTATGGTTCTTGAAATCGACGAAGAGCGTCGTCGTATTTCTCTAGGTCTTAAGCAGTGTAAAGCTAACCCTTGGCAAGAATTTGCTCGTCTTAACAACAAAGGCGACCAAGTTTCTGGTAAGATCAAGTCTATCACTGACTTTGGTATCTTCATCGGTCTTGACGGCGGTATCGACGGTCTTGTACACCTATCTGACATCTCTTGGAACACTCCAGGTGAAGAAGCTGTACGTGAGTACAAGAAAGGTGACGAAATCACAGCTATCGTTCTACAAGTTGACCCAGAGCGTGAGCGTATCTCTCTAGGCGTTAAGCAAATCGACGCTGATCCATTCACTAACTACCTAGACGCCAACAAAAAAGGTGCTATTGTTAAAGGTAAAGTGACTGAAGTTGATGCTAAAGGCGCAACTGTTGAGCTAATCGAAGGCGTTGAAGGTTACATCCGTGTAGCTGACATCGCGCAAGAGCGTGTTGAAGACGCGACTGCTGCTGTTTCTGAAGGCGACGAAATCGAAGCTAAATTTGTAGGTGTTGATCGTAAGAACCGTACTATCAGCCTATCAGTTAAAGCTATCTACGAAGCTGAAGAAAAAGAAGTACTAGAGAAGCTTAAGAAAGATGAGCCTGCGTTCGAAAACGCAATGGCTGCAGCTTTCAAAAATGCTCAAAAAGACTAATTAATCAGTCTTTAAACTAGGAAGGGCGCTTAGCCCTTCCTTTTACACTAAAGGAAACATTATGACAAAGTCTGAATTGATAGAACAACTTGCACTGCAGCACGCTCACGTTCCTGTTAAAGATGTAGAGAATGCGGTAAAAGAAATCCTTGAACAAATGGCTGGCTCATTATCAGACTCGGAACGTATCGAAATCCGTGGTTTTGGTAGTTTCTCGCTTCACTTCCGTTCTCCTCGCACTGGTCGTAATCCTAAGACGGGCGAAACAGTAGAATTGGATGGTAAATACGTACCACACTTTAAGCCAGGCAAAGAGCTGCGCGATAGAGTAAACGAAAGCTTAAATAATTAAGTCTAACGGAGCTAAACTTGGTTGCAGTATTGAAAAAGGGATTAGCTGTTGTTGCCATACTGATTGCATTTCTAGTTGGAACACAAAATCCACAAGTTGTTAATGTCAATTTTGTAATTGCAAGTGCAGAGTTACCACTCGCAACCTTAATGAGTATTTGCTTAGCTCTTGGGATAATTATTGGTTTACTTGTAACAGCATCGGTTTTATCTAAGCTTAAATGGCAAAATCATCGCCTAAAAAAAAGTAATAGTAAGCTTAGTCAAGCAGCCGAACGCTAGTTATGATCGAGCTGCTGTTTTTATTACTACCTGTAGCCGCCGCTTACGGTTATGTTATGGGTAAAAATAGTGCTAAGAATCAAGCCCTAGAGCAAAGTAGACAAATTACCTCTGAATACAGTAAAGGCCTAAAATTCCTGCTAGATAGGGAAGAAGATCAGGGTCTTGAACACCTCACCAAATTACTTGAAGTCTCAGCAGACTCCGTCGACCATTATTTAACACTTGCATCGCTCTTTAGAAAGCGGGGAGAGTTAGATAGAGCGATAAAAATTCATGAGCTACTACTTAAACAACCTAATCTAGATGAAGAAGTGGTGAAGTCCTGTCGCCTAGAGCTTGCTCAAGATTACATTTTAGCTGGTCTATTGGATAGCGCTGAAGAACACTTAGTCATTCTTGTAAAACTTGGGTTTAAAGATGCACTCGATCCAATTTTAAACCTATACTCTCAAACTAGAGATTGGCGAAAAGGTGTTCATATGTATGAAGCGCATCCTGAGCTTTTTAAAAAGTCGTCTCATTGCGCCACTATTGCAAACTTCTATTGTGAAGCTGCAAATCAAGAAAAGAACCCGAGCCTATTCGAAAAAGCGACATCGCTCGCGCATGAAACAGTAAGACCCTTGTACGAGATGGGCAAAGATGCATACAAACATGATGATTACGTGAAGTGTATATATTATTGGCGAAAGCTCGTGAGTCAATTTGTATATATGGCACCGCTAGTAATAGAAGACCTCGAATCCTGTTATGTTCAATTAAACATTCACGATCAATTCTTTGAATTAGTCTCAGAGTTATTAGAAAAAGGAGGCGTGCTGATCAGAATTAAGTTTTGCCAAGGGTTAGTCCAAAAAGGTCATATTTCTGAGGCAATAGAGTTTCTAACTGATAGTTTAAAGCGTGAACCATCAATTAGGGGCTTTAGTTATTTGCTGCAACTCATTAGCGGCAAAGATGCTAAAATAGACCACGTACTACAAGAAATAGATAAATTGGTGAAGTCTTATATTGCAACTAAGCCAAACTATCAATGTGGTCACTGTGGGTTTACAAGTCATACTATGTATTGGTTATGTCCCTCCTGCAAACATTGGGAGTCACTTGCTCCAAGCCGTGGGTTAGACGGTTTTTAAGTTTTTAATTTGGCCAAATAGGGTAACTATGTCGACACAAGATTTAAAAAAGGTTTTGATTGCGCTTGATTATGATAATGAAGAAGCTGCATTATCATTTGTTTCTCAGCTTTCACCTGACGAATGCCGATTGAAAGTAGGTAAAGAGATGTTTACCTATTTTGGCCCTCAGTTTGTAAAAAAACTGGTAGATATGAATTTTGATGTATTCTTAGACCTAAAATTTCATGATATTCCAAACACAGTTGCAAAAGCTGTAATTGCCGCAGCTGAACTTGGTGTGTGGATGGTAAATGTTCACGCCAGCGGCGGTCATGAAATGATGTCAAAAGCAAAAGAAGCGTTGGTAGCTTACGGCGATAAAGCGCCGCTACTTATTGCTGTGACCGTACTAACGAGTATGGATCAAGGTCAGCTATTAAAGCTTGGAATTGAAAAGACACCTCAAGAGCAAGTGCTATATCTTGCAAAATTAGCAAAAGAATCAGGCCTAGATGGCGTAGTTTGCTCTGCGCAAGAAGCCGAACTTTTAAAAGCTCAACTCGGTGAAGAATTTAAGCTTGTGACACCGGGTATTCGACCAGCAGGTGCTGATGCTGGCGATCAAAAACGTATTATGACTCCTGAAAAAGCAGTGAAGGCGGGTAGTGATTATCTAGTGATAGGGCGCCCAATTACTAAAGCCGAAGATCCTGCTGCTACGCTTAAGGCGATTAACAATAGCATAGCCGAAATTTAAATTGCAAAGCCAACGTAATATTTACGTTGGCTTTATTTTATTGATCTGATCCAACACCTTTGGACACTTCATTAAGTGAGTAAGCTAACTCATAGAGGTGAAAAATGACATTTCCAAAGAAAACTAGAAAAACCTATTCAGCCTAATTTAAAAAAGAAGCTTTGAAGCTTGCGACCAAAATTGGAATTTCGCAGGCTGCGCGAGAGCTTAATGTTTATGAATCTCAGCTCTATGCTTGGCATAACGATGCACAAAAAAACGTCAACCTCAGAGTGAGAAAGTTCATTAGCCGCCGAGAATGCCAAGTTAAAGCGCCAGTTGGCCGGACAAGCCGAGGAGCTAGAAATCCTAAAAAAGCGGCCACCTACTTCGAGAAAACCAAAAGTAACTCGATTTGAGTTTATGAAAGACAATCACGGGCCATTCTCAATGCGCACAATGGCCTATGTATTGTCCGTGTCGCCAAGTTGGTATTAATCATGTCAGCAGCCGAGTGAGCGCAAGCGGACGCAACAAGCGCGCGATACTAAAATCAAAGATGCGTTTACCAAGACCAAGGAGCAGATGGTGCTCGATGCATTCAGGCTGAGCTTGAAGAGCAAAGCGGATGGGAATGACATTAAAACCATAATGAGCAGCATGGAGCGCCAAGGCCTTGTCGCCAAAGCGGCGCGCAAGTTTAAAGTTACGACAGACAGTAAACACTCGCTGCCTGTTGCCTTGGATTTGCTTGAGCAAGACTTTATAGGGGACAGGCCACATCAAAAATGGGCAGGCGATCTCACCTATTTAATGACGAGTGAAGGTTAGCTCTATTTAGCAGTCATCATCGATTTATATTCACGCACAGTGATTGACTGGTCGATGAGTAAACGTATGACATCAACCTTTTGGTATGTGATGCTCTGCAAATGGCGCTATGGCGACGCGGCAAGCTCCAAGATGTCATTGTTCACGGTATGGATTACTTCAGAGTATGAGCTGCAAAGGTAACTGCTGGGACATGCCTGTGTTGAAAGCTTCTCTCATTCACTGAAAGTTGAAACGCTTCAATACGAAAATTATGAATCGTGAAACGATACGCCAGTACATATTTGAGTACATTGAAATTGATTACAACAAGAAGAGAAGGCATAGTGCTATTGGCTATCTATGCCTTGAAAGATTTGAACCGCTGAACATAGCTTAACGAAGTGTCCTGTTTTTCTGGATCAGATCAATCTTGTGTTTTATTCGTTATTTAGTGATAAGTTAGTTGGGTATTAAGCAATACTTGACGGAAGCTTGATTAGCCATATCGTTAGTATGGCCAATCGAAACAATATGTTTGTCTCTTATTCTTCGTTATCCGCAGTTTCGAAGTTCAAACTAAATTGTCCACAGCGCTGTACTGAGAAAATGGCTTTTTGCCAGTTCTCTTCTTGATTTGATGTCGCATTTTCGAACAAGCTTAAAAAAAGAACGGAGATTTCGTCACTTACAGGTATAACGTGTGCTTGTTTTGGTGTGCTGGTGTCATAGTAAAAAGCGGAACACCTAGGCATATTGTCGTCATGGTAGTCCAATACGAGCCGCGCTTCACTCCACGGCTCTTTAATTTGTTGATATAGATACTGGCCCAATTGTTGTGGGACTTGTCGGTTTTCTTCTCGCATTCCAACTCCTTGTTATGTTCAGCGATAAATGTTGATCTGATTTTACTGGCGACTTTTGGCTTTAGTATGTGCTATAACTTTGTAGATCCCAAAACCGACCAGTATAAATATGATCGACTGACCCGCGGCTTTACTTATGATAACCGCATTGGAAAATAGCCCTGAAAGTATAGACATACAGATAAAAAACGAAAGCACTGATATTAGTAACACAATGGCTTTTATCCAAGGTTGAACTAGCTTATGTCTCTGTTTGCTAATCAATACAGCAACGATAAAACTGATCAAAGAAACCAAAAAACCAATAAAATACTGTTCCGTCGTGAGCATGGTATTTCCTTATTAATAGATGAGTAAATTATTTTATTCATTTTCTGTCGCTTTAATGAAACGTTTCATAAAGTGTCCGGCTCAATTACTCTCCGGAATCACTCTCGATCCAATAAAATCATGGCATTCAAGCCAATAAATTAAGCTGTACTTTGCCAAGAGTCGGGTGAAAAAAGAGTCGTCGTTTTCTAGCGCTTGTGCGCACTGCGGTCGCGTGGGTAAATCTTTAGTAACTCGCCATTTTATAGGATCTTGTGAATAGCCGGCTTTTAAAATAAGGGCGCTGATCAAAGATTGTACATTGGTTTTTACAAAAACTTGGCTTTTCTCTGTTTGTTTGCGTAGTTCAGTCCTTGGTTTTGAGGTGACTTGATAAGAATAAGTGTGCTCAGAAGTCATCCTCGTACGAATTTCAAAAAGGGTACCCTTGAAAAAAGTGCTTGTTTGATCTGGGTCGATTGTTTCAAAAGTTACATCATTCTCAGTCAAAAGTCCGTAAGAAAGGTAGGAGCCTGATCCTAAAGTGCTATGGCAAATAAAAACTTCATTTATACAAGTGCTTAGTTCAAAACTAACGACCTTAGTACTTTGGCTTGTGCCGTAAATGGTCATCCTTGTGTGCATGATATTTAACCTTAGTTGATTTAAAAACTCTCACAACAATCCATAAAGCTTGGTTAATGTAGTGTAAACATGAATTTTTGATGTAATTATCTGTTATTAAATTAATTTATATAATAATAGAGGTTATTACATGGATTGAGTTGAATGCAAGTGTGTCTTTTATAGCTTGATAATATTAATTTGATATTAAGGTTGATCTAGAAAATTCGTTTGTGTATCGTATGCGCCGTTCGAGAATGTACATCAAAAGTCCAGATGTTTAATGTGGTTTTTGTTTTCAGGGAAGTGTCTATCTCAACAAGTTGTAAGAAAGCTTAATGCAAACTGAATTGCTCACTAAGCTTCATGACTTCCTCTCTGAATGCCTAATAAAAATAAAAACCTACAATAAAACAATGGCTTAAATTTTTTTAAGAAGATTTCCGAATGTTAACTTAGTATTCAGTTAGAAACTGCATACTTGTGTTCTGTAATTTCTTGTTAAATAGTTAAATCAAATGTATTTTTACTATTGTACTGGAAATTAAAAAGATTAATTGTTTCCAATAATCTAATTTGGATGTCTTATAATTGAGGCGGATATGGCTAGGAATGCTTTATTTATAATGGTTTTATTTTTGACTGGTTGTATGTCTACTTACGTAAAGTTAGACGTAACTGCTACTGATAACATAAATTTAAACCAGTTTAACGAGCCACTACCTGTGGTATTAAAAGTATATCAACTTACTGATATTCAAGCGTTTAAAAATTCTACATTTGAACAGCTTTGGAAGTCAGATAAATCAATTCTGGCTAACACCTTAGTTACGGTAGAAGAACGCACCGTAAACCCCTCAGATCGTATAAAAATCGAGTTTGAACAAGCTGAATCTGCAAAGTACGTGGCTTTTGTTGCGCTATTTAGAGACAGAACGGGTGGTAACTGGCGCGCATTTTATGACTTAAATGATTGGCCTGTGCCTTTATCTACTTCTCTAGATATTGAAATTACAAGTAACTCGCTTCGCTTACCTGAAGTCGAGGAGGACAAGTAATGCAGCACAACAACGTATACAAACCTGTTTGGGCTGAAGGTTTAATGCTCAGTCAGCAGCACTTACAACTGTTCGATCAATACCAGCAATCTCAACTAGCTAGTGTACAGCAAAGTCTTAGAGACAATGCATATGGTTTAGACCGCATTGTATTTGACGAATCGGCATTGGCCAAAGGTGTAGTCAAACTGCAAAGTATTGCGGCAATCTTCAAAAGTGGTCGTCATATACATCATGTTTTTGCTGATAACGAAGCTCCTATGTTTGAGCTTGAAGATAACAAAAGCGAATACATCATTAGTGTGGCGCTCGCGAACAATCATTCAGTAAGTAATATCCAAGGTTACCCGCAAACTGGGCAACTTAGTGCTTATGACTGTGATTTTGTTGAGCTTCAAGATGTACATGATCCAAACCGAAAAGCAGAAGTGATGGTTGCTAAGCCTAAACTTATGCTGGTTGAGTACAGTGCAAGTAATAGTTTTATCGAGCAATTGCCCTGTATAAAAGTTATACGTGGTGAGCATGGGCAGTTCGAAATTGACTCAAGCTATATTCCTCCATTGCTAAACATCAAAGCCCATGGCTATTTGGCCGAGCGTGTAAATAAAGTCGTCAATATGGTTGAAGCTAAGTACACCGCGATGTTTACCAATCGTGCGAGTATGGGGATCGTGGAAGATTTTGGTCCAACAGAACTCAAACACTTTTTGTTATTACAAACATTTAGCTCTGTTTTTCCTGAGATTAAGCAGTTAAGTACCACAGCGAAAACTAGTCCTGGTGCACTGTTTATGGCGCTAAATAAACTGGTCTGCCAACTGATAAATTTCGAACCAGAAGCGAGTAAATTTGAGTTACCAGTTTATGACCATCAAGACTTAACGCGCAGCTTTGGTTTAATCGAATCTCATATTCAAACCCTTATTGGTTCGATAAGCGCGGCACGCTCGTCTGATCTAGTACTCAGTGCAATCTCTCAGTCTATCTTTGAGGTTAAAGACATAGAAAGCAGTACCTTGACACGGGGTGAGCTGTACATTGCGGCTTTCTATGAAAACGAATCTACGCAGTGGATCGAGTTGTTTGCAGAGCAGGTTAAGCTGGCAGCGCCAAGTCAGTTAGAAATATTAATCGCTTCAGCGCTTGGTGGTGTGAAGTTAACACATTGCCAGCGTCCACCGAATAGAGTGTCTGTTAAAGGTGGATATGAGTATTTTAAAGTTGAACCTCATGGTGCTGCTTGGGAACAAGTTGTACAGGAATTAGCGTTAAGAATCTTTGTGCCATTTAGCCTTCAAGGCGTGAAACTTGAAGTGGTTTCAGTGGCGAGTAAATAGTTAGTAGGTAAAGGTCATGGAAGCGTCGAAAAATAAATCTGAACTAGTCGCCTGCATTTCTCCGGTACTTGAAGTGCTTACTTCAATTCGCCAGGGCGGGGCAGATCATCAAGGAGTTGATGGTCTACGCAGTAAAGTCATGGATGCTTTTGATGAATATGAAAAGAGCTGTTATGACGCACGGATCAGTGCGTCGGAAATGCAGGAAGCCAAATTTGCATTAACCGCTTTGGTCGACGAGCAAATCATGACGGCGCAGAAGCCGTACAGTATGGAATGGATGGCGCGACCTTTACAATTAGAATTATTTGGCAACATGCGTGCGGGAGAAGCTTTTTTTGAAAAGCTTGAAAATATCCGCCGTGCAGCAGCGCAGCAACGCACGGTATTAGAAGTCTATTTTGTTTGTTTACAACTGGGTTTCGAAGGGATCTATAAGATCAAAGGCGTGGAGCAGCTCAAAGCGCTGATGCTAGACGTTAGAGCACAACTAGAAGAGCTTGCTGGGCCTGCAAAATTACAGCTTTCTGATAATGCAAAACCGCAAGAAAGTATGGTCACTAAAGTAGGAAGAAACCTACCTTATTGGGTTATTTTATCGGTAACGCTTGCTTTACTTGCCAGTATGTATGTTGGTTCAACGTATTTCATTGAGAGTCGCGCGAACCAGCAAGTCGTGCAAATTGATAAGCATATTGAAGTACTAACGCAGTTAGAGAAAACAGGGAAAGCGAGGTAACATCATGTCAGGAGTGAATCGTAGTGGACTAGTGCACCTAGTCTTAGGATTTTTGTCATCTCGTGCGACGGCTCATTGGGTTGGGATTATCGCAATATTAACACTAATTTGGTTCGCGGGTAGATTTGTTGGCCTCGAAGACCAAAATCACCGTTTAATGGTGATGGGGGCAGTATTTGGTCTGTTTTGTCTTACTTTATTAATTCGATGGTTGTGGGTGAAGCGCTCTGGTGACAAGTTAGCGAAAGAAATTGCCAACAATCATGCGGGAACAGAAGCCGAAGTCGAAGAAATTAGAGCCAAAATGGAAGAAGCGCTATCTGCATTAAAAGCTTCTCATTTAGGCGCTGGCTATCGTGGTAATGCTGCGTTGTATGCATTGCCTTGGTATATGATCATTGGCCCGTCGGCTGCGGGTAAAAGTACGTTATTTGCAAACTCTGGGCTGCATTTCCCTTATTCAAAATCTAACCAACTGCATATCCAAGGTTTTGGTGGCACGCGTAATTGTGACTGGTGGTTTTCAGATCAAGCCGTTTTGATTGATACCGCAGGTCGTTATACCACAGAAGAGTCAGATAACGATCAATGGTTGTCATTCTTAAAGCTGTTACGTAAATACCGCTCTAAACAGCCAATCAATGGGGTGATGGTTGCGATTAGTGTTGCCGACATCTTGACCTCAGACAGCGAACAGATCCGCGACCATGTTAAACAGATCCGCGCTCGTATTGATGAGTTAATTAACCAACTTGGACTTATCTTTCCAGTATACGTGGTGTTTACCAAATGTGATTTGATCAGCGGCTTTGAGCCTTTCTTTAATGAATTAAGTGAAGATGAGCGTAAGCAACCCTGGGGTGCGTATTTACTTGAGGAAGATGGCACCAATACCGGTGAAGTGGCGAGCGAGAACTTTTCAAAACATCTAACTGGCCTATATGAGCGACTGTGTGATCAGCGCCTAGTTAAAATGACGCGTGAGCGTAACGCCCAACGTAAACAACTGATTTATGATTTTCCCAATCAGTTCAAAGCTGCGTCTGCCAAAGTTGAAGAGTTTATTGACACATTATTTAAAGAAAACCCGTACCAGGAAGTACCGTGGTTTGCTGGTGTGTATTTTACCTCTGGTACACAAGAAGGTACGCCTATCGAGCGTAGCGCAACGAGCAAACTATCTACGTTTAGATCAGTATTGTTTGAGTATCGCCAAGAAAGCATTACCTCCGCGTTCTTTATCAACCAAGTATTCAAAGATGTATTGTTTAAATTGCAAGATCTCACTCGGGGTAACCGTAAAAAGCGCCGCGTACAGAAATGGCTCAAAGGCTTTGCAGTATGCTTGTGTGTGACGTCGGTATTTGCTCTGGCGGGCTTGTTGGTTAACTCTTATACCCACAATCAACAGCTTTTAACAACCAGTGATAAATTAACGACTGCTGTTGTTAATACACGTGTAGAAAATCAGCCGTTGGCCGAGCAATTTAACTCAACTTTGTCTCTTTTTGCACACTATCAAGAGCTGATCGGTTATGAGAAAAAGCTGCCTTGGTATTTCTTACTTGGTGTTTACAGTGCTGACAATACCATAAAGCCAATAGAGCAGGTATTACGTCAGCGTGTACAAGCGCTCATTGGTGAACCAAGTTCGGAGCTTGTGCAACAAGCGCTTTTTGAAAGCCACCAAAACTGGATTGCACTGCTAAGTACAGAAGAACAGGTAGCTAAACGTATCGAGCCAAAGCTACGTGATAAGTACTATCAAGCACTTAAGCTGCAACTCATGATGAGTAACGAGTTTGAGCGTTTAAATAAAGACTATGCGAAGTCTGAGCTACTGGACTACACGGCGGATCGCTTAGAGCTAACGCTAAATGAAGACACACAAGCATTAACAGAGCAACTGTCAGGATTGATTGATTTTTACTTAGCCCAATTAGCAGTTGAGCCTACACCGCAGCAGCTTGCGATTTGGCAGAATAATGATTTCTTGGTGAGTCAGGCTCGTTCAGACTTAATGAGTGCGCCAGAACCGACCGCATTATATGAGCAGATCAAAGCAAAAGTAACGGTATCAAAAGCTGCACTAACGCTTGATCAAATGATGCAGCAAAACAACAAAACCTTTTTGCAGTCCAAGATTAGCATTCCATACGTTTACACTAAAGAAGCATGGGAAAACGAAGTGCACGACGCCATCAAGGTCATTGCGAGCAAAGCATTCTCTGGCGACTGGGTGATGGGCACAGACAACGCAGAAAGCCAAGGTTCTGTTGATGAAGCAAAAGCAAGCGCTTTGGTTAAATCTATCCGCGCGCTGTATTTCAGAGACTATGCCAATGTGTGGTTTGAGTTTTTAAATTCAGTAGAAATAAGCCCATTTAATACGAGCAACGCGGCAAGTTTAACGCTGGCTCAGCTGTCGTCACCAGAAGGTCCATTGGTCGATTTAATGGCGTCAATCGACGACAACGTGAACCTAATTGATTCGCCCAACAAAACGGTAGAAACAGAAAAGTTAACTGAGCAAGCAAATGCGTTACTTGCAAAGTCTAAAAACAAAAAGGTTAAAGGTGCAAAGATAGAAGCCGCGGCGAGAAAGCGTGTACCTGAACTGTCGAGCCGCTTTGCAGATCTTCGTCGCTATACGGCGAAAGGAGAAGAGAACGCTCGCTCTGATTACCTAGAGCAATATCTCGGTGCTTTGAGTGCATTTCATTCAGACATCAAAACGATCGCGGCGAGTAACAATGATGACTATATGGCGATGTCATTTACTCAAACGTTGTTAAACGGTGATAGCAAAAACCATGCGCTGCAAAGTGCATGGGTGGTGGTAGAAAGTCAAGTAAGAGCGCTTGACCCAGATACTAAGCAAGCACTTGAAAAACTACTAAAAGCACCACTTTTAGCGAGTGTACAAACGGTAATGAACGAAGCAAAAGTACAGCTTAATGAGCGTTGGTCTAATCAAGTATTCTTAACATACAAAGAAAATATCCGTGGTAAATATCCGTTCAATATCGACGGGCCAGATGCTGCAGTTGAAGATATTAGCGAACTGCTGAACCAAGAGTCAGGTGTGTTCTGGCAATTTATGGCTGAGAATCTGTCTCCCTACCTTCGTTTAAAACGTGGTGAGTGGGTAGAGAAAACGTGGAATGGTATTGGTATCGGCTTTAAGCCTGGGGTACTAGACAAGCTAACTAAGGCGAGAAAGGTTACGCGTTCTCTATTTCCTCGAGACGGTTCTGAGGTAGGGATTAGCTTCCAAATGATGCCTGTGGCACAAAAGGGATTAAAAGAAACTTATATCGGATTTAGTGACCAAAATTACCGTTATAGAAACGAACCTGAAGAGTGGCGTCGTTTTAACTGGCCTGCACGTGCGGGCACTGAAAAAGCAGTGGTATATGGTTTAGACAGTGAAGGCCGCAGAATTGAAATCGAAAAGTCGGGGCCTTGGGCATTCCTAAAAGTATTGAATGAAGCGAATGTGCAGTGGGTTCGTGGTACTGAATTTATGGCAACGTGGCAATTACAAAGAGAAGCGGAAGCAAGCGTTGAGCCAATCCAAGTTCAAGTTGCACTTAAGTCGAGCAGAAACAGCGGCATATTCAGCAAATATTTTATGACGTCGTTTGCACTGCCAGAGTCTTTGTTTGATACCAAAGTGAGTGTGGCTTCTAATGAAAACTTGGCGTTGAGGTAACACAAGCATGTTCGGTTTTTTTAATAATAAGAAAGTCGCCAAGGTGCCAACGACTCAACCATTTGGATTTATGGGTAAAAACCCAATTCAAGCGGACTTCATTAAGTTTAACGTTGACTCAAGAGAAGCGATCACGCTTGAACGCTGGCTTCAAGAAGGTTACGCAGACATGAGCCGACAGGCGTTGATAAAAGATGCCGCTTCTCAAAAAGAGCAGTCAACGCTATTTTTTATCGCTTCAGGTCAAGACGAAAACTGTTTATTAGGCACATTACAGCCAAGCGAAGATAAAAGTGGAAGACAATACCCATTTTGCTCGTTTGTATTATCGAGTAATGCGGACTACAAACAAAACCCTGCATTTTTATTTAGCGAATGTGGTAGTGCGTTTAAATCATTAAGTTTAAACCATGAGCTGATCAGAAACTGCAGTAGTGTTGAGCAAATGCGCCATAGCGCACAGGAGCTTAAGCAGGTAAGTGAGCTGGTTTCGCAACCGATTGATTTTGATAAGGCAATGTCTTCACTACGAGCTTCACCGATACAGCGTGTATGGGATGCGCTTGAACTAGAAGATCTTGACCAGCGAGCACAATTAATCAGCCAAGTGATGTCTGCGCTCAAAATGATCAAAACCCAAGGCTGTTTGCGTTGTCAGTTCGGGTTGAAGTTACCGATGCCACAAGTGGGTGAAGATACTCAGTTGTTAGGTGCATTTTGGCTGCATCTAATCACCAATATGGTGGCCGATCATCACTGGCAGCCTTGGTGCTTTTATAACTATGGTCAACTGAGCCAGAAAGCCTCGCTGGTGGTGTATTGCAGACCTATGCCAGCCTCGTATTTTGCGTCAGTTTGGCTTGAGCACAATAGCTTGTCGACGACCATTAATCTAACAGGGACTTTGCCACAACATCCGGTGACACCGCATATGTATGAATTGGCAAAAGCATCAAATATGAGTGTTTTCGATGCGCTAAGAAGTTGGAGTAAGTTATGAGTCAACCACATAAGTATCAGAGCTGGCAGCAGTGGCGTGAAAACCTATTAGCGCCGCTTGACGGCGTACCATGCGGTGACGATTTAAAATACGAAGAGTCATTTAAATTACTAAAAGCCTCTTCGTCAGGTGTTGCTGAGCCGGATTTTAAAGCCAACTTTATTTTGGCTTCGAACTTATTGGAAAAACATACCAAAGATATTCGCATTGCGTCGTATCTAGCGTTGGCCGCTACCAATGAGTTTGGGCTTGAAGGTTTGATCCACTCGTTAGATTTGTTTAATCAGCTTTTGCAACAGTATCAGGCGCAGATCCACCCAGTGAAAGAACGTGCGAGAGCATCGGTTCATACTTGGTTCTTACAACAACAACAGCGCTTACTTGGTGTTGCTACAGCGCACAGTGCGACAATGCCGGAGCAATGGCCAGAGTTAAAGCGCGTACTTGAACAGTATGCAACAGAATCCGTGGCAATACTTGATGCAGACTCAGGTCCGCTTGCTGATTTAAAACACTGGTGTGAGCAAGGTTTGATTTCGCAACCAGTTCCTGTACAACCTGTTGCGACGGTACAAGAGCCTGTCGAAAAGCATGAGGTGGTCACAGCAGAGCAGCCTCAAGTACAGCAGCCTGTAGCGGCGACTTCACAGCCTACTGCTGTTGCTTCAAAGCCAGTTTCTACACTTGCTATTGCCGTGGAAGCACCGCAGTCAGACTCGGCTTATACAGAGCAAGTTCGCAAACTATTGGCGTATGACAAAGAAAGCCAAAATTGGATGCGAGCGATTCGCTTGGCACGTGCAGTGAGGTGGGGGGCGCTTGCATTACCACCACACGATAATGAGTTGAAAACACGCTTACCAGCCCCAAGGCAAGCGGCATTTGTGCCTATTGAAAACGCATTAGCCGCACAAAATTTTGCTCAGGCGTTAGAAAAGGCAGAAGCCTTATTCATGGAAGGGGCGATGCATTTTAACCTTAATTTACAAAGGCTAGCCATCGCTGCACTTGAAGGGCTCAAGTTATTTAAAGAAGCACAGTGGATAGATTTAGAACTTGCCGCAATCGCTGATCAATACCCAACACTGCTCAGCCTTAAATATGAAGACGGAAGTGAGTTTTGCTCAGCAGCAAATCGCGAGCGAATTGGCGAACATAAATTACTAAGCCAAGGTGACGGTGCAAACACAGACGATAATCAGAAAATTTGGTTAGATAAATTTAAAGAAGCGCAGGCGCTTGTTGACCAAAACAAGCTTGCGCAAGCACTGCAGCTAATGGAAGGGTTTGCACAAGACAAGTTCGATTTTGCAAAGCAAAAATTATATCAAGCACGTTTATTGATGCGCAGTGAACGCGCTGATCTTGCCTATCCAATGTTTGAGCAGCTGTTAAAAGACATTGAACAGTACCGTTTGGATTTATGGCACGAGTCGTTTGCTCTAGAGGTTTGGCGTTATGCTAAGCAATGCAATGAAGCAGTATCCTTAGAGCAAGGGGATGAATTTGACCTACGAGCAACCGCGATAAAGCAGCAGATGCTCGTAACCAAAGTAAGCTCAGCGATTGACTGGGTTTGATTGTTAACCGCTGGGCTTGTAACGGCAGGCGCAACGACTGATTAAATAAGGAAAGACTATGTCTGATACGTTTCAAAAAGAGATCCCAAGAGCGCGGATTAATATAGCGCTTGAGCTGGAAACCGATGGTGCAACGCAAAAGAGCGAACTACCGATGAAAGTTTTGGTGGTTGGTGATTATTCCAACGGCCAAAACGATAGTGACCTCGCTGAGCGTGAGCGCATTGCTATTAATAAAAATAATTTAGAGCAAGTGCTTAAAGACATGTCACCAAAGGCAAAGTTTCAAGTATCGAACAAAATCGCAGGTGATGGTGAAATCGGTATTAACCTAACGTTTGATGATTTTAAGTCATTCGATCCAGAGCAGGTTGCAGCGCAAGTACCAGAGCTTAACAAGATGATGTCAATGCGTAACTTATTACGTGATCTGAAATCTAACTTGCTTGATAACTCAACGCTGAGAAAAGAGCTTGAGCGCATTTTGCAGAACAAACCAGAGCTTGATGAGTTAAAAGCACGCCTAAATGAGTTAGCGCCGCTTTTGTCTGAGCAAGAAAAACAACCGCAAGAGTAAGGACACAAACCGATGAATATGCAAGAAACGTTAAACGTTGAAGCGCGCAAAGAAGAGACTTTGACAGCTTCAGCTTACGAAACAATCTGTAATCTTGTGTCTATCGAGCCGGTTTCAAGCGAAATCAGCATTGATAACTTCCGTGATGCTAATAATCTTGCGGAAACAGACACCAATGAGCGCCTAACTGCTGCTATCAATGTCTTTTTAGACATGGCCACTAATGACAGCAAAGAAGTGTCACGTATCGACAAGTTATTACTTGATGACTACATCGCTAAAGTCGACAAAATTATTTCTGAACAGCTGGACGAAATTTTACATCATCCGCAGTTTCAAAAAGTAGAGTCAGCGTGGCGTTCACTGCGTTATTTGGTGAATCGTTGTCCAAATAACTCAAACGTAAAGCTTGAGTTACTTGATGTTGATAAAGAAACGCTACGTGATGACTTCGAAGAAGCACCAGATACCACGCAATCTGCGCTTTATAAGCAAGTGTATACGGCTGAGTATGACACACCAGGGGGCGAGCCAATTTCGACTATGGTGTCAAACTTTGAATTTGATTGTTCAGCGCCGGATGTGTCGTTATTGCAAGAAATTTCAAGGGTTTCTGCAGCAGCACATTGTCCTTTCTTAGGCAGTGTTGGTGCCAAGTTCTTCCTAAAAGATTCGCTTGAAGAAGTATCAAAAATTCAGGATTTGGGCTCTTACATGGAGCGTGCGGAATTTTTACGTTGGAAGAACTTCCGTGAATCAGAAGATGCACGTTACATTGGCTTAGCGTTCCCACGCTTCTTACTGCGCTTACCATACGGTGACTTAAACCCAATTCGCCATTTTAACTATCAAGAAGACGTTAGCAGCGAGCATCACGAACGTTATCTATGGGGTAACGCGACATTTGCGTTCGCGGCAAATATCGTCCGTAGCTTCCACCAAAATGGTTGGGCGGTAAATATTCGTGGCCCACAATCTGGTGGTCGCGTTGAAAATCTACCTCTGCATTCTTTTGAGGCAGGTCGTGGTCAAGAAACTAAGATCCCAACGGAAGTACTTATTTCTGAAACCAAAGAGCTTGAGTTTGCAAACCAAGGATTTATCCCTCTGAGCTATTACAAAAACAGTGACTTTGCGTGTTTCTTCTCTGCAAACAGTGCGCAGAAGCCACAAATTTTTGAGACGCCGGAAGCCACCTCTAACTCGCGGATCAATGCAAGATTACCTTACATCTACTTGGTATCACGTATTGCGCACTATATGAAGGTGATCCAACGTGAAAATATCGGTTCAAGCAAACCTCGCCATGAGCTAGAGCAGCAACTTAATGATTGGTTAGGTGCATTAGTTACTAAGATGAATAATCCAGACGAGTCTCTAATTGCTACGCACCCGTTAAAAGATGCCAACGTGACTGTGTCGGAGATCCCGGGTAATCCTGGTTATTACCGTGTGAATACGTATGTGGTTCCACATTTCCAAGTGGAAGGTATCGACGTACGCCTCGCACTCGTTGGTCAAATGCCTGGCGAAAAGTGAAGGCCTCCTGAAGAACCAATGAAGCGTATTTAGGGCAGTGAATGCTGCCCATTATTAAGCATGATATTGAACCTTAATTATAGAGGTTCAGAAGTATCGGCAAGCGCTTATGAGATATTAGTTGAGTTTGCGTCTAAAAGTGCAAAAAGAAGAAGTGGTTAAACCAGGTTAGGTTGATAAGCGCAATAATGGAAAATAGTTAATAATAAAAAGACCAAGTTTAATATGGTTGCTGGTATTAAATGGTATATTTATGAATATAGAAGCAGATCATATTATTTGGAAAGTTATATTTTTAGTGCAGTGTTCTTTAACTGTGTTTTCAATATACGAAAATCAGCTTTTAACCTTGTCTGAGATTAGTGTTGCGTTTGTAGATGTTATTGTTTTTGTTTTAGATAGCTTGGTTTTGGTAGCAAACTTATTGCTCATATTACAAGTTCGTGTGTTAAGTCGAAGAACATGGGGTTTGGTAGTTTGGGTGTGGTGGTTTGCAAATATATACTCGTTGTTAAACGAATTTTACTTGGGCGGTTATACCTCGTCTGAAATGTTGTTTTTTGGAAATGTAATCTGGTTTTTAATTTTATTTTCCTTGCCTGTATTTAAGTACGGAAGCTTTATAGGAGATCCTGTTAAAGCTGAATAAAGTTAAAACGATTTATACTTCCCTGATGCACTTTAGTGCATGCGTTAAACGGTGGAAGTGACGTGTGCCTTTAGCTCGTTAGTCAAGAGCCTAGCGATAGATAAAGGCTGCCGATATAAGTAAATAAACCTATCTAAAGCTGAGATGATAGCTATAGATAAGAAGCGATGAGGCAAAGGATTGTCATGTTTAAACGAAAAGTATGTAACTGGTTGATGCTGCTGAGCATAGCCTTGGTGACTAACTTGTCATATAGCCAGGAGCTGACACCAGAGCTCTTTTTTGCAAAAAAGAAATTGCAAAAAGCAGCTATAGCTTACACCGCGGCGATGGAAACGTGTTTTGAGCATACTCCACGCGTTCGCCCAAGCGAGCTAGAGACAGACAAACTAGAGATAGAATTAGTCGTAGAGGCAGTAAATTACCTGCATTACGTGGCGCTTAATGATTGTATGCAAGACCATGATGTAAATTTTTTAAAAGCAGTTGAGCACTACAATCAGACGGCGCCAAAGGGTGAAGTGATCACGGTAGACAGTTTTGTGACGCTTAGATGGAATGAAGAGCTTAGAGCTGAATTCGAATTTAAACAGTTACCCGAAGCGGTTCAGCAGCACTTTTTGCAGCTGGATATACTAAAAACGCCATTTGATGCGGCGACGTTAGTGATGGAATTACGTGGTGACTTATAACATGTAGTGAAAGATTGCCCCAAGTTGGCTGCCACCAACTTGGGACATGTTCCCAAATTGGCATAAAGCGTGGCGCTTTGTTTGGGGATCAAACGTGAAAAACATGCGTTTGATCAATGCCTTTAATAATTAGGAAACATCTTATCTTAAAAGGAGAAATTAAAAATGGCAATTCCAGCGTATATGTGGTTAAAGGACGACCAAGGTAACGACGTTAAAGGTTCAGTAACTGTAGCTGAGCGTGAAGGTTCAATTGAGATTTTGCATTTCGATCACGAATTGCGTATCCCAACTGATAACGACACGGGCGAGCTAACAGGTACTCGTAAGCACGAGCCTTTTGTTATCACAAAAGCTGTGGATGCTGCTACTCCGTACATGTACAAAGCGTGTTCAAACGGTCAAACATTAAAGCAACTTGAGCTTAAATGGTACCGTATTGATGACACTGGTACTGAGCGTGAGTACTTCCGCCATACGCTTGAAGACGTGAAAATCACTTCAATCACGCCAACAATGCACAACGTTAAAGATTTGGATAAAGAGCGTTATCCTCACCTTGAAACAGTGCACATGCGTTACAAGCGCATCACTTGGACGTACCTAGACGGTAACATTGAGTTCTCTGACTCATGGACTGAAGGTCGTTAATTTCGAGTGTTGGAGGCCTGCTGGCCTCCTTTTCAAGCTTAAACTAGTTCGCGCAATGAATAGAGAGCGTATTTTTCTATGGCCTTATTTGATTTGCTAGCTCAACCATCACGTCAAGCCTATAGCGATAACAATTTATCGCATCTAAGCGACAGCGTATGTAAACACCTAACGCAACTATTGAATGCGCGTAGGGGAGTGCTTGAGCACTTAGGTGATTATGGTTTACCGGATGTGGAAGATCTATATGAAGGGCTACCTTATTCGCAGCAAACACTTGCCAATGAAGTAAAAAGAACCATAGAAAAGTACGAACCAAGAATCACTAACCTCATCGTTCGACCCATCGACATAAAAGAGGAAAACTGTGTGATTCGATTTGAGATAAGAGCGCAATTAAAAACCGGCGAGATAATCAGATTGAATACTAAGTTTGCGTCAGGTGGTAAAGCAAACGTCAATGCAGGAGGAGCAGATTAATGGATATGCAGCAATATTTTGATGCGCAAATGAGGCTGTTAACACAAGCAGGTAAACAATTTGCTCAGCAGTATCCTGAACATGCCGGCTTTTTAAATATTGACGCTTTAAAGGATAGAGATCCTCATGTTGAGCGCTTGCTCGAAGGAGTCGCTTACTTAACGGCATTTACGCAAAAGCGATTGGATGAGACGCTACCCGAAGTGTCTGAGCAGGTACTCAGACAGATTTGCCCAATATTATTAAATTATTATCCGTCTACGACGGTGCTAGAGTTTGCGCCAAAACTCACCATGCAAGGACTGGTGAGTGTGCCAAAAGGCGCGAAAATCTCTTCCCATAAAAGTGATAACGCCCCTGTGGCTTGTCACTTTACTACCACCGCAGAAACGAAAGTGCTGCCGTTTGAGATCTACTCTGTGGACTATCATGAGATCCACACTGGTGCGACGTTAAACTTACACCTTAAGCGGTTAGGCCAAGGCAGTTTAGATGATTACGATCTCTCTAAATTGCGGGTGTATTTGCGTGGAGACACGCCGCTTTGCGCCAGTCTTTATCAAATGATGAAGAATCCAAACGCAGCGATAGAGGTTGAGACTGGAAAGCTTGGCAGTACGACGCAATATACCTTGAACAAGTCAAAAATTGATGCGGCTTTTCATAAAGACAGCACCGGAATGTTGCCGAATAGCGAACAGAGTCATCCCGCTTATGCGTTGTTGCTTGATTACTTTAACTCTCGTGAAAAGTTCTATTTTGTTGAACTAACGGGACTGGATACACTAAATATTGATCCAGACACTAATACCATCAGCATCAAAATAGCCAGTGATATTAAATTACCGCCCGGTAACAAAGTAAATGCGGATAATATCCTGCTTAATTGTGTACCTGCGGTAAATATCTACCCGGTAGATGCCGAGCCTATCCGAGTCAGCGAAAACCAAACCGAATACCAACTACATCCAGTGCAAAATAAGCTTGGAGAGAGTTTTTGTTATAGCGTTAAATCGGTACAAGGCGCAAGCAGTAGTACAGGAGAAGCCATCGACTTTGTTTCTCGGTATAGCACGGTTTATGAAGATAACGCCCATTTGTATTCACTGATAAGTCGCGATATTGGCGGGGTGTCGCCACAGACGTACATTCAGCTTTCAATGCAAGAAGTGGGTGATATTACTACTTTATCGACCGATCTGTTGGCACATAACGCGGCGTGGCCAAGGCAAACACTGCAAGAGGGTGATATCAATGCACAAAGCGCTGATGTGCCGTCGGTACTTAGCGTTAAAAATGTCGTAAGACCGAGCAAGTTACTTAATTCTCCTGATCAGGCTTTACATTGGCAGCTCATTAGCTTGTTGAATATGCGTTTTTCTCAGCTTGCGGAGCCAACCCAGCTGAAAAAGCTATTGGCGCTGTTTGATTGGTCGGAGCGCTCTGAAAATCGAAACCGTATTGAGAGTATTCAAGGCGCTGAATCTAAACCTATCTCATTGCTACAAAAGGGCGTGTTCGTTAAAGGGATAGAGATCCACTTAACCCTAAATGAAAAGAGCTTTGTTTGCACAGCCGATGCGTATCATTTTTGTGATGTGTTGCATCAGTTCTTTAAATTATATGCGCCAATTAACGAATGTTTAAAAACCAGAGTGACGCTGCTGCCAAGTTACCATGAGTGGGAATGGGACGTGACGGCAGGCGACAGTTATCAGGTGTAAATGATGGAGCAGCAAAACCAACCCATTTGGGCAAAACTGCCAGAGCCGATAGCTAATTTGATGGCCACACCTTGGCGCTTTAGCTTGTACAAGGCGCTAACGCTTATTGAACAGCACTGGGCGAGCAATAACGAGTTACAAAGTGGCCACAGTCATCGCGTTGAAATTGCACCGTATAAAGAACTTGGGTTTCCAGCGTCAGACGTTAGACGCTGCGAATTACAAGTAAGGCAACGAGGTAAACTAAGGCTTGAAACGTCATTTCTCGGTTTATATGGCGTTGACGCTGCGATGCCGCACTACTTATTAGAGCAAGCCGCAGGAGATGAAGAGATAGGTGCAAGAACACGCGCATTTTTAGATCTCTTTAATCATGTATTGTATTGCCAGCTATTTCAAAGTTGGAAGAAGTCTCAGATTAATCTCGCTGGCATTGGTGCGCAGCAATTTGATCAGATAGTTGCTGCGGTATTTGAAAATAACCAGTCGGATAAGAGCAAACTAAATCTTATTAGTGCCAAACAAACCAGTGCAGCAGGGCTTGAGCAAGTATTAAAGCAAGCGCTACAAGACGAAAGCTTAACGCTAAAAGACAATATCGTTGAGTGGGAAGATATTACCGAAGCGGGCAAGTTAGGCTCAAAACAAAGCGGCTTTTCATTGGGTGGTAATGGCGTATTGGGTAAACGCGTACTGGTCACCGGCAATCGTATTTGCATTGAGCTTGGTCCAATGGACGAGGCTGAGGCGCAGCTATATGAGCCAGGTGGTGTAAAGGCGAAACGTTTATCACAATTATTAAATTGGCACACCTCAACCAAAATGAATTGGCAACTGTTAGTGCAGATCAATCGCCAAGCGCGCGAGGGAACTCGGTTAGGGGCTGGCAAGCTTGGGATAAGTTGTGCGATAGGTAAAGTGAACGCACGCGTAGAGAAGAAAATATATTCACAATCACAGTTTTAATGCGAACGGGAATAGCAAGGATTAAAAGATGGACGCAACAGGCATAAAGAATCTCATAGACAAACTCAATCATCACAGCGCGACAGCGTTAGAAGCTGCGGCTGGATTCGCAGCGAGTCGAAAGCATTTTGAAGTGCTACCAGAGCATTACCTATTAAAGTTAATGGAAGAGCACAATGACGGCGATGTTGCGAAGATTTTACCTTTCTTCGAAGTTGATCAAGACGCATTGTGGAATAGTGCGCTCGAATTTATCAATCAACAAGATGCTGGTAACCCGAGCAAGCCGGTTTTCTCCCGTCGCCTCTATGAGTGGTTAGAAAAAGCGTGGCTCAGTGCAAACATGCGCCATCAAAATGATTGGATCACAGGAGCTGCGCTGATTGACTCGTTCAAAGACATGGCGATATACAGCCCTGCATTTGGACTGGCGCGCGAGTTCGACAAGATTGATACGCACTTCTTAAAGCAGAATTTAAATAAGATCTGTAAAGGCTCGACGGAGCGTCAAGTATTTAGTAAGCCAAATGCTGATAACACGGTGTCGAATAGCCGTTCACAAGGTGAAAGCGCGCTAGAAGCATTTTGTGAAGACCTCACTGAAAAAGCACGTTCTGGTGCAATTGACCCAGTCCTTGGGCGCAACGAGGAGATCCGTCTCGCAATTGATGTGTTGTGTCGTCGCCGTAAAAATAATCCAATTTTTGTCGGTGAACCCGGTGTTGGTAAAACGGCAGTGGTAGAAGGGCTTGCTCAGCGCGTTGTTGAAGGGCAAGTTCCGCCAGAACTTAAAGAAGTTAAGATCTGCGTACTGGATATGGGTCTGCTACAAGCCGGAGCAGGTGTAAAAGGTGAATTTGAGCGTCGTCTTAAACAAGTCATTGATGAAGTAAAGAGCTCAGCTACGCCCGTTATCTTATTTATTGACGAAGCGCATACCTTGATTGGTGCTGGTGGCGACGCTGGCATGGGAGATGCCGCAAACCTACTAAAACCTGCGCTTGCACGTGGAGAAGTAAGAACACTTGCTGCAACGACATGGAGCGAATATAAAAAATATTTTGAGCGCGATGCTGCGCTTGAACGCCGCTTTCAATTAATAAAAGTCGATGAACCAACCGAGCAAGCTGCAAAGCTCATGCTCACGGGGCTGAAAGATAAATACGAAAAGCACCACCAAATTCAAATCACAGACAGTGCAATTGAAGCCGCGGTTACTTTGTCTGCTCGATATATCACAGGTAGACAATTACCTGACAAAGCCATTGATGTACTAGATACCGCAGCTGCTATGGTCAGAATGGGACCGGCAACGTCGCCTGTGGTGATTGATAAAGCCAAAGAGCAGATCCGTTACTATCAAAGCAGAATTGAACGCTTGGCAATCGAATCAAAGCTTGGGATTGCAGATCAAACCTGTATTCAAAGTCTCACCGATGCGCTTACACAAGCCCAAGAGCAGCTTGCTGAGCTTGAACAAAGTCGTGAGCTGCAAATTGATACTTATAATGCCTTACACGGTGCGAGCGACGAAGAGAAACCTGCGATTAGACAAGCGCTCGCTGCGTTAAATCAAGATGACAATGCGATTTTCTCCGAAGTGACCAGCGATACGGTAGCGCAAGTGATTGCAAGTTGGACTGGGATCCCTGTAGGTAACATGGTGAAAGACGAGCTGGAGAACTTACTTCAGCTTGAGCAATCACTGGCACAAAGTGTTGTGGGGCAAAATGCAGGGTTGACTGCGATAGCACAAACCTTACGGGTAGCAAAAGCGGGTGTATCGGCCTCATCTGGCCCACTAGGCGTATTCTTATTAGCTGGTCCTTCAGGGGTTGGTAAAACCGAAACTGCAAAACACATAGCTGAACTACTATTTGGTGGCGAGAAGTTCTTAACCACGATAAACATGAGTGAATATCAAGAAGCGCACACGGTATCACAACTCAAAGGCTCACCACCGGGCTATGTGGGTTATGGTGAAGGTGGGGTGTTAACCGAAGCTGTGCGCCAACGTCCATATTCTGTGGTGTTACTTGACGAAGTGGAAAAAGCCCACGCAGATGTCATGAATATGTTCTACCAAGTGTTTGAAATGGGCGTAATGCGTGATGGTGAAGGGCGTGAAATCGATTTTAGAAACACGGTTATCATCATGACTTCTAATTTAGGGGCTGAGCAAATCATCAATGCTTGTACACCAGAAACCGAGCAGCAGGCCATGCAGCAAATGGTGGATGGGATCATTCAGCAAGGTGTAACTGAAGACGAAGAAGCACAAGACAGCAACGAAGAAGAAACACCGTTTGAGAGACCGAGCTTTCAGCAGCTAGTCAGCTTAATTAAGCCAAACTTGCTCGCGCATTTTGCACCTGCGCTTTTAGCGCGTATGCAGGTTGTGCCTTTCTTCCCGCTTGATACTGATGTGTTAAAACATATCGTGGCACTAAAGCTTGAGAAGGTCGCGGCGCGACTTCGTGACAATCACGCTATACAACTGCGCGTAGATCAAACGGCGCTAGATTATCTAGCCGATAAATGCGCTATGTCTGATAGCGGCGCACGATTGGTTAACGCAACAATTGAACAACAAATTTTACCTGGGATCGCTCGCTCAATTTTGGGCTTTATGAGCGAAGAAGATATGCCAGATCTGCTGACGCTGACACTGGATGAAAATGGTGAAATTGAAGCCGTATTCGCCGACTTAAGTTAACGGTAGATACGAGTAAGGAGACAAAAATGGAAATGTTCGCATCACTTGCCGATAAACTGCCTAAGGCAAACGAGAGTCACTTTGCAATCGAAATTGCGGGGTTGTCTGGGAGTTTATTTAAAGTATTGAGTTTTGAATCACAGAATGACAGCTTATGCAGTGACTATCGCTTCGATATTGAGGTGTTAAGTGAGGAACTAATTGAGCCTGATCTGGTGATTGGTAAAGATGTTACATTTTCCATTACGTGGGCAATGTCTGACAGAACGGTTTCGGGAATTATTACCGAATATGTCTGCCATGGTCGCAGTCATCAAGGCTACGTGTATACCTTATCCTTTCAATCACTTTTGGTGTTGCTCAAGCATCAACGATCTAATCGCGTTTTTACCGACATGTCTGCGGATGCCATCGTTAAAAGTGTGTTAGATAAGGCAGGGTTCCCGTCAGGAAAATTGCAACTAAAGGCATCATCACCTTCCCTTGCCATGACAGTGCAATACGACGAAAGTGACTTTGACTTTGTGACGCGTCTAATGCGCCGCTACGGTTTTGTTTACGGCAGCACAGAGTCAACCGGTAGCCAAGCCAACCTGTCGGTGTTTGGCAGCAGCAGTGATTTTTCGTCAGAGATGGAAGAGATCACTTTGCCTTATGCGTCACCCACCGGACAGGTTAGACCGAGCGAGTCTGTCTTTGCCTTTTCTAAAAAAGCGAGCCTACTAAATAGCGGCTTTAGGCTGTATGACGAAGACTATGAAAAAGGCTGCGCACTGTCTGTAAATAGTAATAATCAAACAGAGGTTGGCGGCTTTGGTGAAGACAGTATATTCGCTGAAAACTTCATGACTGAAGGAGATGGCGACGCACTTACCAAAGTACACCAGCAAAGCATTGATTGTCAGCGAAATCTTTTTGTAATCGATACTGACTGTCGAGCGCTTCGCCCTGGCGTAGCTTTAACCATAACCGATCACCTTAATTATAGTGGTCGTTACTTAGTGGTGTCCGTTGCCCACAAAGGCTGCCAAGGCGGTAGTGTTGAATACGGTTCCAAGGTAAAAGGCTTAACCTATAAAAACCAAGCGACGATTATCCCAATTGATGTGCAGTTTAAAGCGCCTGTTATTAAGCGCAAAAAGGTTTTTGCATCGTTTAACGCCACGATTGAGCAAGAAGTGGATGACAAAGGGCGCTATAAAGTCAAGCTTCCATTTAACCAAGATGGTGAAGGAGAAGAGAGTAAACCGACTCGACTTATGCAGCACTATGGTGGGCCTGGCGGGCACGGTATGCACTTTCCTTTAAACAAAGGAACCGAGGTTATGGTGGCGGGCGAAAATGGTGACTTAGACAGACCAGTTATTCTCGGTGCGCTATTTAACGATGAAGCACTAAGTCCGGTGACTGCAGAGAATGCCACCGAAAATAAATTGGTGACAAAGGCAGAAAACACTTTGTTGATGGATGACAAACAAGGCGAAGAGAAAATCCAACTGTTCACCAAAGCGCAAGAAAATATGCTCGAATTTAATGCCACAGAAGGCAGTGAATTTATCAAGCTTGAAACCAAAAAAGGTTACATCGATATTAAATCGAAAGAAGCGATGACGCTGCAATCACAAGCGAATATTGTGGCACAAGCCGACAAAGAAATAAGCATTCGCGCAGAAGATGCTGTATATATCCAAAGTATTGAGTCCAATATTGAGATCAATGCCAAAGAGGCTATTCAACTCACCGCAGACACCGACATTAAAATCCAGTCTGCTGACAGCAATATTCAATTTGAAGCACAACAATCTATCAATCTTGAGGCCGCGCAAGACATCAGTTACTTCAGCGTTGATGGTAATGTTGAGCTTGCGGCGCAAAATGGTAACTTCACCATCAATGCCGATAGAAACATTTCTATCGTTGGCCAAGGTAGTGGCTCAATTCAGCTTTCTCAAGGCGGCGGCAAAATAGAAATTGATGCGGCAGGTAATATTACCATTGATGCGAACAACTTGAACTTAAGCGCCAGCAACATTTCAGTGTCTGGCTCAGCAATTAGCCATAACTAAGCAGGGAGCAAAGTCTATGAAAACCAATGTCGTACAATTTCCACCATCGTTGAGTAACATCGTATGGCGTGTATCTGCCATTGATAAATTAGGCAAAGTGTTACGAGTGAAGTGTGACGAATCTAATGTAGAAATGAAGGTTAAAGGTCAATTAGACAGTGTGACACGCGTAAGTATTGACGATGAAGTGTTGCTACATAGCGTGGCAATGCCTATCGTTATTGGTCGCTTAGCTGCACCGCAAGACTTTCCGGCCGCGTCGGTGACAAATAACAACGGCACTGTGGTGTTAAATGGCGAGCAAAAAGTCTGTGTCAAAACCAAAAATGGCAGCATTGCAATTAACGGCAATGGTGAGATACAGCTTGAAGGTAAACTGCTAAACGCCGATATTGAGCAAGATCTCAGCCTCCAAGGCTGGCCAATTCGATTAAATTAAGCTGATACGGTGTGACTATGTTTTTAGCTGCAACCAAATTGGCCGTTCACCGTCAACAACTCAAGTCGCTTTGGCGTCATTATCAAAAGTTTAATGCACGCCAAGTAGTTGAAATTGGGCGTTTGCATGCCCTTGAAAAACAACTATTAAATCATGTGTATACCTTAGCTGCGACGGACGAAGAACACTGGATAAACCACTCACAACTAGATTGTATCGCGCATGGGTCGATTGATGATGTATTTACGTTAACTCAAGAGATTGACTCACCTCAGCTGTTGTTACTCATTAACCATCTCTTTGGGACAAGAGCACTTGAAGATCAAGCTAGTGTAATCATCACGGCGATTAACAGCGAGCCTGCGCTTGCAGAGCTACTCATTCATAACTTGTCAGCATGGCGCATTGATTTTGGTGATGCACTCAGGCAGCGAATTTTATCAACAGATGAAAATTGGCCTACGAGCCTTATCTATTTAGCATTTAGTACGGCTAACTTGTCGCGCCACCAACTCATGGCCGCACTTGATCATAGCAACCCTGAAATAGCCTACACGGCATTGGTAAATATGTGGTTGTGTAATACAGAGCAACTTTCAGAGCACTTAGTAAAGCGGTTTGCGATGACCGATGATGCCGCGCTAAAAGCAAAATTATTGCAGCTGGCAGGTTTACTCGATGAGCCCAAATGGGATGAACCATGCTTACTTTATTGCCAGCATAACCCAAGCTACATTGCAGAAGTATTTCCGTACTTTTCTCATATCCGCTCATTACAAAATCTAGTTAAGTTACTCGAAGTCCCCAGTACCGCTCGTCCGGCTTACGAGGCATGGAAACAAATCACCGATCGCGACTTGCCTGAAGAATTCGCAATAAGAGATGCACAAACTGGCGTTAAATCTCAAAAATCGCAAAAATTACCCAGTTTTAAGCAAGCAGAATACGAACGCCAAGCCCTAATAACAGCAAATACCCAACATCAACTCGCAGGGCGTAAAGTCTCTGAGCCAACGGCTTGGTTACAACAGGGATTGGCTGGCCTTGCTATACAGCGCAAGCTTTCCAAGATTTCCTCTCATGCACTTGGCGCTGCGCTTTTTTACATGCCGATGGCTTATCTTCAGTGGCAATCAGTGAAACAGGAGTTGAACCATGCTAGTGAATGAATCCGAGTGGCAAAGTAGCACGGTTGAGGCTTGGGATGAGGAAAAAGATCCCATCGTAGTCATCGCTGTGAAGCAAAACTTTGAATACGACGTAAATGGTAATGTGTATCCCGATCCAACTGGAGCGCCTGTTGTACTTGCTGATGACTTTGACGGTGAAGGGCTTGAAGCCAGCCTAACCGCCGTTAGCGAAGTTCAGCCCTATAAAACCGGTTTTGAAGTATATGGTGAATTGACCTGCTTTCCACCAACCGACAAGCAAGCGCGAGTGATTGAAGTAGGACTAAAACTCGGCTGTGACGACAAGGTATTTGTTGATAAATTACTGCGAGTTACTGGTGAGCGTGTGTGGAAGCGGTCTCTATTTGGACCTGTGGCGAGCGATCCACAAGTCTTATCGTCCTGTGTATTAAATTACCAACTTGCCTATGGCGGCACAAGTCCGTCGGATGAAGAACAAGTTTCGACCCAGAATCCCCTTGGTCGTGGTTATAAGCTCAAAAATAAAGAAGCGAAAGGCCAGCCATTGCCACAAGTGGAGTATGCTAATCAGGTATTAAAAAAGCCTAGTCACGACACTGCGGTTGCAAGCTTTGCAGCGCTCCCACCATTTTGGTCGCCAAGGGTGGATAAACTTCCTGAGGTTGACGAAGCCCATGCTTTAGCGGGCAAGTTCCCATTTAAAGAAGCAGTCCCCGCTGCGCATTATCAAGTCGCACCGCAAGACCAACAAACTCCAAACCCATTTAGTGATGGCTGGTGGATTGACATGATGGGCTTGACGCCTGATTTGCCTTATGGACAAAGCTTAAAACTGGCGTTACCAAGAGCTGTGCCTCGTTGTCGTTTAGTTAATGGCCCAGACGCCACGCCTATTGATATGCAGTGTGATACGCTGGTAATTGACTCGCAAACACAGCAGTTTTCATTAATATGGCGAGGAAGGGTAAAAAAGAGCCAAACAGGCAGTAACAGTGTGTTCTTAGTAGAAGAGGCGCAAGCGCAAGGAGTGGCACATGCAGTTTGAATTAATCGCGCTAGAAACCCCCGCCGGTAACCACCCCAGTGCTTTATATACCGCGGTCGCAAACAACATGCGATTTTGCACGCCAAGCAAAGCCATTGTTAGATACGATAGAAGCCTCGATGCCCCATATTTGCGCGCACAAATTGAAGACATCTCGGTCACACGACGTAAAGACCGCTGTTTAGCCATTCTAGAATCTTTATTAAGCCAGACTAAGCAACGGTTTGATGGCAGTGCCAACGCGTGGGATGGCACCATTAATCTAGTTACTGCCAACACAAAAGCAGAAGAGCCATATATAGAGCTGTCCGATATTAGGATGCTTTGTGACTACCTTGAGTTGAATGTTGACGACATTCAGTTGCATCAAACGCTTGATATTGATTCGCTCTCGCCAAATAGCCTCTATGTATTTGTAGATAGTTGCGTTGGTTATGATGAAGCGTCAAAGCCAAACTGGGTAGGCAAGCTACAGGTTGTTGGCGGTCCTGAAGGTGTTGTATTAAGTGAAGGCGGTTGCGTACTGCTTGGTACAAACGCGAGTAAAGATGGATGCCAAATTAAAGCATATCAGGGCGACTTAGGTGAGCTATTAAAAGAGCTGCACGCAGAGATAAACGAGCCTTATATTTCGACCCGCTTACTCAGTGAGCAGTGGCAAAGAGAGTGGCTTAATGCCAGCCGTGCCTTGTACCAAGAGCATGACGCGTTAATTGAACTCAACAACACGGCAAATACCATTGGTTATATTGGCGCTGGCCATAATGCAATGGGACTTGCGGTTGCCAGTAGTTATTTACATAACCCGTTAAATCGCCATATTGACAGAGTGTGGCTGATCACAGAGCAAGAAAAACCACAATTAATCTCAGTAACAAGGAGTGTGTTATGAGCTTTATCGCGGCAGTAAAAGGTAAAGAACCAGATTCAATTCAGTACGATCAAGATGCAATGTCGGCAACGCTTCGAGTAGGTGGGAGCGTGTCGTGGCGACATAATAATCCTGCATTGTTAAAGCTTACTATCGCAGCGAAAAATAATGGTGCCATTGGCTGTGTAAATGGGATAGCCGTATTTCCTGACAAAGCCAGCGGTGAAAACGCATTTATAGATGAGATTGCGCGCGCTAAATATGGCGATATGATGCTGGGTGAAATGATAACCGAGTTTGCCAGTGACTATATTGTCCCACCGCCCAAGTGGAACGACGAAAAAAACGAGCCAGTTTTACCTCATCAGGAACCAGAAACTGGCATGGATATGCACATGCCCATTGACAACCCTCGGGCATTTTTAGATTTGGTTGAGCGCAAAATCGGGTGGCAAGCTGGCACTGAGGAACAAATAGAAAAAGATGTAGATAGCGAAGCACAGCAAGTCGGTATCGTAAGCGGCCAAAACGTATTAATTAATGGTCGCACCGCAGTCCATAAAGACAGTGGTGGCATGCTAAATACCATAGATGTGTGCTGGACTAAGATTGGTAAGATTGTTGTGCCAATTCCTTATAGCAATCTCGCTAAGTCCGGTGATGCAGCGAGCACGGCAAGCTCGGTAAAAATTAACGGCAACCCTGCAGCCAATATAAAAAGTAACTTTTCAAAAAGCACAGGCGATCAGCCCGGCAGAAAAAAAGGTATCGCTAGCGGCACTATAAAAGGCAAAGCCGAATTTATTCTTGGCTCTTTTGATGTGTATATCGAAGGAAAACCCGCCGTTCGTCAAGGAGATCTTATGATCTCTAACAGTAAAAATACGCCGCCTTCTCCCCTTAATCAACCAGGCGGTGCTACTCCTAGCTCACTGTCAGTGGCAAAAAGAGATGCAACCCCCGATAAATCAGGAAGTAAAAAGTTAAAAGTAAGCGTATCAGGTAAAGAGTATTACAAGGATGGAGTGAAACTAGGATGAGTGATTTTACAGTACCAGACTTAACGAATCTTGAAACCGCTCACAGAGAGCTAGTTTTTGAAGGGCTAGCAAACGACCAAGAGAAAGTGTCTTTGATGGTTGCTGATACTAACCCAGATCTTGGCACCTCGGGATACTATAAAATACCACTTGGTACTTCTTCGGCGAATGACACTGCGCAAGATGCAGAAGTGGAGTTGGTCCATATTTATCCGTTGAGAATGGGGATAGAGGGAGAAGATCAGCTAAGAGAAGGGTTTATCTATATTTATGTTGACGGCCATTTGTGGCGAGAGCTGGAAGTACTTCCAAGGGAAAATGGTGAGGGTGTCGCGTTTAAAGATGTCAATTTAGCCTTTCAAAAAGGTCATAGAGTCATTCGTGTTGCTGAATATTCTTATAAAAAAGATAACTATGGCACAGCGTGTAGTGTAGATAATACAGAATTGGCACTTGAAATGGTCGACAAAGGTGAGCGAAAAGCCACCACAGAAGAGCTCAGTACCATCATCGTCCCAAACAAGTTGTATGGTCAACAGTGTAGTGTAGAAATTGCCTATTCAGAAACTCAATGGAGCTGGAAGCAAATTGAAGCATTTGGCGGTATGGCTGAAACGGATCCGCGTTTAAATTATGGACCAAGTGTAAAGCCCGGTCTTAACGGAGACCAAGCGACCAACAGACGTGCCAACAGAATGCAAAAACTCGATAAACTGGCAAGTTTTAAGCAGGGTTACGATAATTCGACATTACCCGATCACCTAGTTTTACCTGTTCCAGATATGTCAGGTGTGTATGTACCGGTACTAGCCGACAGTGTAGGGTTAGCCCGTGACACCAGCGCCAGGGTTGCGATATATCGCAAGGAGTTGTTAAGCCTTCCCGTAACGTCAATACAACAAGATCCTGAATTTAAAGCAGAGTCTAAGACTGAACGTTTCGAACCTAGTCCAAACCAATTGGCAAAGCATTCGTTAGCAACTGCAATTCAGAGCACTTTCTTTCACTATCCAAAAGGAATAGAAAAGAAGAAGGCGCTCGGAGTGGAAGTTGATGAAGACGCTGAGGATCTTGCACAGCAGTATCGGGAGTATATAGAAGATAGCTTCAGCACCACTGAATTTAGAAAATATCTTCACACTGACCGCGCCTTAGAACTTGGTCTATTAATAAACCAATCAAAAGCGAAGCTCTTTGAGATTATTAGCGACGAGCAAAAAAACAATTCTTTTTATTACTCCATTGAAGACTATGCCTACTACGATGATATACGCCGGTGCTTACTATACGCAGTATGCTCCGATGTACTCGGCCCAATAAAGGACTTAACCATTACCCTGATCAGTCATTTTGCGGTGTCAGACGATGATTTCAAAAAGTTAGATGAATTGGATGCGAATGACGTAGGGCAAGAGTGTTGGCTAAAAGTGATGGGGATGCATCCGACTGAAAGGCTAAGATTAATTGAGCTGCTCTATCCTAAAAAGATAAAGGATGAGATGACTGCGTATGAGTGCCGTCTTAAAGGTTCAAACGACGAATTTGACACGCGCTTTGATCTTACGCTTATGCAAGATAACTTGCAGCCCATGCATGACCAAGACGCATCATATACAGATGCGGTAATACAAGTACTCCGAAGAGCCTCACAGGCGATGTGGGGATTCTTGGTGATTGGTCTCGAGGTGCCAACTGGATTAAATGCAGCCCAAGGGCAGGATATCAAATCGGTATACGGAGACCGTAAAGCTAAAGCAGAAACGTTAGCGCTTGATACAAATGCACTAAAAGATGAAAAGGTGGCACTAGAGCGCTCTATTGAAGCTAAACAAGCGGAAATTAATGCTTACATTAAAGCGCGTAACCAAATTTTAAATGCGGCTGTTGCAGGAGGGATGAATCCTGACTCAGTAGTGGCACAGCTAGACTTACAAATAAAACGCCAAGAGCAAGCATTACGTGATATTAAAAAAACTGCCTCCAATGTGCAATATCAACTAACGAATGCAAAGAGAGAGCTTAGTGTATTGTCAAGCTCTATAGAGTATGCAAAATCAGCTAGATTTGAAAACAGTGTCAGAGGGGATCTCTTTGGTCGATTTAAGCAATTAGTAGATGTTTCGACAAATGGTTTGATAAAAGAGATTAACCTATCAATTGCAGACTATTTAGATGGCAATTTACCTGATGGATTTTTACCTCTGGATTTTCAGTCAAAAGCTGAACGAGCATCTAAGCGCCTGAATGAGCTGGAGAAAGCCGCAGAGGCATTTACTGATAGTCATCAGAAGAATCCTGTAGCACACCCTTATGTCAGAACTGAGTTAGGTGGAGGACAGATTGTTCAGCAACAGTTAGATCATATTTTGTCTCTAGACGGCACGTTGGGTGAAATTGAAAAAACACTGGAGCGACAAAAAATAAAAGCCGAATTTGCACAAAAACGCTTACAGCAAAAAGTATTGGTGTTGGATGCGAGAAAAGTTAAAGGCTTGACCGGTGATATAAATTCCGCTGAAGCAAAGATCAGAGACTTATTAAATGACATTGATATACAAGAGTGGCAGTTTGATAGTCTACAAAAGGAAGTTGAGTCATTGGAAAGACTCTCAAAGTTTAGTGTAAAACCTCGAACTTACAATATAGCGTTAAATGGGACACTATCTTTTATTGCTGCATTAGAAGTAATTAATTTATACGACACAATGACAAATGCTAACGCTAGTGGGCTTGCTAAAGTGTCAGCTGTATTTGACTTTGCCGATATTATGATCAACATCGGTGCGAATGTGGTAGAAAAAAAGGCAGGGTTACCCACCGCGAAACAGGTTAACGCTATTTTAAGGAATTCAGCGGAACATATATCCCCAATTGGGATGTTAAGAGGAATACTGGTTTTTACTGCAAATGCAGTAACATTAATTGCTGCAGCTGTTAGCGCTTATGTTGCGTTTAAGGATGCGATGTTAGAAAAGAAAAGCGGAGATACCGCATTATATTATGCCAATATGACGATGATGGTGGGCTTTTTGTCACTAACCGCTTCAGCAAGTTTAGTCGCTGCAACACATTTAATTTCCGCCTTAAGTGTTGGCGCTGTCGCAACATTTGGCGCTATTGCAAGTGCGCTAGGGTTATTGGGGTTGTTGATTATCTTGATTGGTGCTGGCCTACTACTGATTTTTCATGAGTCTGAAATTGAGGCTTGGCTAAATGCCTGTCCTTGGAGTAAAAAGCGCCAACAAAAATATAAAGACGATAGCAATAAGTCTTCAGCTATACGGGCGTCAACATGGCAGCAAAAAATGGAAAATGCGTTAACCGATTTTTATAGTATGTTGTACTCTCCCTCGATAAATATTCAAAGATTTTTAAGTGTGTTTAAGGTGCAGGTAAGCGCGCCACTAACCAATGAATCAGAAGGGTTTTCTGCTCGTTTCTATTGGTCAAAAGAAGGTGATGATAAAATACAAGAGATAAATCATCATCAGTTGGCCAAGCTTAGCAGTGGTTGGAAGCTATATCCTAATCGAACCGGTTATTACTTTGAGTTCACTGAAGGAAAGCTTTGCGAACTATTAAATCTAGAAGTTGGTAGCTCTATTGAGTTAATCATAGAAGTAGAAAGCTATCCCAATGGTAAAGGAAGAAAAGTGATAGAAAGTGCAACTAAGTTGTACTCTTTACCAACGGTGGTGACTAAAAAAGATGATGGTTATTTGATCACTAAAGGGGTTAGATACATAAAAGAACTATCCAGATTAAATCAAAAGTTCAGATTTCCTGAAAGGCCGCCAATTAGATAGAAGGAAACGAAGTATGAAAAAGATTGAAGATATGACTCAAGCAGAGTTAGATGAATACCTAGAGGAAAGAGCAAAAGAAAGAGAACGATATTATCGAGAAGAAGCTACCGAAGAAGAAAAAAGAGAAAGAGCGAAGAGGCATGCCTATGTAAATCGTAGGTCAGACTATAGACTTAGTGGTGTTTTTTATGAAGAACTATCCAAAGATCATCTTCATAACTTAAGCTATGAGGAACGCTTAGCCAAGGCTGAAGAACTAAACGGTTGTAAGTTTAAAGAAGCAAAACCCTGTAAAGACAGATTTGCGCCGAGAGACGACTTTAGTGGTGTAAGTTACTCTAGTAAATGTGATGGCCAGATTGTTTCTGTACCGCGCTCTCCAGGGCTATGGTCACTTAGATTGCTTTCATTGGTATGGGGTCCTTTGGCTGGAATAAGTTTATTAGTAGTTAGTATGACAGACGACAGTATGCCTGCTTGGCATTCATGGTTAGGGCTGTTTTTACTGACTGCATTCCCTTTAATAATGTACAAATTAGGGAATGCAATTCGTTTTATTGATGCAATAGAGTTTAATCGCCATACCGGTCTGGTAAAAACGCCTTACACCTTATTCAGAAAGCCATTTTATATCCCCATAGAAGATCTTGAGTATGTTGTTGGTCCAGAAGTAAAGAACGCACGAGGTAGCGCATCGATGCAAACGGGTTACTTAAGTTGTAGAAAATACCCAGAACATTATTGGTTTGGAAATCGTATTGGTATTGCTGGGGGAGGTGATGTTCACGATTGGTCACAAATGAATAGGTTTATGGATATTACTCAACCGATTGACGAGTACTATCACAAATCTATGGAGATCCAGTTTAAGAATAACAGGAATGCTCATGGCAACGGCCCATTTCCAGAGGTGATGAAAAAGTACTTTGATGCAGATGACTGTCAAATTAATCGCATGGAAGTGTGGTAAGCGGTTAATCACTACAGATGCTTTATAGTAGTCAGCTAAAAGGAGTTGGTGATGAAAAAGATTGAAGAGATGACTGAAGAAGAGCTAGATAGCTATTTGGCAAATAAAGCGAAGGAAAGAGAACGATATTACCGAGAAGAAGCAACTGAAGAAGAAAAAGAAAAGAAAGCACAAAGAGATGCATACTTGGCTAGTGTAGTGGTCAACTAATTTTGGCCACAGTTTTAGAATCTTGGTATCTAACCTCAGATTCATTTGGCGCTAAACCAGCATTATAATGATGAGGCCTAACGTTGTTATAATATCCGTTGATATAATCACTCACACCATATTTAGCATCTTTAAAGTTTTCGTATCCAACCTTTGGCATCCACTCCGTTTTAAAGCTTCTAAAAAATCGCTCCATTGGCGCATTATCCCAACAATTTCCGCGCCTGCTCATACTTTGTGTAATTTTATAGCGCCATAAACGTTGGCGGTACTTCAAGCTTGTATAATGGCTTCCTTGGTCTGAGTGAAACATCAATCCACTTGGTTTACCTCTGCTTTCATACGCGAGTTCAAGCGCTTTTAGCGTTAAGTTAGTATCTGGCGACAACGACATTGCCCAACCAACGACTTTACGTGCAAATAAATCAACAACGACCGCTAAATAGGCCCAGCGATTGCCTGTCCAAATATACGTCACATCACCGCACCACACCGTATTCGGCTCAACAACATCAAACTGCCTATCTAGCAAATTTGGGATTTCAAGATGCTCATTACCACCCCTTTTATATTGATGTTGTGGTACTTGGCAGCTCTCTAGTTTTAGTTTAACCATTAGCTTAGCGGCGCGATAACGGCTTAATTCAAAATCGTTATTCGTTGCGATTGCTGCGATTGTCCGTGCCCCAGCTGAACCGCCGCTCATTGCATGTATGGCTTTAACTTCAGCTTCTAGCCTTATTTGCTCTGGTGTTGGCGTTGTATCCCGTATGGCCCAATATTTATAGCTGCTGCGATGCACATTGAATACGCTACACAACACGCTAATTGGGTAACGCTCTCGTTGATTTAATTTCTCAATTAACGAGAATTGTTCAGGGAGTCTGACATCAAGAGAGCGGTAGCCTTTTTTAATATATCCTTTTCTAATTCAATACGTTGGATTTGCTTTTTAAGTTCGCGGATTTCAATTTGTTCGGGTGTCATTGGTGAAGCTAATGGGGACTGGCCATTCCGTTCTTGCTTTAATTGAGTTACCCACTTACTTACAGTTGATTTACCAACCCCCATAGCTTTGGCTGCATCTTCTTGCGTGTAGCCTTGATCAACTACAAGCTGAGCTGTTTCTAATTTGATTGCAGCAGAATACGTTGCGCGTTTTAATTTCGTCATTTTTTCACCCAAATTTGTATGCAAATAGCATAACATTTCTTTCTTAATGGGTGGCCAAATTAACTATGCCACTACAGGATGTGTGGTAGGGGTTAATCATTACAAGTGCTTTATGGTAGTCAACTAAAAGGAATTGGTGATGAAAAAGATTGAAGAGATGACTCAAGAAGAGCGGGATATTTATTTAATAGAAAGGGCTAAAGAAAGAAACAGAAAATACCGCGAAGAAGCTACCGAAGAAGAAAAAGAAGACTTTGCAAAAACTGACGCATATATAGATAGAGAAACAGGTTACCGTCTTAGCGGTATTTTTTATGAAGAACTACCAAAAGATCATCTTCATAACTTAAGCTATGAGGAACGCTTAAGCAAGGCTGAAGAACTAAACGGTTGTAAATTTAAAGAAGCAAAATCCTGTAAAGACAGATTTGCGCCGAGAGACGACTTTAGTGGTGTAAGTTACTCGAGTAAATGTGATGGCCAGATTGTTTCTGTACCGCGCTCTCCAGGGCTATGGTCACTTAGATTGCTTTCATTGGTATGGGGTCCTTTGGCTGGAATAAGTTTATTAGTAGTTAGTATGACAGACGATAGTATGCCAGCTTGGCATTCATGGTTAGGGCTGTTTTTACTGACTGCATTCCCTTTAATAATGTACAAATTAGGGAATGCAATTCGTATTGTGGATGCAATCGAGTTTAACCGTCATACCGGACTGGTAAGAACGCCTTACACCTTATTCAGAAAGCCATTTTATATCCCCATAGAAGATCTTGAGTATGTTGTTGGTCCAGAAGTAAAGAACGCACGAGGTAGCGCATCGATGCAAACGGGTTACTTAAGTTGTAGAAAATACCCAGAACATTATTGGTTTGGAAATCGTATTGGTATTGCGGGAGGTGGCGATGCTCACGATTGGTCACAAATGAATAGATTTATGGATATTACTCAACCAATTGACGAGTACTATCACAAATCTATGGAGATCCAGTTTAAGAATAACAGGAATGCTCACGGCAATGGCCCATTTCCAGAAGTGATGAAAAAGTACTTTGATGCAGATGATTGCCAAATAAACCGTTGGAAGGTGTGGTAGAAAGCCAATTGATGACGCCAGAGCGTTTTTAAACTTGGTTGAACGCAAAATAGGATGGCAAACTGGCACTGAGGAACAAATAGAAAAAGATGTAGATAGCGAAGCACAGCAAGTCGGTATCGTGAGCGGCCAAAACGTATTAATTAATGGTCGCACCGCAGTCCATAAAAACAGTGGTGGCATGCTAAATACCATAGATGTGTGCTGGACTAAGATTGGTAAAGTTGTTGTGCCAATTCCTTATAGCAATCTCGCCAAATCAGGTGATGCAGCGAGCACGGCAAGCTCAGTAAAAATCAATGGCAATCCCGCAGCAAATATCAAAAGTAACTTTTCAAAAAGCACAGGTGATCAACCCGGTAAAAAGAAAGGCATTGCCAGTGGCACAATCAAAGGCAAAGCAGAGTTTATTACCAGCTCTTTTGATGTGTATATCGAAGGAAAACCCGCCGTTCGCCAAGGAGATCTTATGATCTCTAACAGTAAAAATACGCCGCCTTCTCCCCTTAACCAACCGGGCGGTGCTACTCCTAGCTCACTGTCAGTGGCAAAAAGAGATGCAACGATTACTGAACAAGACCCAATCCAGAGTGCATTTGGTCTAAATAACCAAAGCAGCCGTAGTCTTATTTCACAGGGAAATTTCGTGATAAAGCAAGGCGCAAACAAACAACAAAAAAAACTAGAACAGGGAGGGCAATAAAGCATGGGCGCACATATTTTTAATACGGAACTCAACGACGAGCAAGCACCTTGTACGCTGGAATTGCAACTTCAAGGATTAAATGGCAAAGATTGTACAGTGCCACTTGGTTTTGCTGAAGTTCAACGAGCGTCATCACCAAAACCGGATGACCAAATTCCTTTTGTAGAGACGGTAGAGTTACGTGTATTCTCAGAAGCTTCGCTTGATATTAATAAAGCAAAGGCACCTGAATACGTGCCCATGTTTAAAGATCAAAAAGAATTTCAAGAAGATGAGCCGGTTGGTTACTACTACTTTTTTGTTAATGGTTATTTGTGGCGAGAAATAGCTGCCATTTCAGGTGGCATGCTCAGTGAAGTTGACCTTCGTGAGTATCACGGTCAAAGCTTCAGGCCCAACAACGGCACGCATATGCCAAGACTCACACTACCAATTCGCGCAAAAGGCCTATTCTCAAACTCAACTTCTGTCGAAACCATGACTTATCAAGTTGCCTTTTCGCGCGTGCAATGGTCGTGGGATTACATCAGCGCGCTTGGAGATATGAAACCTGATGACAGCCGCTTTGATAAAAAGCCAATGACGTCAAAGTGCCCAGACGAAGGTAAAGCCTCGACCTATCGTAGCGAGCGGATGCAAACCATCGATTTTTCATCAGCCCCCAATTGGGACAGTATTGAAAACCTAAAAGCCAACGAAGACGGTGAACCCTGTATTTATCTACATGACGTTTTGGGGATAGCGCAAAAATATTATTTAGAAGGGGAAGCTGCATTACATAGCCTGAGAAATAGACAAACTGAGCTGTCTAAAAATGGGTTTCAAAAGTCAGCATTAATTGCTCATAAGCTCCTTTTTGATGAGTCACTCTATGAAATTGATTACACAAAAATGAGAAACAGACTCGCAACAAACTTATATGAACAGAATGACAGTACTTCTAAAGTGCTCAGAAAGGCAGCAGCCTTAGTATCTGAGGATAAGTTAGAGCAATTTCTTCTAGGCGAAAAACCACAAGAAGTTGTTAACGAATTGCAGTCAATAATTGATGCTAGAAATAACTTGTATGATATCTACAATAGAAAAATTGAGGCTCATAACACTCCACTTTCTAATCTTTGTTCTAGAAATAATATTGCGAGCCCGCCTATCCAAAAATCTGTACTAATCGATTTTAGTACACTTGAACAATCGGCTTTTGATGATGGACTAGGACTAACATCCGAACATTTTTTACTGTTGACTATGCCCGACGATTCTATACCTTTATACATTGATTCAATGGTAAATAAAAAAGAGTTAACACGAATCAGAAAAGACCTACAGCTTCAACAAAGTAAAGCGCTAGAGTTTGTATGGCAACATTTTGACAATGAGAGTAGCTTTTTTAATGTTCTATTTTGTGCTCACCCAGATGCTTACGGAGATATGCTCAAAAGTTCCATTTATGACGAAGAATTGATTTCCTCTGAGCTTGGCGAATTCACACCGGAAAAGTTTAAAAGTAATATCCAAGGTAATCAGCACATCAATATGGGAGGATCCATTTTTAATATTGCTAAAGGAGGAGCTGATATTTCACTAAAGGGTGTACAAGAGTATGTTGCACTTCAGCAACAGTTAGCTGTACTGAAATTTGAGAAGATATCATCAAGTGAAAGACTATTACATATTGTTGGTGCAACGATAAAAGCGAGGTCTCCAAATTGGTTTGGTGAGTTAGAGATCCACTCTTTAGGAGCTATACCAAACGATAGAGTCGCAATTACTAAAGAATTCGTTGATTTGCCTGTTTTGCAGAAGCTTGTTACGGGCGAGGCAAAAAAACCTTTTCAGCGGATACTCAGACAGGCAAGTAACGGAAAGCAAGCAAATATAGCAAAAAGAGATCTTGAAATTGTTGCTGGTGCATTAAAGCTAAAAATTAAAGGGCCTGGAAACAAACCTCACAATGCTGAAATGTTAAAAAAGACCAAAGAGGTTATTATAGCTTTAGCATTGAGAGTTTCAGATATTAAGGAGGTTCAAGACACTGTGCTCAGAGGTAAAAGTGCGCTCACCATGCCAAAAACGTCACTTTATAAAGGTGGATTTGCTTTTAATGTGGCACAAGAGTTAGGCGGAGACTACTCCATAAACGGAATATCCTCTACAAAAGCAAACTTAGGTGCTCAGCTTATAAATAAATCCGTTGCCCATATTGTTTTTATGTTAGTTTCTTACAGTACCTATCTTGCTTATTCTGATTATAAAAAGAATTTTGAAGGCAAAGGAGATATATATGAGTATGAGAAGAACATCGCAATAATTGGAGCACAAATAGCGGCGTCGGTTTCACTTTTCAATGCTATTAAACAAGTTAAAGAAGTGGAACATACTGCTAAACTTTGGCGTTTTAGATTGTTATACACGAAACTCAGACTTTTTAGTGGAATCGTCGGATTTGTAGGAGCTGATATATTATTAAAAGACGCTTTGAAGCTGATTGAGAGAAATGATACGGTAGCGGGTACGACAATGTTAATAGCTTCTGGTGTGACATTTTTTTCGGCGATATATGGTATATTTGCTGCCACAATGGGGCCGGTAGGTTGGGCTTTACTTGTTGGGAGTATACTAGCTACTATAATAGCTGAGTCATTAATTGAGTCAAAGTTAGAAATCTGGGCTAAAAATGGTCCATTCTCAAAGGGTAGTGAAAACCTACCTGCTTTTACAAACCCTGAAAAGTATTATAATTATATTAACTCTATACTTTTTGAGCCGAAACTCTCAATTTCCAGCTTAGGTGACAATGCTTATTTGGTAAAGGTGTTAACACCAAGGTTTGAGGTTGGGCTATCTGACTTGAGCCTAGTTGTTAGTTATGAGTATCGACATAAAGTGACACTTAATAAACATAAAGGAACATGGGTTTATGGGACTCAAGATTATAATCCTACTTTTTCTAAAGAAAATGAGCACCTTTCAGGTGACTTCTATTTCAAGATTCCAGATGATGTAACTAGCATTAGTATAAGTCCTAAGTTGATTTTAGATGATTACATTACTCTCCCTGTAGATTATGAAAGTTATGAGACCGGTGGAGGTTATTGAAAGTGAGAAGTACACGTTACAATGGTTTTTTCGAAGAGTACAATATATTGCACTTTATGGGGGGGAGAAAAAAAGGGCTGGCTTTATTTGACAGTGAAACGGATGGAGAGGATTTTCAAACGATCCAGCGGGAAATGTGGCGATTTCACTTAGTGTTAGATGAAGGGGGGGTTAAACGATTTTTGATGTTTTTACCTCTAGGTTTATGCGGTGGACTATGGTTTCTCTTGTTATTTAATATTGTGTTGTATTTTTTTTTGGAAGATATCACTAATGAAGGGTTAATTGATCTTTTTTCTGGGCGATTTTTATTTAACTTAGTTATTTCGCTTTTTTTTCTGAATATTTATCCATACTTTTTGAGAATGTTGGGGCATAAATACGCTTATTTCGATAGAGTTACACAAACCGTTAGTTTTAGTTTTGATGTTGGCTCAGACGAGCTGGATGAGTTTGGCAATCAGTGTTTTCCATGGCTGGATATAGAAGCGGAAATTTTTGAGCAAATTGGCGATATGGGAGTCCCACGTTTTTTTGTCCGTTTAGTGCATAAAGAACGCGATAAATACCCAAAGGTAAGTCTTCGTATGGATGTCGTGGGAATACAAAACTCAGCTATGTACTGTCATTTAAGGTGGGAGCTGATAATTCGACATATGGATAATACTAAACCATTACCAGATATTCCTATTTATGAGCTCGATAGAAGCAAAGATGACTTAACGAGGGAGTTTGATAAGCAAAACAATCGACCAAAGCTTTTTTGGGCTGGGTTTAGTTTGGGAGAGCAGAGTCGATTAAAACGACTTTATGAAGAAGACGCTGCAGATTTTAACTTCACTTACGGCCCTGAACGTGAGGAAATTGTAAAGCCTTGGTTAAAGTGGAAACCAGATCTGACTCAAGAGCAGGTCAACAAAAAGCAAAGCTTTATAAAAGTCGCGTTAATACAGGTTCTAACAGGGTTACCATAACAGTTACTACAGCTTTTTCAGGGAGGAAAATAGTGAACACACTTCAGAAAAATAGTTTCTTTAATCGGTTTTATAGTGAGCATAGTTTTAAAGGTGGAATCGATGAAAATAGATTTGGGTTTGCAATTTTTAGAAAGTTTCATAAACCAAATGAAAGTAGCTACTTTAATTCAAAGCAAAGATATTTGTACATAGCAAATCCTCAAAGTTTAAGATTGATTCTGCTTCTTCTTCCTGCTTGGATTTCTGTCGCACTTTGGCTCTACCTATTTTTAAACTTATTGATTCTTATGGTCGAGGGTGAATCTTTTTTTTGGGGTATACTGGTTATCATACCAATGTATTCTATTTTAGTGCTAAATTTTACAGGTTTATTTTATGATCGAATAAAATATAAAGGAGCTTATTTCGACCGAGTAAATAGAATGGTGAGCTTTACATGGAATATAAGCAATGCTGAAGAATTTGATGGTTTTGGTAATCCAACATTCGATTGGGATAATATAGAATGCCGAATTAAAAATGAGTTTGGAGCGCTAGGTATTATGAAAGCGTTTATTGAAATCAGACATAAAGATTTCGAGCGTTACCCGAATGCGAAACTAACAATAAATGCCTCTGGTGATACGTCGAAGCCTGTGCGATGTTTTTTGGAATGGGAGTCGATTGTTAGGCACATGGAGCAAGATAAACCTTTACCTGATACACCAGAATACGAGCTGTATCGAGAACTGGATCCAATCACTAAGTCTTTTGATGAAAGCAATGGTCGACCAAAAGGCTTTTGGACACAATTCAGCCTTGAACAGCAAAGAGAAATTGAAGAGCAAATATTTCGAGAGGCTTTAAAATTTGACTGGTCTGAGGCCAAAGTTCAACCAGAAATTACAAAGCCGTGGGAAGTATGGACCCCTGATCCCAAACGGCCACCCAAGCCAAGAGGTATGTTCACCATGATAATGTTACAGCTAGTATTTTGCTATCCGGAATAGGAGTTGTGGATAGCTTTTAACTTCTGATGCTTTTATAGGCTCGGCAGCAACACCCGGTTGCGAGCGTATTTAGCCTCATACAAACCTAGATTGATTTAGTCTGCGCTCCGGGCGTCAACATGGCAGCAAAAAATGGAAAATGCGTTAACCGATTTTTATAGTATGTTGTACTCGCCAGCGATAAATATTCAAAGATTTTTAAGTGTGTTTAAAGTGCAGGTAAGCGCGCCACTAACCAATGAATTAGAAGGGTTTTCTGATCGTTTCTACTGGTCAAAAGAAGGTGATGATAAAATACAGGAGATAAATCATCATCAGTTGGCCAAGCTTAGCAGTGGTTGGAAGCTATATCCTAATCGAACCGGTTATTACTTTGAGTTCACTGAAGGAAAACTCTGTGAACTGCTAAACCTAGAAGTTGGTAGCTCTATTGAGTTGATCATAGAAGTAGAAAGTTATCCCAATGGCAAAGGTAAAAAAGTGATCGAGAGCGCTACAGAGTTGTACTCCTTGCCGACGGTGGTGACCAAAAAAGACGATGGTTATTTGATCACTAAAGGGGTTAGATACATTAAAGAACTTTCAAGATTAAATCAAAAGTTCAGATTTCCTGAAAGGCCGCCAATAAGATAGAAGGAAACGAAGAATGAAAAAGATTGAAGAGATGACTCAAGAAGAGCGGGATATTTATTTAATAGAAAGGGCTAAAGAAAGAAACAGAAAATACCGCGAAGAAGCTACCGAAGAAGAAAAAGAAGACTTTGCAAAAACTGACGCATATATAGATAGAGAAACAGGTTACCGTCTTAGCGGTATTTTTTATGAAGAACTACCAAAAGATCATCTTCATAACTTAAGCTATGAGGAACGCTTAAGCAAGGCTGAAGAACTAAACGGTTGTAAGTTTAAAGACACAAAACCCTGTAAAGACGCATTTGCACCGAGAGACGACTTTAGTGGCGTAAGTTACCCTAGCCAATGCGATGGTAGGGTTGTTTCCGTACCGCGCTCACCGGGATTATGGTCTATTAGGCTACATGGGTTGGTATTAGGCCCTATCATTGGGATTTGTCTGTTAGGGGTAAGTATGACAGACGACAGTATGCCAGCTTGGCATTCATGGTTGGGGCTGTTTTTACTGACTGCATTCCCTTTAATATTGTACAAATTAGGGAATGCAATTCGTATTGTGGATGCAATCGAGTTTAACCGTCATACCGGATTGGTAAGAACGCCTTACACCTTATTCAGAAAGCCATTTTATATCCCCATTGAAGACCTAGAGTATGTCGTCGGTCCAGAAGTAAAAAATATGCGAGGCAGCGCATCGATGCAAACGGGTTACTTAAGTTGTAGAAAATACCCCGAGCACTATTGGTTTGGAAATCGTATAGGTATTGCAGGAGGTGGCGATACTCACGATTGGTCACAAATGAATAGATTTATGGATACTACTCAACCAATCAACCGCTATTATTATAAAGCTATGGAGTATACGTTTAAGAAGAATAGGAATGCTCACGGCAATGGCCCATTTCCAGAGGTGATGAAAAAGTACTTTGATGCAGATGACTGCCAAGTAAATCGCATGGAAGTGTGGTGATACGAATTCTAAAAACTTTTATCTGTAGATACGCGGGTCTCAGCATGATAGCTATTTCAACAAGCAATCCAATTTAATATCAGTCTCCAATTAGGTGGATACCAAGGTACCAGTAATAAAGCGGGTATTCATTTTTGGCCGTCTAGAGTGCATGTTAAGTTTTTGTGGCAAAGCAGCTGCATGTACTAAATGAGCCAAAAATTTAGGAGATTATGTAATGGATAGAAAATGGTTATTACCATCATTATTGGCATCAAGTAGCCTTCTGGTCGCATGTGGGGGCGGTAGTGATGACGAACCGCAACCTGGCGATAACACCGGAGCCAAAGGTTCAATAAAAGTCATGGTACAGGGCTTACCCGCAGGTGCCGAGGCAGACCTAACGTTAACAGGTCCTTCAAACTATAGCGAAGATATTTCTACTACCACTACACTCAACGCGCTTGCTACGGGTGAATATAAGCTAACCGCTACCTCTCGTTCTGTAAATCAGGCACTTTATCAACCTAATGAAGAATCAATTACCGTTGATTTAAGCAGCAATGAAGAAGAAACGATCACCATCACCTACCGGACATCGGTCAATGCTGAGGGAACGGTAACGGGATTCGGCAGTGTGTATGTGAACGGTGTACGCTATGAAACGACACCAGAGCAACAAGCAAACCTTAAAGTCGGTATGCAGGTTAATTTACAAGGTAAACAAGGAGCTGATGGTGGCTTTGCGGTTGCAGACTCTATTACCTACGACGCAACCGCTAAAGGTGTAGTGACCGCAGTAGACTATGCAAATCAAACAATTACCGTTTTGGGTCAAGAATTTGGTGTTGATAAGCGCACAAAGCTCACTATCGCATTTACTGAGTTAAATACGGGAGACTTTGTTGAGATCAGTGCGCTGCATCAAGGGCAGGGTCAATACACCGCTACCCGTATCGATGTTGAAGAACTAAATGGAGAGTTTGAGGTTGAAGGCAAAGTTTCTGAACTAAACCTCGATGCCAAGACATTTAAATTAGGGGCGCTTATTGTCGACTACAGCCAAGCGACAGAGGTTGAAGGCACAATAGAAAATGATGCAATAGTAGAAGTGGAAGCATCAAACTTACCTGTAGAAGGCGTTTTACTTGCGGATAGCATCGAAGTTGAAAGCGCCAATTCAGCGCCTTCGGGAGCGGTGGCTAAATTCGAAGGCATAGTAACGCAAGTCAGTGACGATGCTTTTGCAATTGGCGGCCATAATTTTATATTGAGCGATGAGACTGACTTTAAGAAAGGCGACGATGACGACTTAAAAGTCGGTATGCGTGTATTTGTACTTGCCGTTGTTACAGATGATGGTCTGATTGCAAAAAAAGTACGCTTCGACAAACAGTCAGAAATAGAACTAACTGGTGTCATTGACGCAATTGATCTTGAAGCACAAACACTAACGGTATTTGGTAGCAGTTATTTTGTAGATAACTATACCCAATTTGAAGATGAGTCAGATGCTGAGGACAAAGAGTTAAAACTCGAGAAGCTTAATATTGGCGATGTCGTTGAAATTGAAGCTTTTGGCTTTGAAGATGCTTATGTCGTGAGAGACTTAGAGCGCATCTCTGCGAGTGATTTTAATGATCAGCAAGAGCATGAAGTTGAAGGAAAAGTTACTGCTGTGAATGCAGCTGAGCAGACAATCACTGTTGGTAAACTGGTCTTTGCTATCAATGGAGCAACCGAACTTGAGCTTGAGAGTGATGTTGATCTAACGAAATTTTTTGAACAAGTGGCAGCAGGTGATATCGCGGAAGTTGACTATGTGATCCAAGGTGATGCACTTATCGCCACGAAAGTCGAGGTTGACGACAAAGACGACGACTTTGATGACCGAACTTTTGAATTAACAGGTAAAGTTTCGGACTTTAACCCTGTCGATGCAACTTTTAGCCTCAATGGTAAAACCGTGTTTTTTGATGAAAACACCGAGTTTAAAAACGGCATATTTGTTAATGACGACTTCGTTGAAGTCAAAGCGATTCAGCGTGCCGACGGCTCAGTTTTTGCGCTTAAAATTGAAATCGAATCTGAAGACGGCATTGAGCTTGAAGTTGAAGGTGACGTCACCAACTTCGTCTCAGCGTCTGAGTTTATGGTGAACGGCATTTCAATTACCACGGATAACAATACTGAGTTTAAAGATGGAAGCAGTGAAAACTTAGCTAATGGCGTCTCTGTTGAAGTCGAAGGGGTGTTAACCGAAGATAACGTACTATTGGCTAAGAAAGTTGAATTTGATGATGACGATGCCGAAGAATTAGAGATTGCGGGGGTTATCGAAGACTTAGTTAAGGACTCTCCGTTTGATTATCAGTTCAATCTCGGCGCGCAACGTGTTCAAGTTAACGCAAACACAGAGTTTAAGCATGGTAATTTTGAAAAACTAGACAATGGTTTAGAAGTGGAAGTCGAAGGATACACCACAGATGGCGTGACAGTGGTTGCTAAAGAGCTAAAGTTTCAAGCAATAAAATATGTAGAAGTTGAGGGTTTAATCACGCAAGTTGATTCAGCAACCATGTTTTATGTACTTGGCCAAAAAATTAAAGTGTCTGAGCAAACTCAGTTTGAAGATGGTGGTCAGTCTGATATTGCAACGGGTAAAAACGTTGAAGTGGAGGGGTATTTAGTAACCGAGGATGGTGAAACTTATATTCAAGCTGAAAAAGTAGAGTTCGAAGACTAAGTATAACTAAATGTTAAGCAAGCAATTAAAGCCTCCAATATGGAGGCTTTCTTGTATATTTATCACTTTAAAGTTAATTCACTTCGCCTGACTTAGTACCGTCATATTTCTAGCACCTAACTGCCATAAAAGCTTAGCTTTCTTGACTTTTTTCCCTCGTATAGTGACACCCGCCACGCAAAACGCAACGGTTTATACTGACTCGCTGTGCTTCTAGGTTCAGCTTCTATGAAGTGGAATAAGAAGAGACGTGAATTGGTACTACTGAAATAACTAAAAGCATGCGCACGGGTATGCAAACAAAGTAAAGAAAGGACTTATGAAAACAAAACTACTTCCAATCGCACTACTGTGCGGTGCCACAAGCATTATTACTGGTTGCTCAGATTCAGATAACGATGTTGATATAAACGTGCCGAAAGGAACTGATATTCCAAAAGAGGGCACTGCGGTGTCTTTGCGTTTACTAGAAACCACAGATTTGCATGCGAACGTATTGAACTACAACTACTTTTCAGACAAGCAAGATGACAAAGTGGGTCTAGTGAAAACCGCGGCGTTAATCCATCAAGCGAGAAGCCAAGTTAAAAACTCCATGCTGGTAGATAATGGCGACTTAATCCAAGGTAGTCCTCTTGGCGACTATATGGCGAAAATCAAAAATCTCAAAGAGGGAGAAGTTCATCCTGTTTATAAGGCCATGAACACACTAGCGTACGATGTCGCAAATATTGGTAATCATGAGTTTAACTTTGGCCTAGCGTTTTTAGACGAAGCAATCGACGATGCGAACTTTCCCTATATTAGTGCAAACGTGTTTAAGGTTGATGGCGACGAAGATGAAACAAATGATGTGCCGTTATTTAAGCCTTATCTAATTCAAGAAAAGCAATTCTTTGACGAGAATGACAAGCTTCAGGTGATTAAAGTCGGCTTTATCGGGTTTGTTCCACCGCAAATCATGCAATGGGATAAGGCCAATCTTGAAGGCAAAGTGATCGCCAAAGACATCGTAAAAATGGCAAAACACTACGTACCTAAGATGAAAGCTGAAGGCGCGGATATTGTCGTTGCTATTCCGCACTCAGGTCTTGATGTATCAGCCGATAAGCCAATGGCTGAAAACGCATCTTATGCTTTGTCCAAGGTGGATGATATAGACGCCATTATGTTTGGTCACGCGCATGCAAACTTCCCAGGTTCGGGCTATGCAGACTTAGCGGCACATGGTGTTGATAACGATAAAGGCACAATCAATGGCGTTGCGGCTGTAATGCCTGGTTTTTGGGGCAATCATCTTGGTGTAATTGACCTAGATATCCAATTTAAATCAGGTAAATGGGTGGTGGTTGACTCACAGTCGACGCTGAAAGCTATCTATGAAACGGATGAAAATCGTAATACGGTATCGTTGGTAGAAAGCGATGCAGCAATTGAAGCCGCGGTACATCGTGAGCATGCTGAAACTCGCGCATGGGTGAATGAGCCTTTTGCTAAAATAACCAACACAGTGAACAGCTATTTTGCGTTAGTGAATGACGATCCCTCAATCCAAATCGTGACTGACGCACAAGCATGGTATACAGCAAAAATCGTGCAAGGTACTGAGCTTGATGGATTACCTATTCTGTCTGCGGGGGCGCCTTTTAGAGCAGGGCGTGGCGGGCCAGATGACTTTACCGCAATACCTGCAGGTGATATCGCCTATCGTAACGTTGCGGATATGTACATTTATCCTAACGTACTTAAGGTGTTGAAGCTCAAGGGCAGCGAAGTGCGCGAATGGCTTGAAATGTCTGCAGGACAGTTCAATCAAATCACACCAAATACTGAAGGCGTTCAAGCGCTGATCAATCCAGACTTTCCTTCATATAACTATGATGTACTAGATGGTGTGACGTACCAAATTGATGTCACTGAGCCTGCACGCTACGCGGCAAATGGTGAAAAAGTGTCAAACGGTAACCGCATTAAGGCATTGAAGTATCAAGGTGAATTGGTGAAGGACGACCAAGTATTCTTGGTTGCAACGAATAACTATCGTGCATCTGGTGGTGGTAATTTCCCAAATATTAAGGGAGATAAAATCGTTGTCGACTCGCCAAATGAGAACCGTCAGGTCGTTGCTGACTATATTACTTTTGTTAGCGACCAAAATGGTGCAGCAGGACTTGATCCGTCCGCCGATATGAACTGGTCATTTGCACCTGTAGTTGGCGCCAATATTGAATTCTTTAGCTCAACCAGTGCGGATGCTGAAACTTACAGTCAGCAATTTAATCATATTCTACCTACCGGCAAAACCGACGAAAGAGGTTTTGCACTTTATCAGCTGGATTTAACACAACCGCTGAACTAATACACTACGCCGCCATATTCTGGCGGCTTTTTTATTGCTTCTTTTTATAATTTTCAACGGGATTTGACGAATGAAACAAGTAAACTTCAAGCTTTGCAGCGTAGTTTTGGCTGCAGCTATATCCACATCTGTATTTGCAGCGCAGCCGTATGACTGGAATAACCACATTCCAGTCAAAACACCAAGCACAAACAACAATGGTAAGACAGTATTATTTGATGTGTCACACGGTGGCGTCGAAGGAAACGCCGATTGGGTTATTGATGGTGCGTTTTCAGATTTTGCGGATGCATTAGTTAATGAAGGGTATACCGTAAAAGAATATCGTGGTGTTGATTTAAACAATGACGGCAAGATTAGATTCTTTGACGACCGTACCTCTCAAAGCAATCAAAATGAAGCGGTTATCAGCTACGAGGCGATTAAAGGTGCAGATGTCTTTGTATTGGCAGAAACTAACCGTCCTTTCACTCAATCAGAGCAAGCGGCGTTATTGCAGTTTGTATCGGATGGAAAAGGGATATTTTTTATTGCAGATCATTATGACGCGGATCGTAATCTAAATACATGGGATGCCACTGAAGTCTTTAACGGCTACAACCGCTCAGATCTGGCCAAGTATAATCTAGGTGGTGAGTACGGTGACTGGCGTAATCCAAAGTCAGCAGACATGGGATGGCTTGCAGAAAATTTTGGGATCCGCTTTCGCTTTAATGCCGCTGACTACAAGCAAGGCGTAAGTGGTATTGAGTCTGCGAGCAAAACAGAAGGGATCACACTTGGAGTTACTCCTGTATTGATGGCCGCAGGCGCGACGCTTGCGATTGTAGATGAACAAAAAGCGAAGGGCTTGGTTTATTTTTCACCTTCAGATACACCAGCTAAGTGGCGTCATGCTAAAGATGATGGACTTTACTTTGGTGGTAGAAATGAAGGCCCGTATGTTGCTATCTCAAAAGCTGGGTTAGGCAAAGCCGCATTTATTGGTGATTCTTCCCCAATTGAAGACGCTACACCTAAGTACAAGCGTCAGGATAATGGCAATAGTAAAAAGACGTACCCCGGCTGGACGGACAGTGGTAATGCGGCTGTACTTTCGGTCAACATCATCAATTGGCTAGCAACGCCTGAGCCGTATCAGTACTTTGATGGTACTAACGGTCATGCGAGCGGTGAAGTAACACCAGTGCCAATGGCGCCGCAAGAAATGTCTGATCCAAACAATGGTCAGCCATGGGGGACGCCTGCATCGGGTTTTGATGCATGGAATACAGATAGCTATAAAAATAACTCTTTCAATGCGCCTTATGGTTCAGAGCAAACCAACCCAGATCCTAATCCCGATCCAGAGCCAACTCCTGATGGCGCGATTTCTGTAGCACAGGCACTTGCTGCTTCAGCTGGGTCTAAATTTGCTGTGTTAGGTAAAGTGACAGCCGAAGTAAACGGTATCTATGGCCTATTACTCACAGATACTGCCAACGCATCGTTAAGTATCAACGTAAAGCTTGAACCTGCTCAGCGCAGTGACTTTAACCCGCAACTCAATCCTGAGATCCTTGGTCAATCAGTCATAGTGACTGGTACTCGAGACAGTTATATGGGTGAGGCTGGTATTCGTTATGTAAGCGATATTCAGATTGCACCAGTGGCATTGTCGGTTGAGCAGGCGCTTGCAACCGCCGAGGGCAATGAAATTGAGCTTGTTGGGCGTGTTAAATCTGCACTTAATGATATCTATGCTTTAGTACTTGAGGACAGCCAAAATCCAAATCATACGATAAATGTTAAACTTGAAAGTCACCAGCGTGCTGCATTTAGTCCGCAGCTTAATCCATCCATTCTTGATTCTACTTTAGTTATCAAAGGTGTTCGCTCATCGTATATGAGTGCACCGGGGATACGAGAAGTAAGTGAGATACAAACCGTTGTTACAACGACAGAGCCATCTAGTGATATGAGTGTTGCTGACGTATTAGCGCTAAATAATGGCTCAGCAGTGGTAGTCAGTGGCAAAATCACAGCTGCTGTAAACGATATCTATGCGCTTGAATTAAGCGACCCAACAGTTGCTGGCAACAAGCTATATATTAAGTTGGAAGCAGCTCAGCGCGATGCATTTAGTCCCAAGCTTAACCCGAGTTTGATTGGTAAATCACTGAGAGTTGAAGGGATTAAAAATGACTATATGAGTCATCCCGGTGTTCGTAATGTTACTTCACTTGTATTGTTAAATTAAATCATTGTAATTGACCCGCCTTAAAGTAGGCATAGCAACGTTTATGTCTACTTTATTCCAAGCGTTATTTCTGTATATTCTTTGTTCATTCATTATTTCACAAACTACACTTTTGAGGTCATTTACCTAGTTTGGATGGTAATGATTTTTATTTGTGTTAGTGTGTCGGCGTTATAGTGACATAAACTCGCCAGCTGCAATGCTTAGTCGAGATCAGTAGGTGCTATTGCTTAGTGTTTACTGAAAGGAATAGTGTTTTTAATTTTGGAACAAACTACATGAAATGCGTTTGCTTAATACTCTCTCTTTTATCCTTTAACCTTTATGCTGCAGCGGTCAACGTTGTGGTCACTGATGTAAAGCAACAACAGCTTGAACGAACATTGTCTTTAACGGGCTCAATTAGTGCAGCACAACACGCACAAGTGTCAAGTTTAACCGATGGTGTAATAACTAAGATTTCAGCTGAAGCCGGTGATATTGTTGAAGCAAATACTGTACTGCTGAGTCTCGATGCCGCTTTAGTAAAAGCTGAGCTGAAAAGTGTAGAAGCTGCACTTGAGCGCGCCAAGGTCGATCGCAACAATGCGATAAGGTTGGTAAAAGAAGCACAGTCTCTGTCGCAGCAAAAATTATTTGCGCAAACTGAGCTTGCTGACAGAGAGGCTAAGTTACAAGCATCAGAAGCAACTCTTTTAGAAGCACAAGCTAAGATAGCTTATCAGCGAGAGCTCGTTAACCGCCATCAATTAAAAGCGCCTTTTACGGGGGTGATAGCAAGGCGCACGGTTAATTTAGGTGAGTGGGTGACGCGTGGACAAACGGTGTTTGAATTAGTGAGTAGTGATATTTTGTGGCTCGATTTGCAAGTGCCACAAGAGTACTTTCAGCTTATTAACCTTGGCCGCGTCGTTAATTTTAGTGTTGCAAGCGCGCCAAGCGTGCAGCATCAAGCTCATGTATTGGCAAAAATTCCTGTCGTTGACAAAACCAGTCGCTCGTTTCTATTAAGATTGGCAATCCCAAAAGATGCGCAGTTGCGTGTCGGCGCATCGGCTACGGCAAAACTGCCGCTAATTCGAGCACAAGACCACAGCGTGATTATTCCTAGCGATGCGATTTTGCGTCACCCCGACGGTGGGTTCAGTGTCTTTGTGGCCGTTGACGGTCAAGCAAAGCGGTTAAACGTAAAAATTGGTGAGCGAATTAATGGTCATATTGAAGTTCTATCCGGCTTAGAGGTAGGGCAACAAGTGGTGGTTGAAGGCAATGAGTTATTGCAAGAAGGCCAGGCATTAAACATTGTACCGGGTTTATAGGAGCGGGTGATGTTAAGAGCCAGTGTAAATCACGCCATTTTAGTTGCAGTAACGGTATTGATCTGTTCGATATTGGGTATTGTTGCCGCGTTTAAAATTCCGGTGCAAATGATCCCAGATCTTGAAGTAAGAACCATCACTGTAGTGACCAATTGGCCCGGTGCAACGCCACAAGATGTTGAAAAAGAGATACTTATAGAGCAAGAAAGGTATCTTCGCTCACTTGCGAATCTAACTCGCATGTCCAGTTATGCCAATACTGGTGAGGCAGAGATAGAGCTTGAGTTTCCATTTGGTGTCGACGTCAACGAAGCGCTCATAAACGTGAGTAATGCGTTATCTCAAGTGCCAAACTATCCTGAAAACGTTGACCAGCCGGTGTTATACAGCAGCGCGTTTTCGAGCAATGCCTTTATGTTTTTTAATCTAAAGCCACAACCGGGGAACCCACTCAATCTTGATATTGATATGCTTCGCGATTATGCCGAAGACTTTATTCGTCCAGAAATGGAAAGAGTCAGTGGAGTATCTCAGGTTGGTGTGCGCGGTGGTGCACTCTATCAAGTACAAATTTTGGTAGATCAAGAACAATTGGCGAGCCGTGGAATTAGCCTAGTTGATGTTAGAAATGCAATACGCAGCCGTAACCAAGACGCCTCAGCAGGTGATATAGACAGTGGTAAACGGCGTTATTTGCTGCGTATGGTCGGCCGTTTTGAGTCAGCTAAAGCGCTAGAAGAGCTGGTAGTCAGTCACCGTGCGGGCACCACAATTAAGCTCAAAGATATCGCTCAGGTAAAGCTTGATCATTATGAAGTGCGCGATATTGCCTATAACAATGGCGAGCGAGCCTTAATGCTCTCGGTGAGACGGGAAAGCGGCTCCAATGTGATGGCCATTAAAGAAGAAATGATGGAGGTAGTGGCTCGCATCAACCGTGACATGCTCGCAAGTAATGGACTACAACTGACGCTATTGAGCGATGATGTTCGTTACGTTAAAGGATCTGTTGAAAATGTTTGGACTAATTTAGCGCTAGGTGCGGTGCTTGCGACTCTGGTGATGTTTTGGTTTTTAAAGAGCCCACGCTCGACCTTTATTGGTGTGATGGGCGTACCAATTTGTACCATCGCGGCATTTTTGGGTCTGTTGCTATTTGACAGAACGATCAACGTGATTTCCCTCGCCGGTGTCGCGTTTGCCATTGGCATGACGGTTGATAACACTATCGTTGTACTTGAGAACATAGAGCAAGCCAGACGCCGAGGTCTCGACAAACTTCAAGCAGCCATTACTGGAGTTCAAGAGGTATGGCCTGCGGTGCTCGCTTCAACCCTAACCACAGTGTTGGTATTCGCACCTATTTTATTTATTCAGCAAGAAGCCGGACAGCTTTATTCCGATGTCGCAATTGCGATTTCTGCTGCAATCATCGCTTCTATGTTGGTGGCCTTGTTTGTGGTGCCTGCGGCAAATGCAAATTTTGCCTGTAAGGAAATCTCCAGTGGCATGTTGTCTACGCCTAAACTGCCAACGTTTATTCCGGCGATGTTATCAAGTGCGCGTGCTCGCATAGTGTGTATTGTATTCGGTAGCGTGTTTTTACTCGGTGGTGCGTGGTTATTTATGCCTAAAGCCGAATATTTGCCAGAGGGAGAGGAGCCAAAAGCGTTCTCTATGATGATAGCGCCACCGGGCTATAACCTCAGCCATATGCAAAAAATTAGCGATGAACTACTTCCTTATTTAAACGAGCATTTGGAAAACGATGACAGCGATTTTGTATCAGGTAAAACGTCGTTGCCACCTTTAAAGTATTATTCGATGTCTGTTGGTGTTGGTAGCATTTGGCTATTGAGTGAACCATACAACCGTGAATATATCGATGAAATGATGGAGGCAATCACGACCAAGTTTAGAAGTTACCCAGGAATGCGCGCATTTTCTTCTAGAGGCTCGATTATCTCAAGTAATGATGGCGGTTCAAGAGCGGTGGCTTTGGATATTAGCGGTACAGATCAAACGGCGCTCTACCGCTCGGCAGATGCAGTGTATCGGTTAGCGGGGGAGGTCTTTGATAATCCACAAGTGGATTCTGCGCCATCTTCTCTGACACTCGACCAACCGCTAATAGAGATTCAACCAAGGTGGCAACGGTTGGCTGAAGTGGGTATGAGTGCTGACGAACTCGGCTATACGGTCGCAGCCCTGAGTGATGGCGCGTATGTTGACGAGTTGATCTTAGACGATGACAAAGTAGACGTCTTTTTATTTTCTGAGTCGGGTAATCAGCAAAGTCTTTCGCAATTAGCGCAGTCACCTGTTGTCACGAAAGCTGGACTGATCCCGTTGAGCGCTTTGGCCGATCTACGAGAAAAAGCAGACAGTGATAGTTTGCGTCGAGTTGATGGTCGTAGAACCGTGACTGTATATATTATTCCTCCAAGAAATGTTGCGCTAGAGGAAGCGCAGGAATTAGTAAGAATGGAATTATTACCGCAGCTTCAGAGACAGGGCGATCTGCTCCCTGGTGTCAATGTGAGCATCGGTGGTGCTGCCGATCAGTTAGATAAAACCAAAGAAGCGCTGGGCAGTAATTTTATCGTTGCATTAGCGCTGTGTTATCTACTACTTGTCGCAATTTTCAAGCATTGGGGCTATCCGTTATTTATTATGGCAACAGTGCCGCTTGGCATGGCAGGGGGCTTAATTGGACTAATTGCTATTAATGGCATTGGTAGCATAACAGGCACTTTCCACCAGCCTTTTGACATGATCACCATGCTCGGCTTTTTAATCTTGTTAGGGACTGTGGTTAATAACCCTATTCTGATTGTGGATCAAAGCCGCAGAAACCTTGAGAGTACCGCGATGAGTGTTTACGAGGCGGTGATCTCAGCGCTACAAACGCGATTAAAACCGATTGTGATGTCAACGATGACAACCCTATGCGGTCTTGCGCCATTGGTGTTCATTCCAGGAGAAGGATCTGAGCTTTATCGAGGCGTTGGCATGATAGTGCTTTGTGGTATTGCTATGGCAACTATCGTCACACTCACCATTTTACCCGCGCTATTAGTCAGCTTTTTGAAACGGCCGGTAGAGAGTTCTGTAAGCAAACTCTAACCATATATTAATCACGCTGTGGATATTACGAATGCCTTGCTTGAAAGTTTCTATTCAGCAGGGCATTTTTTATTGCTAAGTGGTATGAAAGCTTGAATTTAACGGTTTTTGCCCACAGTAAAATAAGATGCGTACAGGTTTACATAACAAAAAGAGCACAACATGACAAATAACATACGCTCTGCAATTATCGCTGAGGGCGGAGGTCAAAAAGGCATTTTTACAGCGGGCGTGCTTGATGCTTTTCTTGAGAAAAAGTTTACGCCTTTTGATTTAAAAGTGGGTGTCTCAGCGGGTGCACAAAACCTCGCAGCCTATTGTGCTCGCGCAAGTCAATATGCGCAAACCGCTATCGAATCTCTGACGACGGAGCAACAGTTTTTCCGTCCTGCGCGATTTTTTACCGGTGGTAACGTCATTGACTTGGATTGGTATTTTCAACAAGTAGAGCACAGCGGCAAAGTACGGTTTCCAACTGAGCCTAATCACCTCACGCCGGAAAGTAACTTTTATGCGGTTGCAAGTCACTTAGACTCGCTTGAACCACATTATTTGCATACGTGGCACGATAACATGTTTACCCATCTAAAGGCTTCTAGTGCAATCCCTTTTTTATATCGTCCAGGCGTTAAAGTTGCGGGTCACGGCATGATGGATGGTGGCGTAGCCGATCCTTTACCCGTTCGTTGGGCACACAGTCAAGGGGCAAAGACGATTTGGGTGATCAGAACCATTGAGGCACATGACGATGGCAAAATGCCAGTTCTTGAGCGCTTAAAGCCAATCATGCGGCGCGTTAACCAATCTCCTCGAATGTTTGAAATGTATCATCACTATCAAAGTCGCTATGCCGACGCGGTGAACTTTATGAATTCACCACCAGAAGATGTTAATGTCATTCAAATAGCCCCCAATAGACCACTGGGATCTATGATTTTAGGCTCAAGCCCTGAGACCTTAAAGTCTGATTATAAATTGGGATTTGAACTGGGATTAAAAGCGGTAGATAAATGGCGTGATATGCTTGAAGTAAGTGTAATGTAACAAGCAAGTCTCAGGTTGAGACTTGCTAAGTATTTGTTTGCGTTTAAGACTTGCGAATTGAAATAGAAGTCGCTTCGATATCAATTCGGCCATCTTTAAATAAACCACCGATGGCTTTTTTAAAGTTAGCCTTAGAGGTAGAGAAAGTACGCTTGATGGCGTCAGGATCTGACTTATCGCCTAGCGGTAAATAACCGCCACTTTCCTCGAGCTTGCTATAAATGATTTCCGCAAGGTCTTTAACTTTACCGATCCCCGGCTTTTCTAACACGATATCAATCTTATCTTCGTCATGAACCGCTTTTACAAAGCCCTTCATGCGTTGACCGATATACATGCGCTTAAATACATCATTGAAAAAGACCAATCCAAAGTGTTTTTCATTGACGATCACTTTATAGCCAAGATCGGTTTTTGCCGCGACGATTAGATCTACTTCTTCGAATTTTTCGTACTCGGCTTTTGATTTACTTAAAAATTTACCCAACGCACTAGACGCACAAATACGCTTACTGGCGTTGTCTAGGTAAAGCCTAACCAAATAGCTATAGCCGTCGCGCATTTTCGGTTTTTGTTCATTGAAAGGCGCTAACACGTCTTTTTCGATACCCAAGTCCATAAAAGCACCAACCTTATTGATCTCTTTTACGCGAAGCAGGGCAAACTCACCGACTTGAGCAAGTGGCTTTTTGGTTGTTGCCGTTGCGTGTCCCAAGTTATCTAAATAGATAAATACTTCGACAGAGTCACCTTCTTCGGTGTGCTTTGGCACTTCTGCTCGAGGAAGAAACACATCACCAAGCTCACCACCGTTTAAATAAGCTCCTTCCGCGGTAAGCTCTTCAATGGTTAACATTTTGATTTGACCTAACATGGTTATTCCTCGTCAGTTTGTGGTTTTGGTTTGCGACGCATCGGCATAGTACCGTCAATATCAATCGGTGGCGGGACCACTTTTCTCGGTTGTGACTTTTTCACCGGCTTTTTCTTAGGTTTACTTGTTTGCTTTGGTGCAGACTCTGCAGGGCGATTTTTACTCTGCTGTGGTTTTTGCTTAAGTCCTTTGAATTTACCAACAAGACCAGGGACTTCTTCAAAACGTAGTGGCTCATCAAGATAGTTTTTGATTGCCACATAGCTATCCCAATCTTTAGGACCAACAAATGAAACCGCAGTGCCTTTAAACCCAGCACGTCCTGTACGACCGATACGGTGGACATATTCTTCTGCCTGCTTAGGCAAGTCAAAATTCATAACATGGGTAACAGAGAGCAAATCGAGACCACGAGATGCAACGTCTGTGGTAACAAGCACTTTATAGATACCACGGCTGAAGCTTTCCATGATGTCTAACCGCTTACTTTGCGGCATATCGCCCGACAACGATACCGCTTTAATCGACATCTCATTTAGCAGTTTGCTTAATCGGTCTGTATCGCCACGGGTTGCGGTAAAGATAATGCACTGTCCTACGTCATCTTGTGTGATGAAGTGCTTAAGCAGCGCTTCTTTATGATCTAAATGATCAGCAAAGTAGAGCGCTTGCTTGATGTCTTCATGCTGCTGATGGGCATTGCTCAACATAATGCGCTTTGGCGATTTAAGTAATTGACGTGACGATGCTTCAACTTGAGTATGGTCTAGCGTGGCTGAAAATAGCAGCGTTTGTCTTTGGCGGTGATCCGCAGAGTCGTTAATGACGTCTAACTGTTTTTCAAAGCCAAGGTCAAACATACGATCTGCTTCATCAAAAATAAGCAGTTCAAGACCACCTAAAAATAATGAGCGATTTTCAACGTGATCGGCAATACGACCAGGAGTCCCCACCACAAAATGCGGGTCGCGGCGTAACGCTTTTACCTGATCATTGTAGTTTTCACCACCCAAAATCTTACAGACTTGAATATTAGTGCCAGCACACAGTGCACGACACTCAGAGAATACTTGAGTCGCGAGTTCACGAGTTGGGGCTACGATAACAACGCGAGGATCGCGTTTGCTCAGCGCTTTTTGTTTCATTACACGCTGTACGGCAGGCAGCAAGAAGGCTAGGGTTTTGCCAGAGCCTGTTTTAGACTGCGCAAAAACATCGTGGCCAGCTAGAGCCGTTGGGATGGCATGCGCTTGGATCTCGGTCGGTTCCGTGATCCCTTGGTGAGCCAGTTGTTGTTCTAGGCGCGTATCTATCCCAAGTTCAGTGAATCTCAAGTCAATTTCTCCAAGTCTTGAATTTTAAAAACACGAGATTATACCAAAGCATAGACGCTATCGGATATAGAATTTGTGTTTTTTGCATTTTAATCAAAAATCCGTAAAATACGCGCCTCAGCGCCGGGTTTGCGACTCGGTTTTCGTGCTTTACACATCGTCATGCTTAATGTGTAAGCTAATCAAAGCTTAAATCTAGGAAAATACAATGTCAGAACAATACGTTGTTTGTGCTATGTACAAGTTTGTCTCTTTACCTAACTATCAAGAGATCAGGCTGCCACTTCACGATGTGATGGAAGCGAATGAAGTTCGCGGCACGTTATTACTTGCCGAAGAAGGTATCAATGGTACTGTCGCCGGTAAACGTGAAGGCATTGATGCGCTACTTGCATGGTTAGACAAACAACCGGGCCTTGATAACATCGTTTATAAAGAGTCGTTCGATGAAACTTGCCCTTTCTACCGCACTAAAGTCAAGCTTAAGAAAGAAATTGTGACCATGGGTGTACAAGGTATCAATCCTAAAGAAGTGGTTGGTACGTACGTAAAACCACAAGATTGGAACGCATTGATTTCAGATCCTGACGTTGTGCTCGTTGATACGCGTAACGACTATGAAATCGAGATCGGTACGTTTAAAAATGCCATCGATCCTAAAACCAAGACTTTCCGTGAGTTCCCTGAGTGGGCGCAAAATAACTTAAACCCGGAAAAACACAAAAAAGTGGCGATGTTCTGTACTGGCGGGATCCGCTGTGAAAAATCGACAGCGTATATGAAAGAACAAGGCTTCGAAGAAGTTTATCACTTGGAAGGCGGTATTCTTAAATACTTAGAAGACGTGCCAAAAGAAGAAACCATGTGGGAAGGCGAGTGCTTTGTGTTTGATAACCGTGTTGCGGTCGATCATGATTTAAACAAAGGATCTTATGATCAATGTCATGCTTGTCGTATGCCAATCACGGAAGCAGAGAAACAACTCGAAGAATATATGGAAGGGGTGTCTTGTCACCACTGCCACAAAGACTTAACAGAAGAGCAAATTGCAAGATTTGCTGAGCGTCAAAAGCAAATTGAGCTGGCTAAACAACGTGGCGAAGGTCATATCGGTCATGAAGCACAGGATGCTATTCGTAAGCGTAAAGAAGAAAAGCTAGCGCAAAAAGAAGCGCAACGTCAAAAGCGCTAAAAGAGATTCATAGTACTAAGAATACATAACAAAGGGACCGGATGGTCCCTTTTCTCTGCTAAACTTTCATTGCAAGCTATTTACGCAAGCGCCATTCGCTCTGCAAACTTTTCATATTAGGTGTGTAGCCTTTTCTAATTCCTGTTTTCAAATTCTTCGAAATCAAATTCTGAAATTAAATTAATTTATAATAATCAAAGAGATACTCTTTATTTTCAGATTGGTGTCTTCCTTGCTTATTCAAAGGCTATCGCTGTAAATCTACAAATTGATTTACGCCGTTAAATTTTTGAAGGAGCTTTATGATGTCAAATACGGTAACCACAATTAATCCTGCGACAGAGCAACCCGTTAATGAATATACGTTAATGAGCTTGGACGAGGCGCAAAAGTCGGTGGACTTAGCCAATGACTGTTATTCATTTTGGAAGAAAACCACATTCACGCAAAGAGCACAAAAGCTAAACAGGCTTGCTGACTTGATTGAGCAAAATAAATCCAAGTTAGTTTCACTGATGACCGAGGAAATGGGCAAAGTGACGGAGCAGGGTGAACAGGAAGTTTCCTTGTGTGCTGAAATTTGCCGATATACCGCTGAGCATGGCGAAAAAGAATTACAGGATGAGCATCGGGTATTTGAGCAGGGACACGCCATTATCACTTATCAACCAATAGGTGTGATCTTAGGAATACAACCTTGGAACTTTCCGCTTTATCAGGTTATCAGATACAGTGTTTCGAACGTGATGGCGGGCAATACCACGGTAATGAAACATGCCTCAAATGTATTTGGCATGGCTAAATACATTGAAGAGTTGTATTTAGAGGCCGGTTTTCCAAAAGGTTGCTACCAATCACTATTAATTGATGGTGAGACAGCAAGCGAGTTGATAAAGAATCCATATATTCGCGGGGTTACGTTTACCGGAAGCGATAAAGTAGGTAAACAAGTTGCAAAGCAGGCGGCTGAGCTTTCTAAAAAAACCGTCCTAGAGCTCGGTAGTAACGATGCCTTTGTAGTGCTGGCAGATGCTGATATTAACAAAGCGGTGTCGGCGTGTATTCAAGGTCGTATTGTCAACAACGGTGAAACCTGCGTTGCCGCGAAGCGCTTTATTATCGTTGATGAGATTTATGATCAATTTAGAGAGGCTTTTGTGGCTGGTTTTAAGCAGCTAAAGGTGGGAGATCCTACCGCAGCAGACACCGACTTAGGTCCTATGGCGCGTAAAGATTTACGTGATGAATTACACCAACAAGTTGAAGCGTCCGTTAAGGCGGGAGCGACTTGTCCACTTGGTGGAGAAATTCCAAAACAACAAGGCTTTTATTATCCAGTCACCATTTTGGAAGACGTTAAACCCGGTATGCCGGCTTATGATGATGAACTATTTGGCCCTGTGGCGTCGCTAATTCGTGTGCATGATGAGGCTGAGGCGATGATGGTAGCGAATGATTCACGCTATGGTTTAGGTGGCGGAATTTTTTCTGAAGACACACAACGTGCGACGGAGCTTGCTATCAAGGAGTTTGATACTGGCATGGTGAATATCAATGGCTATTCGCTGGCACAGCCAAACTTACCGTTTGGTGGTGTTAAAGACAGTGGCTATGGTAGAGAGCATGGTGGCTTTGGGATCAAAGAGTTTGTTAACGTGAAAACCGTAATGGTAGCAAGCGCTGAATAACCCACACTGATCCTGACGTTAGCTTATACGCAAAGAGCCAGTAATACTGGCTCTTTGCGTTTTAAATTGGTTATAATTCGCGTCCATTTTTTACAGCGAGAAAGACACGTGGGCGAAGCGAGCTTAACAACCTTACATTTATTGGCAACTGATCCAAGCGCAGTGGCGCAAGCGGCTGAACTTGCACGTGATGGTCACCTTGTTGCGGTTCCAACAGAAACCGTTTACGGCTTAGCAGCAGATGCAAGGCAACCCGATGCGGTAAAAAAAATCTTTGCAGCAAAAGGACGCCCAGCAGATCACCCGCTAATCGTACATCTCGCTGACAAGTCTTTGGTCACTGAGTGGGTGGAAACATTACCAGACTATTTTGACGCTTTAGCAGATACGTTTTGGCCGGGGCCACTGACGATCGTTGCCAAAAAACAAGCACATGTGAGCGATGTAGTAACAGGCGGCCACCCAACCGTGGGTATTCGTGTGCCAAATCATCCTGCAATGTTAGCATTATTGCAGCACATTAACTCTGGACTTGCTGCGCCTTCTGCTAATCCTTATAAAAAAATTAGTCCAACCACCGCTGAGCAAGTGTTGTTTGGATTGTCCGGCAAGATAGCGGCTGTGTTAGACGGCGGTCCGTGTGAAGTAGGACTTGAGTCTACGATTGTCGATATATCTTCAGCCACACCGAGGATCTTACGAGCAGGCCCTATTACTAAAGCTGCACTTGAAGCGGTGCTCAATATTGAAGTGGATGAGCCTGATGTACACACCGTAGCCGTCCCAGGTAACGTAAAAGCCCATTACCAACCAAGCAAGCCACTTACCCTGTTGTCAACGGAAGAGTTAGTTGCTCGCCTAAGCGGCCAGTGCGAAGCTAACACCGGTGTGTTGTATTATTCATCGCAAATTGAGCGAATGATCTCTGAGAATTCAGCAAACAACGAGCTGGTGGATCTCAAACTTGGTGCTGACAAAGCCAAGTATGCGCATGGCCTTTATCACGGTTTACATCAGTTGGATCAATCAAGTGCAACCGAGATTTTGTTGGAAGCACCACCAACTGCCCCCGAGTGGCGCGATGTTAACGACAGACTGATGCGTGCGGCCGCACAATAGTCATTATTTGGCGCGGTAGCCTATCGCGCCTCACCCTCCCTCAATCTTTACATAACTTTACCTTATTTTACATGGGCTTATCTTGCCTTTAAAACGCTGCAAGGCATACTGCATCTTATCGCACTTATACTGTGTGTTATCGAATAGTTTATCTTGATGTGAGTGATTAACTGTTACACTCAAATATAGCTAAGAACAATGGAAATTATTAAGGTTAATATGTGTAAAGTAACGCGCTTGGTGGTTTTTACGGCCACTATGCTGATAACCAATGCCGCTTTGGCGAAACCTTCGCAAGTGATTGCAGAGCCTATTCAATTTGAAAGCAGTAGCCAGCAAATTCAGGCTGTAGGTAATGCTGAAGCTATTCAATCGGTTATTTTGTATCCCGCAATTGGTGATAGGGTGACTGCGGTACATTTTAAACCAGGCGATCAGGTTAAAGCGGGTACTTTGCTATTGGAGCTAGACTCACGCCGCCAAAAAGCGGCGCTTGAAGAAGCTAAAATTCGTCTTGCAGATGCGCAGCGCACCGTCGACCGCCTAACCGATAGCCAAAAGCGTGGCGCCGTCCCAATTAATGAATTAGATAAAGCGGTAACGGACAGAGACTTAGCAAAGGTCGCTTTGATCCAAGCTAAGAATGAATTAGAAGACCGCCAAGTGATCGCCCCTTTTTCTGGCGTAATGGGACTCACCGACGTTGAGGTTGGAGATCGCATTACCACCCAAACCGCGATTGCGAGTATCGATAACTTTGACAAGTTGTATGTTCAATTTGCGGCACCAGAATCGGCGTATGGCATGCTTAAATCGACCGATAGCGTGCTGCTGACACCTTGGAATGATAATTCAACACGGATAGATGCAAAGATAGCGCAAATGGACTCTAGAATAGACCCAACAGCCCGCACACTAAAAATCAAAGCTATCTTTGAAAACCGCAATGACCGTTTTTTGCCCGGAATGAGCTTTAGAGTATCGCTAACGGTATTAGGTGAAGAGTTTGCGGTTATTCCTGAAGCTGCACTGCTCTGGGGCGCAACAGGTCCTTATGTATGGAAAGAAGTAGATGGCAAAGCTAAGCGTATTGATGTGAAAATCCAACAGCGTTTGCCGGGTAAATTGCTGGTATCAGGCGATTTGGCTGCGAGAGAGTTATTAGTTGTAGAAGGGGTGCAACGTCTTCGTCCTGGGCAAGAAATTGCGGTGACGAATGCACTAGCGAAGGAATAAATTGTGACTAAACCGGAGTTACCACAGTTACAAGATTTACCGTCGATGGCCATTCGCCGTCCGGTATTAATCGTTGTATTAAATTTATTGATTATTATTGCTGGTATTGCTGCTCTTGCCGGCGTTGAAGTTCGTGAACTACCCGATGTAGATAGGCCGCGTTTAACGGTGTCCGCATCGTTTCCTGGCGGCTCGCCTGAGACTGTCGACACCGAAGTAACGAGTAAGTTAGAAGGGGCTGTCGCGCGTGTCAGTGGTGTAAAGAGCATTCGTGCGCAAAGTGAAGAGAATAATGCACGGATTGTTGTTGAATTTCGTCCGGGCATTAACCTAGATGATGCAGCAAACGAAACACGCGAATCCGTTTCTCGAGTACAAAGAGAGCTACCTGAAGAAGTCGAGCGGGTGTCCATTATTAAAGCGGATAATGACGCAGAAGCCGTGGTGTCTTTAACTGTAAGTAGTGCCTCCTTAACACTTGAAGGATTGACCGAGCGAGTAGAAAAAGACTTAGCGCCGCAGTTTTTAACTATTCCAGGCGTAGCCGATGTGCGCCTGAACGGCGATAGAGAGCGAGTGCTGCGCGTAAGGCTGGATCCCCTAAAACTAACAAGCTTTAATCTAACCGTTCCGGATGTTGCTGCAGCGCTTAGACAAGCCCCGTTTGATGTACCTGCGGGCAGTTTAAAGTCAGACGATCAACAGCTGATTGTCCGTGCTGATGCCACTTCTGTAACCGCTGAGCAGGTGAGTGATATCATCATTCGTGGTGAAACTCGGGTGGGGGATATTGCCTCTGTGTATTTTGGACCGGCTGATCCTCGCTCTATGGTGAGGCTTGATGGAGAGCCTGTAATTGGTCTTGAGATCATTCGCCAAGCACAGTCCAATACCATTGAAATCTCAGACGAAGTGCTGCAGCTCGTTGATAAGATAAAAGTACGCTTTCCAGATCTGGAGCTATTCGTCACCTCCGATGATGCACAGTTTATTCGCTCATCCGTAGACGAAGTCTTAAGCTCTTTGGTGATAACCATATTGCTGGTGGTATTCACGCTTTGGGTATTTATTGGCTCGTGGCGTGCGACGCTTATTCCAGCTTTTGCAATCCCGGTTGCGCTTATCGGTTCTTTGGCGCTGATCTGGGCGCTTGGCTTCTCTGTTAATATTTTAACCTTGCTAGCACTGGTGTTGGCCACTGGACTTATCGTCGATGATGCGATTGTTGTTAGTGAAAATATTCAGCGTCGTCGTGGCGAAGGGATAGGTCGTCGAGCCGCGGCGGTTCTTGGGACAAGAGAAGTCTTCTTTGCTGTAGTTGCGACAACCGCAGTGCTTGCTGCGGTATTCGTACCGATTGCTTTTTTGCCTTCAACTGCGGGCCGACTGTTCAGGGAGTTTGGTGGCGTGTTAGCTGGTGCCGTGATTATTTCTTCATTTGTGGCACTGTCATTGGTGCCAGCATTAACGTCTAAGTTAAAAGTAAAGCAAGATAGCAAAAAGCACCTGTTTTCGAGTATTGGTGTGAAACTCGCAGAAATGTATCGTGGTACGATCCACTGGGTGCTTGATCATGCATGGCTAACCTTTGGTGTATTTGTGGTTATTGCGAGCCTATCTGGCGCGCTCTATTCGCAATTGGATAATGAGCTTTTGCCATCTGAAGATAGAGGTAAGATCCGTATTTTCGCAAGAGGGCCTGACGGTGTTGGTCTTAACTTTATGGATAGACAGGCCAAACAGATGGAGGACATCTTATTACCTTTTGTAGAAAGTGGAGAAATAGAGTCAATCTATACGGTTGTTGGTCAGTGGGATCCCAATATCGTGTTTATCACTGTGCCATTAAAGCATTGGGATGAGCGTCATTTCTCGCAACAGGAAATTATCGATAAGATCAGAGGACCGCTTGGTAATATACCTGGTGCACCTGCTCGTGCCTTTGGTGCAAATAGCTTAAACCTAAGAGGCCAAGGTGGTGGTATCGAGCTTGCGCTACTTGGTAACGACTATTTAGAGATCTTTAAAGCAGCGCAACAATTTGCGGCTTTGGTTGAAAAAGAAATGCCAGACGTGGCTCCGGTGCAAATCTCTTATCAACCCTCACAACCTCAGCTGCGCGTAAACATTGACCGCAGAAGAGCAGAAGAGCTTGGCGTTAGTTTGAGTGATATCTCAACGACACTTAGGGCAGCTATTAATGGCGATGATGTTGCTGATTTGAATGTCGGCGATCAATCCATACCAATTATGCTGCAAGCTCAAAACCATACCATCCGAGACCCAAGTGATTTGGCTAACCTTTATGTTGGCAGCCGCTCTGGTGCATTAGTTCCGCTAAGTAGCCTTGCCGTTATTGTGGAAGAGGGCGTAGCGGCCGAGCTTGAACGCCACGCTCAGCGTCGTAGTATCGAGCTGGATATGAAACAGCCAGAAGACATGCCTATGGCAGAAGTGGTTGAAAAATTACGAACGCTGGCAGATCAGAGTTTACCCGACAGTGTGACACTGGCGTTTAAAGGTGAAGCGTTAACGTTTGAAGAAACGGCCAACGAAGTGTTACTTACCTACGTGCTGGCGTTCTTAATTGTATTGCTCGTGCTTGCTGCGCAATTTGAAAGCGTGAATAGTGCCGTTGTAGTTATGATCACAGTTCCGTTTGGGATCACTTCTGCCATATTGGCGCTGTATCTTACAGGTACTTCGCTAAACATATACTCGCAAATCGGCTTAGTGATGTTGATTGGTTTAATTGCTAAAAATGCCATCTTGTTAGTTGAGTTCGCTGATCAGTTACGTGACAAAGGACGGTCAGTAAGACAAGCCGTTGAAGAAGCAGCGGTGATCCGCTTGCGTCCTATCATGATGACCTTAGTATCTACATTACTCGGTGCTTTACCGTTGATTTTATCGGTTGGCGCAGGTGCCGAGTCGAGAAATGCAATTGGCTGGGTTGTATTTGGCGGTTTAGGCTTGGCAGTATTCTTTACGCTTTACCTCACACCTGTCGTTTATCTCGGTTTAGCGAGATTTACAAAACCGAGGGCGGATGAAACCAAATTATTAGTGGATGAACTTGATAAAGCTGAAAGTTAAATTCCCCGGTTAAAAATAAAGTAAGGTGAGCGCAGCAATAGCTGCGCTTTTTTTATACAGTGATTAATGTTGTGGTAACACATTCTTTGATACTTTTTGTTGAACTTTTCATTATTTAAACTGTCACAACCGATGTGGTTGTTTTATGGCCAGTATGTTTGCTACTCTAAGACAGTAAATCCTGTTTTCTATAACAATAATAAAAATAACAAGCTAATTGAAAGAAGATGTGCCATGGGTAATTTATTTTTAAAAGAACGGGAAAATTGGACCGCTTGGATTATTTGGAGCTTGATTGGTTGCACGGCAACCGTTGCATTGTCGAGCTATACCAGTGAGATATGGATGGGGCTATTAGCGCCTATCTTGGTATTAGGATTACTAACAACATGGATGAGTTACACCAAGCGATTTGATTTTTCCAGAGCATTCAAAGTGCTCAGTACCGTTGTGTTGTTTTCATCTATTCCGGTTATCATTGAAAAAGTGCTGCCAGCAAAAAACGCAGTCATTGGTATGATTGATTCGGGGATCATCGTGATTGCGATGGTTATCGCAAGTTGTATTTTTGCTTACATTGCCAAAAGGCCAAAGCAATATTATTGATTATTCGGCTATTATTTGCGCTTTTGAATGCAAAAATCGAAATAGTGCTTTACAACCGATGGATAACTCCATAAAATGCGCGCCAACAACGGAGAGATGGCTGAGTGGTTGAAAGCACCGGTCTTGAAAACCGGCATACGTTAATAGCGTATCTAGGGTTCAAATCCCTATCTCTCCGCCACCTCATTCCCAAAACCGCCTCCAAATGGCGGTTTTTTTCGTTTGGAGGCGTGTATGTCTGCGGCTAGTAACATGGCAATAATAAAACATAGTTCTATTTGGATTGTATTTAGTTATTTTTATCTTAGTGGCCTAAACATGGCTCTAACGTTGTCGATTGACTCACAACAAGACCCTGATATTACGATGACGCTGCTGCATGTTTTTTTATTCAATTGCCTTGTTGGTCATCTGATCACTAAATATGAAAAATCCTGGCCAGAAATTGCCAGTGTGGTTATTGCATTATTTGGTGTGGTTGGATTTGGACACTACTTTGTTGGTAGTTTGGGAGAGTACAGTGATGAGCTTAATATTGGGCTTGTATTATTGCTGCCATTTGCAACCTTTGTAATGAAAAAACTCAAACAATATGCCGAAGAGAAAGCCGCTAGTTAGCGGTTTTTTTGTGTCCGACGAATAGCTCGACTGCTTGATAATCAAGCAGCTCCGGTATCTTGCCTATTTTGGCTGTGATACAATCTAAGGTTCTTGTTAATAAAAAATATGGAAAGACTATGTCTCAATTCAACACAGACGCAGATAAAGCGAGCTACGGTATTGGTTTACAAATGGGTGAGCAACTTAAAGCAAACCCTTTTGAAGGTCTAAACCTTAACTCTGTATTCGAAGGTATGAAAGACGCTTATGCTGGTGACAGCTTCCGCGTTGAGATCCCTGAAATTCAAGCGGCATTTGAGAAGATCAATGCTGAAATCCAACAGCGTCGTGAAGAAGAAGCGAAAGTATTAGCAGCTGAAGGTGTTGCATTTCTAGAAGAAAATGCGAAACGTGCTGAAGTAACAGTAACTGAGTCTGGTCTTCAGTATGAAGTAGTTGAAACTGGCGAAGGTGATAAGCCTGTTGAAGATTCAAAAGTACGTGTTCATTACCACGGTACTCTAATCAACGGTACTACATTTGACAGCTCTTATGAGCGTGGTCAACCAGCTGAATTCCCAGTAAATGGTGTTATCAAAGGTTGGACTGAAGCACTTCAAATGATGCCTGCTGGTTCAAAATGGCGTCTATATGTACCGCATGAGCTTGCTTACGGCGAGCGTGGTGCAGGTGCTGCAATCGCACCTTTCTCAACGCTAATTTTCGACGTTGAGCTATTAGAAGTTTTATAATAGCATCGCGTGATCAAAAAAGGCCTTCTTAATGAAGGCCTTTTTGCGTTTAGCTAAAGCTGCTGAGAATACAACTTTGGCTGTCCGACAAGACCTTAGTACGTTGCACTACCTTTAGTACGAGGGAAGGCAATAACGTCACGTACGTTGCCCATGCCAGTAACATAAGCAACCAAGCGCTCAAAGCCAAGGCCAAAACCTGAGTGAGGCACTGTTCCATACTTACGTAGGTCGCGGTACCAGCTGTAATCTTCTTTGTTTAAGCCCATTTCTTCAAGACGCGCATCTAGCACATCTAAACGCTCTTCACGTTGTGAGCCACCAATGATTTCACCAATACCAGGCGCAACGACGTCCATAGCGGCAACAGTTTTACCGTCTTCGTTTTGGCGCATGTAGAACGCTTTGATATCACGAGGGTAGTTTTTGATAACTACTGGTGCGTTAAAGTGTACTTCAGCAAGGTAACGTTCGTGCTCTGATTGTAAGTCGACGCCCCACTCAACAGGGAATTCAAACTCTTTATCACATGCTTTTAGAATTTCGATAGCGTCTGTGTAATCTACCTGAGCAAAGTCTTTATCGATGAATGATTCTAGGCGAGTAATGGCATCTTTTTCGATGCGCTGTGCAAAAAATTCCATATCATCACGACGTTCGTCAAGTACTGCTTTAAACACATACTTCAACATGTCTTCTGCAAGCGCTGCGATGTCGTTAAGGTCGGCGAATGCCACTTCAGGCTCAACCATCCAAAACTCTGCCAAGTGACGAGAAGTGTTTGAGTTTTCAGCCCGGAATGTTGGACCAAAAGTATAGATTTTTGAAAGGGCACTCGCGTATGTTTCACCGTTAAGCTGACCAGATACGGTCAAGAATGCTTCTTTACCAAAAAAGTCTTCTGAATAGTCTACATCGCCTTTGTCTGTGCGTGGTAGGTTGTTCATATCAAGTGTAGATACACGGAACATCTCGCCTGCGCCTTCACAGTCACTTGCGGTAATGATAGGCGTGCTGATCCACTGGTAACCACGCTCATGATAGAAACGGTGAATAGCTTGCGCAAGACAGTTACGTACACGCGTAACCGCGCCCATAACATTAGTGCGAGGGCGAAGGTGCGCATGTTCGCGTAAGTATTCAATACTGTGGCGTTTTGCAGCCATTGGGTATGAATCTGGATTCTCAACCCAGCCTAATACCTCAACGCTGTTCGCTTGGATCTCAAAAGATTGACCTTGACCTTGTGATTGTACAAGCACACCAGTCACCGCTACTGAACACCCAGCAGTAAGACGAGTCACTTCGTCATAATTATTCAGCGAATTAGGGACTACGGCTTGAATAGGGTCAAAACAAGAACCGTCATGAACGGCTAGAAATGAAATACCTGCTTTTGAATCACGTCGTGTACGGATCCAGCCCTTTACTGTTACTTGGCTGTCAACCGCAACGGTGCCTGCTAGTAGCTCCGTTATCGCTGTGTGGCTCATCTTTACTCCAAATGATTTATTTTTTATTTGTAAATTAAAAGACAGAGTGTCTTATCGTCATGTAAGCCGTATCTTACCTGCGATGAACAAATAAAAAAACACTGAAATGCAAAAAACTGGGCTGAAAAGAATGAGTAAAAGCCATGAAAAAACAGTCGGACTGTGGCATTATGAATGTTCGATGATAAAAATAGCTTTATTAATACTAACAGTGACGTTCAAAACTCGATGAAACAAGTTTTTATTTTGAGGGGTCTACCTGGCTCTGGAAAATCGCATTATGCGCAAACGCTAGCCGACGACCTCGTCTCCGGCGATGAAACACAGTATTTTATCTGTTCAACCGATGATTATTTTCTTAATGAAAACGGCGAGTATCATTTTGAAAAACAACGCCTTTCAGAATATCACAATTTAAACTTAGCTCGGTTTATTAATGCCTTAGCTGAAGGCATCCCTTTGGTCGTTGTTGATAACACCAATATCAAGAAATGGGAATTTGTTGCTTATGCGTCAGCTGCTGTGGCAATGGGTTATCAAGTGAAAGAAGTCATTGTTGGTGAAATTAAAGATAAGTCCTTACAGCACTTATATGCTAAACGTAATAGCCATGGCATTGGTTTGAAAACAATTTCAAAAATGGCCCACCTTTTCGAATGGTGATCAAGCTTAGGGTAGAGTAACCCTAACAACGCTCGTGCATGTAAAACAGGGTAGTATCATATCCGATCTTACAGTTAAAAAGAGCGAGTTTAGAATTCGCCTTCGAGCAAACAAGAGACGGTCGTCAATGTGAGCTTCATTTTACATAGCGGCCGTTTAGTCAACTCATTCCTGCTCCATTTCGATTCAGCAGTGAAATGTGCAACCAACTTTTTTAGCTTCAGTTGACCCAATTTTAGTAATGCTACTGAGTTTCGAAAGGGCTCTGACATTTATATAGTGTCTAACGGGCTAGTTGTACCTGCAAAATGTTGGCCAAGTACATGTGTATAGATTTGTGTGGTACTAACGTCATTGTGGCCCAGTAATTCTTGAACACTTCTTATATCACGACCAGCTTGAAGCAAAAAATAAGTGACATCCATCACAATTAACATATCACAATTAGCAACCAAGCTGAGGTAGTGAAGTAAAAAGTATAAAAATACTTCAATCACTGGGTACAAAAACGTTTTTCGGTAGGCCAATTTTTAGCGCCAAAGCGTATCTCTGCATCAAAACCGAGTTATCGCGCACGACAAAGTGCTGCAAATGCAGCTGTAAGAAATTCGAGAATTGAGAATGTGAGTTTTACTAAGCCAGCAAGCGCTCGCAGTTTGTTAGGTTTGTCCGTCGTCGTTTTTGCAGTGTTTCACAGTAAGCGGTTAGTGTCCGCTCTCGACCAACTGCACCGTGGAATACCCGTGAAAATTGCGTAGTAAGTTTTATCCAGTTCTCCGGTCCGATATTTAGTCGAGTGAGAATAGGCTGAGACTCAAAGATATAACCGTGTTTATCGGCTCGAATACACTGGCCCGTGAGCTCAACTAATTCAATATAGGACTTGAGTTCAAAAGGAAGGCCTTTAGGCATATGTTTTCGTGGGCTGCCTGCAAAGCGTAGTAGGCTTTTTGGTTGTTTGCCCAGCTTAGCGTGGTCTATGCGTTTTTTGATACTGGTGTAGTCTGAGGTTTCAGGCGTTGCGGCGATTTTGGCTCTAATGGGGTTTAAGTCTACATATGCCAAACAAGCAGCCAGTGCAGCTTCATCCAGTAATGCTTGGGATTTGAATCGTCCTTCCCAAAACCGACCTGTACAATTATCTTCTTTATTTGCTCGACGGGCGATGTCTTCGTTAAGTACCCGCATAAACCAGCTAATATCTGCGAGCCTTTCCCTGTACTTGGAGACATGCTCGTTGAGTATCAATTGCTCCGACTCATTGAGTGGCTCACCTTCTGTAAATTTACGGCTTATCCAATTACCTTTAAACAACTTTTGCCACCGTATCAAAATCGCTTCATCCGACAGACGCTTAGCCTTTGTATCATCAACATATAAAACAATATGAGTGTGATTACTCATCACGGCATAAGCACAAATATCAATACAAAACACGGAACCCAACATCAGGAGCTTTTCTTCAACCCAATCACGGCGGTGCTCGTATGATTTTCCAGTAAATTTATCTTCACCGCACAGAAAGGCGCGCCTCACGCAACGGGAGATACAGTGGTAGTATTTGGTGTCGGTTAAACTGATCTGTCTTTTACGGGCAGTTGCCATAGTTTGGTTTTCTCAATCCTTTGAGTGCAGAAATAAAGCTTAGGCGGTATCTTAGGAAGGTGCAAATTAGTGGTGGGTGTCAGCGATTTGTTCCTCGGATATCAAGGGAAATAATGAAAAAATTTTTGCGCGTTTACGCATGAATAAATTAAAAATATTATTGTTTATCAAAAGGTTATTTGTCTTCGATTTGAAATAATAGGTTTGGGAAACGCGCATGCGCATTTTTCCAGATGGTATATTTAGCAGAATGCTGATAAGTTCTTTACATACTGATAGTTAACTGCGCGCGTTTTCACTGGTCCAACGAGGTAAACGCGCATGCGCACGAATAAAATGTTAGCTTTACAAGGAGTAATCTATGTCACTCTCAATCAATGAACGATTAGATTTTTTTGAAACAAACTATGATCCTATAGCAACATATCACCTTGATAAGGGTGGAAAACTGTATATTGGGAATGATGATAAAAAATGTCGTTTTTGTGGAGAAACGGAGCCGAATGTAACGTTCAGTAATGTAGCCCATGCTGTTCCTGAGTTTCTCGGAAATAAGCAATTAATTCTTAAAAATGAGTGTGACACTTGTAATACATTCGTATCCGAAAACCTTGAAAATGATCTTGATAAATATACAAAGCCTTTTCGGTTGGCAGCTCAAATAAAAGGCAAAAAGAAAGTGCCTAGTTATAAAACCAAAGATAAAAAATCTAGGTTTGAATTTTCATCGTCCGAAGGAGCTAAAATTATAGATAGAGAAGATAGTAAATTTGCGAATCTTGATATTGAAAATAAATCAATCGAAACAAATTTTCATCTCGAACCACATAGACCGAGTGCCGTTTTTAAATGTTTGGTAAAAATTGCACTTTCAGTAATTGATGATGTTGAACTGTCTAAATTTACCAATACGATCTCTTGGTTATTGGAACCTGATCATTCAAAAACAATTTGCAAGCCACAAATTCTTCTTAATGCATTTATTCCAGGCCCCAAACCAAATAAAGCTGTTACGATTATAGTACTCAGAAGAAAGGCTGAGTCAGTTGTTGCCCCATATTGCCACTTAGTTATTTGTTTTGGGAATATTGCTTATCAAATAGTGGTACCGTCCGATGTGGATATTACTAATGGAACTCAAACAGTGAAGTTGTATCGCTTCCCTTTACCATTCGAAGATAACAGGAAATATGGCAACATTAAATTCGGACAAGAAGATATTACAAATCATGAAGTTGTAAGAGATAAAATGTTACCGATGAGTTTCAGCTTCGACGAAGCTATTAAACTCGACCCTTCGACTGTGAGTTTATAAAAGTAAAGCTAACAAGCAACTCAACGCGGATTCGGTTTACGGTCACGCGTTTTGCAAAAATACGCAAAACAACGTTCCAGCAAACCTCACCGGTTAGTTGGGCGTTAGCGCACCATATCTATAATCGAGACTTAAATGAGGAATAGTTATGAATTTAGATGAGAAAAAGGCAGTTAGAATTTTATATACAAATTACAGAGGTGAAACAGCTTTACGAGTCGTATATCCTGAGCGCATTGTCTTTGACTCAACGGATTGGCATCCAGAGCAACAATGGCTTCTTGAGGCATTTGATCAAGATAGGGGAGCAGTAAGATTATTTGCGATGAAAGACATTAAGGCGTGGGTCGAAATGGAGTAAAACCAATGTATCTCGCTGACAATGAAATAAGGAGTAAATTAGACGAGATTAATTTTGAGTCCGAGTCGAGGGCGCAAGAATTTTGTGCAGACGAGCAAATTCAGCCTGCCTCGGTAGATTTAAGACTCTCAAACTCTTTCTGGATACCGAAAAAAGGTGGCTCTATTGATTTGAGGAAAACTGCTTTGATGGAGCTAGAGCCTAGAAGGTTTTGGAGAAAGGTAGCTTTAAAGAGCAGTGACTGCATAACAATAAAGCCAAATTCACTTGTTCTAGGTCGAGTTGCAGAAAAGTTTTCTATTCCACCTGATTGTGCAGGGAAAATTGAAGGGAGAAGTAGTTTTGCCAGAATGGGGTTAACTATACATTGTAGTGCCGACTTTATTAATCCTGGTTACCGTGGGCACATGCCAATTCAACTCTATAATATTTCTCCGTATCCGATCAAGATATTCCCTGGCATTCCCATTTGTCAGTTAAAATTTATCAAATTGACTTCGATTCCTAGTCGGCTATACGGCGAACAAGAATTGCAAAGTAAGTATATGGATGATGATGGCGGGCCTTCATATTGGTGGCGCGATAAAAGAATAAAAAAACTTCAAAAAGCATTCACTGAATACAGCGTTGATTTAAAAACTCAAGAAGAACTCTTGGAACGAATTGGAATTCAAGAGCCGGAAATCATAGAAAGGTTCGAAGTCTACGTAAGTACGAACCCTCAATTAGCATCGGAAGGTGTTGATTTACTGCTCCAAGGTTTTACAAAAAAAGAAGATAAGTTGAGAATAAGAGACAAATTGATAAAAGGGATCTCATATTCATTATTTCCTATTTTGGCGTCTGTATTTTTAGGGGCTTGGGTTGCAGGCATTGTCGGCGCATCAATTTATTTGCTCAGTGTTTCTACGCTGGCTTCAGTATATCCATTTTGGCAAGTAATCAAAGAACTTCCAAAAACCTATTTTGGAAAAATCGAGCTAAATGAAGCAGAAAGGCGCTAACAAGGCCATCAAGATTGACGTCTTTTCCGTTGTTTGTTTTGTGGCTTAACGCTACGCTATCACAAATCAAGCAACTCCAAAGCCGCAACTTATGGCGGCGTTAGCACCATGGATGAATCAGGCCATAGATGAAATACGTTTTTCAAGAAAAAGTTTATTCGACACTGTCATCATGTTACGAAGACAATATAGATAAAATAACTGTCGGAATAGCAACTGTAAGGGCCCGATTAAAAAAGGGGTGGAGCTTAGAGAAGGCTTTGCTTCACCCTAAAGAAAAAACAATAACAACAAAATTAGGGGCTCACACGGTGGAAGGCAAAGTTTACGAAAATTTGCCAAGTATCGCAGATGAGTACGGGATGACTTTAAATACAATTTACAAGCGATACTCCAGGGGCTGTCGAGGTGATGATCTTGTACCACTTAAAAAAAGAAAGTCTTATGTGGAGCCCGCTAAGGAAGCTAACCATAAGTTCTATGCAGATGGAGTTGGATATAAAAGCGCTGCTGATGCATGTAGAAAGCTAAACGTAAAATACGTAACTTATAGAAAGAATTTGGAGCGAGGTTTCTCTGTTGAGCAAGCTTTAGGAATCGAGCCAGTAATTGATGGGAGGGCGGCTAGAGGAAGGAAGTTTGATGTCGACGGAAAGAAATATACGATAAAAGAACTATCTGAATTACATGATGCGCCTGAAATGACGATTAGAGATCGTTTAAAAAGGGGCGCTTCGATTCGGCAGGCTATAGGGTTAGATGAAATACCAAAAGGAACTCTCAAAAAGCAACGAGAGATTAAGAAAAAAAAGAGAAAGCCAATACATCTACCCGTTGAAGGAAAGATATATACAAGCTATCAAGCTTTAGCCGATGCATATGACTTGCCTCAATATACGGTTCGCCAGCGAATTGTTGATTATGGCTATACACCAGAGGATGCAGTTAAACTAGATGGAAAAAGTAAGCCATTGACAGTTGCTGGAGTTAACTATCCAAGTAAAGCGGCTGTAGCTGAAGCGTATGGGCTCACTCCTGCTGTGCTTTTAGCTCGTTTAGCTGGCAACGTTACTATTGAGCAAGCACTAGGAATCGAAATCAAAGAAAACTCAAGAACCATAACTTTTGCAGGTGAAACATATAAATCTTTGAGTGATTTGGCAGATAAAAAAGGTATTTCAGCAGGTGCGCTTAGGTCAAGAATCCAATCAGGGCTATCACTCGAAGAGGCAATAAACGCAGGTGATAGGATTAGGAATTCTGGAAGGTATAACTTGACTATCCTACAGAGAGATAGTGAATTATCTGCTAAACCAGCTTGGCTTTATTTTGTTCGTATTTTTATTAATAACAAGGAACGTTTCAAAATAGGAATTACAACTCAAACAGTAGATAAACGCTTGAAACAAGAAGCCTATGAATTTCAGACAATAAAGGTCATAGATGGAACTTTATTGGATTGCTTTGTATTAGAGCAGGAAGTTATCGAGCTTCTTTATGATAAACGAGATCCAGAAATAACTACTGATATGCTTGATGGATACTCTGAAATATTCATCCTCAATGAAAGCGATATTGAGGCAATAACTGAAATACTGGATATATAGTGCTAACAAGTAGCTGCACCGGAAAAAATACTCGCTACGCTCCTATTTTTCCAGTGAGCTAAGCGTTAGTAGCCAAAAGGAAATCCGTGGAACCTGGAAATATTTTGAAAATTGATACTCTTAATGAAGGATGGCGGGATAAAGATTCTGTCATGCTCCATGCTTGTTTTCAGCTACTTTCTGATTGCGTAGAAAAGGAAGAGTTATTAAGCGGTCATACTGATTGGGACGCTGATGATAAACATCGAGCAGCCAAGAAGGAACTAGAAGCGTTGTATGCTTGGTGGCAATCTCATGATGAAGACGATATTCCTTGTAGCGAAGAAAAGTATCAAGAAGAAAACCAGATGCTGATTCGTTTAATTCATATCAGGTGGGCGCTTTGGACATAGCTACTAACAAGGCCATTAACTTCGCGCCATAGAAATTTTTATGCGAAACTCACCTAATACAGACGTTCTCCCAACTCGTTTTGTCCAAATACGAGTCAGTCGAGTGTCCGTTATCGCAATTAGATTAAGATATGAAGTTGCTGTTGAACGGCCGAGTTTGGCCCTTATGCGACAGTCAGATTTGATTAAACCCTAGCAATCAAACCTGATTATAGTTAAGACTTATTCAAATTAATGCTTTTCGTAGCCAGTTATCCGTAAAACGCTCTGGCTAGATAAGGAATAATTTAATGTGATTTTAAAACAATGAGTTAGCCCACCTCTTATCTAAACCTCAGGTTATTTAAATGCGTCAAATAAAATAAAAGCCAGCAATTTGCTGGCTTTTTGATATTTTTACATTTACATGGCGTCGTACTCGTCTTGCCAGAAGAATTTTTCTTCCCCAAATGCAGGTTTTAAGTCATCCAGCCAGTGGGCATTTTCGTCGAACTTGGCAAAGAACGGACGCTGCACCCAGTCTGGGTTTCGTGCTTGAATAAAGCGCAGCACAAATACTTTTTCGCCTGCGACTTCTGTCACACCAGACACTTCAACTTTACCTGGACCCGCACTCATTGATGGTCCTCGAACTGTGCGGCTCACACCAGAGACTTGCTTATAAGCTTCACGGAATGTTTCCCACGTTTTGTGTAACGGGATTTCAAAGTAACGCTTAGCGCCGGTATCTCGTTCGATAAACATGTAGTAGGGGATCATGCCTAGCTGTGTTTGCTCTTTCCACATGTCAGCCCACATATCAGCGTCTACGTTTATATTATTTAAAAGTGGTGCTTGTGTTCTGATCTGTGCACCAGTTTTGCGGATAAGTTTAATCGCTTCACGCGTGACTTCAGTACGCAGTTCTTGTTTGTGGTTAACGTGCGCCATGATTGATACATGCTTTCCGGCATCAACCAGCTCTTTTAATAAGGTTAACAACTCTTGCGCGTCCGGATCGGTGACGTATCTAAACGGCCAAAAAGTGAGAGATTTAGTGCCGATCCTGATGGTACGAATATGGTCAAATCTTGGTTCTTTTAGTGCTTCAAGGTATTTACGCAATTTAACGGTGCGCATTACCATAGGATCGCCACCAGTCATCAATAGATCGGTCACTTCAGTGTGCTCGGCTAAGTAGTTGTGGAGCAGCTCGGCGTCGTTATTGTTAAATCGGGTAGCTTTGCCAACAAACTGCGCCCAGCGGAAGCAGAAAGTGCAATATGAGTGGCAGTATTGTCCTTGAGACGGGAAAAACAACACTGTTTCTTTATATTTGTGTTGGATGCCGTCTACGCGTTCACCTTCATACTCAGGAACATTTTTTTCCATTTGACCAGCAGGGTGCGGGTTTAACTTGTGACGAATTTCAGTGGCAAGGTTAAACACTTCTTCAGGTGTATGCTCACGACTTAATAAATCGGCCATTTGTTCGTAAGACTCATCGTCTAGCATGCCACGTTGTGGGAAAGTTAACTGAAAAACAGGGTCGTTAGGCACTTTATCCCAATCGATGAGCTCTTCAATGACAAAGTTATTAACGCGAAAAGGGAATACATTGGCGACGACTTTCATTTGAAAGCGAAGATGTTCAGGCAGTTTATCCAGTTGCTCAATCTTATCGATTTGGCGGTGTTGGTAAACAGTAAAACGAGGGGGCTGATAAGCTTCAGCTGGCTGCAATTTGACGGTTTGCTGCATAGATAATATGTCTCTTTTCTCACTTGCTAATAATAAAAACGGCCATGGTAACATGCCATTGATATCATTTCAGGTACAAAGCGAGGAAAGTTCGAAATAACGCAATTTTGTTGATTATGCGCCACCGTTTTAGATTACATTGTCGAAATTAGGTCATGAAATAGACCTAATTCCAAATTTAATGCGTTTTAGAAGTGTTCGCCTTCAATGGCAGCGTAAATCGCGTCAATGAGTGTTTCAATATCTTCATTTGAGGTGATATACGGCGGCATAATATAAATTAGCTTTCCAAATGGTCTTATCCATACACCTTGTTGAATGAAGAATTTTTGAATTTTTGCAACATCAACAACCCTTTCTACCTCGACCACACCAATCGCACCAAGGACTCTAACATCTGTTACTGCACTTAGATTAAGACGGCGTTTGAGTGCGTTAAGCGCGGTCGCGACTCGTTCAATATTGGCCATTGTTTCTTGGCGCCTTAAGATTGTGAGACTAGCTACAGCGGCGGCACACGCCAGCGGATTTCCCATAAAAGTTGGTCCGTGCATTAATACTTTCGCTTCGCCTTGGCTAATACCCAAAGCCACTTCTTCTGTTGTCAAAGTGGCCGCGAGCGTCATGTTTCCGCCAGTAAGCGCTTTGCCAACACACATAATGTCCGGTGCGATATCTGCATGTTCACAGGCAAACATTTTACCTGTACGGCCAAACCCCGTCGCAATTTCATCTAAAATTAGTAGCACCTCATACTTATCGCATAGCGCTCGAAGCGCCTTGAGATATTCTGGGTGGTAGAAGTTCATGCCGCCCGCATTTTGTACTATCGGTTCGATGATAAATGCCGCGACCTTTTCATGATGAGCAGCAAATTCGGTTTCTAACGCGTTAAGTTCATCTTGACTTTGGCTGCCGTAAAACTCACTTCTAGGGGCATCGACAAACACTTGCTCAGGTAAAAAGCCTTGGTACATGGCATGCATCGAATTCACAGGGTCGCAAACGCTCATCGCCGCGAATGTATCACCGTGATAGCCTTTTTTGGCTGTCATTATTTGGGTTTTATTCTTTTTGCCTTTACTCAACCAATATTGAATCGCCATTTTTATTGCAACTTCAACACTGACTGAGCCGCCGTCGGCTAGGAATACTCGATTAAGTGGGGCTGGGGTTAGCTCCACGAGTAGTTTGCATAATTCCACGGCAGGCTGATGAGTTAGCCCCCCAAACATGACGTGGCTCATCGTGTCTGCTTGATTTTTTATCGCCGTGATTATTTCTGGATGACCATAACCATGCACAGCACTCCACCAAGATGCCATACCGTCAATGAGAGTTTCGCCAGTTTCAAGCTCAATTTTGTTCTCGAATGTTCTTGCGGCTGGATAGACGGGCAGAGGGTCAATCATCGATGTATAGGGGTGCCATATATGCTTGCGATCAAATTCAATATCAATTGTGTGTTTATTACTCATTTGTAAACCTTGTGGGCGCATGTAACGTTGACAATACTAAGCTAAGAAGTAGACTAAGCCAATCACCGTCAGTTTGACTGCGCTAAATTTAATCACTAGAAAATACTCGTGTTGTAAATTTAGGCAAGAATAAAAAGAGAATGAAAATATGGAATTAGGCGCGCTAAGACACGATTGGACACATGAAGAAGTAAAAACACTGTTCACCATGCCTTTTAACGACTTACTTTTTTATGCAGCAAGTATTCATCGCAAAAACTTCAATCCCAATGAAGTTCAAATCTCCACTTTGCTGTCTATCAAAACGGGTGCCTGTCCTGAAGATTGCAAATACTGCCCACAGTCAGGTCATTACAAAACGGATCTTGAACGTGAGCGTTTGATGGAAGTGGAAAAGGTTGTAACTCAAGCTAAGTTGGCGAAAGAAAAGGGCGCGACGCGTTTTTGTATGGGCGCCGCTTGGTCTGATCCAAAAGACAGAGATATGCCTTATATCGCCAAAATGGTGAAAGAAGTTAAAGAGCTAGGCCTAGAAACCTGTATGACTTTGGGTAAACTGGATAATCAAAAAGCGCACACGCTAAGAGAAGCGGGCCTTGATTATTACAACCATAATTTGGACACCTCACCTGAATACTACGAGCAAATTATCACGACAAGAACTTATCAAGACAGACTTGATACCCTTGATCACGTAAGGGATGCAGGAATGAAAGTGTGCTCTGGTGGTATTGTAGGAATGGGAGAGCAGGCATCTGATCGTTATGGCTTGCTGATCCAATTAGCAAACCTGCCAAAACAACCAGAAAGTGTACCGATTAACATGCTTGTTAAAGTTAAGGGCACGCCACTTGAAAATGTTGATGACCTCGATCACTTTGAATTTATCCGTACTATCGCGGTTGCTCGTATCATGATGCCACACAGTTACGTGCGTTTATCTGCAGGTAGAACGGCAATGAATGAACAGATGCAGTCTATGTGTTTCTTCGCTGGCGCTAACTCAATTTTCTATGGTGATAAGCTATTAACCACGGAAAACCCAGAAGCAGACGCCGATATGAATCTCATCAGAAAACTTGGGATGAACCCTGAAAAACGTGAAGATTATTCGGATGAAGCCTATGAGGCATCGTTAAGCTCTGCAATTGCAGACAAAGCGACATCAGAGCTATTTTACGAAGCCAACTAATCAATGTCATTTGAGTATATTCAATCAGCTTTAGCAGCCCGTCACGCTGAAGGGTTGCTAAGAAAGCGCATTGTGGTTGAAAAGGCCTCTGCAAGTAGAATAAAAATTGCCGATCAGCAATATATTAACTTTGCCAGCAATGACTACCTGGGACTTGCAGACTCGTTGGAGTTTAACACTCTCGCATGCACTGAAGCCGGAAGCCGAAGTTCGGCGCTTGTTACGGGTTATCTTGATATTCACCGTCAGCTAGAAGATAAGCTTTGCAGCGTTTTGGGTTATGATGCAGCACTGTTATTTCCAAGCGGTTTTGCTGCTAATACCAGTGTGTTAAAGGCATTGTTCACGCCCCAAGAAAAGCAATTAAGCGCTGCGGTGTTCCAAGATAAGCTCAACCACGCCAGCCTGTTAGACGGTGGTTTAGCGGGCAGCGCTAAGTTTGTTCGCTTTAATCACAATGATTTGACGCACTTAAGGTCTCGATTAGAAAAAACCAAAGCCGACAGTAAACTCATCGTGACTGAAGGGGTGTTTTCTATGGATGGAGACAAAGCGCCAGTATCTGAAATCAGTGTGCTGGCTAAGTCTCATTCTGCGTGGCTCATGGTCGACGACGCTCATGCGTTTGGCGTTGTGGGAGCGCAAGGACTTGGCACGATTGAAAGTGGCATTAAACCTGAAATTTTGGTGATCACCTTTGGCAAAGCGATGGGCTGTCAAGGAGCTGCGGTATTAGCGAGTCATGATGTGATAAATTACATGATGCAATTTAATCGTGAGTTTATCTATACAACGGCGTTGTCGCCTATTATGGCAAGCGTTGCATTATGCCAACTAAATAAATTGCTTGTTGCATCTGAAGCGAGACACAAATTACAAGTAAACATCGACTATTTTAAGTCGTTAGTTGCTCAAACCAACTTATCTCCCATTCTAAGTGATACGGCTATACAGCCTCTTGTGTATGGTAGCAGTGAAAATGTATTAGCGGCGCAACATAAGCTTAAGGAAAAGGGACTTTGGGTTGGGGCTATTAGGCCACCAACGGTGCCGCAAAATACCGCACGATTGCGAATAACAATAACGGCACAGCACAGTCACGAGGATATAGAAAAATTAGTCTCGGCCTTAGTGGAGGGAGCATGAGCAAAGCACAGAAGACGCAAACAGCAAAGTGCTTTTCAAAAGCCGCGCAATCATACTCTCAACACGCCAACGTACAAAAACAGGCCGCAGATGTACTCTTTTCACGTTTAACACAGCAAAATAGCGAGCTTGGTGCGGTGCGTATGTTTCCTAGGTTGCTCGATTTAGGATGCGGGCCACATGAAAACTTTCATAGATTAAACGCCTTCACGAATCATTATGTTGGAGCGGATCTTAGCTTGGCTATGTTGGCAAGCGCTGAAAATACGACAAATAGTGTTTGCTGTGATATGGATAAACTCGCTATTCAGTCAAATTGTATCGATTTGATCTTTAGTAATTTTGCAATTCAGTGGTCTAATTCCCCGCAAGCGTTGTTTGCGCAATTGTATGAAGTACTAAAAAAAGAAGGACGAGTGTTGCTAAGCTCAGTGCTAGACGGCTCGTTAAACGAAATCGATAGCGCATGGCGAGCCATCGATCGGTGTGGCCATATCAATTCATTTTATTCGCTGTCTGCACTTAAATCTTTTGCTCTACAGGCCGGATTTGCTGTGACGTGGGCGGATGAAGCGTTATTGATTGATAGTTATGACACGCCATTAAAGGCGTTGCGCTCGGTAAAAAATATCGGTGCCAACGATGTAAAAACCGCTTCTCGCCGACAAGGTTTATTAGGCAAGTCAGCCTACGCTCAGCTGCTGAGCAGCTACCCTGAGAGTGAAAATGGTTTTGATGTAAGTTATCAAGTCGGATTTTTGGAGTTAAGGAAATGAATCAAGCATATTTTATAACTGGGACCGACACTGAAGTAGGTAAAACCTATATTTCTACTTTATTACTGAAACTGTTGGCCAAGCACGGCAAAAAGGCTTTTGGCTTTAAGCCGGTTGCGGCAGATGCTGAAGAGGCATTTGGTGAACTAGTGAACGTTGATGCTATCAGTTTGATGGAAGCTGCGACGGTGCACGGAACTTACGAGCAAGTTAACCCATTTTGTTTTGCACCTCCAATTGCGCCGCATATTGCAGCAAAACAGGTAAATGTTGACATCACAGTCGATAAGCTACATGAGCACTATAGTGAAATCCAGCAACTGGGTGCTGAGTATATACTGTGTGAAGGTGCAGGTGGCTGGGCACTGCCCATTAACGACAATGAATATCTGTATGATTGGGTCGCCAAAGCACAACTCCCCGTCATTTTAGTGGTTGGCATGAAGTTAGGCTGTTTGAATCACGCATTTTTAACGGCAGAATCTATCAAGCAAAAAGGACTGAATTTGGTGGGGTGGATAGCAAATCAGGTTGACCCTGAGATGTCTGTATTTGAAGAAAACCTTGAAAGTTTAAAGCTTCGTCTAGACTGTCCACTGCTTGCAACAGCGCCTTACAGTGAGAGCACGCCAAAGCTACAGCTTCGCTCTGCGTTACTAGAGTTGTTTGAGCTTAAATCAGGTACCAGTTAATATTAAATAACCTGAACTCGGGATAACAATTTGTTCTCTAGCAGCTGTTATTCCTTACTACTGCGTTAAATTTGCTTGCAATAGGCCAGCTATTGACGCACAAATTTGCCTTGTATTAAGAAATAACTTCTGACTAGAGTGATATTACGCTTTTGAACTTAGTGATTTTAGTGGATTAACTAACTTCTTATCCCGAGTTCAGGTTAAATAAAGCGGCTTCTAAAAGTAGCAAGCCGCTTTGAGTCTGCTAGTTACAACCTTTTTGAATGGTTTGTGTTGTCACGCTGACCTCAAAGTCATTGTAATCGTTATCGTTTTCATCTTCCCAACGTTGGTTGGTACCTGAGACTTGGTAGTTGGTTGATAGTGTACTGCTGTTACCATCAATAGCGAGCACATAGGTAAAGGATTGTCCTTGAAGGATGTCGTAGCTGCCGGCACTGCCGTATTCATCAAGCAATTTAATATACTGGCCATTTACTTTGATACCCCAGTCATTATTGAATAATGAGTCTTCTCTGACGAACGCGTAATTGATCCGCGTGTAGTTGTCAGGCACACATGCGGTTTCATTGTCGAGTATATTTCCCGATAGGGTTTCATTGCCTGAGGTATTGCTCACGCCTGTTACGCTCAAAGAGAGTTCCCGATCGCCAGTGTACTCAGTATCGTCTATTGTTGCTATTTGAATGGTAGCAGTTGTGCTGCCCGCAGGTATTACCAATGAAGTAGATGGTGCCACGTAGTCATTTGATTGCGTTGTCACATCATTAACCGCTACTGAAAAGCTGACGTCCTGCTCGAAGGCTTTACTTAAGGTAATTTGATAGCTAAGGGTACTTCCTTCATAAACCGTGTTATCAATACTCGTTAACGTAAAAGACGGTGGCGAAGGAGGGGTTGGTGTGCCGCCGCAACCAGAAACTGTATAGCATGTGCTGCTGCCATTTGGGTTATATGCAAGGTCATTTACTCTTATTGGTAGTGTATTGATATAACAGGTGCCTCCTGTATCAGGGTTTAACTTATAAATCGCGCTTTTGTTGGTGTGTCCGGCGTCATTAATGATAACGCGACTGATAATAAGCTCTCCGTTACTATTAAGGCTTGCTCCTGTAACGGCTGTTAGGTCGTGATCAGATAATTTAGTCACAGAAAAGTCGTTGGTATTAACTTGGTAGACGGCTGCACTGGTGACTAGGATTAAGCGGCCATTATAAAACTCAAGATCGCCGCGGTATTTTCCAGCCAATGAGGGGAGATCCGAGAGTTTAGTCGCGTCGCCTGTGTTTTTATCTATGCTGTAAATAGAATCGTAACTCGTTCCAATGAGTCTATCGTTTGTGCTGTCATATGCCAATCCCACCAAATAAGCCGTTCTACCGACAATGGTATGAGAGGTTCCATCAAAATATGCCAGTTGAATATAGCGATGTTTTTTACCTTCAATGGGAATATCCGCGTCAGCTGGTAAGTTTAGATGACTGGTATCAACTTTATAGTCGATTGGCCTTGGTGCGGATGCATAGTACCAACGCGCACTGCTAGTATCATAGGCTAGTGCCGATGAACTAAAAGCAGCTAGGCTGTTGGCGCTGGCTTGTCCTGCACCTTCATCTAGGCCAAACAAAATACCAATATCGCCACGGCCAGCGTTAATACCAAAAACCTGACCTGGGCAACTATCTGCATAGGTGTATGTGGAAAATAATGTTGAGAGTAAACCAAGTGTTGTGAGTGATGCTTTTATCATAGCAGGAACCCTAAAAAGTTTACGTCCTGTAACTTAAAACAACACAAAGCAATGTCTTCGCAATTGAGTCCAACTCAATGCGATGACTTAATCCTTTAAGGCGGGCGCTTCCATTATTGACTTTGCAATCTAGCGCTATAATTGATCATAATTTACACTTTTACAACAGTAAAATAATTAAAAAGTACTAATTATTTAATTTTTGCCTATTTTTAAAGTTTGGCAATAATGACTCAACGATTTCTTTTGCTGAGATGGTATAGCGTACGCCAGAGAACATCACTGATGCGTTTTCATCGATCCCTGTAATGCCCGTTAAAGTCCAGCCTTCACCTCTTTCTGGGCAATAAACCTTTGTCGTTGGGGGAATAACGGTGAACTCTTGACTCATATTCATTCTCCAAAAATGCTAAATTATCATAATATTGAAAGGTGTCTTTGCTGCTATAAGTGCTACCATTGCGGCAGACACTTAGACCTGAGCATTTTATGGAATTTGAAACACCAAGGCTAGTCATCAGGCCTATAAGGCACAAAGATAATCCGCAGTTATTAGCGCTACTTAATTTACCGCAGGTAAAAGCGTATAACGACTACGGCGACAACCTCACTGAAGTAGACCTTAAATGCATGATCCAAATGGATATTGAGCGTCAATATGAAAGTAGAGGTGGGCGTTTTTGCCTCGTGTGTAAAAGCACTAAAGCGGTGATTGGTTGCATTGGTTTCTATCACGAAGACGGAGATACTGAGGGCCTACATATTGGCTATGAATTACTGCCAGATTATTGGGGTAAAGGTGTGATGTTTGAAGCATTACGTTGTTTATTTTCAAACAAAAGTCAGATTGAGTTTGAGCTCAATGTGATTTTGGCGCATGTATCGGCTGATAATCACCGTTCATTAAACCTACTCAAGCGTTTAGGGTTTAGCGCTGTTGAAAGTAATCTGTATAAGATTGAGTTATAAAAAAGGGCAACTTAATCGTTGCCCTAGTATGAATGTGAAAAGAGTTACGAAAGTGCTTTAATTCTTTCATCAAGTGGCGGGTGAGAAGCAAAGAAGTCAGCAATAGACTTACCTGAAGCAATACCAAAAGCCATCATTGAGCCTTCTAATTGCGATTCATGGTTGTGCTTCAAACGTTCTAGTGCTGAACGCATTTTTTGCGCACCGACTAAATCAGCCGCACCTTTATCGGCTGCGAATTCTCGTTTACGGCTAAAGTAAGCGACAACAACAGACGCCAAAATACCAAAGAGGATCTGGAATATCATATCAAAGATAAAATATGTCCAGCTTCCACCTGACTCTTCTTCATCGCTATTCAAGAAGTTGTCAACAATACCTGCCAATACTTTAGCGAAGAATATAACAAAGGTATTTACAACACCTTGGATCAAGGTAAGCGTAACCATGTCGCCATTTGCAACGTGCGACACTTCGTGCGCAAGAACTGCCTCTGCTTGATCCTGATCCATGTTGTGGAGTAGGCCAGTACTTACAGCAACTAAGCTGTTATTTTTACTCGGCCCGGTTGCAAACGCATTCATTTCAGGGCTGTCGTAAATCGCAACTTCTGGCATTGCAATTCCTGCTTTTTTAGCTTGCTCTGCGACAGTAGAAACTAACCAATGTTCAGTTTCGTTTCGTGGTTGCTCAATAACATGGGCACCTGTAGATTTCTTTGCAATCCACTTAGACATGTAAAGAGAGATAAAAGAACCACCGAATCCAAATACGGCAGCAATAACCATAATGCCTGTATAGCTTCGGCTAGAAATACCAAACACAGACATTAAGATAGATAATACAATTCCTAACACAAGCATCACTGCTAAGTTAGTGATAAGGAATAAGATGACGCGTTTCATTTTGACCTCGTTAGACAAAAATAAGGAACTAAGTAACTTTTCCCAAGCACTTGCTTATTACACTAGTCCTAGATGCTTTATATGGTCAGAAGTTCAAAAGCACAAGTAAATTCGTATGAATATTCAAAAAAGAACACATCATACAATTTATTGACTAACCAGTTTCAACTTCTGAGATAGGGAATGCAGCATTTGCTCAACAGAGCTATGCTCATTGCTTAACCCTTCTAATAAGGTCATAAAGTAGCAGTCCATCATAACGGTTGCTTTCAACTCATTGTATTCCTGCTCACTGAATAACAAGCGCTTGAACAAATTGAGTTGTCCCGTAAAGAATTCGCTATGCCAAATAATCCCACAAAGCAGCTCTTTACTGAAATCTCTATTACTAAGATAAAAAGCAAATAAATACTTTGCATAGTGGCGTAACTTTAAGCTGGCACTATGCTGCTCATCTGATGTTTTCGCTTCATTAATTAGTTCATCTATTTGGTTATGCATTGCGACTTTGAGCATATCGAGCTTAGTGGGGAAGTGAGAGAAAACCGTTCCCGTCGCCACGTTTGCTGCTTGAGCAATTTGCCGAGTAGTGGTGTTTTCAAAACCATTGTCTTGAAAAAGCTGCCAACTAGCACTGAGAATTTTATTGTACGTAATTTCTCTTTTTTTCATATGGTTACCTTTTTATTTGCGAAGAGAGTGTAGCACAATTCCAGATTATTTAAGAGATAAAGTTTGCAAAAAATGAGCGTGCTCATTATTATAATTGAGCGCGCTCATTAAATTTCAATAGGAGTTGTTATGCAATATTTGAGCTTATTCATCGGATACATTCTATTCATCCCTTTTATCTTTTTTTACAGCTATATTCTTGGCCCAGCTTTAAAAATGGTGCTGATCCCAGGTGGTTTGGCGGTATTATGCTTAATTATGGGTCCTAAAACGTTTTTCTCTCACTTTAAGCGTGCGAAAGCATTAAGTATTGAAGAATTGGTAGTGTCTAAATAACTCAGGGTGCCATCGCGTGATAATTGCAATAAGTTGATTCTTCGCATTAAAGACGAACTCAGGTATAATGCCCGCAGCTAAGGTGTGAAGGACCTTAGCCCTGTATCGTTCAAAATTAGTCGAGGAATTATTATGACCGTTGGCATCATTATGGGCTCAAAATCAGACTGGCCTACAATGCAACATGCAGCTGAAATGTTAGATAAATTTGGTATTGATTATGAAACTAAAGTGGTTTCAGCTCACCGTACTCCACAGCTTTTAGCGGATTATGCTTCGACAGCAGCAGAACGTGGGATCAAAGTTATCATTGCCGGTGCTGGCGGTGCTGCACACCTACCGGGTATGGCGGCGGCATTCACAAGCCTGCCTGTACTTGGCGTTCCAGTAAAATCAAAAACGCTTAATGGCGTGGATTCATTGCTTTCAATTTGCCAAATGCCTAAAGGTGTTGCGGTAGGTACGTTAGCGATTGGTGACGCTGGTGCTGCAAACGCGGGTTTGCTAGCAGCTCAAATTTTAGGTTGTCAGCAGCCAGAGATTTTTGCAAAAGTAGAAGCGTTCAGAAAAGAACAAACAGAAACTGTACTAGCTAATCCAGATCCTGCGAAATAACATGAATATTCTTGTTTTAGGGGCGGGACAATTAGCCCGTATGATGAGTTTATCCTCAACTCATCTTGATATAAAAGTGTTGGCTTATGATGTTGGCAGCCAAACGGTAATAAACCCCGTTACCTTTGCATCAACACCAGAGTCATTACAGCAAGCCATTGACAATGCTGATGCCATCACTGCCGAATTTGAACATATTCCACATGATGTTTTAGCGCTTTGCGAACAAAGCGGTAAGTTCTACCCTGGCGCAGAAGCAATAGCCACTGGCGGTGACCGCGCGAAAGAAAAAGCGCTGCTAGATAAAACATCTGTACCTTGTGCTCCTTTCAAAATCATTACGGATAAAACGCATTTTCTCACAGCGATTGATGAGTTAGGCATGCCTTTGGTCGTTAAAACCTGTCAGGCAGGCTATGATGGGAAAGGGCAATGGCGAGTAAAATCAGAGTCTGAAATAGATAGTACTTGGGCCGAAATGTCCGAGTTTTTGCAAGCAGGCACTGAAGCACAGCCTCACTCTATCGTTGCTGAAAAAATGATACCGTTTGACCGTGAGGTGTCGATTATTGGTGTGCGCGCCAAAAATGGCGAATGTAAAATCTATCCGTTGACTGAAAACCAGCATACCAATGGTGTACTGACCCTATCAATTGCTGGTAAAGAGAAAGCCAATATTCAAGCGGAAGACGCATTTTCGAAACTTGCGAATGCACTCGATTATGTTGGTGTACTTGCTATTGAGTTTTTCGATGTTGAAGGTCAATTATTGGTTAATGAAATAGCGCCTAGGGTACATAACTCAGGACATTGGTCTCAACAAGGTGCCCATGTGAGCCAGTTTGAAAACCATATTCGTGCCGTTGCCGGTTTACCGATTGGTGATACAAGACTGCTTCGCCCAACCGCGATGATTAATGTGTTAGGGCAAAGTCACATTCCATCGCAAGTTCTTGCTGTCTCGGGGGCAACCAGTCACTGGTATGGCAAAGATGCGAAACCGGGCAGAAAAATGGGGCATATCAATGTTTCAGCTGACTCACTTCATAAGTTAGGTGAAGCACTGGCAGAGCTTGCTGACATCTTGCCTGAAGCAGACTACCCTGGGGTCATGGAAACCGCTCAGCAATTAATTTTGAATTAATACTACCGTTTGTAGCTAAAGAGGTCCATTGTCAACTAAAAACCTAAGCTTCTGATAATTATTGAGTTAGCTCATTCCTTATTGCAAAGCTCAGGGTAGATATAAAAAATTTATTTTTTTACTGTTATTTTTGGAACTCTTTTCTGATAGTGCGGTCTACTATTGTGAGGCGCGGATAGGCCTCATTTCATACTCGTTGTCCATCAACGACTATGTGAGCGCAGAGAGTATTTGGCCAGCATCCCTATGCTGGCCTTTTTTTGTCCCGCCCATAGTGCTTTTAATCTTAAATCTGTCGATATTCCGCTGGCTTTCTGCTTAAATTAGCCAAATTTAACTATTATAAGAAAGTCACATGTTGAAACTCTCTCTTATCTCGATGGCCGTCGCTTCAGGTTTATTCCTTTCTGGTTGTCAAACCACTGAAGTAAGCCCAAAACCACAACACATTGAAACCAACTCACCAGTCCAACAAGTCGTTGCTACTCCCGTTGATTTCGGTGGTGAGCAGATCACCTTAAAACAAGCAATGGCGCATCCTGATTGGTTGGGAAGACAACCAGAAAGCGCATACTGGGGAGCTGATAGCAAAACCGTTTTCTATAAGCGTAAGCAGGTTGGTTCAGAGTTAAGAGATCTATTTAAAGTCAGTAGCGCACAAACAAGCGAAACGGTTTCGCTGTCAGATTTGCACGCAGTTGGTGCTGCAAACGCGATTTATAATAAAGAAAGGACGCTACAATCTTATGAATTTAAAGGCAACATATTCATTAAAAACCTGAAGTCTGGCGCTTTAACACAAGTTACTCATTCTTCTAACTATGAGTATGCACCGCAATTCTTAAGTGATGACCGATTAGCTTACCGTTCAGGCAATACGCTGTTTGCGTTCGATTTAGCCACTGGCTTAACAAAAGAACTGGTAAAGTTACATTTAGCGGATAAGCCTGAAGGGGTGAAAGAGCCTAATGGATATATCGCTGAACAGCAACATGAGCTTATTCAATTCGTCGCGCTAACGCACAAAAACAGCAAAGATCGAGAAGCGAGAAATCAAGAGATAGAAGCGAATAACGCAAGCATCCAAGATAATCAGTTTTATCTTGGTAAAGGAAAAACGCTTATCTCAGTTAGCTTAGCACCTACAGGTGATAAGTTAATCGCCGTGATCACCGATGATAAACCAAGTCGTTCTGACTCTGACATCATGCCTAACTACGTGAGTCAAAACGGTGACATTGATCCGGTAAAAGCTCGCCGTCGCGTTGCAGACACTAAACCAATGAGTTCTGATGTTATTTTCATTGATTTAGCAAAATCAGAGCAAGTCACGCTGAGCTATGATACTTTACCTGGCTTTGATGAAGATGTACTAGCCGAGGTGAAACGCGAAAATGCTAAGGCAAAAGGTGAATCATATAAGAGTGAAAAAGCACCACGTGATATCAACCTGATTGACACATGGGGCTGGAGTCAATCCGCTATCCAATGGAATAGTGACGGTTCTCAAGTCGCGGTCATGCTCGGCGCCTGGGATAATAAAGACAGATGGTTAGCGACAGTTGATTTTGATAAACAACAATTCGTTTCTCAGCATCGCCTACACGATGAAGCATGGATCAATTATACCTACAATGACTTTGGTTGGTTAAGCAACCAAGACGCTTTGTACTATCTTTCAGAGCAAACTGGATATAGTCAGCTTTATGTTAAGCCGCTTAACGGTAAAGCAAAAGCAATGACTTCAGGGAAGTTTGTGGTTTCTGAGCCAACCTTAACCCACGATAGTCAATTTGTTTATTACAAAGCCAATAAAGATCACCCAGGTATATACGAAATTTATCGCGTCAATTTAGCAAGCGGTGAAGATGAGCAGTTAACAGATTTAGATGGTCTGACTGACTACCAGTTAAGCCCAGATGAGCAAAAGCTGTTGTTAACTCACTCAAAAATCATGATGCCTCCTGAACTTTATGTGGCGGATGCAGCGCCAAAAGCAGCGGTGTCACGACTCACTAATACAGTCTCTGATGCGTTTTTAAATAAGAAGCTAATTGCACCTAAGATTGTTGCGGTTCCTTCAAGCCATCAAGGTGAGCCTGTCTACGCAAAAGTATATTACCCGGCAGATTATCAAGAAGGTGAAACGGGTAAAAACCGTAAGGCTGTGATCTTTAATCATGGTGCGGGCTATTTGCAGAACTCACATATGGGCTGGTCGAACTACTTTAGAGAGTTTATGTTCCATTCACTCCTCGCGAGCGAAGGCTATGTCGTCATGGACATGGACTATCGTGGCTCAAAAGGCTACGGTAGAGACTGGAGAACGGCAATCTATCGTCATATGGGTAAACCAGAAATCGAAGATTTGGCAGACGGTGTTGAGTGGATGGTGAACAACGCTAACGTTGACCGTGGCGCTGTGGGTACTTATGGTGGTTCATATGGCGGCTTTATGACATTTATGGCGCTATTTACTCAGCCAGATCTATTCCAAGCAGGTGCGGCTTTACGTCCAGTTACCGATTGGGCCTATTACAACGACCCGTACACCTCAAATATCCTTAATCGCCCAGATGTTGACCCAATTGCATACAAACGCAGTTCGCCTATCTATCATGCTGAAGGTTTGAAAAACAAGCTACTGATCAACGCGCCTATGGTTGATGATAACGTGTTTTTCCAAGATGTTGTGCGCTTGGTGCAACGACTAATCGAGCTAGAAAAGGAAGATTTTGAAACGGCAATTTACCCGGTTGAACCCCATGGCTTTAGACAGCCATCAAGTTGGTTGGATGAATACCGTCGTATATACAAGCTGTTTAAAGAAAGTTTGTAATCAAAACAGTGGATAAACAGCCAGCTTAAGCTGGCTCAGATTGATGATAAACCCCGCTTTTTTAAGCGGGGTTTATTTTTCCCAGTTGTTGGAGCAGTTTTCTCTGCCGTAAGTTTCAGCGTTGGTTTTTTTGTGTTGGCTAGGCTAATTATTATGATTTGGTGTGTCCAAGGTCGTTTTGAGGGCTTTTAGGGGGGAGTTTTCGAGGTTTTTTGCTAGTGTGCAGCCATGAGCGCCATTTTCTTCATATTTTGACATGCCGCTGCTAACAAGCACTGCGCGGTCACTTTTGGCAGGCCTCTATATCTGCAGTAGCGATGTCCATGATGTTGTTTCGCATCAGCGAAGCTTCTTTCCACCGTTTCGGCTCGTCGTCGATAGAGCTTTTTACCCCAGTCGCTCAGCCTAATCGCATTGGCGTTTTCTACGCTTGATTGCCAAACATGCCGCGTTATAACTTTGGTTTGATTTTTACTGGCTGTGCATTGATTTCTGACTGGACAGCGTCCACATTTTCTTGAGTCGGAATGATAGTGACGATAGCCTGTTCGGCTTGTTGTTTTGTAGATTAGAGTTTCACCTTGCGGGCACAGGTAAGTATCTGTATCGGCTTGATATTGATACTCACGTTTGGCGAAGTAGCCTTTCTTTTTATTTGGTCTTCGGTATCCCAGCACGCCAACTAATTGCCTTTCTTCCAGATTGTGGCATACCGCGGCGGTAAAATAGCCTGCATCTAGCCCAACCGCGATAGGGTTTATCTCAAAGGTATCGAGCGCTCTGTCGAGTCGACAGATAATAGGTTGTGAGTCATGGACATTGCCTGCGGTGGCGTGTGTGTCAACAATAATGCCGTGTTTACCATCCACAATTCGATGGTCTAGATAGAAGAACCCTTTTGGCTTTTCATCCCGTACCATAAACCCGCTATCTGGGTCGGTGCGGCTGACTTTGGTTGGTTTTGTGCAAGGTGTTTCTTCCTTACACTTCAGGGGCTTTTTTCCTTCATCCTCCCGGTCTTGCAGTACCGCTTCGTTCAATTGCTCTACATACACTGAAGGACTGACTTTTAAGTCTTCTATGTCATAGCGCTTTTTATTGGCATTGGCTTTGAGGTGTGTACTGTCAGCAAATAAGCTATAGCCACCTATGAGTTTTTGCTTCATCGCTTGGCGGACAATGTTATCGAAGATGGATTGATAAATGTTGCTGTCTTTAAAGCGCTTTATGCGGTTTTGGCTTAGCGTCGAGTGGTGGATGACATCTTCAGCTAGTCCCATACCTAAAAACCAACGATATGCGACATTGACTTGGATTTCCTTAATCAAGCGACGCTCGCTTTGAATGCCAAACAGGTATCCAAGAAATAAAATCTTGAACATTCGCACTGGGTCAACCGCTGGGCGACCATTGTTTTTACAGTAGAGATGGGTGACTTCATCGCGGATGAATTCGAAATCAATCGCAAGGTCAATCAGGCGAACTAAATGGTCTTTTGGAACCAATTGGTCGATAGCGACCATTTCTAGTTCATATTGCTGAGGGGTTTTGTCTTTAAGCATGGTGAACTCCCTAAACTCACTACGCTTATTAGATCAAAGGGCTAGATCTGTGTCCAGCCCTTTTTCAACAGTCTGAGCCAGCTTAAGCTGGCTTTTTTGTTTTATAAAATAAATAGATAACAGCTAAAACCACACCACCAACTGCACCAAATAAATGTGCTTCAATGGCGACTCTCGAGTCTATCAGCTTAGCTACATCTGCGCTTGCACCCGCATATTGCTCCCAACATACCTTTGCCCACACACCAATAAACAACAGATATCCAGTTGTTAGCTTCCGCTTAATATCTTCAAGCGCTCCCCACACGATAAGCCCATGTAGTAAACCACTCAAGCCTGTATATACAATAATGTTTGGAGAAAATAGCAAGATCATAAGCCCAGTAAACAGACCAAGAAAAAGCACATTCAGCCAATATTTTCTTAGTGTTGTATATTCGGCATGTAATAACCAAATGAATAAGATACCAAGCAGGTTTAGCATCAAGTGATACCAATTACTATGGGTAAACTGACCGCTCAAAATACGCCATAATTCACCATCAGCAATTGCATTTCTGTCGAAATCTAAGTGCGGGCCAAGCCCAAACAACATAAGTATTGTTGACAATATCGCCAAAGACGCAGGGCCAATGAGGTATTCTTTGTTAGTTGGAAGTTCAAACATACGATTTCACGTTATTATTTTTGCATATTGTGCCTAATTGCTTTTATGATGCCAAATATAAGACGTAAGCAAAGTGGGTATTATGAAACATACACTTGCATCACTAACCGTGATTGCCGCATTCAGCTTTTCAACCAACACCTTAGCTGAACAACAAAAAATCGAAATTAGAGAGCCGGAAGCCGCAACAGGTTTCCAATCTAAAGAAGCACGCACCGCAGAAAAGTACATGGTCGTTGCTGCCAACCCCTATGCAAGTAAAGCAGGTCAATTGATGCTCTCAAAAGGGGGAAGTGCAGTTGATGCCATGATAGCGACTCAACTTGTGCTTACTTTGGTTGAGCCGCAATCTTCAGGCATAGGCGGCGGTGCGTTTATCCTGCACTACGACAAGAAAACCAATGAATTAATTAGTTTTGATGGTAGAGAAACCGCACCAAAGCTTGCAGGTCCTGATCTATTTTTAGATGATACGGGTAATGCGGTTAGATGGATTGAGGCTGTGGTGGGCGGTCGCTCTGTTGGCGTGCCTGGCATTCTGCACGCGTTTAAATCAGCACATGACAAATACGGTAAACTGCCATGGCAGGAATTATTCAAGCCGGCGATTGAATTAGCTCGAGACGGATTTATCGTCTCTCCACGTTTAAATATGCTGCTTGAGAAAAAACTCAACCCAGGTTTGACTAAGCTCAGTCCCGCAAAAGAATATTTCTATCCGGATGGTAAAGCACTACAACCAGGGACCCTTAAAAAGAATCTGCCTTTGGCAAACCTATACTACAAAGTAGCAACGCAAGGGATCCAAGCCTTTTATGAAGGGCAAAATGCCACCCAATTAGTGGAAGCTGTGCAAAAGTCTGAAATCGCACCTGGCAAATTGGCGCTGAGCGACTTGGAACATTATAAAAGCAAAACTCGAGACGCTATCTGTACGGAATATCGTGTATATAAAGTTTGCTCTATGGCACCGCCTAGCAGTGGTGGTATTGCCGTTTTGCAAATGATGAAGCTGTTGGAACCTTACGACCTAGGTAAGTATAAGGCAAATGACCCAGAAGCCTTGCACCTCTTTACTCAAGCGTCTCGCCTAGCGTTTGCCGATAGAGATTTTTACGTAGCCGATCCTGATTTTGTTGAAGTGCCAGCAAAAGCATTGCTTAACGAGCAATATCTATTAGGCCGTAGCAAACTTATTGGTGAAATGGATAATCACGACTTTCCGGTAGGCGACCCAACTTCGGGCACACTCGCTTATGCTATGGATGATAGTTATGAATTACCTTCGACCAGCCATGTGTCGATTGTAGATGCAGAGGGTAATGCCATTTCTATGACAAGCTCGATAGAAATGGCATTTGGCTCAACGGTGATGGTCAACGGATATTTACTCAATAACCAATTAACCGACTTTGCGCTTTCCCCAAAAGTAGGGGATAAATGGGTCGCAAACCGAGTAGAAGCAAACAAACGCCCAAGAAGTTCTATGGCACCCGTGATAGTGTTTAACAAAGACGGGTCGCTTAAATTGATAGTTGGCTCGCCTGGCGGCAGTCGTATTATCAATTACGTTGCTCAAACCTTAGTTGGCGTACTGGATTGGGGATTATCTGTGCAGGCTGCTATTGATTTACCAAAAATCACCAATCGCAATAAGTACACAACACTTGAAAAAGGCACTGAGTTGACAAAACAAGCCTCTTACTTTGAGAAAAAAGGCCATAAAGTACAGATCCGCGACTTAAACTCTGGACTACATGCCATTGAGGTTCGTGGAACACATTTAATCGGTGGTGCAGACCCAAGAAGAGAAGGTGTGGCACTCGGCGAAAGCAGCGAATAAGCCGTGGTTTCTTAAGTGCTTTTAGGCTATAATTTTGCGTTCCAGAAAAATGCGTTTAACGCGCTCTGGAGCGCGTTAATAATGGTCTGATGAGCACTAAATTCATTGTAATTTAATCCTTTTCGACAATAATGAACCCTTAGACTAAAAAATTAGTGTCAAGCTTGTAAATATGACTAAACAAACCGATCCAAATTATCTCTACATTCCCTATTCAGGTCCTACACTATTAGAAACGCCACTGCTTAACAAAGGGAGTGCATTCTCTCAACGCGAGCGTGAAAATTTCAACTTAGCAGGACTACTTCCTCCTCGTTATGAAACAATTGAAGAGCAAGTTGAGCGTTGTTATCAGCAATATTCAAGCTTTAGCGACAACCTAAACAAGCACATTTACCTGCGCGCTATTCAGGACAACAACGAAACGCTGTATTACCGTTTAGTACGTGATCATTTGGAAGAAATGATGCCAATCATCTACACCCCAACAGTAGGTGATGCATGTGAGAAGTTTTCTGATATCTATCGCAGCTCTCGTGGTTTGTTTATTTCTTATGAAGACCGCTATCAAATCGATGATATTTTGCGAAATGCCACTAAAGGCAAAGTAAAAGTTATCGTGGTTACAGATGGTGAACGTATTTTAGGCCTTGGCGACCAAGGTATTGGTGGTATGGGTATTCCTATCGGTAAGCTGGCACTTTACACCGTATGCGGTGGGATCAGTCCAGCTTATACGCTGCCTGTTATGCTTGACGTAGGCACAAACAACGAGAAGCTACTCAACGACCCAATGTACATGGGCGCAAGACACCCGCGTATCGGCCAAGCTGAATATGACGAATTCCTAGATCTATTCATTAAAGCAGTGAAGCGCCGTTGGCCTAATGTATTGTTACAGTTTGAAGATTTCGCACAACCCAACGCAATGCCACTATTGAAACGTTATCGTGATGAGATCTGTAGCTTTAACGATGATATCCAAGGCACCGCAGCAGTTACTGCAGGGTCGCTACTAGCCGCTTGTCGTGTTAAAGGCGCGAAGCTCTCTGAACAAAAAGTGGTGTTTGTTGGTGCAGGCTCTGCTGGCTGTGGTATTGCTGAGCAAATTATTAGCCAAATGATTTCAGAAGGGATAACCGACGAGCAGGCGAGAAGCCAAGTGTTTATGGTGGACCGTTTTGGCCTACTGACAGAAGGCATGGAAGGACTAAGAGATTTCCAAGAAGCGCTAGTTCAGCAACAAGCAAACCTTGTAGATTGGACATACAGTGGTGAATTTGCATCTTTATTAGATGTAATGCACTGTGCAAAACCAGACATCTTAATTGGTGTATCTGGTCAAGCGGGTCTATTCACTGAGCAAGTGATCCGTGCGATGCATGCAGGATGCGAACAGCCGATTATTTTCCCATTAAGTAATCCATCACGCCAGGTTGAAGCGCATCCAAAAGATGTGATTGAGTGGACTGATGGTCAAGCAATTGTTGCTACGGGAAGCCCATTTGAACCGGTAGTACATGGTGAGCAGACAATCATCATACCGCAATGTAATAACAGTTATATCTTCCCAGGTATTGGCCTTGGTGTACTTGCAGCTAAAGCAAATCGTATTACAGATAGCATGTTGATGGTATCGAGCGAAATGCTTGCGGAGTCATCACCACGTGCTAATACCGGCAAAGGTAGCTTACTACCAGCACTAACTGAAATTGAGCCGTTGAGTAAGCGTATTGCTTTTGCAGTTGCTAAAAAAGCAATGGAAGAGGGCGTTGCACTTGAAATGGAAGACGACGCAATTTGGGCAGCGATAGAGAAAAACTATTGGCTCCCTAAGTATAGAAACTACAAACGCTGTAGCGTCTAGTTGCTTTTGCTTTTAGCCAAAACAGAAATCGCCGCCAACTCATATTGGCGGCGATTTTGTTTATCAATCACGCACAAAATTTGAGAGCACTGCATATCACTTTTCAAAGTGACAATCGCTCATTTTGTTAAAGTTTGTTACCCTGAAACCCAATTCAGTAGTTGTTAATTGAAATATGCTTGAATATGCAGGTATCACATTTTAGGAGCAAAAGATGCGAATTTTAACTGGCTTACTGGCATTATGTTTATCTGGATTTAGCTTTGCAGGCGCATTGCCTGACTCGCCGCATTTATATGTTAAAGGCACTTCATTTATTCAAGTACAACCCGATATTGCAACCATCCGTGTTGCCATTACCGAAAAGCAAAAGTCGCTGCCGACAGCCAAAGAAAACGTCGATAAGATTATGGCTAAGGCCATCGAAATCGCTAAACGCTTCGATATTAAAGAAGACGATATTCACGCAGATCAGCTGAATGTCTACAGACAGACACGCTACAATCGTGAATCAAACGAAGAAGAGTTTGATGGTTTTCGCGTAAGTCGCAGTCTGACTGTAAAACTTAAGGACATTAAAAAGTACCCAGAGTTACTTCAAGAGTTTGTAGACAGCGGTATAAATCAGTTCAATAACACGGAATTTGGTGTTGAAAATGAAGGCAAGTATCTGCAAAGCCTCAAAAAATCCGCCATCAAAGATGCTAAGAAAGCAGCCAAAGAGCTAGCAGGCGAGTTTGATGTTGAATTGGCAAAACTGTACTCAGTTTCATTCCAACCAATGCAAACGCCAGTTCAGCCTTACGTGCGCTCTGCAGCGATGGCAATGGAAGCAGATCAAGGCGCATACAAAAATGCGTATAACACAGGTGCAATTACATTAAACGCGGAAGTTTATGCTGTTTACTTAATTGAGTAATACTGGCTGTGAACTAATTAAACTTATACACTAAGCCCTCCATTGGAGGGCTTTTTATGATCACCGGTTTATATGCGGCATTGCTGGCACTAATCTATATTAAACTCAGTTTTAACATAATATCACTCAGACACAGACACAGAGTATCGCTAGGAGATGGCGGTATCGATGAACTGCAAAGTGCAATACGGATCCACGGCAACTTTATCGAGTACACACCTTTCGTACTGTTAATGATGTTGTTACTCGAAATTCAACAAATCAACCCATATCTACTTCATGCTTTTGGCATTGCTTTTTTGTTTTCTCGAGTTGCACACTATGTTGCACTCGGTAAAACTAACTTTTCAATCAGAAAAGTAGCGATGGCGACAACATATGGAGTAATACTTATTTTAGCGTCACTCAACCTCGTGTATTACTTTATCTAAATATGACAAAACATAAATTTCTGGTAACGGGTTTACCACGAACGGGCACAACAAGTCTGTGTATTGCTGCATTAGGTGCTGGATACAAAACAGCACACACGGCATACACAAGGCAAGCATTAGACCGTGCTGAATTTATTGCTGACACTCCCGTTTTCGCTGACTATGAAAAATTATATGCTCTATATCCTGAAGCCAAAATAATCCAGTTAACACGAGATTTTGAGCAATGGCTTCCCTCAATTAAGCGTTTGATGACGGCAATGAAAGAAAACTTACTGTCACAAAGAGGGGGCTTTAACGACACCATTAAGCGTTGTTATTTGGAAACTTTTTCTGATTTTGACAAACATTTTGAAGACGATGGTTATTGGCGGAATTGTTATAGCAAGCATCATGATAGGGTGCTTAGATTTGCAAAAATGAATCATGTTCCTTTTATTACGGTCAACCTAACAGCTGCTGATGCCGAGCAAACGCTTGCCGAATTTATAGGCGTGACTCAAGAAAAAGTGACCATCCCGCATGTCAATATCGGTGGTAAAGTAACTGCATGGAAGTGGTTTTCTCACTCCAATAAAGTGGAATCGACACGTAATGGCAAAGCAGATAAAGACACAGCGCTCTTTAGTATGCAAGTTCGCTCGAGCGCGTGAGTTTGTTATACTCACTACAAGCTGTATATACAAGATAGAATTATGTTTGAATTAAAATATCACACACCTTTTAGCTGGACTGAAAAAGTCCTAGCCGACTTTGATACCTTTCTTCAAGATCACGCCGCTGCAGAAAAAAAAGCAGCTGGAATGGCGATGGCAATGCTTGGTCATTACCCAGACAGAATCAAGCTAGTAAAAGCGATGGCAGATCTCGCAATAGAAGAAATGATCCATTTTAAACAGGTACTTAAGATCTTAACCGAGCGTGGTACGCTACTAGGAAACGATCAAAAAGACCCCTATATAAAGCAAATGCGCGCATTGTTCCGCCAAGGCACTGACGAATATTTAATTGATAGATTACTGATTGGCGCAGTAATTGAGGCTAGGGGCCATGAACGTTTCTCTTTAGTTGCAGAAGCGCTTCCTGAAGGCAAAGAGAAAGACTTTTATGTTGCCATTGCCAAATCAGAAGAAAAACACAAAAATCTCTTTGTGGAACTTGGCTACGAGTACTTCGACAAATTAACGATAGATAACCGCCTAGAAGAAATTCTCATTGCAGAAGCGGATATTTGCAAAGGTATTCCATTTAGCGCAGCGCTTCATTAAAAGCAGCCACATGACTCGAGCCAATAAAGCCGTGTGGCTTTATTGTCTCCCATCTTTCTAGATACTTATTCAGTGAAGAGAACGGTTTCACTAGATACACCAATTAAGATTTGTAGTTTCGCCCAGTGCATTGTGCTCCATGCTATTCTCTGAATACTTTTGGTTTCTAAACTGTTTCAAAACAACTCATATTCGAAGCAATTAGTAATTAATATCGCAATAGTTTATAAATCAACCAGGCGAGCGACACTGAATCTTTGATTTTATAAGTGAGTAGACTTTCCTCATCAAAAATCCAACCTATTTAACATAACGTAAATTATAGGATGTAATAAATTGTGTGAGGAAACCATATAAAGTACCTTGTTAATGTCCAATACTAGACGGTATCGGACATTAATAAAAAGTTTACTGTATTTTCTATTGAGCTATGGTTTCGCTTTTTATAGTATGTGGTTGAATTTGTAATTTGAAGTATCGACATATGGAATTTGTAAGACCGCTAGAACCAATATTGATAATTGATGACGCTGTTGAGATCAGAGATTTTCTGACACAGATTTTGGAGAACTTAGGGTTTGAAGAAATTTATGGTTGTGAAGACTTTGATTCAGCAAAGCCGCTACTAAAGCATAAACAACCCAGTGTTGTCTTTTTAGATATTGAGCTTCCGGATACAGATGGCACCGAAATTCTTTCCTACATTAACGAAAACTTTCCAGTTGCTCATGTCATCATGTGCTCTGGCCATAATAGTATGGAGAATGTTCAAAATACTTGGGAGCTTGGTGCTAAGGGCTTTATTGCTAAACCTTTCAATGCACATAAAGTGGATTCGGTAATGAAGCGTTTAGAGCTGGTTACATGAATGAAGAAATAAAGAAACTTACCGATGCGCTCTCTACCGTTATTTTAGAAAAGCCTGAACAAATAAAGCTCGCGATCTGCAGTCTTTTGTGTCGCGGCCATCTTCTAATTGAAGATTTGCCAGGTATGGGTAAGACGACGTTATCTCATTCTCTTGCTGATGTGTTAGGTCTGACATATCGTCGAGTACAATTTACTAGCGATCTACTCCCAGCTGATATTACCGGTACTTCCATTTTTAACCGAGAGCATCAGTCATTTGAATTCCATCCTGGTCCAATTTTCAGCCAAGTTTTACTGGCCGATGAAATCAACCGCGCAAGTCCAAAAACTCAAAGCGCGTTATTGGAGTCCATGGAAGAACATCAAGTAACCATCGATGGCGTGAGCCATGAGCTCCCTAGCCCATTTTTTGTGATTGCAACGCAAAACCCTCAGCATCAATCTGGCACGCATCCACTGCCTGAGTCACAACTAGACCGCTTTTTTATGCGTATAAGCTTGGGATACCCCTCGGAAATGGCAGAAGCGCAGTTAATTAAATTAGCTGGAAAAGCGAGAAAACTGACTCAAGCACCACAAGTGATCGATGGCAAAACACTATTGGCGTATCAACAAGTTGTGCCTGACATTGTGCTAAGTGACGCCATTATTGATTACATCCTTCGCTTAGTTAACTACACACGCAGCTCGGGTCAATTTAGCGATCCTTTATCGCCAAGAGCTAGCATCGCGCTTGCAGCAGCAAGTCGTGCATATGCGTTTATTAGTGGTCGAGATTTCGTGATACCCGATGATGTTCAAGCCGTTTTCACTTCAGTCTGTGCCCACCGACTTGGCGTTACCACGACTAATGAAGCAGAAGTTCAGACACAGGTCTTTCAAAACGTACCGGTACATTAAGCATGATTAATCGCTTGAAACGGAAAGTTAAGCAGCATGTTTATAAACGACATCAACGCTCAGAAATACGGTTATCTCATAATAATATCTACATACTGCCATCTAAGGATGGCGGTTTTTTTATCGCTGTGGCTTTGCTTAATTTTGTATTGGGGATCAACTATCAGAATAATCTAATCCTTGCAGTGTCCTACATTATGGCTGTGATGATGATAGCCGCCCTATTTTTAGGTTTTTTCAACTTGAACAATGCAAATGTCCGATATTTGGGAAGTAATGCTAATTTTAGCCCATATAGTTCATCTATTAGACTCAATATTTCATCTAGCACAGAGATCCAATCACTCAGACTATCAAGTGAATACAACCGGACGGCTACTCATATTTCCAAAGTGAGTGATGAAAAAGTTATCGAGTTAAGCGCCCCTGAATTACCTCGTGGCGTATATGATACGGGCGTAATTAAAATCCTCAGCTACTTCCCATTTGGTCTTATTCGTACCTGGTCGTATATAAAACCAAACGATGCTTTCTACGTGTACCCTACTCCATTGCCCGTTATAGACACAGAGTTTAGCTTTGGCAGTGCCTCGAATGCCAGCCAAAGCATACAACAGAAAGAGCGTTCAGTTGAGTTCGACCATCTCTCGCAATATCAAAAAGGGATGAGTTTAAGCCGCGTTTCTTGGAAGCATTACGCCAAGACTGAGCAAATGTTAATTAAACAGAATGCACCGGAGTCTGCCGATTTACACCGCATTATTTTTGATTATTCTAAGCTTTCAGGCAGCAAGGAAGAACGTCTGAGTAAGCTCTGTACTATGGTGCTTGACGCCGATAAGCAACAAACAAGTTATGCCCTGTTACTTCAACAAAACAGGATCCCGTTCGGTCAGGGTGAAACCCATAAACTATGTTGCTTGGAGGCATTAAGTGAATTCTAGCTTCCCAAAATGGTACTACAGCACGTCACTATTTTTATGGCTGCTGAGCATTATTCTTATCGATGATTTTGGTATCGGCTTTGTCGGGTTATGTACCGTTTTAACGCTATGGCAAGCATCGAGATTGATGACTAAACCAAGCGTGTTAAGCATTCGTTTTATTAACTTGGTCACTTTACTCGGCGCAATTGCGACGGCCTCATTAATAGGTCTAAAAAACAGCGTGAATGTTTTCGTGGCTTTGATGTTGGTTGCGTCACTACTTAAGCAAGTGCATGCCACGCAAGCTCGCCAATTTACACAAATATGTATTTTGAATTTTTTTACTTATCCGTGCTTATTTCTTTTTACACAAAGTATATTTGCAGCATTTCTTGTATTGATTTTGCTGGCTGTCAATTTAGCTATCATGCTTAATCTCGAGCAAAACTTAAGGTTCAGAACAGCGCTTAAGGTAAGCTCAAAGGGATTGGTATTGGTGCTGCCTGTGGCTACTTTATTAGTCGTTTTTTTACCAAAACTCCCTGCATTTTGGCAGTTACCTGCACCGCAGAATCAAGCAAAAACTGGGTTATCTGAGAATGTAGATCCTTTCAATATCGCAAACTTATCCCAATCCAGCGACTTGGTGTTTCGGGCGTCATTTGAAGACACTCAACAAATGGGACCTTTCTATTGGCGTGCAATTATTCATGATGAATTTGACGGACGGCAATGGAAAGTCTCTGAGTATCAAGGTACCAATATCAGAGCGTTGCCCAAAGATCCGATTGGCGCAGCAACCATTATTGCGCAGCCAAGTCAACTTCCATGGTTGTACGGCCTGTCATACTCTTATTCGAAAAACGCTAAGTTGAATAGTAACGTGTTTGGCACGGTCTATTTGAAAAACCTATCAGCAAAACCTGTCGAGTATCAAATCGATTTCACTGATTTTGAACCCCAAGATTCGTTAAGGCCTTGGTATTATAGGCGTAACACCGCATTACCTGACGGCATTAATCAACAGGCAAGGCAACTGGCGCGTGATTGGGACAGTCAATCGACAACAACGAGCCAATTCATTGAATTAATGAAGCGCTATTTTTTGCAAAATGGTTTCGTTTATACCTTAACACCAACTACAACCCAATCGGACGATAGGATTGATGACTTTCTATTTAGCTCGTTTAATGGATTTTGCGGCCACTACGCCTCTGCCGCGGCATTTCTACTACGAAGCGCAGGGATCCCAGCTCGCTTGGTATCTGGTTATCTGGGCGGTGAAAAAAATGACAATCAAGGCTATTACAGCGTTTATCAATATGACGCACATGCTTGGGTTGAGTATTTCACACCAGGAATTGGCTGGCAACGCTTAGACCCAACCGCCTGGATTGCTCCAGAGCGTATGACAGGAAGTCTTTCTCAGTTAGAACAATTATCGAGCGAGTTCAAAAGCGGTTTGGGCTACAGCTTAATTGGGTTGTCTAATTGGCAATCTATTAATTGGTTGCGATTACAGCTCGAGGAGCTTGACTATCAGTGGACTCGCGTCGTCATTAATTTTGACAAAGAAAAGCAAGGCGCACTGTTTAAAGAGTGGTTTGGGAGTAATGGTCAGCTTTGGGCGGGAATATTTTCTCTGTTTATGCTGCTTTTGCTCTCAATTGCGCTATTTTACCTTAGCAAGCAGCTTACTCGGCATAAACGCCCTATCGAACTTGTCTATTACAATGCTATAGTGTCCGATTTCAAAGAGCAGCTAAGCGGCACTACGGCGAAACAACATATTGTCGAGTTATGTAAGTTATTTCCTGATTTAGATGCGTCGCTTTGGCAGTTTTATCAATTAATTGAAAAATCACAGTATCAACAAAAACCACTTAATAAACTTGAGCTTGGTGAGTTGAAGAGGTTGTATAAATCAATAAAAAGAAAGGCAAGAAAATAGTATGAATGCTGTTATTTTGGGCGTCTTGCTCATGCTGGGGTTAACCCTCTTTAGAATAAATGTAATTGTCGCCATGACCGTCAGTGCAATAGCTGCGGGCTTAGTGGCCGGTTTAGATTTGAAGACAACCTTAAACGCCTTTAATGATGGGCTATCTGGCGGCGCAGAAATAGCCTTAAGCTATGCCATGTTAGGTGGCTTTGCAGTTGCAATTTCAAAGTCTGGCTTAACTCAAATCCTCGCGCAAAAGCTGCTCAAATTGGTTAATGCTAATGATAGCGAAGGCTCAACGTTTTTAAGCATGTTTATAATGGTTATCATCTTGGCTTGCTCAATTGCGTCGCAAAACCTTGTGCCAGTCCATATTGCGTTTATTCCTATCCTCATTCCACCGTTATTAGTCGTACTGAACAAACTGACGATAGACCGCCGCGCGATTGCATGTATTTTAACGTTTGGCTTAGCGACCAGTTATATGGTGTTGCCATATGGATTCGGTGGCATTTACCTTTACTCTATTTTGCATAAAAACCTTGTAGACAATGGTTTAGAATTGGTTAAGTTCGACGTGCCATACGCTATGGTGATCCCTGCGCTTGGTATGCTGATTGGCCTGTTGATTGCCGTTTTCATTACTTATCGTAAAAAACGAGTTTATGAGGTGAGTCAACAGCAAAGTACTCAGTCAAACACAGTACCGGAAGGCCAAGAAGCAACCAAAGTGATGATCGTCGGCGGCGCTGCGGTGCTGGCTTCTCTCATTGCACAAAATAACAGTGGCTCAATGATATTAGGTGGGCTCGTTGGCGTGATGATTTTTAGCCTCTTTGGTATTGTGAAATGGGAACAAAACTCCGATGTTTTCAGTAAAGGTGTGGCAATGATGGCAATGATAGGTTTTATCATGATCTCTGCTCAAGGCTTTGCCTCCGTCATGAAAGCAACAGGCGATGTGGCAAGTTTAGTAGCAAGTTGTGCAGATTTTGTTGGCGATAATAAACCACTTGCTGCTGCGATGATTTTGCTTGTTGGCTTACTTATTACCATGGGAATTGGCAGTTCATTTTCAACCGTGCCAATCATTGCCACGCTATTTGTACCTTTGTCTCTAGAGGTTGGCTTTTCCGCTATGGCTACCGCCGCCTTGGTGGGAACCGCAGGCGCTCTAGGCGACGCGGGCTCTCCTGCATCAGATTCCACACTTGGACCAACTTCTGGCTTAAATGCCGACGGCCAGCACGATCACATATGGGATTCCGTGGTGCCTACATTTATTCACTTCAACATCCCACTACTCTGCTTTGGCTGGATAGCCGCGATGGTGTTATAGGTTTATCAATCATGATGGTATCAAGGCTCCCCGCCTTGATACCTTTAGCTCATAAACATACTGTATTTTCTTTGTCTCTAATGTCGCTTTTGTCTTATTAGTTTTCTTGTGCTATACCAATAGGTAAGAGAATTAAAGCAAAAAGACTATGCAAACACTTAAACCAAGCGAAATAGCCAGTTACTGTAACGTACACCAACGCAGTGTAAGTCGTTGGATTGCCAATGGCGAATTAAAAGGTCATAAGCTTCCTGGACGCGGTAACTACCGTGTCTTACTTGAAGACTTTTTATCCTTTTTAAACAAGCACAAAATCCCACTTTCGCAAGACTTTATTAGTGACTATCAAATTGCAGAAACTGGTCTACACTCTGAGAAAGAACGGGATTTAGCTAAGGTGCTTATCATTGATGATGAGCCCCAGTATAGAAAAGCGATACGACGAGTGATAGGCAACGATTATTTGATACAAGAAGCTGGTGATGGCTTTATGGCTGGCATTGCCATCTCAGAGTTTAAACCAAGTTTAATTACGCTCGATCTTTCCATGCCGGGTATGGATGGCTTTGAAGTGATCTCATTTATCCGCAAAAAAGAAAAATTTAAAACGATTAAGATTTTGGTGGTCTCTGCATTAAATGATCTTGAACTTGAAAAGGCCAAAGCGATGGGTGCCAACGATGCCCTTTCTAAACCGTTTGATAACTCTATTCTGTTAGAAAAAATTAATGCGCTAATACAGGGGTAGCTATGAATGCACCTATCATGTTGGTTGATGATGAAATTGATATTCTAAAGTCGCTTAAGCGCACTCTGCGTTTACTGCATTATGAAGTGGTATATACCGACGACCCAAGACAAGCGCTCGGTTTGATACAAGAGCACAAACCGCATGTGCTTATCACTGATTTCAGAATGCCCAACATGAATGGTCAAGAGCTTATCCAAGAAGTCAAAAAACACGACCCAAGAATTGAGTGTATTGTCCTGAGTGGTCAAGCGGATTATGACGATATGAAGTCGCTGATCAACGCCAATAATACCTTTAAGTTTTTATCAAAACCCTGGAATAACGAAGAGCTTTACACCACCATTGAAGCTGCACTAGCAAGCTACCATAAGAACGAATTAAAAACCCAGATCCTACGCAGCAATAATGCGCCTTTAGTAGAAGTAAATACCATAGGTAATGTCATCGATTGCAACTACGCCTACACAGAGTTAGTTTTGAATGAGGTAAATAAAGGCAATTTCTTTCAATTGTTTAATTTTGAAAGTGATAGATGCCTTGATGACTTTGCTGAACGCAGGATTGCTACGTTAAAAAGTTCAAAGGTTTTATGCCAAGTTGAACTCAAACTAAAAATGGAATCTAGCTACTTACTCATTATTAAACCCCTATCGAGTGAGCAAAACAAATATCCCAATTTCTATCAAAGCAAGCTTGGTTTTATTGAACATATTAATCGCACGGATAACTCTGTCATTATCTGCCTTAAGATCCGTGACTTACTCGTAAAGAATATTATTTCCAATACGCCCATACACTCAGATACCTTTAAAAAGATCATTGACCACACAGTGCTTAGCGAAGCTACGAATTTTTCTATGCTTGAAATCAGCTTTGATCAAGCTATCTTTTGGCTAGATTCAGTACAAAGTGAAATCGAAGTTCACAAATTTTTGGATGAGGTGCTCAACTCAATTAAACAATTTTTTATCAGGAAAAATATCCAAGTTAAGTTTTCAGTTTCATACACTATGATAGAACCTCAGCAACCACTCTCGGAAGCAATAGACAGCTTGGTGATTTATACGCAATTTGTTTGTGAGTCACGCACCGATTTTTATATGCGTTACTCGCCGTCACTGCTTTCGGAGAAGCTGAATGAACATAAAGTGTCTGAGGCGCTGTTCAATGCCGTTGATAATGATGAGTTTTATCTAAGATTTCAGCCTAAACTTAACTTAAATGAGCATTCAATTAATAGCTGTGAGGTGTTGATCCGTTGGAAGAACACACAGTTTGGCGCTAACTCACCGGATTATTTTATTCCATTGGCAGAAAAGGACGGACAAATCGTTAAGATAGGAAATTGGGTGCTAGAGCAAGCGTGTATCGCACTGTGTGAATGGCAAAAGGAAAAGCTAGACATTAAAAAAGTTGCAGTCAATGTCTCACCTTATCAGCTATCTGCCCCAGGTTTTGTTCAAACCATGTATTCAATCATAAAACAGCATTCGCTAAAGCCGGAGCAGTTCGAATTAGAAATCACCGAGAACTTTGTTTTAGAGAATCTCGAGCAAGCTAAGACTAAATTACTTCAATTAAAAGAGCTTGGCTTCTCCATTGCCATTGATGATTTTGGCGTGGGATATTCCTCATTGGGCTATATTTCAAAATTGCCAGTGGATGTTATCAAAATTGACAAAAGCCTGATTGAAAATATCGACAGCTCAAAATCGGCTCGAGATCTTGTTCAGAATGTTATTCGATTAGTACACGACCTAGAGTTGAAAGTTGTCGCTGAAGGCATAGAAACCGTAGAGCAGCTTGAGATTCTCGAGCAGTTAAAATGCGATGAAGTGCAAGGGTATCTCATCGGAAAACCTGTTTTGTTTGAGGAGTTTACTCACTATGTCTATTAAAAACCAAGTGCCACGGATTGTGCTCGTTGATGACGATGAGTTGATGTTGAAGTCGCTCCACCGCCACTTCAAAATCAGCATGGAAGGCGCTGAAATATTGACCTTTTCATCACCTAAACAATTCATTGAATCCCTAGATACGTTTGCGGGCATCGACATTTTAGTGAGTGACTACCTTATGCCATCGATTAACGGTGTTGAATTAATCAATATCGTGAGGCGCCGTTATCCACAAGTCCTCACCGTGTTGTTAACCGGCGATACCACAGGCAAGGTACTGTGTAAGTCTTCAATTTCTGCGACCTTTATCGTCGCTAAGCCTTTTCGAAGAGAAGAATTTGATGAGGTTATCACCGCATTTTATCGACTCAATGAGCTGCCATTAAGTGAAGCAATAAAGCGTGCGCTAAATGAAACTTTCATTGAAAACGAATTGCCTATCTTGCTAAGTAAAATTGAAGATATTGATTTAGATTTTCACAAGCTTGAAGCGATGTTGGAACAAGAGGTGCTCATTCAAGCCAAATTATTCCATCTATGTAACAGTGCTTATGTGGGGTTATCGACAAAGCAATACTCCCTTTCTACCGCAATTAAGACGCTCGGTGTGGATTTAGTTTCCGCAATTATTGTCTCTGTGTGTTATCACAATATGGTCGCAGCTAGATATGATATCGCGAACTGTGAGCAGTTAAGTGATATCAACTTTAGAAAGGTCAAGTTACTAAAGGAATTGGTACACAAGCTACACGACGTATCAATCGATTCTGAACGCGTTGTTTTTATTCAATCTCTATTGTTTCTTGGTGAGCTCGGCTCAGAAATCGCTCAGCTTATAACCGAAAGCCAATGTCATTCGCCAGAGAGTTGTTATACCGAGAAATTACATATTGCCCTTTATACCGCCACATTAATTGGCTATGAGTCGGCTATCACAGATCAACTGTATGCACTCATTAAGGCCCTAGAAACGGCCAACTCAGATTGCAATGCCACTAAGCTATTGTTGCTTATAGACACTATCACCAATAAAGAAGTCAATCAGACGGTGATCAACACCTTTTTTGATCAAAAGAGCCAAGATTGGTTGGAGCTTTTCTATGAACTCAGAAGCAAATACTTTAGTTAATTACAAAGTACTGATATTGGACGATGAAACGTCAATACTTAAGGCGTTAAAACGAGTCATACGGCTGCCTTCGGTAGAGGTTGTCAGTTTTGATAATCCTTTTGAAGCTCTTGAGTACATAGACACGCACCCCGTTCAGGTTATTATCTCTGATTTTAGAATGCCGCTAATGAATGGTGGAGATTTTCTAAAACGAGCCAAAAAAATAAACCCTGGTGCAATTGGCCTAATTCTTAGCGGTTATACCGACTCCGATATGCTTATTGATATGATTAATAGCAAGGTTGCGCATAAGTTTTTGTGTAAACCATGGGAGAACGACAAATTACTCGAAGAAGTTAATGCAGCAATAGACGTATACAATAATAATTATTTTAAAACGGTTTTACAGGAACAACTAAAAAAGCGTGATTGTCCACGGATATTAATCAATAATGAAGGCCAAGTTGTCGAGCATAATCTCAGCAAAGACATTGAATCTCAGATTCTTGCAGAGTTCTCGGCATGCTTTAGTGGTAATGGTATCTACCACACTCCTCTTGGTGTTTTAAGATGTGAGATCCGTAGCAATCCAAAAGACGAAGAGTTCTATCTGGTCACCATAGAAAAAGTCGAAGTAACAGACGAAATTAACGTCTATGAAGTTATCACCGAACTGCTATTATGTTACTCGATAAACCCCGTTCTCACTTACTATGCGTTGCCAACCTGCGAACTCACCACACCGAAATTGGCAGCTGCGGCTCAAGAAGTTTTCAGAAACTATAAAATATTGCCGTCACCGACATATAACTATCTGTTTGTACTGGATAACATTGAGCAATCCTTACTACCAAGAAAACACATAGAGCTAGAAATTCAGTTGGAAAAGTTACTCGATACCGCGCTACCTCACGAGATACAAAGTAATACCACTCAACTTGCTGCATTTTTAAATAATGGAGAGTAAGCGTGGATACTTTTGCAAAAGTTGAATTAACACAGGATTTAGTCGAATCAAGCTTTCCGCTCACCGACCTCAATACGCTACTCGCCTCCCTATCTGATTATTTTGAGGTACCAATTACTTTAGTCACTGTAATTGAAGGGCAATGGCAACACCTGATTGCCAAGCATGGGATCCTAGCTGATAGAACACCCGAGCAAGATGCTTTCTGTAAAAGCCTAATCAAACATAACAAGTCTTTACTTGTTCCAGATACCGCCTTGGATGAAAACTATGCCAATAACCCACTCGTTACTGGCGAGCCTTACATTCGCTCATACTTGGGTGTACCGTTTCGACTCGATGACAAGCCAATCGGTGGCGTATGTTTAATCGATACCAAACCGAAAAATTATGCCGAGCGAGATGTTCATTTACTTGAGACGATTAGTGGTCTTATCACCAATATTTTAGAGCTACAAAAGAACTATTCGTTATACCTCGAAGATCAAGAGTTAATCCGTTTTTCACCAATCGTGTTAATTAAGTGGAAGTATAATAATGGGCTTCGCATTCGCACGGTTTCTCCGAATATTGAACGCGTGATTGGTATTGACGCTTTCCACTTATGCTCTGGGGAATTGCATTTTGAAGACTTACTCACCGGGCCGAGTGTTGAGAAATTTCATTTTAACTTACAAAACCACTTGGATGGTTTAGAAGCGTCTGAAATTTTGCTAGAGATGGCATTAGACTCAAAACAGATCTGGATCCGTATGATCACCGTGGCGCACTTTAACCACGACGGCAGAATGACAAGCATTCAGGCTTTTATTACCGAAAATACTGCACAAAAGTACACCGAAGACAAACTCAATGAAACGAACCGACAGATGCGTCTATTGCTAGAAGCCTCTGAGCTAGGTACATGGGATTGGAATATTCCAGCAGATATCAACAAAGTTAACAAAAAGTGGTGTGATATGCTTGGAATTGAATTTGAATACGTTGAGACCAGCGTTAATTACTTCCGCCAACTTATTCATCCAGCCGATCGTAGTCACGTAGAAAGAGACCTAGCCAAGCACCTACAAGGGTTAACCGATGCCTACACCACTTCCTATAGAATGAAACATGCCGACGGCCACTGGGTGTGGATAGAAACCTATGGCAAAGTGGTTGAACGCGATAATAGTGGCAGAGCACTGCGCCTTGCTGGTACTCACCGGGATATTACCTACCGGATGGAAGCACAGTTGCAAGAGCGAAAGCAAAAGCAATTACTGTCTTTTATCAGTAAAGCACAGTCAGCCTATTTAAAGACAGGTGATCTGTCTAAATCATGCCGTGAAATTCTAGAAGAGCTCATCGACATTGCGGATAGCCAATTTGCGCTGATCGGCGAGCTTGAGCATACCGCCGGTGTACCAAGGCTCTTTATTCATGCCATTTCAGAAATGCAATGGAATGATTTAAGCTCTCAATTGGTACAGAGATATTATGATAACGATCTCTATTTTACTGACTTTAATAATCTGTTCGGATCAGTGATCCTAACGGGAAAAACCGTCATTAGTAATGAACGAGGCAAGCACCCCGCGTCGAAAGGCACGCCAAAAGGACACCCAAGGATCTCTAAGTTTTTAGGGCTGCCGATAAAGCTCAATGGCGAATTGGTCGGTATGATTGGACTTGCGAATAAGTTTTTTGACTATACCGAAGAAGATGCAAGATTCTTACAACCACTGGTCGATTCATTAGCGGGTTTATACTATGCGGTTAAACTCGATAAAGAGCGTCAAGAAGCAGAAAACAAACTGCTTGAACTCGCAATGACCGACACCTTATCAGGCCTGCCCAACCGACGTGCCTTTATGGAAAAAGCCGCCGAAGTTGGTGAGATATCCTTCCCCTATTTAATTGGTATGGTAGATATCGATAACTTTAAGTCAATTAATGATACCTACGGTCATGATGCTGGTGACAAAGCCATTAAGCTGATTGCTTACACCATAAAGGATGCGCTACGCAGTGATGATTTTACCGCGCGAATGGGAGGTGAGGAGTTTGCATTTGTATTGCTTGATGCCACACATGGATCATCTAGCGCATTGATTGAGACCATCAGAGAATCTATATCCAACTTGGAAATTACACTGTCAGAAGAAGAGAAAATACGTCTCACGGTCAGCATTGGTGTAAAAGCAGTACTTCCCGAGATGGAAAAAATGTCTATTACAGGACATTTAAATGATGCTGATAAAGCTTTGTATGAGGCTAAACATACTGGCAAAAATAAAGTAGTTTGGTTCGAATAACAAGATATTTCATATTGCTTGATATATGTTAATTACGCGTCAGACATAAAAATGGAAACATGATGAAACAGCTCTCACTTAACCTAGCTGCATTTGGATTTTTAGTCACCTCATCAGTTGCTTATGCAGATTATACTGCTGAGTTAGAAATTGACCGAATGCCGGACACACCGTTTAAAGAGTGTAACGACTACACTTTCCGCCAAGTTATGAATAATTTTTTACCGAACTCACTTGGGATTATCTTACAAGTGATTGGGGCACAAACTACATAAATATTGATGGTTATGTAGAAGAAGAAGGCGAAAAGTTTGATTTTCTTCTTCAATACGAAGTCAAATCTGATGGGACGTTTGAATTTAACGCAATGGAGTTCTTAGGAAAAGCAAAAGACGACTCGTTTATTATCATGATGCTCGACAAGATCTGCTATCATTCAGCGGGTGATTAGCGCTTCAACTCGAAGCGCTAAACTGCTTCTAAACTTAGTCTACTGTAACTTTGCACTGGATGGACTGTTGATAATAACCCCAAGTTAATATTGCTACATTACTTTGTACTTTAAGGTGATAATCGCCACCGCGGTAACGAGTATCACTGGCGGAGTTATCGATGAACATCAGCTTTTCACTGTCATTAAATTCAGCGACCATGCTTAGTGGCTGAGTATCGTAGTAAAAAACGGATAATAACTTATCGTTACAGAGATACGTCGTATGCCCGGTACTAGTCACTTCTTTTAATGGCTTCTTTTGGCATTCCAAATACAATGCTGGAGCTTTCATCTTGTGCATAAGTCTTCGCCCCGGATTTCTTCATTTCTAATTTTTTCACCTGTCAAAATTTGAACAATAATTTATTTTAACTATTTTTAAGTGGTAAAAATAAATTTAAAAACAGATAGTTATAAATCATTTTTCAGTATTGAGTATTGGGATTTTGACGGTTTGACTGTGGATTTTTTAATGATGACAGCGTCAGAAAGCTAAAGCCAACTGTGAGAACTGGATAATCAGAACAAAAACAATAATGAAGTACATGAATCTCAAATAAATGCTTACCTAATGAAGGCTAACTTTATTTATGAACAGGGTTTGATTAATTAATTATCCGTAAATTCGTCGGAGAAATCTGCTTCGCTGAGCTTAGGAAAGGATACCGTAAACGTTGTGCCTACACCGACTTGCGAGTCAACTTGAATGCTACCCTTGTGCTTGGCGACGATACTATATGATAGAGACAGCCCAAGGCCAGTGCCTTGACCAACAGGTTTGGTGGTAAAAAATGGATTAAAGATTTTATTGATGTCCTCAGCTGGGATCCCTTTGCCTGTGTCTTTGATGGCAATAATCACCTCGTTTTGTTTATCTTCGATAGAGATAGTTACCGTACCGCTTGACTCTATTGACTGCGCCGCATTGATGATTAAGTTTAAAAATACCTGATTAATTTGCATTGGCTGACAATATAACAACACTTCATCATCGAGGGAGTAAGTTTTGTTTATAACCGCATGATACTTAATTGAGTTGTTTGCTATTTTCAGCGTGCTTTCAATCCCTTTAATAAGATCTGCCTCTTGCCACTCCTGGTTATCAACATGAGAAAAGGATTTTAAACTCTCAACTATCTTGGAAACTCGGTCCAGCCCTTCTAAACACTCTTGCAGTAATTCAGGCACGTCATCCTTTAAAAAGTCGATACTATACTGACTTTGAAGCTGCTGCTCCTGTTGTGCTAAATCACTGTCGGCAAGTGTACTAAAATGCGTTTCATAAAAAGCGAGCATCGCAAACAATCCGCTAGCCTGGCCTTCTAAACTTTGAATATTGGAATTCACAAAACCAATTGGATTGTTGATTTCATGCGCCACGCCAGCGGCTAGTTGGCCAATTGCTGCCATTTTCTCAGACTGTAGTAGTTGGTTTTGTGCAGCTTCCAACTTAAGGTTGAGTGTTCTTAGCTCTTGCTTTTCTATTTCTAATGCTTCGGTTAGACGTTTTTGCTCTTGATAATAGCTCGCCAGCTCGGTCACATCTTGTATGATCACGCATACCTTTTTCACTTCTTCAGAATGCTCAAAAATTGGCACATATTGAATGTTCTGATACATTGAAGTTTCATCGCCAGTAACAGGACGGCTGCTGCTAAGTTCAAACACATGAGGACGATGCTCCCAGTAGCTAAAACTTGCTGCTTTTAAAGCAAAAACACTCTTCAATTTCCGCTTGATGATTTTTGCAGCTTCAGGAAATACCTCATCGATGGACATGCCCTCAATATTTTTGGGAGTGTTATCCGGTAGCCGGTTTTTCAAAAAATCATTCGCAAAAACTACCGTGTGTGCTTGGTCTAGTACACAAATGCCAACCGGAATATAATGCTGCAATTCGCTAAACAAAATCAGCCCTCTATTCCAAGCATGGCATTAAGTTTTTGGATCACTGTTTTAATGGAGTTTTCATCCAAACAAATAATCACTCTCGAATCAAAAGAAATAGGCTCGATTATAAATGCAATTTTCATCACCAATGTGGTTTTCCACTCGGCAATGTCGTCGGATAGTTGATGTTTATAAATTGTCGGCATAGTCAATGAGGTTTTAAGCTCTAACTGACTAGAAAAGCCGTTTAAACATGCACCAGCCAAGATATTAGATAAATCTAGTAGGACTTCATTGAGATCAGAGTCATCGAGCGGACTATCGTAGTCCATAAGCTCGGCTATTTCTTGTAAGCCTTGCGGTGACAACAGATTAATGACTTCACCTTTAATTTCCCCTAAAAATGACTGTCTCGTTCTGTAGACATGTGCGGTATTACAGATCTCATTGAGTTGATTTGGGCTTACCGAAGTAATTTCAGGAATAGATAAACTAATTTTCGTTTCAATTAATCGAGCTAAAGAGTTGGCTGCCTGGCCCATGGATATATTCATTAGCTCTTGCAAGCCATCCCTTTGCTCTTCACTAAGTGGCATATTCATAATAAACCTAGCTCTTGTAGCGTGTTATGTAGCTCTTTTTTTTGTAGTGGCTTTTGCAAAAAGCGAAATGCGCCGAGTTTATCTACCAACTTTTTCGCTTCAGGCTGGATATCAGCGGAAATAACAATAACCACGGTTTTTGCATGGTGTTCATGTAGATGCGTGAGAACTTCAAAACCATCCATTTCTGGCATAGTTAGATCCAAAAATAACACCTCAGCTTTGCCCTGCTCAACCATCACCAATGCTTCTTTGCCATTTTTTGCCTCACTGACCTCGACATCCCAGTCTTCAGGTATAGCCCTAAGCACGGCCTTTCTCGACATCATAGAATCGTCTGCAACGGTTACTGGAATTGCCATGAGCACCACTCCTATTTCACTATATTAGTAAAAAGTATGGTCTTTGGCTTTTTGACTGTCAAAAAATTATGAGTAAAAAATGACTCATTTGTCCTCTGAATGGAAGAGATTCGATTTAGGAATAACAAATGATGGCTCGATTAATTATCATAAAAGGGTTTTGGCCGTTATTGGCGAGTAGCAATTTTATAAAAATTTGTATGATGTGTTCTTTACCTGCTATTAAATATAGGGCTAAGCCCTATATTTGCTTTAGAGATTTTAAAAAATAAAATCTTAGCGAAAAACTAGCTATCAAAGCCGTTTAGCATTTTGTCACAAACCACTGGAGTCGGCCTATGATTGTCATCCACAGCAACAAAGGTAAAACTACCTGTAATTGCTAAGTGTTTATCATCTTTGTGCATTCTTTCAAGATAGATTTCAACATCAACCTTTAAGCTGGTATTACCAACATGCACTACTTTCGATACTAATTCGGCAAAAGTACCAGCAGGAATTGCCTCTTTGAAATCGACTCGATCTGAAGAGATCGTTACCAAAGGTTTGCGACAAAAACGCGTTGCAGCAATAAAGGCAACTTCGTCCATCCAAGCCAGTGCATCACCACCAAATAAAGTGTTATGATGGTTTGTACGGCCAGGGAATACGGTCTTTGTTACGTGTGTGATTGAGCTTTTAATGCGTTGCTCAACAATAGCTTGTCTTTGTTCGTCTGTCATTTTTGTACTGCTTTATCCGCTAGTGTATCTTTCATAAGTAGAGCTGGATCGAGCCGCTCCCCGAACCAATTAAAGCGCCAATCCAAATGCGGGCCAGTTACCCTGCCCGTCGCGCCAATTTCAGCGATTTTATCGCCTGTTTTTACCGTATCGCCAACCTTAACATCCAGTTTACTAAGGTGGATATACGTAGAGGTAATACCGTGACCGTGATCGATAATCAAAGTGCCGCCACTGTAATAAAGATCTGGATTTGCAAACACCACTTTACCCGATACCGGCGCTAAGACCGGCTCACCTGTTTTATTTGCGATATCTAATCCAAAATGTGGTCGTTTTGGCTCACCATTAAAATATCTTTGGCTACCATAAACACCTGAAATACGGCCCTTCGCAGGTCTGAAAACGGGGTCTTTAAAGAATAATAAATCCGAATTGCCTTGTCTTGCTTTTGACACGGCTTGTGCTTCTTCACGTATGCGCTTTAGCACCGACTCTGGTGGCGAAACATACTTTTTCGCAACCCCCGTGATCTTGTCTATATCGTAATCTCGTTTCGTGATCACTATCGCTTGGCGATGCTTTTGACCATCATCAGATTGCCAACTCAAGATGTGGTTAAGTTCAGCATCACGGCCAAAACCAAACACGAAATAGCCATCTTTAGAGCGCTTTAATTCTGTTTCGTTTAGCTTTATCTCAGTTGCATTCTCAAGCTTGCCGACGACCAAGCCACCTTGTGTCAGGTTACCTTTTAATTCAAGCGCCTCAGCAAATAATGTGGTGCTCGCTAGCAATATAACAATTGCACGTTTAAGCATACGCAATCGCTCCTTTTCCAACCCCTTCGTACGCTCTTACTTCAACCTTATCATGTGGATTTTGCGCCTTTATTTGGCCTGCAAGATAGTCCGCAATACATTCAACTGTTGTATCGCAAGGTAATATATCGCAACGTGATTTGCTGATCGCCAACTCAAAATATCCCTGCGACGAGGTATACGCGAACGCATAATCTTCATCTTGAGCGGTTACATACTGAAGCAAACTAGGATCAATCAAGTCTTCTTCACTGCCAAGATAAATATCTTGCCATTTATCCGCCCATTGTTTTTGTAATCTAGGCATGCTGATATCATTTAGCTTCACACCAATCAATGAACGGTGACCATGAATAATACGCTGACAGTTACCATCGTGTTTCTTTAAGCCATGGCTATAGTGATAATAGAAGCCAGTTGCGGCCTCTGGACGCAGCGTTATATCTAAATCTTTCACATTTTCAGGCATATGCGGCATAATAACAGACTTAAGGTAAGCGATTGCATTAGCTTCATTGATTTCATCCCCTTCCACTACACACACTGCTTCTTCAGGTGCATTCATGGCTAAGTGATTTCCATCAAATTGCATATCAAATTCAAATCGGCCTTCACTGTGTTTTGCATTACACGCAAACGCGCTGGGTACCGCTAATTTATGGTCCAGCTTTTCGTCGATAATACGTTTGATTTGCTTTTTAACTTTTGCAAAATCTAACACCATAGATTCTTCGTTTAGCTCACCATGCAACACAATGTCGGTGATCCAACTTTCACCTACCGCACCACGACGTGGGCAAAGGTACGAAAAATCAATTACGGTTAAAGAGTCAACAAAAAGGATCATAGATCACCCAAAATAGCCTGCTAAAAAATCATCCCCGATTATAATGATTTTCACATTATAAATCGCCCCCAATTGGAACTGATTTGCATTTAATCTCTTCAATTTTTTGAAATTTAATCAAATAGACATATCTTTAGCGCAAAATTTACAAGTCTCCGTACGGTTTTTAACTGTTCGGAGTTGTTTAGCGTACATCTGTACGCTAAAGTAGCGTCAATTTGCAAGTTAAGAAGAAGATTTATGGAACCAAAGAACAGCTATACAAAAGAAGAACTTATTTTATGTGGTCGCGGAGAAATGTTTGGTGAGGGCAACTGCCGCCTACCTAGCGACAACATGTTAATGATGGATCGCATCGTTCAAATTAATGATGACGGTGGTGAGCATGGTAAAGGTCAAATTATTGCTGAACTCGACATCAACCCAGATCTGTGGTTCTTCGACTGCCACTTTAAAGGTGATCCAGTAATGCCCGGTTGTTTAGGTTTGGATGCGATGTGGCAATTGGTTGGCTTCTTCCTTGGTTGGTCTGGTGGTCCTGGTCTTGGTCGTGCACTCGGTGTGGGTGAAGTGAAGTTTACGGGTCAAATCTTACCGACTGCTAAAAAAGTGACTTATCGCATTGAAATGAAGCGCGTTATCAAACGTAAGCTATTTATGGGTCTAGCAGATGGTATCGTCGAAGTTGACGGTCGCGTGATCTATGAAGCAAAAGATTTGAAAGTAGGTCTTTTCCAAGATACCAGCGCATTTTAACATTTTCGCTGTTATCGTTTTATAGCTTTAAAAACACACAAAGCCCCAGATGGGGCTTTGCTCTCCTAAAATTCGGTATCAGGTTTTAAAGATGTTGCGATTATCCATCGCTTCTCGCCATCCGCCTAACCATTCTGATCTGTGTTCTACTTGTTGATAGGGACAATTTTCTTTAGACCGACCGGCTAATCCAGCCTTAAATCCTTGTGAATGTGCTCTTTCTAAACGGTCTCTTTTCTGTCTCTTCATAGGTAATATCCTCACCTTTTTCTCGATCAGCATTAGCGTTTCTAATGCTGCGTAGTTCAAACTTGAACGAACGTCATTCAAAACGAAGATAGTGACTTACGATATATGACGATTCGTACTAACAATTTAAATTTAAGATTTTATTGAGAAAAGTTAAACACGAGCGACATTGTATTTCATACAGATGCGCTACTTACCGATGAGATTTGGCCAAACCCATACCTTCAATAAATCACATCTCAGCGAGTCATGCAACGATCAGAAATGTAATTCTTGTGCAGCCGAAATAAAAAAGCATAATTAATTTAATTAAATAGAAAAGTTCAGATGATTAAGATACGAAAACAACATTTGTGACTTTATTTTTCTACATTTTGATGTAAAAAAACATTCATAATATAGTAATAAAAAGAGGCTGGACGAATCCAACCTCTTTTCAATAACTTGAGTTTTTAAATCGAGCAAAGCTCAATTAAGCAGTACTATCTTAGCTTGCTTTAATAACCTCTACACCACCCATATATGGTTTTAATGCATCAGGCACAATAATTGATCCATCTGCCTGCTGGTAGTTTTCTAAAATCGCAACCAGAGTACGACCTACAGCTAAACCTGAACCATTAAGTGTATGAAGTAGCTCTGGCTTCTTCTCACCGCTACGGCGGAAACGCGCTTGCATACGGCGCGCTTGGAAATCCCACATGTTTGAACAAGAAGAGATTTCTCTGTAAGTATTCTGCGCTGGTAACCAAACTTCCAAATCGTACGTTTTCGTCGCACCGAAACCCATGTCTCCAGTACAAAGCACTACTTTTCTATAAGGTAAACCAAGAGCTTGTAAAATTTGCTCTGCATGACCTGTTAATTCTTCTAACGCTGCCATTGAGTCTTCAGGTTTTACAAGCTGGACAAGTTCAACCTTATCAAACTGGTGTTGGCGGATAAGTCCGCGCGTATCACGCCCATAGCTACCTGCTTCGCTTCTAAAACAAGGCGTGTGCGCCGTCATCTTAATCGGCAGCTCTTTTTCGTCATAAATAACGTCTCGAGCACAGTTAGTTAACGGTACTTCTGCCGTCGGAATTAGACTAAAGCCATCTTGGTCTTCAGATAATGCTTCTGTATGGAACAAATCTTCTGCAAACTTAGGAAGCTGGCCTGTGCCAAATAAGCTCGCTTTGTTCACAAGGTATGGTACATACATTTCTGTATAGCCATTTTGCTCAGTGTGGGTATCCAGCATCAGTTGTACAAGCGCTCGATGCATACGCGCTACGCCACCGCGCATCACTGTAAAGCGAGAACCACTTAACTTAACACCTGTTTCGAAATCAAGGCCCTTATCAAGCGCTTCACCAAGGTCAACATGGTCTTTAACTTCAAAATCAAACTGCTTTGGCTCACCCCAAGTGCTGATCTCAACATTCTCAGACTCATCAGCGCCTGCAGGTACCTCTTCAGCAGGGAGATTTGGCAACAACATTGCGTAGTCATTGAGTTCAGCAAGAATTTTATCCTGCTCTTCTTTTGCCGCACTTAATTGGTCGCCCAAGTTTGCAACAGCATCTAGTAAAGGTTGAACGTCTTCCCCTTTCGCTTTAGCTTGACCAATCGCTTTGGAGGAACTGTTACGCTCACTCTGTAATTCCTGAGTTTTGGTTTGTAGCGCTTTGCGCTTTTCTTCTAATTCGGTGATCTTAGCAACATCGAGTTCAAAACCACGCTTTTTCAAACGCGCAGCAGCTTCCTCGATGTCTTGACGAAAGTATTTAGAATCTAACATTGTTTTTTAACCTTTTTGCATGATGAGGCAGAGACCAACCCAGGCCATAAAGATACACGCCACCACGTTTAATGTGACGTTAAACGCCATTTTCACATATTGCCCTTGTTGAAGTAACAACAAGGAATCCATTGAGAATGTAGAAAAAGTAGTCAGCGCACCTAAAAAGCCAATACCTATCAAAGTTTTAGATGGAGAAACTGAAATAACTTCTTTTTCAATTAAACCGTAAAGCACACCCATCAATAATGAACCAAGAATATTAACGATCAACGTCCCAAAAGGGAATCCCTTACCTAAGAGTTTTATCGACATATCGCTGATAAAAAAGCGTAACATTGCACCAAACGCTCCACCTAGCGCAATTGTGAGATAAGTTATCAGCATCGCTACTTGTACCTCTTGGTGCTACTCTGCGCATTTTGCGTCTGTAGATAGTTGAGCTTGTCGGCGATTTGTTTCTCAAGTCCCCTGTCTGTGGGTTGATAATATTGTCGCTCTTGAATGGCCTCTGGGAAGTAATTTTCTCCGGCAGCAAAGGCGCCGGGTTCATTATGTGCATAACGGTATTCTTCGCCAAAACCCAGCTCTTTCATTAGTTTTGTCGGTGCGTTTCTGAGATGTTCAGGTACGGGGTAATTCGGATCACTTGCAGCATCGCGTTTAGCTTGATTGAACGCCATGTAGACCGCATTACTTTTTGGCGCACTCGCGAGATAAAGCGTTGCCTGTGCTATCGCACGCTCTCCTTCGCTTGGCCCAACACGATGAAATATATCCCAAGCATTTAACGCAACTTGCATCGCTCTTGGATCTGCATTGCCGATATCTTCAGTGGCGATCGCCAACAATCGCCTTGCAACATATAGCGGATCGCCTCCGCCTGCCAGTATCTTGCAATACCAATAAAGTGCTGCATCTGGTGCGCTGCCGCGAACTGACTTATGAAACGCTGAGATTAGGTCATAATATAAGTCGCCCTTATTGTCATAACTTGATAATTGACTGGGCAATACTTGTTTTAGTACGAGTTCATTCACCAAATGAGTGTTTGAGTTTGGCTCAAAACTTAAGTCAACCGCCTGCTCCAGCAGATTAAGTGCCTTTCTAGCATCTCCCGAAGCCGCTTTGGCAATGAGTTCAAGCGCGCTGTCATCAATGGTGATCGCTAATTTCGACAGCTGTTCATCGCGTGACAACGCATCTTTGAGTACTTGACCTAATTCATCCTCTACAAGCGATTGTAAGGTATAGACACGCGCGCGAGACAAGATCGCGTTATTCAGTGCAAAAGAAGGGTTTTCAGTGGTCGCGCCAATAAAAATAAAGGTGCCATCTTCAATATGAGGTAAAAACCCGTCTTGTTGGGATTTGTTAAAGCGATGTACTTCATCAACAAATAACAGCGTACGTCTACCAAACTGAGCTAATCGATTTTTAGCATCGACGACCGCTTCACGAACCTCTTTAATTCCCGCGCTGACAGCGGAAAGCTTGATAAGCTCTGCATCCGCATAGTTGGCAATGATCTCAGCAAGGGTGGTTTTACCCACTCCGGGTGGCCCCCAAAGGATTAGGCTATGACAGCGTCCAGATTCAATCGCACGATAAAGTACAGAGCCCTTGGACAAAATATGGCTCTGCCCAACATAATGCTCTAACGAGGTTGGCCGCATTCTTGCGGCCAACGGTCGTACATCTGGTGTAAAATCAAACCCTAAACTAGTCACTGCCTCTTTGGTCGTCAACGACCACTCCTTGTGGAATTGTAAACTCAAACAAACTCTCTTTTACTGGTACATTGACTTTGCTTTCCTTAAAGCTAAACGTAGAGACTTGACCTGAAATATCGTTCACTTTCAATAGTGCTAAGCCATCGCTTTTATCATCAAAACGCAGTGTTAATTGCTCTACCTGCGAGTCTACTTTGTTTTTTGGCGTGATCAGATATTCTTGACCGTTAAGAGCTACGTTGTACTTCAACCATTGACTGTCCTCTTGGGTCGTAAGTAGCACAAATGGCGTAGTATCAATAAGTTTAGTCGTATCTAGGATAGTCACTTGCTCAGCAAACGTATCGTAGTAATAGGTTGTTGCTCCGCTTGATACAAATAAAGTGTCATCCGGCATCTCTTGTTGCCAGCGGATTTTAAGTGGCTGCGCTAAGGTTATCTCCCCTTCGCCAGTTTGCAACTCATTGCCTTCTTGATCTTTAACGATTTGCTCAAACTTACCTTGAAAACTGGTTAATTCAGCCAGTCTTCCTTTTAGACTTTGCATCGCAGCTTCGTCAGCCCACACAGGCTGAATAAAGAGGTTTGACAGTACCGTTAGCAACACAATTTGCTTAAATTTTTTCATTAATTGGCTCCACCTTTTACCAATACATCTCGTGCACCATTATGACCAGGAGCACTTACCACTCCAGACATTTCCATTTGCTCAACTAATCGAGCGGCACGGTTATAACCAACCCTTAACTTACGTTGTACACTCGAAACAGACACTTTGCCTGTTTCAATAACAAACCCAACGGCTTCATCGTAAAGTGGATCAGACTCTTCATCCCCACCTTCCGGTGCTTCACCAGGTAGTAAAATATCCTCGGTTGCTTCACCGCATAAAATTTCTTCTACGTAGTTTGGTTTGCCTCTTGCTTTCCAGTCACTCACTACCGCATGTACTTCATGATCGTCAACAAACGCGCCATGCACACGAACCGGAACACTCGTTCCTGGCGGCAGATAGAGCATGTCACCCATACCCAACAGGTTCTCTGCACCTTGCTGGTCTAAGATTGTACGTGAATCAATCTTACTTGATACTTGGAACGCCATTCGCGTTGGTATATTTGCTTTGATCAAACCCGTAATGACATCTACTGATGGGCGCTGTGTTGCCAGCACTAAATGTATGCCTGCCGCTCGCGCTTTTTGTGCAATACGTGCAATTAACTCTTCTACTTTTTTACCAACAATCATCATCATGTCGGCAAATTCGTCTATAACGACCACAATACTCGGTAGTTTATCTAGCTCTTGTGGTTCATCCGCCATACCGTCTGTATCTTTAAAGAGTGGATCTAAAATTGGATGACCTGCTTCTTTGGCATCTTTAATCTTCTGATTGTAACCTTTAAGGTTACGGACACCGAGTGCCGACATCAGCTTGTAACGGCGTTCCATTTCCCCCACACACCAGCGTAGCGCGTTTGCTGCCTCTTTCATATCGGTAACCACTTCACATAATAAATGTGGGATACCTTCGTAAACTGAAAGCTCGAGCATTTTTGGGTCTATCATGATCATTCGCACATCTTCTGGCGGCGACTTATATAACAAGCTTAAGATCATGACATTAACGCCCACTGACTTACCAGAACCAGTGGTACCGGCCACCAGCAGATGTGGCATTTTAGCTAAATCAGCAACGACTGGCTGGCCCGCGATATCTTTACCAAGCACCATAGTCAAAGGTGATGGGTTTTGTTCAAACTTAGGGGCACCAATCACTTCAGACAAACGTACGATTTCGCGGTGTTTGTTAGGTAGCTCTAAACCGACATACGTCTTGCCTGGGATAACCTCAACTACACGTACACTGACTGCAGATAATGAACGCGCTAAGTCTTTTGCTAGACCCGTGATCTTAGCAACTTTAATGCCCGGCGCGAGATCTAACTCAAAGCGCGTAACGACAGGGCCTGGATACACACCAACTACCTGCGCCTGGACATTGAAGTCTAATAGTTTCGTTTCAACTAACCGCGAGACCTGATCTAACTCTTCTTGCGAAATTGGGTTTTTAGCCTTATCCGGTCTATCCAAGAGATCTAATGAAGGCAATGGATCCGCAGGTGGCTGAGCCTCTAGAAGAGCTTCAAATTGCTCTTTTGCGCTTGGTGGAGGCTGATAACCATTGGCCGCCTTTTCAGGTGCTTTAGGCTTAAGAGGCCTTGCCGGAGAAACCACTTTGGTTTCATGCACTGGTGCTTCGTCCAAGGCATTTAATGCCGCGACAGTATCCAGTGGCTCATCCTCTATCGCTGAAAAGTTGATTTCTTGCTCTAGAATATCATCTAGCTCATCGAACACCGACGGCTCTTTCTTCTCTTGTAAATCAGAGGGTGGTACAGACGTGGGTGCAGGTTCAGTGTTCGTTTTGCGGAACAATTTATCTTTTAATTTGCCAAGTCCACTGGGTTCTTCTTCAGCATCGAAATCTATATTAATTTCGGTATCGGTTTGTTGCTGAACAGCTTGCTCATGATCCTCTTTTCGCTCGGTAGCTATTATTGGTGTCTCACTTTCTACTCTATCCGTTTTGGTGCTAGCGCCCTCAGATTTCTGTGAAACTGACTGCGTTTGCTCTACATTGCGCTCTGCTGTCAGCCTATCGCTTAACCATCTAAAGCCGGCGAGTACCTTTTCACCCAAATAATCAACGAATTCAACCCAAGACACACCGGTAAGTAGTGTCATTCCGGCAAAGAAAAAGCACAGTAACAGTATAGAAGTACCGGTAAAGTTAAAAGCAGGCATCATTGCACCAGCAACCACATCCCCTACTACCCCACCAGATGAGAAATTATAGATATCATCGAAATTGATGCTGCTGATTGCGCTCGCAGAGGTAATAAACAGTGTCGCGCCAATAAGACGTAAACCTAGTGTGGTGTAATCTAGTTGCAGTAGCTTATGCGGCTTTTTAAACAGTAAATAACCAAGAAACTGAAGCGCCGCGGGGATCAAAAACGCCAGCCAACCGAAACTCAGCAGCATAATGTCTGCCAGCCAAGCTCCGGCAGCACCAGTTATATTGTTTACTTTTACGTACTCACCGGATTGAGTCCAAGCAGGATCGGCTGGGTCGAAACTTATCAACGCACACAACATAAATATTGCTGCAGCCGTGCTTACAATCAAACCTGTCTCTAAGAGGCGTTGCACACCATTTAAGCGCATTGTAATTAAACCTTTTTTCTGTTTCTTTTCTGGACTATAAAAGCCCAAAACGTCAGCAAATTAGTGATTTGCGTTAGTATTGCTGTATATACTTACACCTTACCAAGAAATACCTCAAGGTGCACAAGGTTTTATTACTTCTCCTTCTTCTCCTTTTACTTCCTCCATGACCACAAAAGTGCGACTTTCACTGATGTTTGGCAGTTTAAGTAAAATTTCTCCTAAAACTCCGCGATATTCTGACATGTCGGTCACTCGTGTTTTCAATAAATAGTCGAAACTACCGGAAACAAGATGACATTCAATAATTTCGTCATGCTGCTTTACTGCTTGATTAAATCTATCGAACACATCAGGCGAGTTTTTATTCACTGTAACTTCAACAAACACTAAAAGTCCCTGTCCAAGCTTAGCAGGATCGACTACGGCTTTATAACCTCGAATAAATCCTTCTCGCTCCAGCTTTTTAACACGCTCCAAGCAAGGCGTAGCGCTCAATCCTATGCGTTTGGCTAATTCTACGTTCGAAATTCTGCCATCTTTCTGAAGTTCGACTAAAATCTTTCTGTCGATTCTGTCTAGTTGTTGATACATAGTGTAGTTTTTTATCCTGAATGATTCATTAATTCAGAGTATATCACTACATTGAAATATTAAAACAGTGAGACACACTGGCTATAGGTAAATATAATAGTCAAAAATTTTACCCCGTTCTTATTTTGAGGCGAATATTATGATTATTGGTGTACCTAAAGAGATAAAAAACCACGAATACCGCGTTGGTATGGTTCCTGCGAGCGTTCGTGAACTAATCAATCACGGTCACGAAGTCGTTGTTGAAACAAATGCTGGTATCGGCATTGGTTTTACTGACGAAGATTATGTTCAAGTTGGTGCTAAAGTTTTAGACACAGCGGCAGAAGTTTTTGCTACTGCTGATATGATTGTTAAAGTAAAAGAGCCTCAAGCTGTTGAGCGCGCAATGCTGCGTGAAGATCAAATTCTATTTACTTACCTTCACCTAGCACCAGATCTTCCACAAACAGAAGATCTAATCAAGAGCGGTGCTATCTGTATCGCATACGAAACGGTAACTGATGCGCGTGGTGGTCTTCCACTGCTAGCGCCAATGTCAGAAGTTGCTGGTCGTATGTCAATTCAAGCTGGTGCTCAAGCGCTTGAAAAGTCACGCGAAGGCCGTGGTATGCTGCTAGGTGGCGTACCTGGCGTTGAACCAGCTAAAGTCGTTGTGATCGGTGGTGGTATGGTTGGTCGTAACGCAGCGCAAATGGCTGTAGGTCTAGGCGCAGACGTTACTATTCTTGACCGTAGCATTGATGTATTACGTTCTTTAAATGCACAATTTGGTAGCCAAGCTAAAGTTATCTACTCAACTGCTGATGCACTTGAAAAACACGTACTAGAAGCAGATCTTGTGATCGGCGGCGTACTAATTCCTGGTGCAGCGGCTCCTAAGCTTGTAACTGCAGAACACATCAAAGCGATGAAGCCTGGTGCTGCTATTGTTGACGTTGCAATCGACCAAGGTGGCTGTATCGCGACTTCTAAAGCGACTACGCATGCAGAACCAACATACATTGTTGATGACGTAGTTCACTACTGTGTAGCTAACATGCCTGGTGCTGTGCCTCGTACTTCAACGTTTGCACTTAACAATGCAACGCTTCCGTACATCATCAAGCTTGCAAACTTAGGCTACAAACAAGCGCTACTCAATGACAAGCACTTTATGGACGGCCTAAACGTTCTGAAAGGTCAAGTAACGTGTAAAGAAGTGGCAGAAGGCTTCAACATGGAATACGTTGACCCACGCGCTGCACTAGAAAATGCTTAATTTTGAATTTAAGTAGTAAAAAGGGCTTCAATTGAAGCCCTTTTTGTTTTCTGTTATACCAATTTGCTTAAAAGACTAAATGGTATTAGTTTGTCTCGAAATTCACTTCGATATCTTGCGTTAACGTAACGTCTTTTGTTTGATACAAACTAAAATCTGCATCTATCGTTTCGGCATCATCTAAATGACCTAAGCACGAATACCCTACTTTGTAATCTCCAGAACCAATAAATGCTATCTCATATTCACTCTCGGCATCTAAGTTTGCGGTTGCTACTGGCGCTGAATCTTCATCACTGATGTCGCTTGGCACTGCAACATCCGCTTTATAAAGATAAACAACATGTTTATATTCTCCGACTAGAGGAGCTAGGTCCGCGTTATCTGCCATACATGCATTTTTCACAGACTCGCTAACCATGCCCTCAATCTCAAAACTGGTTAACAGATTTTCCAAACGGACAGCTGTTGGTTTTAGATAAACGGTGTCATCATTTGTGCGCTTCAACAGCGCCTTATTTAAGTCAAACTCCAATACGATTTGGTTCTCACCTTCATTTAACGAGAAGTTATTGAGTTGGATTTCACCTACACCATCGTTACCTTTACGGGTTACGGCTAACGGTGCTTGACTACCATCTAAAAAACGCACGCTAGAGGTTAAATCAAAATTAGACCCCGCACTACCGTTTACAACATCGGCTCTGATCCACTCATAATCACCGGCATCAATCTCTTGGTCGTTTACAACTAGATAAATATCATCACCCGTATATTCAAGCAGATTAATTTTCATTGGATTACCCTGCGCATCCAAGGTATCAAATGTGACATCTTCTTTTCCAGATGCTCTAAATGTCAGCCGTTGAATAACAAGGTTTACCTCTGCAAGATTATTCACAGCAGCATCTGACACACCCACACTTACGGTGGTTTTTTGGGTTGGTTGCGTGGTGTTGTTGTCGTTTGAATCAGAACCTGAACCGCCACCGCATGCAGCGAGTATCATTGCCGAGGCAATTGCTGTTAAAACTGGTTTATACATGATGTTTTCTCCTCTTCTAAGTATTAAAGAATAGGAATTGCACCATGAATAAATAATTAATATAAATGCAATAATTTGAAATACCTTCAAATGCAGTGTAGAAGGTTTGGCATTTTCTTATTAAATGTCATAAGTTTAATGTATCAAACTTATTGGAGTGTGGCCGTGAAGTTTAAACACAAAGTCGTATCCGTCTCTGCGCTTGTGCTGCTTGCAGCATTACTGATCTTATCTGTTATTCAATACATTTCCGTGCAATCAGCAATCAAAGCGCAAGCCGAACAAAGTGTGAATGAAATAATTCAGGGAATTGGTAACACTGTCACTGCGCAAATGAAAGGAGCAACCGATCTCGCCGCTCTTGCTACCAATCTCGTTGCTTCCACTGACACTTTAGACGCAGCCTTTCCTATCCTCTCGCAGCCACAGCTCACAACTTCTTTCCTACTGATAGGTTATGGTGAAGAGCAAACTGGAAAATATGTCGCAAGCGATCCAAATTGGAGCCCTGGTGCAAACTGGGACCCGAGAAAACGACCTTGGTATACCGACGCAAAAACTGCACGAAAGCTCATTATCACAGCACCTTATGCTGATGCGGTAAGTAACGAAATCGTGGTATCAATCGGTGCACCAGTGTTTAAACAAGGCCAATTTAACGGCGCGATTTTTTACGACGTTAGTTTGGCAAAACTCGGCGAAATGATTAACTCGTTTAACCTGCTAGACGCGGGCTTTGCCTTTATGGTGAGTAAAGACGGGTCGACTATCTCACACCCTGATGTAAAACTAAATGGTAAGTCTTCTCGTACATTTCTCGGTGATATAAGTATTTCGGAAAATATCCAATACGTTGAAGTGAACGGCGAAGACAAATTAGTACAATTTAAAGAGGTCGAAGGCTTAGATTGGTATTTAGGGGTGATGCTGGATGAAGACACCGTTTTTGCCGCACTTTCACGACTGCAAAGAAATGCAGCCATATTTGCCTTTATTTCTGTGGCACTCGCGACTGTGCTACTTTCTTTTGTGATTAGCTTATTATTAAAGCCGCTTGATGAAATCAACACCGCCATGGCTGCTATCGCACGCGGTAATGCAGACTTAACCGTACGATTAAATACCGAGCATGAACCCGAATTTGCAGCACTGGCGCAAAACTTTAATGCGTTTACCAGCAGCTTACAGTCTCTAATAGCGAATATTCAAGGTCTAGGCCATGAAGTTTTAAACGATGCGCAACAAACATCTAAGGTTGCAAATAAAGCTAAACTATCGATTCAAGAGCAATTAGCGAGTATCAAAGTCCTTGATGAAGCAACAACACACATGTCTGCAACTGAACATCAAGTAACACAATCTGCCCATGAAGCCGCTGAAGCAATTAAAACCACCGATCAAGTTGCTCGCCAAGGTGAAAAAATCGTTGCAGAAACAACGGAGACGATTCAAGAGCTATCTAATCAAATCAGTTCGGCAATGACCGTAGTTACGGAATTAGAAAGCTCGTCTGCTGCTATTGAACAAATATTATCGGTTATCAACAGTATCGCAGAGCAAACTAACCTCCTAGCGCTCAATGCAGCTATTGAAGCCGCAAGAGCTGGTGAGTCTGGCCGCGGCTTTGCCGTCGTTGCAGACGAAGTGAGATCGCTTGCACAAAGAACACAAGAAGCCACAACTGAAATCCGTGGAATGATAAGTCAACTACAGTCAGGTTCAGAAAGCGCGGTTACTGTAATGAAGCAAAGCCAACATTATGTCGATAAAACGGTTGAAAAGGCAGAGCAAACTCGAGCAGCGCTTGAAGATATGCGTAGTGCCATTCGCCATATTGTCGATTTGAATTCACGTATTGCTGATATGCTGAACGAGCAAAATGACATTGTAAATAACGTGAATAGCAGTAGCTCATCAATTCGTGGTATTTCCGAGTCGGTGTATAGCGAAGCTAAGAGCGTTGATGCCACCATGCAGTCTCAAGTAGAAAAGATAACAACCCAAGAACAACTACTTGAGCAATTCAAAGTTTGATTATCGGTAAACTAAACCGTTACTATAGAGACAGTTGTAAAGCGGCGCGATGCCAAGAGATAAAACATGAAAGCGAATTTGCAGGATTTATTTGAACAGTATTTTCAGATAGCTGAACAGGTTCAGATCAACCTCTACCCGGTTGATGACAATATGGTTCCAGAAAATGAATATCAACTAGAAGCTGCAATTCCGCCGCTATTTAAGCTCGCGAACGAAATTAATGAGTTAGATCTTAATGCCCTGCGACCACTTCGTAATCTGGGTGATATTGCCAATGAGTTAGCTGCTTATTTGCAGGCGCAATCACGTAAGATTGATTTAATTATCAGCCATATTCTCGCAACCGAAGAACCTGACGACAGTCATCTATTTTGTGACAGCTACGGCGGCGGCGGCCTGACCGCAACGTTAGAAGCAAATTATGAAGTCGGACAATCATTACGAACTAAAATATTTTTGCGCAATGAAGCCAGTGCTATCTTTTGCTACTCAGAAGTCATTGCCAAGCAAGATGGTAAATTCACCCTCGCCTTTACCGCTATTAGAGAAGCAGATCAAGAGTTGCTCGTACGGGCAAGCCTACACGCCCAGACGAGACAACTTAAGCTAAAGCAGCAAAAAGACCAATAAGGCATTTAACGCATTAAGTGCCTCCTTTAAATGCTCAATTATCTTCACAAAACTTACTGACACACCTGAGGTTAATGATAAACTATAGGCTTATTATTATATGGTGATGATTTAATGAGTTTTACTTTACTCCCAGAATGGGCACCACAAGACGCAATCATGCTTACTTGGCCGCATTCTGATACCGATTGGAGCGACATTCTCAGTGACGTTGAACCTGTGTACGTTGCACTTTGCCAACATATTACCCAAGTTCAAGAAGTCGTTATCGTGGCGCATAATAAAGCGTTAAAACAGCATATCGAGAACTTACTCTGCACAGCTGAGGTTAGCTTAGCCAAGTGTCACTTTGTTGTTACGCCTTGCAATGACACATGGGCCCGTGACCACGGTCCACTTACGACGCAAACAAGTACAGGAAATCTATGTATCAAAGATTTCACCTTTACGGGTTGGGGTAACAAGTTTGCTGCGGATTTAGACAATAAGATCAATCAGCAGCTTGCCAAACAGGTCCTCAACCCAAACTGTACTTTTGAAAAGGTTGACGTGGTACTTGAAGGCGGCGGCATTGAGATTAACGAGTCCAATGTCTTATTGACCACTTCAGAGTGTCTGTTGAACCCAAATCGCAATCCACATCTAAGTAAAACCGAATTAGAACTACTGTTGCAAAAAGAGTTAGGTGCAGAGTCCTTCTTGTGGGTTGATCATGGATACTTAGCCGGTGATGATACGGATAGTCATATTGACACGTTAGTGCGTTTTGCGCCGGATAATACCTTGGTATATGTAAAGTGCGACGACAAATCAGACGAGCACTATGATGCCCTTAATAAAATGGAACAGCAGCTACGCACATTCCGCACCCCAAATGGCGATCCATACCGTTTAATTAGTTTACCTTGGCCTAGTGCTAAGTTTGATAACGAGGGTGAAAGATTACCTGCAACTTATGCAAACTATCTGATCTTGAATAAAACCGTATTAGTACCTATCTATGGCGACGAAAAAGATCAAGAAGCGCTGGACAAAGTCTCTCTTGCCCACCCAGAAAGAACGGTAATTGGCGTTAACTGCCTACCAATCATCCATCAATTCGGTAGCCTGCACTGTATTACGATGCAGTTACCAAAAGGTTTTTTAAGGTAAGTACCATGACTGAAAAAAACATCAAAGTTGGTATTGTTCAACATAGCAACTCTACAGATCTCGTAAACAACTTTGCAAAAACCTGTGACGGTATCCGAAAAGCCGCTAGTCAGGGGGCTAAGCTTATCGTGTTACAAGAATTGCACCGCAGCTTGTATTTTTGCCAGACTGAAGACACAGATCTCTTCGACTTAGCGGAAACCATTCCAGGCCCAAGCACAGACTCACTAGGCGCACTTGCAAAAGAGCTTAATGTTGTCATCGTTGCGTCGTTATTTGAAAAGCGTGCAACAGGGCTTTATCACAACACCGCAGTTGTACTTGAGTCTGACGGTACGATTGCCGGCAAATACCGTAAAATGCACATTCCTGATGACCCAGGTTTTTATGAAAAGTTTTACTTCACCCCTGGCGACATGGGCTTTACTCCAATTCAGACTTCTGTAGGCAAATTAGGCGTACTGGTGTGTTGGGATCAATGGTTCCCAGAAGGTGCGCGCCTGATGGCAATGGCGGGCGCTGAGTTTTTAATTTACCCAACGGCAATTGGCTGGGATCCTCGCGATGATAAAGCAGAACAAATTCGTCAACGAGATGCTTGGATAATTGCACAGCGTGCACATGCAGTCTCTAACGGAGTACCTGTGATTAGCGTTAACCGTGTTGGCCATGAATCAGACCCTTCAGGTCAAAGTGAAGGTATTCAATTCTGGGGCAATTCTTTTGTTACCGGTCCGCAAGGTGAAATGTTATTGCATGCATCTGAAGAAGCTGAAGAAATCTCGGTTGTTGATGTTGATCTTGCACGCAGTGAATCTGTTCGTCGCATCTGGCCGTATTTAAGAGACAGACGAATCGATCACTATCAGGATCTTTGCAAAATTTATCGCGATTAATAAATAGGAGTAATCAATGGCGAATGTGCAATGGAACAATTTACCTTGGGTAAAATCAAACAAGGATAAAATTTCGTGGGGTAATTTGGTTGGCAGTAGCTTATCACTGTGTTTGAGTGAGCACATCCAACAACATGACAACTTAGTTGTACTCGTCACCCCCGATACACCTTCCGCACTTCGCCTTGAGCATGAACTGGCGTATCTTTTAAAAGACACGCCTGTCATGATGTTTCCTGACTGGGAAACGTTACCCTATGATCACTTTTCACCACATCAAGACATTATTTCTCAGCGTCTTGCGACGCTAAATACACTCAAACAGGAAAAGCAATCCGTACTCATCATTCCTGTTTCAACCCTCATGCTACGTACCGCACCGCCTAGCTTTATCCACGGCATGAGTCTTCAGGTTAAAAAAGGTGACACAGTAGACGCACAAAGCTTGCGTGATACCTTAACTCAAGCGGGTTATCGTCATGTCCAGCAGGTCATGGAACATGGTGAGTTTGCCGTTAGAGGCTCCATTATTGATTTATACCCCATGGGTAGCCCACTCCCCTTTAGACTAGATTTCTTTGATAATGAGTTAGACTCAATTCGTCATTTTGATATCGAAAGCCAACGCTCAAATAATGAAATTGATGCTATCGATTTATTACCGGCGCACGAATTCCCAACCAATGCAGAAGACATTGAACGCTTTAGAATTAATTACCGCGAAGCGTTCGGCGCAAGTAGTGAAAAAGACAGTATCTATATGCAAGTCAGTAAAGGGAACTGGCCTGCGGGTATAGAGTACTATTTGCCGCTCTTTTTTGATTCATTAGCGACGGTGTTTGACTATTTGCCTGAAGATACCGTATTTATGCCTTTTGGCGACATTGAATCTGCAGCGCAAACCTTTTGGCAAGACGTATCTAAACGCTACGAAAGTCGCCGAGTTGACCCACTTCGCCCGCTACTTTCACCAGTCAAGCTATATCAGCCAATAGAGACCTTGTTTGAAGGCCTTAACGGCTTCTCTCGAATAAAGCTTAGTCAAGCGGCGCTTGGAACCAAAGCGGGCAATAACAATGTCGCTGCTGAATTAATCGATGATGTCCGTATTGAGCATAAACAAGCTAATCCATATCAAAAAATCCTCGATTACATCGCTGCTGAGAAAAAGCAAAAGTCTCGGGTGTTATTCAGTGTTGAATCAGAGGGACGACGAGAGTCACTGCTCACCTTATTAAAGCCAACAGGACTAAAACTTAAGCCCTACAAACGTATTTCAGAGTTTGTATCTAGCGACTCAGATGTTGGTGTGGTCGTCACTCCACTTGCTACCAGTGTTAAGCTACTGGATAAACAATCGCTGTCTATCATCACCGAGCAAGAACTGTTAGGTGTTAAGATTTCCCAAAAGCGCCGCCGTAAACATAAATACGAGCAAGGGCAAGACGCCCTGATCCGAAACCTCGCTGAGTTAAAAGAAGGTCAACCTATTGTTCATTTAGATCATGGTGTAGGCCGCTATTTAGGTCTAGAAACTATAGATGCAGCGGGTATTGCTACCGAGTTTGTGACTATCATCTATGCCAATGACGCTAAACTTTATGTGCCTGTCTCTTCACTCCATATGCTTAGTCGTTACTCAGGAGGTGAAGAAGCTTCTGCACCACTTCATAAACTGGGTAATGACGCGTGGGAAAAAGCAAAACGCAAAGCGGCTGAAAAAGTCAGAGATGTTGCTGCTGAACTCCTAGACATATACGCAAAACGCCAAAGTAAACCGGGTTATGCATTTAAGCTAGATGCGAGTGCCTATCGAGACTTTTCTGATAGCTTCCCGTTTGAAGAAACAGACGATCAACGTAATGCAATCACAGCCGTACTTGCAGACATGCAATCAAGCCTTGCAATGGATAGACTCGTTTGTGGTGATGTTGGCTTTGGTAAAACCGAAGTGGCCATGCGCGCAGCATTTGTTGCCGTCAACGATAGCAAACAAGTGGCTGTCTTAGTGCCAACTACGCTCCTTGCCCAACAACACTTCGAGAACTTTAAAGACCGTTTTGCCGATCTGCCTGTTGAAGTCGGTGTGCTTTCGCGCTTTAACTCAGCGAAAGAACAAAAAGAGACGTTACAAAAACTTGAAGAAGGCAAAATTGATATTGTGATAGGCACCCATAAGCTTATCCAAGAAAACATCAAGTTCGCCGATTTGGGTTTGTTGATTGTTGACGAAGAACATCGCTTTGGTGTGAGGCAAAAAGAAAAGATTAAGCAGCTAAGAGCGGATGTCGACATTCTTACCCTTACCGCTACCCCCATTCCGCGTACACTGAATATGGCAATGAGTGGTATGCGTGATCTCTCTATTATCGCGACACCGCCAGCCAAACGATTAGCAGTAAAGACCTTTGTGCGAGAGCGCAATGACGAGCTTATCCGCGAAGCAATTTTGCGTGAAATCAAGCGCGGTGGACAGGTTTACTTCCTTCATAATAATGTCGAGACAATAGACAAGATCACCGCTGATATCTCGGCGCTCGTGCCAGAAGCCAACGTCACCACGGCCCACGGGCAAATGCGTGAAAAAGAACTTGAGCACTTGATGGGTGAGTTCTATCACCAAAAGTATAACGTGCTTGTGTGTACAACCATTATTGAAACCGGTATCGATATCCCCTCTGCTAATACCATCATTATGGATAGAGCCGATAAACTTGGATTGGCACAGTTACATCAGCTTCGCGGCCGTGTAGGACGAAGCCATCACCAAGCATACGCATACCTACTCACGAAGAATAGCCAAGCCTTAACTAAAGACGCAGTCAAGCGCTTACAGGCCATTGAGCAACTCGAAGACCTAGGCGCAGGTTTTGCCCTTGCCACCCACGATTTAGAGATCCGTGGTGCGGGTGAGTTACTGGGAGACGACCAAAGCGGTCAAATTCAAACCGTTGGTTTTACGCTGTATATGGAAATGCTGGAACAAGCCGTTGAAGCCTTGAAAAATGGTAAAGAGCCGACACTCGATAACCTACTCCAGCAGCAAAGCGAGGTGGACCTTAAGTTCCCAGCACTGCTACCGGATGATTACATTCATGATGTAAATATTCGCCTTAGCATGTATAAACGCATTGCTAGCACAAAGTCGCTGGCGGAGCTTGATGAGCTGCAAATCGAATTAATCGACCGCTTTGGGCTACTGCCTGATGCGGCTAAAAACCTCTTTGCGGTGCAGTCTGTAAAGCTAAAGGCAACCCAACTAGGCATTAACAAGGTCGAAGCAAACCCCAAAGGTGGCTTCTTTGAGTTCAGTAGTCATACAAAAGTTAACCCAACATTCATCATAGGATTGATACAAAGTAGCCCGTCAACCTATAGAATGGAAGGCGCGAATAAGCTGAAGTTCCTGATCGAAGAAAAAAATGGCCAAGAGAGATTAAAACTGGTTAATGCGATGATTGATGACTTTGAAAAAAAGGCTGTAGCATGAAAACAATAAAAAGTCTGGCCATCCTAGCGGCTTTGGTAAGTAGCGCGTCTGCAAATGCCACCCGTTGGTTTGAAGTGGAAATGATAGCGTTTGAGCAAGAGCCTAGTTTCTCTTTGCGAGAAGATTTTAGTATTGAACCTAAACCACTCAATCGAAAAAACATCAAGTCACTATTGTTCGACGGTTTTAATACCACCGGCTATAAACTATGCTTGGAAGGCAGTGAGCAGTTTGCTGAGCAAGATTTTATTCGTGAATTAACCTCAGGCGCGCGCTCTAGTTCTTGCGATCCAGATGCAAACTATGTTGAAAAATTCGACACTTTGCCTCTTTCGCCGCAGGTTGAATCACAAGAGCATATGGACTCAATTTATTTGTTGAATGAGTCCCAGCTTAATTTTTCTAACAAAATTGCTGAGTTAAAACGTAAAGGACTCAAGCCACTGTTGCACACTGGTTGGCGATTCCCAGAACAAAGTAACAAGCGTGCTCCCAATATCGAAATTATTGCTGGCAAACAGTTTGCGCCACCATCCAGTTATAGCGTAACTGAAAATGACGATCTGTTTTCTTCATTGTCAAATCGCTTTAATATCGAAGAATCAAAAGAGCAAGTGCAATGGCAACTTGAAGGCCTGATTAAAATTCACGTGAGACACTACCTTTACGTGACCACAGATTTAGATTTAAAGTACGAAGACGGTAACGATATTCGTACTGCTCGTATGTCTCAATATACGCGCGTGTATAGCGGCGACATACATTACTTAGATCACCCCAAACTTGGGGTCATCTTTCAAATAAGAAAATACAAACATTAGACGGGCAACCCTATGAAAAAATTACTAACTGCTGCTGCGCTACTCACCCTAGTCGGCTGTTCTAAAGTAAGTTTAGAAAACTACAACAAGCTAGAAGTAGGCATGGACAAAGCTGAAGTTGAGAACATTCTTGGCTCTGCTGATAAATGTGAAGAGAAAACGCTACATACCAATTGCATTTGGGGAAGCGAAGACAAGCACATTAAAGTAACCCTGCTTTCCGATAAAGTAACTCTTTATTCAAAGAGAGGTATTGAATAAGCCTGAAACTTGTTATCGAGACTCAATAATAAATTGATTGAGTCTCATACCCTCCATCACGCTGTAGTTAAATAATGTTATAAAATTAGTGTCAAATAAGTTATCTCTCTTTGAACAAATATTCAATTCGTAAACTAATCAGTACAATTAATTTTTAATTTCCTCATTACAACAATAACAAATTTAACAATTAACAATTAACAATTAACAATTAACAATTAACAACAAAACACTAAAAAAACACGCAAATTCTAGCTGCGCAGTATAAAATGCAACAATTTAATTTTAAAAAAGTAAATTATCAATTGGGTGTGTAAATTTGTAATTAATCTAAATATAGTCGCTATTGCATACGTAGATATGCTAAAAAATAGGAATAATTATGAAAATCAATACACTCTCATCGTCAATCAAAGCGGCTTTAGCCGTAAGTGCGACAATCGCAGCGGTATCTCCAGCAGTATACGCAGAAGAACAAGACGCAAATCAAGCTGTAGTAGATAAAGTTGAGCGCATAGAAGTAACAGGTTCACGTATTTCTCGAGTTGATCTAGAGCCGACACAACCTATAGAAACAATTGACTCAGAATATATAAGTAAACGAGGTACAACTAACCTAGCATCAGTGTTAGAGTAAGTCCCTGGTATCGCGCTTGCAGCGACAGCAAACCTTTCAAATAACGAACAAGCCGCTTCCCAAGGGGTTGGTCAAAGTACCGTTAATTTGTACGGACTGGGTTCTCAACGTACCCTAACTCTTGTTAATGGTTCACGGTTTGTGTCAAGTAACTCACCTGTAGGTGGTGGTAGTGCACCAGGTAGTCAGGTAGATATAAACAATATCCCGGTTTCTCTTATTGAGCGAGTAGAAGTAGTTAAAGTGGGTGGTGCACCAGTGTATGGCGCCGATGCCGTTTCAGGTGTTGTAAACTTTATCTTAAAAACTGACTATGAAGGTGCCGAATTCTCAGCTGACGTAACGAATTATGATGAAGCAGGTAAGTACGATAAGTCATTCCGCGGTTTATTTGGCGGAAACTTCAATGAAGATAAAGGCAACTTAGTTTTTAGTTTTGAATACCAAGATCAGAAGAGTATCTTAGCATCCGAATTACCATCATGGGTTGATCAATGGAGTGGTTATACGCCTCTGGGATCTGACGCGGTAGTTGATGCCGATGGCAACCCTGTTGCAGGTCAACGTCGTTTATACCCAAATGGTAGAGCTGGAATTCTATCAAACTCTGGTCTTATCACTCTAGGACCGACAGAGCGGTAGTTAATGCGGGTTTAGGTGCGTGGCCAGATGGTTCATTTTTACAATTTGACCCAAGTGGTAACGGGCAATTAACCCCTTTCAACACAGGAACACCTACAGGTAATGCGGTTTGGTCTTCTGGTGGTGACGGCTTGGACCTTGCTGAATCTAATACTGCTCGAGAAGGGTTTGAGCGTTACAACTTTACTATATCAGGTAATTATAAGCTTACAGATGATATCAACATGTCTGTACTAGGCTTCTTTAACTCATCAGATGCGGTAAATGAAGGCTATCAACCAAACAAATATAGTTCTGGTCTATTCGGTGGCCTTGGCGCTGCACTTAAATTCGACACAGACTATGTTTACTTACCAAGTGAAACAAGGAATCGCCTTGAAAACTACCTTGGTGGTCCAGGTGAGTTTTATATGCACAAAGCTTGGACTTCATTGGGTAAACGTAAAATTACCAATGAATCTGATGTAAGAAGTTTAAAAATTGGCTTTGATGGTTATTTTGAACTGGGAGAAAACGAATGGAAATGGGATGTTTTCTATCAACAGGGTGTAAGCAAAATATTCTCTCAAGACTTTAACATCAACGAAAATCGCTTCTTAGCGGCTATCGATGTTGGTTATAACAATGGCGCTATTGACTGTAAAGCCAACTATGTTGACGGCTATCACGACAAATATACGACTAGCGGTTTTGGTGTAACAGAAACCCAATCGGTACTGGGTGAAGTTGGCAAGTGCGTTGCGTACAACCCATTTGGTCCTGCTTCTCAAGAAGTTCTTGATTATATCACCTAACCTGCAATGGGTTATTCACGTGTTGAACAAGATATCCTTCAAGCGTTCACCATAGGTGATATTATCGAATTACCTGCAGGTTATTTAGCTGCAGCATTTGGTTACGAAAGACGTACAGAAAAAGCAAGCTTTAGTGAAGATGGTACAAATGTGTTAAACAGTGGTTTGGCTAATGCATCTACTTCAGGTTCGTATACTACACAAGATTTATTTGCGGAAATCAGTCTACCGCTAGTTTCAAGCGATATGGATATTCCACTTGTAAATACGCTGAGCGTTGACGCTTCGTTCCGTAGAATTGACAATGATGCAGCGGGTAAAGACAATGTTTGGGCTGTAGGTCTAAATTACCAGCCAATCAGTGACCTAATGGTTAGAGCTAACTATTCAGAAACCGTTAGAGCACCGTCTGTTACCGAACTATTTTTACCTGTAATTCAAGACTCTCAATTCGGCACAGATCCATGTGATATCAATAATATAGATAAAGGTCCAAGCCCAGCGACAAGAAGAGCTAACTGTGAAGCTGCTGGTGTACCAGATGGTTATAAGGCGGTATCAGGAAATGCCTCAAGGGTTGGTACAACTGGTGGTAATATAGACCTTGAAAGCGAAAAAGCAGAAGGTTTAAATATTGGACTTGTTTATGCTCCAGAGTGGTTTGAAGGCTTCAGCTTTAAAATTGATTATATAAAGATCGATATTGAAGACGCGATTGTTGACTTCACTCTCACCGACATCTTAAATGCATGTTACGACTCTACTAATTACCCGAATGAGTTCTGTGGTAAATTTAGACGAGGCGCAGACTTCCAGATCCCTGCTGATAAAGCGTTTGAATCTGGTTATGTAAATGCTGCACTTCAAGAGTTTGAGACATATGAATATGAGGTCATGTTCAAGCGTCCATTGCACCAATATCCACTTATTGGTGGATTACTACCTGAAAACTCTGGTGAGTTAGGTATTCGTTCGCGACTATATAACCTTAAAAAAGACGCAAAATCTAATACCGGCTTCGACTTCGAAGACAATACAGGTGAATACGACAACCCTGATTGGCTTGGTGATTTAAGATTTGACTATACTCTCGAAGACATTAACGTGTATTTTGATGTTGAGTACCACGGTGAAGGTAATCGCAACAACGACTCTACTAATTTCTATGATTATATCGATCAAAACGGTAATCCGTATAACAAGATCCAATCACAGACGTTATATACTTTAGGTGGTTCATATTACCTGAATGATAATGCCGTTGTGCGTTTCCGAGTGGATAATCTATTCGATTGGTACCCAAGTGTTCGTGAGCTATCAGTTGCAAGATTCACTTATGGCCGCGTATTCAGCGCTGGTTTCACGTACAAGTTTTAAAATTTCTTAGTACGTTATAAATCTAGATGCCATTTCATGAGTGAAATGGCATATTTTTAAGGCTTCTTTTTGCTCCCGTGAACAGAGATCTTAACGGTACAACTTAATACTTGCTCAATTTGAAGGAGCAAATCTGACGCTAACTGCATTAAAAATTTCTCATTTAGAACAATTAAATAGCAAAATTTAAGCCTTGCCCACAGGATGTAGGTACCTTGGCGTAAGCAGGATGCGGAAGCGGTGTTATTGACAAGATCCTCTCGCCCCAAAATAGATCACTTAATTAAGCGCATTGGTATAAGACTTACAGCTACACACCTACTACACCCAAAGTACAATTCCAACGAAGCATATGGGAAGTAATTCAGATTCACTAATCAAATTGAACTACGTAAGATTTAAGGTTAAATATATAACTTGCAGGTATTTGGAGTTATGCAACCTTGTTAAGAATTGTCTCGCACATCAGAGATGGTGCGCCAATCAATCCAAGTAATTCACTCAGTAAAACTTACCTAGTTTTAAAGCTTTATAATTGATTGAATGGCTATTTTTATCGGCCAAATCATGTTCAGCTATTGCATTGACATAATTTCAGCATGACTTTCACAGTAATTTCCAATTCAATAATTTAAATATTACCGCTTACTACTGTTAAATTTTTACAAATAAAAAAGGGCCGTAAAGGCCCTTTACAACAAGTAGAAACTAGCAAAAACAAGGATTAGCGCATTGCCATCATCATTTTAGCCGGTTCCTCTAGGAAGGTTTTCCATAAATTATTGAAACGTGCGATCGTGCCACCATCGATAATACGATGGTCGCCAGACCAACTTACTTGCATGATAGAGCGCGAAACCACATTACCTTGTGCATCAAAGCGCGGTAACTGCTGCACTTTGCCAAGCGCAACGATAGCAACTTCTGGTTTATTAATAATCGGTGTAGCAACCGTGCCACCAATCGCCCCTATGTTTGAGATTGAGATAGTACCTCCTTTCAGCGATTCAGGAGATACTCGCCCTTCCCTAGCGGCTTCCGTCAGTTCAGTAACTGATTGGGCAACTTCAACAATCGATTTGCTTTGGCAAGATTTGATATTTGGGACTAAAAGACCCAACTTGCTGTCCACCGCCATACCAATATTATGGTCATCAAAATAAGTGATTTCTGTACAGTCATCATTTACTTTTGCATTCAAAATTGGGAATTCATTGATTGCAAGTGACAACGCCTTGATAAAAAATGGCATCATCGTCAGCTTCACGCCTTGTTTGGCATATTGCTCTTTCAAAGCACCACGAAGCGCTATTAAATCGGTTAAGTCAATCTCGTCACAGTAAGTGAAATGTGGGATCGTCGAAACAGAGGCCACCATCTGTTTGGCCATCGCCGCTTTCATACCACGTAGAGGCTCAACTCTTTTACCACCTTCTGAGGTAGGTGTCGGCTTTTGCGTTTGAGGCTGTACCGTTGTGCTAGCTTCACGCGATGTCGAAGCGCCACTTACACCGTGCTCAAGGAAATGTTCGATGTCCTCTTTATACACGCGACCATTTTTACCAGAGCCTGGCACTTCAGAAAGGTCAACACCAACTTCGCGCGCCTTGCGGCGTACAGCTGGAGAAGCAATTGCTTTACCATTTTTCGGCAAACTACGCGTAGCCTCATCGCTTGTAGTAACAGCTTGTGCTGTACTTTCTTTAGGTTTGTGGACATCAGCGATTGGATCGTTTGATTTTCCAGCGTGAGATGACGCCAACTTCATTTGGAATAGCGGATTATGCACTTGTGCTATCTCGCCTTTTTGATAATAGAGTTTTTCAACAATACCATCGTACTTGGCTGGAATTTGCACTAGCGCCTTGTCAGTCATTACATCACAAACAGCCTGATCTTCTTTGATTTCATCGCCTTCAGCAACAAGCCATTCAACGATTTCGCACTCAACAATGCCTTCACCAATATCTGGTAAGATGAAGTCTTCAAGTACAGCACTGGTTGAAGTAGTTGGCGAGGATTGAGGTGCTGATTGCTCTGGCTGAGCAGCTTGCTCGCCGGCAACATCCATTGCAAACAAAGGTTCATGTACCTTTGCAATTTCACCTTTTTCGTAATGCAGCTTAGTGATCACACCGTCATGTACTGCGGGGATCTGCACTAATGCCTTATCCGTCATTACGTCACAAATAGGCTGATCTTCTTTTACTTCATCACCAACAGCCACCAACCACTCGACGATTTCGCACTCTACGATGCCTTCACCAATATCTGGTAAGATAAATTCTTTAGCCATAACTTATCCTTAAAATTCCATAGAACGTTTGATAGCGGCGAACACTTTCAGTGCATCTGGCACATACTCTTTCTCAAGTGCTAGAGGATATGGCGTGTCTAATCCACAAACTCGCTCAATTGGAGATTCTAAATGCAGGAAACACTCTTTTTGTATGGTTGCTGCAATCTCAGCGCCAAAACCATTTGTGATTGGCGCTTCGTGGCTCACGACCAAACGACCCGTTTTAACCACTGACTTGGCTACCGTGTCCATATCCCAAGGAAGAATGCTTCTTAAGTCGATTATCTCACAGCTAATACCCGCTTCTTCAGCTTTTTGCGCCGCTTGTTCAATGATTTCCATCTGCGCGCCCCAAGCCAATAGCGTTATGTCAGTACCTTCTCTAATTACTTCGGCTTTACCAAGCTCGATGCTGTAATCTTCTTCAGGCACTTCACCAACAGAAGCGCGATATAAGCGCTTAGGTTCAAAGAAGATAACCGGGTTATCGTCTTTAATGGCAGCACGCAGTAGGCCTTTTGCTTGATACGGGTTACGCGGTACTACAATTTTAAGACCAGGTGTATGCGCAAAGTAAGCTTCTGGCGATTGCGAATGATATAGACCACCTGCGATACCACCACCGTATGGCGTACGAATTGTTAAGTTACCCACATCAAACTCATTACCTGAGCGATAACGGAACTTGGCCGACTCGTTCACGATTTGGTCAAATGCTGGGAAGATATAATCCGCAAATTGAATTTCAGCAAGCGCAGGGGCACCAAACGCTGCAAGACCATTGGCAAAACCCAAAATACCCTGTTCAGTCAATGGCGTATTAAAAACACGGTGTTTTCCGTATTTTTCTTGAAGGCCTGACGTTGCACGGAATACACCACCAAAATAGCCAACGTCTTCACCAAAAATACAAGCTTGCGGATGCTCCGCCATCGTGATATCTAGCGCCGAATTAATGGCGTGTAGCATGTTCATTTTAGCCATTATTTAATTCTCCCTGCTGTGACTGGGTATGCGTCTGGATAAGCTTTAATATGCGCTTTCAATTCATCATATTGTTTCTGCAGCGATGGAATTGGCGTGTCATAAACATCTGAGACCAGATCTTCTAATGTAGGCTTCTGTACCTTCTCTGCAACCTTCAATGCAGCCAAGATATCTTCACGGATTTTTTCTTTTTCCGCATCATCTTGGGCTTCATCCAACCAATTTTGTTTTAGAAGCCATTGCTTAAATCGATTTACCGGGCAACTATTTTTAAATTCAGCTTCTTCATCTTTAGTACGGTAACCAGACGGATCATCAGAAGTTGAGTGCGCACCCAATCGGTATGCAATAGATTCAATCATCACAGGCTCACCGTTTTCAACTGCAATTTTACGCGCAGCTTGTGTCGCAGCGTAAACGGCAAGCGCATCGGCACCATCCACACGGATAGTTTTTATACCATAGCCAACACCGCGAGCGGCAATACCATCACCTTTGAACTGTTCATCCGCAGGTGTTGAAATCGCATAACCGTTATTACGTGCATAGAAAATAACTGGTGAACCATGCACTGCTGCCATGTTTAGACCAGCGTGGAAGTCACCTTCTGACGCAGCACCTTCGCCAAAATAGCAAATCGTGACGTTATCGATTTCAGACGTTAGCTCGCCGGTTTCTTTATCAATGTGTTTTAACTTTTGGCCGTACGCATAGCCCGTTGCTTGAGGAATTTGCGTTCCTAGCGGCGACGAAATAGTTAGGTAATGTAATTCTTTAGAACCATAGTGCACAGGCATTTGGCGGCCTTTGCCTAAGTCCTTCTCATTCGAGAACAACTGATTCATGAACTGCTCAAGCGAAAAACCACGATAGTGAATTGCGGCTTGCTCACGGTACTGAGCCATGATCATGTCATCTTCTTTTAGCGCTGCAGCACTTGCCGTAACAGCGGCTTCTTCGCCAAGACATTGCATGTAGAAGCTAATACGTCCTTGACGCTGAGCACCTTGCATACGCTCGTCAAGTAAACGAATAAACCGCATTGTAGAGTAAATTCTTAATGCCGTTTCTTTATCAATATCTGGTGCTGTTGCACCGTCTAAAACATCGCCTTGGTCACTTAAAATCTTTAATGTAGGGATATTGAGTGCATGACCATCTATAAATTCCAGCGCGTGGCTGATATTTAAGGATATATTATTGGGGTTAGTCATAACCTACCTTCTCTTGTTGTCATAACAAACTTACGGAGTTCAAACCCGACTTTCTCATACGAGATCTGGCTTCAGATTGCGTAAGACGAAAAGAGTCTTAACTCACCTCGCATTTATGATTGTGTTAATTGGTCTTGATCACATTCGTGGTTAGTATGAATAACTGGTCTAACAACTTATCAAAGACTGAATAATATTTGCGATTTAAGTAAGTAAATTAAATTAAAGCGTTTCAACTTTACGTTAACGTAAACGGTTATTCAACTAATCCTAGATGAATAACCGTGAAAATGCATCAATGTTTTTGGAAAGATTTTGATACGAAGGCAAGTAGAATTTTACATCTATGATTTATATGAAGTTTTCATCAACCTCTAACGGTACAACGGTTAGTAATGCACGTTGCCCCAAAGCAACATTGGCATTTGGGAAGATAATAGCTTCGCCCTCAACCTCAGCGAAATACTGCTTATCTCCGTCCGTCGCTAGTAATTCACCTTTCGAAAAGCCTGTAAAATTCTCTGCAGAATCAGGGAATGGAAAAGAAAATTCGGCTTGAGTACGATTGATAGTACGATGAACCGTAAATAACTCAAATTCATCTGCATTAAATTCTTTATATTCTACCTTTTCTTGGCTAATTAATGCTTTTAGAGTTTCCTTGGTTTTTGCAAAGCTAGCCATGTTATTCTCACCAAATGGCTTCACCTGCCCAAGTTCGATAGTGAAAGCATCGGCCCCAAACTGGTAAGAAGAAAAGTAACTAAATGTTGTCGCCGCCGAGCGCATCATTAACACGGTATTGACACCGCATGACAATAAAAACTGCAGCTGTGATTTCTTCCACGGCTTACCATGTAAAAACGGATAAACTGCAAACTTTTCGTTTTTAGACCCTCGAATAGCAGTATGAAGGTCATAGTGACAACAATAGCGCTCGTTACCACCCTGTTCAAAAAATCTCCCAACGTAACCCTCTAATTTTTGTGCTCGGACCTTTTCGGGGTTATCTGTTTCTTGATTATGTGCACCGTTAAATAGGCGGTTTAGATTTTCATCGACAAAACGCTGGCCGATATTAATGGATTTCGGGTTACCAAAAATAAATAATACCCGCTGCGCCAACACTAGCTTGCCGGTAATAATATGTTGGATAAGCTCATCACATATCTCAATTGGCGCGGTTTCATTGCCGTGCACAGCGCTCGATAGCACAATATCTTTCGTTGTTTCACCTGCGGGCGTAAACTGGATCACACCAGTATCATGGACTTCAACCAAGGTACCGTTGTCTAAAGTGAAGTTTACGGGGTCAAGTGTAAATTCGTTATTTCTTGTGATAGTAAGAAAGTCACCGCTTTGTTTTAATTCTGCTAAGTACGTCATAATTCCAAATTGATGTTGTTGAGTAATTCGAATTGGGATACAAAAAAGCCATACGAGGAGTATGGCTTTTAGAAGCTTTTTGTTAACTAATCACTGAGTCAACCAATGTCTTTGCCTCATGTTCAAGTTCAGCTAAATGTGCTTCACCTTTAAATGATTCAAGATAAATTTTATAGATATCTTCAGTGCCCGATGGACGCGCCGCAAACCAACCGTTTTCGGTAACGACTTTAAGGCCACCAATAGCCGCGCCGTTACCAGGGGCATTGGTTAATATCTGAGTAATTTTATCACCTGCTAGGGTGTCCGCCTTGATATTGTCCGCGCTTAATGCCTTGAGCTTTGCTTTTTGCTCAGTATTTGCGGGTGCATCGATACGTTTGTATACAGGCGCGCCAAATGCTTGTTCAAATGCTTGGTAATGCTGAGATGGCGATTTACCTGTAACAGCTAGGATCTCAGCGGCAAGTAACCCCATGATAAAACCGTCTTTGTCTGTACACCATGTGGTGCCGTCTTTTCTTAAAAACGCTGCGCCAGCACTCTCTTCACCGCCAAACGCGAGCTCTCCAGCTGCTAACCCGTCCACAAACCATTTAAAGCCAACTGGCACTTCGTAAACTTCTCGGCCGTTTGCGCCACACACTTTGTCAATCATGGCACTAGATACCAGTGTTTTACCGATTTTTACTGAACTCTTCCAGCTTCGGTGTTTAATGAGATAATCAATTGCAACGGCTAAAAAGTGATTAGGATTCATCAGGCCATCGGGTGTGACAATGCCATGTCTGTCGAAATCTGGATCATTACCAATACCTATATCGTAGTCATCTTTCAGTGCTATCAAATTAGTCATTGCAAAAGGTGATGAACAGTCCATGCGCACCTTGCCGTCTTTATCAAGTGGCATAAAGGCAAAACTTGGGTCGACGACGTCATTTACAACCGTGAGCTTCAAGTCGTAGTGTTTGGCGATCACAGGCCAGAAATTAACACCTGAACCACCAAGTGGATCCACACCAATATTAACACCGGCTCGAGCAATGGCTTCCATATCAATTATATTACCCAAGTCTTCAACATATGGAGTGATCAGATCTTCATACTTGATAAATCCAGATCTTCTCGCTTTCGCAAACGGGAATAATTCAACTTCAACCAAATCTTCGAGTAGTAGCTGATTAGCTCTATCTTCAATCCATTTGGTGACATCGGTATCGGCAGGTCCACCATTTGGGGGATTATATTTAAACCCGCCATCTTCTGGCGGGTTATGTGATGGCGTAACTACAATGCCATCTGCAAGCTCGTGTGGATTGATTAAATTGTGCGAGACAATCGCGTGGCTGATCACAGGTGTTGGTGTGTAGTCATCATTTTCTTGTGTGATAACTTGTACTTCGTTGGCCACCAAGACCTCAATAGCCGAGTTAAAAGCGGCTTCCGACAACGCATGAGTGTCCTTACCAAGAAAAAGCGGACCGTAAATATTGTTGTTTTTACGGTAATCGCAAATCGCTTGAGTGATGGCCAGAATATGCGACTCATTAAACTTAAAATTAAGTGAGCAACCTCGGTGGCCACTTGTGCCAAAGGCGACACAATGCTCTGGATACGCTTCTAAATCAGGCTCATTTAAATAGTACGATGAAACCAGCTTAGGTACATTTACCAATAATTCTTTCGATACCTTCTTGCCAGCTTGCGGATGGATCGCCATAAGATTTCCTTACTTATAGGTAGTCTCTAATTTTCTCGGCAGCTTCATCTGTGTAACCTAACACCTTAGCTACTTCATGAAGCATCATTTTCTTTCTAGTCGTATTTGAATTTGTCATCACCCAATATTCGCTGTCTGCGATATTTTTCGGGTTCATACTGCTACCACTTTCGAGTAGTGCATTTTTACTCGTAGCGAAGTAAACTCTATCGCGGCCCTTAATTTCAAGCACACTATTAAATTCGGATTTATGTGTACGATGGAGCGCGGATAGGATAAACAAAAAGCGCCCGACTACACCCTTTTGCATGGCAAGCTCTTCTTTATTTAGAATATTAAAGACATTCGCTGCTGGCTTTACAGGTTGGCTTGGTGTTTTTGTTTGTGACTCAGCTGCCATTTCTTGTACTTGTTTTTCTTCCTGCTGTGCGACGGGTTTAGATTCTGTCCCAGGAGTAAGTTTTAATAAACGACGTAAAATCTCAGAAGCACTTTCTCCAATACTTTGTGTGTTACTTGCAATGTATTGATATAGCTCGTCATCTATTTCTATCTTTTTCATGCGTTTCCTGTCATCTATGCTAATTAGGAGCAACTCATTTCAATTGTCACTTAGTATATCCAAATTTAACTTATTACTCTATGGCTTTGCATTTTTACTCTTCAATGTCACAATTAGTGCCAAATTTGGAGGATTTATGCAGTTAAACTATCAACAAATTGGCGACCAAGCCAAACCTAGTGTATTTGTTATGCACGGACTATTTGGTTCTTTGGAAAATGTAAATGTCGTGGCAAAAGCACTTGCTGAACATTTCAATGTGATTAACGTCGATTTGAGAAATCACGGTCGCTCTTTTCATGATGAGCAAATGTCCTATCCAATAATGGCAAATGACGTCAAATCACTAATGGATGAGTTGAAACTGGATAAAATACACCTCGTTGGTCACTCAATGGGTGGTAAAGTGGCAATGCAATTCGCCCAACTATTCCCAGAAAGCATCAACAAACTTGTCGTATTAGATATTGCACCTGTTGATTATCACTCAAGACATGATGCAATAATTGCTGCGCTGAACGAAGTGCAAAAAAGTGATGTATCAAGTCGTAGTGAAGCAGATACCATCATGTCGCAGTATATTGAAACCCTCGGCGTGCGTCAGTTTTTGCTCAAAAGTTTAGCAAAAAATGAAGAAGGCAAACTTGCTTGGCGTTTCAATTTAGACGTAATTACTGAAAAATACGATACAATCACATCAAATATTAATGAAACTCATTCCTGTTTGTGCGATACTTTGTTCATTAAAGGGAATAATTCTGACTACATCCTGCCTGAGCATAGGGAAGCCATCGCTCGTTTTTTCCCAAATGCGCGAGCAAAAATAATACAAGGTGCGGGCCATTGGCTACATGCTGAAAAGCCCGAAGCGGTAAATCGCTCAATTATTGATTTTCTTCAATAAAACGAATCGAATTTACCGTTATAAACTTAATTTATGCATTTAGGTTATGATATAGTAGCCGCCGTTTAAATATTGAGTAGAGCTCAGATGGTCAGTCAATTTATAAATGAATTTGAAACACTAGGGCTGTGGTTTGCGCTAGCTGGTATATTCTTTTTCATCGGTATGGCGATTCAGGACGTACTGAAAAAAGGTGACGTGCCAAAGTTCGGACGCTATATCGTTTGGCTGGTGTTGTTTCTTGGTTGCTCTGGATTTATAGCAAAAGGCTTGATCCAAGTGTTTTGGCAAGGCGCAGGTGTTGGATAATGGCCAAGGCTGAAACAGATAGAACGACTATCGACCTATTTGAAAATGAAAAACGTCCCGGACGTCCTAAGACGAATCCACTGCCACGAGAAGTGCAGTTAAAGGTTAACAAGCGCAATCAAATCAAGAGAGATCGTGCTCGTGGCCTAAAAAGGGTAGAATTTAAGGTTTCATCAGAGTTGTATCAAGCGCTAAGTGATATGGCAGAGTCGCAAAACATTAGTCGAAGTGCACTCATCGAGACCATCTTACAAGAAAAGTTAGCGGTTAATAGATAGAAGGTAAGCAATTAATGGCAAGCGTAGGTATTTTTTTCGGCAGTGATACTGGTAATACAGAGCACGTTGCTAAAATGATTCAAAAAGAGCTAGGTAAAAAGCTCGTTGACGTAAAAGACATTGCTAAAAGCAGTAAAGAAGAGATTGCTGAATTCGATTTACTACTGTTCGGTATTCCAACATGGTACTACGGTGAAGCGCAATGTGACTGGGATGATTTTTTCCCTGAACTTGAAGAAGTCGATTTCGAAGGCAAGCTGGTTGCTATCTTCGGTTGTGGCGATCAGGAGGATTATGCTGAATACTTCCTTGATGCGATGGGCATGATCAACGACATCGTCACCGAACGCGGCGCTATTGTTGTTGGCCATTGGTCTACTGATGGTTATGACTTTGAAGCGTCAAAAGCTGTCGTTGAAGATGGTAAATTTGTTGGTCTTGGTATTGATGAAGACCGTCAGCCAGAGTTAACAGAACAACGTGTTAAACAATGGTGCGCACAAGTATATGATGAAATGTGCTTAAGCGAGCTGGAAGATTAATTCCATTTGCTTTGCACTTGCTGCCCGAGCAAGTTATTCTTAGGTATAGCGTCGTGAATATTGACCTAAGACAAATTATAACTAACAGATTGAGACAGATTTAATGACTGATCACAACTTAGAGCTTAAAAAGGCTGGTTTAAAAGTAACGCTTCCACGCATCAAAATTTTAGAGATCCTTCAGTCTCCTGATAATCAACACATCAGCGCAGAAGATGTGTACAAGATCTTATTAGACAAAGGTGAAGAAATTGGCCTAGCTACGGTATATCGCGTACTAAACCAATTTGATGATGCAGGTATTGTAACACGTCACCACTTTGAAGGCGGTAAATCTGTTTTCGAGCTGTCTGGCAGCACGCACCACGATCACTTGGTATGTTTAAAATGTGGCAAAGTTGTCGAATTTGAAGATGACGTTATTGAAACACGCCAAGAAGAAATCGCGAACAGCAATGGCATCAAACTAACGAATCACTCACTATATCTATACGGTGAATGTGAAGATAAAGAAGCATGCAAAAAGTACGCTGAGGAAAATGGTAACTAACCTACCTTTTCGCCAATTTAAGCATTAAGCCAGCAAATTGCTGGCTTTTTTAATTTGTTGCATAAACACCTCCTTCCATTTATTTGGTCACCTTACGGTAGAGTACAATTCCAGCTGATCTTTGTATGCTTTTTTAAAAGCTGATCTAGAAATACATTGCTCTAGATACTTTCGGCAATAGCTATATTGTTTTAGCCCATCAAACCTATCGACCAAACGAAGTACATCAGCCATCGCGATGTCTGCAACAGAAAATTGCTCAGCCAACCAAGTTTTTCCCCTAAGATATTCATTCATGTGTTTCAAGCGGCTATGTAAAAATCGCTCTATCGCTTTGCTGCTATCGCTATCAAAAGTATCTCCAGAAAATTTCAAAATTGTCCATGGAAGAGTTGCCATTTCTACAGAGTTGAGCGCGGCGAATAACCACTGTATTACCGATGACCTATTTTCTGTCGATATTAATTCATCGCTATGTTCAGCGATGTATAACAGACCAGCACCACTTTCGAATATCTCCTTATCTTCATGGCTAAGCCAAGGAACTTGGCCAAATGGTTGATGCAAATAATGCGCATTTTCTCGTTCATTGAAAGCGGTAAGTTCTATATCATAGGGTATGCCCGCCTCTTCTAGCGCCCAGCGCAAGCGAATGTCCCTGACATATCCTCTTGGCAGCTCAGGCACCCAATCAAACGTGGTAATGGTAAAGTTCGGCATATATCATCTCCATGTCAATTGGACTGATAACTCAGCCCAATTTAATAACTAAGGTTAACACTCTACTATTGTCTTAAAGCCACCATAGATAAGCCTTTTGCCATCAAACGGCATTGGATTAGCTTTTTGATCGCAAATAGGATCTTTGAATACTTCTGCCATTCCAGCATCACGCACTTCTTTTGAAGGCCAAGTGATCCAGGAAAACACCACAGTTTCATCGGGCTTACATTTAACAGCCAGTGGAAAAGAGGTAAGCGTTCCATCAGGAACATCATCCCCCCATGCCTCGACAACGCGTTCTGCTCCAAATTTTTTAAATACCTTTGCCGCTTTGCTGGCGTGCGCTTGATATTCTTCGCGCTTATTGGTGGGTACAGCGCATACAAAACCATCAATATAACTCATCTTTGACCCCTCTATTATCCACGTCTTTGTGCTTCATAGCTGACATTGTTCTCGTCTTGTAACTCGCGAACAGGCCGAATTTCGATGCTGCCATAGCGTGCAGGCGGAATTTTGCTAGCCGCTTGGATAGCCTCATTTAAGTCTTTAACATCAAGTAAATAAAACCCCGCAAGCTGCTCTTTAGTCTCTGCAAATGGACCGTCGGTAATATCGACTTTACCCGCTCGTATCCGCAATGTTGTCGCACTTTGAGTTGAGAGTAACGCATTACCCCCTATCATCTGCTCGCGCTCTTTTAATGATTCCCCACACGCGATGCATTCACGGTTAAGTGCGTCCCATTCATCTTGTGAGAGCTTTTCCATTGCTTGTTCATCGTAATAAACCAAAGCGACATATTTCATAGTGTGTCCAGCTCCTTATTAATTAGTATCTGAATAGCGAGCGTCTTTTGCTGCTCGCTTTGACTTAGCTATTCCGTGCTCAAGGTTAATTAGCATTACTAGGTAACATCACCATCCACGCAACACCGAATTTATCAATGACTTGACCATAAAGGGGGGACCAAAATGTTTCTTGTAATGGCATTCTGACCGTGCCACCATCGGCTAGCGCATTAAATGCTCGGTGAGCTTCTTGTTCAGAATCTATTGTTATAGACAAGCTAAATCCTGCAAACGGTGCATCATCACCACAGCCGTCAGATGCAAAAATCTTCATATCGCCAATGCTAAACTCACAGTGCATTACTTTATCTGAGAAGTTTTCTGGTATCGCACCATCAGGGATAGGATCTGGACTTTCGTTAAAGCGCATAAGCAGACCGACTTTGGCATATAGATGCTGTTGATAGTATTCAAGTGCCTCTTCGGTACGCCCTGCAAAAAACAAATAATTGCAAACATGTGCAGTTTGCATCGCAATCTTTTGTCTTAATTGTTCTTCGTCTTCGAGGATTTCGCCGCTGGGATCGATATCTGCAAAGTCAGCAATTTCATAAAACGGTCGAACTTCAATATCAGATTCCTCATTCATGGGATTAGGGCAGCGCTTAACCCATTCTAGCGCCTCTTCCATTGATGTTACTTCCCAAACCCAATAACCCGCAATTAACTCATTAGTCTCTGCAAAAGGCCCTTTAGTTACAATCCGCTCTTCGCCTTTAAAACGAACGCGAACTCCCTCTTTACTTGGCTTTAAACCATCACCAGAAGTCATAATTCCAGCATCAACTAATGCATTATTGAATTCCCCCATCGCAGTCATTAATTCCGCGGTTGGTAACTCCCCTGCTTCAGACCCTTCACTTGCTTTTACAATCACCATTACTTTCATCGTCAATTCTCCTGTTGTCTTTTGTAAATAGAGCTGAATAACCAAAGGTTACCTGCGGTTTTAATAAATAAAGTGCTCTATACACTCTAGTCGAATGCATTCTTTAGAGATCGACAAAGTAAGGAAAATTTTCTTAATTAATTTTCACCGAGCTTGAGAAGCTTTTGTTTGAGAACCCTTTGCTCTGGTAATTGCGTTGTTAAATTGAGAGCCGTTTTAAATGCATTAATCGCACTAGCCGTTCTGCCAGCACGAGATAATAGTTCGCCATAAGCCGCATGAGCCAAGTGATACCTTTGCATTTCTTTGTGCTCAAATAGCCGCTCTATAATGGTAATACCCGCATCAGGCCCCTCTTTCATAGCGATTGCAACCGCTTGGTTGAGCTCAATAACAGGAGACGGACTCACTTGGTGTAGCTGAGCATATAATTCAACAATCTGTGACCAATCTGTCGCCGCTGCAGTTGTCGCAACAGCATGAGTCGCAGAAATAGCCGCCTGAATGGTGTAAAAGCCATATTCACCGGCGCGCATTATTTCAGCGACCAACTGCGTACCTTCTGCAATCATATCTTTACTCCAAAGGCTTCGGTCTTGATCTTCCAGTAAAATAATGTCGCCGCTGGCATTGGTGCGCGCTGCCTTTCTTGCATCATTCAAAAGCATCAAAGCGAGTAACCCCGCCACTTCTGGATCTGGCGTTAGAGAATAAAGTAAACGAGTTAAGCGAATGGCCTCCGAAGTCAGTTCACTGCGTATTGCAAGTTCGCCTTGTGTTGCTGAATACCCTTCATTAAAGACCAGATAGATAACCGTGAGCACCGCATCAAGTCGGTTGTTAAAGTCAGTGTCGTCTGGCAGCTCGAACGGAATACGGGCATCACGGATCTTCGCTTTGCCGCGCACAATTCGTTGTGCCATTGTTGTGTTTGACACCAAAAATGCACTGGCAATTTCTTCTGTTGTTAGTCCACAGACCTCCCGCAGAGTAAGCGCAACTTGTACTTTTGGATCAATAGCCGGATGGCAGCAGGTAAAAATTAACCGCAATTGGTCGTCTTCAATTGCATTGGCGTTTTGCTCTTGAGCGTGGCCTGCGATGTCAGAAACCCCATCCACTTCAGTAGCAGCAACTTCTAGCTTTTCTCTTTGACGTTGCTGTTTACGTATTGCATCAATGGCTTTAAAGCGACCAGTAGAAATTAACCAAGGGACTGGGTTTTCTGGCATACCTTGAGTAGGCCAGTGTTTTAACGCCACATTAAACGCGTCTTGCAATGCTTCTTCCGCTAACTCAAAGTCACCTAGAAGGCGGATCAGTGTGGCGTAAATTTTCCGGCTTTCTTGCTTGTACAGCACTTCTATAGACTTACGAATAGCATTACTATCGCAAGCAAGTTGATTGCTCATCACTTTCCTTCGTCAGCTAGGTTATAGCAATTTGAATTGGTATAGTCACTATTTCATAAATCAGCTAGAGCCTCAATGACTGGCCAGAAGTGGTACTAACACCTAAGTAGCACCTAAGTGTTAACAACAAATGTTTTGGGGTTTTTGGGAAAGAAAAAGTCAGGCTGACGGTCGCATAGAGCAAACTCACGTGTATTTTTATAGGGCAGCTTCATAAACCCTGCTACGCCATAATCTTGAATACTAACCGCGTATTGCATGATCCGAGTCAGTAGTGCCTTAAATTGCGCCTCTTTGTTAGCATCAAGTAGCCGGTAGTAATAATGAATTTTCATCCTATCTTGCAACGATTCAAAAATGATGCAACCTGTATGGTGGATCTGATTTAACTCGAACACGCATTGAATTATCTGTCTTGGCAGCTGCAGTTGCTCGTCTGGATCTTTGCCGTCTTCAAAGTATGAATGCGGGCGTGTAATTTCATTGCTCGAAATATCGCTCACGCTAAACTCTAGTTCTGGCAGATGGTCAAATTGGAACGCACCGGTGCCGTCACGAGTCAATTGAATAGTTTGCCGCGCGTCGAACAAACAGCATTTAAACAAGCCTTTTTGTTTGATCCCCTGCGCAATCATTACGGTGGCGTTCAACGCGTCTTTAAATGCAAGACTCAATGTTTCATCGTGTAAAATAAGACTCGACTCAACAAATACCTGAGCGTCTTTCCAATGAAAACTAAGACCACCAACGACCGGATATTTTGCCAGTCTGCTGATTGAGGCCAAAAAGGCTTTCTCGGTATCGCCGGTATCAAACAAAAACTCTTTATAATATCTATCTAATTGCGCGTCGTTTACGTCTCTTAGATTGTGTTTATCGTCAGCACGACGCAAAAACTGCTTGCGTGAGCTATAGACGACCGTTTCAGGCTTAACTGTGGTTTCGTAGGTCCAAAAGGGAATGCGGGATTTTTTCTCTGACAGTGTTAAATCAGGTAAATACATTTTTGCCATTGCTGGCATATTACGAACAAAGTAATCCCCTGCGCTATCCCTCGTTGCTTTGTCTTTGCTAAGCATGCCATCCAGCACTTGCGCAAATACTTTTGGCAGCCCTAAGGCGCTAGCAGGAATGACCTGAGCACCAAAACGACATGATTGTGCACTAGCCAGTGCATAAATCGTCGATGCAACGCCTTGTTCATCGAAGCGAGGAGAAGATTGTGCACCCGACATTTGCTCATCGCCAATAAAGTACACATCTCCCATCCGAGCGTTGGTTGTACTTACATCTGATGACATCAAATCCATGATATTGCTGGCGATAGGCTCGCCATGTACATCCACCTGAGCATAGACTGAGCTTCCCCAATCAACCAAAGAGAAACCATCGGAAGCTTCATCCCAAACGATATTGGATGGCTTAATATCTCCATGAACGATAGGCTGAGGAGACATACCATTGCGACGCTCACGCAAATCAACCAACACATTCCTGAGTTTTAGCGCGAGGCTTACCAACTCATGCGCTTTAAAACGGCCCTTTTTGAGTGAGATCTTTTCTAAATCTTCACCAGGGGCACGCTCCATCATTAAAATGCCTTGCTTTTTTACTCGTTCGAAGGCATAGAAGTTTGGCACCATCGGGTTGTCAATTTGCGACAACATATAGCCTTCATCTTCAAGCCTATCACGCACACTTTGGGCAAGCGTGATCCGAGAAAATTTAAACACCCAGTCTTTCCCCATATCACTTGTACCAGCAAATACGAAGCCAAATGCACCGGAGCCAATTACCTCAACATGTTTATAGCCAAGTTGGCTCAATTGTTTTTTACAGATATTCAGCCATTGACGGTGCTTTTTTGCATCATGATGAGACAGTAAGTAGATAGACTGCTGTTCGTTGATATAGAAGTGTTGGATGGATTTTTCAGACATAATTGTACGCAGAAAAAGCAATAAAAAAGGTCGACATAAGCCGACCTCATTCAGTATTAACCTTGCTGTTCTATCTTAGCCCACGAATCACGTAGACCAACAGTTTGGTTAAACATTAGCGCTTCTGACTTGTTATCACGACAGAAGTAACCTAAACGCTCGAACTGATAACCTTGCTCAGGCTTAGCGTTTGCAAGCGCTGGTTCAAGTTTGGCATTTGCAATGGTTACCAAAGAGTCTGGGTTTAACACTTCCGTGAAATCGTCAGCAGCCGCTGGGTTTGGCACCGTAAATAGGCGGTCATACTGACGCACTGGCGCTTCAATACAATGTGAAGCAGATACCCAGTGAATTACGCCTTTCACCTTGCGACCATCTTCTGGGTTTTTACCCAAAGTATCAGGGTCGTAACTACAGTAGATTGTCGTAATATTACCGTTTTCGTCTTCTTCAATGCGCTCAGCTTTAATCACATAAGCATTACGAAGACGCACTTCTTTACCTAGCACCAAACGTTTGAACTTTTTGTTCGCTTCTACGCGGAAATCTTCTTGTTCAATGTAGACTTCGCGCGTAAACGGCAGCTCACGCTCGCCCATGTCCAATGTTGGGTGATTAGGCGCTTGTAGCATTTCAACTTTATCTGCATCAAAGTTTTCAATTACTAGCTTAACAGGGTCAAGTACCGCCATTGCGCGTGGTGCATTTTCGTTTAAGTCGTCACGGATACACGCTTCAAGCATGCCCATTTCAACCATATTGTCCATTTTGGTTACGCCAATGCGCTTACAAAACTCGCGAATTGCAGCTGGTGTATAACCACGACGACGAAGGCCTGCAATTGTCGGCATGCGCGGGTCGTCCCATCCTTCAACATGGTTATTAACAACCAAGTCGTTGAGCTTACGCTTCGACATCACCGTGTATTCAAGATTTAAACGAGAAAACTCGATTTGCTGCGGATGACACTCGATACTGATGTTATCTAGCACCCAGTCGTACAAACGGCGGTTATCTTGGAACTCTAATGTACAAAGTGAATGCGTGATCCCTTCAAGCGCATCGGAAATACAGTGCGTAAAGTCATACATCGGATAGATGCACCACTTATCACCAGTTTGATGATGGTGTGCAAAACGTACACGATAGATGATAGGGTCGCGAAGCACCATAAATGAGCTTGCCATGTCAATCTTAGCACGAAGAACACATTCCCCTTCTTTAAACTCGCCATTTCTCATTTTTTCGAATAAGGCTAAGTTCTCTTCAGGTGAAGTGTCACGATAAGGGCTATTTTTGCCAGGTTCAGTCAGCGTGCCGCGATATTCACGTGCCTGCTCAGGCGACAGGAAGCAAACGTACGCTTTGTCATTTTCGATTAGCTCAACTGCGTAGTTATAGAGCTTGTCAAAGTAGTTTGATGAATAGCAAATTTCGCCATCCCATTCGAACCCTAGCCACTGTACGTCTTCTTGGATCGACTTAACGTAGTTGATGTCTTCTTTTTCTGGGTTGGTATCGTCAAAGCGTAAGTTACACTTGCCTTGATAATCTTGGGCAATACCAAAATTTAAGCAAATTGATTTAGCATGGCCTATGTGTAAAAAGCCATTTGGCTCAGGTGGAAAACGTGTGTGCGTAGACGCATGTTTGCCACTGGCAAGATCCGCATCAATAATGTTGCGAATAAAGTTTGATGGGCGATTTTCAGTTTCCGCCATAGGAAATCTTTCCTCTGAATTATGCTCTTAGTTAACCTCGGCATTATTACAAAAACTCAGCCGAACTTACAGCAATTATCTGCGCTGTATCAGGATTTATTCATTTGGTTAAATGTTCATCAGATTTTTGTGACAAATTTTGTTCTAGCGCAATATTTCCGTCACAACTTCATCCTATAGTTGCGCCATCTCAGTGTTTATACCACAAACACTGCTTAAGTCACGTTACCGAGGAAAGGACAAAAGTAATGGCTTCAATGAATTTGAATCGTGTTTATATATCAACTAAGGCTAGAAACAATCATTATATTCTTGCTGAGTTTAAACCGGATGATGCATTCTATGCATGTTTTGACTCCAGCAGCGCGTGTTACGAGCGTTTGTCTCGCCAGCTCTTCGCACTGTGTGACGAATATGAACTGCATAATGTACATGTAATTGCGAACGATAAATTGCCGGTGGTGCGTTACCACGACGAAGCTTATACCATGCAAACAGAAAAGCAGATTTTGTTTTTCTATAATCCTAAGTTCCACGAAGCGCACCAAACTTATCTCAATGACGGATACCAAGCGCGTAAAATCCGCTTACTGTTTTTAGCCACGGGAAATGAATTACGCGCCAATGCGGCGACCTTCCACAGCAAAGTGAAAAAGGTGCTTGATGCACTTAAAGAAGGGTTTTCTCCGCTAGAACCTCAGTTTAGAGTGCGAGACCATCAACATTTAACCTATGACCTATTTGCCAAAGCGAAAGGCGACAAAGAGTCATATGGCTATAAGTTGCGTGCACTTTACCCACGTTATCAAGCCAGAAACTGCACGTTACCAGAAGAATATAGTGAAATGACTTACGCGACCTTTAACATTCCAGTGTCACGTGCAATAAAAACGGAGTTCCAAAGCCAAATGCGCCCTGGTGATTACGGACAATTCTATCGCACACTAGAAGATGCATTTCTTTCTTCTTGCGCCGATAAACAGCTCAATATGGTAGCAATGGTAGCCGATGGCCGTTTGCCTATCGTCAGAAGCGCCAAAATTGATAAGTCCGATACCAACCGAGAGCTACAAAAGCTGAGTTTTGATACCGGCTCCGGTGACAATCAAATTTACTCACTGTTTAACGAAGCAAACCTAGTGGACACCATTCGCTTTGTCATCGTTGCCAATGACAAAGACAAAAAAGACATGGGCTATGGTCGTTTTATGAATCACGTAGAAACGGCTATTAAACGCTTTGTCGCGCAACTTCCTGTTAATGTTGAAAAGCAAGACATCAACGTACGCTTCTTCCAACATATTAGTTACGACTACTAACCCTTAAATAAGGTTTGGGCGCTTCCTACACAGGTCATTGCGCCCTACTTCTTTAGGAGAATAATATAAGCGCCAATTTAAACTACAAGATAATTATAATTTTTTATACCAAGTGAGGCCTGAATACGGTTGCTGCTGTAAACTTTTTAACCGACTTTGCAAACTACCACTATGGATCTCGAGTTTGTGATGATCGGGGTCAAAAATATAGAGCGAGTCCCCTTCGCTGCAATTTTGTTGCCATACGCCAACCCCCTTTTCCAATACCACTTGAGAAAAAGTTGAAAAGTCTTCGGCAGCAATATTGAACGCTATATGACTGTAATCTGAGCTCGGAGATGGCTCACCTAAAGATAAACAAAGCCACACATCACCGAGGCTTAAATACGCGCCTTTATCCCAAGTTACCCAAAGTTCACAGCCCAGTAAATCGTTGTAAAAAGTAAGTGACGCTTCAAGATCGGATACCGAAATCGTAATATGATTTAAACCTGATAACATATTTATTCCTACCGCTTTTTATCCCAGACATGAAAAAAGCCGCGACCAAAGGTACAACGGCTTTAACAACCAGAATTATTTTTCTTGATGTAGGCTAGCTACAAAAAGAAGCGTTACAGTGTCTGTTCAAGCTCTGGTAACGCATCAAAGAGATCCGCAACAAGGCCATAATCAGCCACTTGGAAAATGGGGGCTTCTGGGTCTTTGTTGATAGCGACAATGACCTTAGAATCCTTCATACCCGCAAGGTGTTGAATAGCACCGCTGATCCCAACTGCAATATATAAGTTAGGCGCCACAATCTTACCGGTTTGGCCCACCTGCATATCGTTAGGCACAAAGCCCGCGTCAACAGCAGCACGCGATGCACCAATTGCGGCCCCTAGTTTGTCAGCAATACCATTTAGCAAGGCAAAGTTTTCACCGTTTTGCATACCACGGCCACCTGAAATAACAACTGGTGCGGCAGTTAATTCCGGACGCTCAGATTCAGTTTGTTCAATGCTCACAAACTCACTCACTTGAGAGGCAATACTTTGCGAGCGCTCCTCAATGTCACATGCAGCTTGAGTCTCTACCGCATCAAATGCTGATGCACGCACAGTGATAACTTTTTGTGAGTCTAATGATTTTACAGTCGCAATTGCATTACCCGCATAAATTGGACGCTTAAAGGTGTCTGCATCAAGCACATCGATAATTTCTGAGATCTGTGATTTGTCGAGTAGCGCCGCGACACGTGGCGCGATATTTTTACCTGTGGTAGACGCTGAAAACAAAATGTGTGAAAAGTCACTTGCTAACTCAACAACGAGCTCAGATGTGTTTTCTGCCAATTGGTGCTCGAAAGAAGCATCGTCAACCGCGACCACCTTTTGTACGCCAGCGATCTGAGCAGAGTGATTGGCAGCCTCAGTAATGTTGTAACCTGCAACTAATACGGTAACGTCGCTTGCGATTTTTGTCGCAGCAGCAACCACCTTAGCGGTTTCAGGCTTTAATACACCATTTTCGTGCTCAGCAATAACTAATACGCTCATGAGATCACCTTTGCTTCTGTTTTTAACTTGTTTACTAACTCTTCAACGCTCTCAACCATCACGCCACCAGAGCGCTTAGCTGGCTCTTCAACTTTCACCAATTCAATACGAGGAGCTAAATCAACGCCTAACGAATCCGCTGCGATTACGTCTAGTGGTTTACGTTTAGCTTTCATGATATTTGGCAGTGAAGCATAACGAGGTTCATTCAAACGCAAGTCTGTTGTTACGACAGCTGGAAGTGAAAGCGACACCGTTTGCAAACCGCCATCAACTTCACGCGTCACTTGCACTTTATCGCCTTCAACTACAACTTTAGAGGCAAAAGTGCCCTGAGCACGTTTAGTTAACGCCGCTAGCATTTGTCCTGTTTGGTTGTTATCAGAATCGATAGACTGTTTACCTAGAATGACCAGCTCTGGACTTTCTTGTTCCACTACCTTAGCCAGTAGTTTTGCAATGTGCAGAGATTCAAGCTTTGCGTCTGTTTCAATGTGAATCGCTTTATCTGCACCCAGTGCAAGCGCCGTTCTTAGCTGCTCTTGACAAGCTTTATCGCCAATTGATATGGCAATAACTTCCGTTGCGGTGCCCGCTTCTTTTAAACGAACCGCCTCTTCTACTGCGATTTCACAAAATGGGTTGATCGCCATTTTAACGTTGCTCAAATCAACATCACTGTTGTCAGATTTGACTCTTGCCTTTACGTTGTAATCAATCACGCGTTTGATTGGCACAAGTACTTTCATGGTTACTCCATCATCTGGTTATTCTCTAAGCTGACGTCTACGTCAACAAATTATTTTATTGGTTTCAGACTACTTCCTGTTGACGTAAACGTCAACCTCAAATAACCTTAGTTTAACGAAAATCAAACTAAAGCCTCTCTTTAGTTAATCTACCGTCAAATAGTGTGAGGTTAATAATGGTCGAACGTGAAACCATGGAGTTTGATGTTGTGATAGTTGGTGCAGGTCCTGCGGGCCTGTCTTGCGCTATCCGACTCGCTCAACAGGCTCAAGAAAAACAACAAGAATTAATGATCTGTGTAGTCGAAAAAGGCTCAGAAGTAGGTGCACATATCTTGTCGGGTGCAGTATTTGAAACCAAAGCACTAGATGAACTTATCCCTGATTGGGCTGCAAAAGGCGCTCCCGTGACAACGAAAGTGACGGGTGACGACATTTATTTATTCAAAAATGAAACCAATGCCACCAAACTGCCTCATCTAGTGGTACCAAAAACATTTAAAAACGACGGCAACTATATTGTTTCTATGGGGAATGTTTGCCGTTGGCTCGCTGAACAAGCAGAGCAACTTGGCGTTGAAATTTTCCCAGGCTTTAGCGCCCACTCTCTAATTGTTGAAGAGCAACAAGTTAAAGGTATTATTACCGGTGATATGGGCTTAGATAGAGATGGCCAACCTAAAGACAGCTACATGCCTGGAATGGAGCTTAGAGCGAAATATACCGTATTTGCTGAAGGTTGCCGTGGCCACTTAGGCAAACAACTTATAGCTGAATTTAAACTGGATAAAGACGCTTCCCCTCAACACTATGGCATCGGCTTTAAGGAAATTTGGCAAGTAGACCAAAGCAAGCATAAAGAAGGTCTTGTTGTACATGGCACAGGTTGGCCGCTCGACAATGATACACATGGCGGTTCATTTATGTATCATGCTGAAAACAATCAAGTCGTGGTCGGGTTAATCATCGACTTAAATTACACTAATCCACACCTAAGTCCATTTGATGAATTTCAGCGTATGAAGCATCATGACACCTTTGCGAGTGTACTTGAAGGTGGTGAGCGCATTGCCTATGGTGCTCGAGCAATCGCCAAAGGTGGCTTTCACAGCCTACCTAAAATGCACTTCCCAGGTGGTTTACTGATTGGCTGTGACGCAGGTACCCTCAACTTTGCCAAAATTAAAGGCAACCATACTGCAATGAAGTCCGGTATGCTTGCAGCCGATGCCATCATTGAGGTATTAGGCCAAGAAAGCGCTCCGTCAGACTTGGTAAGCTTTGCCGACAAATTTAAGGCTAGTTGGCTTTATGATGAGCTTTATCAATCTCGTAACTTTGGCCCAGCAATGCATAAGTTAGGTCGTATTATGGGCGGCGCCTACAATATGATCGACCAAAACATTTTCTCAGGTTCGCTACCATTTACTATTAAGGACGAACATCAGGATCACGCACAGCTTAAGCTTGCATCTGAATCGCAAACTATAAGTTACCCAAAGCCGGATGGTAAATTAAGCTTTGACAAACTTTCTTCCGTATTTTTATCGAATACCAATCATGAAGAAGTGCAACCATGTCATTTACAGTTAAAAGACTCAGATATTCCAATCAAAGTGAATTTAGCTAAGTTTGATGAGCCAGCACAGCGATACTGTCCTGCTGGCGTGTATGAAGTAAACGAAAACGAGCAAGGTGAGAAGCAGTTTGTTATCAATTCGCAAAACTGTATTCATTGCAAAACCTGCGATATTAAAGATCCGAGCCAAAATATAACCTGGGTCACACCAGAGGGTGCCGGTGGTCCAAACTATCCAAACATGTAATACCAATAAATCCTAAATTGCGGGGGCGAAATGCCCCTTTCTTTCCTATACTTAGCGTATATTTTTAAAATAGAGTTGAGTCTATGCCACAACAATCCGTTACCTTTCGATTTTTAGCAGAGCCCACCGACGTCAACTTTGGCGGTAAAGTACACGGTGGTATGGTCATGAAATGGATTGATCAAGCTGGGTATGCTTGCGCCGCGGGTTGGAGCGGCAGCTATTGCGTTACCGTTTCAGTAGCGGGCATGCGCTTCCACCGCCCTATTCTTGTGGGTCAAATTGTTGAAGTTTCCGCGCGGATTGCCCACACCGGGAACACCAGTATGCAGATTTTTATTCAAGTGCGCTGTGGCGATCCAAAAACGCAGCGACTTGTCGAAACCAATCACTGCATTATCAGCTTTATCGCCATGGACCAAGCTGGATATCCAATTCAAATTCCTCAGTTTAAAGCGAAAACCGAAGAAGAGAAAAAATTAGAAGCCTATGCGGTGAAAATGAAGGAAATAGCGATCCAGACTGAATCGCTATTAGAAGAAACCTTGTCCGATAGTAAATAACATGAAGGTCTGATAACAAAAATTGAAGTGTAGAAGTTCAGCTACGATTGAACTTCTATCAGTTTAAAGGAGCTATTCGGCTCACCAAAAACCAAGACATTACACTCACCCCAACTTTTCGGTATATTCCACTGCATATTTTCAGCAAATTTAAATTGTGAAAACTGGTTATCACATCTTACTTCAAGAGTATGAAGTGCGCCTGAAACCTCAGTGATAGCGAAATTTGGTCTGACCAATGCGTGCGTCCAGACATCATCATTTTTGATTTCAGCGGCTATAACAAGCATCTTGCTCTTATCTGCTATCAAAGCAACGATTTCATCTATGACAGGTTGCACTGCTGACTTATAAGTGTCTTGTCCATCTAATTCCATTAGTTTTTTATGGTTTTTCAGCGCTCCTTTATATTCCTGCAACTGGGTTTGGAGCTTAATTGCATTGATAAGGGCGTTGGCGTAAAGTTCAGATTTAACGATATCCTTGCCGTGCCAGATGATCCCTTTATGCGCCTCAAGTTCTTGTCTAGGTTCAGCTGTTAGTTGAAAGTATCGCGCTTTTACTAAGTTAAAATAGGCTTCTTCATATCGATTCCACCGACCTTTTTTTGCCAGTTTATCAATATGTTCTTTAGCTTCTTCTAGTTTACTTTCGTCAAGGAGGTTATTGATGTTGCGATAACTTCTCACAAAACCTCGAGATGCTCCTTCTTCCGCATCTGACATATTGAATGAAAACATCACACTATTTTTGCACTGCTTAATCGGCTTACCATCTTTTGTTGCTGGAGAATATTGCCAACGTTTGATTGCTCGAAGTGCAGCGCGTTCGAAGCCTTTCTGTCCAGATGAATCCTCCACTATCGGAGACGCCACTGAACCATCCTCATTGATGATATAGCTCAGCGTAACCCAGCCTTCCCCGCCGACTAACGCAACATTACGTGGATACTGAGGAGCAACTCTTTCAACAGCCGATGCATTTACGATTGTAGATAAATGTAAGTTTGGCTCGCTTTGCGCAAATGCGTCTGTTGTGAGTGAAGCGAATAGAACTGAGGTCATTAAAGTAGATTTAATAAAATTTTCCATATCAAATTGTCCATTATTAATAGCATCTTTAGTAATGTAGCACAGACTTTATATTCCCAACAACGCCCCTAAAATGGTACCTTGTTTTTATTTACAATTTAGCTCTGATAAGAGCCGTAAGGCCTTTGAAAAATGCGTGCCTTGCTGGTCCTGCACTTTAATGGAAGCGAGATAATGTAATGGCTGTAGAGCCTATGGAAACTGGAACTAAAGATACAAAATCATTCGGGAATATTGGCAATGGATTTGGCTAGTTAAGTCGCGCTAAAGCAAATTTCTTGCTAATGTAAATATGGCTTTTTCACTTGCAGCGAGCGCGTCGCGTTTGCTTAAGTTACCTTCTTTTAATAATTGTAAGCTTACTTTTTCCGCTTCTTGGCTGAGCAGTACATCCATTTTAGTTGGACTTACCGCCCCTTCTGTTAAGTCATTAATTATTGCTTGCAACGCTGCTCTGCGCTCAGATATAGCGCGGATCAAAATAGGCTTTAGAGGGGAAGATTTGCAGAGCGCTTCTTGACAGCTTTGGTCAACCTTTCTATGAAACTCCATTGTTTTTACTCATCTCGTTTCAGGCGATTAAATGCTTGTAATTTTTCTCTTAAGCCTTGAATTGGTTTTATATCTTCGACCAATTGCTTGTACTCGTATGCTCTAGTACCAATAATTTGTTCGTTATCTGTGCGTAAACTCGAACGTAAGCTATTTTGGGGCGAAAAAGTATGCCGATTCATGTTGCGATTTCCACCAATGTTCCATTGTTTACAAGGTTATGCGAAAAATCTGAATAAATGAATTACATGACATTACAGGGTTATTTACGAACAGGATTTTGTGAAAGTCAGGATCAATAGTAAACTTCACTCATCTTAATTAAAACAGAGACCATAGTGGAACAAATCACTATCGAGCCCATCGGCTTTATCCAATCTCCTTATAAACAGAAGTTCGCTATCCCGAGACAACCAAGGCTTGTCCCAGAGGCAAAAGCCAAGCTTAGATTTGTTGGTGAATTCAATCGCGAAGAATTTGTTCGTGGTATTGAAGCGTTCACGCATATTTGGTTGTTGTTTCGTTTTCATGAAACCGCTGATAAAGGCTACTCTGCGCTTGTACGCCCTCCGAGACTCGGTGGCAATGAACGTAAAGGCGTGTTTGCGACTAGAGCGACTTTTCGACCCAACGGAATTGGCATGAGTGCAGTAAAGCTCGAGGGCGTAGAATATAAAAATGGTCAGCTGGATCTGTTGCTCTCTGGCGTAGATTTATTGGACGGTACACCAATCATTGACATTAAGCCGTACCTTCCCTATTCAGATGCCTTGGTGGATGCCACAGCTGGCTTTGCTGATACTCGGCCAGAAACGCAAATGTCTGTTAGTTTCTCAGACGAGGCTATCATCTTTATCGAAAAACAAAAAAGCTATCCCGAACTGCAGCAATTCATTACCAATGTACTGAAGCAAGATCCTCGTCCGGCTTATAAAAAGAAACGCACATCACAGCAGGACTATGGTATGAGTTTGTATGATTTTAATATCCGCTGGACAGTAGATGGTGAGCATAACCATGTCACTGAAATTTCGTTAGCAAAATAGCAAATTCAGCGGCTTGCCAATAAACTTATAAATTATGAAGATGTTTAGGTATTAAAGCTTTTTAAGCGGCTACTGCACTGCTAGAATAGCCGCCAATAAGTAACTTATACTGGAATAAGAATGCGTACGAGTGAATATATATTAGCGACTCTAAAAGAGACGCCGTCTGATGCAGAGGTGGTAAGCCACCAGCTAATGCTTAGAGCGGGTATGATCCGTAAATTGGCTTCAGGTCTTTATACTTGGCTACCATCAGGCCTAAAAGTTTTCCGCAAAGTAGAGAGAATTGTCCGTGAAGAAATGGACAAAGCGGGAGCGATTGAGCTGCTAATGCCAGTGATCCAGCCTGCAGAGCTATGGGAAGAGTCAGGCCGTTGGGAGCAGTTTGGTCCTGAACTGCTTCGTATTAATGACCGTCATGGCCGTCCATTTGCACTTGGTCCAACGCATGAAGAAGTGATCACTGATCTTGTACGTCGCGAAATCAACAGCTATAAGCAACTGCCGATCACACTTTATCAAGTCAGTACGAAAGTACGTGACGAAGTTCGTCCACGTTTTGGTGTGATGCGCGCGCGTGAATTCACCATGAAAGATGCCTATTCATTCCACATGACTGATGAGTGTCTTGAAAAAACGTATCACAAGATGTTCCAAGCTTACTGTAACATTTTTGATCGTTTAGGCGTTGACTACCGTCCTGTTATTGCTGACAGTGGTTCAATTGGTGGTAACCTATCGCATGAGTTCCATGTACTTGCAGAGTCTGGTGAAGATGCAATCGCATTCAGTGATGAAAGTGACTACGCTGCAAACATTGAAAAGGCAGAAGCACTTGCACCAACTGAAGCTCGCCCAGCGCCAAGTAAAGAACTTAATACGTTTGACACACCAGAAGCTTTCACCATCGCTGAACTAAAAGCAAAACATGGCGTTAAACCACACCGTGGTGTGAAAACACTCATCGTGTATGGTACACCAGACGAAGATGGTAAACGCGGCCTTGTCGCGCTTATCGTTCGTGGCGATCATGACTTAAATGAGCTTAAAGCTGAGAAATTAGCACTTGTGGATTCACCGCTCGAGATGGCGAGCGAAGAAGACATTGTTAACGCTATTGGTGCAAAACCGGGCTCTTTGGGACCTGTCGGCCTTTCAATGCCTATCATTGTCGATCGCAGCGCAGCTGTCATGGCTGATTTTGTTGCCGGTGCAAACAAAGATGGTGTTCACTACAGTGGGATCAACTGGGACAGAGACGTAAGCGCTTATACTGTTGAAGATATCCGTAACGTGGTTGAAGGCGATCCAAGCCCTTGTGGTAAAGGTAAAATCCTTATCAAACGTGGTATCGAAGTAGGCCACGTGTTCCAACTTGGAACTAAGTACTCTGAAGCAATGAAAGCTGGTGTACTTGGCGAAGAAGGGAAAAACCAAACATTAACCATGGGTTGTTATGGTATTGGCGTTTCTCGTATCGTTGCCGCTGCAATCGAGCAAAATAACGATGATTACGGTATCAAATGGCCTGTTGCTATTGCGCCATTTGAGTTGGCAATCGTGCCAATGAATATGCATAAGTCTCACCGTATCCCAGAGATCGCAGAAAAGTTCTATGCAGATCTACAAAATGCGGGGATTGATGTGTTATTCGACGACCGTAAAGAACGTCCGGGCGTTATGTTTAACGATATGGAACTTATCGGTATTCCTTATACCCTAGTGATTGGAGAGCGTAACCTTGATGAAAATAAGGTTGAGCTGAAAAATCGTCAAACTGGCGAAAAACTGATGCTGGATATTGAATCTGCGGTTGAAACAATCGTTAATGCAATTAAAAGCAAATAAGTCTACTTAAAATTGCTTAATAAAAGAGCATACAGGTGTATGCTCTTTTGTCATATTAGCTTCTCCTAACTGCCCCGCCACTGTCATCTTTGCCTCTTAGCATTGTCATTATTACGCTAAAGAGCCAAGCTATGAAAACAACATACTATCCGAGTATTTGGATCTCAGACGTACACTTGGGCTACAAGGACTGTAAAGCGGAGTTCTTGCTAGATTTTCTCAACAAAACCGAATGTGATGTACTCTATCTGGTTGGTGATATCGTTGATCTATGGTCAATGAAACGCCAGTTTTTTTGGGATCCATCCCACTATCAGGTATTAGAATGCATACAAAAAAAAGCGGGATCTGGTACACGCGTTATCTACATACCGGGTAATCACGACGAAACCTTCAGAAACTACGTTGGACAAACGCTTTTTAAAGTCGAAGTGCATAAAACCTTTATTCATACCACTTCCGCTGGTAAGCGGTTTTTATTACTACACGGTGATGATTTTGACTCGGCAACAAGATACAACAAATTGATCAGTATCATTGGGGATGCCGCTTATGATTTTCTACTCTTCTTAAATCGCTGGACCAATCGCGTACGGCGCTTATATGGCGGTCATTATTGGTCGCTTGCATCTTGGCTGAAAAGGCGCGTGCATAAAGCCAGAGAGGCCATTGCCGCATTCGAGAACGCAGCAATTCATGAAGCGAAGAAGCAAGGTGTCGACGGCATTATCTGCGGACATATCCACCAACCGGAGATCCGTGTCGTAGATGGTATTGTGTACTGCAACGATGGTGATTGGATAGAAAACTGCACGGCATTGGTTGAAAACCAAGAAGGTCGTATCGAATTGCTGCATTGGTCAGATGTACAATCTGTCCTCAACGTAGTTGAAATTGACAATGTTAAAACCGACAGTGTTGAAGCCGCTTAGTCAGCGGCTTCAGTTCTTCCAGTCACTCTTCTTTTAATAGCTGATGCAGTAAATCAACGCGTTTATTGATACGCTTGTTTTGCACGTATGCCTCCGCGCTTAAGCTCATCATTAAAATCAAAAAGATGTATAAAACGGGTTGTTCAATAATTTCTGGGTAGCGATAAATTAAAAATACGACTGCCGTTAGCATAGCGATGATCTGGTAGAATCGTCGCTTATTATTAGGCCTCAGCGAATTAAACTCTTTTAGTATCGCTTCCTTTCGCGACATATCCTCAAACAGCGCCTGAGGACAATCCTGATTTTGCTTCATATATAGACCTTTTCTCTATTTTTTAGTGCTGGTTAACGTCCGCACTACACTTTACCTAAACAATACGGTTTCTTTATTAAACCATTTAACGCAGCACACGAGTAACCCTGCTGCTAAAACGGCAGAAGCGCCAAAAATTAATGCGACGTAACCATAATCAACCGTGCCTTTGATGATTTCTTTAATCGCTAATGCCACATTGGTAATTGGGATCAATGCAGTTTTAGCGGTTAACTCCATATTTGGCATTAAAGACATCACAATGGGAATGAAGATCCCCATGCTGAGTGGCCCCATGTAGTTTTGTGCTTCTTTAAAGGTTCTGGCGTAAATTGAGATGGCAAGTGTTAGCGACGAAAGCATCACAGCAACAGGAAGCAACAACGCAAAAATCAAGACAAAGTCTAATAATGCAACCGAAGAGAAGGCGTTTTTAATCACGTCTAGCTCGACAAAGCTACTGGCAATTCCTATCCACAGTGCCATGCTGGAGACCGTGATAAGCGCACAGAATATTGAACTGCTCAATACGGTTAAAAATTTACCTAACACCAGCTCTGTGCGTGAGATTGGTGTTAATAACAGCGTCTCTAAGGTGCCACGCTCTTTCTCTCCAGCGCCTAAATCAATAGCTGGATAGCTTGCCCCCATCAATACCAACGGAATCAACATGTAAGGGATAAACGCACCTAACTTCTCGCCTAAATTTTCGCGTTTGTCAGCAGTATCCACTTTAGTAATCGATATGGGTTGGAGCACTGCCGCTTGCTCCGCCTGCGACAATCCCAGTGAGGTTAACTTATCCGCTCTGAGTTCATCAGAAAACTTCTTAGCAAGTTTAGACAAGCGGTCGTATATAAAGTTGATAGATTGCGCATCGTTAAACACGATTTTCCATTCACTTTTTACTCCAGACTCCAGATTTTCAACCGGATCGGATGGAATAAAAACCCCAACATCGATCACGCCACTTCGTACCGCGTCACGCAGCGCTTCAACGCTATCAAGGCGGAGCTCACCAGCATATTTCTTAAAACTTTTATGATAAAAAACCTGCTCTGAAAACTTTTCAGCATAAGCTTCATTTACGATGTAATACGTATGAACTTCTTGCTTCGCTTCCATAGCGGCTTGTGAAGCCATAAAGCCAACTAAAGCCATAATCACGGGAAATACCAACATCGGCAGTGCAATCACAAAAAATAGTGTTTTGCGGTCGCGCAGCAGCTCTCTAATTTCTTTTAAAAATACCTCAAACATGCTGTGCTCCTGTTAACAAATTCAAAAATGCCTGATTTAGCTCTTCACTTTGCCCCTTTGCTTTAAACTCAGCCAAACTGCCATCAAAACAGGTGATCCCTTTATCGATAACAGACACCCTGTCGCACAATAACGCTACTTCATCTAAGTGATGGGTAGAAAATATAACGGGTGTACCACGTGCTTTGAGGTCGCGAATAAAAGAGATAACCGTTTGTGTGGTCATAATATCAAGGCCAGTCGTAGGCTCATCTAGTACCACGACTTTAGGACTATGTACTACCGCCCTTGCTATATTGGTCTTTTGTTTCATACCGGTCGATAGGTGTTCAGCCCTTTTATCTAAAAAGGTCTCCATCTCTAAGCGCTGAAACAACTCATCACATTTCGCTTTTAATGCTTTTCCTTTTAAACCATGAAGTCGTGCAAAATATTCAACATTTTCTTTGGCGGTAAGACGCCCATATAACCCTGTTGACCCTGATAAAAAACCGATGGCTTTGCGTGCAACAACAGGCTTTTTCACAATATCCTGACCATCCACTAAGATAGTACCGGCATCCGGCGTCAGCGCAGTTGATAGCATACGCAAAGTGGTGGTTTTTCCCGCCCCATTGGGGCCGAGCAATCCAAGTACTTCGCCTTGTCCACAGTGCAGGTTGACCTCTTCTACACTGTGAAAAAAACCATCACGCTCGCGAGGATCCGTCTGGCTCTTTTTCTTTTTGTGTTCGCGAGTCAGGGCGAAGCGTTTTTTTAATCCATTGATAGCTATCATGCTACTTCCTTCTTTTCGGCCTGAAATAGTCCGTATTTTGATAAAATTCTAAGTCTTGTGGCTCATGCCAGTTTGGGATCCCAAGCAGCGGAATGGGTGACATTTTGGTATTGTCTTCAAGCAGCCCATCATTGATCAGTGCGACCAATTTATCATCTAACCAACGATATTGTTCGCTTAATGAAAGTTGCCAAAATGCAGCATCAACATTGATACACACCAGTTTTCCCGTTAGCCCAATAAAGGGATTGGTTAGCATCTCGTAGTTTGCGTGGCCAAATACGAAAGGCTTTAGGTTTTGCTGCCATTCTGAGCGATTATCGTAAAATAAACTCTGCCATTGGTGTGATTTAAAGGCATCACGCCATTTATCATCATCGATTGCCAACACCAAACCACACTCATCAAAGAGTGTTAACGCGTTACGCTTTTTACTTCGCTGCTTTAAACCAAACTGTGCTATTTCTTCGATATGTAGGGCATTTAACAAAGCTTTTGTTTTTGGGAATAAACACCAAATCAACGCACCAAATAAGTCGTGCCAGTTTTGACTACGCGTCGGTACCTGATGGGTTTCAAAGATAATCTCTTCATAGTATTTATCGCCAAAATCTATCGTTTCATCGGCCACAAAGCGGGTATTATACTGTTGCAAGCTAATGCTGTTTACGTGCGAAGACAACCACTGGGGGCTTGGCCAGTCTTGTTGGCTTTTTAAGTCAAAAAGCTGATTTAAATGGGAAAATGGCTCAGCATGTAAACATGCAACCTGCCACGCCTCAGGCGCTGTAAACTTTTTCATTTGATTGAGATACTTATCATGCAATTAGCCGACTATTTTACTGAAGCGCCTGATACTTGGCAAAAGCCAATTGTAAATGAGCGTAACAGGCTAAATCGCATGCTAAAATTAAGGTAATTATTAAAAATTGTGCGGTGTTCTGTACCAGCTACGGATTTTCATTAATTTCTATCTTCTCTAGCCGTCTTGTCCCACTCGAACTTTTACGCATTTTATGTTACTACTTATGGGTTCCTAACAAGTAAAAGAAAGGCAATTATGAAACTTAAACTGACGCTCAGCGCTCTATCTATGGCGGTGCTGGCGGGCTGTGTTAGCACTAGCAATAGCCCCCAAGACATCGATACTGCATACAATAGTATTAATGATGCTCAACTCAGAGCCCATATTAAAACCCTTGCCTCTGACGAATTTGGCGGCCGTGCTCCGTCAACAAAAGGTGAAGAGCTAACGCTTGCCTATTTAACCAAACATTTTAAAGCGCTTGGCTATCAGCCAGGCAATGGCAACAGCTTCTTGCAAGAAGTGCCGCTTGTTTCGCTTGAAGCCGATCCTAATATGACGTTAACAATCGGTGGCAAAAACTACGAATATAAAAAAGACATGGTGATGGGTTCGGCCCGTATCAGTGAACTCGAATCAATTAAAGATTCGGAGCTGGTTTTTGTTGGCTATGGCGTAAATGCTCCGGAATACGACTGGAATGACTATGAAGGCCTAGACGTGAAAGGCAAGACAGTGGTTATGCTAGTAAACGATCCAGGTTTTGCTAATCCTGACTCGGGTAAATTTACCGGTGAAGCAATGACCTATTATGGTCGTTGGACTTATAAATACGAAGAAGCTTCACGCCAAGGCGCAGCAGGTGCGATCATTATTCATGAAACAGCGCCGGCTTCTTATCCTTGGAGCGTAGTAGAAAATTCTTGGAGTGGCCCACAGTTTGGCTTCCAAAAAGAAAATAACAATATGGACCGCGTTGCGGTTGAAGGTTGGGTAACGGTAGACGTTGCTAAAGAGCTGTTTCAAAAGGCAGGACTTGATTTTGACACGGCAAAGAAAAAAGCTGCTGAAGGTGCATATCACGTTGATATGGGCAACCTAAGCGCGTCAGTTACTGTCAAGAACACCATCAAAAAATCAACTTCGTATAACTTTATCGCCACCCTACCTGGTAGTAATAAGTCTGACGAGCACATCATCTACTCAGCACACTGGGATCATTTAGGTACCGATCCAAACCGTAAAGGCGATCAGATCTATAACGGTGCGCATGATAATGCCAGCGGTACAGGCGGTATGATTGAGGTAGCTGAAGCCTTTACTAAACTCCCTACTCGCCCTAGCCGTTCAATTACATTTTTGGCTGTGACGGCTGAAGAACAAGGTCTGTTAGGTTCTAAATTTTATGCTGCAAACCCTGTTATTCCAGCAGAGAAAACCGTTGCTAACATCAATATGGATAGCCTAAATTTATTGGGTAAAGTAAAAGACATCAGCGTAGTTGGGATTGGTAAATCTGAGCTTGATGAAATGCTAGAAACCGCAGCAAAAGTACAAGACCGTGTCGTTTCAGGGGATCCACGTCCTGCCGCTGGTGGTTACTATCGCTCTGATCACTTCGCATTTGCGAACATGGGCGTGCCTGCAATGTACGCCGGTGGTGGAACCGAAGCACGTGACGAAGAGACTGAAACCTACCGTAAACGTATGGGATTAGTATTGCGCGGTTGTTATCATCAGCCGTGTGACCGCTACCGTGAAGAGTGGGATTTAAGCGGAGCGATACAGGATCTACAGCTGTTCTTTAAAGTTGGCTATGATGTCTCTGAGCAAGACGCTTGGCCAAAATGGAAAGCAACGGCAGAGTTCCAAAGAAAATAATGCAAATGATATTGATTTTCATTTAAAATAAAATTAAAGTGCAACTTAGACAATACACGGGTTGCACTTTATGTTTTCATCTCTACTTCGATACTCTCAACCAGCACATGGCGATAAGGTTAGTTTATTGTTCAACAAGCGGCTGATTTTACCCCTTGTTATTATTGTACTTTTAGCATTTGAAACGGCGAGACCAATTGTGGTCAGCGCGCTGAGTGATGCATTCTTTCAAGTCAGCGTTTTTGTTGCCGCTACCCTGCTCGTGTACTACTTTCTTGTTGACAGAATTCCACAGCTTAATCTCAGTTATCTTAGTACCAAATCCCCTATTCTCGAAATAGCCATGGCGTCAATATTGGGCGCACTACCAGGCTGTGGTGGTGCGATTATCGTGGTCACCCAATTTACCAAAAAACAAGCAAGCTTTGCTTCAGTTGTCGCAGTGCTTACTGCGACGATGGGAGATGCTGCGTTTTTGCTACTCGCCAAAGAGCCCCTGACAGGCCTCACTATCATTGCGATGGGCGTTGGTGTGGGTATCGTGAGTGGGCTATGTGTGCACTTAATTCATAAACCCGATTTTTGTGTCCCGCAGACCATCAATGAGGTCGAAGAAGAAACCTTACACGCGAGCCGTGCGTTTAGTCTAAGCCGTAAGGTGTGGAAGCTGTGCTTACTACCTAGCCTTGCAATTGCACTCGCGATTGCTTTTAACGTCGACTTAACACCTTTTGATACAGAAATTGCTTGGCTTGGTGCAGCATTATGTCTTTTCGCTGTTTGCGTGTGGGCGCTTAATTCAAAAGGCGTTAGCTATAAAGACATCACCTGTGAAGAAGGTGAATGCGATCCGCCGTCAAAACTCACTAGAGTACTACAAGACACGCACTTTGTGACCGCTTGGGTCGTTGCAAGCTTCTTGTTGTACGAATTGTCTACAGCGTATTTGGGGCTTGATCTCGCAGTTTGGTTTAAAGACTATGCGCTGTATGCACCACTGGTGGCCATTCTTGTCGGATTATTACCAGGCTGTGGCCCCCAAATTGTTGTTACAACGCTTTACCTGCAAGGTGTCGTGCCATTTAGTGCCCTTGCAGCCAATGCCGTTGCTAACGATGGCGATGCGTTATTTCCAGCGATAGCATTGGCACCAAGGGCGGCGCTATTTGCCACCATCTACTCTGCAGTGCCTGCATTTATCGTGGGCTACGGCCTCTACTACATTAATTTGGCTTAATACTTGAGTACGTCGACGAAGTGATCGGACGCAGGCTCATACACGATCTGGCAGTTTAGGGTTATGAGTTCAACCAAATCTGACCGTTCGTAACTAATTAATGGCCGAAAAGAGCGAATAGCGGGCGGTCAAATAAACGTATTTTTGGACAAAAATGTTTTAGGTCGTCGGCTGTATTAGACGAATTTCGAATAAAAATTTCTATGGGCTAACGCCGCTTTAAGTAGTGAGAAACGCAATACAAAAGCCTCAGCATGCCACCTTAATCACTAAAATCAACGCATAGCGAAAATGCCACGCGTTGCGAATCACTCTTATACAGACTGTTAGGGCTGAAACTCTTTCATTTGCCCATTTTCCAATATATGCTCAATAACCCCATATGATTCAGATGCTGAGATTTTTACAAATCCACTTTCTTTCAGTTTAGTAATAGAAATATCGGCTGACATTTCTGCACTGATAGGGGAAAAGCACCCTCCGGTTCAGAATGCATAAAAAAGTCACCTAGTGGGGCTTTGCAATGTTGACAATGATTCATGTAGTAAAATGAATCGGACGTTGCAGAATAATCCAAGTAATAACTTTTGAAGTGTAGATCCAAGTATACTATCAGTCTCTCTGGGAGAAAGCTGACGTATAAATACTTGGTTATTCCTTCAGAGCGCTCATCACTTTCAGTGTCGATTGTGCCATGACTAGCAAAGGTAATGACTTCAGATGGTTTGTCGCACTTCCAGCAAGCTCTGTCGATTGAAGCAGATAAAATGGAGAGATAGCTTTTTGCGATGCACGATCATCATAAATCGGTAGCCAATTTTCGAATGGTCCCGTATCTAAACCTTTTGGAACGAACCACTTCTTTCTCTCTGAGTGCCAACGAGCGCCCAAAGACTTTACTTTCTCTTTATCCTCAAATGGAACTTCTAAATATGTTATTTCATCCATAAAAAGCTACCTATTTCGATAAGCCCTAACGCCGCGTAAAGGCGTGGAATAACGTTTGCTACGCTTGAGCGAAGCGAAATCGGCACACGTTATGGAATCGCTCTTAAACGCTTTGTTATGTACGTAGTTTGATATCTTGCGTTGAAAACAAAGGTTTTACTTGCTTGGCTTCATCTTGATAACGATTTCGTGTATCCCACAAGTCCACAGCATGTTGAATGTTAAGCCAAAACTCAGGTGTATTCCCAAGTGCAGCCGCTAACTTGATTGCAAGTGGAGCAGTCAGAGTACCACCATTAATTAAGTTACTGATGGTGTTCCTATGTACACCCATAGCTTCTGCTAATGTTTTTGATGTAATCTCCATTGGCTCCAAGAATTCAACTTTGAGCATTTCTCCTACACCAACTGGACGACGTTTAGTTCTGCGCATTATCCTAACCTCAGTACTTATGAGGGTCTAAATAGGTGTCTTCTGCTACACCGTCAACCCACTTAAAAATCAAACGATACTGTTTATTCACCCGTATCGAACACCAACCTTTCAGATTGCCTTCAAGATGTTCAAACCGATTACCCGGTGGAACTCTTAGATCTGATTCAACTTTTGCTGCATCTAGGATTTCAAGCTTTCGATACAGCGCATTCTCTATAGTTTTAGGAATCAAGCGATGACGCTTATCTTCCTCATAAAATGCTTCAAGCCAATCATCTTTAAAATTTACTGACATATCCTCGCACTGTTTTACTGTGCATCTATAGTGAAATACTATCGCACAAAAGAGATGTGCACAAGTTGGAAGGACAAGAAAGTACATAACGCCGCAAATAAACGGCAAAAATTAGTTGGTTAAAATTTGTGAGGCACGAACAAAGCCAACTGATTTTTGTCCGAGCTTTTAAGTTGCTTTGTTATATGACCAATAGCTTCTATTTTGAAAAAAGCTTTTTGAATAACTCTTCTGATTGCTTAATGCCTTCATCGGTCAATTGTACTGACTTTGCCTTACCAACCGGATCACAAATTAGACCTTTTTCATAAAGCCTATTCATAACTTCCCAGTCAATTTGTTTCCAAGCTCGGCCATAATCATGCAAGGTGAGATGTAATAAAGCTAAAGCTGCTTCATCTATTTTATTTTCATCTATATCCATTCAACACTCCAAAACCTGATGGGCATATAACGAGCCTGTAGAATAACTCGTTTCAAATTTGTTTTTGTAATCAACAAACGATAACTGAGTTCCTATTTTGATTCAATCGTTTAGTTGGGTGTGAGTTGTTATTTTAGGGCTTTTTTTAAGCTGGTTTGTTGTGGTTAGAGAAGCGCTTCGGAGCTGTTAAGTCAGGTTGTTCTTGGCTTACGACACCCTTTCTCGTAACTTTTCGATATTGTGAACAAGGCAGTATAGCTGCCATTGAGCATTGACTTTTACTTGGCCGCGTAATGTGAGCTTATTCATCCCTTTATTCACCGTGATGTTGCCGAATACAGGTTCGATACATCCAAGTCGTTTGCTGTATTGTCGTCGTCCTATTGGGCTGTCTATTTTTACTTTCATTTTGTCGATGTAACTGATTTTTTTGCGTGATTCATCACTCTTAAACTGTACTTGCCGCCACGTTTGTATCGGTGGTTTTCGCATACATTGCTGTTGCAGGGAGCAGACTTTACAGTCTTTTAAGTAACCGCAGAATCGTGTGTTTTGTTGATGATTGCTGTTTACATTGATACCACTTCGCCACTTCTCATTGCCTGCGGGGCAGCGGCAGGTTTGTGTTGCTTCATCATAATGGAAGTCGTCTGAGGTAAATAAGCGTGGCTTGCCTTTACTGCGTTTTAATCGCCGCTTTTCTTGCTCTGTTTCGTAGGTTTCGCTCTCTTTAAACAGTGGGTTGCGTTTTCTAAATTGGTTATCAGCTATGTAAGTATCAAAGCCACTTTGCGCCATGAATTCAAGGTTCGCTTCACTATTAAATCCACTGTCTGCGGTAAATTTAATGGCCTGTTTGTTAGAGAATTTATCACTGTTCAGTTTTTCAAGTTGTCGTTTTAATTGCTCAACGGCTGGCTGCAGTGTTTGTTGCTCGCCCACCGAGCCCCATGCCTGTGCTTGTAGTATAATTTGATGTTTATCATCGTTTATCGCTATCCCGTTATAGCCTTGAATTGTGCCTTTTGACGTGGTCATTTTCGCGCTGTCTGGGTCGGTAATATTACTTTTAACCGGCTTACCTTTACTGCCTGTTTTCTCTTCGTGAGTAGCTAAGAACGCGGTGATTTTATCTGCACTTTTATCTAGCTTTTCTTTTTGCTTTAAGTCTTGAGTGACCAGCTCTTCACTTAAGCCATCTTGCGCTTGATGGCGCTCAATTATGCGTTTGCTTGCGCGTTCTAATTTGGCTTCTTTACGGCCTAGCTCATCGAATGTACCGCTCCACTCCTTGCTCGCATTCGACTTCAATTTGCACCCATCAATGGCAAACATGTTGCGTCCTATCAAGCCTTCTTCATCACATATCATCAGCACTTGCGTAAATAGCGGTTCAATCTGCTCGTGCATTTTGGCCACGAAACTTGCTATTGATGTGTAATGCGGCTGAAGATCCCCTGACACACTCATGAACAGAATATTGTTCTCACAAGCCTTGGCTATTCGGCGGCTACTAATTAATCCATGAGCATAACCAAGTAAAATTATCTTTAACATCACCGTGGGCGGATACGCCGCAGCGCCCGATTTATCATTGTTATACCACGCGCAAAAGCTCGACAAGTCGAGTTTATGTTCGACAATATAACAAAGGGCATATTCAAATGTACCAGGCAAAATTTGCTCAGCGAAATTGATAGAAATGAATTTATTTTGGCAGGATAAGTCAGGCTTGTAGTTGGCCATAACAGTTTACCGTGGGTGAATAATATCTATTAGATCACAGTAACCAACTCGATTCAAGGTTAAGAAACTGTCAATCCAAAACCAACAATCCAGTACCTGAAAAGAGTAATTCTACAGCCTCAACGCCCTGCTAAACGGCACAAAATGCTTGGCTAAAATTTGCGAGGAACGAGCACAGCCAAGCTTTTTGTGTCCGCCCTTTAAGCACTTTGTTAAGTTACTAAAACTCTAAGCAATATACGCCTGCTTCACTAGCCCATTTTTTAATTTCAGATATGACACTATCGTTTTGAATGTAAAAAACATTCGGTAATCCCAACTTTCAAAATACACTGCATTAAATTCGGGTAGAACTAATTTGCAGAATTTATCTGACGAATCGTTATCACCCGCTGGTTGTAAGTAATCTAACATAGCTTCTTGAGAGCTAAATTTTCTAAAGCATGGGTAACACTTATCCCATTTGCCTTTGAACTTGAAATTAAGCACTTCAGTATTTGCTGCCATTATTTTAGCAAAATTGTACAACGCTTCATTTCTCTGCAAATGCACTTCTCTTGAAGGGTAATCATTTTGAAACTCTTCACGAGTTAACCAATGAGCAAAAACCGATACGGCTACTCTTTTATAGTGAGATGAATCTTCGGCACCGTAAATCTCAAATAGTTCTGGGAAATTGGAGTTAAGCTCTTTTTGCCTATATTTGCTTAAATTTATAAATTTACGCACGCACTATCCTAGTAACTTAACGCCGCAATATGGGGCGTATAAATGCTTGGCTAAAATTAGCGAAGAATAAGCGCCAACCAAGCGTTAGACGTCCCATTTATAATTGCCTTGTTAGCTATACTATGCACCAATATAAGAGTTGATTAAAACACCAGACATACCAACTACGATAAAACCGAAAAAGAAAATAACGACGGTTCGCTCTGGTATCGCATGCACAATTAAAGACGGCATTTGTTTAAAAATGACTAAAGGCGGAACAAACAATACAGAATGACATTCAAATTTTTGATATTGCTTCCATACTTTTAAAAGAAACAACTTTACGCCTGTTAAATACATTAATACAAAGGTAGAAGCACCCAGCACCTCGATTAAAGCCATTAACTCCATGCCCATCATGATTTCAGGGCCAGCCATTAAGAAAACAATAATTATTGCTAGTGAATGCCAAATGCCTTTTGACATTAAATCTTTGATTCGTTCAAACACTAACCCCTCCTTGTATAGCTAACGCCCCAAGCAGGGGCAACTTTTAAGCTGGCTAAAATTTAGGAGCGAAGCGACGGGAGCCAGCTTAAAATTGTCCCGTTGACTTGGCTTGTTAGGTGTTTTTATTACTCAAGAGGCTTATCTGGAAGTTTTGAGCCGCACCATGAACAAAATAGAATAATGTTATTACCACCAACTATATCTTCAGGAACCTCTATATACCAAGTGCTTTCGCCTGTGAATATAGTGTGTCTCACTTGAATTTCTCCATAGCCTTTAAGATCCTCAATTGCCGAGAATAACCGTACACAACAATACCTTTTAATTCTCTCTGCTCTATGTTTATCTATATTTGGAAATTCCATACTCACAAATCTGCATAAACACCTAACAATTTAATATCGACCCAATGGGTCGTTTTTCTAACGAGTCATGGGTCATTATTCTCATTGTACCAGCTTTATCACAATAACTAACTTGTTGCTACAGATATATTTTTAATCATTATAGAAACTATGAAAAAGATAAAAACGACCCAGTGAGTCGTTTTCTTGACTATAGGAGAAACACAACAACACTGTATATAAACACAGCAACCAGTTGGGGCTAGCTCAATGAGAACTCGTTCACCATTTTTAAACCACATCGCAGAGTTTATGCTGACTAAGCAATATTCGCTCAGAACCGTTGATACATATCTTAAGTGGATTTCTTCCTATATTCATTTTCATGATAAGCTTCAATGGGCGATAACGAGGTTGTCGAACATCTCGACTACCTTGTACTTAAATGTAATGTGTCGCCTAAAACACAAGCGACAGCGTTAAATGCATTATCTTTTCTATATAAGCAAATAATTAAACAGGATTTGTGTCCTAATCTAACCTTTGTCAGAAGCAAGCGTCAATCTAAGTTGCCAATTGTTATGACCCCCGAAGAGGTTAAACGTCTCATGTCGTTTTTAAGTAAACGATATTATTTAATTTCAGGTTTAATGTATGGTAGCGGCTTACGTGTAATGGAAGCTGTTCAACTACGAGTTCAGGACATTGACTACAAGTGCATTCGGATCTGGAATGGAAAAGGGAATAAACATCGGGTAGTTACACTTGCCACTGAACTTATACCTTTGCTAAGAAATCAAATTGCTCAGGTTAATGAATACTTAAAATTAGATTCCCAGAACGAATATTATGCTGGTGTTTAAATGCCAAACGCACTAGCAAGAAAATATCCTAGCGCCAATAAGGCAATTGCTTGGCAGTTTCTATTTCCTTCATATAAGTTAAGTGCTGATCCTGAAACTGGGGAGATCCGCCGGCATCATTTCCATCAAACAGGAGTACGTAAAGCGGTAAAAGAGGCAGCCAAAGAAAGCACAAATAACAAAACCTATAACGCCCCACACTTATAGACATTCATTTGCTACTCATTTACTACAAAGTGGTGCGGATACTAGAACCGTGCAAGCTCAACTTGGTCATTCCGATGGTGAAGACAACGCAAATATATACTCATGTTTTACAGCAAGGCGCAAACGGTGTTGTTAGCCCTTTGAGCAAAATTTTCTAGCTTGTTTTGGGACAGAAACATGTTAGTACCGCAGTCCGCACCTGACCAATAGCTGAAATGTCAGAATTCATAGAGCTCTATATTTGCACTCTATCAGGTCAAAAATTAGCGCTTATTCACTTAATTGTATTCACTTAATTTAATAAGTCACTTTATTCACTTGGATGATAATGGCGAATACCATTGTCATCCACCATGACGTAACAGCTATCGTGGTTTTGAAACGCTTTGTAAAACACCTCATCATAAAGCAGCTTTTCACTTTTCGTTTCGCCACCAACTCCTTGATAACTAACCAACATGTGACATTCGTGACAAATAAGCGGATTCACCAAGCGCTTATCAGCAGCTTTGACTACTGCGGTTACTTCATACACTTTACCGTGCTCTTTATTTTTGAACCAAGTCATACACTAATTTCGCTCCAATTAAATCACTTAATGCTGTTCCTACAGACTTAAACAAAGTAATTTCGTTCTCGTTACTTCGACCTAGGTTATTTTTAGTCATTTCGCTAAGCTCTGCAACCACCTTATCGGGGCTAAATTTACCTTCACTGATCGGTAACAACAATTCGCCCGCCTCGTTCAATACATTGGCGCGACTATCTACAAAAACGCGACTCTTAGTTACCGTTGTGGTATCAATTTCTCGACAATCTTTATGGTGATTGCCAATGCAATCTATATGCGTGCCATCGCTCAGCCACTCTCCATTGAACAAAGGCGTATGGCTGCCTGTTGCACAGCTGATCACATCTGCTGAAGCAATAACAGACGCTGTTGCCTCCTGATACAGTGCAAATTCAACCTCCGGATGCTGCGAGGACAATAGATCCAGCAACAGGCGTCCTTTTTCAGAATTACGTGCAATTATCGAAACTTTACTATAATTTCTAACACTTAAATGCGCATTAATCATGTAACTGGCTAAATTGCCTGAACCGAAAAAAATCAAATGTTTGGCATGCTTAGGCGCTAAATATTCCGCGGCTAACGCTGACACAGCAGAGGTTCTCCACAACGTCACTTCTGTGCCGTCCACAAGCGCGAGCGGCTCACCGAACTGCCTGGAGAACAGCATGATTTTTGAGTAAAGGCTGGCTTTATCATGCTGGTTGTTATCAGGGAAATAGGTAAACGCCTTTACGCCAATCACATCGGCATTCCAAGCAGGTAAAACAGCAAAAGCGTCATGATTGTTGTGACTATTATCTAGCTCAAAAACTTGCCGTGTTGGTGTACCTGCTGGTTGCGCGAAACCCTGTTTAAGCGCCTGAATTAAACTTGGGTAGTTGAGGCTATCCGCGACTTCTTGGCGAGTAATAATTTGCATCATCATTCCTTAGTTCGTAAGCTGAAATACTTGTGGCGCGTGGGTTAAGCATTCAAAACCATTTTCAGTCACTAATATATCTTCTTCCAAGCGCACACCACCATAATTTGGAATGTAAATACCCGGCTCTATGGTAATGATATTGCCAGCATCTAATTGGTGATCTACCCCAGGTTTAATAAACGGCTGCTCGTGTAGAAATAGCCCCACACCGTGACCAAGTCCCTCACCTGCGTATTGTGAAAAGTCACTATGACTTAACACATCGTGTGATGCGTTATTTAAATCTATGCAGTTAACGCCCGCTTTTATTAGCGCCAACGCAGCTCGCTGCGCATGTTGAACCGTGTCATAAATGGATTGTTGTTGCTTTGTAGGCTCCCCTAACACGTAACTTCGCGTCATATCAGAGCGATAGCCGCTTATCACCGCACCAAAGTCGATAAGTACCAAATCGCCTAGGTTAAGTTTTGTCTGTCCTGGGTTTCCATGCGGTAAGGAAGAACGTGCACCAAATAATAGGATTGTGTCAAAAGAAAGACCTTCGGAGCCTAGCTTTTGCATCTGATACTCAAGCTCAATTGCCGCCTCTCGCTCAGTGATCCCTACTTTTAACAAAGGCAGTGTATGGGCAAGCGCCGAGTCAGCTATCTCGGCGGCACGTTTAATACAGTTAATTTCATAACTATCTTTAACTTGTCTTAGTGATTCCACCCAAAGCGGCGCGGCAACAAGCGTGGTATTTTTTGCGCTGATGTTTAATGAGACATAATCTGCGTGACTGATTTGATGCGCTTCAAATGCAAGCTGTCGCGGCTCATCCAGTAATCTAAAAATACAATCAGGTAACGTTTCTTTATCACGATTTCTTAAAATAACTTCTACTCCCACCGCTTCATCGCTAGCACGCTCAAAGTAACGATAATCGGTAATGAGTCGGTGTTGCCCATTTGAAGACATCAACAATGTTGCTGCATGACCGGTAAAGCCAGTTAAATATACAATATTCTCGTAGCCATAAATAATGATAGCGTCACTTTGATGTTGTTGTAATTTATTGACTAAGCGTTGCTGTCTGGCTGCGTAATCTACATTCATCGTAATTAAAACTCTCTTTGTATTGCGTTATTTTGATTTAAGTTAAACGGATCCTTAGAACTAATACAGCTCCTTGCTATACTTTTTTGAAAATAAGCCAAACACTTTGCTTGGCTTAAACCAAGGGCTAGGTGCATGGCACCCAGTCTTGGCTATCACCAGGGAAACTAGAATGTAAACCTTGCAACCAACGACGCGTAACGCTCAGTTTGTCGTAACGTTGTAATGCCGTAGTCAGGATTAACGATTAAGCCATTTGCACCATCTAAAGATCGCTGTTCATTGATCCCAAGCGCTTTATCACTGTTTAGTAGGTTATAAACGGTGCCCTTGAGTAACAAGTCATGTCCCATGATATCGGTAGAGTAACTGAGTGATAAGTCTACCGTGGTTGCCCAAGGAAGATTACCTACACTACCACGAGGGGCTGGGTTACCATTTTCGTCGTAATGCGAAACATGGCCGTAATATTTACTCACGCAAGCATCCCAAGGGTTACCAGGCGCACAGCTATCTACACCGACAGGGTGTTTTGAGAAATAGTTAGTCGGGCGACCTGATGACGTTCTTGCAACCAGCCCTAGAGTTAACTCATCAGTGATATCGTAAGAACCTGATACTTTTATTGAATGGCGATGGTCGTTCGGCAAATTACCATACCCGTGATCCATCAGATCCGCGTAATCATAGGAAGTTGTCCAACCTGGATCTGCCTGATCGTTATCGGTTTTCACTAAACCTTCTGTATTACCATAGCTATGTGACCAAGTATAAGAAGAATTAATCCGTAACTTGTCGGTAATATTTCCTTCTAGGGTAAATTCCAGTGCCAGATATTTACGTACAGCTTGTTGCAGGGCAAGCTCTTCTGCACTGAGTGTCACTTCATCGACTTGGCCATCGCCATCAAAGTCATAACTCATGGTGATCGCTTCACCTGGGTTATTTAGTACATAGTAAGACCCCTGGCCGACATTATCTTGAATACCTAGTTCAGCCAATTTCTTTGCAAGTACAGGGCCGACATCCGTATCTTCGACACTGCGTCCAAGATCTCGATAAATCGCCCTAATCCCAAATGCCATGTCGTCAAAAACTGTGGTCTGATACCCTAAAGTCAATTCATCAGAATACATTGGCTTAAGGGTGGACGAAGCAATCAAACCGGGCTCTGTAATTCCGCGTTGGCGCCAGCGTCTATCTCGAAGCATGTCCCCTCGACTTGGCGAGCCATCACTTAATAAAACAGGATAGCCATCACTGTCTACTTGATCTAGGTCGAAATACTCAAACCACTCTACTGAAGCCGAGCCTTGAGTGATGTTCATGTTGGCAGACACAGGTTGAAAGTATCGCCCGTAAGTAAAGAAAACTTTGGATTCGCCATCACTATTTAGGTCATAAATCGCTTGAAATCTAGGCGCAAGTTGGTTATCCATATCAACAAACGCTCTGCCGTCGGTGACGGTATTTTCAAACTGACTATAACGCAGGCCTAGATTTAAAACGAGTTGGTCGGTGACTTGCCAAGAATCATTGACGTAGAAAGCAAGCGAGTTAACCTCAGAATCAACCGTCCTAGTCCTCACTCGGCGTTCAATATAATCTTGACCAAGCGCAGCACCGGAAATACTCCCTTCACCAGCGGTTTTAATAGTCCACCAGCCTTCTGCATCACCAAGACCATTTTGACCTTCAAAATAATCTACTGTGACTTTGGTATAATCGACACCAAACAGAATGGAGTGGTAGTCCAAATCGATATTAAAATCTATTCTCGCTTGGTCACGGATAAATTCTTGCTCAGAGACACCGCTTGCCGTGTGGCTCGATAAGGTAACGAACCCCTCTCTTTCATCCCAAACACCAGGCATAGTTGAAGCAACGATGTTTTCTACATTTTCTGTGACTCGACCAACTACCGCAGACACCGAGAAGAAGTCTGAAAAGTAGCCATTATAGTTGATGCTGTAAACCTTACCGCCATCTTCACCGGGAGCCGCTACACCTTGTTTATCACCAATCGCATCGCTTTCCCAATCATAGGCATAGGTTTGTCTCGTCCATTCTCTTTTGTTATTCATGGCTGAAAAGCCGATTGAGTGGTCTTCATTGATGAACCAATCTAGTTTTGCAAACCAGCGGTCTTCATCTCGGCTTCTGTCATTGAAGGTCGTTTGCCCAGCCCAGCGATTAACCTCTCGCCGAGGCGCATACAGGCCATAGTAAAATAAGCTGTCTTCAATGAGTGCGCCACTCGCCCAGATTTGCAGTTCTTTGAACGAGTCATAATCTTGCTCGGTATTTATATTGATGGTGCCATTATCTAGATAATTAGAGTCGTGATAACTATGACTTGATGAAGGATCGACCCTCACTTCCGCCCCTAAGTTAAATTCGTTATCACCAGATTTAGAGATTGCATTAACGATCCCCCCTAGTGCGCCACCAAATTCAGGGCTAATTCCCCCCGTTTTGATTTGGGTTTGCGAAATGGCTTCCCAAGGCAAGCGAATAGAAGCTAAACCCGTTTGAATACTCGTGACATTTAGGCCATTAAAGTAATAGCCATTTTCTGCTGACGAAGAACCGCCAAAGCTTGATGCACCACGAAATGAACTACCACCAGGTTCAGCAGTACCCGGTGCGAGTAACGCAATACTTTCAAAGCCGGTGTTTACTGGCATAACTTTAAGCTCTGCGTCTGTAAAGGTTACGCCAGCCGTTGACGAGGCCATATCAACACGTCGGATAGCCGTACCAGTCACCGCTATCCGCTCTATATCCTGTCCTTGTTGTAATAGTTGAGCGTCTAAGATCAGCGCCTGTCCAATATTAAGCTCAACATCCTCTTCAATAACGGTTTCAAATCCTGCTTTATTAATTGACACGCTGTAACGACCAACAGGCAGATTACGTAAAATGTATTCGCCCTTGCCATTAGTTTGTACAGCAAACTTCAGCCCCTTAGTTTTATGTGTAAAGGTCAATTGAGCCTGCGATAACTCAAGACCTTGACCATTAACGATGCTCCCTTTCACAGTGCTATTGCCATCTGCAGCAAATGCAGTAGTAGTCCCCAATGCTAGAGCAAGTGCTGATGCTGTGAGTGATTTACACAGTGTTTGCGCTGTTTTTTTGTTATTACGCATATTGTTGTCCTTTTGTTCCCATTGATTTGAGTGTTTTTTTGGTAACGAACAAACAATACACAATAGATATATTGTATACAATATTATTTATACAAAAATCACCTAAAAAGATAGTAACACTATGATTTAGATGAAGATTATTTATTAAATTTTTATTTCAGCCCGTTTTCGATACCGCTTGTACTCAGTGAGAATGGCTTGAAAAGTAGGTAGAGTCTCATCTAACCCAATGAATTATTTGATATATTCAAAGCTTAATCTAATTTGATTAATGTCTATACCAGTAAAATTGGATTCACTTCAACTCGGCTGCTAGCGAGAGCGTTTTACTCAGCCTTCAACTTACTCGTTTTACGTTTCATATATATTCGCCCTAGCCCAATCAAGTTACTCACCAAAAAAGTACTTTCTAACACAATCGCCATAGGTGATCCGATATAGCAATTATGTATCAGCCAGCACACCGTACCTAACATCATCACACACCGAAATACCACCTGCTCGCGAATAAATGCACCTAATGTCAATAAAACACTGCCAAAAACAGCATAAAGTTCGTAATTTGCATTTAAGTGTACTAAAGGTGGCACTGTATTGAGTAGTAGAAATCCAATAAGTAAGCGCTTTGACTGCGACTTGATAAACACCAGATATCTGAGGCTCGCAACCGCCATAAGCAAAGCACCAGCCGTAGCATCAAGTAGATAGAAGTGAATTGCGGTAAGTGCAGTCGACAAGCTTAGTGCCAATAACACCTGCTGCCGTTTCATAAATTGAAATGAGGCGAGATCGAGTAAAACAGCAACAGTAACCAAAACTTGAGATAATAAGAACATGACAAACTCCTAAAAGAAGCATTGTCACAGGCAGTTAGCTTGCTGTAATTCACCTAAGTTAATTTTCAGCCGTTATTTTCTTAAACGGTACTTTTATCGTAATTTCGACACCTTGTAATTTCGCCGTTTTACAGCGGATCTCGCCTTTTAAAAGTTGCGTTACCAAATTATAAACAATATGCATGCCTAATCCGCATCCGCCTTGATTACGTTTTGTGGTTACAAATGGCTCAAATAAGGTCTTTTGCATTGCTTCGTCCATGCCGACACCATTGTCCCGGTATACAATAGTCCAGTGGCTATCAGTCGCCTCGACTAACACGCTGACCGTGCCAGAGGCACTCCCCTCAAAGCCATGGATAACGGAATTGTTAAATAGGTTTGCCATTATTTGATAAACCGCGCCTGGATAGGTGGAGAGATTTACATCAGCATTCCCATCTATAGACAAATATACTTCTTTATTTTTAGCCAATGGTTTTAGTGAATCGAATACATCATTGATATATTCAAGCAGGTTAATATCACGCTCCGTCTCACTGGATTGATCTACTGCGACTTGCTTAAAGTTACTAATAAGGCTTTCTGCTCTTTGCAAATTGCGACTGATCAGCAGATAGCCTTCTTGCTGTGCATCGATGGAGGTGACCAAGTCTTTTTGCTTAAGGGTTTTATTCTCAAGCTTTTCTACCAGCTCAGATAAACAATCTTCATTATGCGAAAGTGCAGTGATAGCTATACCTAACGGGGTGTTGATTTCATGCGCGACACCCGCAACCACAACACCCAAAGAAGCCATTTTTTCACTTTCAATCAAGTCTTCTTGCGCTTGCTTTAACTCAAACATTGCTTGCTCAAGTTTCTGATTCTTTTTATAAAGCTCATCGGTTCGCATCGAGACTTTTATCTCAAGTTGCTCGTTTAACGACTGCAAGGCTTGTTGATGTGCTTTCAAATCAGCAATATCTTTCAGTGCCCCCGCTATCCGCGTTGCTCTACCATTGTCATCTCGGGCCACCACCTTTCCTCTATCTAATACCCAAATCCATTCACCCTGTTGATCTTTGACTCGAATAGACAGTTCATACACGTCTTCACGTCCGTCTACACAGGATTGCAGGCGCTCCTCAAGTAACACACAATCCTTAGGGTGTACAAACTGGTCAAGCTCATTGAGAATAAGTTTATCTTGGAGTTCACTAAAGTCGATCCTTGGATTCACGCTGTAGCGATAAATTTTACCCGACTCAACATGCCAGTCCCAAAGTTCATCACCACTCGCCCACAACGACAACTCCAACCGCTCTTGTAACGCTGACATTTTCTGATTATCCCGCAGTACTTGTTGATAGCGCCGTTGTCTCGCTCGAACAAATGCAGCGATGATCAGCACAATGACTAAGGTGTAAAGAGTTTTCGAGTATGCATTCCACCAAATTGGCGCGGCGATATAAATACTAAATTCATGAACGGGCGACTGCATATTAAAACGATTTATGGTATAGGTTTCTACTCGATAGGTGCCGGGTTCAAGCTGGAGTAAGTTTATTTGCCGTGCTCCATTTGCAAGTTTTAACCATTTGTCGCTTAATCCTTTAATACGGTAATAAAAGTTCAGCTTCTCAGAACCAAAATCTAAGCTTGAATATTGTAGCGATATAATATTTTGGTCATAGCGTAGCCGCAATGAACCCGCAAGCTCTGGTGCGACCGTGAGGATCCCATCGAGACTTGGCTTTAATGGCTCGCCCAGTAATTCGATTGTGGAGACCAAAATAGGTCGCGCGGTATTTGAAATTGATACATTCTGAGGAAAAAATTGATTAAAGCCTTTGGCCCCGCCCATAAAAATTCGACCATCAGGGGCTTTCCACGCGGCATTGTAGTTAAACTCATGGGCTTGCACACCGTCAATGGGTAGAAAATTATCAATGGCAAAATCCATAACATTAACGCGCGATAGCCCACCACTGGTACCAAGCCACATATATTCATAGTCATCATAAACCAGCCCCCATACGGCTTGGTTCCCGAGTCCTTCTTGCTCACCAATAGTACGAACAACTTTCATTTGTTTATCTACTAAACTAATACCCGCTTCACTTGCAACCCAGATACGTTGCCACGGATCTTCATCTATCATAAAAACCAAATTCGACTTTAAGCCATCCTGCGTGGTGAGGTTATGAAGCTGACCTTTACTAAATTTGAACAAGCCCTCACCTATAGAGCCAAACCATAAGTCCTGCCCGACCACTTTAAACGACGACACATGTGAAGGCGCATCTGAGCGATTTTCAAAAAACTGAACCAAAGTTTGAGACTCTTCGTCGTACCTCATTAGGCCTAGTGTCCTTGAACTCACTAAGATTTGAGACTGGTACTCGATGACATCATTGAAACTGAGTTCGGGGCCATTATCAGAGCCTGGCATCAAATGGCTGTATTCCCCTTGGGTTAAGACATATCTAACAACACCATCTCCTCTTGTTGTTACCCACAAGGTATCATCATAAATCTTTACTTGAGTGATAAAGCTTCCTTTGATTGCAGATAAACTCGGGAAAATTCGATGCGCTTCGATAAAGCTCGATTTTTGATAAATATATAAACCGGATGACGTACCTATCCAAAAACGCTCACTACTGTCTAATGCGAAGTTCCTAACATCAGGATGCCCCAATGGGGCGTGCGGAAAGTTTTGTTCACCAACATGCCCGAACGACTCGCTCAGTTGACTAAAAAAATGCAGCCCCTGAGATTCCGTACCAATCCATAAATCGCCATTTCTATCTCGTTGAACGCTCAAAACATTGTTGTCTTGTAGTCCATCATATTGCTCTGCACGACGATACCAATGGCGTTTGATATTGCCTTGCAGGTCTAAAATAAACACACCCGTATTGGAAGCAACGAGTATTTCATTCGCCCTTACTTTAATTTGATGAATGCTGAGATTTACTTTCGCGCTGACCGACTTTTGCCATTGCACTTTATTAAACTGAGTGTCGAAACTAATGATTTTATCATCCGCATCAACCACAAATATCCGTCCGTGGGAAAGCGACAATGTTTTAAACTCACCTTCCAACAAAATATTCGCTCCGACTTTGTCTTTTGGCTGACTGACTAAGCCATCTGCATTGAGGTAAACAAACGCATCCCTTGTTTCTTGGACTTCACGAACAAATTTACCGGTTAAATAGAGTTTTTCAGGCGTTAAGGTTTGGTAGTTAACTCGGTAAGCCTCGCCCTCTTCTGTTGATACAGTGACTGATTCACCATAACAGGCCACTTTTTTTACCCTATCGGAGCTAACCGCCTCATTCTGCGCCGCTAAGATAGAGCGAAAGATCCCTGCTTCAGTATCGTAAATGCTAAGCCCAGTACTTGTTCCAACCCAGATATATTTGCCACTGTGGCATAGTGAGGTAATAAAGCCACCGGAGAGATGATGTTTGGAGTTCTGTTTTACTTCAAATTGAACAAAATCATGACCATCAAAACGATTTAGGCCAGATTGTGTGCCAACCCAAATATACCCGAGTTGATCTTGCGTAATGGCAGTGATAGTGACCTGACTGAGGCCAGAGTTATAGTCATAGCGCCTCATAACCTGCGCCGTATCGCTAAATTCGGGAAAACTGGCGGCACAAGGAAAGCTCGGTAATAACAATAGCAGCAACACACAAAACCATTTCAGTGTGCTGTATGGTACAACGAACAAAGACATGCGCTTGAGTAGAGTCATATAGTCGAGATGTTAGCCCGCGTTATATTAACTATAGCAAAAGCGAAAAAGAGCATGTGTTTTTTGATGGGTTTAGCGCATCACGCAAGCTGATACGTGCAGCCAAGCTAAGCTACAAATAGCTGAAATCCGTTTATTCAATCCTCAAATCTATTACCAAGACTTATAACTCAAAATGACTGTGGATCCCCGTGCCGTGCAGTAGCTCATACTTTTCTAGTAAGCCGTTTTCAAGCGTTACTAAGCTAATCGCAGAATCAGACACCAAATAGCCATGTTTTTTTAGCGATGAAGGATGCTTACTTACAGATAGCTGCCAACGTTTCGTAAAGAGATTCAGAGGACTATATTTGGCATATAAAATCGTGTCCATCTTATCTAAAATATTGATAAGCGGCTTTGGAAATTCATTTTTTATCCCTGATGCAGTTAACTGCCAAATGCGGTTATCATGACGACCAAAACGTGCCTGAACCGAAAAGCAAAACGAATAATGTACATCGCCGGAGAGTATAATTGTTTCTTTAGGTGTATCTGGACGCTTAAAAATTTCAATGAGCTTTTTCGCAGCTCCTTCATGTGCCATCCAATTTTCCACATCCACCATCAATGGCTCACCACAGGTGTTAAATATGGCTTGTATGGTTTCGATTGCCTTTACCCCAAATACTGGCGCAGGGCTTACCATCAATACTGCATTGTGGTCAATAAGCGTGTCTTGCAGCTCCATCAACATTTCCCAGTCGAGTAAACCACTTGGTTCATTGAAATCCTGTTCATTACGCCAGCGATGTGTACGGGTATCTAACACCACCACTTTTGGAAAAGTATCTAAACAATAGTGCCAATGTGTGAATCGACGAACTTGTTTGTCAAACGCCGAAAAGTGCCATTCATTGTCAATCAGGCTTGAATTAAAACCTGATGTCAGCGCACCGCTATACTCAAACGCATCATTACCAATGCCTTGAAACAGCCAATAGCTAATGATGCCATTACTGATTATGCGGCGACTCACTTTGTGGTTTGCAATTGCCTGTTCCCATTTAGCCGTCAAGTTCCAATCATCGGTCACATCATGGTCATCAAACATCATCAGAACGGGCACGTTCGCACACAACCGCTCAGCACTAGGCAACGTATCAACAAAGCCTTTGAGGGCGTCAAGTTCGGACTCAAATATTCGCCTAACTTTGTCGTTGCCACCGTCATAATGAAGCGCATCAAAGTTAACCAACTGCCAAGCAAGATGAGAGAAGTTTAACAGATAACAGGCGACAAATTCTTCGAAGAAAATTAGGTGATTAAAGGCCTTAACACTAGAAAAGTGCGGTTCATCCTTTCGAAACCAGTAGCCCGGTGAAAACTTTGAGCGTTCCTGCCATGGCGTCTTCGGTAGATATAAGTGACGATGGTAAAGCTGGGCTTGTTGATCAGCAGGTAGGTGCATTGGCAATTTGGTTTCTTTAAACAAACCTAGCCTTGCTATAAGTTGGTGAATAGCCAACAACATGGCACCAGCAACATCATCTGCATAGATCTGATCGCCAGAAAAAATACACAAGTCAGCACCTAACTCACCAAGCTCGCGTTGCTGCTCCTGCCACTGATCCGCAGTATGTAGACTGTCTTTTGCATGGTGATGCGGGTTACGGCATGAGCCATGTAATATTTGATTCAGTTTAGCAGGTATCGCAAAGCTAAGCTCTTCTCCGTAGCGCAGATAATCTGGCTTATACGCAGCACCGTTAATGAGCACTTGATACTCGAGCAATTGCGCTGTAGGCAATGCCTCTTCGCTGCATATCATCAAAAAATGCAAAAAGCAGGCTGCACCGAGCTGAAATGTCTCAACCTCACATCGACATTGATGGGCCAATAGCGAAGCCGAGATGTCCACGGCTTCACAAGTAACAATCTGGATGCAAATTTTATTCTGCTCAGCTCGGCGAACCAGCGGGCCCATCAACACCTGAGGTAGCTGATTAAGTTGTGCTACCATCTTGGCGTTTCACCAAATTAAATAAAGAGTAAAAGTTATTCGTGGTTTGCTCTGCAAGCGCTTTGTAGCTCACTCCTTTTAAGTCAGCAATATAATATGCAACATCTTGTACATAAGCAGGCTGGTTAGTTTTGCCACGATGCGGTACAGGCGCAAGATAAGGTGAGTCGGTTTCAATAAGCAATCGGTCCATGGGGATTTGCTTAACGACTTCCTGAAGCGCCGTCGCATTTTTAAATGTCACGATACCTGAGATTGAAATGTAAAAACCAAGGTCTAGTGCCTGCTTTGCCATCGGCCAATCTTCGGTAAAACAGTGCAACACACCACCGCAATTTTGCGCATTGTGGGCACGCATGATGTCTATCGTGTCGGCTTTTGCATCACGAGTATGAATGATCAGTGGTTTTTGCAGCTGATTAGCCACATCGATATGTCCAGCAAAGCTTTCTTGCTGTACCTGATGCGTATCTTTTGAATAATAATAATCTAATCCCGTTTCACCAATAGCAACGACTTTATCATTACTCGCCAGTTGCATTAGCCTTTCAACATCCAATTTATCTTTTTGATCCAGAGGATGTACCCCACAAGATGCAGAAACATCATCAAAATGGGCTATTTTTTCTAACATGGATGGAAATTGGTCTAGCGTCACGCTAACGCATAAAAAGTGTTCTACTTGTTTTTGTCTCGCGTTGCTGAGTACTTCTTCAAGGCTTAGGCCTAACTTTTCAAAATCGAGTCTATCTAAATGACAGTGAGAGTCTACAATCATACTGGCTCTACATGGTGTAAGTTGGTTTATCTGAATGCAAAGTTGCACCCAAAAGCTTATTTATTTTATCGTTCAAAGCTGGCGCGTCAACAAACGCAACGCCAACCCCAGGTGGATTAGAATTTTGCGCGCCTTGCGGTGTTAACCAAGCAACGACAACTTCAACTTCGTCCGCTTCTAGGGCATCTGGTAGGGTGACTCTGAGCTTTAATTCTTGCCCCATATCAAAATGGGCATTGGACTTGATAAATATGCCACCGGATTTCAGAAATGGCATATAACAACGATATAGCTCATCTAAATCTTCAAAATCCGCAAGTAACTCTTGCATGCACCACCTCTTTATAGCTGTTTTTGTAAGGCAAAAAGTAAATTAGAAATGCTAAGGTTTTGATTTAACCCTAACACATTTTTCTGTTCGTACATAAACCGATGTACTAAGCTCACTAAGTCTTGATACTGGGTAAAACTCAAACCATTCCCTTGTGTCATCGCCCCTTTAAGACGGTTGAGCAAAAAACGGGCGAATACATCACTCATTGCGCTCTGCTTTAATAAAATCTTTTCAACCGTTTGCGCACTCTCTACCGTTAATTGATTCGCCGCATGATAAAGCGCAGTCACATCGTCAAGCGCACCTTCTTGTTGCCACGCTTCGATAATAAATGGCTGTAGAGAAAATTCATCAAACCAAGGAAAATCACAAGCGACATTTTTAGCAGCCAACCACTGCGCAGCTTCTGCTTGATTGGGCGAGTGAATCGCCACTTTATTACAACGGCTCAAAATGGTGGCAGGTAATTTACTGTCATCATCACTGGTAACGACCAAATAACGATTAGCATTTGGCTCTTCAAGTGTTTTTAACAGCGCATTAGCGGCTGAATGGGTCATCAAATGCGCTTGTTCAATCAACGCGACTTTATTGCCACCTTGCTGCGCAGAATGGTTCAAGAAATGCGTAATTTCTCGAATTTCATCCACCCCGATTGATTTTCCCTCTGGCACTACAGTCAGTCTATCTGGGTGATTACCAGCTAAGTTCAAGTTACATGGCTTACATTGCCCACAGGCAGTGAGATTTTGTGGATGTAAGCATAAAAGTGCATCTGCCAAGTGCGCCGCAAGCAGAGACTTTCCCACGCCTTTTTTACCCGATAACAACTGAGCATGGTGCAAACGACCATTGTGCTGTGCCCGAGCAAGATAACTCAAAGCGCCGCTGTGCCAACTTGGAAGCAAATTATTCATTGCCATCCACTGTAAGGTGTGTGGCTATCAAGCTATCAAGTAGTTCAATACTTTGCTCAAGCACTTGTGCTTTACTTTGACTGGCATCAATCACAGTAAATCGTTCAGGGTCATTCTTCGCTTGAACGAGATAACCCTCACGTGCGCGCTGCAAAAATTGTTGCTTTTCATCCTCGAGTCTATCTAGCCCCTCACCTCGCGATTTGACTCGCTTTAAGCCCTCTTCTGGGTCCAAGTCCAAAATCAAATTCATGTCTGGACGAAAATCGCCGAGCGCAAGCTGATTAATGGTTGTGATGGTGGCAAGATCTAGCCCTCTTGCATAATGTTGAAAACTAAATGTTGCAGCGTCAAATCGATCAGAAATAACGACTTTGCCTTGCTCAAGTGCTGGAATAATTTTTTCACGAACGTGCTGAGCACGCGCAGCCCCAAACAACATAAGTTCCGTCATGTCTGCCATTTCGGGGGTTGAGGGATCTAGAATGATTTCTCTGATCTTCTCTGAGATCTCTGTTCCACCGGGTTCACGAGTCATCACGACTTCAATACCGCGTTGTTTTAAATGCGCTTCCAATCCGGCAATAACCGTTGTTTTTCCAGCGCCATTGCTGCCATCGCAGGACAGCATAAACCCTTTTTTCATAGCAAGGATGTACTCATCATTCTTATTTGGCTGTCATTTTATCGTGTTTTAGTGAATTATTAAATTATTCACTAGTGAAATAGAATTGAATTGTCTAATAAATTGAATTTGTCATTCTGAAAAGAATTTAAAACAGTAAAATTTGGTCTACAATAACAAGCACATCCGATTAGTTTTATGTAAGAAACGCCCAATGCCGAGCAACATTAACATGCCTTTTAGGTCCATAAAGGAAGCGTACTGATATGCCGGGTCAAATGCTTTGCTTGGTGTTCATGTTACTTCTTCTGGTTTATAGCTCAGTCAATGCACATGCAAGTGAACCGCCAGAGATAGATGTCGCGGTAGGACTTGAAAACTTTGATTTTCAGCCATTATTTGAAGAATTTAGTGCAAAGACGGGTATTAAAGTTAATATTCTTGCCTTTAACAACAATCAGTTAAAAAGCGAGTTATTGTTGTATGCAGATGCCCTGCAACTACCGGATGCCGTTATTATTCCCAGCGATTATATGGGATTGTCGGAACTGCAATTTTCTCAGGTGCCAGAGTCTTGGCTAAGCAAAAAGCTCACACAAAAAGTCATTGAAAACAGCAAGGTCAATGGTGAGCTGAGGGGCGTGCCAATTATGTATGGCAACCATCTTGTACTCTATTACAACCGTGCACTTGTGCCACACCCTATTACCGACTTACAAACCTACGCACAGCAAGCGGTAGCAGACCAACCTACGCTCGGCTGGAATTTTTATGAAATGTATTGGTTTGTGACCTTTGCAAACGCCCTCCAGCCTAATCTCATTCAGGAAGGCGTACCACAGCTTGACACCAAAGCGATGCGCCTCGCAATTTCCAATTATCAATCATTACTCAACAGCGGCATCATAGACGCTGACTGTGTATACCAATGCTTAATGAATCGTTTTAAGACCGGCAAGCTCGATTATTTTGTGAATGGAATTTGGGCATATCGTCAACTTAAAGACAAGCTTAAAGACGACCTAGCCATCGCGCCTTTACCGAGGTGGGGTAATCATCAGCTGATGTCTCTAGCATCGTCTCATGTACTGGCTTTTCCTGCCAATGGCATAGAATCTAAAAAAGGTCCGCATCTAAAGCTGCTTGTTGACTTTATGCAAAGCCAGAAGGTACAAGATAAACTGTGGGATGAGCTCAATGCGCTGCCAGCAAACGGCGACAGCTTAGCTGAACTGACAAAACGCGGCGACAAAGCACTGTCTCAACTGATTGCATCTCTGCATGAAACCTATCCACAACCGAATGAACCTATTATGGCCTATATTTGGGAGGCTATGCTTAAGGGACTAACACGCTATTTAGGTGGTGTGTATAGTGTCGAAGAAACGACGCAATATATGCAATTTATTGTCACAAAGTCGGGACAGAATGAAAGCAAATCGCAGCATCGTTGATGAAATAAAAAGAAAAATTACGGCATTATTCTCTCTGTTCCTCGTTGTACTGGTTGCGATGGTTGGCTTTTCCCTGATGCAACAAAAGGCAACCTTAGAGCAAGAAGACGTTAAACGCACTGGCGCAAGTCTTATCAGCGATTTTAAAGCGCAAGTCAATGAGCTTATCTATCAAGTTGCACCATTAAGTGAAGACCACATTTTATCTACCTTACCGAGCGATCTACTGTTTACTCAATACGCGGTTAAGGCGCTAACTAACTTAGTCGACAATACCGACATGGTGAAGTCTGCGTTTATCAACGATGGCTCCGTGTTTACCGTAGAGGGATATCCTTTTGATACCCTACGTTGGAACAACTCCGTATTTAGCGAGCATGCTAACAAGGTCCTCTCGCAACAGCTACGCACTTTAAGAATCGACAAACTGGTTGTCCCAGTTGAAAGCATTGAAAAAAAACCGTCTGATCAGGCCAAGTTGTTTCTCGCCATTCCCCTTAGACAAAAATTATCATCGTTAATGCGTCCTTATAAATATACGGGTGTACTATTCCTCGAAGTCGATCTTGGACCATTTCTAGATTCCAATCAGGAAAAAGGCTCTATCTGGCTCACCAGTCAAGACCTTGTGCTTGAAGGAACACATTCCTCAAATGCCACTGAAGGTGTATACCGCAGTCCTATTTATTCACTAAAAGACGATTTTGTAGAACTTGATTTACAGCTACAACGAGAAGCCGAAGTATACAGTAACGACATTTTACGCGCGGTGTTATACATAGTGCTTATCGGGTTGATGCTGGTGGTATTACTTACCTGGTATTTACGCCGATTAGCAAAACGGTTGACCAATCCGATGCAAGCACTTGAACGCCATTGTGAACGACTGAAACGAGGACATTACGTTTCTGCGAAAAGCGATTTTGAATTTAGAGAATTAAGAACGCTCCAAGTGACCCTTAACCAACTTGCGAAACAAATCAAAGAGCAGATCAGCTCTCTTGAAAGTGAAAAAATGAAAGCGCAAAGCTCTGAGCGGGCAAAAAGTCACTTTTTGGCGAACATGAGCCATGAATTAAGAACGCCACTTAACGGTATTTATGGTGTATTTCAGTTAATGAAGCATCATAGAAATGCAGCAGACTCCAAAGAACTCATTGCACAAGGCATGACATCCACAGAAACATTACTTAGCTTACTCAATGATTTACTTGATTTCTCTAAAATTGAAGCTGGTGAATTAAAGATGGAATCAGCGACGGTGGATGTCAAAAGTATTGTCACTGAAGTAAAACAAGAGTTTGTCCATACTGCCAGTACTAAGCAAATCGACCTGATTATTCATACTGAGGAACTCGCAAACCCTTATCGACTCGGTGATTCGCTGCGTTTAAAGCAGATACTAAGAAATTTAATATCCAATGCCGTTAAATTTACCAGTGACGGATCTGTAACCGTTATACTCCAAGATGGCGGTAAGCATCTCTCCATCCGTGTAATAGATACTGGCGCTGGTATTTCCGAAATCGCGCTAAAGAAGCTATTTAATCGTTTTCAACAGGCAGACTCGTCGACCACCAGAAAGTATGGAGGAACTGGTCTTGGACTTGCAATTGTAAAACAACTCGCCGAGTTAATGGACGGCCGTGTTACGGTGACGAGTCAAGAAGGTATTGGCAGTGAGTTTACAGTTGAACTCGTACTCGAAATTTGCGACGCACCAGAACAATCTATCATGCAAGACTTGCAAGATATACCCGCCTTGAAAGATAAAAATCTGCTACTTGCTGAAGATAATCCACTTAATCAAAAAATATTTAGTGCCATGATTAAACCAACTGAAGCGAATCTTGTCATAGCTCAGGATGGTGAAGAAGCGATTGAGCTTTACCACGAATTGAAACCTGATATCTTTTTTGTAGATATTCAGATGCCAAAAAAAGATGGCCTAAAAGTATGTTCAGAAGTCAGAGAACAAGATAAAACAACCCCGCTTGTTGCCGTCACGGCCAACGTGATGTCGGGAGATTTAGAAAATTATCAGCAACTTGGATTTGATAATTGTGTTGCAAAACCGATAGATATGAAAAAGCTTTATGAAGTGATAAATACGATTGTGAGTTAACGGTCAATTTCGCCCCATTTTATGTGGCTAGATGTAATAAGCTAAATTGAAGAAAGTTCACCTAAGTTACAATTGAATAACATCGTAAAATTCTTATAATCTTAGCCTGTAATTAGGGCCTGTTGATCTTTCAAGTTTGTTTTTGCAGCAGTTTGACTGGTATTTATACAAGGCAGAGCCTGCGTAGCATAGTCATTCTATGTAAGTCTGGCGATAACACAGTAGAAATGCCAGTCAAGCGCTGCCCTTTGGGTTCACCTGAGTGCGCTTTGTTCATTGTTGCTCAACTTTTGCCTAGATTACTAGGCGGCAAGTCGAGCGTCGCGATCAAAACACACTCAGAAGAACAAAAATCAAACAGCAAAGGTCAACAGGCCCTAGTTAAAAGCGCAGACATTCACCTCAGGTAAACTTCTTCTCGTGCAACATTCAATTAGCATTCAAACCTTTATACCATCAGCATTTTTACCTGCACTAGTTGCATGGTTTCATCGAATTTATTTCATAGGAGTCAAAAGGAATGACAACCATCGTCTATAACGCGAAAACAGCAGAAATCGCCTGTGATAGTAGAACCACTACCGACAAGATCATCGTTACCGATAACGCCCAAAAGTGGTTTGATCATCATGGTTGGAGAGTGTTTTGCACTGGGCAAACATGCGATATATACAATTTGCAGCACAATTTTTCAAATAATCAATTTGATACGATTGAGAGTTTGGAGTTCATTAAATACCACCCCAAAAAAGGCGTATGGTATGGTTGTGTAAAAAGGGGCACCTGTAAATCTGAACCCTTAGCGCAATCTTATGCCATCGGCTCAGGCCAACAAGCGGCAATGTTTGGTTTACTCAATGGCTATAATACGGTGGAAATCGTTGAGCAAGTTAAACGTGTTGATTTTAGAACGGGCGGTGATATTCATTGCTTTAATGTCACCGACCCGTTAGAAAACACATAAGCCAGCGTCAAAATACGCTGGCTTTGAGTCGCTTGAGTGAGTTAAATAACTGAAAGCTCAACCGCGATATTGCCACGAGTAGCATTTGAATATGGGCAAACTTCGTGAGCTTTTTCAACGAGTGACTGCGCCGTGTCTTTGTCTAAGTCGCCAACCGATACCGCCAATTTCACCGCTATCCCGAAGCCACCTTCAATTGGCCCAATAGACACTTCAGAGTTAATATGTGTGTCTTCTGGCAACTTGATCTTTGCTTTGCCTGCCACCAATTTTAATGCGCCAATAAAACACGCCGCATAACCTGCTGCAAACAATTGCTCTGGATTAGTCCCTTGCCCGTCATCACCACCTAAGCCTTTTGGTGTCGAAAGCGCAACATCAAGACGACCATCGTCAGATTTCGCCACACCTTCTCGGCCACCTGTGGCAGTTGCTTTCGCCGTATATGCAATACTTTGTAGTTCTTTCATTTCGTTCTCCTAAGTTTGTGCTTGTAGAGTACTCACCTACACCCTAATGCAGCGAGGCTTTACTCTAGATGAAGTAAAATCAATTAAATACTTATTTTGCATGCAAAATAATAGAGTCAATTTTTTAGAATTGCAAATACTTTGCATGCAAATTAAAATATAGCTTAGCTACTTTGCAGGAATATGTAATGAACTACCCTCAACTAAAACTAGATGCCCAAATCTGCCACCGTCTCTACATGGCTTCTAATAGCATTGCCCGTGCTTACCGAACATCTTTACAAAAACTCGATCTAACCTACCCTCAATATGTGGTCATGATGGCTCTTTGGGAGAAAGATGAAATCAGCATTGCTGAGTTACTAGAGAAAACGGCCATAGATGGCGGTGCTATGACGCAAATCTTAAAAAAAATGACTGACAAAGCCCTGCTTTGTATCGTTAAAGACGAAAAAGATAAGCGCAAACGAGTGGTAAAACTACAAAGTAAGGGTCATGATCTGCAACATCAAGCTGCCACAATTCCCGAGCAGATCCGCTGTAAGTTTCCAAGTATCGACGATCAAAAAGCACAAGTACTTATTGAATTACTAGATTCGATCAATGGTGATTTGGCTTAAAGTATAAATCAATAGATGGTCATTGTAGCGCGCGTTCTAAATGTGCCAAAAACGCTGATATTTTTTTGGCCAGATGTTTACGGCCAGCATAGAACGCATAAAGCACAAGGTCTTCCGGTTGCTGCTCTAACTTGATTGGTATCAGCGCGCCTGACTCGATTTCTGCTTTACAGGAGTTCAGTGGCAAGATGGCAAACCCAACCCCAGATAGCGCGGCAGACTTGGCTATAAAGCCACTGTTTACCCTGAAGTTCGATTTAACATTCACAGTCGTTAATCTTCCTTCCTTGTTGGTAAATATCCAAGGTGTACCGTTTACGGCGGTGAGGGTTGAAATACAAGGGAGAGACTGTAAATCTGCTAATCTATACGGCGAAGAATGCTTCTCTAGCAAGCTGGGAGCTGCCACCACAACGCTTGGTAATCGAGCCAGCTCTTTAACCACCCAATTGCTATCCTCAAGCTTGCCACGATGAAAGTAGAGCACGACATCAAAGCCATCTAAAAGATTTTCTCTTGGGCTCAGGCTGGTATCACAGCTTATTGAAATTAATGGATGCGCAGCGCGAAAGCTTACCACCGCTTGGCCAAGTATTGGGATATCGGGCATCACTATACGCAAATGACCCATTGGCGTAGAGGCATGTTTATTGACCTCTCGCAACGCATCCGACAGCGAATCGATTAACGGCTTAGTACTCACATAAAGCTGCTCACCCGCCTCTGTAACTGAGATCCGTCTTGTCGTTCGTTCCAACAATCTTGCATCAAGCTTTTCTTCAAGTAATGCGATATGACGGCTTACGTTGGAGGTTGGGATATCCAGAAACTCAGCTGCTTGTTTGAAGCTTAAGCATTCATAGACACAGTGAAAACTGTTAAGCCACTGAGGATCAATCTGATCAATCATTTTATTAGCCCAAAATATGGGTTTATCAATTCAATAATAGACACTTTATTACCTAATTAAGGCTAATACAATCAAGGATTCTTTGTTTATATCAATTAAGGATGTCTATGTTTTCAGCTTCAATGACCACCTTAGCAAGCCCAAAAGCTAAATTTGGGTTATGTTTTGTCATCCACTTTTTAATCGCATTAGATGCATTAATCATCGTGCCCTTTAGTGCAGAAATGGTGCTAAGTTCAGGTACCAACCCATCAAATTCAGGACTACTCGTTTCAGCTTATGCAATTGCCGCTGCTTTCACTTGTTTATGGGTGCGTGGTACCGGCAACCTTTCAAAGGAGAAATACAAGGTCTTTATTTTTCTGTCAGCAACCACCTTGTTAACCTTGCTCACTTCAGCACTCGATAGTTTTTATATCCTACTTTTCGTACGTGCATTGACTGGCATTTGTGGCGGCGCACTGGTAGTACTCAATCTCAACTTGGTGATTCAGATAAGCCATGAAAACGACAAGAAAAAAGACACCGCGATACTGCTGAGTGCTTTTCCACTCGCCTTAGCAATTGGGATTCCTGCTCTTTTAGCTATCACAGCAAATCAAGGCTGGCAGTTGGGGTTCATGATACTGGGAAGTGGTTTAGCCATTACAGCGCTATTATTTACATTTATATTCCTCTCAAACATAAAGCAAGCTTCTCAAAGCAGCACTAACAGCGATAGCAACCCAATGTCAAGCAACGCATTTCACCCGACCAAAACCCTTAAATACGCTCTGTTCATTGCATTTTTTGTGGTGCTAAGTACATTTGCAATTTCAACTCAATTTCCGGTGATGCTAATTATCAACTTAAGCATCTCAAGCTCGATGCTGAGCGCATGCTATTTGTTAAGTGGTGTGTGTTCGTTTATTGCAGTTCAGCTATACGCTCGACGTAAGCTAAACAATCACACAACCTCATACTTAATTTACTTTCTTAGTGGCTTGATGATATTGGCGGCCTTGTTTGGTTTTACGATAAGTTCAGTTATTTTTGCAGCCGGACTTTTTACCCTGTTTGTGATTACAAGCGCTACCCGCTCTATGATCTTAGTGACAGAACTCATAACCTCACTTCACGCAGAAGAGCGCAGTACCTTTATTAGTCTGCAAAATGCGATACAGCACTTTGCGATAGCCTCTGGCGGCACCATTGCAAGTTTGCTAGTCATGCCCCACGAAAACCACTCGCTTAATTTTAATGTCTTGATTGTTGTCTCAACCCTATTGATAGTTATAACGGTTGTTATGTGGAGAAACTTTCAAAGAAAGCGCTTTTAATCGCGATTTATTGATTGTTCAATAGATAATTGGGCAGCTTGATAAATCAATAAGTGATGTCGCTTCCCCAATTATCGCTTTGTTCTGCTTTAATCACACAATCCGCCATAGTTACGCCTTACTCTAAGCGCGCCTCTATGCGATAATGCCTGTCTATCGTTAATCATATGTATCCGCATAGCGACAAGCAGCTTAGTTACCACGGTATACACACTTGTGTGAACTGATATACACAGTTGTCATACCATCACGACAAATATGATTAACCAAAACAAACAAAAACAGTAGAATAACTTTTTGATTTTATGACAAATACAAACCAATCAGATATACCAAATAATGCCCAGAACATCCCGACTATCTATTGGCACGACTAATCTAACCCATAACTAACCATTTGTTTTAATAGAACTTTTAAAATTAAAATCAATACCGTATACACAGTGATATACACACTTGACGTGCTCATTCAGTTACTGGCTGAAGATTCTCATGTAACGCATCAGCTTTGCTTTTAAAACCGATAAACTCAGCGGCGTTAATTGGGGGTGGCTTGGTGACCCCATGTTTGTGTGTTGCTATTTTTTCGTTAGTTTCTGCAACTACCTCGATTAGTTCTAAAAGAATTCTTATCGCATTAACTGAGTTGTCACCAACCCATACAGTCGCCCCCTCTACTTTTGCAAGATCAGTAGCTTTTGCATAAAGTGACTTCAGGCTTTGCAACTGCATATCACCATGTGCTTTTATTTCAATTTGTTTTTTGCTGCCAATCAATACGCCTTCGATCGCGGTTAGTAACGCCTTTTCACCCACAATTGTTTTCAGGGCACCCATCACCTCATTTATTTGGTTGCCATCTATCTTTGTTGTGTCATGACTCTCTATGTTGCACGTGCGCTCATGGTAGGCCTCATTTCTTGACCTCGCCATAACGGTGCTTGTGTCACTACATTGACTGATATCTCTATCCGTTTTCATATGCCAGCTTTCATCACGGCCTTGGATACTGCTGGTAGCACTTTGCAAAAGAGATACGTCTGTGTGTTTAGAGTTTGGCACTAAGCTTTGCCATGGCAAAATTGCAGTGATCACAGGTAGACTGTTGAGCCCATCAATATATTGCAATAGGCAAAGCATTCCGGGCTTGGGGTGTGAGATGACACCTGCATTATTTGGCTGTCCAATAGCTAATGTTACTTGTTGAAATACCGGTGCATCAGTTGGCTCAAGAGTCTGTGGGTTTATGAGCTGTATATCTGCAGCTTTGTATGGGCGAAACGGAGTGCTAGCTTTTGGGGTATCTGTAGGCAAATCATATATAGCAACAAATTTTGCCAGCTGTGGTAAATGTTTTCGCTCACCTAGTTCAGGAAAATACCTTAGTATGAGCCGTTTAATAGCTTGTTTGACCATCTTAATTGCATCCTGTCATTGTTTAGTGTCACTTCCGTGATGTATCGGCCATTGATTTTTATGCCAGGTCTTAACTTTGGTATTGCTAACACTCTGCCGCTTAAGCTGTTTATCGTTTTAATTGCGTGTTCAGGGAACTCACTAACCTCAGAGGTAGCCCACTTTGAATGCTCCCAACTGCCAACGTAGATTTTCCCATCAGGTCGCTGCTGAACTATGTAATGAGGTATTTGCCAAACAGTACCAATTTGGCGTAGCGCTTCAATGCCTGTTCCTGCATGGCAGAATGCTGGTACGACAGCTTTCGAATACATTACATTTGGTATGACAAATTCTAGCTGTCCTTGTGATAGCTCTGCCAATACCTTTTCAATCGTTGCATGTCTAATTGCCATAGGTATTTTAAAGCTTAGTGCGCCAATTAGCTCTCTACATGTTAAGTGCCACAAGCCGTTTGAATATAGCTTTGATTCAATCACACCCAAAAAGTAAGGCTCTAACGCGTCTAATTGATATCCTATATGCAGTTCAACTAGTCCGGTTGGCTCAAAGTCACAAACAACTTGAAAGCTTGCTCGGCCTGTAGAACCTATATCCAGCTGCACTAGCTTTTTTTCAATTGTGGTTACTGGCATCCCGCCTATTGTTAGTTGCTCATTTAATTTCAAGGCCCTTCAACCTCGCTAAATTGAGCCAATATTTTTTCATGTCCTGTCGTTGACTGCGCCGCAGCGTGTCGCTGTCCTTTGGAGTCTAGTTGCTGTTGCTGGCGCTCTGATACCGATCTCACTTCGAGCAGGTTAAAAGACACGAGCCACGCCCTCACGCCTTCATCTTCAGTTGCTTTTACATCGCCATCAAATTTGGCGCGGCGAATTTTATATGCTGCTGAAATTGGGCTGTTGATTGTGTAGGTTCTACGCGCGCCATTCTCATCGAGTGCCTTTGCCTTACTGATCAACGCTTCTAACTCCTGTTCTTCAGCGAATGGTATTTTTGTTTTTACAGTAAGCACCGCAGCCTTAATACCTTGGTCAAGTGACAATGCAAACGAGCCTAATCCCGATGCATCATCACCTTTAATTTTTACTGCCCCGCTTACCTTGGTCTCATAACCTGGCACACGCCACCCATCGATACTGATCATATTGCGTTGTTCATCATGGTTAAGCTTTCCAAATCACCAACGAGTAAAACAAAAGCCCAATGTTCATCGTTGTTTCCAAGCTGAGTTATGGCTTGCACTAGAGAACGTCGGCTTGAAGCATGTATCAACTCAGCGTTAAGTTCTGATGCTTTGTGTTCTTCCTTAGGAGCAAGCCTTTTATTTCGTTCAATCTTTAAGTTTTCAGTTTCTGTCATCGCACTATCAATGGATGTGATGAGGTTTACTCCCTCATCATTTATGAGTCCCTTGGAGTCATTGAGCCATTGTAAACTCAGAGGCTTTAATGATGTTGTAGTTAACGTTTGCCACTCCAAACTTTGCCCGTTTGTGATTGTAAACTTATCTTGCTCGACAGTAGTTAAGCTTTCTGCATAAGCTGCCGTGTGAATAAAATCAGCAATTGGACATGATTGATTAAAGTTCTCCAGCTGACTCCTTAAGGATTTTTCAGTTTGTCCAGAGCTAAAGAGTAGTAAAGCATCCCAACTGCTAGGGCTGTCAATTCTGGTTTCATCTTGTACAGCTTCCGCAAGTTCAGCGGCCCCTGCCGCGCTGGTTATGGTGCGTGACGTTTGATAACTGTAATGGCTGAGCTTATGGAGTGTTTTTATCCGTCTATTTAACGCTGCCCTGTCCATAGGTGTGATCCTTAAAAGCATTGGGATATTTTACTTTTTGATACCCGAGCACAAAAAAATACATAATGTGAGCTTTGAATTTACTCACACCACCAAGCTGTAAGTATTCTCTAAAATACTGATGCGCTTGTGGATTTCGCTTTCTTAGCTCATCATCATGAATGATCGCAGCAAGTAACCCATCTCCAAATGGGTTGTGAAACCACCATAGCCATCTCGGAATACTAAACCCATCTGTTACGAACCCAGCAGCCACCTCACCATATTTGTGTTTAATTGGCTCAAGCACGCGCGCTTTACCACACCCTATAAATTCCAGCTTTGGATTAGTTTGTAACATACGCATCAAACTCCATGGTTTCGAATTCGAGTCTAAACGGTGCACCTATTCGCTCCAGTCCCTTGTTCAAGCGTTTAGCTGTAATGATGTAATTGCCAGATTGTTCGAACTTGCCCTGCATAGTCACTTGGCCGTTTTCGATAGTGGCTACAAATCGAATATCATCAATCGGCTGATACCCATTGAGTACCCGCTCAACCATGACCATCAACCCACCATTAGGTAAACCATTTGCGGTTGCTGTAATGGTAAATGCCTCAGTTTTTGGCACCCACCATATTTTACCTATTAGTCTCGCATTGGCGCTGTTTACGCTAATACCGCTGAGCTGAATATTGGGTATTATTACAGGCGGCTCATCACCACAAAATGCTAACTCTGACTGATATTCGTCCCCAATTTGAAGCGTGCTTTTGGTGCTAATGAACTGTGCCCCAGCAATGTCGCTTAGCTGTGATACTTCAACTAGGTTGGTTATTACTCCATCTTTTACTAATGCAGCTCTCATTAAATACTCCACGCAATTTTAACCATTGAACGCCCACCATTTCCGACTTGGCGTATCCCACCAGTGCTCCATGTGTAATCATGACCAGAGTCTGAGCCACCACCGCCGCCATAGTTCGCGCCACTCAAGCGTATGTTTCCACCATCACCAAGCGCCGATGCGCCACCACCTCCGCCTCCACTCGAAGAGCCAGACTTTGGTTCACTTGTCCCTCCGCTTTTATCGTGAATAGACTCTCCGCTCGTACCTGATGTGGAGTTGTTGGGTTTGGTTGTTCCAGAGTTACCACCCTGACCACCATTGAATTCCTGACCGTTGGTTGTGTTTTTTAACACTCGTCCACCTGCACCACCTATTATTGGAGAAATAGAAGATGTTGATGTCGTGTTTAGCAAGTACGTCCCACCTTTCCCGTTTTTGCCTCCCTCAACTTCAATCCACTCTCCAAAAATAGTGTTACCCGCTGATGTTCCATTAGAGCCGTTTTTATTTTGAGGGCTTTGGTAGGTGTAGCTATAACCACCAATACCATTACTTCCGATAACGACGCTAATTTGCTGTCCTGAGGTAACATTTATTCTGGCGCCCAAAACCGCAGCGCCGCCACCTCCACCCGAGCCACCGCTGGCTATGTTTCTTGGACTTCCCGCTTCAGCGTTTTGCGCAACTGTTGCACCGCCGCCAGCACCACCTCCCGCTGCAACAACATCAACAAATATTTCGCTTACACCTGCTGGAACAATAAAGGTTTGCGACTCCGTAATAACTTTTACACCTTGCGTACCTGCAATGCTGCTTTCCGCTGTCGTCCACATCTGTTCGGGCTGCCAGTCTCTGCCATTAAATCTATACCTATGCACTAACTCCGAATTGTAAGAGTAATTATTTAGCTTGCTCCCATTGATAACCAACGGGTTATTTCTATCAAACGCCACTCTGTCAACAATTGAAAATAGTCTTGTGTTATCAATTATTTGTATAAGTATATTTACATTTTGCCCGATAGGAGGGATAACTTCTATCCAATCACCTATCTGTAATGTGTCTGATGGGGGCAATCGAGCACCTGCTATGTCATACCCAAAAACATACTTATTATTCGGCTCAAGAATTTGCCCTTCGATAGCTGGTATGGCATCTAAATAATGCACACCTAGTAACCCGCTGACTTTAGCGCTATTCATATATGCATCTCCCAATGACCCTCGTCATTCAAAATAAACGTCAGTGTGCAGTTTGCATCAAACAGCACTTCACTTTTTTCAATTGCTCGCCCTCGTCGGGTCATGATTATTTTCTCTTGGCTATTTGTTTTGATTAACGGAGTTGCAGACAAACGCTTAGAAACAACAATCACAGCGTCTTCTGGTGTTTCTGCAACTGGTGGTAGAATGAATGTCTCGCTCGTTTTTAGGTGCACATTGCTGTGCGCGGGTATAACACCACTTACCAGTGGCTTTTTCCTTTCTCCGACTAGGTACTCATCAACGTTACCAGAATGCAAAACTTCATAATTGTCTACATATATGTTCGTACCATTAATTGAGCTCAGTGAGCGCTTGTTTCTTTTTGTAGTGTGTATATGCTCTACTGTGAAACCATCAGTACTATAATTACCAATACTCACTGAGTCATTTGTATGCGATTGAATATTGCAAATTAAGGCTATTGGATTGCCAGATAAGGTTTTAACTTGAACTAAATACTTTTCATTACCATTACTGATAATACGTATCTGCAAGGCCGTATACCCGCCGTTTACAGCATCTACCAAAATACCCTTATGATGATCAACTAAAATTTCTGCTTTGACATTGACCACTGTGCTATTCACAGTTCCTTTTAATTGCAATGTGATACTGGAAGCTAAATCATGCCCACTAATTTTAGCAATTGTCGTGAATTCATTTTGGTTAACTGCTGATGTTGTTCCCCAATGTTGTTCAATCGCCCCAACATCGTTTGCCGTCGGTTTATGTCCCTCATGATAAACTCGTTGGTTAAAACTTGGGCCTGCGTAAATTTCCCCTTTTACGTGCACGGGTTTGCCAAAATAGAACTTTGGATTACTCGTATCAAAGTGACACCAATCTTGATTTTTAGGTCCAATATCAGCATTACCATGCGGTGTAACCACTCTCAGAGAGTCGCTATAGCCTTTAGATAGCTTGGTCTTGTAATCCCCAAAACGAATTTCGCTACGAAAACAAACCCATGTCGACGTCCAATCCATCTTCATAGCCCAGTTATTTGGTATATTATCTGAACCAAGCAGCCCCATGCCTATGTAACTAAGTCCATCTCCGGTGTAGGAGATATGTAACGCTGCGGCACTGCTCCTGCCACTTTCTCCAATTGATATTCCTGCTGCCTGCTCATCATTAACACTCCCTTCTGTATTGCTTTTGAGTGTTAACCATGGGTTGTTTTTGGTGATGGTGATATCACCTCCAAAGTTCCAGTCACCTTGAGCGTAAACCCGCTGCCAATCTGTACCATAATTGATATAGAGTTTATCTATAGCGCCTACCAACGCTCTTTTATCTCTAATCCTTAAGTCTTGACCAGCAGCATTAAAAAACGAGCTTTCATAACTTGCTAGCTTGGTGCTTTTAGGGTGATATTTAGCAGACAATAAAGTTCCGTTTTCTTCAAAGGTAGGAGCCTTAACCTTTGCCCTAAATTCCCAGTCATTGCTGGAAACAAAATTTCTGGCAGTCCAATATTCAGTGCCGTTTTCTCTTCTAAATAGAGTGAAGAAGTCTGCACCAGCACCAGTAGTGACAGGTGAATTATCACCATTGTACTCTATACCACCACCGTGAAATGGGGTTTGGCCGACATAGACTGTGCCTGTTGATTGAGAAGCCTCCGAGCAAACATTTAAAATTGCTCTGCCACCACTATCAGCTTGGATGTTTACTGTTGTGTTGGTGCCATTATCAAAGGTTGCGTTTCTGGTGGATAGTCCATACTTCCTTAGCGACATCCATTCAGAATAACTAGTTCCTGAGCGGTGCCTCCACTTAAAGTATTCATTAGAGTTATCGGATGTTTCAAAGAATAGATAACTATCGGCGTCTGAGTCAGCATCGTTCTTAAATCCAATTTTCGCACCATCACTATTGTTCGACCAAATAATATCTTGGTCTGTAAGATTTATAGACTCACCCTTGGCAACAGCACCAATATCTGCAGGTGTTGGTTTGTTATATGTCGAGTAAGTATTCGCGAAAAATTCAAATGGTTTAGCATTTCCACCAGATTGGGTCGCTATCCAGCATTTAAATGCGAATGGATATGAGTTGAAGCCATGGTGGTTTCTAAACGTAGGCACATTATCAATAATCTCTATTGACGGATGATTAGCCCCACTCGTGTTGCCATATATCGTATTCGCACTCCACGTCGAACCATACTTAGTAAAACGGCCAACAAAGTTTGTGCTCAACACGGTTCCATCAGTCAAGCCAAATATCAGAATATCGCAAGCGGAATCGGGCAAATCAGGAAATGGCTTAGATTCTCCAGCACCAAGCCAAAACTCAAACGTACGGTCAAAGAAGTTCGCTGATTGGTGGCTAATTTGAGTGCCAAGCCCAGCATCCTTTATATATTGTTCTAGACTCTCGATATCACTTTTTGTTGCAAATACACCTTCGTTAACCTGCCAGGGTAACGTAGGCAATGTTACATTGAGGGTCCCTGCTAGTTGCTGGCTTCTCCAAATTATCGACTTAACACTATAGTCACCGGTATTAGCTCCATCTGTACGTGTCTTGGTTTGCTCGTTTGTATGGACAATCGCAATCAGCACTTCAGTGCCATTAGCTTTTTTTGCTATCGCGCCAAACCAGTTAAATGTGAAATTGCCAACGTCGTAGCCAAGTACACTTGATATCACGACTGCATCACCGTCTAAGCTGCTGACTCGATCAATAGGTTGGTTATGTACAATGTTTGCCGGCACACTATCGCTTAAAATCGGCGAATCTGCATTTAATCCTGGTACATGAGCAAAAACCATCTTAGTTATATTGAGGGTTTCTGTTCCTGCAAACACATCATTTTTATATGCAATGCCTGCGCTTGTAATTTTTAATTGGCTCACCCAACTACCTCCTTGTTGTACAACACCAAGCCACATACTTCTGCTGTTGTGATTGCTGTCATTGCATTTAACACGTACCGCCTGCATGTCTTGCCATAACTCGCTATCAGCTCTAGTATCATTCGCTCTCTCCCTGCGAAATTCTTTTCTAGCATTGAGACTTGTACTTGGTCCCAGTCAAACCCGCTTACCCTTTCGTTGACTTCTGCTAATATTCCAAGACGCCTGAAAATCCTTTCAAGCCCAGCTGCGCTGCCCGCATCAATAGCATTTACATGAGCTAACTGAACTCGTTTTGCGTACATGCTCAGTGGTTCATCCGATAGCCGGCTAACGCCTCTTTCCCATGCAAGCAGATCTAATATTTTTTCGCTGGCGTCTGTGCTGTGTTGAATTGTATTCCACCATAGCAGTTGTGAATTGAGCTCGTTCCAAAAGTCCTCAGTGGCCTTTGCTAGCCTCTTCGCATCATCGCCATATATCCAACTTGGTAGGTTAGCCATGCTGCACCACCAGTTCATTTAACTTTGGTAACCAAAACCCTGTGCTTAAGCTGGTTTGATTAAACGATACTCGTGTTAACTCAGGGAATGCGTTGTGTAATTCTGCCGCCAATAAACTAAAACTAAATGCGGTATTTGGCATGACTCGAGTTGGAGAGTAAGCTGCGTTCTCACGAAAGACAGAGCGGATAAAAACACTGATGTCACTGCTAATATCTCGGGTCGCCTCATAGGTGACTGTCATATCAAATGACTGAGTTGGCATTGCAAACACTTTCATGTCATCGGCCAATCCATGATTACCAGCAGCAATATGGTTATTAATACTGTCTATAATCGCTTGGCTTATTGTTCCTACTGTTAAATAAACATACGCGTTTGCAGTGCCTGGACCTCGTGGCGCGCCTTTTTCAAGGGCGATATTTTCCATGGGGATCCCACCTGCTGTTGCGATAATATTTTTGTATACGTCATCCACATGGTATTTACCTAGGTGTGCGAATGCCGCTTTTATTCGCAATCGATAGTTCTCATCACTCTCTACGTACTGCCCGGCTGTGATCAACCAGTCCTCGTCATTTGTGATATTTACACCATCATATTCCCCAACGACACGAACATAATAGCCAGCACTTAAATTGTATTCATGACCATGAGATTCAGCGACAGCAGTCAGTGAAGCAGTTGATTGGCCTATTGCTAAGACACGATCGCTCTCTGTAACTAGGCGGTATACTTTTCCATTAAGCGGAATGCTTTCTACAATAGTCCCCGCCGGGATCTCTATTTCTTGTGATGCGTCTAAACGGCTTATTTTTAGTTGCCCTCTAGCAGTCACAGCCGTGAGTCTCTCAATATCACGGGCATTACCTTGAATGTCTAACCACTCTTCTTGAGCTAACATAACAAAGCTGTTTGGCATTACATGAGTAGTCATCTGTTTGACCAGTTGGGCGGCAGGCTCTGCAACTAACGCTTTTTGTAATCTAAAAAATGGGCTGTATGGACTTTGGTTGTTTACTACAAACCCCGCACTTTTTAGGTGCTCATCAAACTGCGCTGAAAAATCTTCCACGGAGACTGACATACCAGCAGCTCGCATCTCCTTTTCAAAAAGCGCTTTATAATCCATTAGGCTCAATCCTTCCGTAATCCCGAGTATCAGCCTTTACATTGATAAGGCCTGTATTCAATTGTGTGATTTTTATTGTGCCAGGAACTAAACGATCATCTTGTTCAACAATTAGCTCAATTTCAGTGAGTACTTTTGCAATGTGGTCTTTGTTCCTAAGGCCAATTAGCAGAGGGAGTTTTTTACTTTCAATGATCCGGTGCTTAATATCCTGTGCAACCACATCACGATCATTAATTTGTGACGGGTTTAATAGGCTATCTAGCTGAATATCTCCATCAACAATATTGAGGTCTATACGTATCATCCAGCTAACTCCATTAGCTCATCAAAATCTCTCTTCACGTTGTCTGACTTTATGGTGAGAGAGTCAATCATCACGCGCTTCGAGTTATCAGTCGATACTGCTTGGTTGTTTGTTGTGTTCTTGCTTAAGCTTTGTAAAAACTCAGACCTATGCGTTTTCACTTTATAGCTGTTATTTTGTTGCTGAAGCTCGCTTTTTTGTCTCTCTATTTCTAGCGCGCTATTGATTGCTGAGTTGGTAATATTTTGATCTGTTCTAACTGATTGTAGCGGCATAAGTATCGTAGGTTCTTCATTTATACTATTGCCTGAAGGCATGCCGATTGATTGGTTTTTTGTCCATGAATGAATTTGGCTATCATTTGCAGCATAGAACGCCGGTGAGTTAGTAGCATAAGCTAATTTATTAGTTGAGCTGATCAAATTGCTCTTCATGGTTAGCTGTGACGTTTGGGTATTTTGGCTCGCATAGTTAAAATCTGTGTTTGATACCGTCTTATTAATAACTCCGTTTACGTAGCTGTTGGAATGACTAAATGCACCGTTTAGTTCAGTTGCCGAATGCATGGCAACATTTTTACTTTGTAAAGCTCTATTGTCGTTTGCTGCGATGTAGAACGCACTAACTTTGCCATTTCCTACTTGCCCAGCATTGGTGATAACCTTTTGTCCGTAATCTCGACTAAACGCTTGCTCAGCGTTTTGCAATACATAATCTTTAGGTTGTGCGATTTCTATTGATTTTATTGCTTTTACTTTTGTTTCATCTTCACCAAAATTAAAAATATCTTTTATTGAATCGGCAATACCTTTCAAACCGCCAATCTTTTCACTTAACCAATCAAATGCCTTGCCATAACCTTCGATCATCAAGCCCATTGGCGAGTAGCCAAACACGGTAAATAGGAAATCAAAAAAACTGCTCAATGGTGCTTGTGCTGCATTCCACATCGAGCTAATAGCAACACCAATCCATGTGATACCGTTGACTAATTTAGTTATTAACCAGATCACGGCTTTTAATGGAAATAAAAGAACATTTAGTAATCCACCAAACACAAGACCAAACACTTGACCTGCCGACGTTATATCAGCCAGTGCCTCAGAGGACTGTTCAACTGGAGTAGATAAAGATGCTAACCAACTAAACACATTTTTAACCGCGTTAATAATAGGCGTGAATGCCTCTCCCAATTCTCTAAACACTGCTAGTACAGGATCAAAACTGTGTACAAATCCCTCCCAAAAACCACTCATAAATGCTTTTATCGGCTGCCAGAATTTATAGATAACGACTGCCAAGGTCGCAACAGCACCAACAATAAAACCTATGGGGTTTGCAAGCATAATTGCATTTAAAAGTCCCATTATTCGAGTCGTGTTAAACAGCCCAATTACAAATTTTCCAAGACTTGCAAAGCCCTTTGCCAACACTCTTGGAAACATTTTCATAGTGCCAATAAAACCCATAGCCCTAACGCGTGATAGTACTAATCCTGCAGGCATTAGAAGCCGAGCATTGAATAACTCTGACGCAATACGCGCCTTATTAATAGCTCCAGCATAAATCGTTGTGAGGAGCGAAGCGGATTTAGTGGCTTGATTTTGAGCCATTATTTGCGCAGTTGTTAATGCACTTGCTGTACGAGCTCTATTGGAGGCACCTGTTGTTAATGTCAGTGATGCTGCGAGTGATTTGTTTGTTGAAGAATAAAGCGCTGTTACATATTTAAGGCCTTTTATCACTGGCGTTAGTGTAAGGCCTGCAAATTTGAATAGCCCCATCGCTACGTTGGCAAGGCCAAACGCGGTCATTAGTCCCACAACAACAACGATACCTGTTGCTAATACACTAGATAAAACAGGGAACTGCTCAGTTAATAACACGATCCCCGCAAACATTGACGCTAGCACTTCAACAAATGGCTCTACCACTGGCAGTAAACGATTGCCCATTGCGGTAGCAGCGGCATTAAAAGAACCTCCTAAGCGATCCCATGGACTTGCAATAATATTTGCCATTTCCAATGCCTTGGAGTTGTCTTGCACGTTTTCAAAAACACTTATGCTATCTTTTAGTTTGTCTACTTTAGTGCTGAGTACATCAACTGCTTTTGCACCTTGTTTTCCAAATATCTGAGTGAGCACATCGCCACGCGCTACAGAACCCAGTGACGATAAACGATTATTTATCCGGCCTAGCACCACATCAATTGCGAGCATGTCGCCGTTATCGTCGGTTAGTTTTATACCTAATGCATCTTGCGCTTTACCTATTCCTTGTAATAAGGAAGCCGCTTGCGTGCCAGCCACTGATCCTGATTTAGCAACCAGTTGCAGTTCACCAACTAACGCAAATTGTTGAGCCGAGCTTAATCCAATATTTGTAGCAGTCGCTCCAAGGTTTGAAAACGCTGCTTGCATTTCTGCACCAGTGGTTTTGTAAAGCTGCACAGCGGTGGCGGTTTGACCTGCTATTTGGTTTACCCAATTCGCTTTGCCCATTTTATTGGCAGTCTTTTCAAAGATGCCATACATGGTGCCCATATAACTAGTAATGGTGGCCGCATCAGCCTTGGTCGCTACAGCTAATATGTTTGATGTTTTGGTGAACTCGGATAGCTCAAACCCATTTAAGCCGTTAATTGCGGATTGAATATCATAAGCACTGCGGACAAACTCTGCAGAGTTACCACCAAATTGAAACCCGAACTCATATGACGTTTTGCTCAGTTTTCGCAATGCTTCATCTGCAACTCCTAGTGATTGCACTTCGCCAAGCGCGGCCACATGATCAATCGCTGGCGCCAACGAGCGGGCAAGCGCATAACCACCTGCTACAGCTGTAGCGGCACCACGCATCATTTGATCTTGCGCTGTTGTAGTTTGCTGACTCAACTGATTTATTTTAGCCATAACTTTATTCACTGGACCTGTCACTTTATCGATGATCCCGATTGAATAAGTTAACTTGTCTAATTTGCTGAGTTTTGCCATTGAATTACTCGCCGCCTAATGCTGTGCAAATGCCGTTATTTACGGCGGTTACAAAGTTTTCTTGCTCGTTAGTGTGTAGATAAAGCGCCTGTGCCAAGCTCTCATCGGTTGGTGGCATATCCCCAAAATACTTAGTGTGATATGCCATCATCTGATCAAGCTTACTTTTTCCTATTTGCTTGGCTCGGCTTTCGATTTTTTTATGGTGAACTCAAACTCTGGTTGATATTCCTCAACGACTACCGATGCCAGCAAAATTGACGCACCAGGCTGTTTAACTAACTCTCTTAATTTTTTAGCGTCGGATTCTATTACGGTGTTTAACAAAAAGTTGGTAGCAGGTTGAATCCTGTTATTTGGCAACGATGAATTAATAAACTTGTTGTAATCTGCACCGTTAATATTGAATGTAATATCACCGTCTTGGGTTTCTACTGTTATCTTTTGCTCAAATGCCATGATTAATACTCTCTTTAATATCTGCTTGATCTAGCAGTGTGTATGTAAAATAAGGACCGTACTTGATTGCGGATTGCTCACATAAAGCAATAAACTCATCAAAGTCACTTGGGCTTGCAAACACTTGGCAACCAGCTGACCATTTATCAACTTGTGTAGATGTGGTTTTACTATTTGCGCGGTGGCAGTTAATGCCAAAGTAGCCTTGCTGTAGTTCTGCATGAGGCGTGGTATTGGTGTCCAACTCGTCGTCCTGGTTGTTATCCCGTAAGACAACTACTGGTTTATGTTGTACAAGTGCGCGGTACTTGCCTTGGTGATAGCCAAGTGTCCAAAGGCTTAGGTGTTGCCCAGCGATAAGCACGGCTGTACCGTCTACATTCATTGGATGTTTGCGCCAGTAAAGTCCCGCATCAGTTGTTGCTTTATACTGCTTTAGTTGCCATTCGCCACCTTGTTGGTACAGCACGCAGATCGCATCATTAAATGTATTTGCTCGTGTATTACTGTGACGAACACCGATGATATTGAGGTTTAATTCTCCCTCAAATATACGATGGCCACATGCACGCATGGTGTTTATCACCATATCTGGGTTTAAGTTTCGAATGGCTTTTGTCATCACAGATCCCTTGTTTCATCGTCAGTTAGATAAGGCACACCGTTGATTTTCACAAAATCAGGGCTTGTGATTGGACATTTAATTGTCGTGGTGTCTTCTTCACCACCATCGGCCTTGATGTTTAAAATCTCTTCTAATTGCGGTAAACACCCGAACGCCTCTACGTTCTTTTTACCCGCCGCGACTTCAGCGTTAAACGCAACGTCGAAAGGTTCAATCGCTTTCCAGCTCCCTGCTTTTTCCGCTTGAGCTTGCAATATCAACCAGTTCTCATGGTCAAGTTTTAACGTGACTTCACCTTCAACATCACCATCAATAAAGCCTTTTGGTATACCGCGAACCTTTTTAACCTTTCGGCCATCCGTGATTTTTACCGTGGCTTCCATAACATGGACCATTGAATTACCAATGAAGATATCAAAGTCCTTACCACCTAATACCTTTTGCATGTGCGCTCCTTACACTTCTCGGTCTAACATAATCCCAACGATAATGGTGCTCGGGGAGTCAATCGGTTTTACCTTCAGCACAACTTGTAAGGTTCGCTCGTCCATAAACGTTAGATTGATACTGTCGTCTTTCGGCGTGTCGATTAAACCAGGGAACTTATCTGCACCAATGTTTACTGACTTGCTCATATCGCGCAGTGGCTTACCCAGTGTGCGTTTGCCAAACTCAATACCGCTGGTACTGTTGTTTAAGCGGCGATTTTTGATATGTTTAATAGCAATGATGCGCACGGCGCGTGCGGCTTTATCAACAATGCGGCCTGTTTCGATTTGCTGAAAATCACCACCTTCAGCATCTAGCATGTTAACGTCACCAAAGTAAACACCATCATAATCAGCATAAAACTGTGTACAGCTAAATCGTAGCGTATCAAGTGCGGCGGTTGTTGCATTGGTTAACGGGTTGCCTGCTGCATCTTTTGGCAATGGCATGAGCGACATAGCGCCTGTAAGTACTCGCATTGGGCTGTCAGCAATCGTAACTTCTCGCTTACATAATCGACCAGTTACGGCGCCCAGCTCATCACCGAATAGCAGAGGAACAACGGCCACTCTATCGCCAACGATACCATTTGTTAACGGCTGTAACGCCGTAACTAAATCCGACCAGTTTTGACCATCAGATAAACCTGGTGCAGCAATAAGAAATCGAACTCGTCTAGCTTGGCTTGATAAGATTTCTAATGCCTTAGCTTGATAGCTCTCGATTTCAGCTTTGCCTGTGACTGGCGTACAGATCACAATGATTTCAGGGCTCACATCTTGGTTCATTGCTTTATCAATTAGCGCCATAACATCATCGCCAGCACCGTGTGGAATTGCATACCCACTCACCAGATCATCACCGTTACGCTGCCAGGCAGCAATTTGCGTTTTTAATGGTGAATCATCAGCTCCGAATAGATCATCGAAATCACTTTGAGCATTGATGGGTAGAATGCTGCCAATGTTTGCAGGTGCTTGTCCGATAAACAGAGCCGTGCGTTCCACTTCTTTCGTAGCGCCACTACCAGTTTGAATGGCGGCAACGGATACTTTTCCTTGTGCCATGGTCGTTCCTTATTTGCGCTACGCTACTTGCATAGCTTTGTTTAATATAAAATTCAGTTGCTCTTTTTCTTCGGCCTGTGTTTGACCTAAAAAGGAGCGGGCCGGCAAGTCAATTTGCCATTCGCTCTTACCTGAGCTGCCCTTTAACTCTCGGAGCAAAAAACCTGCTTGGGTTTTACTTAAATGCTCTGTGATCCACACAATACTTGCGCGCTTTGTGCCTTTGCCTTTGCCGCGCGGTATTTTGTAACCGGCGGCAATTAATGCCCTAGCTTGATTACGCGTTGCCAAACCGTCCTTGCGCTGCTCACCATTGTTTTTTGGCGCTTGCGCAGTAATGCTTATTCCCTCTTGCTGCGCTCTGGCTATTTTGCCAGTACGTGTATCTTTAAAATAAACGCTGGCGTTATTTGGTCCGTACCGCACTTTCATTCGACGCTTTAGCTTGGTGAGCATTTTTTTCTTGCGCCCGTTAGCTCGGCCTTTCCACGCTTTACCCGTTAAGTCTTTTTGTTGGGTTATTCGCCCTTTACTACTGCGGTTCGCGGCTCTTATCGCACCCCGCAACAAGTTACGTCGTTTATTTGGCTTGAGCTGTAAAAACGCTAACTGCTCTTTGCTTTGGCCTTCGTCAAATTTGACGTTAAGCACGGCTTACTTCACCATTCAGTGTGAATGCTTCAGCTATCCACAGGCTTTGCTCACCAAAGTCATAACGCTTGCCATTTAATTCAAACGGGCCATTGTCGGTTTGAATAAGCTCAATATCCTCACAAAGCTGCTCTATCGTTAGTTCAACTTCGTTGCTGTTGTAGTCATTAACGTCAGCGCTAAATTCAATGCCTGTGCTGTCATACTTACCGCCATTGGTTTGCAACCAAAATGATGCAAACGCACATATCAATGCAGCCGGTGCAGCACAGGGGTTTATGCTAATAACCCCTGAGTAATAAAATCGTGCAGCTAATAAACCGTTGCCATTGACAGTTTTACTGCTTGGCTCAATTCGCCCGCCTTCAATCCAACAATCAAATTGCGTTTCTAGCGCTAGTTTGTGGCCTTGGTATACCGCACTCACTAAGTGCTGCTTAAGCTTGGCTATTTTACTTTGGCTCATAGTAGTTCCACAGATAAGTTGGGGCTGAGCGCCTGCAATAGTCTCAGAGCATTGACGCATTCACTTTGCCAATATTCGTAATTATCAATGGCTGCTTGTGATTGCGCTGTTGCATTATCGCGGTGCGTGCTACCCAGTTTACTCACTAGCAAGTTGGCTTTGGCCTTGCTGTAAACAGCATTTTTGTAGAACAGCGCTTGCTGTTGGTGCAGTGCTTCAGCATTTGTTAGTACTATTTGCATCAGCTCCTGATTGACTTCGGCTTGAGCAAGCTTTAGCTTTTCAACCAGTAATTCGCTTTTATTGGCGTATTCACCGGCAACGGCATAATGCTCAATAAAATAAGCAGTACTTAAATCAGGGTAGTAACCATCGCCTGGGACAACCTGATCATCAATTTGCAAATCTGCTTTTGGCATTCCACTTAAGTTCATCACTTACCCTTGCTATTTGTGTGGGCGCCACTTAGACGTAAGCAGCCAATCAAATACTGTTAACTGGTTACGCTAAGTTGCCCACTGGCGTTGGAGCTATTTAGATCTTTTTTACTAGCTTTTCGACGAGCGTTTTTACACCCGCTTTCTCATTAATCTGTTGTGCAATCTTGCCAAACCGAATGGCATTACCATTGTTATGCAACGTGGCCTCTATTTTGGTAGCAATGGCATAGAGCTTGCCGCCCGCAATTTCGCTTCCAGTCCAGTCTTGATTGCGAGTGGCATAAATAACTCGCTGGAGTGTGAATGCCATGCTCGCCAATTCATCTACTGTGCAGCTATTTTGTAAGTACCAGTTAGCATCGTCGTACAGCTGATCGATTAAAAAGGTCGGCCAGTGCTTGGTGTTAAATTGTTTAGGTAGCGGTTGCTTTTGCTCGATCAGCAATGGCAATAGTTCAATCGCCTGAGACCATCGCTTTAAATCAACTAGCCAAATAAACACCCAAGCTAAAACTAGGTTTGGATGATTGTCACCACTTAACCGGTATTGGTTTAAGTAACCTATGTAATCATTCTTCTCGATTGCTTTGGCTTTATAGTCAGCTTTGTCGCTAATATCGCCGAATGTTTTTAGCTGAGCCAAGTCTGAGTCAATGGCCGCTTTAAAAAACGCGTACTCGGTATGCTCACTTTTGCGGTTTTGCGCTTTGCTTGTTGCTGGCGCACTACTTTCATTGCTTGTTGGCACTTCGCCTTTTGTTTTGGCTAACGCTCGTTTGACTAAGCTCATATAAAAACACTCTCTAAAAAACGCCGCTTGTAAACTGCAAAGCGGCGAAGCTCTACCTCAAAGGAATTTAAGACCAGTTACCGTCGGCATCTTTATGGATTTTTACGGAGTCAGACTCGATGAAGACGATTTTTTCTAGGTCTTCAACGTAATAACAGGCGTTACGCGACTCGTAATCTTCCACTCGCTTTTTCTTGGCATTGTTTTCAATGCTCATTCGTGTTGAGCCCGACTGAACATAGTGACTTAAATTGTCAAAGCTCGTGACCAAAATGCCGCGCGGTGGAAAGAACGACACTTGAAAACTAGGCAAGCCGCCGTAAGTGTTGATCACCTGTGACATTTCAACTTTTTCTTTTTCGCTTGGAGTGTGGGCGTTTTTGGCGTAATGCTTGCCCTTGTCTTGCGAAATGAGTTCATCACCAATAATGGCAACCAAACCTACACGCTTGTGCAACGGGATCCCTTGAATTAAGTCGTGCACGGCGCAGTCTAGGTTTTCGTAATCACCGCCTTCGCCAATGCGCACCTCTCCGGCAACTTCACCCTCTGTGATTACGCGCTCTGCCGCGTCGCGGCGAACCAATTGCAACCAACCAATGTTGACGTCTTGCATCATTGGGTGTTCGGTCAGATTTGTTACTGTTGCGACATGCGTGCCATACCAGCCGATTTTGATGATATCGAGTGCTTTTTGCTGGCGAACATGGTTACGATAACGATTATGAAAATCAGGGAACTTAGACCAGGCATCCATTTTTGCCCAGGTTAAATGCACGTCGATTTCTTCTTCATAACAACGGTATTCGCGTTTGGTTAAACCCGACACGTCTTTAGTTTTACGCTCGTTGTTACCGTCTTCGTCTACACCTGCACGGCCAGTAACACCTGAGCCCGCAGACATAAACACCGATTGACCCACTAAGTCATCAACTAACGCATGGTTAATGCGAGTTAAAAACTCAGCCGATTCATACACTGCATCATAAAGCTTTTGCTCAATTGTTGGTTCTACCGCAAAGTTATCAGACACACTTGCAACACCGTAATTGCTTGCAAGCGCCACACAAATGGCATTAAAGATTTGAGTTGTTTTAGGTCGCATTGCTGTTTCCTTACAATAAGTTGCTATATTTACCGTCGTCGCCGGTATGCTCGTCGTCGGCTTCGGTAGTGCCAGCGGCTTCCGTACTTGAGAGTTCAGTAAACTTGTTTTGAAGCGCATTAAACTTCTCTTCTTGCTCATCGAACTTTTTGTTTAGCTGGGTGAGCTGCTCCGTCAGCTCTAGGTTTGTGGCATCACTGCCTTGGCCTTCATCCTGTTGGCCCTGAGCTTCCTGCTCATTATTTTTCCCAAACTCTTTGATACTCGACGTAAGCTGAGTAAATGCAGGGGTAAGCGCCTCGGCAACTGCGTTACCAATTTCGGCTTTATCTTCTTTCGTTAATGGCATGGGTTCATCATCCTTGCTGAATAGGTTTCTAAAAAATGGTTTTTTAGCTGGCTTTTCACTTTGGCTATGTAGGCCAAGGTCTGCGCGTAAAAAAGAAACGTCCGTGTTATCTGCGCCCTTATTAAATTTGGCTCTTGATGTGTAGGTGCTTGCTGGGTAATCAGTGACGGCTAAACCTGTAAGGTAGGTTTTGCCAGTACCCATAAAATTGCGGTCAATTTCAATGGAAAAGTAAACGTGCTGATCGGCTTGGTTTAGTTGCACAAAGCTAGCATTTGGCGCTAGCACCGCTTTTAAAACTTGTACGCCATCTTCGTTAGTGCCGGTGCTCACCTCAATCACATCGCCTAGCATACCGCCCGTGAGCTTAACCGATGATAGTGCTTCTGCTTTCCAGCCAGACCAATCTGCATAATGGTCGATATTGATGCGGGCGCCATACTTTTTAGGATTGTACGTCTCAACAATATCGTTAATGTCTTGCTCTTCGATTTCTCGCCCATCTACTGTTAAACCAGCAGCTGCAATAGCAAGCGGTATTGTGCGTAATTGACCTGGCATTGATTAACCTGTTTAATGCGTTGCGTTATTAAGTTAGGCCAAGTTTGCACACAATAAATGATTAATTCTAATGGTTTAACTTTTTGAAATTCCTATATTTAGCTTTTAGGAATAGCTAGGATTTTAATTGGACGATTTAGCTACTTTTAGCCCTTAAACTGTACGAATTAAAGGATGAATTATGGTGCAGGATGCAACCAAAGTACGGGCCAGAGGTACGCAAGCAAGCGCAAGACTTATATGTGGTACAAGGCTACACGTTTGATGAAATAGCAGATTTGCCAAACATGCCGAGTGCGCGCAGTATTCGCCGCTGGGCTGATGATGGTAAATGGGCAGATATGTGCCCGAGCTACAATGCAGAAATGGCATTTAGCCGCCGTATTAATATCCTAACCGACAAACCTGAAAAGACCGACGCTGATTATAAAGAGCTAGAGTTTTGTACTCGCCAGCTCTGTGCACTAAACAAAAGTAAACTTGCGCCGGCACCTAAACAACGAGCAGCCAACGACGGGCAACCAGAAGGTAATAGCTCCGCAGCCGGTAGCAAAAAGAAGAAGAAAAAGAAGAACGACTGCTCAGCCATCACGGTTGAAATGCTCGACGAACTAAAAGAAAAGTTACTCTATCCGCACCAACTCCATTGGTTTGAGAACCAAGACCACCGAAGCCGCTTTATTTTAAAACCGCGCCAAATTGGGGCCACATTCTATTTTGCATTCGAAGCGTTTTATGATGCCGTTGTAAATGGCCGCAATAAAATTTTTATATCTGCCTCGCGCGACCAAGCAGAAGTATTCAAAGCCAATATTATCGCACTTGTTCGTGAGCACTTTAATATTGAGCTCACTGGCTCACCTATGGTGCTAATGCTCAAAGGTGGCAAAACAGTTAAGCTTATTTTCAAATCAACCAATGCAAGAACAGCACAATCGGAAAGTGGCGACCTATATATAGATGAAGTGTTTTGGATCCCCAAATACAAAACCCTTCGTGGCCTTGCTCAAGCAATGGCAACACATAAGCACTTACGCATTACTTACTTCAGCACACCCAGTGTTACAAGCCATGAAGCCTATGACCATTGGAATGGTAAGTGGTATCGAAAAACCAAAGCCTGTAACGACCCTGAGTTTGCAATTGATTGTAGTCATAAAGCGCTAAAAGATGGTCGCTTATGTGAAGACGGCATTTGGCGGCAAATGCTTAACGTGCATGATGTAGTTAATTCAGGCTTTGACCGCATTGATATTGAGGTACTTGAAAACGAATACTCACAAGACGAGTTCGACAACTTGTTTATGTGTAAATTTATCGACGATGCGCATTCTGCATTTAACTTAAAACAACTGATGGCCTGCGTGGGCGACTCAACAAAATGGGATGATTTTGACGATGAGTACGAGCGCCCATTTGGCTTAAAGCCTGTGGTAATTGGTTTTGACCCTGCACGCTTTGGAGATAAAGCCTGTGTTGCAGTGTTGAGCCTACCTATGAAACCAGGCGAAAAATTTAGGTTGCTAGAAGCGCTTGATTTGAGCGGGAACGATTTTGAGGCAATGGCACTCGAAATAGAAGAGCTCACGCACAAATACAATGTGCAGCACATCGGAGTTGACACCACAGGTATGGGTTATGGCGTGTGGGAACTAATAACCGCATTCTTTCCAAATGCTGAGCCAATACACTACAACCCGATCATTAAAAACCAAATGGTGATTAAAGCGCTAAACGTGATTAAAAATCGCCGCTTTGAGTTTGATAAAGATGCGGTAAACATTGCTAGCTCATTTATAAACATTCGCCGCAAGGTAGTTGGCGACCAAATCACCTATGCCACAAACCGCACTGAAACAACGGGCCACGCCGATATTGCATGGGCAATTATGCACGCCATGAAATTTGAACCTTTAGACGGTAACACGATGGGCCGTCAAACATCTGTAGGGATAGCAGCTTAATGGATAAGCCAAGGATAAATGTAAAAAGTGGCGAGACGCCAAACTATACAGCAATGAGCGATGTATTTAGTTTTGGAGATCCCGAACCATGTTTAGATAACCGGTTGACCGATTACACCGGAGTATTTGCAGACAGTAACGGCATTTACGCACCACCCGTTAGTTTACATGGACTGGTAAAGCTGTTGCGAGTTAATGCCCAGCATGGGCCTATTTTAGGCTTTAAGCGCAACATGATTTTAAAGTGGTTTAAACCCAATTCAGTGCTTAGCAACGAAGCATTTAAAAAATTCGCTTATGATTATTTATGGTCTGGTAACGCGTACCTGCAGATCATCAAAAACCCATTCGGTCAAATAATCCGGTTGCGCCACCTGCCAGCACTAACTATGCGATACACAACTGAGCGCGGGGTATATGCGCAGCTCAGTAATAACTACTTAGAACCCATTCACTTTAAAGCAGGTGAAATATTACATGTAAAGGAATACGACCCAGCCCAAGGAATTTACGGCATACCTGAGTATTACGGTGGAATTCAAAGCGCCCTACTCAATGAGGATGCCACATTATTCAGGCGCAGATACTACAAGAACGGCGCACACATGGGTTTTATATTTAGTATGGCCGATCCTAATTTAAGTACTGATGATGAAGCCAAGCTCAAAGATGCAATTAAAGATAGTAAGGGCGTGGGTAACTTTAGAAGCTTGTTCTTCAACTTTAGGAGTAATAAAGCCGACGCTGAGAAGTCTATTAAGATCACACCTGTTGGTGATATCTCTACAAAAGATGAATTTGAACGTATTAAAAAAATCACACTCAATGACATGCTGAGTATGCACCGTGCGCAAGAAGCATTGAGCGGCCAAAGCTCCGGCGATAGCCCGGGCTTTGGTGATTTGGATAAAATCACTCGAGCGTATTACAACAATGAAGTAGTACCTCTTCAACAAACGATGGCAGGCATTAATCGCTACTTGCCGTCTCATTTGCACATTGCTTTTGACATTCCGGAATACTCCGACTTATACCCTAACAAGGACAAGGCCGCATGATAGATATGGAATATCTAAAACACATTTTTCAGTTTGTGGTGATCAGCATGGTCGCTGCCGCAATACAACTTTATTTGAGCCCGCATGCGTTTACCTTTGCACGCTACTTTTTTAATGCGCTAATGGCATTGCTTGCGGCTTATTTGGTATCGAGCTTTTGCGATTTCTGGCAAGTGGCCGAAAGCGCTCGACCAGGCTTTATTGGTGTAGGAGCTTACTTGGCTCCCCACCTATTCAATGGATTAAATAATTTAGGTCAGCGATTCAGCAAGGATCCGCTTAAAGTTATAAACCAATTAAGGAGAAAGTAATGGGTTTGCTATCAAAAATCTTTAGCGTTGGAGCAGCAGAACCCGTAAACGCGATCGGCGATATTCTAGATGAACTGTTTACGTCTGATGAGGAAGAGCTCAAGCTTGAAGCTGTAAAACTCCGACTTTTACAAAAGCCACAATTAGCACAAACAAAAATCAATGCAGTTCAGGCAGCACACCGCAGCATATTTGTTGCGGGTGCTAGGCCATTTTTGATGTGGGTATGTGGGCTAGGATTTCTATTTGCGTTTGTCATTAACCCTATTCTTCAGTGGCTTTGGCCTGAGGTAGGCTCGCCAGCTCTTCCGCTTGATGTAATGATGGAACTTACCCTTGGTATGCTTGGTCTCGCAGGGCTGCGAACAGTAGAGAAGATAAAAGGCGTGTCTAAATAGTACTAAGTGTTCAATTGTTTTAATGGTAATTATAATTAGTTCAAACATGTTAGGAGTCCACAAAATTGTCGGACTCCCAATACTAAACATAGAAATAATACTTACACCAAAAAAGTTACTATTTACTTATTTTAATAATAAAGTTGTAGCATGTTCCTGAGCTAATTATTGTCGTCTCATATTCGTGAGTTTAGGATGGCTCTTTCTCTAATCTCAGATCGCTTGTTAACTTGAAAGTTGTGCCTTCTTGGTTTCCCGTAGTTTCTTTCGCTTTATTCTTGTATTCTTGAACAGTGCACCTTATATGGTAAGCAAATTGACTCAACCTCTCACCAAGTACTTTGTCGTTTTGAAAAGCTCGAAACAATTCTTTGTCTTCCTCGGTTGGATCAAAACAAACTTCATCAATAATTAAGTTGAAGTTTACATAAACACCTTTGTTCTTATCCCTGTAATGATGCATCGTCACTGAGGTTTGCGTTGGCCCAGCATGTTTATATAAACCTTCACTTTCCAAAATAGACTCAATAAAATTTAATACCGACATTGCTTATTCCTTTTATGTTCAATGGTTATATCATATTCACTCTTTAATCGAGCTGACTAGGTAAATCTAACTCCTTTATCCTTTCAATAACAGCTGCTTTTTCTTCTAGCTTACTGATAGCTGCGGAAAGGTTTGAAACTTCGACACTATTGATAGCAGCAGAAGCTTTCTTATCAATACCTCTTACCAAATAATCGCTGAGCGCATTGATAACACTTTCACTTTGAATTCGAGTAAGAGATAAAAGCAATTCAAAACGTTCTTGGCTCTGCATGCCTTTAAAAAGGTATTTCATAAAATAGTTATGAGTTAATTCATAATTATTTTAGTTTATTTTGATTTTCAGTTTTTACAATGATTTTTTCGATATTGTTGTCACTTTCATGTCAAAGCGTGTCACAACTTTGACAATCAGATCCTTTTAAGCAAATCGCTAGATCCTTTATTTACTTGGCTTAGCTCTAAGGCGGTTGTCACTAGGCTTGTCAATTTGACGCATTTTTTGTGCAAAAGCGGAAGGCGAGGAGGAGTGAATTCTGGGCGTTTTCGGTTTCCAGCAGCTGAGAAATCGTTTATTTGATAGCGCTCGAACTACTGTATATAATCACAGAAAAGAGTTGACTACTTTAAGGTGCAAAATATGCGGGTAAATTGTCCTAACTGCATGAATAAGGCGATTATTACATCGAGGGAAAACCAATCATCTGGCATAGCGGATCTATACTGCTCATGCACTAATAGTAAAGAATGTGGTGCTACTTTTGTAACCACCATCGCATTTAAGCATTACCTAAACCCACCACGAAAAAATACAGCGAGCATTGCTGCATCACTAATAAAGAACTTACCAAAAGCTGAGCAGCTAGAGCTACTCAGCAATGCTTGATCTTAGGCACAATGATAAAAAAGATTAATAGACAAGCTAACTAGCATGTTACTTAAGATCTTTTTAAAACATCTCTGAAGTGTCTAGTAGATGTAGTTGCTTAAGGTAAAGCTGGTACTTTCATTCCCGTAAATACCAATGAACCAAGTTCCAGTGCTTACTGAGCAACTTTCATTAATACCCCAAGGGTTATCAGAGTAACAGTCTTTTGCTGATTTTAAAGGTAAAGACCCATCCCTTAAATACAAATCTGCATTTCTTGACATCCCAGTTAAATCAACCTTCAGTTCTGCTCCTGGTGCTACGGAGAAGGATGTTCGATAGTATTTCCAATCACCCGCTTTGACTTCACCATAAATATCTTCAAAACTGTTGATAAAGGGAACTAGATAATCGATTGTATTCGATTCTGGATTGATAGTTGAAACAGCCCCACAAGCTGGCCCGGTCCTTTTCCCTTCCCTCACTTCAAAATGGACATGTTCTGCATCACCGGCTCCCACAGAACCTTGAACGCCAAGTCTGTCACCAACTTTAACCGTGTCTCCCACATTTACAGATATAGTTCTTGCATGTAGATATAAGTAGGTAAGATTCTTTTCTGCATTATAAATTGCTATCGTGTTATATTTATCATTGCCACTTTTTATAACCTTACCGGGACTTAGAGAATAGAACTTACGGTTAGCTGTCTTAGCGCCAGCTACGTCCTTTGTTTGCATATCAATACCTGAGTGGCCGCCATCATAACCCCAACACTTTCCATCCCAAGCTTTGTATGGAGCTTTCCATGTATTATAATCTATATTCAAGCCAATCCTTGAGTCGTCTATTTCATCAATAGCAACGTTAAAAAGCTTCGCTCCCAATACATCCCTTTCTACAAACTGGGCGTTTGCACTAACTGTAAAAAATGCGCTTAAACCTAAGATTAAATATTTTTTCATTACATTTATTCCTTTCTACGTTAAAAATATTCCATAACACGAACAAAAAACGTTATCACAGTGTGTTGTTTTTGCAACCAAAATAACAACTTTTCAACCTTTTAATAAGCTCGGATACGCTGGTTACTACTTTGGTATTCTTCTTTAGCGCTGTGAGCATTTTAATACGGCAACTTTGAGACGAAACAATAACGGCGACCATACAAAATTACGCCATACTAAACCCAATATCCCACCAATCATTCGTATTGATATCAGTGGCTAGTCCACTAACGATCAACCTGGCTAGCTCCATATCTCCAACTAACTGCAACTTCTTCTTGTATTTGCAGTTCGACGGCAAGCGTCGCTGTCCGGCTTCGGCCAAGCTGAATGCCAAATCAACAATTTCTCTTGCCTCACGCCAATGATCCTTTTCTGGTGTAGCTGCAATTGCTCGGTCCATATCGCTGAAGTCTAGTTGTTTAAACGAACGCAACTTATCACCCTCTTTATAGAACACCCGACCATGAGCCATAACAGTTCCATCTTCTTCTAACGCTTTGAGCTGATCATCTTCTAGGACATCCCAATACGCCAGGCTGTTTACAGCTTCGTCCCTGCGTTCATCAGCTTGTTTTTGGGCAAGCGTTTGCGCTACGTGAACCACATAGTCATGTTTGATCGCTTTATTCTGGTCTTTTTCATCCATAACGAGCAATTGACCTCCCCGAATTACATAAACTCGGCCATTGTGATGCACCTTTTTACCGTCCGCCAGATCCTTTTTAAACTCTGCGATCTCTTTTTCTGTATATCCGATCATATCTAGCAATAATCCGTCTCTATGCCCCGTAGGGCAAGGCGTACAATTATTCCCACTAGTCCAAGATAGGTCGGCTGCGCCGACGTTGTTAGCATCGTGCATACTCGCATCATAGGTGTTGTCGTTAGCTGCGGCAGTACCAATTGGTTGCTTGTCCCAGGTGTGAACTCGAGTTATTAGTGTGCATCTACTTTGTTTATCAACAACGCCTTTGAGCCGTTTTGTACACTCAGAATACGCATTGCCAAATTCAGTATGTTGATAGGCAGGTTTAAACCGCGCCTCACGGCCAATGCCAAAACCACCCATTAAGGTCACAAATGTCTTAAAGTCACCGCCATCAGCAGCTTTTCGCACTTGCTCTAGTTCTTCATTACCTTTGACTTCTTCGCGCACTCTGCGCAGTTCACGCCAGATGGTAATTGAGGGAGATTTTTGAAATTGAAATTGGCGAATGCCCCACGTACTCGCCCATGCTTTTACCGGGTTAACAGCCTTAACGAGCTTTTCACCAGTTTCCGCGTCGTATTCGTTGGCTAACGCAAACCCGTCTATATTCTTACTTACATATTTAGCGATGTATGCCGCGGCACCACCTGTTTTGTTGCCATCTTTATCAAGCTTTGGTGGCTCCATTCTAATGGCCGTATAGCGAGGGCCGCTTGGGGTGTAATCCTTTTTGGGTTCTCGGGTATACACTTTGCGCTTTTTATTCAGGCCCCATATTCTACGAGCGCGAACATACTTGGCACGCAGTGATTTACGCTTTTTGAACCGTTCAAAAAAGACTGCTCTATCGTCTTTGGTAAAGTACCTACGCAGTATGTGATTAACTTGATGGTAATAACGCTCTGGCATCCACAGCAGCATATGCCAATGAGTACAGCCGTCTGCATGTGGCTCAGCAACGCGTATACCAAAATATGGGATTTCTTCACGGTCCAATTTTGCACGTGCCTGTGAATACAGTTTATTTAAGTAATTGCTTGCTTCTTTCGGTGTTGAGCCGTCCCATTTAGGAGAGTTCGCATGGAACCGGCTCGGGGTTGTAATGTTAAAAAACCCACCTACATAGCCCATTTCGTCCGCAAGTTCTTCAGTCTCGCGGATCCGTAGCATTAATTCATTACGCATGTTTTCAGGGTTAGCCACACCCGCTTCAACGGCTTTCATCAACGAAATTACATCGTTATGCTCATTTACTAGCTCGAGGCTTTCTAGATATCGTCTACCCCTTTCACGGTCTGCTTGGTACTCTTTAAGCGCTTGTTTAGAGCAATAAGCATTAATCCCCTTTCTTTTGGTGACCGAGCCTGTCTTTTTGTTATGTGTGGTAAATAGGTCCCGGCCCACCTCTCCGGTAGCGATCTCTAAATGCTCTAGATATCGGCGCCTAATGGTTTTTAATTTGCGTGCCCACCACTTGTGGCACTGGGCTTTTAATAGTGCCACTTCTGCATCTGGCTCGGTTAAATACTCGCCTTTTTCCTCAAAAGGTAACGTAACGCCATACTGCTCAGTAAAGTCAGCAATGGCGTTATAAAAATCAACCATACCCCAGTTTGATTGCTCAGCGGCTAAGTCAGTTAATACTTCAGTCACTTTGGCCGCGAGTTCGCTTGCGTGCTTCTTGGTTTTTTCTGCATTGGCTAAAATATGCCAAGGCAATGGCATATTATCTGTAATCTTCTTGAGTGTTTTTAGGCGGGGCTTAAGGGTGTTTACAGCACGTCTAAGCCAAGCGTTGGCTTGGTATTGGCATTTTAAGTGGTTTTTAAAATCTTCTGGCACGCCCTGTTGTGTGTGCTTACCAAACTCATATAATCGCTTACTGATCTCTAGTAGCTCATCCTTACCAGCGCTTGCTAGGCTTTCAAGTGATGAGTCATATTTAACTATAAAGCGCTTAGCAAAACGTAGCTGTAGTGGCTTTGGTACTTTGCTTAAACAGTCATATACAAAGTCAATCTCAGCTTGGTCGCCCAATGCACTAACTAGGGCCATTGCACTGCTAGTTACCAAGCCGCCAGCTTGTTTTGCAATGACTTTCTCTGCGTCTAATTCTGTTTGTGAACGGTCACGCTCAAATAGCTCAACACGCTTTGCTTTTGCTGCCTCTGCTGCTTTTAGCGTTTGCTCCGTTTGCCTCACAAAGCTGGCCTGAATACTTCTGGCACGCTTGCTAGCTACTATGTCGGCAGCAATATAATTATGATGGCGGTTGTTGTGTACTTTATTTAAGGCCGCAACAGCCTGTTTACTCAAACCTAAACTGGTTAAATCTATTCTATGAGGTGTAGTTGCAAGCACGTTACAAAACCAAGCGTTAGCAGGTTCGCTTGGGTTTGTAGGCTCGTCTTGATACCAAGCTTCTGGCTCAGGTGTTATTTTAGAGATATATTGTTTGGCTAATTTGTACTGGATATAAACGGTAAATCGCTGCAAGCCTTTTAACAATGTCGCTCTATGCGCATTATCCTTTACTTGCTTTGTGATGGTTACTACAGCTTTGCAAACCTCAAATGTTTTTATTGGCCATAAGCTCACTGGCATGTTCCCTTAAAAAGGGGCTTTCGCCCCATACAACTTGGAGAAGTTGGAATTTGAATTTAACCGGCTAGTGCTTTATAAATTGCTGATACATATTTGGCCTGATGAATGGCGTCATTCAATGCGTTATGTTTGGCGCCTTCAAATGGAATATCATATTTTGGATCTATCCCTTTTAAGGTTCTGCCTAGATCAACAACGGTTCTAACGTCACGGTTATTTTGGAACGGCCAAGGCTGACTGGCATTTAATCGTTTAAAAGCATTGGCTAAAATCACGTTGTCAAAACTTGAGCCATTTCCCCAGACTATTCTGTCTTTGTATTCTTCTATTTGCTCAATCCAATCTGTGAACTCATGTAAAGTTCCAATAAGTATCCAAGCTTCACCATTTGTGATTTCTTTGCGTGCCTGTTCATTTTGTTCAAGCCACCAAAGCACCGTGCTTGCATCCATTTCGCCATACTTCACAGCGTCTTCTAGGTCAATTTGCTGGTAGAACGAAGCACCAATGGCTCCTGTTGTTGGTTCAAAAAATACGGCGCCAATTGCAACTATTGCAGCGTTACTGCCCTGTCCCATAGTCTCTAAATCAAGCATTACGTGGTTCATATTGCTTCCTCTACTTGTTCAATTGGTAACGGCTCTCCACCCATTTGGGCTGCATTTAGCGCTGTTTTCATTTGGTCGTAAATGGGGGAAAACTCGGCATGCTCTTCGCTGATCATTTCAATGATTGGGAGTAAATCAGTTAGCGTGTCTTCGCACTGCATTAGCATATGTACTGTGCTTCTTTGATTGAGCAAACGGATTGTAAAATTGGCCTGTTCAACCGCGTGATGAACAATATTGCTAATTAGGCGCTGTGTTTTAGATAGATCTTGGTCTTTGATAGGGAGCATTTTTACTATTCCTTTGGTAATTAAATTAGATTACGGCTAGCTCTGCTGGGAGCCTAAACCCCTTGCAAAATACAAAGTGGGCGTATTCGATGGAGTCGGTTTTATTTGGTTTTTCAGGGTTAAAAGCACCACGCTTGCTATGCACATATACCGAGGCAAGCGGCACGGATTGCCACATGGGTTTTCGCTTTATACTTCCTAACCAATTGAGACGCTGCAACATGACAACCACACCGCCATCTCTAACCATTTTTAATGATTGATAAACAAACTCTTGTGAGAGCCTAAAAGGTGGATTAGTGATGATCATGTCGTACTGGTTATGCTCTGGCCCTGCTGGTTGCTGTAAAAAATCAACCCCCTTACGTTCTGCGCGAGAGTCAGTTCTTATATCCCAACTCTCGGCTACAAGGCCGTGATGAGCTAGCACTGTTGGGTAACTCATTTCGTACTTTTCACAACCGCCAGTAGACTCAGCCCAACCAATGGTTTGTTCAATCGCACGGGTTAGCTTGTTGTTAAGCTCTAGCTGCTCTTGGTACAAACGGTTTAGTCTGGCCAACTGTCTAGGCGAAGACATAAAGGTTCTAACCGGTGCTTTTACCTTTGGTGTAGACACACGCATAACCACTCCTAATGTTGCTTTATCGGTGTAACTACGCTGTCTGCACTGTAGCGTGGTGTATTTGGCTTGGCGCCATGATAAAAGCACTCAGGCTGCATGGCGTTCGCGTCGATAAACTCAATCACAATGTTGTTCAAAAACATCAAGCCATTACGCACTTTGTCGCGCTCGTCTAGGGTCATATCATTCCAGTGCTTATCTAGGTCTAAACGGCTGAACCCTGCTGTAAACAGCACCAGTTGGCGTTGCTTTTGGCTAAGTACGTTTGTAAAAATGTAGCCAGGCTTTTTACGGTGGTCGCCAATCATTGCTCGTATTTCGAGTAAGCCCTGCGGCTCTGCATTTGCCATGTTAAGCCTCCTTACTTTCTATGTAGCTATCTCTAAATTTTATAAGTTGGGCACGTCGATAATGATTTGATCTACCAAATGGAATAGCCGGTGGAAATCCATCTTTTTTTGCAAGTTCCCAAAATTTCTTGCGGCCACATCCAAGGAGCTTCATTGCATCTATTGTGGGTAATAGTTCGTCTTTTAGCTCTGACTCCTGTTGAGCTAGTTGCTGCTTAAGCTGTACGTTCTCGTTAAGCAATGTCATAAGAATGGCTTGTGCATCTGGAGAGATATTTAGCTGAGTTATAGCTTGAGTATTCATGCTGCTTGCTCCTTGGCTTCAAGTATTTGTTTTCCATATCTAGCGAAAAACGACTCTGTAGTCATCGAACGCCAAATATCAATATCGCTTGCTAGCCAGACAGTGCATCGGTGAGATACCTTCTGCGGTAGTGGAAACTTTCCTTCTCCCATCAACTTGTAAATATTTGAGCGCGACATAGCGCACTTTTCCTGCACCTGCTGTCTTTTTAAGAACACCTCTTTTGGGCCAACAACTTCACCAAGCAGATTTGTCCTAAACTTTGCATCTTCCATAGATCACCTCGAAACTATTGTTAGCACCTTGCATGGTTCCTTTTAGTAACTCGCATGTGCTAATCTTGTTTATAGATACTTTGATTTAATTAATAAAAACTAAAAGCGACCTTATAAGGACTCAGTCAAACCCTTAAAAGGATGCACTAGGAATAATATAGATCCACAGGTGGATACATGTCAAATACTATTGGCGAAAAGTTTCGATTAATCCGTAATACAACAGGCTTGAGTCAGCCCAAGTTTGCTGAGCTAGTTGGTATCAGCGTAAGCTCATATAAAAAATATGAAGGTGGCCACTCTGAGGTTGGCTCACAGCCTTTATTAACCATTGCTAATCACCCTGAGTTTAAGAAGTATGCCCTCTGGCTTATTACTGGCGATACGAAGCCTGAAGCTGGGCAATATTCACCAAGCGACAAAATTGAATTAGCAAATACGATAACCACGGAACAATTTGAAGAAAAATTCGTAGAGACAGTTTCCCAATCACTTTTAATGTTCTGTCATTTAGATTGGTTTAAACCTAACGTTGAAAAGCAGGTCGACTTTGATGATTGTGGAAAGTTAATTCTAAAAGACGTTAAGCCCTTGTTAGCCGCAAGGTATGCAGACGAAGAAAATACAAGTAAAACAGCATAAAAAAGCCCACTTAAAGCGGGTTTTTTAGTTGAATAAGTTTTAACTTGATCTTTCAGATTTGATTGTTAGGACTTAATCAAATCTGAAAATTGCACATGTGCCAGATTTGGCTGCTCAACAGAAACTCAATATCTTAAATCCAACTGCTATAACACCCTGTTAAGGGGCGGAAAATAGTTGGCTAAAATGTGTAGCGAAGCGAAACCCAGCCAACTGTTTGGAGCTTGTAATACGTAAATTACTTTGGCTCTACAACAATTCTTTCTTGTTGCCCTTTAAAGCGATAAACACGTTTAGTAACTTTAGAACCTTTACCAGAAATACCTATGTTTAAGGCACCATCGCTTGCTTTGAGCCCTGCGTTACCTTCCCCTGTACCTTCGTAATACTCTTCTATTTCTACTTCTTGAGCAGATTGTATTCGTTGAGCTATAGCCATTTCCTGGGCAACTCTAGCTTGCATTTCAGCCATTAACAATTCAACTCTCTGACGTTCGGCTTCATCAGTTAAAGTTGTGAGATCATTTGATTCAGATGCCTTTTTACTTTCTTGAGAAGCTCTAAGTAATGCTACGGCAGATGGGCCAATTATTGGTGTCGCAGCAACAGCAGCTTCTAAAGCTACTTCCCAATAATTAATGCCCGACTTATCTTTTTGTGACTTTGTATTTGATTTGCTTTCTGCTGGTTTAGTCATGACTTCCTCCCTTTACGTATAACGCTTGCCTAACCGGCGCGAAATAGCAGGCTAAAATTAGCGACGAAGGAGCGCAAGCCTGCTGTTTTGCGTCCTTTGGTTTAGGCACTTGTTATATTTTTTCCAACGACTTTAAATTAACCATGTGTAATAAATAGTTAATTTCATGAAACACTCTAAAGGATTCAATTACTTTTTTACAGTAATCAATCAGTAAAATCTCTTTGCTTTCAACTCGGTTAAGCCCTTCTTTTTTAGGGTAGTATTTTATTAGTTGAGTAGATGGATCATACTCCCATTTATAATGAGCCGTAGAGTTTCTTAGTTGATTATCTGCAATATCACTGGAAATTTTTAACCAAGGAGAGTCAATAAAACTAAGTTTTCTACCAAAATCAAGATCTGCGTAATCTTTCAGAGACTTAGGTTCCAAGTGTTTGTTTTTTGCGGATAGAGTAACTTCAAATATATTATGGTCATTTCTTTTTAATAAATTATTTATACCAGCAACAATCACAAACTGCCTAGATAAGACCTCTGATATATCTTTAAATAAGTCACTCACATATTCAAAGTCTTTTGTCGAAAGTAAAAAAGGAAGTTTCTTATCTTCATGATGATCAACATGATCTAAGAATAACGATGGTCTGAATATCACTTCTTTTGACAATAACTTTCGATATATTTTCACGGCATCGTTTATTGAATATTCAGTAAACTTACTACTACTAATCTCATTAGTAAAAGACTTCAGTGCAGTACTTGATGCTTTTTCTATTTCATTAATTTTATCTATAAATAGGTCAATTGAAGTATTCGTTGATTTTTGAGAGTTAAACGGTTCAATAATTTCAAATAAATATTTAAAAAGTAGTGCTTCCGCTTGAATGCTATCTAGGCTCTTTTCTTCAATATTCAGGTAGGATGAAACTTTTCTTGAAAATGGTTTATATTTCTTCTTTAAATAAAAACCAAGTGAATTTTTTATATCCACTATATTGTTTGAAATAGAATTCAAAAGAGCCATATCATGAGCATGTTTCGAGGTGCCCATTTCTCCACCTAACATATGAGACATAATAAATGGAGATATTAGAGGATGCGTATCATGTTCAAAAACAGGAAAATCTAAATGAAGATCTATATGGTAACCAGGATCTTTTATGGATTCTTTTACACCAATCATTGATAGCTCCTGCATTTCAGAAATATTAAAAGTTGATAATGCTCCGCATTCTTTACAGCTCAAATTTAATTCTTGTTCGCTTCGATTAGATAAACCAATCCTACATGAGAATGCATTTTCACACTCCTGACACTCAATAGTTCCTAAGTTTAAATTTCCCATTTATTGCGAATCTCCATAAAAATAGAACAATTTAATATCGAGCGATTGGGTCGTTTTTCTACAGCAATCTGTCTCGTTATTTTCCTATGGCTATTGATAGCAAATTTAGGAAATACATACCAGCATTGAAGTTACATTACATTGATCTAAATGTGAACACGACAAAAATGACCCTCAGGGTCGTTTTCCTGACTATGGAAGAAACTCAATGATTATGGCTATATAAAAAAGTAATTTAGGTGGAAGGATGAACGTCAGCTTTTCGCTCAAAGCCACCCCTAAAGCATTTACGTTAACTCATTATGGAGCAGGAATAAGTTAGCTTAACGACCGTTCGTAACTAAGCTATACAATTAAAGCGATTCTATTTTACAGCTTTAAGCATTGGCCGTTCTGCTTTAGGCCGCAGCTCAATCGGCTTACCAGCCGTAGTTAACACGTAGTTTTTAACTTTATGATGTGCCACTACTGTTTTTTCGTATGAAAGTAATTTGTTAGGTTCTGTAATAGCATCGTGTACTTCAAGTAGGATGTTATGTGAGGTAAAAGCTATACTTTCTGGCTCTACTTTCTCCTCAAACGTTTCTAGCAACAAACTAACTTGCAGCCCTGCTTTTTGTTCAATACCTTGATTACCATGTCCCTCTGCTAACGTTAAGGCTGTGCCAAAAACCAAGAACACTTTGCAAATTAACATTGCTACTAACAATTCCATTTTATACTTCCTTAATTCTTTTTAGATTTGCCAATTTACTGATTGGGTAAACAGCAACAACTGCTAATGTCATTAGATTAAGCACGACAACGCCATACTTATAGAGTGGAGATAACAGGTCTGAGTCTAACATTCCTCTTGATACAAACTGCATTAGCTGCAACGAGGTCATTAAAAATGTAATGTACAAACATCTTCTGGCCGTTGGTGAAAAGCTACAACCCCTTATCTTATGGAGCCCAAAGAGAGTAACAGCAAATAACATCGAACAGATGAACATACTAAAATAGAAAAACTGCCTAAGCTCTAGTTTCTCCATTCCTTCAATTGTGACTATATGTTGCGCCAAATTGGAGCTGATGAAGTGAAATACCATTACTGTTAGTGCAGATAAAAAGCATGAGTGCAATTCGTGATCCTGAATAGTTTTTAGGCTACTTTTTCCGCCAAAAAACAAGCTCCACTTTCTATTTTTAAATTTAAATAGTAGGTATAAAACAATTAGGATTTCTAAAACTCTAATTGCTCCCCCAGTGAACACAAAAAAGTCTGTCATGCTTTTCCTTAAACTTCTTTATCAAATGCTACGGTAGGCTAGCTTAAAACTTTGGCGGTTCTATACCGCCGCCTCCACCACTACCATAACTAGCAGCAGTATAATTTTGTCTCTCAACTTTTGGCGGCTCAATGCCATCACCACCACCGCCATTGCCACCCATTACTTTTGAGAGCATTGAGTGTTCAATAACCGTTTTCGACTCAGCAACCTTAGCGATTTCTGCGCGCGTTATTGTGCTTTGGTTAGTGTAGCTTGGCGGCTCAATACCACCGCCGCCGCCACCGTTACCACCTGTTATGCATTTCAATTCTTTCACATCAAGTGATTTGGAGTTCATTTTAAATCCTTATTTATTAAAGTTGATTAATCCTTACACTTGTTCACGTTATGTTAATATAATTAACACTGCATGACAACAAGCAAAGTTAGTTTATCGCAATCAATAGGCGGGCTACAAGCCAAACACTGTTTAAAAAAACAGTGTAATTTTAGCTGTAGCCACACTCATCTTAATTGCATTACTCGGTAAATAGAAATGAATATCTATCGCCTAGCTTTGTACCCATCAATACGTACCAACGCATTTAAGCCCTTGTATCTTGCTTGCTTAAATTTATATGGATACCGCTTGGCAATTTGCACCAACTTTTTACAAGGCACGCCCGTTCTCAACGCCAATAAAATTATGGCTGTTGGCCGTTGCTCTGTTTGTTGAATTAAAAATGCGTACTCTTGGTTAGGCAAAAGTGTATCGCTGCTAGATTTACTGACGACTAGGGAAAGTAGGTTTTGTAAGTATTTCATCATTCATCCTTGGGTTATAGGGCGCATTCCAATGCCTACATAAATTTAGCCTCACAGGTAGTACTTTTCAAATAATTTAGATTTTTGGGTTGTAAATATAGACCCGCTTCGATTCTCATAGGTAGAATCAGGAAAAGCCAAATAAGGAGCTTGTTAATGGTTAATTTTAGTTTTGAAGAGTCATTCTGTAGCGAAGTCGATCACATATTCATCTTCAACTTTTTAGGTGAGGAAGGTAATGGCCTGATAAAAAGATTAGAAGACGATATAGTTTTATTAGTAAACAATAAAAAGGAAGAAACACTCGATAGCGATTCAATGATGACAAAACTTGATATATCGAGTTTGGCAGATTTCCAACGTAAATCGAGAGAGGTACTTAGTATTATTTCAAAAAATAGAGTTAACTCACTATTTCACCTACAGGGACATGGTTCAAAAACAGATGGTATCAAGTGTGAAGATGGTAATTTTGTTTGTTGGAGCACTCTTAAAAGCTTTTTGGCCGATGCAGTAAAAGCGGCCCAAGGTGAATTAACTGTTATCGCTGCCGCATGTCATTCATTTACTCTGGTGGATAAAGAAAGTTCAATACCGAAATTACTACCGTACTCATTTTACTATGGTTACGAAGAAAAAATCGAGTTTGGGCACATGGAAAACGATCTACGAACTTTGTATAAAAACCTATTGGTAAAAGGTGGAGATAATCGCGACTCCGAACTACGGCTTAAACTAAGTTCTGAGTTCGATAGTGTCGATTTCATTACTTCACCTATGATTATTCAATTTTATCCAGAGAAAGCACGTCAACTAGGTTTATCAAATAGGTTCTTTTTAAAATCTGTAAAATTGGACATTCCTGCTGCTGTTAACAGATATTTAGTAAAATCTCTTCTCAACGATACCCGATGGCTATCAATCCAATTAGCAAATAATTGCTTCCACGCAACATCCAGAAGAGAGAGGTTAATCTCAGCACTCAATAAATTTTATGAAGCAAACTCGGCCCCATCATCTTGATTTGAGTAACCTTAGATATATTAGCCACATCACTTTTTAATAAAAGACTAAAAATTAACTCCGTACCCATCCGCTGGGTACGGAAGATATGAGTTAACACAGCGCTACATCTAATTATTGTAGCTAGCAACTAACTTACAGTGATTTTCTAATTTCGTTAAAAAAGCGTCGATACTGGTTTGTGGTGTGCAGCTTCGATAGCTACCTTCATTTGCACGGCCTTCATCTGCTAATACCAGTGCAGCTGCTGTGTATAAGTTTTTAAGCATTAACCTCTTACATAAAAGATCATATCTTTCAACGTATGACAGCCCTTGAACTCGAGGATATTTACCTGATTCATCTGGTAAATATTCTGAGTCTCTGATCTTTTCGTCAGCCAAGAATCCACGCATTACCGGAAAGTAGTTCATTGAGATTTTTGCTGGGCCTCTTGTTTTATCCGAGTCTTCTAACACTATTAAGTAGCCAGTAAATATTTCTGCGTCTAAACCAAAGGCACTTTCTTCTATAGCAGTATGTAAATCTACACCACTACCCAAAACTTCTTCCGTTCTGTTATTAAAGTTATTACCGATTGAGCCAACCTGTGATTTTAGCTCTATCGCAGCAATTAAACGGCCATTAGATATTGCGACTAAATCCCATGATTTGTGAGGTCTAAAGTACCCAGGGAGTTGAGAAGCTTGTTTGCTTGTATGTATTTGCACATCAGACAAACCAGAGTTTTTTATAATATTTTCAAATATGCAAATGAAGCCATCTAAAGTTTTTCCTGATCGAACACCGCTGCCGCCTAGCCTTGAGCCCCAAAACTCTTTGATTGCGTTTGATATGTGTGCTTTATTTTCCATTTAACAACCTAATACTTGTTTTTCTTTTTCCGATAGCCCATACAAGACGGATACCAACTCTTTTGCAGCTCGAATATCATCCTGCTCCGCCACCTCAACCAACTGAGTTCTCATTTCTTGTGGCACGTCCTGCCAATGTGGCAGGCGAATTCTCCTAAGATGCTGTGCTTGGAAGCGAAGGTTTCCTCCTGATATTCTCGTCGAATATCTTTCCACGAATAATTGACCAACTCCCGATATTAAAACTGCCTTCAGCGCTTTAAGATCCCATAACGAAGAGATAATGTAATAGATTGAATTGTTCGGGTGATACTCGCCTTGATCATAAACAACTGTGAGCTCCGATTTAATATCAGGGATAAGTAACTTTTCTGCCACTGCACGTTCTGGGTACACCCTATCAATTGTCTTAAACCAATGCTTTGGAGTGTTCTTTGCAATATGGCGCACCTTTAGTTCATCAGCAAAGGATTCCAAGTACTCCTTTAGCTTAGGAAATTTTTCTAAGTTTATGACGCCATTTTCGTCATAAGTATTGATTATTGACGTTGATGTGTGGGTGATCACTCCCTTTCGAATATCTGCTGCTTTGATAACCGGGAGCTTTCTACAGGCTTCTATATTTAAATCGTTTTGTACGATATATGCTTTATTATTTCCCGTAGCTGCGCCGATATATACCTTACACCCAGCTTCTTCGATTGTTGGGAACATCGTTTCTAGTCTATGAATTAGCGCTAGCTCATCAGCTCCTCCAAATAGCCAGGGTTTGCTCCCGTTAACTACATCTTTTCTTTTAACTGCTTCGGGCCAAACAACGCTTTTATCGCTCAAGCTCCTGAGAACTTTCTCTCCAAGTTCAGGGTTGATATCAGGGTTATGTATTATTAATGTCTCGCCTAGCTTTCTTTTAGAAATCTGTGTGATCGCCGGATAGGTTAATACAGAGGACTGAAAGGCGCTTTGCCCATATAAATCAATATACATATCTAAACGAAAGCCATCAGCAATAAACTTTCTTAACGCAGAACCATAGCTATTTTTAACCCATCGATCAGTACAGATGTATGATAATGTTCCATTTTCTTTTAGCGAAGATAGTCCTTTCTCATAAAAAGCGATATATAAGTCCGCTCGCTCTTTCATCGTCACAAATGCATTCCGATATTTTTTTAAGAGCACACTAGGTATACTTTCTATACGTACATATGGTGGGTTTCCAATAACAAATGTATATTCTGGCAGCGTATCGCTAAGTAAGAAGTCTTCATTTACAAACCAGCTTTCAACAATTATCGATGTTTGTTCAAAGCTAAATATCTGGCTTAATATTTCACGCACACTATCTTTTGCGTGATAGATGTTAGACAAAGAAATATCAAAGGCTTTAATCAGGCTCTTTGTATGTTCAAATACAGCTGTTGGTGAAACATCCATATTACTTATTTGAGCTACGAGTGCTTTTGCTATCGCAATCACAAACTCTCCTTGCCCACAAGATGGCTCAAGAATACGAGTACCGTCGATCAGTAATGCACTACTCAATCCGGATGTGTCTAACATAAAAGAGACAATTTCTGGTTTGGTAAATACCTCACCTTTTTCTGCTCCAGAGTTTCCCCATGCTAAAGAAGCCTTGTGAGTCTCATTGTTTTGAATCGTAGATAGCACTGTTACGCTCTTACTTCTGAATTTAATGCGAATACTATCATTTTATGATTGTAAATCACTAATAGCATTCTCTATACATTGCCAATAGAGCTCGTATGCATCTCGCTGCTCATTGATGTAGTCATGCTTGTTGTATACGGCCATTACCCCACGCATTGCATGCCCCAGCATTTTTTCAGTTACATGCGGCAAAACGCCTTGCTCACTTAATAGCGTACTTAACGATCGCCGTGCATCGTGAGGCACAAACTTCTCTATTTGGTATTCCTCGTTTAAATGGCTCCACATTCGAGCACAAAACCTGTTTACCGCATGTGTACTTATAGCTTTTTTGGGGCTGCTACCTGGGCAAACATAGCCGCGTTTACCGTAGACTAAACCTAACGTGTTAAGTATTTCATGCATTTTTTTTGTTATTGGTCTACGTATGGCTTTATTTGTTTTAGAGTTCTCAGGCGGAACAATCCAGACATTATTTTCAAAGTTGATGTGCTCCCACTTGAGCTCTCGAATCTCCGACTGCCTTGCGCCAGTAATAAAAATGAGTTGTAAGCAAGCTTTATTGCTGGGCGTTGCTTTGGCTCGCTCTATTTGTCGCCAAAACAAGGCTATTTCATTAAATTGTAACCAACGCTGACCTTGCGTTGCTGGTTCGCCTACGTGCTTAGCTTGTAAATTAAATAATGTGTTATTGCTGTCAAGTTCACCGCGAGCTGCAGCCCACCTAAATGCAGTTTTTAAACGTATAAGCATAAGAGGTGCTAGTTTTGGTGAGCCTACTTTATATACATGATCAAAATACTTGTGCCAGTCGAGCGGTGTCATGTCTATGGCTGGCTTTTCATTTAGAAGCTCAGCCGGTGCAATCCACTTTTTTATGTGGTGTTCGTATAAATGCTGTGTTTTGGGTTTATATGTATTTTTGTTTTTTTCAAACCACTTAACGCAAATTTCTGCGGGAGTTGGTTGCCCAGCATTACCTAGCTTATGTTGTTTATATTTAAGTCTGGGGTCTTCACCTGCCGCAATCCAATCTTTAAAAAAGGGTACAAGGTCTTGAGCATCTTTTAAAGATATTGCTGGGTAGTAACCTAGTGTGATGACTTGTTGCTTTTGTTGATAACGGCAACGGTATTGCCAAGCAACCATACCATTATTATTGCGTTTTACCCTTAGGCCGTCTCTGTGAGATAATGTGACTGGGTCGTTTTTCTTGTTTACTAAATTTCGTAATTTTGCGTCAGATAACATTTACGGCTATACACACACTTGCGAGTTTTCATACACACACTTATATACACACTTGTGGATTATTGCAAGAAATATGAAAAAACACTAAGAAACATCAATCAAAGATAAAGCATTGATTTTATGAATGAAATAACACAAGTAGACACACCAAAAAACAAAGAAAATACACCAACGATCTATTGGCACGACTACGAGAGTTGGGGTGCGACGCCGCAAAAAGACAGGCCAAGCCAATTTGCTGGGATCAGAACGGATCTGGACCTCAATATTATTGGTGAGCCACTGATTGAGTATTGTCAACCAGCGCCTGATTATCTCCCGCATCCTCAAGCCTGTTTAGTCACTGGGATCACACCACAGTTAGCACTAAAAAAAGGCCTGACCGAGGCTGAGTTTATGGCAAAAATCCACGCTGAATTTGCAAAACCACAAACCTGTGTTGCGGGATATAACAGTATTCGGTTTGACGATGAGCTAACCCGCTATAGCCTTTATCGTAACTTTTATGACCCCTATGAGCGTGAATGGCAAAATGGCAATAGCCGCTGGGACATCATAGATCTGGTAAGAGCCTGTTATGCGCTTCGCCCTGAAGGGATTGAATGGCCAACCAGAGAAGATGGCAATCCGAGTTTTAAACTGGAACACTTAACTGTCGCCAATGGCATTGAGCACGGCGCCGCGCACGATGCATTGAGTGATGTTACCGCAACGATTGCGCTGGCAAAACTGATTAAAACCAAACAACCAAAACTGTATGAGTTTTACTTTAATCACAGACATAAAAAAGCGGTGTCGAGCCTAATCGACGTTTTCAATATGCAGCCTTTAGTACATATTTCTTCTATGTTTCCAGCACAACAAGGTTGCACCACTTGGATTGCCCCGATGAGCTTTCACCCGATCAATAGCAATGCCGTGATCTGCTTTGACTTAACACAGTCGCCGGAGGTATTGAATGACCTTGACGTTGAGGCACTCAAACAACGGCTTTATACAAAACGCAGTGAATTGGGTGATGATGAGCTACCGGTTGGATTAAAGCTAGTACATATCAATAAATGCCCACTGGTAGCACCCGCTAAGACCTTATTGCCAGAAAACGCAGCAAGGCTTGGAATTGACCGCGAGCAATGCCTTGAAAACTTAAAGTATCTTAAAGCGCGTCCAGAGCTAAGGGATAAGGTTGCGGAAGTATTTAGCGATGAAAAGGGATTCGAGAAACCAAGTAATCCAGATTATCAACTCTACGATGGTTTCACCAGCAAAGCCGATAAAGCCAAATTTGCAATCATTCGCAATGCATCGCCCGAAGAGTTAGCAACCATTGAACTGGATTTTGAAGACAGTAAATTTAACACTTTGCTGTTTCGCTATCGGGCAAGAAATTGGCCGCAGTCGCTCTCACCTGCAGAGCTTGATAAATGGCGTAAATATTGCCAAAACAAGTTGATGCATAATGAAGATAACCCTTCAATTTCAGCCGAAGATTTTATGCTGGAGCTTGAAAATTTAGTCGCAGAAAATGAAGGTAATGAGCGCAATATGCAGATCTTAAAAGCGCTTTATCATTACGCTCAAAGCTTGTAATTGGCGGGTTTTCGGCCTAGAGGTGTCGGCCCATTGGATGTCGGCCTAAAGGCCGACCTACAGTGCGTGTGTCATGGCAAATGAGATAAGGCCATGCCATGACGAATGTGCGTTTCGGCCCATAGGTGTTGGCCCATAGATGTCGGCCTAAAGGCCGACCTACGGCTCTAAATGTTACCCATTTCCCAGTACTTTGGCAGGATCCGTTTTGGTGGCTTGCCAAGCGGGATATAAGCTTGCGACGACTGCCATAACAAACGTCGTCACTAAACTGATATAAATATCTGTCCAAATAATTTTGCTCGGTAAGTATTCAATAAAGTAGACGCCTTCAAGCGGATTGCTATCACTCATATTGATCCAGGCTTTAAAAATATCGGGAATATTAATAGCAATAAAAATGCCGATCCCAGTGCCTAGCAATGCACCTATCCCTGCATACGTCACACCTTGTAGCGCAAAAGTCGAAAAAATCGTACTGTCCTGTGCACCCATGGTTTTCAAAATGGCGATATCCGCCCGCTTTTCTTTTACTTCCATCACCATAGAAGAGACAATATTAAAGCTCGCTACAGCGATGATCAGAAATACCACGAGATAGACGATAGTGCGCACCATCTGAATATCTTGATACAGCCCGCCTTGCGTTCGAAACCAAGACGATACGTACACTAAATCGGGTAATGCCCTACCCGCTGACGTCGCAATTTGTTGTGCCTGAAACACATCACTCACCTTGGCACGCAAGTCCGTTACTTGGTCTTCTCTAAAATCCATCGCTTCTTGCAGTGCGTTAAGTGGCACTAAGGCTAATGTTTGGTCAAGTGGCCCACCCATATCGATAAGCCCCACCACCGTCGCCGTTAATCGCTTTGGCGCAGCGAGTGGATTATCCGAATGTTTGTTAGCAACCAAGAGTTGGATATTATCGCCGGCCACGACGCCAAGCTTGTCAGCTATCCCTTTACCGATGATCACTTCACCCGGTTTTAGTGTTTTTAATTCCGAGCCTTTTATAAAATCACCTATGCTCGACACCGTATGATGCCTATTCGGTGCAATCCCTTTTAACTGCGCCGCTTTTAAGGTGCCTTTGTATTGCAGCATGGCTGTTAAGTTAATTTCAGCCGTCGCGCTTACGACGCCACGCTGACTCTCCAAGATCCCTACTTTTTGCTGCCACGCTTGAATAGGGTCGTAAGGTGCTTGATAACTCACTTGCGGTACCACCGACAACAGGCGCTGCTCTAATTGTTCTTCAAAACCATTAATCACAGAAAGTGCGACTATCAATACTGCCATACCCAGCATTACCCCAAGCGTAGAAGCACGGGTTAAAAAACCAATAAAGCCAAGCTGACGTTTAGACTCTCTAAAGCGTTTGCTTAAAAAATAACTAAGCATGCTGATACACACCTACTTTGCCATCGTCCAGTTGCACTGCACGACCAAGCTTATCTGCCAACTCTAAGTCGTGTGTTACAACAACAAAGCTGGTTTTTAGCTGCTGATTGAGTTCAGCCAGCAAGTCATAAATTCGCAGGGCATTATGCTTATCAAGATTGCCGGTTGGTTCATCAGCTAGCACCAAATCAGGTTCTGTTACTAACGCTCTTGCTATCGCAACACGCTGTCTTTCCCCCCCAGAAAGCTCTGAAGGCTTATGATCAGCACGGTGACTCAAGCCCACTTTATCGAGCATGAGTAATGCTTTTTCGCGGGCTTGTTTTGCTTTATTACCGGCAATTAATAACGGCATCGCCACGTTTTCAACCGCGCTAAACTCCATCAACAAATGATGAAACTGATAGATAAAACCCAAGTGCTTATTTCTAAATTCCGCCTGCTTTTTACGCGACAGCTTGCCAACTTCCACACCTTTGATTTTTACACTGCCCGTAGACGCTTTATCCAAGGTACCGAGAATATGCAGTAAAGTACTTTTACCGGAACCTGAGCTACCCACAATCGCAAGCATCTCACCTTGGGTTACAGATAAATCAACGCCTTTTAATACCGTTACTTCGGCTTTACCATCTTGGTAGCTTTTGACCAAGTCTTGGCAGTCAATGACTAAATCACTCATATCTTAATACCTCTGCTGGCAGCACACTCGACGCGCGTTTAGCTGGATACAAGGTTGCTAAAAAGCTTAGCAATATGCTGCCCACTGCCATAATCGTTAAATCTGTTAGTTCTATTTTGACCGGAAGTTCAGCGCCACCAAGCAACTGAAGGCCTGCGAGGTGGAGCACCTCATTAATGTTATTCGAAAGCAGTAAACCGCCAGCAACACCTATTAGTGTGCCAAAAACGCCGTTATACATCCCTTGCGCCATAAACACTTTTGCTATCATTTGTGGTGTAAAGCCAAGCGTTTGCAAAATAGCCACTTCCCCTTGCTTTTCACTCACCATCATAGATAGCGCTGAAATGATATTAAATACAGCCACTATCACAATAAGACCTAGTAGTAGCGACATAATGCGCTTTTCCATAGCAACCGCCGCAAACAATGTGCCTTGCTGAGTTTGCCAATCCTGTGTCTCGAGCCCCTGCAACAAGCTGTCCGCTTGCTGATAAAAATCTGGCAGGCTAAAAGCATCATATAAATGAATGTTAAGGTCGTATTGCTCTGGCTTCTTGCGCATTAACCGCTGCAAACTTTTCCCATCGGCAAATGCCAAATAAGTGTCAGCTTCGCTTTGACCATCATATATCGCAGCAACGGTGAATAAGCGCTGCGTCGGCGTGCGGCCAAGCGGTGTGTATGTGGTGAATTCAGGCATGATCACGCGGAGTTGTTGACCAACACTTACGCCAAGTTTATTGGCTAAATAGCGACTCAGAGCCACTTGGTATTTTTGCTCGTACAATCGAGTTAAACTGCCGGCACGCACTGCATCATCTAACGCTGTTTCATACCCTTGAAATAGTCCTTGAAGTTGCACACCCACCAAATCTTGATTGGTTTGTAGAATTACGTCACTTGCAACATATGGTGAAACTTGCTTAACCAACGGATGATTTTCAATGGCTTGTAATTTATTTTGATCAAGTTGCTCATTTTCCTTAATTTGTACATGCGGGATCAAATCAAGCATGGCGGCTTTTAAGGTTTGCTCAAAGCCATTCATCACTGAGCTGACGGTGATCAAACTCATCAAGCCAAGGGCGATACCCGCAATTGAGAAAAATGAGATAAACGATATAAATGCATTGCCTTTCGCAGCACGGCTATATCTTAACCCAACAAAGAGGCTAACTGGTTGAAACATAATCTATCTCGTAAAAAACTGCTGCACGGATACTAACATACTCAAAACCAGATTGATGGCAGGATTGCTATAAAAAGTGTGACAAACTATAAATTTGTTGACGTTTAGCTGCGCATTGCTGATCCCGTCAAAACTTTACTGCTCGCCATACTTTGCGATTACCTTTTGTGGATCTGATATGGCACGTTTCTACGTTTGACTATTGTTGATTTCACCACCGATGTGTGGGTATCACCCAGCGTGGAGACTTTATCCAGAATTTCGTCTAGCTTAGGCATACTCTCAAAACACAGCCTCACATAAAAACAATCCTCTCCCGTCACTTTGTCACATTCAATCACTTCAGGAATGTTTTGGATCATCGCTTCAAGTTGTTTTAGTTTACCTGGATGCTGACGAATCCGCACAATCGCTGTCAGTGGGTAATCAAAGCTTTCTGGGTCTAATTCAATACTGTATTTACGAATTACCCCATACTCTTCCATACGTTTCAAGCGCTCATTCACACTCGGTGAAGACATATTCACAACCCGGGCCATTTCAGCAATAGACACTCGGCTGTTGTTTTCTAACAGCGCTATAAGCTTGCTATCTATCGCGTCAAGCGACCATTTTTCATTATTAATTAGTTTTCGCATTTTTGCCTTTCATTTTTAGGAAATTAGAAAAATTAGCCTTTTATTTTCTATTAGTAATACGGCAAACCCCAAGTAATATGCAAGTATAGAATTGAATATGACAAGGTGTGAACAATGTTTGGCTCAGATAAAGAGAAAGGTTCAATAGAGATGATAATAGCTATGGTGCTATCTGGCACCATAGGATACTTTGTCGTCAGTGCAGAACAATCCTATTGGAATGTGGTATTTTTACGTTGTGTTATTGGCGCGTTGTGCCTTCTTGGATACGTGCTCGTAACAAAGCAACTGACAAAAGAGGTGTTTAGAGGTCCCGTGTTTATGACCATCTTGCTCGGCGGTATTGCGCTGGTCGGAAACTGGGTGCTGTTATTCGCCTCGTTTGACTATATTCCTTTTTCAATTTCAATCATCGCATATCATCTACAACCTTTGATGTTGGTATTATTAAGCGCGGTGCTTTATCGTCAGTATCCAAGTAAAGCAATCCTTTTATGGTTGGCCATCGCCGTGGTGGGGTTATGGTTGGTTGTTGGGATCCCGTATCAAGAAATAGTCGCGGTGATTTTTGCACAAGAGAGTAATCAAGCCGTTTTTGGTCTGCTACTGGCGCTCGGAGCAGCATTTCTGTATACCATTACAACGCTGATGACGAAAAAGGTAAGCCAAGTGCCATCCGGTGTGGTTGCTGTGATCCAAATCTTTTTTGGCGGTTTATTTTTGTTGCCTTGGGTTGACTTTGCACACTTCCCAGAGACTTCATCGAGCTGGGGTAATATCTTATTTTTAGGCGTCGTCAACACAGGGTTTATGTATGTGATCATGTATGACGCGTTTCAACGCCTAAGCACCACATTAATTGCTATTCTTTCTTTTATTTATCCGGTCGTGGCGCTGTTTGTAGATTTTATTGCATTCGAACACACGATTTCGATGCTACAAACGCTTGGGATTGTTTTAATCTTAATGGCCGTCAGCGCTGTAAAGTTCGATTGGAAATTAGGTAAGTTATTTAGCACACCGAAGCAAAAAGTCTGTTAATTTAGCTAATTTGAACTTCAAGAAAACACAGTGATAAAAGCAGAGTAAAGTGCAAGCACTTTGCTCTGCTGCTGTTGACTAGCTTACTGCTCTAAGTAACAAATAACCGCAGCTTGCTTAGGGTTGCTTTGCGTATCTTCAATTAGATAGCTCGCTTTTTTACTGTTTTGGCATAAACACATGTCGTAATGGCTGATCATGTAAGCGTTACCGACCGCATCCTCATCCGTTTTTTGGATGCTACAGGTAGGCTCTCTCCAAATTGGATCCCAGCCGCTTTGGCCAATGGCAACGATTTTAATGTTTTGTTGAGTAACGAGTGCTTTCGCTTCTTCTACTTCTTGAGCAGATACAGACAATGCGGTGAATGCAACGAGTGCGGTGATTAATTTTTTCATTTTTCATCCTTAATTAAAAAATCAGCGCTATAGAAAAACAGCAAAAAGCCGTAACAGCAATCAAAATATTGAATAAAAGCTCTATAGCGTTCGCTATTTTATTCATTAAGTATGACAACTCAAGAATAAATTCATTAAATTTATAAAAACAATTTACACCTTAAAGCCTAACTGCAAAAAATCTTGCCTACTTACGTAAAACAACACCTTTTAGCTCTCTCACCATTTAGAATAAATTTTTATAAAAATAAAAAACAAACAAACCAAATGAAATAAGGAAGATAAATTCCAATTATCTAAATAGCCCATTTTATGCAACAAGCCCAAGCAACTTAAAAGTTCACAATTTCATTAAACTAAATACCGTACCTTTTCTTAATTTCGAATAACACAAAACATAACCAAAGCAATAAAAAACCAACCATGATTACTAAGAGAAATTATTTTTTAGACATTCAGAATAACGACATATAGAGCATTTACACCAAGCTTAATTCAATAAAACTCAAATATTAAAACAAGCCAAACAGTATTAAAAATAACAAAAATTATTACTTCATAAAAAACAACAATGAAATTACCAGGGTTAATTTAGTCAAAATAAAATCATTAGCATCTCAATAATTTCAATGTTTGAATACGCAACTTGTGAACGCAGTGTAATTAAAATATGTACAAAAAATTTTAATTGCCTATTTATCATACTTCTGCATTAAGGTTTTTTGAGATGAATGACTTTTCTTCAAGCACTTGCTTTGAACTTGTCTCTGAAGCACTAGAGGATATCGAAGCTCTTCATGATGAGCTTCAAGGTATTGATGAGGATAAACATGCCAGCCACCGCGTTGTTGACATTGCACGGCAGTTAGTCGCATTTAAATCAGTCACGCCGGATGATGTTGGGTGTCAACTGTGGTTAGCACAAGAGCTGCGGACTTTGGGTTTTTCAATCAAGCACTTGCCTGTTCGTGATGTGAGTAACTTAGTTGCAAGCATAGGTAACAACAGCGATGCTAGGTTTGCTTTTCTTGGTCACACAGATGTTGTACCAGCCGGAAGTACACAAGATTGGCAGTTTAACCCTTTTAAGCTGACAGAACACAATGGCTGTCTCTTCGCCAGAGGTATTGCTGATATGAAAGGCGCTATTGCCGCATTTTTCTGTGCAATTGAGGCTTTAGTGACAGATTTTGGAGTACCGGAAAAAGAGCTTTGGTTGCTACTCACCAGCGACGAGGAAGGCGAAGCGGAACACGGGACCAAGCGGATCGCTCATTTTTTAAAACAACAACGCATTGCATTTGATTTCACCTTGGTTGGAGAGCCAAGCTCAGAAGCGCATGTAGCAGACACACTTAAAGTCGGTCGTCGTGGTGCTTTGTCTTTTACCGTCAATTTACATGGTAAGAGTGGACATGTGGCTTACCCCCAAAAAGCGACCAATGCCATCCATCTAGCACAAAATATTATGCAAGCACTATTGTCGAAGGATTGGCCTAAGCACTGTGATAACTTTGACTCAACCACGCTGCAATTCACCCATGTAAATTCAGGAGATTTTGTTGACAACATCATTCCAAGCCAATGTCAGCTAAATTTTAATATCCGTTATACACCCGCATACGACGAATATGAATTGGTCGAGCTGGTAAGAGAGACCATCGAAGAACATACGCTTAATTATGCATTAACGACCAGCAACCCCTGCCAACCCTATTACTGCTTAAATAATGATGAGATCCCTTCTCCATCCCTCGCTATCGTCTGCGATGAAATCAACAGTCAATGTCATTTCACACCAAAACTATCGACCGCAGGGGGAACGTCGGATGGCCGCTTTATTGCTGAAATATCAACCTCAGTACTAGAACTCGGACTGGTGAACAAAACCATTCATCAAGTAAATGAACACACAAAAACATCCGACTTAATCCAGCTTCAACAGCTTTACTACGGCATCTATAAACGCCTGCTCTACCCTACGCTTCATGTTCACTCAACCGCTCAAGATGAACTGCTGCAACTTCGCTAATTAATAGAAAATAGATAACTTCAAGGAATGCATTATGGCAATCGAAAATGAACGCTCTGTTCGCCCCGTAAACGACACGCTACCGATAGCAATTATTGGCATGGGTTGTCGTTTCCCAGGTCACGCGAATAGTCCTGAATTGTTTTGGGAAAATATTAAACATGGTGTCGATTGCATCATAGAAACCCCAGAATCTAGATGGAATACCGATACTCATTATTCGTCTGTAAAGGCGAATAAAGGCAAATTGAGCTCAAAATGGGGTGGCTATATCGATGGTATCGATAAGTTTGATCCAGCATTTTTTGGGATCACCCCTCGTGAAGCCGAGTTTATGGATCCTCAACAACGTAAATTGCTGGAGGTAACCTGGGAAGCGTTGGAAGATGGTGGGCAAAAGCCATCTGAACTCGCAGGAGAATCGGTCGGTGTTTTTATAGGTGGGTTTACACTTGATTATAAAATCATGCAATTCACTAACCCAGATTTTGACAACATAGATGCCCACACTGCGACGGGTGTCATGATGACGATGCTTTCTAATCGCATCTCCCATACTTTTGACTTTAATGGCCCCAGCATGTCCATCGATACTGCTTGTAGCTCCTCCATTGTCGCGTTAGATATGGCCTGTAAAAGTCTACAGATCGGGGCAAGTAATATGGCGCTCGCAGGTGGTGTGCTATTACATTTGGCACCACAATATACAGTATCCGAGTCTAAAGGCGGCTTCTTATCTCCGACTGGTTTTTCTCATGCTTTTGACGACTCCGCAAACGGCTATGTCCGTGCTGAAGGCGCTGGCGTTGTAGTACTCAAGCGCTTAGATGATGCGATTAAGGATGGCGACCCAATTCATGCGGTGATCTTAGCCACCGGTGTAAACCAAGACGGTAAAACACAAGGGATCACGGTACCAAATGGGGATGCCCAATTGCGCTTGATGAAAGAAACCTATGCTAAAGCGAATATTGCCCCTGGTAAAGTGCAGTACATAGAAATGCACGGTACGGGTACGCCTGTTGGCGACCCAATTGAAGCAAAGTCAGTTGGAACACTCCTTGGGATCAACCGTGATCAAGACGATAAATGCTACATTGGCTCAGTAAAAACCAATATTGGCCATACCGAGGCAGCCGCAGGCATGGCTGGTTTGTTCAAAGCAGTCAAAGCCATTCAAAACAAACAGATCCCACCGCATTTACACTTAAAATCAATTAATCCTAAGATTGATTACGTCAACGCACCATATGAGATCCCCACTAAACTTACCCAATGGCCTAAGCATGAAGGTTTAGCCGTTGCGGGGGTAAACTCCTTTGGTTTCGGTGGAACCAATTCCCACGCTGTTATTCAAGAATATGTTGCGCCAGAAGTGCCATCAATACCTCCAGCAAATGAGAATGGCTTAAAACTTTATCCATTGAGTGCAAGAGATCAACACGGGATCCATCGCTTTGCCAAAGCGCATAATGAATTTTTGCAAGACAGCGATGCATTACTCAGTGATATTATCTACACACTGGGTGAGCGCCGTGAACATCACCAATATCGTCATGCAATTTGTTTCAAAAATGCAGAAGATCTGCAACAACAACTGCAAACATTAAGTCATGATGCTGAATTTGCGGCGGCCAGTACATTGCGCACGCTGAAAAAAGATGAGCAAAAACTCGTGTGGGTTTTCACTGGCATGGGGCCGCAATGGTGGGCAATGGGCCGTGAGCTATATCAATCAGAGCCAACTTTTAAAGCAATGATCGATGAGTGTGATAGCCATATGTCAGCGCTTACAGATTGGTCATTGGTCGATGAAATGCTTGCCGATGAATCAGCGTCAAACATGCAATATACTTGGCTTGCTCAAACGGCAAACTTTGCCGTGCAAGTCGCACTTGCAGCAATGTGGCGTCAACACGGCATTTCGCCTGATGTCATTGTTGGCCACAGTACCGGTGAAGCAGCGGCATTTTATGAAGCCGGGGTCTACTCATTAAAAGATGCTTGCACCATCGTAGTCCATCGTAGTCGCTTACAGCATCAATGCCGCAACACAGGTAAAATGATGGCGGTAGGACTCTCTGACAGTGATGTCACGCCTTATCTCAACGACCAAGTTGAAATCGCAGCGATAAACAGTCCAAACTCTGTCACCCTCGCAGGTGAAGAAAATGCATTACATCGTATTGAAGCACAACTGAACGAAGCTGGTGTGTTTTGCAAGTTTCTCCGCGTTGAAGTGCCCTATCACAGCCAGTTTATGGAACCGATTAAGGCCGAATTGCTCGAGTGTTTAGCTGGTATTCAAGCTAACACCGCACATACTCCATTGTATTCAACGGTAACAGGAACACTTGCTGAGGGGCCTGAACTTGATGCTAACTATTGGTGGCTCAACGTCCGTCAAGCTGTGCGCTTTGTTGATGCCATCCGCGCAATATTACAACAAGGTTATCAAGCATTTTTGGAACTGGGTCCACACCCTGTGCTTGGCGCATCTATTGCCGAAACCGCAGAAGAACAAAGTTGCTCAAGCGTTGTCGTCTCGAGTATGCGCCGTAAATCCGACGAACAACACACCTATTACCACGCTGTAGCTCAACTGTTTGGTTTAGGCTTTGAATTAAATTGGTCAGCCATAAATGGTCGAGGTAAGTTCACTACCTTGCCAACTTACCCGTTCTTGCAAGAACGCTTTTGGACCGAGCCCGAGTACTTTAATCAAGTCCGTTTAGGGCAAAGTAACCATGCATTCTTGGGCCGTAAACGCAGTGAAGCTGAACATGTTTGGAACGCGGTAACCGACACAAATCGCGATAGTTTTTTACGTTGTCACCAAATCCAAGGGAATACCCTTTTCCCTGCTGCTGGCTTTATTGAAATGGCGTATGCTGCAGCCAAAGAGACTTGGGGCAATGGTAGCTACGCACTCGACCACTTTGTCATCGATAAAGCGTTATTTTTGAATAATGAACACGCTCCCAATGTGCAATTCATTTTGCACCATGATGAACCGAACTTTAAAGTGGTGAGTCTTGAAGATGGCAAATTGACCCGCCATGTTCAAGGGACAATCCGCCGAGTACAAAGTGCCAACCTTGCTGAGCCTATTGATCTCAATGCTATTCGTAGTACCGCCACCAGCGCGCAGCAGCATGATGAGTTTTATGCACATCTAAAAGAGTTTGGTTACGAATATGGCCCATGTTTTAGCGCCATTGAACAGATCTGGGCAACAGACAACGGCGTGCTTGCCAAGATTTCTTGGCCTACTCAACTTGAGCGAACGGCACAATTTACCCTACACCCCAGTCTATTAGATGCGTGCTTCCAAACGTTAGTATTTACGGAACTTGCAGGTGCTAATGCGCAGCAATTTTCTATCCGCTTACCTGTGATGCTAGAGCAGATCCTGCTTAGCGAGCAGAACAATACTGATTTTTGGTGTTATACCCAAATCACCCATCGTGACGACGAAAAAATGGTCGGCGATTTATACCTGTGTGATGAGTCTGGTCAAGTCTTTGGTGTTATTAAAAACTTTATTGCACAAAGCGTTGACTCCGCAGCAAGTGGGATCACCACCAGAACCATAGATAGCTGGCTTTATCAGGTTAATTGGCTTGCAGAGCCCGAGCGGGAAATACAAGAAACCGACACGTCGGGGCGTTGGCTGCTCCTCGCAGATCAGTCAGGAACAGCTGAACAGGTAGCCGACCGTTTAGCAAAGCTTGGCCACTCTAGCTGTATCGTTAAGCCTGGAGAATACTTTGATATCGACAGAGACCAATGCCATGCATGGCTGGTTCCCGATTCACGGGATCACCTGTCACAACTTATCGAGACTTTGGGCAAACAAGAAATTCGTGGCGTTGTGCATTGCTTTAGTTTAGATAACAGCGCGATAGAATCACTAACTCTTGCTCAGCTGCAAAAAGAAAAACGTCAGTCGCTGCATTCATTGTTGAACCTGGCCAAAACCATAATAGAACAAGACTGTAAATTCCCGCTTTACGTGGTAACACGCAACGCTAGCCTCGTTAATAGCGAGCAACTTACCGCGGTGATGTCCGCTTCGTTAACTGGATTTAGCCGAGTGCTCGCACAGCAAGAACTGGTTGATAATTGGGGTGGCCTCATCGATATTGATGGTCAAAATGATGCCGAACATATCACAGCCAGATTATTAAGTGACCGCCAAGAAGGGGAAGTGGCCTTTAGGGAAAATCAAGCTTATGTTGCTCGTTTAGAGCTGGTAACGTCACTCCAACCCGCCTTCCCGACTCGCGTACAAAGCCATAAAGCACAGTTGATCACGGGTGCATTTGGTTCAATCGGACAGTTAGTTTGTCAGCTACTCGTCGATAGAGGTGCACGAAACCTCATTTTGCTTGGTAGGAGTCAATTACCTGAGCGTAAGAGTTGGTCAGAGCTTACCCCAAGCGACCGTAACTATGATCGCGTTCGGTTTATTCAACACCTTGAGAGTCAGGGCGTTAATGTCTCGTTATGGCAGACAGACTTAACTCGAGAGCGTGAACTTAACGCGGCCCTTGAGTCTTATCATCTAAGTGCACAAGCACCGATCAACGGATTATTTTTCTGTGCTGGTATCGTGAATGACACCTTACTTGGCAATATGGATACCAGAGCATTTGACGGTGTGTTTGACACCAAAGCGATTGGTGCGTTGATGCTTCACAAAGCACTCAGTAAAGTTGACCTTGAACATTTTGTGCTCTTCTCTTCTGTCGCGGCTCAAGTCACTACCGCAGGGCAAACAAACTATGCTTCTGGCAATGCTTTCTTAGATGCCCTCGCCCACTACCGTCGCAATCAAGGTCTTCCGGCGCTAAGCATCAACTGGGGCCCTTGGGCTATTGGTATGATTGAAGAGCTGGGTCTTGCCGAACATTACAAGAACCAAAGGGGTATGAACTGCATTTCACCAAGTGCGGGGATGGCCGTGCTTGAACGTATTCTAGACCAAGAGCAACCTCAACTCTTAGTGTGTGACGCCGATTGGTCCAAAGTAACCAATTGGTATGCAGGAAAGCCGAGTTTATTTAGTCACTTGGCTACCCAAGAAAACGATAAGCAAAGCCACCAAGAGCAAGAATTTGCTCCTTTATACCAGCAAACAGACAGCGCGCTTCGATTACCGCTTGTTGCCGATCATCTCGCTAATGCTGTCAGCCAAGTATTACGCTGTAAACGAGAGCAAGTGGAATTAGATCTATCGCTCGGTAATCTCGGTATTGACTCTATTATGGCGACAGAGCTGAGAAATAAGATCACCACCCATTTTGGCGAAACCCTAACGATTGTGCGTCTTCTAAGTGGCGCATCTATCAACGAATTAAGTATCGAGCTTAATGACAAACTCGTGGAGTCGCTTGGCTTTGAAGTCATAACCACAGAAACATCACAGGTTCAGCCGGTTTCCGAAACCAAGGTTAATTCTATCATCGTATCTGATGCCAATGTGGAAGCTGAGTTCCCACTTTCCTATGGACAAAAAGCGATTTGGTTTATCAATCAACTCAACCCAACTAGCGCTTCCTACAATATCGGCGGCGCGATGCACATTCCTAGTGCACTTAATATCGACGCGCTTAAAAAAGCCCTTAGTGCTGTAGTAGCTCGCCACCCAATGTTAAGAACAAACTTCTTCTTTAGAGATGGCGAACCCTATCAAAGAGTCTGGACTCATCGCGAGGATGCACTGCAAGTCATTGATGTACATGGCAAGTCTTGGGAAGATATTCAACCAATGATGATTGCAGACAATGAACAGCCTTTCGACCTTGAACACGATCCGCTGTTTAGACTGTATTTATACAAGCAAAATGATCAAAGCTACTACTTTGCAGTGACGATTTATCACATCATCTCAGATGCATGGTCAAATTACATGTTTATCGATGAAATGCAGTCACTGTATGCGCATTTCGCAAAAAGTGAACCGTTAGCACTCAGCGAGATAACGTCAAGCTATGAAAGATTTGTTGATTGGGAAACACGCTTTGTTCACTCTCCACGCGGCGCGGCAAACTATAAGTTTTGGCAGAATCACTTACCTGCTGAGATCCCCGTATTAGACCTTGCAACCGACAAACCTAGACCTGCGGTACTCACCAACGTTGGTGATTCATATCATTTTGAGTTGGATAAAGCCCTTACGTCGTCGTTAAATGCCCTGGCAAAGGCACAAGGTTCCACCATGTTTATGGCGTTGCTTAGCATCTATTACGCAGTCATGCATAAATATACTCAGCAGGATGAAATCATTATAGGCAGCCCCGTGGCCGGTCGTACAAATCCAGAGTTTTCAAACGTCTACGGTTACTTTGTGAATCCCCTACCGCTATGCGCAAGGTTTGATCCTGAAACGCACTTTACTTCGCTTTTAGCGCAGGTTAAAGACATTACCCTCAACGCACTAGATCACCAAGAATATCCGTTTGCGCTGTTAGTGGATAAGCTTGGTATTGAACATGATGCCAGCCGCTCTACGGTATTTCAGGTCATGTTTGTGATGCTCAATCACCGCGTTGAGCAATCACATATGGATGAAAATAATGTCGCGTACTATAAGGGCTTTCCTATGCAATTCATGGAACTGCCTGAAGAAGAAGGTCAATTTGACATTACGCTTTCGACCTATGAAGAAAATGGCGTGTTCAAAGGCACATTAAAATATAATACCGATCTATTCGAAACCGAAACGATAGCGCAGCTGGCTCGGGACTATATCGCACTGGCGCGAATGGTCGTTGATAGTCCAAATCGGCCACTTTCGGAGCTTGCCTTAACAAGTCCAGACGCAATAGATGCCTTGGCGACATTTGCTGAAAGTCAACAAAACGCACCTGCATTACCGACTTTGGTCAGCCAAATAGAAAGTGCGGTGCAACATAGCCCTGAGCTTCCTGCCCTTAGCATTGCCTGTGAAACAAATGCTGGAGAACTGGCTGCTACTTTAAGCTATCGTGAACTCAACAATCTGGCAAACCAGTTAGCGCGACTAATCAATTCGCAGCTAGATAATCAACCTAGTCAAACGATTGCCTTACATTTTGAAAAATCTATCGCGTTAGTTGTTGCTTGTATCGCTACGTTAAAAGCAGGTCATCATTTTGTGGTAATTGACCCGCAGCAACCCAATGAACGCAAGCAGCTGTTGCTTGAGCAAAGTCGCTGCGCGTTACTACTTTGCGAAGAAGCGCTAACATCAGATCACCCTACACTACTTTGGGAAAGCTTCCAAAGCCAACGAGATGAAATCAGCGAGCACAATTTGGCGTTAAATTATCAGCCAAATGACATCGCGTATATTGTCTTTACTTCTGGCTCTACAGGTACGCCAAAAGCTGTCCAGGTTAGCCATCAAAACTGGGCTACGATCGCTGTGGACTGGTTAGCCCAATTTGATTTAGCACCTACTTCTCATCATTTACAATTGGCTAGCCCAACCTTTGATGTGTTTTGTGGCGATCTTGCGCGCGCATTTTACAATGCGAAGCACTTAGTGTTGTGTCCTAAAAATATGATGCTGAACATGCCGGTATTGTATGATCTCATTGAGACACAGCAGATTGATACGGTTGAGTTTGTACCCTCTGTGGTTCGTAATCTCATCTTATTCGCAAAGCAAAGTCAGGTTGGTTTTACCAGCTTACGTAGAGTGATTGTTGGCTCTGAGCAATGGCAAATCGCTGAGTACCGCGCACTCAAAGGATTGTTACAAGAAGATGCACGACTATTTAGCTCCTACGGCACATCTGAAGCAACCATAGACAGTAGCTTCTTTGAGGAATCAGAGCAGTACTTAGAAACCAGCGCAACGGTGCCAATTGGCAAGCCTTTCAATGCAACGCAACTTATCTTGCTCGATAAGCAAAACCAATTAGTATCCAGTAACGCAGTCGGCGAAATTGCAATTGCAGGGCAAGGCGTAAGTCTTGGCTATCTCAATAATCCAGAGAAAAATGCCTGTCAATTTATTCAACTTCCTGTGTCAGAAAATAGCACCATACGGGTGTATAAAACGGGTGATTTAGGTAAGTGGGACAAACACGGCAACCTACATATTCTGCAACGTATCGACAACCAAGTAAAAATACGAGGTCACCGCGTTGAGCTAGGAGAAATTGAGTCCAGCATCAACCAGATCCCAGGAATTAAGCGAAGCTATGTAAAAGGAATAGAAGTACATGGGCAAACCCAATTAATTGCCTACTTTGAATCTGAGCTTGCGATTGGTACTGAGTTTGTCCTCGAACAGTTAGAAAACCAGCTACCAAGCTATATGGTACCTAGCAAGCTGGTTGCCATTGGTCAATTTCCATTACTGAACAACGGTAAAATCGATGCAGCGGCATTGCCAGAGGTTGAGCTCGCCGAGTTGGTAAGAACATTCGTAGCTCCTGCCACCTTATTTGAACAGCAGCTCGCTGAGATTTGGTCCAATATGCTAGGGCAAAAATCCATTAGTCTTCATGATGACTTTTTTGCCCTCGGCGGTAACTCTTTATATTTGATTGAGCTAATGGTCAGGATCCAGTCAGCCTTCAGCATCAAAATGGAAGTTAATCAGCTATTTAGATTTACAACCTTACATGGCATGGCCAGTGCAATTGAAGATGTAGTAACAGGCAAAGAAACAGGCGCGTCCCCTTATCTTATCTTCAATGCAGGCCAATCTACTCGTTTATTTGCGCTACCACCAGCGGGTGGTTACAGCATCGTTTACAAGGCATTTGCAGACGCATTGCCCAACACTGAAGTGATCTCTTTTAATTACCTCGAAAGTGACACTAAGGTTAGCGACTATGCCGACCAAATTATGCAAATTCAACCTCATGGCCCCTATACCCTATTTGGATACTCCCTTGGCGGTAATTTAGCCTTTGAGATTGCGAAGGAACTGGAAAGCCGAGGTCAACGTGTCGGGGATGTGGTGATCTTAGACTCATTCAGGATCACCGAAACAATCAAAATGCGGGAGCAAGACTTCGCGCACTTTGAGCAAGAGTTAAAAGCACATTTCGCCCGCCACACCGGCTCAAATACGGTACACGAGCATACACTGGCACAAGCGAGAGACTATATCGATTGGTGTTATGAAGTGAAAAACCTAGGTCAGGTTCACGCCAAACTGCACTTTATCGTCGAGCAAAATGCACATGCAGAAGCTGCTCGTCTAACCAGTTGGGATGCAGCATCAGACGCCGAAGTCATTACCTATCAGGGAGTTGGTAAACATGAGGAAATGTTGATGCCCGATATGATGCAGGCAGGCAACGGCGCAATTATGCAAAGTATTCTGCAGGATACCCAAAGCCAGGCGGTAATAGCAACAAACGTGGAGTAACAGCTTGCCCCAAAGCCATCGCTTTGGGGCTTTCTAACGACTTTAAGGACAGAATTATGACCACACAAAGACAATCTATGATCATCATAGGTGCCGGTATGGGTGGACTCTCAACCGGTAGCTATGCACAAATGAACGGCTACAAAAGCGTGATCTTAGAGCTGCACGATATTCCCGGCGGCTGCTGCACATCGTGGGAACGTAGAGATTATATTTTTGATTGGTGTATTAGCTGGCTACTGGGTAGTGGCTCAGGCAACGGCATGAATCAAATCTGGCAAGAGTTAGGTGCGCTGGATGATAAAGAAATTAGAGACTTTGAAATCTTCAACTCAGTTATTGATGAAGAATTAGGAGAAGTACATTTCTACGCAGATCCAGATAAACTCGAAGCCCACCTCTTAAGTATTTCTCCCGCTGACAAGAAACTCATCAAACAATTTTGCGATGGCATTCGCGAATTCGTCAAAATGATAGACGCTTATCCTTTTCTGGTGCCAGTGGGCATTATGTCACGCTGGCAAAAGCTGAAGATGATGTGGCCGTTTATCAAAAAATTCAATTTAATCCGCAAATCTATGGCGACATTGATGTCGGACTTTGCTGCTAAGTTTTCACACCCGCTGCTGCAAAAGGCATTTAACGTTATCTTTTATGAGCAACATCCCAGTTTCCCACTGCTACCTTTCTACTTTAATTTGGCCTGCGCGGCGAAAAAAAATGCAGGTGTGCCCGAAGGTGGCTCGCTAGGTCTCGCGCAATCAATGGCAGCAAGATATAAAAAGTTGGGGGGTGGCATCATATACAACACTCGAGTACACAAGATCTTGGTCGAAGACAACAAAGCTATCGGTGTCGAGCTCAGCGATGGCCAAAAAATGTATGCCGATATCGTGATCTCAGCATGTGACGGTACGGATGTAGTAAAAAACATGCTTGATGGTCAGTACTCCAGCCCAGTGTTAGACAAGCTATACGACGAATTAAGGGAGACCGATGGCCAAATGTTCCCAGGATACGTTTCGGTTTTTTTGGGGGTAAACAAAGATTACACCCATCAGCCCCATTGCCGCACCCACTTGTTAGAACAACAAGACCTTGCCCACTGCCCTGGTATGACGCACCCTGGGATCAACGTGCAAGTACGCAATGTACACTACCCGCATATCGCACCAGAGGGTAAATCCGTGCTTTATATCACTTACTTCTCGACTTATGAGCCGTGGGCCGAATTAAATAATTTTCAAGAAACAACCGCGACTAAGCGCCATCACACCCGGGTCAAGCGTAGCGTTCAATACCGCCTCGCTAAAAAGAACTTAGGTGAATTTCTAATCGATAAGCTTTCCACTCATTTTGACGGGCTAAAGGAGCATATCGAATATATCGACATTGCTACCCCCTTGACCCAAGTTCGCTATACCCGCAACAGCAAAGGAACGGTATTGGCGTGGCAACCATTTTTGGAAAGTGGTGAAAGTTTAGAAGATGAAATAAACGCCAACGGGACAACGGGACTGCCTGGCCTTAGCAACTTTTATATGGCTGGTCACTGGGTGACAACGGGCGGATTGATCCGTGCAGCAGCAACAGGCAGACATGTTCTGCACTTTGTATGCCGTGATGATGACAAGCCGTTTCAGGCTTGGATCGGTGAAAACCCATTACATCAACCTCAATCTTATAGAGAACAAAAGCAGCATGTTGCTTAACCAATAGAATTAAAAGGAAATATTATGAGTACTCGTATTGGCCTATTTTATGGCAGCACAACAGGTAACACTGAAGCCGCAGCAGAATTAATAAAAGCAAACCTAAACCAATTTACCGTCGACCTTTTTGACATAGCAGAAACCGAATTAACCTTGACCGAAAACTATGAGTTTTTGATTTTTGGTATTTCAACGTGGGAATACGGTGGTTTACAGGACGATTGGGAGTCTCGTTGGGAAAGCCTAACACAGCAGGATTTCAGCGGAAAAATCGTGGCTATTTTCGGCCAGGGCGATCAGGTTGGATATGACGAGTGGTTTCAAGACGGCATCGGGATCTTACACGATAAATTAACCGAACAAGGCGCCACAGCAATTGGTTACTGGCCAAATTCAGGTTACCACTTCACTAAGTCAAAAGGGCTAAGTGAAGACGGCAGCGAGTTTCTAGGCTTGTCGCTTGATGACGATAACCAGCCAGAGCTCACCGAGCAGCGCATCGACGACTGGTGCCAAGAGATTGCCGCCGTGCTTCAAGAGCTTGCCTGCGAAACAGCTTAAGACGCACTTTGTGTTTTCGCTCGACGGGCCAAACCGTTATTTAAAATGGCTTGTCGGGCATCACTAAAAGAACAAAACTATGTCCGAACAACAAAAGTCTGTGATTATTATTGGTGCTGGCATGTCTGGTCTTGGTACCGCGGCCTATAGTCAAATGAATGGCTATCAATGCACCATCTTTGAACTGCATGAAACGCCGGGAGGGTGCTGTACCTCATGGCAACGAAAAGAATACACTTTCGATTGGTGTATCAGCTGGTTAAACGGCACGGGAACCAACAATGAAATGGCAACCATCTGGGATGAGCTAGGCTGCCTTGAAAACGTGCCTATTTACAACACTGAGATATTTAACTCGGTCGTCACGGCTAACGGCGAAAAGATCCGCTTTTATGTGGATCCAGACAAGTTAGAGTCCACCCTGATTGAGCGCTTTCCTGAAGATAGAAAACTAATCATTGAATTTTGTGGACATATCCAGAAGCTGCGCAAGTGTATGCCGTATTTCCCTTTTCTTAAAAGTGGCGGCTTGATGACATGGTGGGAAAAAAGCAAAATGATGTGGCAGCTGCTACCCTATATGCGCACCTTTATGAAAACGCTCGCTGTCACTATGGAAGACTTTTCTAAGCGTTTTTCAAATCCCACGCTTGCTGAAGCGCTCAACTGGATTATTTTCGACCGCCATAGCGAGTTACGATTAATGCCCTTTGTCTTTAATTTAGCCTGTGCAGCAAACCAAAATGCTGGCGTGCCGAGTATTGGTTCATTAGGCCTTGCGAAGCGATTGGCAAATAGGGCAAAAGAACTCGGTGCGAGCATTCACTATAAAAATAAAGTCGAGCATATTCTCACCGACAATGACCGCGCTGTTGGTGTGCAACTAGCCGATGGCTCTGTTCATTACGCTGATTATGTTGTCGCCAGTTGTGATAGCTACAAACTCACTCGTAAGATGTTGCAAAATCGCTACCCTCATCCTGTGCTAGATAAACTGCTTACAAAGTTAGAAGAAGATGCAAACAGCGTTGTATTTCCGGGCTGTGTCGCGGTATTTATTGCCGTAGATGCAGACTATTCCGACCATGACCCCTATACTTCATACATATTACCCAAGTCGATTTCGAACCAACTGGTTGGTAATTATCATAGTGGGATCGGAGTGCAAATCCGTAATACGCTGTATCCAGAACATGCGCCAAGTGGCAAGTCGGTCCTATACGTCACTTATTTATCAAAAAGTGACGCATGGCAAGCGATGGAGCAAAACGTCGTGCAATCTACCTCTTCAGGTCAAAGTCGTAATCCATATACACGTAAACGCCGCTCATCCGAATATAAGCAAGCAAAGAAAAAAGTGGGTCATGCGATAGTCGAGTTCCTTGACCAATACTTTGAAGGTCTTAGCGACAAGGTTGAGTTTATAGATGTCGTAACGCCATTAACCAGCGAACGTTATACCGAGAATCACAATGGGACTGTTTTAGCTTGGCATCCTTTTGCGCCACTGACAGAAGAATTAGAGAATTACCAAATCAAGCATGGTCCCACCTTCCCTAATCTAGAAAACTTTTATTATGCGGGGCAATGGAGCACATTTAGCGGCGTAACACACTCAACGGCCAGTGGCCGTTATGTTGCACAATACCTTTGTCGGCAAGATAAAAAACCATTTAGGGTTTGTTATCCAGAGCAGCACAATACGCAGCAGCACCTCACCAATGAGGCAGACAATTATGCTTAGCTCAGTCAAAAATCAACTTCGCAGGCTTTTTCCATTTACCTGCTACCCCTTAATTGTTTTGACCCTTATTGGTTACAGTATTTTTGTCTTACAACAGGGTATTGATCTTGGATTAGCGGCATTCACTAGTGTGCTCATCATCATTGCCTATTTTATTATCATGGAAAGAGTGATCCCATTTAAGACGCGATGGCACCCAAGTAAAAGGGAATGGAGCAGAGATGGCCTGTGTTTTATTCTCGTCATCGTATACGGGGCGGTTAGTGAGACACTAGTACGAGTGGCTGCACTCCATATCGCCCCCCTCGAAAATACAATGAGTTTGGCGCAAAACACCCTACTTGCCATTTTAGTCGGCTCGTTTATTGGGTACTGGCTACATAGGTTAGAACATCGGCATCTGCTTCTTTGGAGCTTTCATGGGATCCATCACCGGCCTAACAAAGTTACGGTAAGTAATAACTCTGTCGTTCACTTTCTGGAAGTATTGTTGAGTGCGCTAGTCATACAAACCACGTTTCTATTGCTTGGTTTTTCAGCCGAAGGAATGTTCATTGCCGGTCAATTTACTGCACTGCACGGATATTTCATTCATGCCAATGTAAACATTCGTATGGGATGGCTAAACTACATCGTGGCAACACCAGAACTCCATCGCTTCCATCATAGTATCGAATTGAAAGAGGCGGGAAACTTTGGTTCTGATTTGAGTCTTTGGGACCAATTATTCGGGAGTTTTTTTTACCGTCCGGATCGTAGTCCAATTCAAGTTGGGGTTACTAAGCCGCATTTATTTCCAAGTGCCTTTGAGGTTGCCAAAGGAATTCTTCACCCATTTCGGTGGTTCATTAGTAAACATGGAAATAGACCTAGATATACCAGAGCAACTCAGCTATTCCAAGAATATGACAACGAGCCTCGTTCCACTCCCTCAACAATGGATATTAGAAAAAGGTAACTGCGTGAAAGATTTAACTCAAGGTTCTTTACCTAAGCATCTAATGGCTATGGCCCTACCTATGTCGATTGGGATGTTTGTTCAAACACTTTATGTGCTTACCGATCTCTATTTTGTTTCAGACTTGGGCAGTGCTCCAGTCGCAGCGCTCAGTTTAATTGGCAATATTATGTTTTTGATCTTCGCCGTCAGTCAGATTTTGAATGTCGGAACCGCCACATTAATTGCGCATGCGGTAGGAGAAAAGGATCAGTCCAGCGCCAATCTTGTATTTAACCAAGCATTATTCGCTTCCGTGGCTCTTGGTACAATGTTATTACTAACTGGTATCTATGGCATCGAATCTTACCTTCAAATCACGAGCGAAGATCCAGCAACCTCAGAGGCTGCGCTAACCTATTCGTACTGGTTTTTACCTTGTTTAGTACTACAGTTCGTTATGACTACAATCGGTGCTGCACTGAGAGGAACCGGTGTAGTAAAACCAATGATGGCCGCGCAAATCGGATCTCTTATCATTAATATTATTCTGTCGCCAATCCTGATCTCGGGATGGCTATTTGGTATAGAAATGGGCATTGCAGGTGCGGGGCTGGCAAGCTCGATTTCTGTTGTGATAGCCGTGCTTTCACTTTGGTTATATCTCAATCACGACAAGCGTTATTTAGTGCTAGATAGCCAGTTGTTTCTAACGTTTCATCCCCACACCATAAAACGGCTATTTTCAGTGGGGTTCCCAGCAGGTGCTGAACTGATTCTGATGTTTGTTTATATGTCGACAACATTTTGGGTATTAAAAGACTTTGGCACCGATGTACAAGCCGGGTTTGGAATTGGCTCGAAAGTGATCCAAGCTCTGTTTTTGCCCGTGATGGCCGTCGCATTTTCACTGCCTGCAATAGCAGGGCAAAATTACGGCGCAGGGAACTTCAAACGATTTAGGCAGGCATTCTATTGGTCGCTGTTAGCGACTTGTAGCTTGATGTTGGTAACCTCCTTACTCGCAATCCACTTAGGCGCTCAATTCGCCATGCCATTTTCAGAAAACCCAAAAGTCATCGGACACACCCGTTACTTTCTAGATATCGTCGCTTGGAGCTTTATCGCAACGGGGGTTATTTTCACCTGCTCGGGATTGTTTCAAGCCTCAGGTAATACGTGGCCACCACTTTACAGTAACACCACGAGACTATTTACCTTTGTACTGCCAGTCATCTGGTTAGTAAAACAACAGCAGCTTACGATTACTGAACTGTGGTACCTCACGGTATTAAGCGTGATCGTTCAAGCCATCGTGAGCCTTACGTTTGTTTCTTTCTCGCTACGCGCGACCTACAAGCTGCCAGCCACTTTCACTGCAACCAAAAAGAACCTATTGAGTTAATAATGAGCCAAGTCGCATTACAAACATGTAGAGATAGCATAGATTCAAAGTGGCTAGTGTTATTAAATAAGCCAAGCACTATTCGCAAACAACTCTTTTGCTTTCCTTTTGCTGGCGCAGATGCATCTGTTTACCAAAATTGGGCAGGAAAACTGCCAGAAGATGTCGCTTTATATGCACTCCAAGCACCTGGGCGAAAGGATCGGAGTCATGAAGCTGCAATTGATAACATTCATACCTTGGTCAGAGAAATAGCACCTCTTTTTGGCGAGGCAACGCCATTACCCACCGTTTTTTACGGTCATAGCAATGGGACTTATATTGCGTATGAGCTTGCCTTAGCACTTCAACATAGCGGCTGTAATATCGTTAAACACCTTTTTATTGCAGCAAGGAAGGCACCACAATATGCGATAAGAAAATCGCCCTACCATACTCTTGACGATCAGAAGTTCATTGCGGCGGTAAATTTAATGGGCGGATTACCCCCCGCTTTACTCAACGATATCGAACTGCAACAACTGATGCTACCAACGTTAAAAGCAGACTTTAAGCTGGGAGAGACCTATCAATACGACTCGGCTTGTAAACTCGACGTGCCTGCAACCGTGTTGTATGGTACTAGGGATAAAGCAGCAACAGGGACGGATATGCAACATTGGGAAAGTTGCTTTAAACAAGGTATAACGCCTAAAGCAATACCCGGTCGGCACTTTTTTATGCTGGACTCCTCGGCTTTGGTGCTAAAAGAAATCAACGCGGTGTTGGAAACACAGAGCCCCTTATAATTGGGGCTCTTTGGTTACTTCAATTTGTTTAATGGCCAACCCTTGAATTTCCATCACTTTAAACTTAAAGCCTTCGACTTCTAAAGACTCTCCTTCGACGGGAAAATGCTTTAATCTATGGATCACAAAACCGGCTAAGGTTTCTATGGCTTCAATCGGTTCAAATTCGTACTCAATCACCGAAGCTTGAAAGTCCTTAATCGACATATCGCCTTGCACTAACCACCGGGTATTATCTTTTTGCCTAAATTGGGCTTCTATTGCTTGGTCGTCTTTCAGTGCAATTAAATTCAAGATACTAGATAACGTTACCATCCCAACCACAGTTGAGAATTCATTAATCACCACCGCACAGTTGCCTTCATGACTTTTAAGCCCATCTAGCGCATCGGAGAGGCTTAGGGTATCAAGTAAAATTACCGGCTTATGGAGTTCTTGATGTTGACCATCCAGTAACGGCTTTTTCGCTAAAATATTGCTAAGCAGCTGTTTGGCTTCAGGCGCGGCAATGACTTTGTCTAGCGAGCCGTCACAAAGCAAATACTGCTGAAAACTGTGCGCTTGAATTAACGCGCTCAGATTTTCTTCTGATTCTTGAATGTCTAACCACACAATTGCATCGCGATTGATCATCGCTTGGGTAATATTGGTCTGGTTAAGGTCGAGCACATTGCCAATGATATTGTACTCGTGCTCGCACAGCTCACCCTGCTCAGCACTTTGGTCAACCACCGCATAAATATCATCACGCGTTACTTGTTCATCGCGTTCATTTGGTAAATTGAATAACTGAATGATCCAATCGGCAAATACGTTAAATAGCCAAATAATAGGCTTAAAAATCCAAACACTGGCAAGCATAAGATGGATAAATCGCATCGCGATAGTTTCAGGGATGACCATGGCTATTCGTTTTGGCAATAAATCAGCAAACAATACAAATAACGATGTGATCAGTAAAAACGACACCACTGTGGATATTTGCAATAACATCGAGGCATGAGCCGTAACATCAGCAAACATAAAACTTGCAACCCAGTTTAGTAGTTGCAATACATAAGGGGTAAAAACCGACTCGCCTATCATACCCGCGACAATTGCCAAAGCATTGAGTACCACCTGTACCGCAGCAAAAAACTGATGCGCATTGGCTTGCAAATACAATACTTTCTTGGCTCTTATGTCACCAAGATCAAATAAAGTTTGTAATTTAACTTTGCGTGCCGCTGCCAATGATATTTCACACAGCGCGAAAACTGCACTCAAGCTAATGAGTAACAACACCCAAAAAAAGTCCACAGATACACCTAAGAAAGAAAGCGAGAATTCGACGCGATGTATACGCCTATTTTATGACTTTAGCAATGTAATTCGCGTCAAATAATTAAATTTTCGGTGCTGATCACGTACCGATTATCTTTACTATTCGCTATTAATAAAAAAGTGCGTCAAGGAAAAAAAATGACAAAATTGATACATACCCACTCGCAATCCATTTTAGCGTTGCACAAAGTTTTTCAGAAAAAGCATCAGCAGCGATTACGACACCACTATGAGATACCACAGAAGGCGCTATTTTCTTATTAGCTGTCCCTGTCATTGCAATATTATGCATGGGTGAAAAAGGTGCTTACACTAGGGCCTGTTGACCTTTGCTGTTTGATTTTTGTTCTCCTGAGTGTGTTTTGGTCGCGACGCTCGACTTGCCGCCTAGTAATCTAGGCAAAAGTTGAGCAACAATGAACAAAGCACACTCAGGTGAACCCAAAGGGCAGCGCTTGATTGGCATTTCTACTGTGTTCTCGCCTGACTCACATAGAATGACTATGCTACGCGGGCTCTGCCTTGTATAAATACCAATCAAACTGCTGCAAAAACAAACTTGAAAGATAAACAGGCCCTAAACACTTTACGAAGGCTAAATTCAGCCTTCACATTATCTTTTCGCTGAATACCCTAACTAAATCATCAATATCTTTGACAAAGTACAAAAATGTAGTGCGATAAAAAACCACCCTGAAAGATATTTCCATGATAATAATTCAGGTCAAGCTCATCTATCTCTGTCGGTGTAATCCCGCAATGTCAGTGATTACATTACTGATTGGACTAAATTCGCTTCACTTGTCCGTGTACTTAACTTTCCCATGTTTAACGAAAGTGATAACCAAAGTCACCAACACTTGGTAATACATTATCTCCTGATTTATTTTTTGCCTGACGAACGATACAGATAATTACATTGGCTCAACGGGCGATATAGCCAGCCTTTACGCCCTCACTTAAAGTAAAGCTGTCCCCCACAGAGCCCACCACCATTTGCTTACGGTTTGACTTCATCAATTCACGCAGCACGTATAGCGAGTTAATACCAGTACAATGTGCACCCATCATATTCTTTAAGCCAAACTGCTGTAATTTACTTGCGGTCCACGCCAAGTGCTTATCATCCGCATTCATTAAATGGAATCCGCCTATCGCCGTCGTAATATCTGCGGAGTGGATCGTTTTTACTATGTGTTCCATCGTGTTGATGATGCCCGCGTGCCCGCAACCGGCTATCAATACAAAGCCATCTTTGGTATTTATCACCAGTGACATATCTTCTGGAATGTTATCTTCTACATGGCCGTGCTTACCTTCAATTTTGCTATTTCCACTCCAATTATGTTCGGGGTGAACGCGCTCAACATTGCCTGTTAACCAAACACCTGGGTAGATCTCTTGCGCCTCACTGTACTTTTTGAAAACCACGCCTTGTTTTTCAAGCGCGAGCTTCATCGCGTGCATGCGGTTTTCTCTACCAGCGCGTTTTGCGAAAATACCGTGACCAACATGAACGCGAGACATCGCTTTTGGATTCTTTTTACTCAGCTCGGTCCTTAACGTTTCTAGTCCACCGGTGTGGTCGCCATGATTATGACTTAAAATTACGTCTTCTACGTCGGACAAATCGATCCGCAAGTCTCGCGCATTTTGCAGCACCGTTTGCGGTCGATTACCAGTATCAAAAAGAATTTTTCGGCCATCCACTTCAACCAATGCAGCATATCCCCACTCGCCAATGCCACGATCCGCAAGCATGGTCGACAACGTAGTGATCTTGAGTGCGTTGACTTGGTGAGGAGTTTCATTGGCACCCGCTGTAGGCGCTATAATTAAGTACCACAAGCAAATTAAACATAGGGTATATATACGGGGCATGGGAATTCCTTTCGCGTATTTTGAAGTTAGGTATTGACGAAACTAACTGGATATTGAATGAAAATCAACCTGTTAACATCAAAATGCAAAGGTAAGTTGAATGACCGAATACTATGGCGATTAAGGCGTTCCTATAACATTTTACACATCAATGGCAGCTAAAAAATTGGGGGAGCAACCAAACCTTTAGTTTTTTGATTGGTGTTTTTCGATACTTCGACAAATTGCGTCAGCTCGGCGCTTGCAAAGTGCTTGCGCTTCACCGTAGAGATCTTTACATCGATCAGTACTTTGAACGCCCATAATACTCCTGATCACTTCAGCATCATACTCTGCTGCATTGGCAATCAGTGAAGGATTTCTTACCGTCCCTGAAGCGGGCGTAAACAGTGCTAAGCTCATACCAACCAAAGTACAGCCATTTAATAAAGTTGAACCCAATAATACCGTGCAAACAAACATGTTTCTGTATTTCATAAAATCCTTTATCACTTTGGTCAACCAGCTTTCAAAGTTAAGCCAAACCTAACACAATTTACAATAAAACGAATGTAAAACATGTAACCTCAAATTTGCTCAAAGCACGACTTAGGTTTACGTCTGGCTCCGAAGCAAAAGGTGGCTTTAGGCGTAATGCCTAAAACGCTTCTCTCGCTTTAAACTCAAGTACTTGAGCATTGATACAATAGCGGTCTTGACCCTTTGGCCCTTCATTTTTAAATACATGGCCTAAATGAATGCCACTGCTTTTTGAGCGTATTTCGGTTCTTACCATTCCGTGGCTTAAATCTTTGTGATAGGTCACGCTGTCTTTTACCGGGTGAGTAAACGACAACCACCCAGTGCCTGAGTTAAATCTATCTCGGGTGTCAAAAAGAATCTTGCCGCTTAATTTATCGATAAATACGCCATCTGGTGTGTTTTTAAAGATATCATACTGCTTGCAAAATGGTCGTTCTGTGCCTTTTTGAAAGGCAATGTCAAAAGCTTCTGAGCGACCCAGCTTAAAAGCACCGAGTGCCTTGTAAAACTCTTCTCTCGCCATAAAACCTTGAAAGCCAAGGGACTCAACACCATTTTCAATAAATAAGATCGTTGGCGTCGCCCAAGTCGCGGTTTTTATCATTAGCCCCTCTAGTTGATCTGCATAGCGAAAATGAAGTGGGATATCACCTTGATAGTCGTTTAACACCTCTTTTTTTAGCTTTTCACAATAAGGGCAATAGCTTTTAGCATCAACAATCACAATATGCTTACCTTGGGCTATCATAGTGTTATCTGTTTTATCTTTCGCCACCTTATCAAAGGTTACTCCCGTGCTGTGATCTGGGCAGTATCCCTTGGGATTCTTGGTTAAGTAGTTTTGATGATACTCTTCCGCTGGGTAGAATTTTCTAAGAGGCTTAATCTTGGTTTGAATATCGCCATAGCCTTGCTCAGATAATAAATGTTGATACCGCGCTTTTAATGTGAGGGCCTTGCCACTTTGCTGCTCATCTGTGTAAAGAATGATCGAACGATACTGCGTTCCAACGTCATTACCCTGACGGTTTTTTTGGGTTGGATCATGACTTTCAAAGTAATTCTTTAACAGCTCCTCTGTGGTAATAAGATTTGCGTTGTAGGTTACTTTTACGACCTCAGCATAGTTATCTTCATCAAATCGCCGAGTCGATTTAATGATCTCTTTATAACTTGGCTTAAACCCTTTACCGTCGGCATAGCCCGATTCGGCGTCTATCACACCCGTCATTTTCTCATAGCGTTTTTCTGGGCCCCAAAAACAACCAGAGCCCAACACTAACGTTTTAATATGGTTACTCGCGCCATCCACTTTAGGCTTTGGCATATCTGTACCAGCAAGTGCTGATACACCCACACCAAACATCATGATAAACCCTATCGACGCGGCTACCTGCAATGCTTTCATTACCGACCTCTCAATGCTGTGTGTTGCAACTAAATATGGTTACAACTTCATACTTATTGAATGAGACCGTTGAAAGTTAATTCTCATTTCATCTAAAGTCGTTCATGATAGTAAAACAGTGTTGTCAGCGAAACCGAAGGCAAAGGAATAGGTGTGAGTAAAATAAGTGAGAATATCTATCAAAAGTTAACCAATGATGACGAAGCTCGTGCGTGTAAGGCGATTGACGATAAGGCTTGTAAAGAAGTTCCCGGTAATTATGTGCTTATTTTATTGAGTCAGCTATTGAGCGCATTGGGGGATGCCCTACTCAATCCAAAGATAACGCTACCTTGGCTGATGCAATCACTCGGCGCTCCTGCTTACATGATTTCGGCTCTGGTACCCATTCGCGAATCCGGTTCACTGATCCCACAATTGTTCATTGGGCAATGGGTGCGCAAGCACGCTAAGCGAAAGCACCTGTGGTCGCTCGGCACACTTATTCAAGCTATTTGTGTACTACTGATGGCACTGCTTGCATGGCAACAAACTGAAAATCAATTATACGCTTGGTTAGTACTTGGGTTACTGGCGATTTTTAGCATCGCTCGCAGCTTAAGTTCTGTGTCGTCAAAAGATGTCATCGGTAAAACTATCCCTAAACAAAAACGCGGCCAGCTTAGCGGCCAAGCCGCCTCTGTCAGTGGACTTATAACTGTTACATTTGGTGTTGGGCTTTTTATCGCTGCCACTCAAGTAAACAACGTCAATTTTGTGATCACATTGGTGCTAGCTGCAATCTTTTGGCTGGTAGGCGCGTTGACGTTTTCAAAAATCAATGAGTACGAAGGAGCAACCGAAGGGGGTGAAAGCGGATTAGCCAGAATAAAACAAGATTTTGCGCTGTTAAAAACCGACCCAACACTTAAAAAATTTATTTTTGCACGTGGTTTGCTGTTGAGCTCCGCGCTTATTCCTCCCTATTTTACCGTGATGGCGCAGCAGAATATTGGCGGCGGTGCTTGGGTGTTGGCAATTTTGTTAGCAGTGTCTGGGCTTGCAAGTTTAGTCAGTGGTGCCTTTTGGGGTCGCCTTGCCGATCAATCAAGTAAACGCGTGATGATATATGGCGCGACAATAACCGTGTTGATCACGGCAGTGCTGCTAACAATATCTTTATTTTATTCCTCGCTGCTCGAAAAAATGTGGTTTATTCCACTTTGCTATTTTGTCATTGCTATCGCCCATCAAGGCGTGCGGGTGGGCCGAAAAACCTATGTTATCGATATGGCCGAAGGAAACAAACGCACCAGTTACGTCACGCTCAGTAACACAATTATTGGTATTATACTTTTATTGACGAGTGGTCTTGGTGTGGTTGCGTCGGTATTTTCAATTAATGTGTTACTTGCCCTCTACATTATGATCACGATATTAGGCATCGTCATGACAAGTCGCTTACCTAATGTCACTGAACGGTAAAACCTGTTACTTCACCGACAAATTGTGTCTAAATTTCTCTGATTGCGGTAAAAACGCCGCAATTTTAGTTATCTGAGGATAAAATTATGTCATTGACTACGCGTTTTTCTGCTTTAGCGCTGGCGGTTGCCAGTATGACTTCTGCAAATGCCGCTGACTTTGAGTTCAATACCAAGCTTGCAGACGCTGATGCACTGGTACTTTTTCAAGCTGGTGAAAACCAAAGTAACCTAAAGTTCCTTGATAAAGACACTCGCAAACAATTGGAGCGCGCAATTGCTGCTGAAGACTTTAAAGGGGCATATGGCAAAACAGTTGAAGTATTAGCGCCGGTAGACTCTGATTATAAGCGTATCTTCATTGTTGGTTTGGGTGATGCAGGCGCACTCAACGCGAGCAAAATGACCAAACTTGGCGGTAACTTACACGCTAAATTTGAAGGTAAAAAGCTGGAGAATGTTGCAGTTGCATTCGAAGACGTTGAGGGAGCGCTCTCAAATGCAGAGTTAGCAGCACAATTTGCACACGGTGCAAACCTTCGCGATCACACCTTCGAAGTATACAAAAAAGAGCCAAACACTTTTAACGTAAGCTATCACTTCGACGTTGCTGATAAACAAGCAACACAGGCTCAGTACAAGGCACTACAACACATTCAAGCTGGCGTGTTTTTAGCGCGTGACTTAACCTCTGAAGTCGCAACAGAAATGACTCCGGTAGACTTTGCAAAAGCGGCAAAGGAACTTGAACAATATGGCGTTGAAGTAAAAGTACTAGCACCAGCTGAACTTAAAGAACTTGGCATGGGCGCACTTGAGGGCGTTGGTCGTGGTAGTGAACACGGCTCTCGTTTAGTTGTTGCACACTATAAAGGTAACAGCGAGACACCGATCGCCCTGATCGGTAAAGGTATTACTTTTGATTCTGGTGGTTATAGCATCAAAACCGGCGCTTCGATTGCACGCATGAAATCTGACATGGCTGGCGCGGCTGCCGTGCTTGGTACAGTAAAAGCAATGGCGCTGAGCAAAGCAGACGTAAACGTGGTAGCTGTGATGGGGATGGCTGCAAATATGGTGTCTCAGTATTCAATCGCACCGGGTGATGTACTGCGTACTGCAGAAGGCATTAGCGTAGAAGTTGTCAACACTGATGCTGAAGGCCGTTTGGTACTGTCTGATGCGATGTGGTATGCACGTAAACATTACAGCCCTGAGATCATGATTGACGTAGCGACATTAACTGGCTCTAAAATTGGTGCTGTCGGTAACGAGTATTCAGCGATTTTCTCTGAAGATGATAGCTTAATTACAGAATTTACCAACGCCGGTAAAGTTGTGAACGAAAACGTATGGCGTCTACCACTTGGCTATAAAGACAAACTAAAATCAGACATCGCCGATTTCCAAAACGTAGGTTCAGGTGGTCCTGGTGCAACAACTGCTGCAACTTTCCTACAACAATTTGCAGGTGACACCCGTTGGGTTCATATCGATATTGCAGGTAACGCACTTTCAAGCTCAGCCAAAGACGAAGTACCAACTGGTGGTACAGGCTATGGCGTTCGCCTTCTGAGTCAATGGCTATTAACTGCTAAATAAGTCCTCAGATTTTAAGCCGTGTTTAAACACGGCTTTTTTGTGACTGCAACAAAACGGCAACTGATAGCAATAACTTCGTTTCAATTGCGAGGTGTGTTATAAGAAATATAACGTTTACCAAAGCAACCAACTGTTATTGTCTATGTCCGATGTGAGTTGTTATTTATTAGGTGAGCAAGCGATTGTTGTAGATGCAATGTGTTTGCCTGATAGCAAAAGCCCAATTAATCAGCGATTATTCGCCCTCAAGAAATGGCTAGATAATAGCGGTGACTTTATTGATGTGGTGCCTGCCAAGTCTTCAGTTACTGCCTATTTAAAAGACCCCCGTAAGGCCGATGCTTGGCAACACAAAATCCAAGCACATTGGCAAGACCTAGAAGTGGCAGAGGTAAAGCCAACACACCATCATATTGAGGTGTTTTATGGCAAAGAATTCGGACAGGATTTTGAACGCATAGCGGACGAATTACAACTGACACCAAAACAGCTTATCGAGCTACACTCAAGCGTTGATTATCAAGTACAATTTATTGGCTTCTTGCCCGGTTTTGCTTACTTATCAGGGTTACCAATCGCACTTCAATTACCCAGAAAATCCACACCAATTACCAAAGTCCCCAAAGGCAGTATTGCCATCGCAGACAGCTACAGTGCAATTTACCCGAGTCAATCTCCCGGTGGCTGGCATTTACTTGGACAAACCAATACTACGCTATTTAACCCAAATTCAGCATCAGCAAGCTTGCTGCAACCCGGAGATATCGTGCGTTTTGTGGAGAAATCATGCTAGAAGTTATTAAACCTGGGCCACTTTCAACTATTCAAGACTGTGGCCGCCAAGGACTTCGCCACTTAGGAGTAAGTCAAGCAGGTGTCATTGACCCAGTTGCGCTTAAACTTGCAAATACACTCTTGTCAAATGAGGATGATACCGCAGCTATTGAAGTGACCATTGGCTTATGCGAATTTCACTTCCACGCCCCCACTAACTTTGTTATCACAGGTGCAGATCTCAATGCTGCTTTAAACGATGAAGCGATATACCCTTGCTGGCGCTACAGCGCTAAAGCTGGAGATAAGCTGACATTTAAACAAAACCGCGATGGTTTACGCGCTTATTTGGTGGTCGAAGGTGGATTTACCAACATAGACAAGCTGCTTGGGAGTTATTCAACCGATCTCATGGCAGGCTTTGGGGGAATAAGCGGCCGAGCTCTTAAACAAGGGGACAAACTGAGCTATACGCCAAGCACTGCCAAAGGCGCCGTTGGTGGCCTGCAGCCCAGCTACGAAAAGCTCATTCATTTCATCCCAGGCCCTCATCTCGAGTTAATTTCCAAACAGACACTGAGTGTATTAAACGACACCATTTGGAAAGTAAATCCCAGCAGTAATCGTATGGGCATTCGCCTAAGCGGCCATAGCAGCCTAGCGCATGAACATAATATTGCAACCCAAGCTGTCCACCCAGGCGTTATTCAGCTCCCCCCCAGTGGCGAGCCCATTATCCTATTGAATGACTGCCAAACCACAGGCGGTTATCCAATTATTGGTACTATCATTCAAGCCGATATGCGCCACTTAAGCCAATTGGGCGCGGGCGATTGTATCCATTTAAAATCAACATCCCTTACAGATGCGGCGAAGGAATCTCACAGAGTACAGGCGCATCTCAATCAGCTAAGGTTAGCGCTTAAAAATAAAGAACAACAAAATGACTGAGCTAAATCTCCTACCCCTCTCGGGCATTGCCGTGATTGTTATTGGCTTTGCTCTGAGGTTTAATCCCTTATTGGTTGTCACCTCGGCAGGTCTAGTTACTGGTTTTGCCGTTGAGATCGACTTTGTTGACTTAATTGCCACCTTTGGCGAAAAGTTTATGAACTCTCGCCAGCTTGCGAGCTTTTTACTTATCTTACCCGTGATTGCAATTTTAGAGCGTTACGGCTTACAGCAACGAGCTAAAGCTTGGGTTGCGGGCATAAAAGGGGCGACCACCGCTCGAATTTTAAGTATGTATTTTGTTGTCCGTGAGTGCTCCGCAGCGCTGGGGTTAATCAATTTAGCGGGCCAAGCGCAAACCGTTAGACCACTGCTTGCTCCGATGGCGATAGGCGCTGCGGCAAACCAATACGGCGACCTGCCACAAGATGTAAAAGACATGATAGGCGCACATGCTGCCGCCTGCGATAACATCGCCGTCTTCTTTGGTGAGGATATTTTTATCGCTTTTGGTGCTGTACTACTGATGGATGCATTTTTAAAAGAAAACGGCATTGCCGGAATTGAACCGCTGCATATCGGACTTTGGGCAATACCAACTGCAATTGCCGCGCTCATTGTTCATCTCTTCCGTTTAGCGCGATTTGAAGCAAAAATCCGGGCAGAAATTGCGCGCTGTCAGCAGCAACAAAACGAAGAAGAACAAACACCTAGCAACACAAATTCAGCGCTTAAGGAGGAGTCATTATGAGCTTAATGAACACTTCTGACGCGCAACCTAGCTTACTTTCAATTGACAACATCTATTTATTGATTGGTTTTATCGTGATGTTTCTGGTGGTAAAAACGCTACAAGATAAGGCCCATCCTAAGCGCCTCACCACCGCCCTATTTTGGTTTTTATTTGGCTCTGTTTTTATCTTTGGCGATGCTTCTATCGCGTTGATTGGTGAGCAAAAGACTTATTTATGGATTGGCATCAACGTGGTGATCATCGCACTGCTTGCAGGTATGAATATGGTTTCCATGGGAAATTACGAAATGCCGTGCGAACGAGCCAAGACAGAAGATGCAAATCGGTTTGGTAATAAATTGTTTGTTCCTGCTGTACTTATTCCAATAGTTACCGTTATCTGTACTATCATCTTAAGTGAGATCCAGCTCGGCGACTTTTATCTATTCGATCAGGATCACGTAACGCTTTCAGCACTGACACTCGCTTGCACCATCGCTTTGCTGGTGAGTTGGAAGATAACCAAAGGCAGTCCTTTACAAGCACTTTCTGAGTCTCGTCGCTTAGTCGACTCAATAGGCTGGGCAGCAATATTACCACAGATGCTAGCAATGCTTGGCGGTGTATTTATCGTCGCCAACACTGGCACTGCCATCCAAGACTTAGTGACATTGTTTATTTCGCCAGATAACCGTTTTATGCTCGTTGTGCTGTATTGTGTGGGCATGGCACTCTTTACCATGATTATGGGCAATGCTTTTGCCGCATTTCCGGTAATGACGGCGGGTATTGCGCTGCCATTTTTGATCCAAGGGCATGGCGCTGATCCTGCGCCGCTCGTCGCAATTGGCATGTATTCGGGTTATTGTGGAACACTGATGACACCGATGGCCGCTAACTTCAACATTGTACCAGCGGCACTGTTAGATCTAAAAGATAAGTACCAAGTCATTAAAGTGCAAATACCAACCGCTATAACGTTATTGGTGATTAATATTTTTCTTATGTACGGAGTCGTTTTTTAATGTCCAGTTACAGTAAACCTTGTGTTCTCGTGACCGGGTTCACCCCATTTGGTGGTGAGTCCATCAACCCTTCATGGCAATTAGCGCAGCTATTAGAAGGTGAAACCATTGAAGGTCACCTGATCCACACAAAAGAGTTACCTTGTGAATTTGACAAAAGTATTGAGTCTTTAACACAAGCGATAGATAAGTATCACCCAAGCATCGTGATCTGTTTAGGTCAAGCAGGTGGACGCTGCGATATCTCCATCGAACGTATCGCGATTAACGTCAACGATGCAAGAATAGCCGACAACGCAGGAAACCAGCCGATAGACACACCGGTCGTTACACACGGACCCGATGCTTACTTTGCCTCTTTACCAATAAAAAGTATGCTTAGTAGTGCACTTCAGGCGGGAGTTCCATCAAGCATTTCAAATACTGCTGGCACTTACGTGTGTAACCATGTGATGTATGGATTACTACACTATCTTAGTACACATGACTTAGCGTGCCGTGGTGGCTTTGTGCATATCCCATACTTGCCCTCCCAAGCGGCGCACCACCCTGGTGCACCCAGTATGGACATTGACACCCTAGTTAAAGGAATAAAAATTCTATTAACCAGTGCCATTACACAAAAGCAAGATATTAAGCTTGTCGCTGGAACGACACACTAATAGGTAATGCCCCGCAATGGTGCAAGATTGCACCATTGAGCATCACAAAAAATTCACATTTTCTCTATTTCATTGTGTGACTTATCAAATTATTTTTGGTAGAACTTAAACTATCTCATGGTAACTATGCTTCCGTGAGCAATAATAATTTGTTGATATTATCAACACATCAATAGGAATGAGGAAATATGTGTTCAATTTTCGGCGTACTTGACATCAAGACCGATCCCCTTGCACTTCGTGAGCAAGCGATCGAAATGTCAAAAAAATTAAGACACCGTGGCCCCGACTGGTCAGGGGTCTATTCAAGTGAAAAAGCCATTTTAGTTCATGAGCGTTTGGCAATTGTAGGCGTTTCTAGCGGCGCACAACCATTATTTAACCCTGAAAAAACACATATTTTGGCGGTAAATGGTGAAATTTATAATCATAAAGAGCTTGCAAAAGCACTGACCGTTCCATTTGAATTTCAAACAGAGTCAGACTGTGAAGTGATCTTGGCGCTATACAAGCAAAAAGGCCCTGAGTTTTTAGATGATCTCAATGGAATTTTTGCATTTTGTTTGTACGATGAAACGGAAGATGCCTTTTTAATTGGTCGTGATCATATCGGTATCATTCCACTTTACACTGGCCGTGATCAAAGCGGTAACCTCTATGTCGCCAGCGAAATGAAAGCGCTCACACCTATTTGTACACAAATTGAAGAGTTTCCTCCTGGCCATTATTGGTATTCAAAAGAAGGTGGTCCAAGAGAGTATTACCAACGCGACTGGCAAGCGTTTAGTGCTGTAAAAGACAATGAGGCAAGCCCCGAAGCGGTTAAAAATGGGCTAGAAGCTGCAGTAAAACGCCAATTGATGTGCGATGTGCCATATGGCGTGTTGTTGTCTGGTGGTTTAGATTCTTCTGTGATTTCCGCTATTACACAAAAGTTTGCAGCAAAGCGTATCGAAGATGATGATGCATCCGATGCTTGGTGGCCAAAACTTCACTCATTTTCCATTGGCTTGGAAGGTTCACCCGATCTCGCTGCAGCACAAAAGGTAGCGGATAAAATCGGCACAGTTCACCATCCTATTCACTTTACCGTACAACAAGGGATCGATGCTCTGAAAGAAGTGGTCTATCACCTAGAGACCTACGATGTCACAACCATTCGCGCTTCTACTCCTATGTACCTTATGGCACGCTACATTAAAGCAATGGGCATTAAAATGGTGCTATCGGGTGAAGGGGCTGATGAACTATTTGGCGGCTATTTGTATTTCCACAAAGCACCAAATGCTGAGGAGTTTCACAACGAGCTAAACCGAAAGGTCTCGAAACTTCATATGTTTGATTGCCTACGTGCAAATAAGTCGATGGCAGCTTGGGGGGTTGAAGCACGTGTTCCCTTCTTAGATAAAGAATTTGTCGATATTGCCATGCGTACCAACCCAGACTACAAAATGTGTAGAGATGGCCGTATCGAAAAACACATTATCCGCGAGGCGTTTGATGGCTATTTACCCGATGACGTATTGTGGCGCCAAAAAGAGCAATTTTCTGATGGCGTAGGCTATAGCTGGATCGATTCACTAAAAGAATATGTCAGTCAGCAAGTGAGCGATTCGGATCTTGAAAACGCCCACTACCGCTATCCAATCAATACACCGGATAGCAAAGAGGCCTATTATTATCGCACCATTTTTGAGTCGCATTTCCCAGGAGAAGCGGCAGCCAAGTGTGTTCCTCACGGCAAGTCAGTGGCGTGTTCAACACCCGAAGCGCTTGCTTGGGACGAGTCTTTCCAGCGCAATGCCGATCCATCAGGTCGCGCAGCAAGCTCACACAACGAAGCATATAATCAAAAATAAGAAAGTAAAAAAGGGACGCTCGTCCCTTTTTTAAAATTATCAGTTCTTGCGTTAAATAAAACGCTTGATAATAAAGTCGACTTTCACACGCTTGGCCTGGCCAAGGAGTTTTTTCACAGGTGCTGGATAATCCCTCAACGTCTCGAGATCATCGTGGCTTTCGATGCGACGGCAATGTTTTAATATCTCTTGCTTTTCTAACTCGATTTGAGGCAACAATGCTTTGTCGGGATCTTCTATTAGAATGCCATTTTCAATATCTAACCCCCACGCCCTTGGATTGAGGTTATGACCACTCATTAAATGCGTAGCGCCATCTTTGCTCACTCCCTTCAAGTGGAATGAGTTGTTTCCATCTTGCCACAGATACACATCCAGTAATCCGGCAGTTATGAAGCGGCGTTGCGACTTGATAAATTTATACAAAATGGTTTCGTACAAATAAGGAAGCGCACCAATTCGGCTAAATGGCTGCTCTGGACTGATATAGAAATCATTTGCCGTTTTATCCCCCACCACTATTGTCACCTTTTTACCTGTTTTCAGTAAACGACGTAGCGAGCGAAGTAGAGGAGCCGGAAAATTGAAGTAAGGAGTGTAAAGTACTAACTCTTGTTCTGTGGTATCGAAAAGCGCCTTAATAAGACGGTTTAGCTTATTAGTTCTACGACCAAAACCTAAAAATGGACGAACTGTTAGACCTTCTCGACTGTTCGCCTTTGAAATATCATAACTGGCCTTTTTCAACTGTTTCATCAGCTGTTTTTGCTCAGTACGAATGTCGAGTAAGGTAGGTAATGGGCGGATGTCGAGTCTAGGTACAGCGTCGGACGCTATCAGCACTTGATCGGTAAAGTGGCAAAAGCTATCCGCGAGCTGTGCTTGTTTAATCACAAAATAGCGGTCTAGGCGGTATTTCTCATCATGATGCAAATAGACATTATTTAAACTAGCACCGCTATAAAGCAGGATATCGTCAATAACAAAGCCTTTTAAATGCAACACGCCAAAAAGCTCTTTTGCTTTTACCGGCACACCATACACTTCAACTTGAGTGCCCAGTTGCTCTTTTAAATCACAATATAGCTTGGCGTTGCCTTCTGACTTTTCAGCACCAATGAGGCCACGTTGCGCACGGTGAAAATCAACCAACACTTTTACCGTTAAGTCTGGATTTTGCTGTGCAGCCTCGTGCAATGCGTGCAATATCTCGCGACCCGCCTCATCATCTTGAAGATAAAGTGCGGTGATATAAATACGCGTTTTTGCCTGTGAGATCAGTTGTAAAAGCGTCTGATGATATTGCTTAGCACCAGTTAACACCTCACAATCTTGTGCACTTAACCCAAAGCCTGGGGTATTCTGCCAAAATGCCATATGTACCTTTTCAATTAGGCTATCAACTCTTGATAGCAAAACAAAATTCTCTAAAACATATCAAAAAAAAAACCTGAGGTCATGAAATACTGCTGTTTTTTGTTAGTACTGAACAAGATTGCTCAATGTGTAGTCTATTTAAAACAAAACAGTACAAATTTTTTGACAACTTGCCAATTTATACCAAATCAGATTACGGTTTTTTATTTACTTCCCTATTGAATTACATAGAATCGAACAAACTTTTGCTTAATAGCATTTTTTAGAATTTAGTTAGGAAAATTACATGAGCGATGCAAAACACTGCAAACTGTTGATTTTAGGTTCGGGTCCTGCAGGCTACACTGCCGCGGTATACGCAGCACGAGCAAATTTAAACCCAGTATTAATCACAGGTATGCAGCAAGGTGGTCAGCTGACTACAACAACTGAAGTCGAGAACTGGCCTGGTGATGCACATGGTTTAACGGGTCCAGCACTTATGGACCGTATGAAAGAGCATGCAGAGCGCTTTGAAACTGAAATCATTTTCGATCACATCAACAAAGTTGACGTGACGAAGCGCCCTTTCACACTCACTGGCGATCAAGGTACTTATACTTGTGATGCGTTAATCATCGCAACAGGTGCATCAGCTAAATACCTTGGTCTTGAGTCTGAAACAGCGTTCCAAGGCCGTGGCGTATCTGCTTGTGCGACTTGTGATGGATTTTTCTATCGTGGTCAAAAGGTTGCGGTTGTTGGTGGTGGTAATACCGCGGTTGAAGAAGCACTTTATCTATCAAACATCGCTGAAGAAGTACATGTTATTCACCGCCGCGATTCTTTCCGAAGTGAGAAAATTCTTGCCGATCGCCTATTGGATAAAGCAGCGAACGGTAATGTTGTGTTACACCTAAATCGCACACTTGATGAAGTGCTAGGTGATGATATGGGTGTTACTGGTATTCGTATCAAAGATACTGATTCCGAAGCGACAGAGCAACTTGATCTTGCTGGTGTTTTCATCGCGATTGGTCACAAACCAAACACTGATATGTTTGAGGGCCAGCTAGAGATGAAAGATGGTTATTTGGTTGTGCAGTCGGGCCTAAATGGGAACGCAACACAGACCAGTGTTGAAGGTGTATTTGCAGCAGGTGATGTGTCTGACCACATTTACCGTCAAGCAATTACCTCAGCAGGCACAGGCTGTATGGCAGCACTAGATGCAGAGCGCTTCTTAGACAGCCAAAAATAATAGATAAATGGGTCGGTCTAGACTGACCCTCTTCCCTCCTTGCCTTAATTTGCTATATTGAAATAAATAACAATCTTGTAGTTTGTTCAATGATCCAACAACTGTTCCATCTTGCCCGCGATGACTTTCGATTTCCGCCAAACCACTATGCTTTATCTGAGCCAGATGGACTGCTTGCCATTGGTGGTTGTTTGCAGATAAAACGCCTGAAAAACGCTTATGCCAATGGGATCTTTCCTTGGTTCAATGAAGGAGAGCCAATCATGTGGTGGAGCCCGAGCAAGCGCGGCATTTTGGAGCTTCAAGATTTCCATTGTGGTAAAACCCTAAGAAAAGCCCAACGCAAACTCAATCCGACCGTCACTATCAATACTGCTTTTTCACAAGTGATTGAAGCTTGTAGAAATCAACGAATGGCCGCTGAAGGAACTTGGATCACAAATGCGATGTTGACTGCGTATCAGCAAGCGCACATTCATGGGTTAGCACATAGTGTGGAGATATGGGATCAAGGCAAACTCGTTGGCGGGCTCTATGGCATCATGCAGTCTGGTGTATTTTGTGGTGAATCTATGTTCCACACCTTACCTAATACGTCCAAAATGGCGATGTGGGCACTGGTAAATTGGCTCAAAGCCCATCAGGCACATTTTATTGATTGCCAACTCGAAAATCCTTATTTAACAAGTTTGGGATTAAAAGTTGTACCAAGGAGCGAGTTTTTGACTAGACTTAATTTGGCGGATCGATTTGAGATCCCATCATCAATGTGGCAGCCTCAGGAGTTGAAAGCTATCTATGAATGAACACTTTCCTTCTAAAATCGGACTGAGCCAGCAATTTAGTTGTAGCTATTTACCTGAGCAGAAGGAACAGTTACTGGTTATTCTAGACCCAAATTGTTACAGCCCAGATAGATTTGAACAATTGTTAGCATTAGGGTTTCGCCGCAGTGGAGACCAGATTTATCGTCCACACTGTCCCGCATGCTCAGCTTGTCAATCAGTAAGAGTATTAACTCAAGAATTTAAACCGAGTAAATCTCAAAAGCGCAAACGCAATAAATTAAAACAAGATTATCAGCTAATTATTAGCCATCAGGAGCGGCCTGAATACTATCCGCTATACGAGAAATATATCAGTTTACGCCACAGCGATGGCTCTATGTACCCACCTAACCGTCTCCAGTACGAAAGCTTCTTATTTTGCCGTTGGATGAACATCGTCTTTATTGAGCTATGGCACAAAGATAAGTTAATTGCAGTAGCGGTCACTGATTCAATGCCTTATTCATTGTCTGCTATTTATACCTTTTTCGATCCTGAGTATGAATCACTAAGTATCGGAACTGTCATGATCATGGCTCAGCTAGAGCAGGCAGCGAAACAGAATAAACCTTACTTGTACTTGGGTTATCAAATCGACGAGTGCAAGAAAATGCGTTACAAAACTCAATTTGTTCCAGCACAAAAGCTAGTTAAAGATATTTGGCAAGATATTGATCCAGATCCCCCACAATCTTGTGCTTAGTACCGAGTTTTCCTGCATACGTTTGCTCAAATGCAGGAATACACCTCCTTTTACACCGCAATTATCCTATTGCATGGACAAAAAACATGCGTTACTAGCAGACTTTCCTATGCTAGAATGTCACCCTCGCCTATCAACAAGGCTCCAGATTTTGAAATGCGTTAGGAATAGAAGCAAAAAACTTTGGTAAAACTGGCTGAATAAACGACCAAATTAACAAAAAATCGGCTTGTAACTTTACTTATTCCCCGCTTTTGGGCAAAATCTGCATCGTTTAATTTAACCAAGAGGTGATACGCTACACATGGCGAAAGAAGACGTAATTGAAATGCAAGGCACGGTCCTTGACACGCTACCAAACACAATGTTCCGTGTTGAACTAGAAAATGGTCACGTGGTTGTTGCACATATTTCTGGAAAAATGCGCAAAAACTACATCCGTATTTTGACTGGTGACAAAGTTACTGTTGAAATGACGCCTTACGACCTATCAAAGGGACGTATTGTCTTCCGTGCTCGTTAATCTGCGTGTGTAGATTTATACTAAGTTGATGCCGTAAACTCGTTGATACCCAAGCGACTTCAAAATGCTGATGTTACTTAGGTATACCAAGTTCATTCAAGCAATTAGTATACACGAACGACTAGCACTGAGTTTAAGAGACGGTAATACCGCATCAAACTCAGTGATAACAAAAAGCCCAGCTATTCTGGGCTTTTTGTCGTTTGAATTTATTATCTAGCCCTAACCTCAGCGTTCAAAGGGAGCACCATGGTCATCCGTGCTCGTTACTCTGCGTGTGTAGATTTATACTAAGTTGATGCCGTAAACTCGTTGATACCCAAGCGACTTCAAAATACTGATGTTACTTAGGTATACCAAGTTCATTCAAGCAATTAGTATACACGAACGACTAGCACTAAGTTTGAGAGACGATAATGCCGCATCAAGCTGAGTGATAACAAAGAGCCCAGCGATGCTGGGCTTTTTGTCGTTTGAAGTTATTATCTAGCCCTAACCTCAGCGTTCAAAGGGAACACCATGGTCTTCCGTGCTCGTTACTCTGCGTGTGTAGATTTATACTAAGTTGATGCCGTAAACTCGTTGATACCCAAGCGACTTCAAAATACTGATGTTACTTAGGTATACCAAGTTCATTCAAGCAATTAGTATACACGAACGACTAGCACTAAGTTTGAGAGACGATAATGCCGCATCAAACTGAGTGATAACAAAAAGCCCAGCTATTCTGGGCTTTTTGTTGTTTGAAGTTATTATCTAGCCCTAACCTCAGCGTTCAAAGGGAGCACCATGGTCTTCCGTGCTCGTTACTCTGCGTGTGTAGATTTATACTAAGTTGATGCCGTAAACTCGTTGATACCCAAGCGACTTCAAAATACTGATGTTACTTAGGTATACCAAGTTCATTCAAGCAATTAGTATACACGAACGACTAGCACTGAGTTTAAGAGACGATAATGCCGCATCAAGCTGAGTGATAACAAAGAGCCCAGCGATGCTGGGCTTTATCAAATACTTCACAAAGGCTTTATGCTGATACCGCTTCCGTTTGGTAATCAAAGGACAACTTGTTGTCTTTCACTGTGACTTTTACCGTCCCGCCATCAGACAAATGACCAAACAAGATTTCATTGGCAAGTGGCTTTTTCAGGTTGTCCTGAATAACTCTCGCCATTGGACGAGCCCCCATAGCCTTATCATAACCAAGATCTGCTAGCCAATCTCGTGCTTGAGCCGTAAGTTCCAGATTAACGGACTTCTTATCAAGCTGCGCTTGTAATTCAACAATGAATTTATCAACAACTTGCAAGATAACTTCTTTCTCTAGATGGTTGAACCAAATGATGTTATCCAAACGATTTCTAAACTCTGGTGTAAACACCTTATTGATTTCTACCATGGCATCATGAGAGTAGTCTTGCTGCTGGAATCCAATCGATTGACGAACAGTCTCTTGCACACCCGCATTTGTTGTCATCACCAATACAATGTTTCTAAAGTCTGCCTTACGACCATTGTTGTCTGTTAGCGTACCATGATCCATAACCTGCAATAGAATGTTGTAGATGTCTGGGTGTGCTTTCTCTATTTCATCGAGCAACACCACTGCATGAGGATGCTTGATTGCAGCCTCAGTCAACAGTCCCCCCTGCTCAAAGCCAACATATCCCGGAGGCGCACCAATTAGGCGGCTAACGGCATGGCGCTCAGAGTACTCCGACATGTCGAAGCGAATAAATTCTATGCCCATACACTTAGCAAGTTGCTTAGTTACTTCGGTTTTACCAACCCCTGTAGGACCTGCAAACAAGAATGAACCTACAGGCTTGTCTTCATTAGCAAGACCAGAGCGTGATAAGCGAATTGCTGATGTTAACGCATCAATCGACTCATCTTGACCAAACACCAACATCTTCAAGTTACGATCAAGGTTCTTAAGTGTTTCTTTATCACTAGATGACACGCTTTGCTGTGGGATACGTGCCATTTTAGACACAATCGCTTCAATGTCCGACACGTTAATCGTTTTCTTGCGTCTTGAAGTTGGCTGTAGTCTTTGACTTGCGCCCGCTTCATCAATGACATCGATTGCTTTGTCAGGCAAGTGGCGCTCATTGATATATTTAGCACTCAGTTCAGCAGCCGCTTTTAACGCTTTTTGCGTGTAACGAATACCGTGGTGCTCTTCATAACGCTCTTTCAAACCATGTAAGATCTTAGTTGTATCTTCGACACTCGGTTCAACCACATCGATTTTCTGGAAGCGGCGCACTAATGCTCTGTCTTTCTCAAAAATATTCTTGAATTCAGAGTATGTTGTCGACCCCATACAGCGAAGCTGCCCACTCGATAACAGTGGCTTAATTAGGTTCGACGCATCCATCACACCACCTGAGGCGGCACCAGCGCCGATAATGGTATGAATTTCGTCAATAAATAATATCGCATGAGGTTTCGATTGAAGTTCTTTCAGTAGCGCTTTAAAACGCTTCTCAAAGTCACCGCGATATTTTGTACCCGCAAGTAATGCCCCCATATCCAGTGAGTAAACCACTGCATCGGCAATTACATCGGGTACCTGATTATTGACTATTCGATACGCTAAACCTTCAGCAATCGCGGTTTTACCAACCCCCGCTTCACCAACGAGTAATGGGTTATTTTTCTTACGACGGCACAGTACCTGAACCGTACGCTCAACTTCCTCATCACGACCAACCAGCGGATCAATACGACCAGATTCTGCTTGAACATTTAGGTTAGAAGTGAAATTTTCCAGCTTTGTTTTCTCTTCCTGCTGCATTTCACCGCTTTCGTCTTGCATCTCTTCATGATCGTCTTGCTCGTGATCATCTTCAATCTTAGAGATACCATGACTAATGAAATTAACGATATCCAAGCGGCTCACGTCAGCCTTTTTCAGTAAATAAACAGCTTGGCTTTCTTGCTCAGAAAAAATTGCGACAAGTACATTTACCCCAGTCACTTCTGAGCGACCGGATGATTGAACATGGAATACAGCGCGTTGTAGCACACGTTGAAAACCAAGTGTTGGTTGTGTCTCTCTGTCTTCCTCTAAATCTGGAATAACAGGCGTAGTTTCATCAATAAACTCTGATAACTCGCGCTTCAAGGTATCCATATCGACACCACAGGCATCTAGCGCCTCACTAGCAGAGGGGTTATCGATCAATGCAAGTAATAAATGCTCAACCGTCATAAACTCGTGACGGCGAGAACGGGCCTCGCGAAACGCGGCATTAAGAGTAAGTTCTAAGTCTTTGTTTAGCATTGGCAACCCCCAACAAGAAATTTATAGGTCATTCCTGCTCACAACTACAGAGCAGCGGGTGCTCGTTGTCACGAGCATATCGGTTTACCTGCTCAGCCTTGGTATGGGCTATGTCAGCAGGGTATACTCCACATACCGCTTTTCCCTTGTGATGCACTTCAAGCATCACCTCAGTTGCTCTCTCGCTATCCATATTGAAGAATGTCGTCAATACCTCGACAACAAAATCCATGGGCGTGTAATCATCATTATTCAAAATCACTTTATATTTTCGCGGCGGCTGAAGCTGCTGCTTCTGTTCCTCACGAACGGCGTCCAATACACCAGAATCTTTTGTCCCACTCATAATAAATATAGTCTTGTCTTATATACTCAAGCAAATAGATTTGAGAAATAAATAAAATGTTAAAAAAAAGAGCAAAAAACTTGACTGCTTGCTCATATAAACTACAGTCTTACATGACTGTCTAATCTATGGGCAGTTTAGCAAAATTAAAAGAGTAGATTAACTTTAATTTAGTCAACTTATAGAAGGATGTAGAAGTATGGCTTGCGGAAAAGTCAAATGGTTCAATAACGCCAAAGGGTTTGGTTTCATCGTAGAAGACGGCAGTGACGAAGATATCTTTGCTCATTACTCAACGATTGTAATGGATGGATACAAGACGCTTAAAGCTGGTCAGGATGTATCATTCGAGCTACAACAAGGACCTAAGGGTCTACACGCAACCAACATCGCTCCAATTACGGAAGATGTTGTATAAGTGTTAAGTAGTTTTTGGCTAAAGCGGGTTACATGAGTGCTCGCTTATTCCTCTCTTTGAATCGCTCCACCAAATCTAAAAGTAATTTTCAGCCTTTCCTTTATCACGTTTGTTATAACTTTTCACTTTTGCACTTTAAATTTAATAATTAGCCCCCATATGCAAACACTGTTAGACTAAAGCACGCTTGCAAAGTCAATTTCAGGTTGGTTAGATATTGCTACTTTGATGCATTTCAATGCTGAATGAATACCAGTTATTGTAATAAGCCAAAAGTATTAATACCTAACAAACTTGCTAATGCTGCGCTACCTAGGCATCGATTCTAACGAGGATTGTCGAGGTTTTTTGCATCTTTCATTAATCGCTTAGTGAACTGGTCTCATTTAAACCGGCTACAACAACATGTTGTTGAGTGTGAAAATTGCGTTGCTTAGTCCTATTAGCAATTGTTGAACGGCTTAAAAGCCCACAACTATCTAGGAATGATGATGACATCGAAAATTATCTATACCAAAACAGATGAAGCCCCGGCTCTCGCAACTTACTCGCTATTGCCAATCATCCAAGCATTCACTAAGCCTGCAAATATCGAAGTTGAAACTCGCGATATTTCACTTGCAGGACGTATCATTGCGACTTTCCCTGAGTACTTAAAAGAAGAACAACGTATTGGTGATGCACTCGCTGAGCTAGGTGCACTTGCTAAAACGCCTGAAGCTAACATCATCAAGTTACCTAATATCAGTGCTTCAATTCCACAACTTCGTGCAGCGATTAAAGAATTGCAAGCCAAAGGTTACGCGCTTCCAGAGTATCCTTCTGAAGCCAAAACAGACGAAGAAGCCGATGTTAAAGCACGTTATGACAAAATCAAAGGTAGTGCGGTAAACCCTGTACTTCGTGAAGGTAACTCAGACCGCCGTGCTCCAACTTCAGTCAAAGGCTACGCTCGTAAAAACCCGCATTCAATGGGTGCTTGGTCTAAAGACTCTCAGTCTTATGTTGCATCAATGGCTGACGGTGACTTCTTCGGTTCTGAACAGTCGGTAACAGTTGCTGAAGCAACTGATGTTCGTATTGAACACGTAGCAAGCAATGGTGACATCACCGTACTTAAACAAAGCACGCCACTACTTGCAGGTGAAATCATTGACGCCTCTCGAATGAGTGTACAAGCACTACGTGAATTCTTAGCAGCACAAGTACAAGAAGCAAAAGATAAAGGCGTTTTGTTCTCGCTACACATGAAAGCAACCATGATGAAGGTGTCAGACCCAATCATCTTTGGTCATGCTGTAAAAGTATTTTACAAAGACGTATTCGAGAAGCATGCGGCGACATTTGCTGAAATCGGTGTTGATGCAAGCAATGGTGTTGGCGACGTGTACTCTAAAATTGAGTCGTTAGACGACGCAAAGCGCAAAGAAATCGAAGCTGACCTTGCTGCAGTTTACGAGACAGCACCTGATATCGCAATGGTAGACTCTGACCGTGGTATTACAAACCTTCATGTGCCTAGCGACGTGATCATCGATGCATCAATGCCTGCTGCAATTCGTTCAAGTGGCCAGATGTGGAACGCTGAAGGTAAACAACAAGATACTGCTTTTGTGATCCCTGATCGTTGTTACTCAGGTGTGTACAGCGCGACTATCGATTTCTGTAAAGAAAATGGTGCATTTGACCCACGAACAATGGGCACTATTCCTAACGTCGGTCTAATGGCACAAAAAGCAGAAGAGTATGGTTCACACGACAAAACGTTTGAAGCGCCATCAGCTGGCACAATCCGTGTTGTCGATGCTGCGGGTAACACCTTACTTGAACACACAGTCGAAGAAGGCGACATCTGGCGTATGTGTCAGGTGAAAGATGCACCTATCAAAGACTGGGTAAAACTAGCAGTTAACCGTGCTCGCGCGACAAATACGCCAGCAGTTTTCTGGTTAGACGAAGCGCGTGCTCACGACGCTGAACTTATCAAAAAGGTAAACGCATATTTGCCTGAGCATGACACTGATGGCCTTGAAATCTTAATCAAAGCACCAGTAGATGCAACGCTATACTCACTAGAGCGCATGAAAAAAGGCGAAGATACCATTTCGGTCACGGGTAACGTGTTACGCGATTACCTCACTGACCTATTCCCAATTTTAGAGCTTGGTACTAGTGCAAAAATGCTATCTATCGTTCCACTAATGAACGGCGGTGGCTTATTTGAAACTGGTGCGGGTGGTTCTGCGCCTAAACACGTACAACAGTTCGAAAAAGAAAACCACTTGCGTTGGGACTCGCTTGGCGAATTCCTTGCACTTGCTGCTTCTTTTGAGCATTTAAGCCAAACAACGGGTAATGCTAAGGCACAAGTACTTGCAGATACACTGGATGCAGCAACAGCTAAGTTCTTAGATGAAAACAAGTCACCTTCACGTAAAGTGAAAGAGCTTGATAACCGTGGTAGCCATTTCTACCTTGCAATGTACTGGGCTCAAGAGCTGGCTGCACAAGACAAAGATGCAGAGCTTAAAGCTAAGTTTGAAAATGTTGCTGCGGAACTGACAGCAAAAGAGGCTGATATTGTTGCTGCACTGAATGAAGCACAAGGCCAAGCAATGGATGTTGGTGGTTATTACCAGCCAGAAGACGACAAAGCGTTCGCAGCTATGCGTCCATCAGCGGTATTTAACGACGTACTAGCGTCACTGTAATCTTCCGATAACAGTCAAAAAGCGGCCCGAGGGTCGCTTTTTTGCTTTCAGGCGACACTCGCGAGCAATTGCGCTAAAATGCCATTTTTCGTGAATCTTAGGAATGTGGCGATGAACACAAGTAGTAGAGCCAACACAAATAACAAAAGAAAATCATATGCTAATAAGCCCGCATTCTCTAGACACACCACAACACGGAAAAAGCCAATAACTAACCGACAGTCAAAACCCGCCCTACCACCAGAACAAGTAAAAGTCGTTCTATTTAATAAGCCTTTTGATGTTTTGTGTCAGTTTACTGATGACCAAAATCGTCAAACATTGGCTGATTTTATTGATATCAAAGATGTGTATGCTGCAGGTCGCTTGGATAGAGATAGTGAGGGGCTATTGCTACTTACCAACTGCGGTAAATTACAAAACACCCTAACTTCTCCTAAAAAATCGACATATAAAACCTACTGGGTTCAGGTCGAAGGCGAGCCGAGTACCGAAAGCCTAAATGCGCTTAGAAACGGTGTAGCACTAAAAGATGGTCCAACTTTACCCGCTAAAGTAGAAGTAATGACTGAGCCTAATGTTTGGCCACGTAATCCGCCGATTAGAGAACGCAAAAATATCCCGACAACCTGGCTTTCTATTTCCATCAAAGAAGGACGTAATAGACAAGTTCGTCGTATGACGGCGCATATTGGTCATCCCACGCTTAGACTTATTCGTGCACAAATAGGCAAATATAGTCTGGGCGATCTTAAAAACGGTGAATATCGAGTGCTTTAGCATTTCCTACTAGGACTTTTCTCCTGCGCTTGAACGCCTCACGGGCGTGCAATTTAAAGAGATTTGAGTATAATAAGCGCTTTCTATCTGAGCATTAAGATTAATAGCGAAATTATGAGCGATAATAGTCACATTAAAGTCATTGTCGGAATGTCCGGCGGTGTAGATTCTTCTGTATCTGCCTACCTTTTAAAACAACAAGGCTACCAAGTAGAAGGCCTGTTTATGAAGAATTGGGAAGAAGATGACAATGATGAGTATTGTGCAGCAGCTGAAGATCTAAAAGATGCTCAGGCAGTGTGTGATAAGTTAGGTATTGAGCTACACACCGTGAACTTTGCTGCTGAATACTGGGACAATGTGTTTGAACACTTCCTTGAAGAATACAAGGCTGGCCGTACACCAAACCCAGACATCATGTGCAACAAAGAAATCAAATTTAAAGCCTTTTTACAGTTTGCAGCAGAAGCGTTGGGTGCGGACTATATCGCAACTGGCCACTATGTTCGTCGCGCAGAGCTTGACGGTAAATTCGTTATGCTTCGGGGAGATGACGAGAACAAGGATCAAAGCTACTTCCTTTACACATTAAGCCATGAACATATTGCGCAAACACTCTTCCCTGTTGGTGAAATTGAAAAGCCAGAAGTGCGTAAAATCGCAGAAGATCAAGGCCTAATCACGCACGATAAAAAAGATTCAACCGGGATCTGCTTTATCGGTGAGCGCAAATTTAAAGACTTCCTTGCCAAATTTTTGCCCGCGCAGCCTGGTGTGATTGAAGATTGTGAAGGTAATCATGTTGGTGAACATGAAGGCTTGATGTACCACACGCTAGGTCAACGTAAGGGCCTATTAATTGGTGGTTCTAAAGAAGGCAACGGCGAACCTTGGTATGTGGTAGATAAAGATATCGAACGTAATGTACTGGTTGTTGGTCAAGGTAAAAACCACCCTCGCCTTTTCAGCAACGGTCTAAACGCAAATCAGCTACATTGGGTTGACCGCGTAGGTCCACAAGGTACAACTCGCTGCACGGTAAAAACACGTTATCGCCAAACCGACATTCCTTGTACGTTATTAGTTGGCCAAGATGGTATGGCACGTGTGCTATTCGATGAACCACAAAAAGCCGTAACTCCCGGACAATCTGCGGTATTCTACGCGAATGACGTGTGCCTTGGCGGCGGTATTATTGAGTCGGTGATTAAATAATGCAAAACCAATACGTAATGCCTCTGGCGGCAATGTGTCAGATCAGTAAACTGGTACAAAAATGTGCGCGTTACGGCACCTTCAATGAAAACGAAGTTGATGGCTTTTTAAAAAGCATTATTAACACTTCTCCTGAACGTCCTGAGGACGTTTACCCAGACAAATTTGCCATCAAAACAGGCTGTCGAACGCTGATCGAGCAACTTTCGGCTGGCGGCGAAAAAGACGTTGAAATGGTTAAGTATGTTGGCGCTATGATGCAATTAGAGCGGGTGCTAAGTAACGATAGCAAATCTCTTGATTTGTTAGCCCAAAAAATTCAGCAAGTAGAGCGCCAGTTATTACACTTTGATATCTGTGAAAGCCAAGTTGTTGCAGCACTTGCCGACATTTACGGCGAAGTTATCAGCCCTTTAGGCCCTAAGATCCAAGTATTCGGTAAGCCAGAATTACTAAAACAAACTGCAACACAACAAAAAATTCGGGCGCTATTACTCGCGGGGATCCGTAGTGCAGTACTGTGGCGCCAGCTCGGCGGTAAACGTCGTCATTTCTTTTTTGCGAAAAAGAAAATCATTACTGCTGCAAAAAGTTATATGTAATACCAATTTGTCTTAATACTTGCTCAATTTGAAGGAGCAAATCTGACGCTAACAGCGTTAAAAATTTCTTATTTAGAACAACTAAATAGCAAAATTTTTGCCTTGTTATCGACTAGATTTTCTCGCCTCAAAATAGATCACTTAATTAATCAAATTGGTATAAAATTCGTAGTGGCTCTTATGCCACTATCTAAGTATCGTTCAAAAACAAATAGTTAGGAGTTATTATGGAGCTTTCAGCGTTAACCGCTATCTCTCCTGTGGATGGTCGCTATGGTAGCAAGACCAAAGAGCTGAGAAGCATCTTCAGTGAATTTGGCTTGATCAAGTACCGCGTCATCGTAGAAGTTCGTTGGCTACAAGCGCTAGCGAGCAGCGACGCCATTAAAGAAGTACCCGCTTTCAGCGATGAAGCCAACGCACTTCTTGATAGCATCGTTGAAAACTTCAGCGAAGCAGACGCTGCGCGCGTAAAGGAGATTGAGCGCACCACTAACCACGACGTTAAAGCTGTAGAATACCTTCTTAAAGAAAAAGTAGCTGACAATGCCGAGCTAAATGCGGTCAATGAATTTATTCATTTCGCATGTACTTCTGAGGACATCAACAACCTTTCTCATGGCCTAATGCTAACCGAAGCGCGTGACACGGTATTACTACCATATTGTGATGAGCTATTGAGCGCAATCAAAGACAAAGCGATTGAGTATAAGTCAATTCCAATGATGACTCGTACACACGGCCAACCTGCCTCACCATCAACCATGGGTAAAGAGTTTGCAAACGTGTATGTTCGTCTGCAACGTCAACGTCAGCAAATCGCTAACGTACAAATGCTTGGTAAAATCAATGGTGCCGTTGGTAACTATAATGCTCACCTAAGCGCTTATCCAGATTACGATTGGCATGCACACAGTGAACGTTTTGTATCAAGTCTAGGTTTGACTTGGAACCCGTTCACAACACAAATCGAACCGCATGACTATATCGCGGAGCTATTCGATGCGATTGCACGCTTCAATACTATCTTAATTGACTTTGACCGTGACGTTTGGGGTTATATCGCGCTAAACCACTTCAAGCAAAAAACCATTGCGGGTGAGATTGGTTCTTCAACAATGCCTCACAAAGTTAACCCTATCGACTTTGAAAACTCTGAAGGTAACCTTGGAATTGCTAACGCTATCTTTGCTCATCTTGCACAAAAACTACCTGTTTCACGCTGGCAGCGCGACCTAACTGACTCAACGGTTTTACGTAATTTAGGTGTTGGTATGGGTTATGCGCTTATCGCGTATCAAGCAACGCTTAAAGGTGTCAGCAAGTTAGAAGTCAATGCTGATCGTTTACTTGCTGAGCTTGATGATAACTGGGAACTACTTGCAGAGCCAATCCAAACGGTAATGCGTAAGTACGGTATCGAAAAGCCATATGAAAAGCTAAAAGATCTTACTCGTGGTAAACGCGTAAACAAAGAAATCATGGCTGACTTCATCGATAACCTAGACTTGCCAAATGAAGTAAAAGCACAGATGAAAGAAATGACGCCAGCAAACTATATTGGTCGTGCTGAAGCGTTCATTGACGAACTAAACTAAGTAACCTGAACTTCGGTTAAGTAAAAAGCGACACTAGTTTTTATACTAATTAGTATAGAATAAGCGAAAGAGTGCACTCTTTCGCTTTTTTATTACTGGAATTTCCCTATGTATCAATTGCAAATAAATGACCTTACCTTCGAACAATTTCTTGCCCTGTATTGGCAAAAGAAGCCACTACTCATCAAACAAGGATTCCGAGGCTTTGAAGACCCAATTGAGCCAGATGAACTTGCCGGCCTTGCAACTGAAGAATGCATAGAATCTCGAATTGTCACTAATCACAATGATAACTGGGAAGCCCATCACGGCCCTTTTGAACAATTTGATTTACTCACCGATAGCAACAGCACCCTATTGGTTCAAGCCGTTGATCACTGGCACCCACAAGCCGCAGAATTAATAGAAGCGTTTAGATTTATACCAAATTGGCGTATAGACGATTTGATGATCAGCTTTTCGACGCCTGGTGGTGGTGTTGGTCCACACTTAGATCAATATGATGTCTTTATAATTCAAGGACAAGGTAAACGTCATTGGCGAGTTGGCGAACGGGACAACAGCCTAAAGCAATTTGCGCGCAACAAGAGTCTATTGCAAGTAGAACAATTCGAAGCGGTTATTGATGCGGTTCTTGAACCGGGTGATATCTTATATATTCCGCCGGCTTGTCCTCACGAAGGTTACGCAGTTGAGGATGCTTTAAACTACTCAGTTGGCTTTAGGGCACCTGATCAAAAAGACTTGCTTTCTAGCTTTGCCGATCACGTTATTGATATGGAAGCTGGCAAACGTCGTTTTAGCGATCCAGAGTTACAACTCAGAGCGTCTATTGGAGAAGTGACCTGCGACGACCAACAGCAGATAAAGTCTCTGCTCAGCGCTTTAATTGAAGATAAGGCACTATACAGTCAATGGCTTGGAAAAACACTCAGCGAACCAAAACATGAGATGGATCTCGCGCCATTAGACCCCATAATTGTTCCTCAGGAACTTGTCGAGATCGCCAGAGAAAATCCATTGGTTTATCGCGCAGGTGGAGTGCGTGCTATTTACCAAATCTGTGACGATCATATTTTGTTCAGTGTTAATGGTGAAAACTATGAATTAGACCATCATTGTTTAGATGCCGTAAAGCAGCTAAGTGATCACGTTGTGTTTGAGTTTAATGCAATAATTCCTGCATTAAATAGTTTGGAATTTAAACAAACGTTAACTAAACTGATTAATGATGGGACCTACTTCGTTGAAGACAGTGATCCAGCCGATGCTGACTTCGATGAGGATTGGGAGTAGAGCCTGTTAGAACAAGATAGCCGCGTTCACAAAAACAACAATATGCCGCGAAATCCTTGATCTTCAAGGTTTTTGCAAGCTCTAGCTTGTCGCTAAACAGGGAATGCAGGTGCAATCTGTAGATGGGGGCAGTATGAGTTATAGGATCAGTAGAGTAACTTGGCAGACCAAAAAATTGGAGCTCAAAGCGATACGCGAGCGCGTATTTGTGTACGAACTTCACATTCCTAAAGAAGTTGAGTTTGATCAGCAGGATATCACTGCTGAGCACTTAATCATTATTGACGAATTAGATGGGCCAGTTGGCACAGGACGACTGTGTGAAGACGGCTTATTAAGCCGTATCGCGATATTCAAATCTCACCGTAATCGAGATGCCTACGCTTCGTTGATTGGGGGACTTGTTGACTTGGCAAAAGACAAAGGCTTTGAAGACGTTTTTATCCAATGCATTTTGGATGAAGTGCCCGAATTTTTACAATCGGGGTTTTCCACGCATGGACACGTATTTATGGAAGCTGGCATTCCAAGACAGCGCTTGAAATGCCCTATTCAATCACTCAAGATGGAGCCGTTTACGATGCTTCATTAGCCCAAAGTTCGTCTTTAGCGAAAAGGTCATATAAACCATGAGCTCGGTTTACCAGTAGATTAGCAAACTGGGCTTGTGTTTTTTCTACTGGCTTTGCAGACATAATTTCTTCCGCTTTCATCTGCCAATGGAATGAAAAATAGCGCAGTGCTTCACGTGCTGTAGCGGCTGCTGATGCCTCAATATGATCCGTCGGTAGATTACCTGTGATCACCCAATACTTTTTGCCGTTTTGACCTTTGATTTTCCAAAGCGCAACCAATGGCTCAATATAACGACATTCTTTTTCAATAATACTTTGCGGTAACACCCCTTTATCCGCGAGATGTTTTTGTGCAGCTTGCACGCAGCTACGCTGCCATTGTATTGATCGTTGCTGCTGTTGTTCTGGTGTCAACGCCTCTTGCTGCGGTTGGTTTTGTTCTTCACTCATTGTTCACCCTTTTATTCTTTTTAGATTACCGAATAGCATTTTACTTTATCGTTATTTACGCGGTGCGTTTCATAGCAAATTATTCAGCAAATCGGTTTTGATTCTTATACACCAAGCACTCAAACGCTTGCGAAGTTACCTGATACTAAGCTTTTGCAGTCATAACGGCAATACGAACGAAGGAATTTTGAGTTTATATGATTAATTACTGAGCTGTAAGTTTCGAGAAAGTTTCTTTTTCTATTCTAGCCACATCAACATGATTACTTAAACTCAAGGAATACTGACTATGGCTAGATTACTATTAACTATCACTACTTCCCTTTCATTCTTTTGTTGTTCGTCAGCGTTTGCTGAACAGCAACCCCAATCAGAAGCGCTAAAATGGGGGATCGGCGGCGCTATTATTGCTCAGGATCAAGGTTATATAGATATTGGAAATGAAACAGAGTTTGTACCGGCCATCGCCATACAATATGGCGACTTCAACCTACTAGGGCCAAGAGCAACCTATAAACTATATCAAGCCGAACAATTTGAAATCAGTGTGGGTGCTCAATTACGGTTAGATGGATTCGAGGCAGCTGATAGCAAGTTCTTTACTGGCATGGAAGACAGAGATATGAGTATCGATGCTGGATTTGAAGCGGAATATGATACTAGCTTTGGTGAATTTGGATTCGAGTTTATGCATGACGTAAGTAGTACACACAAAGGCTATGAAGCCAGTGTAAGCTATGGCGTACCATTTAGATTTGCTGACGGCAGAGTATACCCGTATATCGCTGCGAACTTTCAAAGTGAAGACCTTGTTGATTATTACTATGGTGTCAGAGTAAACGAAGCATTAAGTTCTCGACCCTATTACCTTGGTGAATCCAGCACAGCACTCGAAGTCGGTATTCAAAGCGATTGGTTTTTTGGTAAACACCATATGCTTAAAGCTGATGTTAGTTACACCAGTTACGGTGATGAAATAAAAGATTCTCCTCTTATTGATGCCTCTGGCAACGTACAAGTTTTGCTTGGGTATGTGTATGTTTTTTAGACTATTAATAATAACGATCACCTTAACGCTTCAGGGCTTCGGTGATCCTTCAAACGTAGAAACTACTGCAGAAAAACGCTCAACGACGCTTACTTCAGTACCTGTAGAGTTAGCTACAACTATTCCGATGAAGCATTTTTATAGTCGAATCACAGGTAGTGATGTTGTCTATGTTGCTTCCCTGTCACAAGGGAGAATTGAGTCTTTATATGCCTATTCAGGTCAATTAGTTAAAAAAGGAGACGTGCTAGCGTCCCTCTATTCTCCAAGACTTAGCGCCCAGCTGCGTGAAAAACAAGCGTTACTAGCCAGTTCTAAACGTACTGAGCGAAAGACACAGCTTGATTTCGACCGAGCTAAAAAGCTCTTTACGGAGAAGCTTATGGCAAATTCGGCGCTTGAGTCCGCTAGGCTTGCGTTTAATATTGCAACCCAGCAAGTCCAAGCAGCACAAGCTCAGGTTGAAGAGGCAAAAAATGCACTGAATGAGAACAAAATATTCGCTCGAGAGGAAGGTATCGTCACCAATATTTACGCTCGTTCAGGTGATGTTGTCTCTGCGGGACAGCCAATTTTCCAACTCCAGACATTGTCTACGCTAAAAACTGAATTTCAGCTACCTGAACAAGAATTTATTGCTTTACAGCTTAACCAAGCCGTTCGCATATCCATTCCTTCGCTAAGCAAAAGCCTAGACGGTAAAATTATAGAGAAAGGTTTACCTTCTAATGCCGTTGGTAAGCTTTTTAAACTTATCGTCGATTTGGAGGTGAGTGGCTCTGAACTAGTTGGCCTGCATAGTCGGCTTGAGCTCCCTATCACCAATACACCACTCTATAAAGTGCCAACCAACGCAATCCACTATGATGCCATGGGGCAAGCCTATGTGCTGGTTACTGAACCCAAGGTCCAACGACGCGATGTGACTATTTTTGACAATGATGATAACCAAGTCATAGTCACTGCACCAAAACTGATGGGTAAAAACGTGCTCATCACATCGGAGGCTAAGTTAAATTTTAACTTGGCGTTATTGGAAGGTGAGTCTCATGAGCAAAAGTAAAAGCTTATTAGTCCTATTCTCACACTTTGTATTTAACCGACCTCTGCTGATCTTATTTACAAGCACTATTGGCAGATCTACCTATAGGTTACAGGAGGAGGTTTATGGATAAGCTTCTCTCATCTAATTATCTCACTCCACGTTTAGTACTCGGGCTAACTTTGCTGCTTGTATTCACAGGTATTGTAGGCTGGTTTAAAGCAAAAAGTCAGGAGGACCCCAGTTTTCCCTATCGAAATGGTTTTATTCAAATTGTAAATCCAAGTGCTAGTGTAACCCAACTCAATGATGTCGTTGTTAAGCCACTTGAGCGACGTTTAGCAAAAATTGATGAGATTAATACCATTCACGCGCGGATAAAAGCAGGAAGTGCCGTTATCAATATCGAGCTTAAAGAGCAAGTGTATAATACCGCTTTAGTTTGGCAACGCATCAAAGATGAAGTGGCACCACTGGGTGCAAGCTTAACTGATAGCCAGATCTATGTCGTAGATCGAGCACAAGATACTCAAGGGATAGTCTTAACCGTGCGCACAGGAAAAGGATTAACAGCAGATAGAAAGCTCGCCCTCGAAGTGCGTGATGAGCTTGAGTATCTCGACGTTGTGAGAAGTGCCTCGCTAGTAGGCGACCCCGGACTCGAATTAGCTATTTTCTATTCTCAAGAGCGGATGCTCGCTTTTGGCCTTTCGCCAGCAGAGATTGCAAAACAACTACAGGATGCCAATCAGCAAGATAGTCTTGGCGTCTTGTCGCAAAATCAAAGTGCGCTATCGCTATTGCCAGTCAATCACCTGCGTAACGACGCTCAGTTAAAAAACGTACAAATAACAACACCTGACGGGTCAAAAATCCCACTCAGCACTATCGCTGATATTGGCTATAGAACAGTCCCGGCTTCAAGCGAGCAGTATTGGCAAAATGGTCAACGAGTCATCGGTATTGCGTTATCTCTACCGCCCAACCAGCATAATATCGCTGACGCTGGAGATACCATAAAACAAGCTATTGCCGACATTAATGCGCGATATGCAGATGATCCCATTAAAATTGATATTTTCCAGCCCGACTGGTCTCAAAAACGCCGCGAAGGATTAGTAAATTCTCTAATTCAAAGCTGTATCGCTATTTGCGTTGTTTTATTACTATTTCTCTCGGTGCAAAGTGCGATTGTTATCAGTTTAACCGTACCCGCTATCGTGTTTTCGTCACTGGCGTTATTTACTACTTTCGATGGTGTTATTCACCAAATGACTATTGCTGGCTTGGTACTCTCATTAGGTTTGATGGTTGATAATTGCATTATCGTAGCTGAGCGCCTGAGTTATTTATGCAGCAAAGGGTTTACGATGAGATCTGCCTTGGCGCACTCTGTAAACGAATTGAAAAAACCGCTTGCGGCGGCAACAATGACTACTATCGCAGCATTCGTTCCCATGCTATTGGCAAAAGGAAGTGTCGCTGATTTCATTGCTACTATCCCAGTGCTCGTTATCATCTGCATCTCATTGAGTTATATTGCAGCATTACTACTGCTTCCTGTACTTTTTGTTTATTTCCCTATTTCCATCCCTTGGCTAGAAAGGTGGCAGGAAACCGTTACTCAGAAACTTTCAACATTTGGCTATCAGCTAGCTCATAAAACATTACAAAATCCCGTATACACGATAGTGGCCGCTACTGTCACGCTATGCACTTTACTTTCGCTACCCAATGCCAACGGCAAGTTTTTCCCAAACGCTAACCGCAATCAGATTTATATCGACGTCCAATTGCCGTTAGCTAGCCACATAGAAACAACAACCAAGACTGCAAATCAAATCGCCGAGTATGCCCTTCAGTACCCTCAAGTCAGTGAAGTGATGGTGTTTAGCGGCTTTTCAGGTCCAAGGTTCTACTATAACCTTGCACAAAAACCAAATGAATCCCATATTGCTCGAGTTGTATTAACGCTGCAGGATGATGTCAACCCGCCTGAATTTTCACGTTTCATAGATAGCAATTTAAGCAAGCAATTTCCTGAAATCTTAATCAGCACCCGAGAGCTTGGACAAGGTCCACCTATTGAGAGTCCGATTGAGTTGAGGTTGAGTGGCAATGACCGCAATGCACTATTCGCAAGCGCTGAAGCTATGCTTATGCACCTCAGACAGCACCCTAAAATCACCTCCCCATATCGTAATTATAGTTTGGGCGCTCCTACCATTAACTTAGAAGCCCAGCAACTTACCTTATCAGCCTTGGGGCTAACTCGCAGCGATATTGCTGAATATATCGCATGGCGTAGCTCTGGGCTAAAAGTAACAACCCTTGATTATAATTTCGAGCCGATAGATTTAGTGATAGTTGATACTACTTCTAATCAAAGTAGTTCTGATATTTTAAATACTCAAATCATGCTGCCCAACCAATTAAGCATCCCCCTATTTGCTGTCTTGAATTCCGAGGTTATTGGCACACCACCATTTATTGAAAGGCGCGATGGCAAGTTTGTAATGTCTATAAAAGCGGATGTCGCTATGGGAAGTGACGAAGAAGAAATCCTCGAAGCGCTACAACCGACCTTGCTAACAATCGCGCAGCAACATCATGTAACGTTAATGTTTGGTGGAGAATTGGAAGAATCAGAACAGGCTAATGGCGCTTTACTACAAACACTTCCTTTTGGAGTCGCATTGTTATTTGGGGCATTAATGTTGCAGTTTAATTCATATCGTTTAGCAATATTGGTGATGTTCACTATTCCCCTCGGCGTTGTAGGAGCGCCGGCTATGTTATCTATCGTCGGAGTACCATTTGGTTTTATGTCAATATTAGGTGTACTCGCGCTTATGGGTATTGTGGTGAACAGCGCAATTTTGCTGATTGAGCATACACTTGAGCATTTAAATCAAGGCACAAAGCTATCGCAGGCAATTTGTTTATCGGTACAAATGCGTCTTCGTCCTGTTATAGTAACTACATTAACAACCATAGTTGGCATGTTGCCGCTAACTTCCAGTGCAAGCCCTTTGTGGCCACCATTAGCCTTTGCAGTAATTGGAGGTTTGCTGACTTCAACTTTGCTTACGATGCTGGTGTTGCCGCTCATACTAAAGTTTTTACTATCAAGTAAACGTTTTCAAAAACCAAAACTAGAAATAGAAAATAAGGAAATATTAATTCAATGAGAGTGCTAATCACCGAAGACAATCAGCAGCTTGCTACATTTATACAGCAAGCAATCACTCAAGACGGTCACGCCGCTGATATTGCTGCAACTGCTGCACAAAATGAACAATTAATGCAAAGCTGGCAGTATGATGCCCTCATATTAGATTTAGGCTTGCCAGATAAAGATGGTTTAGAGGTTATTCGCTCAATTCGAAAACAACAAAACGCATTACCAATTTTGATCCTCACCGCGCGTGGTAGCGTCGATGATCGCATCAAAGGACTTGATTTGGGTGCGGATGATTACCTGAATAAACCCTTCGCGATTGACGAGCTTAAGGCAAGACTTCGAGCTCTACTGCGCCGCCCAAGTACCTACACCGGAAATCTATTAACACATAACAATCTTGCTGTTGATACAAAAGCACGCCGTGTCACCGTTGGCTGTGAAAATTTAGCGATGGGGAAAACGGAAGTTGCTATTTTAGAATATATGATCAGAAATGCCGGTTTAACCGTGGGCAAAGATGCGCTTTACGATGCGATTTATGCCATGGGTTTCGAAGTAACGGATAATGCAATCCAAGTTGCAGTACACAGGATCCGCAAAAAACTAGAATCGTCCAATGCACAAACAACGATCAATACACTGCGTGGTATAGGATATATTTTAACATGAAGCAACTTTCTCTCGCGAAAAAGATATTTCTGCATTTTTTTATTATTGGATCTGCAGTATTCAGCCTGATTGGGGTTAGTTTATATTTATTTTCCACAAATTATGCCAATCTTGCTGTTGAGCAAAGCATGGTTGGTATGAGTGAAGACATTCAAGAGCAACTCTACTTTGATAATACGAATAAGTTAATATATCAATCTGACAGCGTGGCCGAGAAATGGGGCTATGATGCTTTGTACAATAACCTCGTGTTTCGAGTCACACACGCACAAACTGGTGCTGTTTTGCTGCAGTCTACAACCAATGAGAGTAGTTCCTTGGCGTTGCAAGCATTGATTGATACTAAAGATATCCCCCTTGGATATTCTCACCTTAATGGCATTGATCGTTATCGCATCGAAACCAACATTGACACTGTCCCGGTGTTCATAGATTTGGGCAGGAATGATCTTATTGGCGAGCTTGCCAATGAAGCAGTCATGCCCGTACTGAGCCAAGTCTCTATTTTTATCATCAGCGCGGCATTTTTAGTATTTATGGTTGTTGGATATCTGTCTATTCGCTCTATTGTTCGGCCCGTGAAAAGCGTTGCGGAGCAACTTCAAAGGATAAGACCTGAACAGCTCAATTTTAGGCTAAGTGAGCAAGGTCTCCCTGTTGAGATCGTTCCCATTGTGCATTCGTTGAATCAAGCGATGGCAAGAGTCGAAACAGGTTTTGATGAACAAAAGCGATTTGTTGCTAACGCAGCCCATGAGTTAAAAACCCCGCTTGCAATTCTCAATACCCGTGTTGAACTCGCCCAGTTAGATAAACACACCCACTCTGGTATTTTGGCGGATGTAAGTTATATGACACGTGTTGTACAGCAATTGTTAGACCTGTCTCGTGCACAGAGCCTTAATGCTTACGAAAAGCATTCGCTCAGTATTGTACCGTTAGCAAAAGAAGCCTGTATGATGCTGGCGCCATTATCTGTCACCATGGATAAACAGCTAGAACTGGAAATTGATGATACTGGAGAAGTAATTACAGGCGATCAGTCCTCCATTCATATCATGATAAAGAATCTCATCGAAAATGCCCTACGCCACAGTACTGAGCAAGCTCAGATTAAAGTAAAGGCCTCTGGAAAATGTATCGAAGTTATGGATAGCGGCCCTGGGATCGATATCCAAAATTATGAAAAAATCTTCGAGCGTTTTTGGCGCAAAGAGCAGTCATCAATGACTGGCAGTGGTCTTGGTCTCGCTATTGTAAAAGAGGTAGTCGATTTACATCACGCCACATTAGATGTTACATGTCAAAATTATATGGGTGGTGCGACCTTTTGTGTCACCTTTAAATGACCTGCTCCAAACAGCGCCGTATTTATTGTCAAAAATTTTAATCGGTAGATTGAAACCTCAAATCAATAACCAAAGAAAACCAAAGCTTTGTGGTTTTGAACTGCTGTATCGAAAATGAAGTTTACCGTTTCTATATAGGAAGTTTCCTTAGTATATGGTTCGTCACTACCAAGAAAAACCTGTCGACCCAGCTCTAATTCTTCAAGAGGGACGCTGTAGAATTCAGGCCAGTCATCGTTTTTGGGAATAGGAATAAATGCTTTATGATTAGATGGCGTCACATCTTCCATTATGTCTAGAAAGTCATCATGGCGAACCATCTCACCAAATTCTTGGCATAGCATTTCATATAGATACCCGTAAATAAAGTTGTCTTCGTCGTCCTCATCTGTACTCGTTCCATTTATAATATTCGCCATGCAAGCGGCATATCCCTTAACATCCAGCTCTTCTTCTTGCCCTGCAATTTCATCTCGATATTTGGATAAAAACCTATCCAAAAATTGCTGATCTTTACTTCCCCACACCGCTTTTACTTTTTCTGCATCAACTTGGTATGCAGTGACATTATAACTCATTAAAAATCTCCTTTTTGAGTAAAATAGCTGGTTAACTTCTTTGCAGCTGCTACAAGCGCGAAGTTAAACCAGCAAAAAACAACCTGCCAGCGCAATAACGATTACACTGGCGGCAAACGTAATTACTTTGCCAGAGCTAGCACTTCCTTCTTGACTGTCTTTGCTACAATCTTCTCTTACATGGGCAATCACTGAAGACTCTGATCGTAAAACCGTTGAAGCTGGACTAACATGGTCATTTGTTAAATCAACATCGCTATCGCCAGTTTGAGTACTAAGAGGGGGAGATTCATTTTTAAGCTGTGTATCAATAACCGTGCTATCGGTTGCTTCGACTGCCGCTATATCTTTATGAGCTTCTAAATTATCGCATGTAGCCTGATGAGAAGGCCTATTAAGCTCGACCAGCTTAGAAGGTTCATTATCCAAAGCTGGGTCTAACAATACTTGAGCTATTAAGACATCAATATTATCTTCTTTCGATTCAGGAAGTGTAGTCTCAGGCGCAATATACTCGGGGTGATACAAAGTGACGATCGTTTCACCTGCAACGACTGCTTGCTCAAGCTTTTTGATAAAGTCGCACACTACGCCATCATTGGGAGCACAAACTTCGAGGATGACCTTGTCAGTATAAACATCGCAAAGCCTATCGCCACAAGCAACCATATCTCCTTCTTTAACATAGATTTCAATAATCGTTGCACTCTCGACAAAATCGGGTAATACATCGATCTGCACGTCAATATTGCCTTTTCCTTTCAACTCATGGTCAGTAGTGATGTCTTCATTACTGAGCAGCTGATGAACTCTCTTCGGTTCAAGTGCAACTAAGTGGTTTAATTCTGGATCAGGAATGATTGACATAATAAGCGCATCTGCTTTCAAAACATCGCCTTCGTTTACCACGATTTTACCGATACGGCTGGCTTCTGGCGCTCGTAGCTCCAATGCGACCTTATCCGTTTCGATATCACATAAGACTTGATCTTTTGCAACTTGATGTCCTTCGGCTACATAGAGTGTTGCAATTTTTGCAGTATCTATTAACTCAGGCAACACGGGCACTTTCATTTCCATCGTCATAATTTCCCTATTACGTTTAAGTATCCAATTAAGAGATGAGGCTCGAAACCTCAGATGAAAATCACTGATAATATGTCTGATTTAGTCGATTAACGTATTACAAAAAAGGGACAGGTGCAAGCTTCTCACTGCTCCAGAGGAAAGGAAATAGTAAACTGACTACCCACTCCTTCTTGGCTATGAACATCAATTTTTCCTTTGTGTTCTTTTACTATCGCTTGGGTGACGGCAAGTCCCATGCCCGTACCCTCGCCTACAGGCTTAGTCGTAAAGAAAGGATCGAATAATCTAGGAAGCACATCAGCATCAATTCCTACTCCGTTGTCGCTAACGCTTAAGATAATATCTTGAGCGTTACCCGGTGCAAGTAGCACTTCTATTGATTTATGCGATTTATGGCTCATGTCTACCGCATATTTAGCATTCACCAAAAGATTGATGATAGCTTGTTTTAGCGCTCCCTCCTTACAATAGATAGTTGGTACATCTTCGACCGCGACGGTTAGCTCGTATCCCTTCAATTGACCATGAAGTAAACGAAGCGTGTCTTCAACAATAGGCTTTAGAGACGCCCTACTGAAACTATCGTTATTGGAGCGGGAGAAATTCATTAAATCGTTTACTATGGTTTTAATTCGCTCACAGCCGTGCAGCGTATCATAAACGAGATCCGGCAAATCATTCGTAATCTCGTCAACACGTTGCCTTAAATATATATCAATAAGGCGAGCTTCCAATTGATCTCCTCTCAATTCATTTTGCTCAAGTAATTTTACTGTCTCAAGTAACTGCAAGATTGGCGAGATATAGTAATTAAGTGACTCAAGGTTACCTGCCACATATGCCAACGGGTTATTTAACTCATGCGCAACGCCTGCTGATAGTGTCCCTAACGTTGCCATACGTTCGTTGTTTATTAGTACGGCTTGTTGATTCTTAAGCTGTTCTAATTGACGTTCAAGTGTTTGATTAGCCAAATATAACGCACGGGTTTTCTCTTCAAGTAATGACTCAACTTCATCACGTGCACGACGCTCTCTTAGATACGCCTTTTTATAGTCGTTATATTCAGACATCGAATTAATCCAAATGAAGAATGAGTACGCAATGTTCAGCGCCGCTGTGCATGCACTGTGGATGTTCAATTTTTAGTTTGCGACTGTAAAACTGTGCGGCACCATAAAGTAGCCCTTCCGCACAAAAACACAATTTACGATTCGAGCAGTACTCTAATACGATAGTTTTGTCATCTTTCACTATCGCCGAAATTGAGGGTAGGTTAGGTTCGTCGTAAAGCTTTTTTACCTCCATGTGTATCACACTATCGATAGATAAAACCAACTCTTCAAACGACGTAAATTTTGATGAGATACCTTTATGCTTTTCCGCCAAAAAACCAAATAATGATTGTCCGAAAATGGCCAATACATCTGTCAATGGCTTATTCAATTTGTCAGCGACGCCTTGTGCTAACGCAAATAACTCTGCATCTGGATAGGATGTAGGGGAAACATAAACCCTCCCCTCAGGCGCATGTGCTTCGAGTAACTCATCCCAAGCTTGCATGCCAATCGCTTCTACAACTAATTCTTCTAAACCTCTAAATATCACGCCGCGCATTAAACTCTCCCTTAACAAAGTTGCTGCGTTATATAGTCAAGACTCACCTCGAAACAAGCCTTTGAATTAACTAACTTGTTTCGTTCTTAATTAAGTGTAGAACAATATTTGGGATGTAATAGATCTTTCTCTATTCAGCTAAAGGAGTTTGTTCGTCAAGTTCAATTGTATCGAGTTCAATTCTTTCAAGCATAGACATATTGAGAAAGTTATCTAACTCCTCATTATGCGCAAATACCTTTTCTTTTATGCCTTGATAGTAGTCATTTACAATTTCAGTTAAATTGCGCTCCATCCAAGTTTCGACAGAGTCTGAGCGTTTAAACGCATCGGGGTTTTCTTCCACATCTTCTAAAATAGATAGCCACATATTGAGTTCAGCTCGCACTGGCATACCTTCTGACTGCTCCATTACGTCATTCATCCAACCGAGTCCCTGATTTTCGTAGGCTTTTATCAGCTGATTGTATAACCTACTTTTTTCGTTATCGTCAGCTGGTGCACCTTTAAATTTAACGTATTCTCGATTGTCAGTTCTAAAGTATTCGGTGTTCTCATTTTCGTAATTGAGTTTGCTCAATCTTGCGAACAGGTTATTCGGCTCTCGCGTATCCACTTCGTTTAACATTTCAATAAAAGTAGTTCGGTCATTTGCCTTAACCAAGGTTGCCATATCTAGCATGCCACGACTCGTATCAAAATCAGAATTTGCTAAATGCGTGTTCAGGTCTAAAAGATCACCATCTGAGAATTTGTTATCAATGATAAATTTTGCATAGTCATTTAATAACTGGTTGTTCATGTCTCCATACGCATTAAATTGGTCGAAAAGATCTGCCTCTCGTACAGTTAAGTCCATGTCTGCTCTACCGTCTTCATCCAATAGATAAGCTGGCAACGCTGGATCTGAAAAAACTTTGTTTTCAGCCTGTTCCATTAAGCTAGACATGGTTTTTACGGTATCTTTTAATAAGTCATCAGACATACTGCTCAGTTTATCAATCAACTTTTCTGAGTAGTCTTCACCCCTTTGACCAAAGCTGTTAACACTAAGTGACTGAACGATAAAATCGGTGAGCTGACCAAGCTCTTCATCAGTTAATCTGTTAGCCACGTCTAGAAGCGATTCTGTGGGCTTGAAGTGTGCAAATTTAATCTGTTGTTCTTCATTCAAACGGTCAAAGATTGCCAAAAATTCATCAATTTTTTCTCGGCCTTCAAAGTCACCGTAAGTATCTTTATAGATACGACCATTTTCATCCGTCCCTATGTGCTCTCGGTGAATACCGTAACTTTTCATGCCTAACATTCTGAATTCAAAATTACGCATAAAGTCTCTATCATATGAGACAGGTGATTCGGTGTAGGAAAAATCAATTGTGAACTCACTATTCACATCTGGAAATTGGGATACCTCTTCATCAGGTCTATCTTTTGCGAGCGTTTTGAGTGCGTCTTGCATTTCTTTCGACGAAGATGGAACACCAACACTGCCATGGTTGGTGTGAAATTGTGGCTTTATATTCATAACCTATATCCTTGTTACAAATTCAATTTACCGCGGAGTTATTAAACGTTATCGACCCACATAGAATAAACTTTACCCAATTTTGCTCCTATTTGAGAATTACCTAATGTAGCTCGCCAAAATGTCAAACCCACTGACGCTATCTTCAAAGTATCGCGCTTTTACCTCTACATATTCAGCATCACTGAAGAAGGACTCCATTGAAGCTTGATCAGGAAAGTATATGGTAAAAAGTCGATTAGCTTGGCACTATCCCTCGGTTTGAAGGGTTTCTGCAATATGAAAATCGTTACTAAATCCACCACCATATTGTCTTAAGATCGGCTTCATCGCTTCACGATATTTGGCATATCGCTCGCTGTTATGAATTTCCATCGCCACTAACATCTCATACATAATTTAGCCCTTTTAAAGTAGTTATTATCTTAACATTGCTCATAAAGCTCCAGCGGCAAACCATCAGGATCGCTGAAAAAGGTAAACCGTTTGCCTGTATATTCATCTATTCGAACAGGCTCTACAGCAACTTGATACTGCAAAAGGTGTGCAATACAAGCATCGATATCTGATACGCTAAATGCTAAATGTCTCAGCCCTTGCGCCTCTGGATGTGATGGTCGTTTTGGAGGATTTGGAAACGAAAACAACTCAATCTGGCTCCCATCAGGCAACGCAAGATCTAATTTATAGGACGCTCTATCTTTTCGATAGTTCTCATTGAGTACGCGCAAACCAAGTACTTCGGTATAAAACGCCTTTGATCTTTGGTAGTCAGAACAAATAACAGCGACGTGATGTATCCTAGATAACTTCAAGCGCTTCTCCTAACTAATTAAATGTCTTTCAAATAAAAAAGCGGCAATTTGCATTGCCGCTTCACACACTCAAGTAGGAACTTGGACTACACATTGTAAAACCAAGCCTATTTTTTCATTACAAGCGAATGCCGCCGTCAATCTCAACGACACGTCCCGTAAAGAAATCGTTTTCAATAATATATTTTGCAGTATGGGCAATTTCTTGCGCTTCGCCAAGACGCCCAACTGGCTTCATTTTCACTAGACGCTCTTTAGCTTCAGGCTTCATTGCATCGGTCATTTTTGTACGGATAACACCTGGTGCAATTGCGCCCACGCGAATACCAAAACGACCTAACTCTTTAGCCCAACTGGTAGTCATCGCAACGACACCAGACTTTGCCGCTGAATAATTGGTTTGTCCCATATTACCAGCGCGTGCAACGCTCGACATATTAATGATCACGCCACCATTACCCGCTTCTACCATTTTGACAGCAGCTTCGCGGCCGCACAGGAACACACCTGTGAGATTGACATCAATAACGGATTGAAATTGCGAAAGCGACATTTTATCGATGACTAGCCCGTCTTTTGCTTTGAGTAGCAAACCGTCACGCAAAATACCCGCATTATTAATTAATACCGAAATATCTCCGAAGTCATTTACGATGGCATTAAACACATTTTCCACGTCTGATTCTTGACTAACATTAGCGACATACGTGTTAACTTGTGTGCCAAATTGAGCAAGCTCGCGCTTCGCTTCTGCCAAAACGTCCTCTTGCATATCAATCAGGGCAAGTTTTGCCCCATGTTTTGCCATTTCAGTCGCCATGGCAAGACCTAAGCCTTGCGCACCACCGGTGATCACAACTGTTTTATTGTTAATATCCATAGTGTCCTATTTCTCTGAATAAAGCTTAAAAATCGCACTAAAGTCTTCACTGCCTTTACCTTGATTTTGCATCAAGTTATACAGATTCTTCGCCAGCGCCCCCATGGGCGTCGCAGAATTCGTTTGCTGCGCAGATTGCATCGCAAGGCCAAGATCTTTAGCCATTAAATCAACCATAAAGCCCGGCTTATAACCGTTCGAAGAAGGCACATTTTCTAGTACATCAGGACATGGGTTGTATAGCTCTAGCGTCCAGTTACGACCAGAGCTGTTTAGCATAATTTCGCTCAATACTTTAGGATCTAAGCCATGATCTACACCCATTTGCAGCGCTTCACTTGTGCCCGCCATAAGTATTGATAACAGCATATTGTTACATATCTTAGCGACTTGTCCCGCACCAATATCTCCAGCATGGAAGATATTCTTACCCATATTGGTCAGTACCACATGTGCACGTTCAAAGTCTGCTTTATTACCACCGACAATAAAAGTTAAGGTACCGGCCGCTGCACCTGCCACACCGCCAGACACAGGCGCATCGACAAATGAAATACCTGACTCTGCCAACTTGTTGCCAACAAACTGAGCGGATCCAGCATCAATGGTCGAGCAATCAATTACTTGTGTATTTTTACTAAGGTAGTTAATTAATCCGTCATCGCCTGTATACACTGCTCGAACATGTTTGCCTGCAGGCAGCATACTGATCACATAATCGGCTTCGCGACATACATCGCTCACAACCGTCGCTTTCGTCGCGCCACTTGCTTCAAGCGTGGCAACGGCCTCAGGGTTCAAATCGAATACACATACTTGGTGGCCAGCCTTTAATAGGTTAATGGCCATTGGACCACCCATATTACCTAAGCCGATAAATCCTACTTGTGCCATTTAAGTCACTCCTTATAAGTCACGCAATGGGTGATCGTTTTCATCCCAGCGAGGTGCAAAAAAGCGTTCTATCGCATCGTCTGTAACCTCGGCGACAGATTTAAATCGCCAATTTGGCTTGCCATCTTTATCAATAAGCAACGCACGAACACCTTCTTGAAACTCACCAAACTCGCCAGCCGTTACCGACATTCCTAACTCCTGCTTAAAACAGTCTCTTAGTGTTTTGCCTGCACTTCTAGTGAGCTGCGCTTTAACCAATGCTGCACTTAATGGTGAACCATGCTTTAATGCTGCCTGTGCCTTGCTTAGCCATTTGTTGTCAGTGCTATCCAACGCCAAAATAAACTCAACCTGCTCTGATAACTCACTTTTCTCATCAAGCGCTTCGAATACTTTGATAAGCGGTTTAATTTCGCTTTTTGGCGGCGCATGAGACGCTTCATCTAGTGACAACAGCAACTGAGTAAGCTTTTCATGATTTAATACATTGGTTTTGCCCCAGTTCACTTCAACTAGGTTTTGTAACAGTAAGCTCAGCTTTTCTGAGTCCATAAAATGGTCGGCGAGCCCAACCAGCTTGGCATCCGCAGCGTTGATGTTTGCAGCGGTGAGACCTAGGAATAGTCCAACGCCTTTTGGCATCTTATTGAGGAAATAGCTCCCACCAACATCAGGGTATAAACCAATGGTGATTTCCGGCATAGCGATGCGCGACGTTTCTGTCATCACTTTATGGCTTGCGCCAGCCGTTAAGCCCAGTCCGCCACCCATGATGATGCCATTACCCCATAGTAGGATTGGCTTATCATAGTTATGGATTTGATAATCTAACCGGTACTCTTCACTGAAAAAGGTTTCGATTAATGCGTTACTCGTATCAGACGACATTTCGCGATATAAACTCACGACATCGCCGCCGGCACAAAACGCCTTCTCTCCAGCACCTTTTAGCATAACCATTGCTATTTGCGGGTCGTTTGCCCAAGCGTCTAGTTGTGGCGCGAGCAAACGGATCATATCGAGGTTTAAGGCATTTAACGCTTTTGGTGCATTTAATGTCGCCAGCGCTATTTTCATCCCGTTATGGCACGTTGCCTGTTCGAATATAACCGGCGCCTCTTCGTGATTTATTAGCTCAAATTCAATCATTAGCCATTTACCCAATTCGCTTTGCGCTTCTCTAAAAACGCGTTTACGCCTTCTTTTTGATCTTGCGTATCGAATAGTGTTACGAAGAGTTCGCGTTCAAGTGGCAGTGCACTATTGATCGTGCCAGAGCGGCCTTTTTGAATGAGGGCTTTACAAGCCGTCACCGCAACTGGACTTTGATCTTCTACTTTCTTAGCAAGTTCAAGCGCAGCTTCCAGTGCTTTACCCTGCTCGACCACTTCTTCAACTAAGCCAATTTGCTGTGCTTTATCGGCTTTTAAGCGTTCACCGCATAAAATCATACGTTTTGCCCAGCCTTCACCCACAAGCCAAGACAAGTTTTGTGTACCGCCAGCACAAGGTAATAAACCGACTTTCGCTTCTGGGAGTGCCATTTGTGCTTGAGCTTCGGCGATGCGGATATCGCATGCCAGCGCCACTTCTAAGCCACCACCCATTGCAAAACCATTGATAGCAGCAATAGATACGCCTCTAAAGTCGCTGAGTGTTTCAAACGCTTCACCAAATACTCGAGACATATCCGCAGCGACTCCTTTGTCGCCGTCAGCAAATACGTTTAGATCCGCACCTGCTGAAAAGAACTTTTCACCTTCACCAGTGATCACTAACGAATAGATTTCTTTATCTGCGTTCAATTCGATTACTAGATTTTTAAGTGCAGTTAGTGTGTCTTTTGTCCACGTATTCGCGGGTGGATTTGACATAGTAACAACGGCAGTATGGCCTTGTTTTTCGAGTTTTAATTGTGCAGTCATGATGCTCTCCTTATAGGACGCTTGCCGCGCCTTCAGCTAAGATCCGACGTGCAATAATTACACGCATGATTTCGTTTGTACCTTCAAGGATCTGATGAACACGTACGTCACGTAGATGACGTTCAAGTGGATATTCTTTGATATACCCGTAACCACCATGGATTTGCAGTGCATCATCACACACCTTAGTGCCAACATCAGTGGCAAAACGCTTCGCCATTGCGCAATAAGTGGTCTTTTCTGGGTCATTGCTATCAAGCTTAAATGCCGCAAGTCGAACCATTTGGCGCGCAGCCACAAGTTCTGTATTCATATCTGCGATTTTAAATTGCAATGCTTGGAATGCCGCTAACGGCTTACCAAACTGAGAACGCTCTTGCATATACTGCTTGGCGGTATTGAGTGCTTGCTGGGCTGTACCAATCGAGCAAGTCGCAATATTAATACGGCCACCGTCAAGGCCTTGCATCGCAAATTTGAAGCCTTCACCTTCTTGGCCTAGCAGGTTGGCAGCTGGGATACGGACATTTTCAAGCGTGATAAGGCGCGTAGGCTGAGCGTTCCAACCCATTTTTTCTTCTGCTTTGCCATAAATAACGCCGTCAGCATCGGCAGGGACAACAAAAGCTGAAATACCTTTTGGACCTGCTTCACCGGTTCTTGCCATTACCACCAATACGTCTGTTTCACCCGCACCTGATATAAACATCTTAGAGCCAGATAAAACGTACTCGTCGCCTTCTTTTGTTGCTTTTGTTTTCAGCGATGCGGCATCAGAGCCAGAACCAGGCTCTGTTAGACAGTAAGAAGCCAGTAGCTCACCTGTTACTAACTGATCCATATATTTTGCTTTGGTTTCTTCCGTTGCAAAGCTCGCTATCATCCACGTTGCCATGTTATGGATAGTCAACATGGCAGTAGTCGCTGTACAACCCATAGAAAGTTGCTCAAAAATAATACTTGAGTCAAGGCGAGATAAACCCAGACCACCTGTCTCTTCTGGCGTATATAGACCGCAAAAACCAAGCTCACCTGCTTTTTGAATTACGTCTTTTGGAAAAATGTGCTCTTGATCCCATTTTGCTGCATGTGGAGCAAGCTCGCTCATTGCAAATTGGTGCGCCATGTCGGCAAATGCTTGTTGATCTTCGTTTAGGTTATAGTCCACGCTAGACCTCTCTTGCTGTTCTGACACCCTGAATGTGTGTCGGTAATTCTTATCGTTTTGGTAAAAAATAGCGTGCTCCCCCTGCAGAGCACGCTATGCAATATGAGTTATCTAAGGTTGATACTCATATTTGGACCACTGACAGCCTCATCGTCAAACCAACGTGAGGTAATCGTTTTAGTTTCTGTATAGAAACGCACGCCTTGCTTACCATAGGTGTGTTGGTCGCCATAGAATGAATTCTTCCAACCGGTAAATGAGAAGAACGGCAATGGCACTGGAATAGGAATATTAATGCCTACCTGACCCACTTCGATTTCACGCTGGAACTTACGTGCTGCGCCACCGCTTGCAGTGAATAATGAGGTGCCGTTACCGTATGGGTTGTTATTAATAAGCGTAATTGCTTCATCTAAACTATCGACAAAGACACAGCAAAGGACTGGGCCAAAGATTTCTTCTTTGTAGATATCCATTTCAGTTGTGACATTTGAAAACAGGGTGGGACCTACCCAGTTACCATTTTCATAACCCTCAACTGTAAAATCAGAGCCATCTAGCAAACAAGTTGCGCCTTGCTGCTTACCACTGTCAATCAGCGACAGAATACGCGCTTTAGCCTGCGACGTTGTTTGCGGACCATAAGCGGCTTCAGGATCATCCCAAACGCCAGGACGAACCTTCGCCATTGCGTCTTTAAGTTCCTCTACCCACTGTTGTGATTGCCCAACAAACACGGCAACTGAGATCCCCATACAGCGCTGACCACCCGCGCCAACCGAAGAGCCAACCAGGTTATTGATCACTTGTTCTTTTTTCGCATCGGGCATAATAACCATGTGGTTTTTCGCACCAACACACGCTTGAACCCGTTTGAGATTTTGCGTACCTTTGCTGTAAATGTACTGACCAACACCACAAGAACCCACGAAAGAAATCGCGCGAATTTCCGGCGCTTCAAGGATTTGGTCAACCTGATCCTTACTACCGTGTACTACCTGTAGTACGCCTTTTGGCGCACCGGCTTCTTCAAACAATTCAACCAAGCGCATTGGCGTTAGTGGATCTTGCTCTGATGGCTTAAGTACAAAGGTGTTACCACATACAATTGCCATTGGGAACATCCACAGCGGGATCATTGCAGGGAAGTTAAATGGCGTAATACCCGCACAAACGCCCAGCGGTTGGGTATATGAATAGGTGTCGATATTGCGGGCAACGTTTTCTACCGTCTCACCCATCATCATTGAAGGGGCATTACATGCTTGCTCAACCACTTCAATACCACGCCATACATCACCTTTCGCATCTTCAAAAGTTTTGCCTAGTTCATGGCAAATGATGGTTGCGATTTCTTCTTGGTGCTCTTTAAGAAGCGCCGCATAACGCATCATAATTCGCGCACGCTCAGTTACCGGAACATTACGCCACGTTTTAAATGCTTCTTGAGCTGAATGAATTGCAGCTTGTACTTCTTCGTTAGTAGCACAAGGTACTTTTGCTAATACTTCTTGATTAGCCGGATTAACAACGTCTAACCATTTGTCAGACTGAGACTGTGAAAATTCACCGTTGATGTATAAAGGTACTTGGTGCATGAAGCACTCCTCCCCATAAAACGAGTTTATGCGCTGCGTGAATGATTAGAATTATGGAAAACGCAGCGCCCCTTGAACGAAATAAATTGCAGTAACTTACACTTCTACCGCGAGCGCTACAGCTTCACCACCACCGATACATAGTGACGCTACGCCTTTTGATAAGCCGCGGTTTTTTAGTGCGTGGATAAGTGTAACTAAGATGCGTGCACCGCTTGCACCGATTGGGTGGCCAAGCGCACAAGCACCACCGTTGACGTTGACTTTGTTGCTATCTAACTGCATTTCGTTGATAGCCAACATAGTCACCATGGCAAACGCTTCGTTGATTTCCCAAAGGTCAACATCTGCTGTCGACCAACCTGCTTTTTCAAGCAGCTTATTCATCGCACCGACCGGCGCAACGGTAAATTCAGCAGGCGCTTGTGAGTGTGTTGCATGGGCAACAATCTTACAAAGTGGTGTCAAACCGTGCTTTTTCGCTTCTGATTCACTCATTAAAATCAGCGCTGCTGCACCGTCAGAAATAGAAGACGAGTTGGCAGCAGTGATAGTGCCGTCTTTTTTAAATGCTGGGCGAAGTGATGGAATTTTGTCTGGACGCGCATTACCAGGTTGCTCGTCGGTATTTACCTCAACATCCCCCTTACGCGTACTCATGATATGAGGGGCAATTTCATTGGCGAAACTGCCATTTTCGATTGCGGCGTTTGCTTTGCTTAATGAGCCAAGTGCAAATTCATCCATGTGCTCACGGGTAATGCCATATTCATCAGCGGTAGCTTGTGCGAAACAACCCATCGCTTTATTATCATAAGCATCTTCTAGACCATCAGCCATCATATGGTCTTTGATTTCGCCATGGCCCATACGCATTCCGCCACGGGCTTTTGGAATAAAGTAAGGTGAGTTAGTCATGCTTTCCATACCACCCGCGATAGCAGAATTAATGCTACCTGAGCGGATAAGATCGTGCGCGAACATCGCCGCTTTTAGACCTGAGCCACATACTTTGTTAATTGTCGTCGCTCCCGTCGAGCGCGCTAAACCTGCGTGTAGCATTGCTTGACGCGCTGGCGCTTGACCAAGGCCTGCAGGTAAGACACAGCCCATGATAACTTCGTCTATACTAGCGTCACTAAGACCTGTTTCATTCATTACTGCTTTAATTGCAGTCGCACCTAAGTCTGTCGCGGTTGCGTCAGATAGGCTTCCCATAAAGCCACCCATTGGTGTACGCTTAGCAGCGACGATGACAACAGCTTCGTTACTCATTGCAAAACTCCTGTTTACAAGCCAATCTTGGGCTTGTTAAAAATTAACTCTGTATTCGAGCATACATAATATTTACGTTTACGCCAACGTAAATCTAAAATCAAGCCAAACGAGATCAGTGAAAGTGTAAAGCTAACTTGCACAAATTTGTTTCCAAGGCTTATTTTCTCTAGCTGTAATGAAGATTTGATGACAATTCGAACGGACAGATTATTCCTTTTATAAGACTAAAGAAGGATCTGCTATTCTTACTTTACCTTTACGTAAACTTCACTTATATTGGTCTAATCAGTGACGTTGTAAGTGTAAATAAAAATGCAAGAAATTAATGAACCTACCTATTCAATCAGCGAGTTAGCTAAAGAATTTGATATTACTACTCGCAGTATTCGTTTTTACGAAGACCAAGGACTCCTTTCTCCTAGGCGCCAAGGACAAACGCGTATTTACTCAAAACGTGACAAAGTTCGATTAAAACTGATCCTTCGCGGAAAACGCCTTGGTTTTACACTTGCTGAAACTGGCCGACTATTTGAGCTTTACGACGCCGACAAATCGAGCGAAAAGCAACTTAAAACCATGTTGCAACTCATTGAAGAGAAAAAAGCCGACTTAAGCCAACAGATGGACGACATTAAAGTTGTCTTAATGGAACTAGTGACGGCTGAGCGCCGTTGTCGCGACACCCTACACGAGCTCGAAAAATAAACTCTCACAACAGGATGAATACCGATGAGCACAGTATCTTTATATAAAGAATTAAACTTTGGACTAGGCGAAACAGCAGACATGATCCGTGATCATGTGAATAGCTTTGCGACCAGTGAAATTGCCCCACTTGCTGAAAAAACAGATCAAGAAAATGCATTTCCAAACGAAATGTGGCCAAAGTTTGGCGAAATGGGCCTACTTGGGATCACCGTCGCTGAAGAATTTGGCGGCTCAAACATGGGTTATCTTGAACACGTTATTGCAATGGAAGAGATAAGCCGTGCGAGTGCATCAATTGGCTTAAGCTACGGCGCACATTCAAACCTATGTGTGAACCAAATTAACCGTAACGGTAACCAAGCCCAAAAAGAAAAATATCTACCAAAACTTATCAGCGGTGAACACATCGGTGCACTAGCAATGAGTGAGCCCAATGCTGGCTCTGACGTGGTTTCAATGAAACTGCGTGCTGAAAAGCAAGGTGACAAGTTCATCCTAAACGGTAATAAAATGTGGATCACCAATGGTCCAGATGCCGACGTTTTTGTGATTTACGCAAAAACGGATACCAATGCAGGCCCTCGCGGGATCACGGCCTTTATCGTCGAAAAAAGCTTCCCTGGTTTTTCAACGGCACAAAAGTTAGACAAACTTGGAATGCGTGGTTCAAACACCTGTGAGCTGGTATTCGAAAACTGCGAAGTGCCTGCAGAAAACATCCTTGGCGAATACAACGAAGGCGTTAAGGTACTCATGAGTGGCCTAGACTACGAGCGTGTGGTATTGGCAGGCGGCCCGCTTGGTATTATGCAGGCTTGTATGGATGTGGTAGTACCTTATATTCACGAGCGTAAACAATTTAACCAATCCATCGGTGAATTCCAGCTGGTGCAGGGCAAAGTTGCTGACATGTACACGCAAATGAACGCCGCACGTTCATACGTTTATACCGTGGCAAAAGCCTGTGACCGTGGCGAAACCACTCGTAAAGATGCTGCTGGTGCAATTTTATATGCCGCAGAACTTGCAACCAAACTTGCACTTGATGCCATTCAGCTACTAGGCGGAAACGGTTATATCAATGAATATCCTACAGGTCGACTACTTCGCGATGCCAAGCTGTATGAAATTGGCGCTGGTACGTCTGAGATCCGCCGTATGCTTATCGGACGTGAGCTATTCAACGAAAGTCGCTAGGAGTGCTACATGACGGTACTAAATTCTGCGGTTAATCCGCATGATCCTCAGTTCAAGGCAAACAGCGATGCGATGGCATCGCTGGTTGCTGATCTTAAAGATAAAGTCGCCACACTGAGCCAAGGTGGTGGTGAAGCGCTTATTGCCCGTCACCAAAGTCGCGGTAAATTATTTGTACGTGACCGAATTGAAACCTTGCTTGACGAGGGCTCGCCGTTTTTAGAAATTGGCCAATTCGCCGCGTTTGGCGTTTACGAACAAGACATCCCTTGTGCTGGTGTGGTCGCCGGGATCGGACGCGTTAAAGGCGTTGAATGCATGATTGTGGCAAATGATGCGACGGTAAAAGGGGGAACCTATTTCCCTATTACCGTAAAAAAGCACCTACGAGCACAAGAAATCGCCGAGCGCTGCCATCTTCCTTGTATTTATTTAGTGGATTCTGGCGGTGCGAACTTGCCAGAGCAAGATGAAGTATTCCCAGACAAATTGCATTTTGGTCGAATTTTCTACAACCAAGCCCGTATGTCTGCAAAGGGGATCCCACAAATTGCAGTGGTCATGGGGTTATGCACCGCCGGCGGCGCGTATGTACCAGCAATGGCCGATGAAAGTATTATCGTCAAAGAACAAGGCACCATTTTCTTAGCTGGGCCACCACTTGTTAAAGCAGCTACAGGTGAAGAAGTGAGTGCAGAAGACTTAGGCGGCGCAGATGTTCATTGTAAAGTCTCTGGTGTAGCCGATCACTATGCAGAAAATGACGAGCATGCGCTTTCTATCGCAAGACAGTGCGTGTCACGCCTTAATCATCAGCGCCCTACTCGCCCGTTCCTGCAAGATGCCAAACCACCACGTTATGACATTAGTGAGGTGTATGGCATTGTCGGTACGGATCTGAAAAAGCCATTTGATGTACGCGAAGTCATTGCCCGTATCGTGGACGATTCTCAGTTTGATGAATTTAAACGCTACTTCGGCGAAACACTCGTGACTGGTTTTGCTGAAATTTATGGTCATCCTGTGGGGATAGTAGCAAACAACGGTATTCTCTTTTCTGAATCCGCGCAAAAAGGCGCACACTTTATTCAACTCTGTGCACAGCGCAATATTCCGCTGCTGTTTTTGCAGAACATTACTGGATTTATGGTTGGCCAAAAATACGAAGCGGAAGGTATCGCTAAGCACGGTGCAAAAATGGTAACAGCCGTTTCCTGTGCTGATGTGCCTAAGTTTACAGTATTGATTGGCGGCTCATATGGTGCTGGTAACTATGGCATGTGTGGTAGAGCGTACGAGCCAACCATGATGTGGATGTGGCCAAACGCACGGATCTCCGTAATGGGTGGTGAACAAGCTGCAGGCGTATTAACGCAGGTTAAACAAGATGGTTTAGCGCGTAAAGGCCTTAGCATGAGCGATGCCGAAGTGAGCGAATTTAAAAAACCAATCATCGATCAGTACGAAAAGCAAGGACATCCATACTATGCCAGCGCAAGGCTTTGGGACGATGGCGTTATCGACCCTGCGGATACGCGCACAGTACTTGGTCTTGCCTTAGAGGCTGCGAGCAATGCGCCGCAAAAAGAGTCTAAATTTGGCGTCTTCAGAATGTAAGGAGCACTTATGCCTGTCACTTTAAATATAACAAAAAGCAAAGTGGCGATTTTAGAGCTAAGTCGCCCAGAAAAACATAATGCCTTCAATGCGGAGGTGATTGCCGAACTCATTAAGAATATCGAATATGCCAGCGGCCTCGATGTCAGAGCGCTGGTATTAAAAACCGAAGGTAAACACTTTTCAGCGGGGGCTGATCTGGCGTGGATGAAATCCATGGCAGACAACGACTACAACGAAAACGTCGCTGATTCTTTAGAGCTTGCTAAATTAATGCAAGTACTGGCTACTTGCCCTCACCCAACGCTGTGTTTGGTGCAAGGTGCTGCTTTTGGCGGTGCGCTTGGGTTAATCGCCTGTTGCGATATCGCCATTGCAGAGCACAACTCTAAATTTTGTTTAAGTGAAGTCAAGCTTGGTCTTATTCCGGCAGTGATTAGTCCTTATGTCATTAAAGCCATTGGGGAACGCCAAGCGCGACGCTATTTTTTAACAGCCGAAGTATTCGATGGTGAAAAGGCGCTAGAAATGGGTTTAATTCACGAATTGAGCGATGATTTAGCAAAAAGCGAAGCGGATTTTCTCGATACCTTGCTTAACAATGGCCCTGCTGCTGTGAAAAGTGCCAAAGCACTGATCAGCGAAGTTGCTGGTAAAGAAATAAATGAAGCGTTGATCGCCCATACCGCAAAGCGTATCGCTGAAATTAGAGTAAGTGACGAAGGCCAAGAAGGTCTTAGCGCCTTTTTCGATAAACGAGCACCACGCTGGCAAACCGCCGCAAGCGAATAGGAGTCAACATGCTAACTAAAATTCTAGTCGCGAACCGTGGTGAAATTGCCTGCCGCGTGATGCGCACCGCAAAGAAATTGGGCCTAACCACAGTGGCAGTTTATTCTGATGCAGATGCCAATGCGATGCATGTAAAAACAGCTGACGAAGCCTATCATATCGGTCCTGCACCCAGTAAAGAGTCTTATTTGGTTGCAGACAGAATTCTTGAAGTCGCAAAAGCGGCGGGCGTCGATTGCATCCATCCAGGTTATGGTTTCTTGTCTGAAAATGAAGTTTTTGCAAAAGCGTGCGAAGCGGCAAACATTGCGTTTATTGGTCCGCTGGCAAGCTCTATTGAAGCGATGGGTTCTAAGACCCGTGCCAAGGAAATCATGCATGACGCTAATGTGCCTTTAGTCCCAGGGTATTATGGTGACAAACAAGAAGATGATTTCTTGCAAGCAGAAGCAGAAAAAATCGGCTTTCCGGTACTTATCAAAGCCGCTTACGGCGGTGGTGGTAAAGGGATGCGCGTGGTACGAACAAGCAGCGAGTTTTTATCGGCACTGCATGGCGCTAAACGTGAAGCTGCAGCGAGTTTTGGCAATGACTTAGTACTGCTTGAGCGTTTTGTTGATAAGCCTCGTCACGTTGAAGTACAAGTTTTTGCCGATAGTCACGGTAACTGTGTTTACCTCGGTGATAGAGACTGTTCACTACAGCGTCGTCACCAAAAAGTGATTGAAGAAGCTCCCGCGCCAGATTTGAGTGATGCAATGCGCAAAGCCATGGGTGAAGCGGCTGTACGCTGTGCGCAGGCGATTAATTATCGCGGCGCAGGTACTGTAGAGTTCTTATTATGTGGCGACGAGTTCTTCTTTATGGAGATGAATACTCGCCTGCAAGTAGAGCACCCAGTGACGGAAATGGTGACTAATCTCGATTTAGTCGAGTGGCAACTGATGGTCGCTGCGGGTGAACAGCTACCGCTGACTCAGGAGCAGGTTTCGTTATCTGGTCATAGCTTTGAAGCGCGCATTTACGCAGAAGACCCTGAAGAAAACTTTATGCCGTTTTCTGGTGTACTTTCACATCTTAGCTTTCCTGAAGCCAAAGATGGCGTAAGAATTGACACTGGCGTGCAGCAAGGCGATGAGATCAGTCCATTTTACGATCCTATGATCGCCAAGCTTATTGTTCATGGCAAAAATCGTGAACAAGCCTTATTGAAGTTAAAATCCAGTTTAGAACAAGTGCACTTGTGTGGCTTGAAATCTAACATCGCATTTTTGCATCACTTAGCAGGCCACCCTATTTTTACAGCAGGTGCGCCTGATACCCACTTTATCGACACGCAAACTGAGGTATTAACTCAATCGAATACGCCGCTGGATAAAATGGTGTTATTAGCAAGTGCGGCCTACCTTAGCCACCAACAACCATGTAAAAACAAGGTGTGGGGAAACTTAGGCTTTAGGCTTAACCAAACCGCGAAAGTGGATTTACCATTTGCAGATCATGTCGCCTCGGCCTATCAATCTCAAGGTGGTTGGCAGGTTTCGTTTAACGAGCAAATCCACCAAGTTGAATGTGAATTAAATGAACACCAGTTAACAGTGGTGATTGATGGTGCACGGTTACACGCCAGTGCCATTGTTACCGAAACCGCGATCACTGTTATGTATGGCCCGTATCAACATACCGTTGAACTCAAGTCAAAGCATTACATTAGCGATCATGAGCACGAAGCCGCACCACTGGCAGCGCCATTGAACGGCACCGTGGTTAAGCACTTGTTGGCCGTCGGTACTCAAGTTAATAAAGGCGATGCCGTTGTGATAATCGAAGCCATGAAGATGGAATATACGCTCAATGCACCATTTGATGGCACGCTCACTTCATACTGCTTTGCAGAAGGCGAGCTGGTCAGTCATGGCGATATGCTGGCGATTGTTGAGGAGCAAGACTAATGTCTCAGTATCCGGCTAAAGTCAAAATTGTAGAAGTAGGCGCACGGGATGGCTTACAAAATGAGGTCAGTGTTGCCACAGAAGCTAAAATCTCGCTGGTTAACGCATTAAAAGACGCTGGTCTCAAGCACATAGAAGCAGGCGCGTTTGTGTCACCCAAATGGGTGCCGCAAATGGCCGATTCTGCTGCGGTGATCCAAGGCTTTGAGCGTAGTGAAGGCGTTGAAATAAGCGCCCTAACGCCAAACCTTAAAGGCGCAGAGCTTGCATTAGAAAATCAGGTCGACGAATTTGCCATTTTTACTGCCGCCAGTGAGGCATTTACTCAAAAAAACATCAACTGCACGATTGAACAAAGTATTGAACGCTTTCGCCCCGTTGTTGAACTTGCACAAAAAAACAACATAAAAGTAAGAGGTTATGTTAGCTGCGTGGTTGGTTGCCCATATCAAGGTGAAGTACAACCAGAGCAAGTTTTAGCGGTATGTAAACAATTGTTGTCACTTGGTTGTTATGAAATCAGCCTAGGAGACACCATAGGGGTTGGTACACCTAAAAAAGTCCATCAGCTGCTTACCTTGTTACTGCAACATATCCCTGCTGACAAGCTTGCGGTGCATTTCCATGATACCTACGGACAAGCGTTAACGAATATCCACACGGCCCTGCAAATGGGGATCGCAACTATCGATAGTGCCGTTGCAGGTCTCGGTGGTTGCCCTTACGCCAAAGGCGCGTCAGGAAATGTTGCCACTGAGGATGTAGTTTACTTGCTGCAAGGACTTGGCATTGAGTGTGGAATTGATTTAGAAAGGCTAGCAAAAGCAGGATGGACAATTTGTGATGCGCTAGGCAAGACACCAAGCAGTAAAGTGTCGTTAGCACTCAAACAAACTTGTCAATCTTAAAACAATAACATTATTAGGAGTGGGCTTATGGCCGGTTTCGATAAAGTCGTATCAAGCTACAGCGAAGCGATGGCGGGTCTTAAAGACGGCGATACCATCATCGCTGGTGGCTTTGGTTTGTGTGGTATTCCAGAAGGCTTAATTGCAGAAATTAAGCGCCTGCAAACAAAAGAACTTACCGTGGTTTCAAACAACTGTGGGGTCGACGACTTTGGTTTAGGTATTTTGCTTAAAGATCGTCAAATTAAGAAGATCATTGCCTCTTATGTTGGTGAAAATGCGCTGTTTGAACAGCAACTTCTCGATGGCATTATTGACGTTGAATTAACACCACAAGGTACGCTTGCAGAGAAGATGCGCGCTGGTGGCGCTGGGATCCCAGCTTTTTACACGGCAACAGGGTACGGTACTCCCGTTGCTGAAGGTAAAGAAGTAAAAGAATTTGATGGCCGACCATATATTTTGGAAGAATCAATTACCGGTGAGTTTGCTATTGTTAAGGCTTGGAAAGCAGATCGCTATGGCAACTTGGTGTTCCGCCACACAGCAATGAACTTCAATCCAATGGCGGCGACTGCCGGAAAAATCACCGTCGCGGAAGTTGAAGAAATTGTGGAACCGGGTGAGCTTGAGCCAAGTCAAATCCACACCCCAGGTATTTATGTCAATCGCGTGATCAAAGGTGACTTTGAAAAACGTATTGAACGTGTCACAACGCGCAAATAGGAGGCAATCATGGGTTTAAATCGTGAACAAATTGCGATGCGCGTGGCGCAAGAGCTTGAAGACGGTTACTACGTTAACTTAGGCATAGGTATTCCAACCTTAGTGGCTAACTACGTGCCAAAAGGCATCGAAGTGATGCTGCAATCGGAAAATGGCTTGTTAGGTATGGGTCCCTACCCAACCGAAGACCAAGTTGATGCCGATATGATCAACGCGGGTAAAGAAACCGTGACAGCAGCGACAGGTGCAGCAATTTTTAATAGTGCGGAAAGCTTTGCCATGATCCGTGGTGGTCATGTAGACTTGACGGTACTAGGTGCATTTGAAGTTGATCAACAAGGCAATATCGCGTCTTGGATGATCCCGAAAAAATTAATCAAAGGCATGGGTGGTGCAATGGACTTAGTTGCTGGTGCACGCAACATCATAGTGACCATGACCCATGCTAGTAAACACGGCGATTCTAAATTGCTTGAATCATGCACATTGCCGCTAACCGGCGTAAATTGTGTAAAGAAAATCGTAACAGATTTAGCTGTGTTAGAAGTAAAAGACGGCGCATTCCATTTGCTAGAACGCGCACCGGGTGTTAGTGTTGATGAAATAATCAGCAAAACTGCAGGCAAACTTATCGTCGACGGTGAGATCCCTGAAATGCAGTTTGAGGCGTCGTAAGACACCACCCTAACTTACAAATGTACCGACCTCATTCCCAGTGCCAAAGGCGCTGAGTTACCCAAAACCCCTCGCAAGAGGGGTTTTTTTCACATCCCATCAAAGGAAAACTCTTTACTCTACATCACTCTTCATGTCTAGTTGATGAATGTGATGATTTTTAAATAAAAAATTCAGTAGCCATTTACTTTTCAATCTCACCCCCTAAACTAGTAGAGATAGTTTTGGTTGGCGTTGAATATTCACCTGCCAGTACAACTTAAAACTAAAAAGTTGCTGCTTTGAAGCATCGACTGAATATCAAGTTGACACAATATATTGATACCATAGCTTAGTAGCATAACGATTCGGTTGGTTTATCTTAATTACAAGTATTGAGGCAGTATACTGTCGCTGTAACTAACATAAACCCATCATATATTTAGATAGTCATTCGGCTGATGTGATTGAAACGCATAAATCGAATGAATACGCTAAATAATCTAAACTAGACTAAGTAGTTTTTGTGGCTTATGGCTAGCATATTTTATGGCTGATAAAGTCATTCTAAGCCGCTAGTGATCAGCATTAATAGCCAGATTACATTTTGCTTTGTTGCGTAGTTAGTTTATGTCGAATTGTTATCAACCATTGTCTAGCAATTAATTCAGTATATCAGCTTGGTGTCGTATCACGATGAGAACAACAAGAGGATATCATGGGCAATCACCACGATAAGTACAGCATCGATAATACAGACTACACCGTTGGACAAGACAATGTTCAGAAGTGGGGGTTTGATGTACATAACCCTGTATTTGGTGTAAGTGCAGGATTAATACTGGCGTTTTTAGTCGCCGTATTATTAGTTGATGCAAACACAGCTAAAACCACTTTAGACGGCATAAAGTGGGATATCATAGGTAACTTTGATGCCCTATTTATGTGGTCTGGTAATTTCTTTATCCTTTTTTGTTTGGTGCTCGTTTTATCGCCTTACGGTAAAATTCGTTTAGGTGGTGAAAACGCTAAACCAAGCTACACTCGGGCGTCATGGCTGGCGATGCTATTTGCAGCAGGTATGGGTATTGGTCTGATGTTTTGGGGCGTTGCTGAGCCTGTAGCATATTATACAGGCTGGTATGAAACACCATTGAATGTTGCAGCTAACACCCCAGAAGCGGCAGAACTTGCTATGGGTGCAACCATGTACCATTGGGGTTTACACCCATGGGCGATTTACGCAGTTGTCGCGCTTTCTTTAGCATTTTTTGCCTACAATAAAGGGTTACCGCTTTCTATTCGCTCAATCTTTTATCCTATTTTGGGAGACAGAGCCTGGGGTTGGCCTGGCCATATCATCGATATCCTCGCTGTTCTCGCTACCTTGTTTGGTCTAGCGACGTCACTTGGCCTGGGCGCACAGCAAGCTGGTGCTGGGATCCAACATGTATTTGGCATAGAAGCAGGTCTCGGTCTGGAAATTGCCGTGATTGTGGGCGTTACTGCCCTTGCGATTATTTCGGTTGTTCGCGGTATCGATGGCGGTGTAAAGCTACTTAGTAACGTTAATATGTTAATTGCATTTGTGTTATTAGTATTCGTTGGAATTGCAGGTTTTGCGATTGCCATGGGTAATATTCCGACGACTTTAATGGCCTACGTTGAAAACATCATTCCGCTGAGTAATCCGCATGGTCGTGAAGATGAAGCATGGTTCCAAGGTTGGACCGTATTTTACTGGGCATGGTGGATTTCTTGGTCACCGTTTGTCGGTATGTTTATCGCACGCGTTTCTGAGGGTCGCACCATACGCGAGTTTATTACCGCAGTATTATTAATCCCGACATTGGTAACCGTGATCTGGATGTCAATCTATGGTGGCCTTGCTATCGATCAGGTAAAAAATGGCATTGGCGCTCTAGGTACTGATGGCTTGACTGAAGTGCCACTGGCGATGTTCCAAATGTTTGAAAACCTACCGATGAGCGATTTACTCTCGTTCACGGCGATTGTACTTGTACTGGTTTTCTTCATCACCTCGTCGGACTCTGGCTCTTTGGTTATCGATAGTATTACCGCTGGTGGTAAAATAGATGCCCCAGTACCACAACGTATATTCTGGGCGAGTATTGAGGGTGCAATTGCGGCAGCACTACTGTGGATCGGCGGTAAAGAAGCAATTGAAGCACTGCAAGCTGGTGCTATCTCAACAGGTTTACCGTTTACTTTTGTACTACTACTAATGTGTGTAAGTTTGATCCTCGGGCTTAGAACTGAGCCTAAAAGCTAACGGCCGTTAATCTCATTACAGGCGGAGCTTGCTGTATGCTCCGCCTTTTTGTTATCTGGGTTTAGCTCCACCAGCGTTTCACCATGTCTGATGGGTCTAAACAATATTGAGCTTGAGCTTGAAATAGCTCCGCCGTTGCTAACGCATCGGACAAGGCATGATGTGGCTGATAATAAGGAAGCCCATAGCGCTTTCTGCAGTCAGCTAAGCGTACCGAAGGAATGGGTTTACGTTTGAGCTTATCGAGCCAGCTTCTGGCGTTGTTTATCGCTGACTTTTCAATTTCCATCGTATCTATTACTGGAAACTCAATTCCCTCACCCAATCTTGCTTTTAGCGCAGAATTGAAAAATGACTTCTCGACAAACTGATAGTGCACCACAATGACTTTGCCGTGCAACGAAGCAAACACTTCCTCAAGAATATCTTGCAGATCTGGCGCGCTTTCGACTTGTGAGTGTGTGATCCGGTGCAGTACCACAGACTCCTCAGCCAGCGGACTGGTTGGCTTGACTAGCCAATGCTTCGCTTGAGCCAAGCGGATCCGTCGTAAATCAAATGGCACGACGCCGACACTCACAATGTCATCGGTGTTTGGGTCGAGCCCTGTAGTTTCAAAATCAAGGGCAACAAACTCACACTGACTCAATTGCTGGTAAGGATCTACCACGCCTTGCTGGTAAAATGCTTGAATTCTCGGGTCTTTCGACGTTTCTACCAAATGCTGAAAGCGATTTGGCCATGACATAATCTCGCCTTGCATGTTACACCACTACTTCATCATGGATTTGTTTTGATAGCGAAACTTTAAAAAGCTCTGTGCTTTGTCTAACACGCCAAAAGCTTCTTTAAGATTACGCTGTTCAAAATCAGAGAGTGTTTCTGGTGGCAAGCTGTTATCGGGCTTTTCGCCCTGCTCAATTTGCCATGCTTGGTGACGAATACGCATGATGGCGATGTATTCAAGCGCAGCTTGCAAGTCTAACACTTTGCCCTTTGGCAGTATATTTGCCTCGTCAATATCTTCTAATCGTTCAAAGGAGTTTTGTTTTTTAGAGCCAACACCAAGGGCATGCACTCGAACCAAGTCTGAAAGCGGTGCTGTGCCACGGCGCTTAATGTTCATCGAGCGCCTGTGCTCACCGTCTTGCTCAAGGACAAAACCATTAAAAAAGCCCAAAGGCGGTGTTCTTCTTAGCGCATTATGCGCCATCGCGGCCAAAAATTTCGGGGTGTTTTTGGCTTTTTTACTGATAAAAGCAGTAAGTTTCTCAGCCCATTTTGTTTCACCCCATACGCCTTCCAAATCAAAGAAAATTGAACTATTGAGTAATGCCTCAGGGCTTGGGTTTTCTATCCAGTCTTCAAATTGTGCTAACCATTGACTATAAGTTAGACGCCAAGCAGGATTGCTTGCCATGATCCCACCATCGCAATATTTGTAGCCGCAATTAGCTAGACCATCACACACAAACTTCGCCAGCTTTTCGAAGTAAGCGCCATGCTCAGCGGGTTGATAACTGTCATCCAAGATCAGTGCATTATCCTGATCGGTCACAATTAATTGTTCGTCCCGAGCCATTGAACCAAGGGCAATAAAGCAGTAAGGGATTGGTGGCGGGCCTAATTTTGCTTCCGCGAGTTCGAGTAACTTGTGTTTAAACGTTTTGCCTATAATCGACATCGCAGAACCAATCATGTGTGAGTTGGCATCTTCGTTCACCATACGAGTAAAAATTGCGGGAAGTTGTTTGGCGTAACTACTCAAGTCTTCAACACTTTGCTGGTCCATTAATCCTCTAACAAACAATAAGCTGCTTTGAGACTCGTAGCGCAAAATATCGGATAGCGCGACCACTCCTATCGGCTTACGCTTATGTACAACGGGCAAATGATGCACATTGTCTCTTAGCATCAGCATCATGGCTTCGAAGACATAGGCATTGGAATCAACAATAATAAGATCGGTCGACATGATCTCAGAGACCGGAGTTTGATAATCTAGCCCCTCAGCGACTACTTTTGTGCGAAGATCTCTGTCACTGATAAGGCCAACCACCTGACCATCATCTTCATCTGGATCTTCGACAACAGGTTTCTCGGGATCGTAGATAAGTAGTGATGACACATGCTCTTTTGCCATCACTTTAGCTGCCTGCTGTACCGTGGCGTTGCGTTCAACGTATACCACATCGCGTAGCAATAGTTTACGCACTTTGGCCGTGGTTAAATCATTGCTGTCGGCTTGCTCAGAAACCGTGATTTTTAGTCTAGCATTATCGTCAGCTTCAAAATAATCAGCAAACGCTTCATAAACATCACAATACTCATCAAAAATGCCTACAGGAATACAGTAAACCAACGTATCTTCAAGGCTTTGAGCGCCGAAACGAACTTTGCGATTCATCAATAAACCACGCTGGCCAAAGATCCCTCCTGTAGAAATACGATTGTATAACTCGCCTGATCGCCGATATAGCTCGACAGCACCAGATCGGATCACATACAGGTAAGTGATCTGCTCTCCATATTCCAAAATGCCACTGCCCGCTCGGTAATAACCTACTTCGACTTGGCTTGCGAGTTTATGTAGTGCCTCTTGAGGCAAATCCGAAAATGGCGGGTAAGCTACTAAAAAATTGGCAATTTCCTGATGTTCAACTTCCATGGTTTGCCTTGATATAAAAAGGAATTTAACCCTATTGTGGGCAACGAGGGATAAATTTGCAATGAAAGCAGGCTTAACTAGGGTAATAAACTAAGGCTGCAGCCATTGTTTTTTCCACTGTTCACCACTACGCTCATAAGACTCTCTAAGATGTAGCCGAGTCTCGGCAAAAGTGAGAAACTCAATGGAAACAGGATTGATGCAATAGCCGCCCCAATTTTCGGGCCTTGGAATTGGATTCGTACTATATCTTAATTCCGCAATTCTTAATTTTTCAGTCAGATCTCTTTGATCTCGCATTATTGCACTTTGGTTAAATGACGTTGTGGTTAGCTGAGCATCTCTAGAGCGCCCTTGCCAATATGTATCCGCATCTGTATCTGAAATCTTCTTTGCTATGCCAACAATACGGACCTGATACCCAACATGATCCCACCAAACTGTCATCGCGATGTTAGGAACATTTTCTAAATGCTTGCCTTTCGCAGAATCGAAATATGAACAAAATACAAAGCCACCCTCATTAACCGCTTTCAAATCAACAAATCTACCTGTAGGAAACCCATTTTCATCAATTGTTGAGACACATACCGCATTGGGCTGATTTAATGGATTGTTTTTTAGAGCTTGTTGCCACCAGGATGTAAACTTTTCTATTGGATTATTCATTATTGTGATCCCATCTATTTTTACCGTTTTCATCGATTTACTTCTAGCCATCGCGTTAGCTGACAGTTTATTCCACGACTGTATTTGTTTTACGCGGTAATGCCTAAGAGCATACTGCTAGAACTTATCAGCAGCAATATCAGAAGGTACAGCGAGTTCACCCTTTAACCTGAGTAGTAAAGCTAAAGACAATTAAGTTTTAAGCAAAAAGCCACCCTCTTATTTTTGATTTATATCTCTTTAAAAACCAGCGAAACCGCCTCATACTAGTTATCTATAACTATTCGCAACAGGAACCGCACTCATGACTTATGAAGTCAATTTCGACGGCTTAGTAGGGCCAACACATAATTATGCCGGATTATCTTATGGTAATGTCGCGTCACTTTCTAATGCTACCAGTGTCTCTAATCCAAAAGAAGCGGCATTGCAAGGTCTTGAAAAGATGAAAGCAATGTATGATATTGGTCTAAAACAAGGGGTATTCGCACCTCATGCACGCCCGAGTTTAACCCCACTACGCCGCGTTGGCTTTTCAGGCACCGATGCACAGGTACTTGAAAAAGCGTATAAACACGATCCTATATTGCTTCGAGCTTGTTACTCTGCCTCTGCAATGTGGACGGCAAATGCGGCGACTGTATCGCCTTCTATTGATTCCAGCGATGGTAAAGTACATTTCACAAGTGCCAATTTAAACTGCAAATTCCACCGTTCAATAGAGCCAGAAACCACCACGAATTTACTTCGAGCTATGTTCGCCAATGCGCAATATTTTGCACATCACCAGCATTTGCCTGAGCAGCCTTTTTTTGGCGATGAAGGTGCGGCGAACCACACTCGCCTCGCCGATAGCCATGGCAGTAAAGGTCTACAATTATTTGTGTACGGTTCAAGTGGCTTTAACAGCGATATAAAGGGTCCTACTAAATATCCTGCTCGACAAACATTAGAAGCAAGTCAAGCGATTGCAAGGCTACATCAATTAGATGATAAGCAAGCAATTTTTATCCAGCAAAATCCAAATGTGATTGATCAAGGTGTGTTCCATAATGACGTTATTGCGGTGGGCAATGAGAATGTGCTGTTTTGCCATGATCAAGCCTTTATTGATCAAACCTCCAGTCTAACCAAAATTAGGCAAGCGTATATCGGCGAAAAGCCTTTGCATATTGTAGAAGTTCCGACGCATGCAGTGAGTGTTGAAGACGCAGTAAAAAGTTATTTATTTAACTCACAATTGATCACCTTGCCATCCGGCGAGATGATGCTGGTTGCACCGGAAGAATGTGCGAAGAATGATAACGTTGCTGCGTATATCGAATATATGCTCGGTGCAAAAAATCCGATTTCGCAAGTACGCTTTTTTGACTTACGCCAAAGTATGCAAAATGGTGGTGGGCCTGCATGTTTGCGATTACGTGTAGCACTCAATGAAGCTGAGCTAAAAGCGGTAAATCCAGAAGTGATGATGAGTGAAGATAAATTTATTCAACTAAGCGCGTGGGTCAATAAACATTATCGCGATAAAGTGACAGAGCAGGATTTAGCTGATCCGGGCCTACTGCAAGAGTCCTATGCTGCACTGGATGAACTCACGCAATTACTCAATCTTGGTAGCGTATACGAATTCCAACGCGCCTAATTGCAAGTTTTGCTTGTCGAACTGCAATTAATAAAGGGAGTGCTTTCACTCCCTTACTTTTTAGCAAGTACATTAACTGCCCACGTCTCAAGCATACCGTCGCTATTTAGCGTTACTAAGGTGTCTGGGTTTGGGACAAACATATCGACTACCGTTGCCCCCTCACTCTGAGTATGAATAGACCAAGTACCTAATTCTTCCCCGCTCTCATAGCGCCAGATAGAGAGATGAGACTTTGACGATGATGTCGCGAGTAAGCCTGAGTCAGAAATAAACTTGGCCTTTCTAAACATCTTAAAACGGGCCATATACTTTAGCTCACTGAGCTGCTTTCCAGACTCAAAGTCTAGTACATGTTGCGCATTCAACCCATCAGAGACGAATAAGTGCTTGCCATCATGGCTCACTGTTAAACTGGTAACACGATGACTAAATTGATGCTCATATAAAGGTTCTGGTGAGGCAAATTGCCAAAGGGCAACTAACCCATCTTGTGCGCCTGTAACAAAATAGTCGCCACTTTTATCAAATGCCAAGTGCTCTATTGGCCGAGTATGTGGCATAAAACGATTGTTTAACTTAGTGAATAGATCCGCCATATTGAGTGAGCCATCATCCATCGCAACAAGCAAACGCTGATTGTTATGGGAAAGCGCTAAAGCAGAGATTGAAGCAAGTGGACTCACCCCTGCAAAAGGTACGTTCGTTATCAACTTTTGCTTTGGAACAGACCAAATTGAGATAAGGTTTTCACCTGCCACGATGAGCATTTCCTTATCATCTGACAATAAAACTTCTTTGACTGGTGTTTTTATTTTGTCTTTGGGTACTGAGAATATGACAGACTGATTGGCATTGTCATAAATATGGATTTCAGCATTACTGTCTAATGTTACGCTCCACTTTCCATCTTTAGAAAAGTATCCAAGTATTATGCCATTTTGCGTCAGCTGGCTTGTTACCCCTTTACTAATTTCAGGCTGCGATCCACACCCTACTAAAAATAAAGCGAAACAAGCTAGTGATATTAAACGAGACATCTTAAACCCTTAGCACATAATACATTTATTTCATTTACTGGCTTTACATATCGGCCGTTAGCAGACAAACTTAACTTATTGTGAATAATTTTAGACTGCATATGATGTATTTTAGCATGACAAAGTCACTTATTAAGCAAGCTTTCGTTGCCTTAGCCGCAATGATTTTACTCTCAGCGTGCGGCTCAGAGGATAATGTCAGTGGTGACAAGGACACTCCTGGATATGCCGCAACAATGTATTTTGACGCACTCTATAATCAAAAAGATTTAGACGCTGCAATGAAAATCGCCACTCCCCGTCACGCGCGTATCATGCGCTCTTACGGTACTGCGTCGCAATTCGCCAGAAATTTAGTGAATATGCAATACGATGAAGTCACCATAGAAGTTGATATGACCAATCAAAGTCTGCGCGAACAGTATGGCGACAGCGCAAAAATTAATTTAATTTTTACAGGTCAGCTCCACGGTGAGCAAGTAGACGACATGCGTAGTGTCAGTATGGTGCGCAAAAAAGGCAAATGGTACGTAGACAAGGTACTAGCCGACCCCTTTGCACGTTAACTCAAGAATAAGAAAGGAAAGCCCCGTTGTCGGGGCTTTTTTTAACAAATTAGCCAATATCCTCGTCACGACAAATTAGTTGGGCGCTTTTGCATCAACAGCAATCGCTTTTGCAACCAGCGTTTCAATACAAAAGATGGTTTCAGAACTCTTATCATCAATCACCTTGTCGTCCATTGCGATACTAAGCTTTTCATTCAATGTCTTACCCACCAGTTTCACGCTATTTTGTTTACACCACTTACGATATTTTGCCATTAGTGGAGCATGCGCCTTTTCCAGTAAATAAGCATGCTCAACCGTATCTATCGCAGAGTGTTTTACCACGGCGCACAGATGCGAGATACGTTCTCGGGTCGAGTTGTGATCAGAAACATTGCTACATACCTGCACCGCCAATTTGTCGCTTGGCGCTTTGAGCCACTTACCAACAGGAAACGCCAAACGTTTTAACAAAAATGCCAGAGGTGCTGCGGTAAAGTTATCGCAAAATGCATAAATAGCCTTACTTGCTTCGTTAAGACAGTGATCTAAGGCAAACTTTACCAGCGGTAAGTCCCCTTGCTGACGGCCATCATCTTCGTATTTTTTTAATACGCACGAGGCGATATAAAGAAAGCTCAGGACATCTCCTAATTTTGCAGAGAGCATTTCTCTACGTTTTAGTGAACCGCCTAGCTTTAACATAGCGATATCGCTATACACAGAAAGCGCTTGGCTCAACCATGTTAGGCGTCGGTAATACGCCGCCACATCACCACTAACTGGCGCACGTTCGAAACGCGCAAGTGTGAAGCCATTAAAAAACGCCTTAAGCCCATTCACAGAGGTATGTTGCAAGTGTTTGCAAAGCACTTCATCAAACTCTTTCAATGCGATTAATTGATCTTCTTGCTGTACGATACTCATTTCTTTCAGTATGAAAGGATGGCAACGCGTTGCACCTTGACCAAAAATCATCAAGCTTCGAGTTAAGATATTGGCGCCCTCAACGGTAATAGAAATCGGCATCCCCATATAATTGTGGGCAAGATAATTCATTTCCCCCATTTGAATGGCTTTGCCGCCATGAATATCCATCGCATCATTTAATGCCACCCTTGCATGCTCAGTCAGATGATACTTGGCAATCGCAGTGACTACCGAAGGACTTTGCTTTAAATCAATTGCTAACGCAGTGGTTTGTCTCACCGCTTCAATGAGATAGCTATAGCCGTAAATTCTGGCTAACGCGCTTTGCACTCCCTCAAAGGCAGAGATAGGTACACCAAATTGACGACGGACACCGGCGTAAGCCGAAGTCGCTCTGGCACTTAATTGAGCGGTTCCCGCGCTCAGTGCAGGCAAAGATATCCCCCGCCCAGCACTTAAACACGACACCAGCATGCGCCACCCTTTCCCGATACCTGCCTGTTCGCCTATCACCCAAGCCATTGGAATAAAAACATCTTCACCACTGGTTGTACCATTCATAAAGGCTTGCCCCAGCGGGTTGTGTCGATCTCCAGTTTTTACGCCTTCATGTGCAGTCGGAATAAGTGCACAAGTGATCCCAAGCTCTACTTTATTTGAAAGCAATTGATCCGGATCGTAAACCTTAAACGCAAGTCCTAATACATCAGCGACGGGCGCCAGCGTGATGTATCGTTTTTGCCAAGTTACCGCAAGTCCAATTTGCTTTTCTCCCTCAAATTCACGCTCACACACAATCGCAAAGTCTTGAATACTACCAGCATCCGATCCCGCCTCTGGAGAGGTCAATGCAAAACAAGGTAGCGCCTCACCGGAGGCAAGCTTTGGCAGCCAAGTATTCTGCTGATCATTGGTACCGTAATGAAGCAGCAGCTCCGCAGGGCCTAAACTATTTGGCACCATCACGGTCACTGCCGTAGACAAGCTACGGCTGGCTATTTTTGCAACGATGGTGGAGTTCGCCTGAGCACTAAATTCCCGACCACCAAAAGCCTTTGGAATAATAAAAGCAAAAAAACCCTTTTCTTTTAAAAATTGCCAAACTTCTTCAGGCAGGTCTTGAGCCTCAGATATTTTTTCTTCATCAAGCATTTTCAGCAGCGTATGTAATTCGTTATCTATAAATGCCTGTTCTTCATCGCTCAACTTTGGCTTATCATTACTCAGCCACTTTCGCCAATTCGGTTTACCTGAAAACAACGCCCCATCCCACCAGATACTCCCCGCTTCCATCGCTTCTCGCTCGGTTTGGGAGAGTTCAGGTAATGACGTTTTGAAATAATTAAAGAGCGGTTTAGTGATCAACTTAACCCTGATATCACGGACACAAAATACCACCACAATTGCCAATATCACCAATAAAACTAAAGTCATATGCACTCCTTTTTGCAGGCTTCAAATACGGCCTTTTGATACAATTGACTGCCTTAATTATGGTTAATAATCACACTAACTCAACTTTTATCTGCGCTCGCATCTCATTGTTTGTCCATCGCAAAATTGTCGTTTTAAAGTCGTCCTGCTATTATTCTTGCCACCACAGCAAAAAATGATGCTTTGCTGCGCGAAAAAGCCGCGCTCACTACGATTAGTTGTTCATACGACTAATACTAATTGGATTAATTTACCTGCTGATTTTTAGCAATTAACCCAATTAGTGTAGCTGGCTATAGATACTAAAATGCCGTCTAGCGTTAAGTCGGCTCGTGTATTAATTAAAACAACAAGTGAACCCTATGAAACCAAGATTTAAGTTAAGTGTTGGCGCACTCATCGTTGCCAGTACTTTTGCACTCTCTGCCTGCAAATCCACTGAAACTACAAATAAAGCGCTATCAGAAGCCGATGCAGTTGCATTTTTAGATAAGGCGTCAGAACAGCTGGTTGACCTTAACTTCCGCTCTAGCCGCTCAGCTTGGATTTATGCAAACTTTATTACTCACGACACCGCTTCACTTGCTGCGGACGTGAATGAGGAATACACCGCTGCGCTCGTAGAGCTTGCTAACCAAGCAGCACAATTTGATGGCTTGACGCTAAGCGAAGATACCCGCCGCAAACTTGACAAATTGAAGCTAAACCTAACACTACCAGCACCAAAAGATGCTGACAAAACAGCGGAACTTGCAAAGCTCACTGCAGAGCTTGATGGTATGTACGGCAAGGGCAAATACTGTAAAGATGATGGCACTTGTCTAAGCCTTGGCGACATGACGGCTAAGATGGCGAATAGTCGCGACTATGAAGAGCTTTTAGACATCTGGCAAGGTTGGCGTGAAGTGTCGAAGCCGATGCGTCCACTCTATGAAAAGCAAGTGGTACTTACCAATGAAGGTGCAAATGAGCTTGGTTATGCAGACACGGGCGCAATGTGGCGTAGTAAATACGACATGCCAGCGGACGACTTTGCAAAAGAACTTGACCGTACTTGGAACCAAGTAAAGCCGCTATACGATTCGCTGCACTGTCATGTTAGAGCCAAGCTTGGTGATAAATATGGCGAAGATAAAGTGCCTCAAGACCAGCCTATTCCTGCACATTTGCTTGGCAATATGTGGGCACAAAGCTGGGGCAATATCTATGACTTAGTCGCACCAGAAAACGCAGATCCGGGTTATGATGTAACGGCGCTACTGGCTAAACACAATTACGACGAAATCAAAATGGTAAAAGGTGCAGAAAAGTTCTTCACCTCTATGGGTTTTGCCCCGTTACCTGAGACTTTCTACGAACGTTCTTTATTTATTAAACCACAAGATCGCGACGTACAATGTCATGCATCAGCTTGGAACTTAGATGCCAAAGACGACCTACGCATCAAAATGTGTATCCAACGCACAGGTGAAGAATTCTCAGTTATCCACCATGAACTAGGCCATAACTTCTATCAACGTGCCTACAATCAGCAGCCTGTGTATTACCAAGAAAGCGCCAACGACGGCTTTCACGAAGCTATCGGCGACACTATCGCGCTATCTGTAACACCTGGCTACTTAAAGCAAATTGGTTTGTTGGATAACGTACCGGATGAGTCAAAAGATATCGGTCTATTGATGAAGATGGCACTCGACAAAGTTGCATTTATTCCATTTGGTCTACTTGTCGACCAATGGCGCTGGAAAGTATTCTCTGGTGAGATTTCTCCAGCAGAGTACAACCAAGCATGGTGGGAATTAAGAGAGAAATATCAAGGTGTTAAAGCACCAATTTCACGTACTGAAAATGACTTTGACCCAGGTGCAAAATACCACGTACCAGGTAATGTACCTTACACTCGTTACTTCCTAGCGCATATTTTGCAGTTCCAGTTCCACAAATCACTTTGTGAAATTGCTGGCAGCAAAGAAGCCATTCACCGCTGTTCTGTTTACAACTCGAAAGCAGCTGGTGAGCGTTTAAATGCCATGCTTGAAATGGGCAGCAGCAAACCTTGGCAACAAGCACTTAAAACGCTAACAGGTAAAGATGAAATGGATGCAACAGCAGTACTTGACTACTTTGCACCATTGCAAAAATACCTAGATGAGCAAAACAAAGGCCGTAATTGCGGCTGGTAATTGCTAGCAAATACAGGCTAAAAAACGGGCACACTCAATCGTGCCCGTTTTTTATTGGTTTAATTTTGTTACAGTTCAGTAACTTCCTTTTTTAGCGCCAATCATATACGCTCAAATCAAAGTCAGCCTACCGCTCTAGCGGTGAAAGTCTGTGTTGTCACTTGCAAGGATCCTTATGAATATAAAAAGAATTGGCCTAATAGCCATCTTTGAATTGCAACGCTTGTTTGCAACGAAACGCGGATGGATAGCCATCGCCGCATTTGTTTTGGTTTGGTATGCCATTTTGCGCTACGCCATTGCAGAGGCGGTATCCATTGTCAGCGACCCCAACTTCAAAAATATGATCCAGAGTTTTTCCGGCGCCGTTGGTATGCATCGTATTGCCCAGTGGCCTGAAATGGAACTTGCACTGTACTTAGTTTGGTCAATCTTTTTGTTTCCTCTTTTTGTGATCTTTTCAAGCGCAGATCAAACCGTAGAAGATAGAACTCGCGGCACACTGAGATTTCTAACTCTGCGCACATCTCGCGCGGAAATTGTTGTTGGCCGCTTTGTTGGACAGGTATTCAATACGTTGCTGCTCATAGCGATTTCTGCTGTAGGTGCTTGGATATTAATGGTGGTGCGCGACCCAAGCTTATGGCTCACAGGGCTTACCCGAGCGACATTAATTGTTTTAGAGCTAACGCTTATTACTGCACCTTTTATTGCCCTGATGTCTGTGGCTAATCACTTTGCTAACTCAAGCAAAATGAGCATGATTTACGCGATTTTGACCTACTTAACACTCGCCACTTTGGTCGCTTTTGCACTTGAGTACAGCCCTTACGCAGAGTACCTTTTTTATCTTTTTCCTGGATTCCAAGGCTCAGAAACCATCGCACAGAATATCAACCTCACTCGCTTTGCTACACCGGTGCTGCATAGCCTCGTATTGATTGCAATTAGTTGTGAACTATTAAGAAGGCGCGCGCTATGAGTTGCATTATTGAAGTTAATAATTTAGTGAAAGCATATGGACGAAAGCGCGCACTAGATAACGTATCTTTCACCCTAAACGCAGGTTCACCCATTGCACTTGTCGGCCCGAATGGTGCGGGTAAAACCACCCTTTTTAGCACACTTTGCGGATATCTAAATGCCGATGCTGGCAGTGTTCAAATTTTGGGCTACAAGCCTGGCAGCGCTGCGCTTTTTGGCCGACTTGCGGCACTTCCACAGGATGCTCAGCTTGATCCAAGGTTTTCTGTCAGTAATCAGCTACGTTTATACGGACAACTTCAAGGTTTAGATGCGAAAGCGGCCGAGAGTGAAACGCACAGAGTGCTTGAGCTTGTCGACCTCAAAGACTGTTATCACGCCAAACCTCATGAGTTATCTCATGGCATGCGAAAACGTATCTGTATTGCCCAAACGCTACTTTCAAAGCCTGAAATTGTACTACTTGACGAAGCCACGGCTGGATTAGATCCCGTGAATGCTCGTGAGATCAGAAACCTAGTAAAAAGGCTTCAATCTGAAACGACCTTTATTTTGAGTTCACACGATTTAGTAGAACTCGATGATTTGTGCGATCAGGTATTACATTTACAGCATGGTAAATTAACCGCTGTTGACCGCATCCAAGAAACGGAGCTTGCCACGCTGACTGTAAAACTTAAAGAGTCTGGCACCAGTAGTCACATAGCGCTTTTGAGGACCTTACAAGGCGTTGAAGAGGTGACGGTAAATGCCAGTGGCGCCCTGCTTATTGAGTATCGTAGCGGCCAACAGGTTGATATTGATGTACTCAGGCTTTGCCGTGAACAAGGCTGGCGTTACAAGTCTTTAGTTAACGGTAAAACACTAGAAGATGAACTGTTCGGCTAGCGCACGGTTAGTTTAGTAAATTAAAAAAGCCTGCATCTTACAGGCTTTCTTAAATGATTTATAACTTCGCCAGTAACAAAGAACCTGGTCGAGGTAAACGAGGTAATATTGCTGGCGTTTTCGCATAATCCGCTGGTAAACGCTCTTTCAACTCGTTCACCTTTGTTTGGTTATTCAGTTTTTCGTATGCATAGTATCTTAGGATATCTTGATATGTTTGATTTTCAGCACTGGTTACAACATCACTGTTTAATACAGCTAATGCTTTATCGTAGTCTGCCATTTCAATGTAGGCGCGTGCCAAATCAGTAGCGCTACCGATTTGAAAGCGACTTTGCATTTTTTCAGATAAACTCTCTAGTTGCTCTGCTGCCTTCTGATATTGCCCAAGGTGCATATAAGCTGATGCCAATCTGTTTTTTAAAAATGGCGGTTGAGTAGAGCCTTCAGGAAACCAATTATTGTAAGCGGTCAAGATTGCTTCGTATTGACCTAGCTTATGATAGGTTTGGTCGAGCAAGGTAAAGCTTTTTACTTTTATATCCAGCTCTTCAAAACCATTTAACGAACCGCGGTTACTATGCCAATTTAAAATGTGTGAAACCGCTGCTGTTAGCTTTGCTTCATCATCCGATTTCGCACCTTTCGCCCCAGCGAGTAGCTCCCTCAATTGCTGTTGATATCGCGCTGACTTTTCACTCTTTTGTTTACTAGCTCCTTGTGTTACCTGCTTTTCAGAGACGATTTGGTTAGCAGCTAAGGCACTACAAGACAGCGCCGCCGTGATAATCATTAAGTGGGATAATTTCATTTTCTTTTCCTTGTTTAGTGTTTTAACTCTTTGAATATTGAAACTTTTCGAGTGAGATACGGCTAATACTGAATGACCTAATGACACATGTTCATACCGGTATTGATGTTCGGACAACAGTAAGCTGGCCAAATCGTATCTATATTTATCACTCAGTTTTTCCATACAGCTTTCATCGCAGCTGAGTTCGATTTGTTGTCGCGCCAAATTTGCTAACAACAAACAGAGTGGATTCCAAAAGAAGACGCTTTCAGTCGCACATATTAGCCATAACCAATATGTGTCCTTATGCCTGATGTGCGTTAACTCATGCTCAATCACGGAATCGAGTTCTGGTCGACCTTTCATCTTAAAATCTAACCAAATGGTGTGCTGTAATGGGCCTGTCGTAATTGCTGGGGTACTCAATTCTGTAAATTTTACGGTGCAAAACGAGTGTAGATATTGATGCTCTTCACTGATGTAGGCACCTTTTTCTATGCCACTTAGCAACCTTTTATACGACTGTACTCTCGCTAGAAATAATCCTCCACCTACCACTGTCAGAAATACAAACAAATTTGAAAACGCTTGGTTTATGGTATAGCCAGAAAGCCAGTTTGATTCGGTTTGCAAAGTGGTTTGCTTGATGCTGTTCGGTGGAGTTGACCCTGAGTCTGAAATAGAACTCACCTCAATAGTGTAAAGCTCGAGATTTATTAAAAAAGGGGGTGGGGAAAGTTGCTGCCATGGAATTAACCAACTCAATAACCCTACTACCAACACATAAAAGCGCGTTCGTGCAGGCGCAGTTTTCAGAAAATAGCAGCTAGTCAAACTAAACATGCTGAGCAAGCTTGCGGTGAGTAAGTAATCAAACATTAGTCGCTCTCTTTCTTCTGTTTTTTGCTCTTAAGTAGGTTTTGTAAATACTCAATATCATCATCGTCTAAACTCTCTTCTTTAATGAAATGAGCTATCAGGCTGCGTGAACTGCCTTTAAAAAAGCGATCCATAAAACGCGGTGTAACCTGCTGTGAAAGCGCTTGCTGAGTCACTTTTGCTTGATAGACGATTGACCTCCCCTGCTGACCACAGCGCTCGACCGCACCTTTTTGCTCTAGTCGATCTACGATTGTTTTGACTGTGTTATAAGCCACTTTTTTTGCTCTTGTATCATCTGCAAGAAGATATTTATGAAGCTCACTGGCAGTACATGCATTTTGTTGCCAAAGTAACTTCATCACGTCTAATTCAAATTCACTTAGTTTCACTTATCACCTCTATTACTACATTTGTAGTTTTAAACCACTACAAATGTAGTTGTTAGTACCCATGAAGTCAACTAGAAATTTTTGGTGGGACACAGAAGGTGAAACCTTTACATGAAAGCAGCATTACCTTGAAGGAAAGTGAAGGCTGTGCAACAACTCCCCCAAGGAGCCAGGGTGAGAGCATACTTCGTTAACGACCATTAACCGAAGATAAGCTCTGCTCTGAATTCATCGTCAAAGCTGGCCCGAACACACTTACCACGTATCGAATCTTTACGGCCTGTGTGCTGTTTTACCAGATTGCGAACGACCCGTCTGAACAGCGCCATGTTTTCCGCCGAAATCGGCTCACTGATCTGGCAAGCATCTTCCTTAAACACCACATCCAGTACCCAATGCTGCTGGTTCTCGATGTGCCAATGGTGGCGGATAGCTTTTTGTAACATCTGTGCATCAGGCTCAACTGAAGTGACATAAAAGTGCGTGTCTATTTTTGTTATCGACTCGGATTTTTTGTGTCTTTCAACCGCGACTAGCGAAGTGAGTTCAGGCCATTTTTCTCTTATCTCTTCAGGCAGATTGCCTGTGTTTAGAGCATAAGTGATGCGTGTTTCCTGACGTCCATGACCATTGCTGACTTGTACATCTTCAGGCAAATTCTTTTCTTCTTCAAAGGCTGTTTCAAAACATGAAGTGACTGCTTTATAGAGTGTTTTCTGATTTGCTTTGACCTGAACCAGATAGTCAGCCCCTCTTGAAATCAATGCTGAAAGTGTCGCTTTCTGACAATGTAGTGCGTCTAGTGTGACGATAGAATCTGAAATATCGAGCACATCTAATAAGGCCCTAACTGCCGGTATCTCATTGGACTTATTTTCTACCGTTCGCTGATACAAAGTTAAACCAGACTCGCAATCAAAAGCAGACACCAAATGTAAGTTATCCTCACGCTTTTTACTGGCACCGCGCAGAGTTTTACCATCAAACGCAATGATTGGCTTACCAGACTGAGAGCGCTGTTCGTTGACCCAACTGAACAAGGCCAAAACCAGAGAGTCAGTTTCTACTGTTTTAAGAATACGTGCAATGCTATGTCGCGTTGGAATACCGTGCTTAAATGCTCTGAACTGCCTGAGCCAAGGCAGTTTACTGTGCCCGAACACCTCGATATCTTTCCAGCCTTCACAACCAGATAAAACCGCCGAGATGATAAGAAACAAAACATCAGTAAGATCATGATGTTGATTGATAGAAGAACGCTTATCTTCAACAAGTTCAAGGTGGCTAAATAACGACATAATTAACAAGTAGATAGTGATAATGTGGGCGTTATTAGATCAGAAAAAGACCGAGTGTTAAAGCCTTTTTACAAAGTGTGATCCCGCCGTGCCCAAGGAGCGCATTTTGCGTTCCTTGGTTAAAGCCTTTGTATGAATAATAACAACTCAAATTAGGGTAAAGTGAGACTCAAGTTTTAGCTACAACTAAAGCTCTCTATGTTGTAGTTCTATTGAACGCTGAAGGACGAATCGCTGATTATGAACGCTGATTATGAACGCTGATGTGATGAACGCTGATGTGATGGACGCTGATGTGATGGACGCTGATGATGGACGCTGACACCCACCGCTAATGTATTTAAGCGTTTGTATAGTATAGATTACCCGTGGTGTCGACGAATGTGCGTAATTAAGCCCTCTTTATTAAACTCAAGTGAAACAATATTGGTTTTACTATACTCAATCGCTTTATCTAAATGAGTAGGCTTTACTTTACCTGATTCGGTCATTTTTACAAAGACGACATTAGCGCCAACCATTACCTCATTTATTTCTATTGAACTATGGATGATTTCATCTTTTAATTTATTAATCATATCCTCTCGGAGTTTAGATTTATCTGTATAAGTAAATTTAAATTTGACGTGTTCATCGATAAAGTCATCAGAAAGCAATGAGATATAGTTTTCTATCTCTTTAATTGTTGTATTGGGTTGTTGACGCGCGTTTTTTGCCGCTACAAATACTTTTGCTTTCTCAATTAGTTGCTCTGATGTGAAATTATCATTTGCACTACTAGAAAATGAAAAAAGAAAACAAAATAACACTAATATAAATTTATTCACGGTTTTTTCCTTCCTGCTATGCCTAGACATAATGAATCCTACACGATGCTAGCCTCCGCTTCTTCGTGAGTTAGCTTAAAGCCAGTGCCATACTTAGTTTGTCAAATAACTAAACAGTAGAGGCTAGCATGAATGAACAAACATAACATACTTTTCATTGGCATAGGTACTTATAAAGAGCTTGTTAAAGTCGCTTATGGTGAAGAATAACGAGGCGCTCAAACCGTTCATTTTGGTCAAGAAGCCAAATCGCAGCAAATCGCTGACACCCACCACTAATTTGCACCTTCCTAAGATACCGCCTACGCTTTAATTCTGCACTCAAAGGATTGAGGAAACCAAACTATGGCAACTGCCCGTAAAAAACAAATCAGTTTAACCGACACCAAATACTACCACTGTATCTCCCGTTGCGTAAGGCGCGCGTTTCTGTGCGGTGAAGATAAATTTACTGGAAAATCATACGAACACCGCCGGGGTTGGGTTGAAGAAAAGCTCCTGATGTTGGGGTCTGTGTTTTGTATTGATATCTGTGCTTATGCTGTGATGAGTAATCATACTCACATTGTTTTATATGTTGATGATAAAAAGGCTAAGCGCCTGTCGGATGAAACGATTGTGATACGATGGCACAAGTTGTTTAAAGGCAATTGGATAAGCCAAAAATTTATTGAAGGAGAGCCACTCAGTGAGTCGGAGCAATTGATACTTGATGAGCTGGTTGGGGCCTCGAGCCCGAGTGGGTGTTTATGAGCCCTTGATAGCCATATTCTCATTGCTGTAAACATAACGATGAACAAAAGGTCAAACCTACCTAGTTAAACCCGTTATAGGCAAGGCATTCAATGCCGCGTGGGTGTATTCTACTTTTTGGGTGACTAGGTTCGAAACTCATTAGGGGCGCTGAAAGTCAGTTAAGCCCGAATATATGTCAGAGCAGCACCTTATTTAGGGTGACTCAAAGTGACTGTTTATCAATACATACAAATAGTAAATGAGAGATAAATAAAAGAAGCAACAAGGCTGTTAAAACAACCTTGTTGGATGAGTATTACTTGACAGCAGCTGAGCGTCCATATATGTCATCAATGATTTGTGGCATTCAAGGCAAGTATTCAATATTAAAGAAATGGCAGCTATCACTGCTAAGCATTTTTAGCAGACCTATAAGAGAAACACGAGAACTGTTACCTCGATATGCAGTCGACAACATATTTGTATCAGATAAATTTAAGCAGCGCTCTACGGAGTTTGAAATTACCACTTACCGAGATGGACTAACAACAACTCTCAAGGAATGACGACGTTATTTAATACCTAGATCATTAGGCGTTAAGTTAAGTGCTACAACTAACACACGCTTTGGCGAGGAACAAACACTTAAATTGCTAAACTTGGACTCTGTACGGGAAATTGCCCCGCACAGAGTTGATGCTTTTTATCTCATCCCTTTAAGAATTTCGACAATTTCTAGGGTGTTTTCAAGTACCCTGATGACCCTACCTTCAACGCTTATCGTTACGAAATCCCGATCTCTGTCGCGATAAATCACTTTGCCATGGTCGTAGATATCTGGATCTAAGCGATCCCCAACTTGGAGCTTCTTTTGCCAACCCGGCGGAAGTGACTTGCCCTGCTTCAACTTTTTCTCAAGGCCCGGCGGTAACTTCTCCGGTTTTGCATTCGCCTGATTTAAACCTAAAGTCAGACTAAAGGTAAGTAGAGAAAGTACAATAACTTTATTCATAACAACCTCTCTTTTAGAGCGCGGCGTCATGCGCTTTGTGAACACAACGCCGTCTATAAAGTATTGTTAATAGTTTGAAATAAAGCTTATTGATATAAACTGAACAACAATCACTAATATTTAGATTGATTTAGTTTTGTTAACGCTTTAACGGAGAAACGTTCAATGGCGAGCCCCAACTGAAGTCCAAACTTCTCAGCAACGCCTTTTTTAGCCTTATAAGCCACCTTATAAAGCTGGTGACTTTCATTTAGTGACATAAGTAAATCATCACTGGTTGAGATTTCATCGACTAGTTTAAGTTCTAACGCTTGTGTACCAAACCAATGTTCTCCAGTGGCCACTTTCTCAATATCGAGATCGACACGATTATCAGAGACAAAGTGTTTGAACAGACCATGCGTTTCTTCAATCTCTTCTTTAAACTTTTCTCTGCCTTTATCCGTATTTTCACCAAACAGCGTGAGTGTACGCTTATACTCACCAGCGGTTACCATTTCAAAGTCAACGTTATTCTTTTTCAATAAACGATTGAAGTTGGGGATCTGCGCAATCACACCGATTGAACCAATAATTGCAAATGGCGCTGCAATAATCTTATCTGCAACGCAGGCCATCATATATCCGCCACTTGCAGCCACCTTGTCTACACAGACAGTTAGAGGAATACCTGCTTGCTTAATGCGCGTAAGCTGCGATGCACCAAGTCCATAACCGTGAACAACCCCACCACCACTTTCTACCGACACAACAACCTGATCCTTTGCTTTATCTGCAATCGTTAAAATAGCATTGATCTCTTCTCTTAAACCCGCGACTTCGTGAGCGTCCATACTTCCGTTAAACTCAAGATAAAAAACGTTTTTCTCTGCTTCTTTATCTTTATTCTTTTGCGCTTTTGATTGCGACTTATTTAGGGCTTTTAGCGCCTTTTTATCAAGCGTTTGCTGCAAAAACTGCTGTTTAGATTGCGCCAGACTGTCGCTTAAATCGGTAACTTCAATTTCACCCTTTTTCGATTTTGGTTTTGAGCTTGCTCCCACCATCAAAATAATGACTACTGCAATACCAAAGATAATGGTTACTGTCTTGGCTAGAAATAACCCATATTCAAACAAAAATGCCAAGTCGTTCTCCTCATTTAGCTCATAAAGGGGCCCATTTAACTCAATATTAAATAGACACAAAAAAGGCCGCTAGCTGCGGCCTTTTATAGTCTCGAAAAATGTCTTAGTTTGCAACAACATCCGGGTTAGATACTTGTAAAACCAAACCCTTTGACTTCAAGAAGCTTGCAACTTGTGTTTGCATTTCGATTGACGCCGCTGCGTGTCCTGCTGCTGTGCCACCGGCTTTTTCATCAAAACCTGTCGTCAAGATTGAACTATGGTGACCTTGAGAAAACTTCACCACATAACTTCTAGGTGTTCCGTCTTGACTCATTTGCGTTTCACTTGCAGGCATTAAGCCCATGAAACCAGCAAGTGGTAAGCTACCAGACAAGAAGCTACGTTCTGTTGTTGGAGGGATAACCAAGTCAGCTGCATTGCCATCAACACCACCCGTAACAACGCTCATATATACTGGTGTTTGTAGCGCTTTCACGGAAGCTGCATAGTTAAGTGGATCGGCACTACCTAATGCGGTTTGTGCTGCAAAACCAAACTGCGTCACCGTACCATCAATCAGTTCTAATGTCGCGGTGTCTCCAGCCGCTTCTAAATTCGCTCTAAACGTTCCATATGCACAAGAAACATATTTGCTTTGATCCGCAGCAAACGTACCACAGTCAGCAATTGCGCCTTCTTGCAGATAGGCATTAAATGCTTGCGATGCTAGGTTACCTGCAGAGCTTAACACGGAGCCTTGAACAAACGGGCCAAATGATTTTGACTCAATCAAGAAATTAGCAATGCCCGAGCCACCACTTGCAAGTGCTGCTGACTCAACTTTAAAGAAACCATCAATTGCTGGATTTAATGGTGCATTAGTTTGAGCGAGGAAGCTTGGGCCTACAACCGAACCAAGCGAGTGACCTAAGTAACTAACTTGCTGGGTATTAAAGTTAACTTGACCGCCAGATGCCAGATTAATAAAGTTTAAGCCTAAACGTAAACCTATTAAATCTGCTGCTGATTGCTTTAAGTTATCACGCGCAACCAACAACGATGTTAGATTCATGTATGACAACACGCTACCTGTCGAAGCATTAAAATCATCTGTGCCATCACCATCGATATCTAAACCGCGAGCACCGTGCATTGGGTGATCAATCGCAACTGTGGCAAATCCAGCTTGTGTTAATGACAACGTCAAGCCAAGCATGTCTTCTTTTTTACTCGTGATACCATGTTGCAAGATAACAACAGGCCAGCCGCCTTCTGGGCGCTGAGACTCATCCGCAGGCATTGTGATTTGCACAGGAACATTAGCAAGCCACTGCTCTTTAGGGATTGGATTATACTTAGTCAAGAACTTAGTACCATCTAAACCTAAATCTCTCAACTTTCCACCCGAAAGTGTATTACAAGCGATATCATTTGGTTCTGTTGGCTCTGGTAAACCACCAGCTTGCGCCGCATATCCAGCGACAGCCACCGCGCTGTCGCAGCGTGCTTGCCAATAGGTGTCAGCTAGCGCAGAGATATCTTTATTTTTTGGTTGTGATAAGTACTGAGGTAGTTGTATTTGACCTTGCAATAACCGCACGCTTCTAAAAGCAGGTAAAATAGCATCAGGCACTTTTCCTGCAAGTGCATCTGCAACGGTGATCACAGGTTGTGCAGGTACAGCGACAACAGGGTTAGCACCGCCTTGTAGTTTAGCGGCTAACAATTGCTTAGTCGCCGCCAATGCGTGACCAGTCGACTGTGTCGTCATTGCAGCAGTATATATAATCTCTTCTTTACTCACCGAGCCCGCTGCAGTTACCGCCCCTTCATAGCTACGAATCACAGCCTGTAGAGACTTCTGAGCATCTGTTACCAATGGCGCGTCTTGGCGCAACAACGTATAAGTTGAAGAAGCATCTACACTTTGGCCTTTTGAGTCTTTAAGAGCTTTGGTCAAAACGGTGATATACGTAGTTTCTGGTTTGAGTGGTTTTACTGGGATAATAACTAAACCGTTACCTGTGCTATTAGCCATGGTAACGAAATCACCATCAGGGCCAAATTGTAATTCAGCAATTGGCTTACAAGCGATACCTGAAGGCACCTGAGCACAGTCTTCGTCGGTTTGTAATGGTCCACCCATTGCAACTTCAAAAATTCGTACAGCGCCCGGAGTTATGACGCTTTGCGCATCAAGTGTCAAACCATTCGGTGTCGTCATGTCGATAACATAAGGCATTTGTGTCGACCAACCATCTAAGGCGCCAATCACAATACTTGGGTTGGCGTAGCTTGCACGCGTTACCAGAGGGTTACCTTCACCATCTTTCACTCCTAACATTTCGTCAGGTAGATTTAAGGTACCGTCTTGAGTGCCGGATAAAAGGATATCGTTTGGAACTGAGATCACACCACCTGATGGATCAAATTTAACAGAAATCGTTGGAGAAACGGGTGTTGTATCATTTTTTACATCTTCTAACGTTTCACCGCCTCCACAGCCAGCAAGTGCTGCTGATACTGCGAGTGAGAGTAGCATTTTTTTCATTTTATAGGCTCCGACATAATCTTATTATTATTGTGATAATTCTCGTTAAATCTATGTAATTGCATTTTTAATAAGACATTAGACCAGTTAAACTTAACTCAAACTTTGTTATTTCGCCAGCCATATTTACAATAAATTCGCTAACTTGCTACCGCATTGTGATAAAATAGCCCAAACATCTTAATTGGAGTCCAGAATGCAGACTTATCAAGCTCCTGAAAACGCACTTGCGAATAAAACGATACTAGTAACAGGTGCTGGCGACGGCATCGGCCGTGTTGCGGCAATTAATTACGCCAAATATGGTGCAACGGTTATTTTATTGGGCAAAACCACCAGTAAACTAGAAGCCGTTTATGATGAAATTGTTAACGCCGGTTACCCACAGCCTGCAATTGTACCTTTAGATTTACGTGGTGCAACCAAACAACACTTCCGAGACTTGGCTGCCACTATCGAGCAGCAATTTGGGAAGCTTGATGGCTTGCTAAATAATGCGTCTATTTTAGGCTCTTTAGGTCCAATGGAACACTTTTGCGTTTCAACCTTTGAAAACATAATGAAGGTAAACGTAACAGCCCAAGCGGTGATCACTAAATCGCTATTCCCAGTAATGAGAAAAGCACCTAACGCTTCTATCGTCTTCACTTCATCGGGTGTAGGACGTAAAGGTCGTGAGTTTTGGGGAGCATATGCAATTTCTAAATTCGCAACCGAAGGTATGATGCAAACTTGGGCCGAAGAAGTGGGTAAAACCAATATTCGTATCAACTGCATTAACCCAGGCGCGACAAGAACAAGTATGCGTGCATCAGCATTCCCTGGTGAAGATAAAGATAAACTAAAAACACCTGAAGAATTAATGCCAACATACCTGTACTTGATGTCTGATGACTCTATCGGGGTTAATGGCCAATCTTTAGATGCCCAAACCTACTAACTAGTACTTTAAAAGGCTGCAAATCCACAATTGCAGCCTTCTATATTATTTAAGTTAATCTCTCGGCAAGGTTTCAAACGCCAGCACTTGCTCTAATTTTTCATCCCACTTCGCTTTGCTCGCGATAAATAGGTGTGCAGTTGGCGTTAGGCTCGGTGCATCATCTAAACTACCGGCAGGTACCACTAAACCAACAGGCTGCTGGTTTGGTAATGCCGAGCCACAACAAGCACAAAAGGCTTTAACGTGCTTAGTATTCGGTAAAGTAAAGCGTGTAATTAACTTTTCGCCCGTAAGCCAAGTTAGCACTGCATTTTGAAAAAATAAATTCGCAGCATGTGCGGAGCCTGTGTCTTTTTGACAATACTTACAATGACATAAATAAAAGCCCTGTGCATTGCCCTCTACAAGATATTTAACCTGACCACACAGACAACTACCAGAAAACATCTCTTTCATTTGCATCTCCTTATCAAATACAAAAACACCAGCTCACTAGGCTGGTGTTTTAAAAAAGCTTAAATTACTTTCTTCTTGGGGTTTTGACCCTTTGATTATGCTTTTTCACTGCTTTGCGGATCTTATTGATTTTCGCGCGCTTGTCTTTGCGCTTTTCTGGCATGACCGACAACTTAGTTTGCTGCTCGGCTCTCATGCTTACCGATTTACGTAAGTAGTTAACATCTTCTAATTTTAATTCTTCCCATCCACCTTGTGGCAAGCGCTTGTTAAGCTCCAATTTACCATAACGGATACGGATCAAACGCGACACTTCAACATCTTGCGACTGCCAAAGACGCCTGACTTCACGATTACGCCCTTCGGTCAGCGTTACATTGAACCACTTATTCAGACCTTCACCACCAAGTGGCTTAATCTTAAGGAATTTTGCAGGACCGTCTTCTAGCTCAACGCCTTTGGTTAATGTACGCAACGTTTGGTTTGTTACTTCACCAAATACCCGGGCAGAATACTCACGCTCGACTTCGTATTTTGGATGCATCAAGCGATTAGCGAGCTCACCATCATTGGTAAAGAGCAACAGGCCTGATGTATTGATATCTAATCGCCCAATTGCTATCCAACGGTCACCATCTAACTTTGGTAGCCTATCAAATACAGTGCGACGACCTTGAGGGTCGCGACGAGTACACAGCTCACCTTCAGGCTTATGATACATAAGTACGCGACAGATGCGCTCTTCTTGCTGCTCTATTTTAACAATATGTCCATCTACACGGATCACCGAAGTCTCTTCCACTCGGTCTCCTAGTTTGGCAACTTTTCCATCTACACTTACGCGGTTAGACTCAATATACTTTTCCATTTCGCGTCTTGAGCCAACGCCAGCTCTTGCCAATACTTTTTGTAGTTTTTCACTCATTCAGATGGTTCTCTCACAGAAGGATCGTTTAATAACTGTTCTATTTTCTCATTATGTTGTTCAGGTAATCGTGGTAGTTCCCCAAGACCAGATAATGAGAAGTAATCTAAAAATTGTTTTGTCGTTGCATACAATGCAGGCTTACCTGGTACCTCTTTATAACCCACCACTTTTATCCACTCGCGATCTATCAAGCTTTTGATAATATTAGAACTCACGGTAACGCCGCGCACTTGCTCTATTTCGCCTCGAGTGATTGGTTGTCGGTAAGCAATCAATGCCAAAGTCTCAAGTGTAGCACGTGAGTATTTTGGTGCTTTTTCCTGCCACAGTTTACTTAGCCAAGGGCTCAAGCTCGGGCAAGCTTGAAAACGGTATCCGGTACCAACCTCAACCAGCCTTACACCGCGAGTTTGATAATGATTTACCAGTGTTTCCAGTGCCTGATCAATACGCGGTGATGACACGCTGATATCTTCCAGCACAGTTTCTTTTAAGCGCTTTTTAGATAACGGCTTATCTGAAACGAAAATCGCTGCTTCAACTAATTCAACCAGTTGTTCATCGCTAACGCGTCTTTTCATATTTTATGCTTGAAGATAAAAATGCGGAGTATAGCAGAGGCTGCAGCCATCCCCTAGCCTTTTAAATGCAGGTAAATCGACGCTGCCGTTGCTGACTGAATATAGTCAACCAATTGCTCCTTAATGAGTTCGAGCATGGCAATAAAAGTAACCACCACACCACTGCGCCCTTCGTCCAAGGTGAAGAATCGCGCAAATTCTACCGGCTTATTCTGTTCTCGTAGCAATTGCAATATAAAGCTCATACGCTCTCGGGTTGAAAGTGCTTCTGCGGATATATGATGGTGCTCAAAGGTCTTGGCTCGGGCCATCACTTCCGACAGCGCCAAAAGTAATTCCCTCAGTTCAATGTCTGGGAATTCTGGCTCAGTGTCGGTACTACTGTCTACCAACGCATGAGCGACAAAGATATCACGCTCAACACGAGGGATCTCATCTAAGTTCTCAGCGGCTTGCTTAAATTGCTCGTATTCCTGCAAGCGCCTCACCAGCTCTGCTCTGGGATCTTCCTCTTCCTCTAACTCTTCGTGTTTTGGTAGTAGCATTCTTGATTTTATTTGTGCCAGCAAAGCTGCCATCACTAAGTATTCACCCGCAAGTTCGAGCTGCATGTCCTTCATCATTTCAACATACTGAACATACTGCTGAGTAATACTAAAAATCGGTAATTCTAGAATATCTAATTTATGTCTTTTAATAAGATAAAGCAGTAAGTCCAACGGGCCTTCAAAGGTCTCTAAGATAACTTCTAAGGCTTCGGGGGGAATATAAAGATCTTCCGGCTTTTCAATTACCGCTTCACCGTGTAAAAATGCCAGCGGTAATTTCTGTTGGAGTGCTTCTGTCATCTCAACATGCGTTATTCAAAAGGCGACGTATCGCCACAGCCACGACGCAAAATTTCAATGGTGTCTTCGGACATATCAATAACTGTGGTTGCTTGCTCGACTAAATAGCCACCATGAATGATCAAGTCTACGTGCTTCTCAAGACGCATACGGATATCATCGGGGTCGGACTCAGTAAACTGCTCTCCTGGCAAAATCAAAGAGCATGACATCAAAGGTTCACCCAGTGCTTCCAACAACGCGCAAGTAATTGGGTTATCAGTAACACGGATCCCGATGGTTTTTTTCTTCTCATTGAGCAAACGACGAGGAACTTCTTTCGTCCCTTTAAAAATAAACGTGTACGGACCGGGCGTATTATTTTTAATCATCCTAAACATTTGATTATCGACACGGGCATAGGTCGAAAGCTCCGACAGATCACGGCATAAGAGAGTGAAGTTATGGTGCTTTTCGATACCGCGGATCCGCTCTATCCGCTCCTTAGCTTGCTTATTACCGAGGTTGCAACCAATAGCATAGCCGGAGTCGGTTGGAAACACCACCACGCCACCTTGCTCAATAATATCAGCCGCTTGGCGAATTAAACGCGTTTGCGGGTTATCTGGGTGAATATGAAAAAATTGACTCATAAGCTTATTCCTCTTTGCCTCCCCAATGACGCCAAACTCCTTGACAATCTTTAGGTAAATACAAGTTACGACCAAGGTCGACCCAAGGCATTGGGAAGTGGAAATCTGACCCTTGGCTTGCTAACAATTCAAACTCTTGACTTAGTCGTCCCAAAAACTGGCGCTCAGTAGGCGCTTGCTGCGGCTGTGCAACTTCCATCGCAGCTCCCCCAACCGCTTTAAAATCAGTAATTAACTTTCTTAGCCACTTATTCGACATCTTATATCGAGCAGGATGCGCCAACACACTTACTCCACCCGCTGCGTGAATAGCAGTAACGGCCGTTTGTATATCGCACCACTGACTTGGCACATACCCAGTTTTGCCACGTGCTAAAAATTTATTGAAAACGCTTTGCACGTTTTTAGCCACGCCCCGCTCAACCAGCACTTGAGCAAAATGCGCTCTGGTGATCTGCGCAGTTTGGGCAAGTGCAAGGGCATCTTCGTAGACATGCTCATAGCCCTTTTTGGCTAATCGCTCGCCGATTTCTTTTGCTCTGGCTTCTCGCTTTTGCTGCTGCTCGTGCAGCAACTTTGTTAATGCATCATGCTCAGGGTCAAAATTTAATCCAACGATATGGATCTCAAAGCTTTCCCATTTTGTGGAAATTTCAACGCCATTAATAAGTTCTAACGTGAGATTATTTTGGTTAATGTAGTCACGGGCAGGCTGGATCGCATCTATCGTGTCATGATCTGTAATTGCAAGAATATCAACGCCTTTTTCCGTTGCTCGCTCAAGCAATTCATCAACAGCTAAGCGGCCATCGGAAAAAGTAGTATGGCTGTGGAGGTCATATTTAATCAAAATGTATTAACTATCTCTATGAATTATCAACGTTTTGATTATATCACAAGTTAACTGATACGACCTTAGGTTATTTTCTGATATTTGCCCTTGACACTTGTAGCAAGAATAGGGTTTACTGTAGCTAATTTAGATTAAACAACGAAATATTCACAAATGAACAAACAAATTCAAAAAAACATTTGGTGGTGGCACTCGAACTAAGCGGGTGTGTTTCGTTATATCTACGATTTATCAACCCGCGCAATGTCGCGGGTTTTTTTATACTTTTTAGAGGCTTATATGAACAACAATATCACAGTAAACACAATTTGGTGGTGGTGGATGCCCTAGCGGGACGGTATTGTTGTGTCTGAACAATAACCCCCGCAGAGCTTAGCTTTCGGGGGTTTTTTATTTTCTAAACAGAATATCTAGAAATTAAGAGGAATGAGGTTTGATTTTTAGTCATATAACGACCACACCAGGTGAGGTCACCAGCATAAGACAAAGGCGCGATTATATTGCCAGCCCACTGTCTTTATACGCAGGTTTAAACAAAGCAAACTCGTTACTGCTCGAATCAGCAGAAATAGAGTCTAAAGACAATGTGAAAAGTATCGTGCTTGTGGATAGTGCAATTCGATTCGAATGTAACGGCGCCCAAGTCATTGCCAAAGCCTTGTCTAACAATGGTGTTCAGTTGCTGCCGTATCTTGCACAAAAGGTCACAAACTGTGACGTGATCCTCAATGATAATACCTTGACGCTCACGTACAACGCATTTGAAAGTGACATTGATGAGCATACAAAACTAAAAGCGGATAACGCCTTTAGTGCGCTCAGAACTTGTATCAATGAAATCAAACGTAACTCAGACACGCCATTTTCCGTCTTTTTAGGTGGTGTATTCGCCTATGATATGGTGGCAAACTTCGAGCAACTTCCTGAAGTACCAGATGGGGACAACGACTGTCCCGACTATGTTTTCTATCTCGCCGAAACCTTAGTTGTGATCGATCATCAAGCACAAACCACTGAGCTCATTGGCAATGTTTTCAATGGCCCTGAGGTTCACGCCAATTGTTTTGAAGTAGGCAAACAGTTGGAAGAGCTAAACAGTCAGTGTGACCAAATCACTGAATTTCAGTTTGAGCCGCAATGTGGCGGCGCAGAACTCAAAGTCAATGTGAGTGACGACGAATATTGTCAACACGTTGAAAAGTTGAAAACCAACATTATCAACGGTGACATCTTTCAAGTCGTTCCCTCTCGTACTTTTTCACTCCCTTGCCATAACTCACTCGCCGCCTATAAACAGCTCAAACTACAAAACCCTAGTCCTTACATGTTTTATATGAAGGATGAACGCTTTGTGCTATTTGGCGCATCTCCAGAGTCGGCACTCAAATACTGTGAGCAGAGTAACCAAGTTGAAGTCTATCCCATCGCAGGAACGAGACCACGAGGTAAGTTTGCTGATGGTAGTATCAATCCGGATTTAGATAGCCGCATTGAACTTGAACTGCGCAACGATCAAAAAGAGCGTGCAGAGCACCTTATGCTGGTTGACCTTGCCCGTAACGATGTCGCGCGGATCAGTATTGCAGGTACTCGACACGCAAAAGAATTATTGAAAGTGGACCGCTATTCACAAGTCATGCATTTAGTATCACGCGTCGTTGGCCAATTAAAGCCGGATTTAGATGCGCTTCACGCCTATCAGGCTTGTATGAATATGGGCACTCTCGTCGGCGCGCCAAAAGTTAAAGCCGCAGAACTTGTTCGCCATACAGAAAAGCAGCGTCGTGGTAGTTACGGCGGCGCGGTAGGTTATTTGATGGGCAATGGCGCGATGGACAGCTGCATCGTAATTCGCTCCGCGTTTGTAAAAAATAACGTTGCTTACGTGCAAGCGGGCGCGGGTGTTGTGTTTGACTCAAATCCACAAAGCGAAGCAAATGAAACTAAAGCTAAGGCCATGGCAGTGATTAAAGCAGTGCAGTCCACGTATGAAGGAGCAAACCATGACTAAGGTATACTTTTTAGATAATTTTGATTCTTTCAGTTATAACCTTGTGGATGAGCTTAGTTTGTTAGGACTCGACTTGGTCGTTTATCGTAACAATATCTCTGCCGAAACCATTTTCAATAAAATGTGTGCAGAGGTTGATCCTGTGATCTTAGTTTTATCACCTGGACCTGGCGCGCCATCGGAAGCAGGCTGTTTGCTCGAGTTAATTGAGCTATGTAAAGGTAAATTCCCCATGCTTGGGATTTGCCTCGGTCAACAAGCCATAACCCAAAGTTATGGTGGTGAAGTTGGCAAAGCGGGTGAGACGGTACATGGCAAATCTTCTATTATTGAAGCGGATGAGCATCCGGTATTTGCCGGACTTGGGACACAATTCCCCGTGGCGCGTTATCACTCTCTGATGGCAACAAGCGTACCACCAGCACTACAAGTGATCGCGAGATACCAGGCCATTCCGATGGCTATCTATCACAGTGAACACAAAGTGATTGGCTATCAATTTCACCCAGAATCAATATTGACCCCCAATGGCGCTCAGCTATTACAACAAAGTATCGCGTACCTTAGCGCTTAGGAGAGCACGATGGAAAAGTTACAACCTCTATTACAGCAACAAGATTTATCGTTCGACGCCGCCAAATCCTTGTTTAGCGATATTATGGCTGGACAACTGAGCGACATCGAACTTACCGCAGCGCTGCTTGCGCTAAAGTTTAAAGGTGAAACAGCGGCGGAAATAGCCGGAGCAGCTCAGGCTATGCGTGACCATGCCACCGCATTTGACAAGCAAGACCTACTCGCAGCAGACAGCTGTGGTACGGGTGGCGATGGCACAAATACCATCAACGTGAGTACCACCGCCGCCATTGTCGCCGCAGCATGTGGTATTAATATGGTCAAACACGGTAACCGCAGCGTGAGCAGTAAATCAGGTTCCGCGGATTTACTAAAAGCACTTGGGATCAACATTGATATGACTCCCGCACTTGCAGAAAAGTGCTTAGCAGAGACGGGCTTTACCTTTTTGTTTGCACCGCATTACCACGCTGGTGTAAAACATGCCATGCCAGTTCGCACGCAACTAAAAACGCGCACGATATTTAATATTCTGGGGCCATTGGCAAATCCAGCCAAGCCAGAGGTGCAATTACTCGGCGTTTACGACCCTGCCCTTGTTTTACCCATGGCTGAAACGTTAAACCGCTTAGGCACGAAACGAGCGATGGTAGTTCACGGTAGTGGCACAGATGAAATTGCCCTACACGGCGAAACGCTAGTCGCAGAAGTAAAGCATGGTGAAGTGACGCAATACACCGTTACCCCAAGCGATTTTGGACTAGAAAACTATTCACTTGAATCTATTGCTGGTGATACGCCAGAATATAACGCGAAAGCGAGCCTTGCGATTTTAAATGGTGAAGGCGAAGCAGCACACAATGCAGCGATCATTGCAAACGTTGCAGCCTTGTTGGTATTAACCGATAAGGCGTCAGATTTTAAAACCGCAAGCCAGCACGTACGCGAAGTGCTTGCAAGCAAGAAAGCCATGACAACCTTGGCTAACATTGTAGAGGTGAGTAATGGCTAACGTATTAGAAAAAATTGTTGCCGATAAAGTCGAAGAATTAAAAGCGCGTAAGGCGCAGCGTCCGTTAAGTGACTTTATCGATGAAGTAACCCCCACCACGCTTAACTTCACCGCTGCGTTGGCGCAAGCTGGGACACAATTTATTTTAGAGTGCAAAAAGGCGTCGCCTTCAAAAGGCCTTATTCGCTCACATTTTGATTTGACTGAAATTACCAGTGTTTATCGTAAGTACGCGACGTGTATTAGCGTGCTAACCGACGAAAAATACTTTCAAGGCAGTTATGAATACCTTGCCACGGTAAGAAAGCTGGTTGATCAGCCTCTGATCTGTAAAGACTTCTTTATTGATGAATACCAAGTTTATCTCGCCCGCTTACACGGTGGCGATGCCATTCTTTTGATGTTGTCTGTATTAAATGACGAAGAATATTTGGCACTAGCGAGCGTGGCCAAATCACTTAATATGTCGATTTTAACGGAAGTAAGCAACGAAGAAGAAGTGACAAGAGCGCTAGCGTTAGATGCTGAACTTATCGGTATTAACAACCGTGATCTGAGAGACTTATCAACGGATTTAGCAACTACAGAGAAACTAAGAAAGTTAATCCCCGAAGACAAAGTGGTGATTTCGGAGTCTGGCATATACACACACCGCGATGTGAAGCGCTTATCACCGATTTGTGACGGCTTTTTGGTCGGCAGTTCATTGATGGCTGAGCAGGACTTAGAACTTGCTTGCAGACGCTTGATTTTGGGCGAAAACAAAGTGTGTGGTCTTACTCGAAGCCAAGATGCGCAAGCAGCTTATGAAGCTGGAGCGGTATACGGCGGTCTTATCTTTTATCCAAAATCGCCTCGTTATGTCGACATTGATTGTGCAAAGGCCGTCGCCGATAGCGCACCTCTAAAGTACGTTGGTGTGTTCGTTAACGCACCACTTGAGCAAGTTGCAGAGTATGCGCAAATATTAAAACTGAGTGCAGTGCAATTACATGGCAATGAAGATGAACTGTACATCGATACCCTGCGAAAACAACTTCCAGTTACCTGTCAAATTTGGAAAGCACAGGGGGTGGACACAACACTGCCAAGCCCCTTCGCTGGCGTAGACAAACAGTTGTATGATACCAAAACCGATACTGCATTTGGTGGCACGGGGCAAGTGTTTGATTGGCAGCTATTAAATCGTAGTTCGAGCAATTATATGTTGGCTGGCGGCCTAACCCCCGACAACATTCACGGTGCCGTCAATATAGGTGCCGATGGACTTGACCTAAATTCAGGTGTTGAGCAATCGCCTGGTAAAAAATGCGCTCAAAAAATCGCTAACGCGTTTACACAAATTCGAAAATATTGAGGTGGACATGAGTAATTCAGCTTATTTTGGTGACTTCGGAGGCATGTTTGTGCCCGAGTTACTCGTACCTGCGTTAAAGCAGTTAGAACAGGAATTTTATAAATCACAAAAAGACCCAGAATTTCAGCAGGAGTTTTATCAACTTTTGAATGAATTTGCGGGTCGACCAACACCACTGACCAAGACACGCAACTTAGTTAAAAACCCTAAGGTTAAACTGTACTTGAAGCGTGAAGATTTACTTCATGGTGGTGCACACAAGACCAACCAAGTGTTAGGTCAGGCGCTCTTAACCAAACGTATGGGAAAAAAAGAAGTCATCGCTGAAACCGGCGCTGGACAACATGGTGTTGCAACCGCCCTAGCCTGCTCCTTACTCGGCTTAAAGTGCCGGGTATACATGGGGGCTAAAGATGTTGAGCGTCAGCAACCAAACGTATTTAGAATGCGTTTGATGGGTGCGGAAGTTATCCCAGTTACTGCCGGCTCAGGCACATTAAAAGACGCGGTAAATGAAGCATTACGTGACTGGTCTGCAAACTACAAAACGGCGCACTATTTACTCGGAACGGCTGCCGGTCCTCACCCATTCCCGACGATTGTCCGCGAATTCCAAAAAATGATTGGTGAAGAAGCTAAACAGCAAATACTAAAAGCCGAAGGTCGTTTGCCAGATGCGGTTATCGCATGTGTGGGCGGCGGCTCAAATGCTATTGGTATGTTCGCAGACTTTATTGATGAAAAAGACGTTAAATTAATTGGCGTGGAGCCGGCTGGTAAGGGCTTAGATACCGATGAACACGGCGCTGCATTATGTAAGGGTACTAAAGGTATTTTGCACGGTGCCTATACCTATATCATGCAGAACAAAGATGGCCAAATCGAAGAGTCTTACTCTGTATCTGCGGGTCTTGACTACCCAGCTGTTGGTCCACAACACGCCTACCTTCATGAAACGGGCCGCGCGCAATATGTTGGCATTACCGACACTGAAGCATTAAATGCCTTTCAAGCGCTTGCTAAACACGAAGGTATTATTCCAGCCCTAGAGTCAAGCCATGCTCTGGCATACGCACTAAAATATGCAGAAGCGCAAACCGAAGAAACGGTGATTGTTGTTAACTTAAGTGGTCGCGGAGACAAAGACTTAGCTCACGTCCACCAGGTACTATCTGAGCGAGGTGAACTATGAGACGTTATGACGCGATGTTCGCGCACTTAAATGAAAAAAACCAAGGTGCATTTGTTCCTTTCGTGACGATTGGCGATCCCAATAAGGCTCTCAGTATTGAGATCATCAAAAGTCTGATTGACGGTGGTGCTGATGCATTGGAGCTCGGTATTCCGTTTTCCGATCCCATCGCCGATGGTCCTGTTATCCAAGCTGCTAACATCCGTGCATTAGAGCAAGATGTTAATACGCAAGACTGTCTTGAGATCATCGCTGAAATTCGTCGTTACAATAGCGATATTCCAATTGGTTTGTTGCTTTACTCAAACTTGATTTTTGCTCGGGGTATTGAGCAGTTTTATCAAGACGCCAAGACTGCGGGTGTGGATTCTATCTTAGTTGCTGATGTGCCACTGCACGAAGCTAAACCGTTTAGGCTCACTGCAATGGCAAATGACATCGCGCCTATTTTCATTGCCACACCGAATGCCTGTGATGATACGTTACGAGAATGCGCCACCCGAGGTCGTGGCTATACTTATTTACTTTCGCGCGCAGGTGTTACTGGCACAGAAACGACGGCACAAATGCCAGCAACAGAGATGATAACCAAACTTATCGAGTATCATGCTGCGCCGCCCCTGCTAGGGTTTGGTATTTCTGAACCGGAGCATGTAAAACATGCGATTAGCTCAGGTGCGGCAGGTGCAATTAGTGGCTCGGCGGTGGTAAAAATCATCGAAAAACATTTGGATGACCCTAGCACCATGTGCTTTGAGCTAAAAACCTTTGTTGAGCGAATGAAAGCTGCAACGCAGAAGTAATATTACTGTCAAGCCAGTGTTAGACACTGGCTTTTCTAATATTAACGCAAGTTATCTTTCAAGGCTTTAGCTGGCTTAAACAATACCTTGTTTTGTCCCTCAATGGTGATAGTCTCACCTGTTTGAGGATTACGTCCTTGCTTTGGGGGATGATAACTTAACGCGAATGTTCCAAGTCCATTGATTTGCATCTGATCACCTTCTGACAAGCGCTTTTTAGTGACCTGTAAAATGACATTTAACACCGCCTGTGAATCTTTCTTTGTTAATCCACTAATTTCCGCCATTTTTGTAACTAAATCGCTCTTATTCATGCAAATACCTCTGAACCATTGAATGAGCGCAGCAGGCTATGGGTTTCATCAAAGAAAGTCAATGTTGATGTTCTCGCCGTATCTTGGTAAAACCCTTACAACCAACTTTGTTAGGATAAAAAATGTCATTTTTAATTGAGTACTTACCGCTCATCTTATTTTTTGCGGTTTATAAGTTTGTCGATATTTTTTGGGCAACGGGAGTGCTAATCATCGCCTCTCTAATTCAGGTCGCACACCAATACATCACTAAGCGCGAAGTCGCAAAGCGTCATTGGGTATTCCTAGCGATTGCATTGATCCTTGGTGGGATGACGATTTTCTTCCATGATGAGCAGTTTATTAAATGGAAAGCCACTATTATTTATGCCATTTTAGGTGCGGCACTACTCATATCCAGATACCTGTTTAATAAAAACTTGGTAAAAGGCGCACTCGAAGGCGTGTTAAAGTCAGTTGCTGAGAAAGAAAAAAGCGAGATTGATATTGATTTACCTGCCAAAGACTGCGACCAATTAAATCTATTTTGGGCAGTATTACTTTTCTTCATCGCAGGCCTAAACCTTTACGTTGCGTACCATTTCTCTCTTGATTTTTGGGTGAACTTTAAAGTCTTTGGTTTAATTGGGATCACCTTCGTAGCACTCCTCTTTACCATGTTTAAAATTCAAAAATATTTACCTGAAGAGTAACCATTCAAGGTTCATCTGCAGCTGCTATAGTTAACGAGTGAGAGCTAACTATAGCGGCTTGTAGCCGCCAAATATTTTGGGGAACCAATCTTGAACGCAAGCCAATACCGGTGGTGTGAACTCGTATTTGTATTCTTTGTCCTGCCCATTGTCGCTTATCAATTCCGTGATCACCTCAACAATTGGCTTTTTCCAGCACTGATCATTTTAATGGCAGTCTGTACCCATTTACTACTAACCGATCCCCATTTCAAACGCTTTAGATTAACCAGTTTGGGAGAGTTTTCGTCCGTCAAAAAACGATTATTTACCACATTTTTCGCAGGTGCGATGTTTTCAGCCATGCTCTATGGTTTAGTTAGTCAAGGAAATTGGTTTTCCCTGCCGCTCAATTCACCCAGCGACTGGTTATTATTATTAATTGCCTACCCTATTCTTTCCGTCTTACCACAAGAGTTAATTTTTAGGAGCTACTTCTTTCATCGCTATAAAAGGATTTTACCGAATAAGAACAATCGAGTTTTGCTAAGTGCATTAGTGTTTGCGCTTGCGCACTGCGTCTACGACAACTGGATAGCCGTGGCGTTATCTTTTGTTGGAGGGCTACTATTTTCTTATACCTACGCACATAGTCGCTCGCTTGCGGTGTGTGTGTTAGAGCATAGCCTGTGGGGGCTGTGGATGTTTACAATAGGAATTGGGCAGTACTTAGATTCGGGCGTAAAATTTTAGTGGCTTAGTGGAGAATAAATATCGGCGCATTAATACGCCGATATCATCGTGCCCAAAACGAATGTCCTGCAGCTAGAAGCCAAAGATACTGAATGCAAAATATTTAGTTGCAACGGTATTAATGAAAATAGCCAACAGGATCACTGGGATGAATGTAGATAGAGAGAAATTAATATATTTCTCAGTAAAGCTACCTACGTACCCCTCTGCGCCTTGTGCAAGTTCCTCATTCAAACCAGATTTTTTCCAGCGATAAGTAACGAATAGACACAACAGCAAACCATTCAACGGTAAAATAGTGTCGTAAAACACGTCGTAGACTAGGTCAAAGAAGCTCTTCTGAGCATCGCCATAACTTACAAAACTTGTAAGCCAATCCACCATTCCAAAGGACATAGTAGATAGCACAGTTAAAATACCTGTGGTCAACGCTAAGATAATCAATGCCTTTTTACGTGAAATACATTTTTCTTCCATCAAAGTCGCGGTAGGCACCTCGACAATTGACACTAATGACGTTATCGCGGCAAAGAAAACCAGCAAAAAGAAAGTACCAGCAACGATTGAGGCACCGACATAACCAATATCATCTTGTAAAGCCAATAACAATTTAGGTAAGTAATCGAAAATCATAGATACTGAAGAGTCCGATAACTTACTTGGATCTGTATTCGGATTGAAACTAAAGATAGCTGGAAGCACCATCAGACCTGCGATGAATGCCACTAATGAATCTGTAATAGCGACCATTTTAGAGCTGCCAACAATATCGTCTTTCTTGGAAATATATGAAGCATAAGTTATCAAAATACCCATACCCAAAGACAGTGAAAAGAAAGCCTGTGACAGTGCGCCATTTAGCACACTTGCATTCATCTTTTCAAAGTCAGGAACGATATAGTAACGAACACCTGCCATTGCGTTATCAAGGGTTAGCACGTAAGCAACAAGGCCAATCAACATGACAAATAGCGCTGGCATGAGTAACTTAGCCGCTTTTTCGATCCCTTCTTTTACACCACCAACCAAGATAAGATTAACGATAACGCCCACAATCAACATATAGATAAAGACGTTGGTATCATTGATAAACGTACCAAAGTACTTCGGGGAGGCAAGTACATCTAAGTTACCTAAAGCTGTTTGCGCCAAAAAGCCAAAAATCCAAACGGTAATAACCATATAGAAGACGGCAATCATAAACGGCGTGAGTACAGCCAAAAATCCAGCTATTGACCACTTTTTATCATGATTAGATAGCAGCTTATATGCGCCAAACGGGTCTTTTTGAGCCTTTCTACCCATTGCCATTTCGGCCATCATGACAGGTAAACAGATAAACACTACAAATAGTGCATAGATTAGTAAAAATGCCCCACCACCATTTTTTGCGGCGGAAACAGGAAAGCCGACTAAGTTACCAATACCAACAGCAGAACCCGCAGCGGCAAGGATAAACCCTAATCGGGAGCTAAAATGCTCACGGTTTGCACTCATTGCAATCAACCTTATTATTATTTTCTACAAATATCCGAAGGACTCTACCAGTCAAGCTGAGTGTTTTTCAAGTTTAAATGTCTAATCACCGAAAAACTCAGTGTACATTTACTTTTGCACTGAGGGCGTTTTATCATAGTATTGATAAACGGCCCTGAAAAGCCGACAAAATACGTAAAAATAACAATAATAACCTAGAAACCAATCCGGAACTAATACTTATGCTTTACATGATCTATTCAACCGACGCTGAAAACTCATTAGAAAAACGTCTTGCTACGCGCCCTGCTCACTTAGCTCGTTTAGAAGAATTAAAACAACAAGGTCGATTGTTTGCAGCAGGTCCGTTACCAGCTATAGACTCAGAAGATCCTGGTGAAGCCGGTTTTACGGGGTCTTTGGTTATTGCTGAGTTTGAAAACTTAGAGAGTGCGCAGCAATGGGCGAGCGTCGATCCCTATATTGATGCTGGTGTCTATACTGCTAGTATTGTAAAACCGTACAAGCGAGTTCTGCCATAGAAGTTTACTGAACGTTAAGTTCAGCAAAGGTTAATTACAAAAGCACTAAATTTGTTTGAGATTTATGAAGTTTAGACACTTAGTATCTATGAAACTGTGGAGCTTAAAATGCGATTGCAACTCACTCTCTTAGCGTTGTTCTTGGTGTTCGCTTCGAGTGTAGCAGACGCCAATAGCCGCAATGATAAGAATGTAAAGACAATTACAAAAAAAGAAGCTGTGTCTCTGGCGCTAGATAAGTACGCTGGGAGGACACTTAAGATTTCTGAAGAAAATCAGTTTTTTGTGGTAAGAATTCTCCAACCAGATGGTCGAATTGTTGACTTAAAAGTAAACAAGAAGACAGGTGAAGTAAATAAGGACTAAGGATGCGTATTTTAGTTATCGAAGACGATATTCAATTAGCAGAAAACCTGCGAAATGCATTAGAGAAAGAAAAATATAGCGTTGACTTGTGTCATGATGGTGAATCTGGATTATTTCACCTCGAAGAATACCCGTTAGATATGGCAGTGATCGACCTCGGTTTGCCAAAACTTGACGGTATTGAAATTATCCGTAGAGCTCGTGCTAACGGCGTTAAGATCCCTATTTTGATCTTAACGGCACGTGACCGCTGGCAAGACAAGGTAGAAGGCCTTGATGCGGGTGCTGATGACTATCTCACTAAGCCGTTTCACGTTGAAGAACTGATTGCACGCTGTAACGCACTTATTAGACGTAGTGCTGGACAAGCGAACCCTGAAATTAGCATCGGTCCAATTAAAATCCATACTCGTTCACAGCAAGTTTGGGTTAACGATAACGAGCTATCATTAACAGCCTACGAATATAAAGTTTTAGAATACTTGATGGTTAACCCGCAAAAAGTCATTTCTAAATCTGAACTCACAGAGCACATATACGATCAGGACTTTGACTTAGACTCTAACGTCATTGAAGTGTTTGTCTTAAGACTGCGTAAGAAGCTAGATCCTGATGGCACTCTGAACCCTGTTGAAACCCTTAGAGGACGTGGATATAGGTTCAAAAATCAGTGGTAAACAGCTCTCAAATTTCGCTTAAAATAAGACAAGGATTTATCCTTGTCTTTGTGCTTATTATTGCCCTTCCCGCGCTGTTTTTCTCCGTGGGCAGGGCTTATTATTCTTCTTTAGTCGATGCGACTGAAAAAACATTGGAAGCCCACCTCTATTCACTTATCTCTGAAGTCGAATTTGTCTCGAACGGACTCGAAATGCCTCGCAGTATTCTTGCACCTGAGTTAAACAGACTGAATTCTGATACTTATGCACTGGTCTATCAGGATAATTCCCTAGTTTGGTATTCCGAGTCGGCCGTAAACCTCTCAATTTCACCTGACTTTTCAGAAAATCAGGCTGGAGCATCTGAGTTTAAGCGAGTTGAATATAATGGCGTACTGTTTTGGCAACTTAGCCTGACCGTTATTCTCGGAAATGCAGAGCAATCGCAGCAAGCCCGCTTTGTACTTTTAAAGAAAAATGACGCGCTGATGGAGTTAATGTCAGGGTTTAGAAACACCTTGGTCAACTGGATGCTGGTTATGGGAGTGGTGATAGCCGGATTGATGGCATTTGGGTTTGTCTGGAACGCAAGGCCGCTGCAACGACTCGATAGAGAAATCAAAGAAATTGAGGCAGGCGAGCGCGATAAGATCACGGGTCTTTACCCCGTCGAACTCCTAACAATCAAATCCGACTTAAACCTACTACTGGAATCTCAAAAGCGTCAAAAAGAGAGATATAGAGCTTCACTTAGCGACCTTGCGCACGCGTTAAAAACTCCCCTTGCGGTGATCAAATCCAGTCCACTGGCAAAAGATGCAGACGCTCAGGAGCAACTAGACAGAATCAATGCGATGATCGAACATCAATTGAAACGTGCTGCAACGGGCGCATCCGATACATGGAAGAAACAAACATCAGTAAAACCCGTACTAGACTCAATACTCAACGCCATGACTAAAGTGTATCACGACAAGCACATTCAATTTTCATCCGAATGTGGTGAGGAGGTCGCATTTCTTGGCGATAAAACGGATTTAATGGAAATTCTTGGTAATATTATAGATAACGCCTGTAAAGCATGTGGCTCCTTGGTCGATATAAAAGTAAGTGCACCTAAAAAGCGCCTACTAATCATAGAAGTAGAAGATGATGGTCCAGGCATTCCAGAGCATAGTCGCTCAGAGCTGCTGACCAGAGGTGCAAGATTAGACACCTATGAAGCTGGCCACGGCGTAGGAATGGCTATCGTATCTGATTTAGTTAAGTCGTATCATGGCTTGATGCAAATCGGTACTTCCAAACATGGTGGCGCGAAATTTACGATAGAGTTTAACCATGAAAAGAATAATTAGCAGTCTATTGGTATCGGGATTAACCTTTTTTGTGATTGCAGACGACGATGTCACACTACAAGACTGTACGAAGTATGAGTCAACGCATCCGGAAAAAGCAAAAAAATTCCTCATGTGTCTTGATAGTAATATCAACTTACTTGAACGTCATCGTCAAACCTGGATCACTAAGTTATTGCTTGATACTAAAAAGTATCAAGCGGACACTGGTAATACTCAGATCTTGCCAATTATGGAACGTGCCCTTCGCAATCAGGAGGAATATATGGAAGACAGTTGCCGGTGGCGATACTTACTAGACATGCCAAACGCGACGCGCTCAGCGACAGCTTATAAAAATTGCAAAATTGCATTTTTAAAAGCGCACATCATCGAGCTAAAAAGCAGTAAAGTATTGAAAGAAGATTTGAATCTCTAGCGACATTTTTGATTGGATTATTAGGTGGCGAGCCTTAATAACCTGAGCTTCAGGTAATAACGAATAAAATGCTTAGTAAAGGAGCTACTTGTAGCTCCTTTTTATTTGCCGAGTATCAGCGTTGTTAAGATGGTCTATTATCGGGTTGTTCTGAACCGAGAAGAATTGCAAGCCATTTACCCTCTTCACTGGTTTCAAGGGCAATTTTCACAACCATGGTAAGTGGAACAGAGAGCAGCATTCCCACAGTTCCGAGTAACCAGCCCCAAAAGATTAACGAGAGAAACACTACTAAGGTCGATAAACCTAACCCTCGACCCATAAACCTCGGCTCAATAATGTTGCCCATTAAGGTATTAATACAAATGTAACCCACCGCAACAATGCCACTCACCAATGGTCCTTGTGTCACTAAGGCCAGTAAAACGGGCGGTACTGCTGCAATGATTGAACCTATGTTTGGTATATAGTTAAGCAAAAATGCAACTACGCCCCAAAGCACGAAGTAATCAACGCCTAACGCCCATAAAAAAACAGCCGCTACGACACCTGTCGCCAATGACACAAGCGTTTTAATCGCCAAATAGCTATTGATAGAATCTAAAAATCTATCAATTTGCTGCATTTTCATCTCTGGATCGTCTAGGGCAAGATGCACTTTGTGGCTCAAAGAAGGTGCCTCAAAAAGCATGAAGACGACGATAAGCAAAATTAAAAAGCTATTTGCCATCACACCACCAAAGCCAGTCAGCATGTTGGTGGCCACATCGATTAGCTTATTTGGGTCTAGCATGCTAATAAGTTGTTGTTTATCCAATAAGATATTGTAGTTCGCCGCAGTACTGACCAACCAAACGAACTTTTCTTGTAAATCTTCTTTATAAGTTGGCAGCTGCTTGGAGAAATCATTGACTGATTGCCCAACAAGCCCACCAATACTTGCACCTATTAAAATCACAAGTGCGATAATCACCAGAATGGCCAGCCCTTTTGGTATTTTAAAGCGAGCCAAAAACTTGAGCATGGGATTACAGATAATCGCAATAAATGCAGCTAATATAAACGGCACGACAATCTCAGACGCGAGCTTGATACCACCTAACACTAAAAATAGCGAGGCCAAAACCACCAGCGTTTTGTTAATTCCAGTCAGTGAAGACACAGTTCACTCCTTTTGCTTTTTTACCATTCTAAAACAAACCACCTATAATGAAAATGAGTGATCTAACTCCTTGCTAAAACGTAGGTTTATTTGATTACAATAAAGAGTATTGATAATGAATATATTCATAACAGGCGCAACAGGATTAATTGGTAAAAAGTTATGCCAATTTTTAATACACAAACATAATCTGATTGTACTGACCCGTTCGCCTTCAAAAGCAGCAAGCCTATTACCCAGTGGGGTTAGCTGCGTCACCGATACCGATGATGTTGACTTTAATGAGCTTGATGTGGTCATTAATCTTGCGGGTGAACCAATAGCCGATGGCCGGTGGAACAAAGAAAAAAAACAAGAGATCTACAATAGCCGGATAAAAATCACTGAGCAAATCGTTGCAGCGATAAATACTGCGACGTCACCGCCCAAGGTGTTTATTTCAGGTAGTGCAATAGGTTTTTATGGACGCCAACCGGATAACTTGACCATCACTGAAGATTTCAAAGATTACCATGATGAATTCTCTCATAGGCTATGCAAAGATTGGGAAGATACCGCCTTTAGAGCCGAGTCCAGCCATACTAGAGTCTGCATATTAAGAACAGGTATTGTGCTTTCAAAATCGGGGGGGGCTTTGGCAAAGATGTTGCCGCCTTTTCAATTTGGCGTTGGCGGTCCGATTGGTTCAGGAAGACAAATGATGTCTTGGATCCATATCGACGATATGATTCAGGCGATACTGTATATCCTTAAACATGACGAGATCTGCGGTGTTATTAATGCAACAGCCCCTAATCCAGTATCTAATAAGCAACTTTCTCAAGCCTTAGCAAGCGCAATCTCACGCCCTTGCCTATTTACAGTACCACCATTTGTCCTCAAATTGGCATATGGCGAAATGTCAGAATTGCTATTGTACGGGCAACGCGTCGTACCAAAAAAGCTTCTCGATGCAGGTTATCGATTCCGCCACGATCACATTGAAGGTGCCTTGAGCGCACTTAACTTATAACTTTTGTGCAATACCTTCTTCTGGCGCTATATAGAGCTTTTCTCGCGTTAAGACTTTGTCCAGATAATGTTTGGTTTCATCATACGGTAAACTTTTGTCTAGCGCCGCTAGTACGTTTTCTGGCGAGAGTGAATTAATGATCTTTGCTGCTTTTGTGATTGATCTCGAGTCATCCGCATTAAACACACGGGCAACATTGCCAGCTCCCGTATTGTAAGCCGCAATGATGCAATACTTACGACTAATTGGATTCTGTATTTTACTCAGGTAGCGTTTATCGAGAATATTCAGGTAAGCTGTCCCCGCTTCAATATTATTGTCCGTCACATATAAATAAGGCGCCGACATAGGTTCATCGCGATTGTACAACATACGATTCACATCAACGCCCGCACTCGTCGGTACTATCTGCATCAAACCAAACGCTGGAATGTGTGACTTTGCCATTGGGTTAAAGTGGCTTTCGGTGTGCATAACCGCAAAAATTAAACTTGGCTCAATGTCAAAGCGCTTCGCTTGTGCATTCACTTGGCTAACATAACGTTCTGCTCGATGCTTGGAAAGTTCAGTATGTTTGGGTAGTTTAAGCACGATTTCAGATACGACTGTTGCTTCACTCTTACCGGTATTACTTGCAGTTTCTAATAGCTTTTTAAGACGTTTTTGCTTTAACAATTCAAGCTTTTTCTGTTGCGCTTGTTGTTGAGCCTCTGCTAATTTTGTATCTTCGCCGTCAATGATGGCCTCATCCGTCTGGCGTTCTATATAACGTTGCTGTTGTTCGAATTGGCTATCTATTTGCTTTTTCGCTGCGATCAACGCTTTTGCACGAGCAGCGTTATCCACTTCTCGTTTTGTTGTTTCACTTTGGTTTATCGCGAGCGTATCAGCATTAAATACATCAATTACTGCACGGTCTTTAGCAATAAATTCTTTATATAGGGCTTGAAGTTGAGCCTGAGATACCTTTTCATCTTCCGCATGCCTAATGCTTACTACCAACTCATTGGCTTCAAAGTCGACAACCATTCTGGATGATAAATCGTCACTGTAGGTGACAAATGCAGCTTGATCAGAAACAGTTATATCTCCCCATTGTTGGATCACGTTATCACGAAAGGCATCGTACTCTTCAAAATGCTCTTCGACATAATCAGCAAACTCACTTAATTGTTGGCGTTTATATTGCTCAAACTCGCTTAGCTCTTCATCACTAGGTTCGGAGGTTTGCCAACGTGACATTTTCTCTGACAGCTCTTCAAAAAGCTGGGCTTGACTCGCCACCGCACTTGGAATGGCACTTAACGCCATGACTAAAAATGAGTATACCGATTTGCGCATAGAGCGTTCCTTTCAAAAAATTAAAGCGTGAAACTCACGCTTTAATTAGTTAGCCTTGCAATTTCCTTCTCAAGATCTTTTTCCGCTTTGTAAGCTTTAAATTCTTGATATAAAAACTTTTCATCCTGAGGGTTTACACTGCGCTTACTTTCTTTGATCAAATCTTTGAAAAGCTCTTTAGTCTGATCAGGTGATAACGTCGTCAATGCACAGAAGTAGTCTTTACCAGAAATATCGATAACATCGGCCTTAACGATACGAGAGCCATTTAATGTTTGTTTGGTAAGTTGTTTGGATACAGAGCTAAAGGTTGCGCCTACCGTTGTGTCCTCGTTTGCATCTGTACGGTTCGCGAATGTCTTATCAAGGCCTTCGATGCGTGTTTCAATCTGTTGAGCAAGAGCAAGACGTGCATTTGCAACCGCCATTTTTTGATCGATTGAAATATTGCCCGAGTATTTCACACAATCTGCTGCCGCTATACCATCTTCGATTGTTGGATTGAGAACCCATTCTGGAATATTAACTCTTGGACTTGAAGCCGCATCGTCTTTACTTGAACTACAAGCCGATAGTATCCCTATAACGGCCACTGATATAAGTAGTTGTTTTGCTTTCATGTTGGGTTCCTTAATTGCCCTGATTACGGAATAAAATTTATCAAAAAAATCATTGATTAACAGTAATAAATTGTAAAAACGATTTTTAACAATTTAGCACTTTCAATTCAATTTTTTACTATTTAATTTATTGTTATATGATTGAACACAACAACACTGCCATTATAAGAACAAGTATGCAAGGAATGCGATTCCAAATTGATTTATATAACTTCATGATAAAACTCTTGATCTTTACAGGTTGCTTGATGCTGAGCGGCTGTAACTTGACCCCTAAAGCCAACAAGCAGGCAATAGAATACGCGGAGCAAGGAGATTTTATTTCAGCCCAACAGCGTATTGACTATGCCTATAAAAACTCATCTCGTGACGAGCTATTGTATTATCTTGAATCCGGTATGTTAGCTCATTTACAACACCATTATGAATTAAGTAATCAACATCTTTCTCACGCAAAGGAAATCATTGAAGCCGCCTACACTGTCAGCATCAGCGACCAGCTTTTTTCTACTTTTACTGGTGCAAGTTACAAAAAATATACTGGCCGCGCTTTTCATAAACCCATGATCCATACATTAATGGCGCTTAATTATGTGTCGTTGGCAAACGCGTCGAAGGTAAACCGTGTTGCTTTGTATGACTCTGCACTGACAGAAATGCGGCAACTGGACTTATATCTCTCTCAATTACAGCAACAAACCGGAGGCTATGTAAATCAACAAAAAGCTGGAAGTAATATTGAGCAAATTTTTAAAGCTGTTTTTAATCAACCATTTATCAGCAGTGAACTTGAGTATAAAGACGATGCATTTGCACAGTATTTAAGTGGCGTTTTATATGAGCAACAAGGCGAGCTAGATAGTGCTCGGATCCAATATGAGCGAGCGGTGAGCGCATACAAAAATGGCTTTAGTAAACAATACAAACTAGGTCAATATGCAGGTCAACAAGCACAGCTAGATCTCAACAGAATGGTTGCAGACAAGGAAGAAAACTACTTCACATTAGTTCAAAGCTTAGGTGTATCACCGCAGCGCAAAGAGTTTAACCTTTACCTTAGACCTGATGAAGAGGCACAAGCGATAGTGATTACACCGATTTATTGGGGAACAAAAGAAGAACGCCAAGCCCAGTTCGCATGGTTTAATTTAATGTTTGCTGATACCAGCTTGTTTGATCTCATTCAAAACTATGCAACAGGTGACTTTAGTGATGTTGTACTGGGCACTGTCACAAAACGCTTACCTCTCGGTGATAAATTATGGCAAAAAGCCGTTGACGAAGGGGTGATTGATGCACTCAAGTATGGCAGTAGAATTTCCGTTACTTACTTACAACCTCATAAAAACGATATCCAACATGTTGCGCTTTTCGCTAACGGACAAAAACTTACAGAATTGCACCCCTTTTATTCGGTAAACTTACTCACACTGTATGACGCGCTAGGTAATGCCAATATGGAAATTTACACCGCTATTTCTCGAGAAGTATTAAAAGCAGTCACAGCAAGTAAAGCTATAACGCAAGTTGGCATCCAGCAGAACTCGCTGTTGGCAGGGCTTGCTCAGCTAACATCGTCTGTCACCAACGCTATTACAGCGGCTGCAGACACAAGACAATGGCAATCTTTACCAGGTGAAATTAGAGTGGCTCGAGTGAAATTACCCGAAAATACCACTCACCTGCAATTGCAAACCCAATTAAGGACTGGCAGAGTGATTAAACAGGATATAGCGCTGTCTCAAACAGCACCGTTGCTTAGCCACATTCGCACCTTCACAGGTGTAGCTGAACCAGAAAAACAAAATTATTTATCATCTTTAACTAACATGGACTGAATACATGAAGCCTAAATTTGCAGTTAAATTAGTTGTCCCAATGCTCATCGCGTCTAGCGCAGCGATGACGGGTTGTTCTTCAACAACCAAAGTGAGTCGCGTGGACACCAATGAAGAAATAGCGCTTTCGGATAAATGGAATGCCAAAGACTCTCAGTTAGTTGCTGAAGCAATGATAAGCGATATGCTCGGCTTCCCTTGGGTACGTGAACATCGTGCCAAAGAAGGCACTCGACCCGCTATCATTATTCAATCTGTTCGTAACAAGTCGCACCAGCATATTGCAGTTGACACTTTTTTGAATGACCTCAAGCGCGCCATATTGCGAAGCGGGCAAGCTGACTTCGTCGCAAACCGCTATGTACGAGATGAAATTCGTGAGGAAAGGCGAGACCAAGAGCTTAATTCAAGCCTCGAAACTCGTAATGAGATCGGCCAAGAGCAAGGTGCTGATTATGCACTATCCGGCACGATTAACTCATTTGTTGATGAACAAGGTGGTAGTCGAGTCACTTTCTACCAGGTAGATCTTCGATTAATAGATATGACGACTAACCGAGAGGTGTGGAATGGACAGAAGAAAATTCAAAAACTTCAAGAGCGCAGCGGGTATGGTTTCTAAGCGTCTAGCCTTACCTCTGTGTATTCTACTTAGTTTATCTGCCTGTCAGTCTACTAAGCAGGCTGTTGCAAAGGAAGAAAGCTTACCCACTTGGGCTACACAGCAACCGAGTTCCGATTATCTAGTGTATGGCGTGGGTTCAGCAAGTCATATTGTAGATAGGACAGAAGCCAAACTTGCTGCCCAAGAAGCAGCTAGATTGGCGATAGCCAAACAGTTAAATGTGGAAATTGAAGGAGCGACACAAGTTGCTCAAAGTCAGGCTAACGGCGATTTTTCGTATCGAGTGGATGAGATTTTATATTCTCGAGTCCCAAGCATACAATTACAGGGGGTGAATATTGAGCAGGAGTTTTACTCCTCAGAGCAAAAAACAGCCTATGCCCTTGCCTCATTTAACAAGGTTGAGTCAAGAATGCACGCGGAGCTTGATATTAGACAACTTGACGAAGAGATCAGTAACGCGACTATTTCGGCACTAACCAGTTCAGAAAAATTAAAAGAAGCGATGGCAATTAAGCGACTAATTGCCAAAAGACGCAAAGCAAACGAATATCACAAGCAATTAGGTGGCGGTAGTATTGCCATACCAACCTCTGTGAGCAACAAAAACAAAATGCTGAATGATTTTATTCAGTCATTAACTTTTAGTATTTCATCAACGTTTTGGGGGCAGGAGTCTATCCGCAACCAGTTAGCCGAAAGCTTGACTAAGCAAGGTCTTACTGTTGTGGGTGAAAAACAAAGTGCAGACTTTCAAATTGACTTTAGCGTAGATTTCGAAGACGTAAAGAAAAACAGCACTTATTATGTTTTTGCCTACTCGAGCTTAACACTCATGGAAAACGATAAAGAAAAGGCGCATGTTTCTGCACAAATAAAAGCTGCGTCTAGTTTTGAGAACATGGCTAAGTCTAATGCTGAAGAAAAGTCAGCAAAAATGCTAAGCAAAAAGCTGACGATGTTAATCATTGATAGCAAAATCTAAAGTAAGGCCCTTTTATAGGGCCTTACTTATCTCTTCCTAAAATGACTTCACCACTTTAACGCTGCTATCTGCGGCCCCCGAAGACACAAACCCAATTAGGTTAGGGTTACTCGCAACGAGTTTAAGTACCTCAGCATCATCGGCGGCTTCTTTTGGCGGTGTCCCTTTTCCCGTAAATACTAATTTTGACCAATAAGCTTTAAGTTGACTTGATGACTTATTAAGTACCTTTTCATTAAACTCATCGGTTACCGCCGAGCCATCAGCCTGTGTTATCGGAAGTGCTTTAGAGCCATCGGAGAATGACTTTGATTTACCGATAAAAATTTGCTTAATTTCGTTTTCATCAAGTGTAGAAGTATTGGCAGGATTGACAATGACATCCACGGCTAGGCAACTAAAAGAGCTGCAAAGTAGAGTAAGTAAAAATAATTTTTTCATGCTTCTCTCCTTAAAATACCATGTCGATGCCAATTGTAATGGCTTTACTATCACCTGCGACCGCTAAACCAACGGAGTTATCCTCTACCTCATCGTACTGAATCTTGAAAGCGGCGGAGGAATGGAAATCCCAACGAACCCCAAACGAAGTGGTTTCATGGCTTTCGGCATCCTCGCCCTCCCCTTCAAAATCTGCGTAAGATACAAATGGCGTGATATTGTCAAAGCGATAGCCCAGTGTCAGCATCTTGGTGTCTAGATTGCCGTCTAAGTCCAACCGATTTAGCTCAGATAAAATAAAGAAATTTCCCCAATCTGCATTTACTGCTAAACCATAAAACTTACCATCTCGCTCATCACTCCCCTCCCATAAAACAGGCTCTCCAGAGCGATACCGCTGGTTGGTGTAACGCATATGGGTTAAACGCACTTCAAGCCAATCATTACTGGTTTGAATTACGCCGCCTAGGATGTCTTTCCAGATTTCTCTAGTTGGCTCTTGAAAGAAAAACTCGCTCAACAGCTTATTGTCATCATCGTCTTCTTTACCGGCGTAAATATTCCCGCTCAATGACCAGTCGCCTATACTGCCGCTGTAGAGCATATTGATGCCATTATAATTAAAGATTTGCCAGGTGTAGTTGTCCGCGGGTGCACGCATCCAAATATAGGCGTAACCCACATCATAAAAGTCGGAATAATAGAATAGCGGTAAGCGCTTTTTACCTGCTTGGAAAGTCCAATTCTCATTAATCTCATAGGACAAATAAGCCCACTCAAACTTTGCATCAAAATCGTCTGCGCCGCGCGCAACAATTTGACCAGTAACACTTAAACCTTCGGTTAGATCAGCACTAAATTGAAGGCCCATCAGTGTTTCAGGTTCAAATGAGATATCCTCGTCGTAAACACTGACGATAGGATAATCGGCGAGAAATATTGGATCGTTTATTCCGAATTGTGGAACACCACTTCCGCTCAGCACCTTACCAGCATTGATACTTGCGAATCCGGAAAAGTTAACCTCTGCATGCCCTGAAAAACAGGCAAGGCAAAGGGTACAACCTAAAGCTAGTTTCATCTTCATTGTGATTCATCCCAATTGCTTGCTCTACAAGTACTACATTGCAAGTATAGTTAAATTTAAAAAAATGCTAGCAAAAGCAGAAAATTAATAGAAATCTTTGCATAAAAAGGGATAAAATAGGAACAAAAAAGCAGCTTACGCTGCTTTTTAAAAACTAAGATTCGTCATTATAATAACGTTCAATTTGGTCCTTTAAGTTAGGCGGTACACCTTTAATCGTAAGCGTATCAGTCGCAGCATCATAAATAACCCGCTCACCCAAATGCTTACGTTCAAAACCAACGCTTACTCCACCGCCAAGCCCAGAAAATTTCACCATACTCGTTACTGTCTTTTTATCGACAGGAAAGCTTTCTTCCAGCTCATAGCCCTGCTCTTTATAAAAGTCTTCAAATTTTACGTCTGAAGACTTAGAAAGCGTCTCGGACAGTGTATTAACATCTGCGTCCTCGCCGCTTGAAACACAGTCATTACAGTAATCAAAAATCTCCTTGCGGATGTCGTCTTTTTCAGACTTTTCAAATTGCTGTGTAGACAAATAATCCTCAACCGCGTGTAACATAGTTTGCGATTGCTGCTTTGGATCGATCCCCTCTTCACAACCAAGAAAATCTAAAAAGAAATCAGCAACTTTTCGACCAGCACGCCCCTTAATGAAGGAAATATAACGGTTTTCTTCTGCGGCCGTATCCCAAGCATCTAAATCGATTCTCGCAGCCAATTGCATACGTGAAATATCTAAGTGTTTTGCTGCGGATAAGTCTAAGTCTGAGGTAATTGTGTAATGTTCTTTAATATTAATCAGTGCAATCATAATAAAATTGCTGGCAACATACTGATAATGACAAAACACTAAATACCCAGTTTCATGAAATGCATATTTATTAAGCTCTTCTTTAAGCACATTGGTTGCTTCTTGGGTTAAATTCCAAAAGTTAAGCTCATTATTTCTATAGCTCTGCATCGCAGACGCGACCACACTGCTTTTTTCACCACTAAAAGCACAGAACCCTTTACCCGGTTTGCCATTGTAGGCATGATGCAATTGTTCAATGAAAACATTAACTTTGTCATTGATTTGCATTTCATCGTCACGTAGATGTATTTCGGTATCTTCGTCTTGTTTGTCTACATAGTGAACAACTAGTTTTTTTACCTCAACGCTCATCTTTGTTTTTCACGCCTCTAATGTTAAAATGTAAAAATTATTGCTTTTATAAATTGAACCAACTGATGCCTATCCAATCAAAGTATTCCAATAAACAAGTAGAAGAAATTGTTGACCAATTAGTTAATGTATTAAGCTCGCAAAACGCACCAGTTGATCTCAGCTTAATGTGTTTGGGTAATTCTATCACGCACATTCTAAAAGAACATGTTCCAGAGAGTAAGAGACAATCTGTTGCCGAAAATTTTGCCAAAGCACTTACACAATCAGTAAAGTAACGGAATGAATCTTACACCGCACAGCCCTTTTTCATCAAAAGCAAGTCAATTACTCAGCTGGGGACACTGGTTTACCTTTGCTAACATTGGCTTGGTTTTATTGATTAGCTCAGTTTATTTGTTCGCCGACAAAGCGCCAAGTACCTTTGTTGGTTGGTTTTATATGCTGATCACGTGGATAAGCCATACCAGCTTCATCACTTTTTGTGCGTTTGTATTAACTATCTTTCCGCTTAGTTTAATATTCCCTTACCCGCGACATATTCGCGGGATGGCTGCTATTATTGCCTCGGTTGGTATTGTTGTACTAACAGTGGATGCCTTTGTTTACCTACAACTTGGCTACCATATAAACCCAGCTTCGCTTTCCGATATTTTCGTTTTATTGTGGGAAACCTTAGTCGGATCATCCCTAGTTAATCTCATCGTTACCATTGCAATGCTTGGACTGGTGCTCACTTTTGAACTACTCGCAGGCAATTATGCTTGGCGTCATTTGGCCGAGCTTAAATCCTATAAATTCCCTCGCTATGCAACGGGGACCATTGTTACCTGCTTTGCGCTCAGTCACAGCCTGCATATTTGGGCCGATGCGAATGCCTTTTTCGATATCACTAAGCAAGATAATGTATTACCCCTCTCTTATCCTACAACCGCAAAGAGCTTACTCGCCAGACACGATTTACTTGATATCGAGCAGTATGAAGAAGCGCACTCACTAAGCATTGGTGATACGCATTCAAAATATAAAGCCCCTGTAATTTCGGCGGTATGCAAAGAAAAGAAAGATACAGCAGAGCAACCTATCAACGTTTATGCTTACACAGATGAGGCGCTGTTCCAAAAAACAGCAACAGCACTTCAGAGCAACGGTAAAAATAACGTGTTCCGAATGGATTCTGTTTTACGCGCAGGAAATAGCAGCGATGCGCTATTCAGCCTGATATACGGTCTACCGAGTTATTATAAAGAGTCTGTCCTGCTACAGCAGCAAGTTCCGGTATGGTCAATTAATAATGACTTAATGAGTGTTAATGCTAACGGCGAGTTCTCTTTTGTTCCTTCTCATCAAGCAAGTAAATTAACAATCATTGAAGTAAGTGACGAAATTGACATTGATAGTTCAAAGCCGTTCGTGGCAATTGATATTAGTGCACAGCAAGCGACGGTATTAACCAGTTCTGCGGTAACGAACATTGAGCTGTTTGCTCAGGCTTCTGGTCTTGTGCAGCCCAATGACATCACCTACACCCTGTTAAGCTCTTATCTAGGCTGCGATCCCCTTGCTCAACAAAGTATGCTGGCATCGAACATTAAAACTCGCTCTCATGCAGAAGGCGTTAACTTTACGCAAGGTGTCTTAGTTGCATTCAAAAAAGACAAAATCACCTTAGTCAATCAAGATGGTAGCTTCAAGCAGATGTCAGCAAAGGAAGGCTTTGTGTTAAACGGTAATCTAGATATTCCATTTTTAATACAAAGTATTAAGACATTAAAAAAATTCACAGTCCCTGAAGCGCAATAACCTTGAACAAAGTGGGATGTCATCTATGGTTAAGTAGATATTAACTGTTACAGCAAGGATGCCACATGCAATTATATCTAAAACTACTTGTACTGATTTTTGTCTCTACTCATTGTTTCGCCGCAACAACGGTAAAATACTTCAAATGCACTACCGACAGAGGCATCGTTTTTAGCCAATTTCCCTGCTCGGCCAATGCGACCCAGCATACGATAACTACATCCGACCCTAAAGCCTCGGCTCCCTCAGAACAGCACTATAAAACGCTAAACAATTTGGAACGTAACCAAATTGCGAAAAGGACAAAGCGTGCACTCAGAGCCAAACACCATGAAAAAGCCGTGCTCAATCGCAAAAGAGATACCGCAGTTAGAGAGCAACAAGATAAATTAACTAAACTGATGAATGAAGACAGGCGCAAAAAGGTCGTCAGGCTAGTTAAAAAGGAAATAAAGGCCATTAATAAGGCACATGCTAAAGCGATTAAAAACCTAGAGAAAGAGATTTCAAAATTAGAAAAGCAACTCAAAGAATATGAGTGATATAGCCGCTCAATTACATTGATTGCTTTTTGAGAATCACACTTGATCAATGAGCATTCTCTATAGTTATGCAAATGCCTTAACTGGTATTACCAGATGACTTTTCGCACATTACCTTGTAAAGTGAAACCACTCCGCGTGGATAATTTATGAGGGATGTAGATGCAAGCACAGCAGTTAGCAGAGCGAATTTTATCAGGTTTTCAAAACCACTATCACGCATTTGTAAAAATTACCAAACTGGCACCCATCGCTTTTGCTTCTCAAAATTGGGGAGAGATAGAGCGAATAAGTAAAGCGAGGATCAGCCAATACGATAGTAAAGTTGATGAAACCGCACAGAAGTTAATACAACTCTATGGCTCGACGCAACTGGATGAATCGCTATGGTACCAAGTAAAACAGGCTTACCTTGAGCGTCTTACCTTTCACCCTCAACCAGAGCTTGCTGAAACTTTCTATAATTCAGTTTTTTGTCGCCTCTTTCACCGCCGATATTACAATAGCGATTTCATTTTTGTTGAAACCCAACTTGCTAACGCCACGTCACTCCCTGTAGAAGCTGAGTATCGAAGTTATTTTCCAGTCGTCAATGGCCTCAAGCCCACCATCAAAAAAATCATTGAACACATTGACTTCCATTGTGAATTTGAAGATTTAGATAGAGATATTCGACTACTCGTTAAGGCGTTTCTTAAACAAGCACCTAACACGCATCATCAGGCGCATTTAATGCGCTTCGATATCCTCAGCGCACCTTTCTATCGTAATAAAGGCGCCTATATTGTCGGCCGAGTGGTATCTAAATCTGGTGTACAGCCGTTTATCATTTCGGTATTACACGCACAAACTGGGGGCTTACTGATTGATGCTCTACTTACCAACAGCTCGCAAATGCGGGTGATTTTTGGTTTTGCACGTGCTTACTTTTTAGTAGAGACCCATGCCCCATCAGCGCTAGTTAAGTTTTTAAATCAACTCATGCCAAATAAAACAAAGGCTGAGCTTTATAACGCCATCGGCTTTCATAAGCAGGGGAAAACCGAATTTTATCGTGAGTTTTTGCACCACTTGGCTAATTCCGAAGAACAATTTGAAGTCGCACCAGGTACACCCGGTATGGTGATGATGGTATTCACTCTGCCAAGCTTTCCCTATGTTTTTAAAGTGATCCGTGATCAATTTCCAGAAAGTAAGCCATTTACAAAAACAACCGTTCTAGAGCGCTACCAACTCGTAAAACGCCACGATCGCGTAGGTAGAATGGCAGATACGATTGAATATTCCGATGTGGTGATCCCACTTGCACGTATTTCACCAGCCCTTTATCAGCTATTGCTGGACTCTATCTCTCAAAGTATTCGTATTGAGGGGGATAATATGGTGATAAAGCACTTGTACATTGAGCGCCGCATGACACCGCTCAACCTCTTTGTACAGCAAGCCGATAAAGAAACGTGCGAACAAGTCATTAGAGATTACGGCTATGCACTCAAAGAAATGCTCGCTGTAAACATTTTTCCAGGAGACATGCTGTTAAAAAACTTTGGCGTGAGTAAACACCATAGAGTTATCTTCTATGACTATGATGAAGTGCAATATCTCACAGAAATGAACTTTAGAGCGCTGCCAAAACAAGGGCTTGATAATATGTACGACTCTGGAGATATTTCCAGTGCACCACAAGACGTCTTTCCTGAACAGTTGTGTACATTTGTTCTGACAAATCCTACACTAAAGGAAATGTTTCTGCGCCATCATGCTGATTTGGCTGAGGTGTTGTTTTGGCAGCAAGCACAACGAGATATTCGTGAGAGAGTCGTAAGACATATTTACCCTTATCCACATGAAAATCGCTTTCTCCAAGATGCCAAAAAAGAAGAATAATACAAAGGAAAACTGAGTGAACATTAGTAAAATTGACCTTAACCTGCTGGTTTACCTCGATACCTTACTTCGAGAATGCAATGTAACACGTGCCGCAAACCAGTTAAGCATTACCCAACCGGCAATGAGTAATGGTCTTAAGCGTCTCAGAAACCTCTTTAATGACCCCATTTTAGTGCGTACCAGTGAAGGCATGGTGCCAACAGAGCGCGCGCTTGAGCTGCAGCCTGTGATCCGTGGCATACTCATGACTTTGGAAGAAACCTTGGCCCCTAACAGGGAGTTTGAAGCGGCGAGTAGTAATCGAGTATTTAGGATTATGGCCAGTGACTATGCTGCGAGTACGCTTGCACCGAAACTCCTTACTAAACTTCATGAAGAAGCCCCAGATACGACCCTTGATATTCTCACACCTAGTGATGTTACTTTTCATGATGTGGAAAATGGCAAGGTAGACATGGCAATTAACCGCTTCGAAAATCTACCACAATCGTTTCACCACAAACGGATCTGGAAGGATAGTTTTTGCTGTCTCGTGAAATCCGACAATCCAGTTATTGCCAACTTTACGCTTGATGCCTATTTAAAGTCTCGCCATATTTGGGTAAGTAAAACCGGATTTGGTGTTGGGGTCGGAATGGATCCCGCAGATGTACAGAAGCTTGGCTGGGTTGACGAAGCGCTAGCTCACTTTGGAAAGCACAGAAACATCGCAACTTTTACACGTAATTATCATGTTGCAATTCACTTGGCAAAAGAGCAGAACTTAATTGCAACATTGCCGTCAAAAGCCGCGAATATCTATCGTGATGACCCGACCTTAGCGGTTCTGGAGCCGCCATTCCCTATTCCGCCGTTTGAGTTAGATATGATCTGGAGCCCGCTGTTACACCGCGATGCGAGTCATATTTGGTTGAGGCAAAAAATTGCTGAGGTAGCTGAAGAGCTAGCATAACGATATAACTAACCAGCAGCTTTGCCTAGGTGCGCTTTTGAAATTGGTATCGCCAGCTAATTGAACTATCCTTTTATCTATATGCATAAAAGGTGCAATAGAGCATGGCGAAATTCTCTTATAGAGCAACGGTTGATAGTAAAGAGAAACTTATCCACGCAGCCGCATACGGGGAATGCGTGGAAGCCAATATCATCGAGATGTACAAAAATTTAGGGCTTGCACTTAAGTCTAATCAGCTAAAGAGTTTAGTTATCGACGTCTCTCAATTACATATCACCTACGACTACCCAAGCGTGCTAGCCGTTTTACAAAAACTCAATCAATTTGTCGATGGGATTGCTCTTGCCCGAGTTATCTCCCCCTCAGACACCAAAAGTGGATTAATTGAAGCATTTGCTGACAAGCACGGCTTAGCGATTAAGAACTTCGAGAACTACAACGACGCAGTGGCTTGGGTACATACCGTAAATGCAAAAACATAAATAAAATTAAGTGAATATTCAGAATAACGTCATGAAATCAGTGATATTATTTGCTGTTGGTCCATAACAGATGGCCAATCATAAGCAATTTGTGAACAACCTTTATTTCATAATAGGGAACTATGGAACACTATATCTCAACGTTCATTTTTTTCTTTGCGGTCATCGACCCCATTGGCACTATTCCGGTATTTATTGCAACCACCACAGGCTTTGATATAGCCACAAAACGAAAAATAGCGGTTAAAGCAACACTGGTTGCTGCCATTGTGTTGCTGTTTTTTATTATTGCGGGCGAAATCATTTTAAACGCTATTGGTATTCCCCTACCTGCATTCGCGATTGCCGGTGGCATCGTACTGTTCATCTTTGCCATGACAATGATTTTTGGCGAGGGCAAGCCAAGTGAAGAGATTAAGTTAGACAGTAAAGCATCCGACATCGCTATTTTCCCTTTAGCGATGCCTTCTATCGCAAGTCCTGGTGCAATGTTGGCAGCCGTTTTGCTTACTAAAAACAGCGAAAACAATGTATTTGAACAACTCCAAACGTCGTTTATTATGCTCAGCGTATTAGCTATCGTATTGATATTTTTACTGGTTGCAACAAAAATTCACCAATGGATTGGTGATAGTGGCGCAAGTATCGTCAGCCGAGTAATGGGACTTATTTTAGCTTCAGTTGCAGTATCTAGTGTATTGGCGGGTATTAAAGAATATTTTATGTTGTAATAGAGAGTAACGAGAGGGTTAGCCCTCTCTTTCAACGCCAGCTCTCTTGCAATGTCATTGTTTCAGAATAAATTTCTTCACCGCTTTATTATGTTCAGTCAGCGTTTTCGAAAAGTGATGTCCACCATCTCCTGACGCAACAAAGTAAAAGTATTCGGTTGTTGCTGGATTAAGTGCCGCATGGATAGCAGCACGAGACGGCATTGCGATGGGTGTCGGTGGCAAACCATCAATCCGATAAGTGTTATATGGCGTCTTTTCAAGGATATCTTCACGTTTAATGTCACCATCAAAGTGCTCGCCAATACCATAAATAATGGTTGGATCTGTCTGTAAACGCATGCCCTTACGTAAGCGATTGATAAAAACGGAGGCTACTTTATCTCTTTCTGCGACTACGCCCGTTTCTTTCTCAATAATCGAAGCCAAGATCAAGGCTTCATAAGGCGTGTTTAAAGGAAGATCTGGCATTCTATTTTGCCATTCCTTTTCAAGCACACTCTGCATTTTTGTATGGGCACGTTTAAGTATGCGCAGCGCTGAGTCATTTCCATGATAGTGGTAGGTATCGGGGTACAACCATCCTTCAGCTGAACTTTGCGATATATTCAGTTGTGCTGTCAGCTTATCAATGTCTTGCGTTAAGTAGGGGGCGCTGAGGAGCTTGTTTTTGACTTCCCAAATGGGCATCCCTTCAATGATTGTAAAGCTAAAGTTGTGTTGTTCCCCGCGACTAATTTTGCTGATGGCATCTAGCACAGTTAGCCCTTTAAGATCGTAAAAGCCCGCTTGTAACGCGAATAACTTAGGCTCTAACTTACTATAAAGTTGATAAGGAAAGCAGTTAGATAATGCCTCGCTACGCTGCCATAGATGACATAGCTGATTAAATGTTTGCCCAGCCTTTATCTCAACTAATAACTCAGAGATATTAAGTGGTTCAAATTTAACCTTATTTATTTGTTGAGATAACCACCATGACGCTGCTGCTATCAAAAATGCGACTATGATAAACAGTTTTTTCATTTATATTACTTCCCTAAAAACCGCCTTTTCAATTCATGTAAGTCGGCGATATCGAAATGTTTATTCTCAATTCTTACTACAGGTACCAACTGCATTAAGCTATTACAAATAAATACACCATCAGCTGCTTTTAACTCGTCAAAAGCAATATTTTTGACCCTAATATCGTGTTTACTTTCAAGTGCGGTTAAAAACACGCCTTTAATGCCTGAGCCACTAAGATCTGGTGTATACAACTTGTTGTCTTTAATCATGATGATATTTGCCGCTGACGCTTCAATCACCATATCATTGATATCCGTCACAATGACATCGTCGCAAACCAATGTCTGTGCATCTTGTTTAATAAGTACTTGTTCTAACCGATTCAGTGTCTTTAATCCAGCTAGTAACGGCTGAATACCCAGTTTTACTCGGCTTAATGCGACCTCAATCCCATTCTGCTGCCAAGTTGTATAGTGTGAAGGAAAAGGTAATACCTGAATACTCACACTCGGCTGAGGCGTCTCAGGAGCTTGATAACCACGGCCTCCTTCCCCTCGAGTGATAAGGATCTTTAGCACCGCTTCCACTTTATCTTTAACTTGCTCTTGAACCAAAGACTCGATTTCGTCTAGTCGTAACTCAGGAAAGCCCAAGCGCAGCTGACATTCCACCAGTCGGTTTCTATGAAGTAGCCACAAATCAACATTTCCATCACGGACTAACGCAGTGGTAAAAAAGCCATCACCATAGGCCAACCCTCTGTCAGTGTTAGAAAAAAGCTGTTGATTATCCACATCACCTTCCTTTTTAAGGGTATCCAAAACATAAAAAAACTCGGCAATGCCGAGCTTTTTTATCATAACCTACTTTGCTATCGGATTACCAAGGCTGATCTACACCTTTTTAAATAGCAACGAACCGTTTGTTCCACCGAAACCAAACGAGTTACACAAAGTGTACTCCAGTTTCGCATCACGGGCAGTATGAGGCACATAATCTAAATCACAGCCTTCATCTGGGTTATCCAAGTTAATGGTCGGCGTTACTTTTTGGTCTTGCAGCGCAAGAATCGAAATAATTGATTCAACTGAGCCCGCAGCACCAAGTAAGTGACCCATCATTGATTTAGACGAGCTCACCATCACATCTTTTGCCGCAGAACCAAATACCGACTTAACAGCATGCGTCTCTGCAACGTCACCCGCTGGAGTGGAAGTGCCGTGTGCGTTGATATAGCCAACCTGCTCTGCATTGATCCCTGCGTCGTTCAATGCATTAACCATGGCTTGTGCAGCGCCAGCACCATTTTCTGGTGGTGATGTCATGTGATATGCATCGCCACTCATACCAAAGCCAACCAGTTCAGCGTAGATCTTCGCACCGCGTGCTTTCGCATGCTCATACTCTTCCAGTACGATCACACCGGCTCCATCAGCTAGCACAAAACCGTCACGGTCTTTATCCCAAGGGCGAGAAGCCGCTTGCGGATCATCGTTACGCGTAGAAAGCGCACGAGCCGCGCTAAAACCGCCCATACCAATTGGGGTTGACGCTTTTTCAGCACCGCCTGCTACCATCGCATCCGCGTCTCCGTATGCAATCATACGGGCCGCATGACCAATATTATGAAGGCCAGTTGTACATGCAGTAACAATCGAAATATTTGGACCTCTCAAGCCATGCATGATAGACAAGTGGCCAGAGATCATATTGATAATGGTAGAAGGAACGTAAAACGGAGAAAGCTTGCGTGGACCGCTATTTAATAGCTTAACGTGGTTTTCTTCAATTAGCGTCAAACCACCAATACCAGAGCCAATGGCTACACCAACTCTAGCGGCATTCTCTTCATTGACTTCAAGACCTGAGTCTTTTAATGCCTGTACACCTGCAGCGATACCATACTGGATGAAGACATCCATTTTCTTAGCATCTTTAGGGGAAATGTACTCAGTGACATCAAAGTCGTTAACTAAACCAGCAAACTTAGTTCCGAAACCTTCTGTGTCAAAATGCGTGATATTGCGAATGCCACTACGGCCTTCTAATAAGCCCTGCCAGGTAGATGCAACATCATTACCCAGCGGCGTCAACATACCTAAGCCAGTTACTACGACTCGACGTTTAGCCACGGTGTCCTCCAAAAAGGGATTATTATAATAATTGGGGGGTCTAGAAAGAGTTAGGGCAGCGAGTGCTGCCCTAATAGAAAAGCTAGTTACTCAGCGTGAGCAGTAACGTAGTCGATAGCTGCCTGAACAGTAGTGATTTTCTCAGCTTCTTCATCAGGGATCTCTGTATCGAACTCTTCTTCTAGCGCCATTACAAGCTCAACAGTGTCTAGAGAGTCAGCACCTAAATCATCAACGAAAGACGCTTCTGATTTAACTTCTTCTTCTTTAACACCTAGTTGTTCAACAATAATTTTCTTTACGCGTTCTTGGATGTCGCTCATTCTTCTTTCCTTTATTTAAACGCTACTGCGTTAATTTTCAGATTGCGGCGCAGTTTACGACGCATCATTCTGGGATTCAAGGATTGACCCGTACTTTTTTTTCTGGTCAAACCTGTTACAAAGCTTTGGATCTTTTTATCGCCTATTTTCGCGACGATTTCAAGTACGTTGTCGACAAGATCACAAAAATTTCAATTGATTTGTGATCTTAGCGGGTTAAACCATGTACATCGCACCATTTACGTGCAAAGTTTCACCAGAAACATAAGCTGCCGCATCTGATGCTAAATAAACCACAGCCGCTGCGATTTCTTCAGGCTGACCTAAACGACCTGCAGGTACATTCGCCAATGTTGCTGCTTTTTGCTCATCGGTTAGCTCATCAGTCATGTCTGTCTGAATGAAGCCCGGTGCTACAGTATTTACCGTAATACCACGAGATGCAACCTCACGCGCCAATGATTTTGTAAAACCAATTACGCCCGCTTTTGCAGCAGCATAGTTAGCTTGACCCGCATTACCCATAGTGCCCACGACTGAACCAATGTTAATGATACGACCATTTTTCTTCTTCATCATTGGGCGAAGCACAGCTTTTGATAAGCGGAAAATGGATGACAAGTTAGTATCAATGATGTCATCCCACTCTTGATCTTTCATGCGCATCAGCAAGTTATCGCGAGTGATACCAGCATTGTTTACTAATACTTCGATATCACCTAAGTCTGCTTTGATTGCATCCAAAGTTGCTGCGATTGAGTCGGTATCTGTCACGTTTAGCGCGTAACCTTTACCATTGTCGCCTAAGTACTCAGAAATACGCTCGGCACCAGACTCACTCGTTGCAGTACCTGCAACTTTTGCACCTTGTGCAACCATGGCGTTAGCGATTGCTTTACCAATACCACGGCTAGCCCCCGTTACTAGTACTACCTTACCTTCTAAAGAAAATAAATTACTCATAATGCTCTCGTTATTATTCTGCTGCAGCAATGGCAGCTAAATCATTTACCGAAACACACGACACTGAGCGGTCGATGCGTTTGACAAGACCCGAAATCACTTTACCAGGGCCGAACTCAAAAGTTGTTGTAACACCCTCTTTCGCAACCGCTTGTACAGTTTCGGTCCATCTTACAGGACTATAAAGCTGACGAATAAGCGCATCCTTTATTGCTGCAGCATCTTTTGCAACAGCAACGTCAACATTGTTGATCACATCAAACTTTGGCTCTGAAAATGCGAGTGCTTCCAGATCTTTTGCTAATTTATCAGCAGCAGGTTTCATTAATGCGCAATGAGATGGAACGCTGACTGCAAGCGGTAATGCGCGCTTAGCTCCTGCTTCTTTACAAGCTTCAGAGGCTCGATTTACTGCTTCAACGTGGCCCGCAATCACCACTTGACCCGGTGAGTTGTAGTTTACCGGCGAAACAACGTCACCCTGTGCAGATTCGGCACACACCTTAGCAATCACGTCATCATCTAAACCAATAATTGCCGCCATTGACCCCGTGCCAGCAGGAACTGCTTCTTGCATATATAAACCACGTTTTTCAACTAACTTAACAGCATCAGTTAGGGTTAATACTTCTGCACACACTAATGCAGAGTATTCACCTAGACTATGGCCTGCTAGTGTCAATTCAGCTTCAACACCTTTCTCTTGCCATGCTCTAAAGATAGCAACACTTGCGGTTAATAATGCCGGTTGAGTGCGGTGCGTTTGGTTTAATTCTTCTTCAGGACCATTTAGCACAAGTTCGGCTAAATCGTAGCCTAATGCTTCTGACGCTTCAGCGAAAGTCGCTTTAACGATGTCAGAAGATGCTAATAATTCAGATAACATGCCCACGCTTTGTGAGCCCTGTCCTGGGAAAAATAATGCGATTTTTTGTGACATATTGTGCTCTTATTTTCTCTGTTGTCGCCACGTCCTCATGTCACTTAGCAGTGTTAGGGATGCGGACCTGACGGTTGTTTTTCTGTGTCGACCTGAGCAAACACCGCTTGGATCTTTTCAGGGATCTTGCGTTGTACTTCTTGCGCAGCTTCTTCAATCGCGGCTAAAAATGCCTTCGTTGTAGCATTTCCGTGACTTTTCACAACAATACCGCGCAATCCTACCAGACTTGCGCCGTTATACTGGTCGGGGTTCACCCTTCTATACAATTTTTTTATAACGGGTCGAAGTAAAAAGGCCAACGCTTTATAAAAAAAGTGCTTTTTTAACGCTTTGCTAAACTTATGCATGATGAGTTTGGCAATCCCTTCACAGGTTTTCAAGGCGACGTTACCGACAAATCCCTCACACACAATTACATCAGCTTTGCCAGAGAACATATCGCTCCCCTCACAATAGCCTTGATAATTAATAACAGATGAGGATTTCATTAATTTTGCAGCTTGCTTGATACCATCATGGCCTTTGATTTCTTCAGAGCCAATGTTTAGCAAACACACTTTAGGTGAAGGAATATTTAATGCCTCTCCAGCAACGATTGAGCCCATAATACCAAACTGATAGAGGGTTTCAGGGTCACAATGCACATTCGCACCAAGATCAAGCAAATAAACGGGCTGCTTTTTCTCTGTTGGAACGGCTGAAATTAACGCGGGGCGCTTGATACCGGGCAACATTTTTAACACATAGTGGGCCATAAAAAAGAGCGCACCTGTATTTCCTGAACTAACACAAGCCTGCGCTTCGCCAGATTTCACCAAATCAAGCGCAATACGCATTGAAGACTGCTTTTTATTTCTAAGTGCAGAAGCAGGTTCACAACCGTTAGTGACGACTTCTTTACAGTGTTTAATTATGAGTCTTGGATGATCCAGCATATTTGCTTTAGTCAAAGCACTTTCAATAACTTGCTGATTACCACAGAGGATTAAATTTAGATTTGGGTGCTTAAGCACAGCAGCGATAGCTGCGGGGATAGATGAACGGGGGCCGTAATCGCCCCCCATCATATCTAACGCAATGGTTAGATCGGTCAGCATAAAGTAATCTCTTACTTAGAAATTACTTTAACGCCTTTGTAGTAACCGTCAGCAGTCACGTGGTGACGACGATGAGTCTCGCCAGAAACCTGATCTACAGTTAGAGCTGGTCCACTGATTGCATCGTGTGAACGACGCATACCACGACGTGCGCGTGACTTCTTGCTTTTTTGTACCGCCATTAGCCTTCTCCTAAGAATCTTTCTTAAGTTGTTTCAAAATTTCAAATGGATTTGGTTTGCTATCTTCTGCTTCAATTTCACCAAAGCTCTTTGGCTTATCAGAATAAGAGCATAGTGCTTCATCATGCGTCGGGACTATCGGAATCGCGAGTAGTAGCTCATCTTCGACGATTTGTCTCAGATTTACTTCACCCTCTTCATCCAGTTCCAACACATCATAACGCTCGGGAAGATCATCCGACTCTGCACCTAATCCGACTGGCGAATACGCAAAGTCTTGTTCCAAATCCAACCCTAATTCATCATTACAACGCTGACATACAACGGTTAGATGGGCTCGGACTTTGCCTTGCACAACAACCAAACCTTGTTCGTCGATGTTGAAATGAATGTCTACCGCTATTTCACTATTTTGATCACGCACAACTTGCTGCAATCGAGAAAGTTCTTCAAGCATTACAACACCGTCATAAGATGCTCGACGTTGCGCTGCTCTGCATGGATCAATAGTGATGGGAATTTTCACCTTTTGCATAGGGGCTGCATCATATAGATAGTTACTGTGTTAGTCAAAGTAAAAATACACTTTCCCTTTGTTTTTCGCGTTATTGCGCATTATCCTGTTGGCAATGTTATCACAAAGATAAAAATCTCATGAAAACGCCCCTTATTCTAGCCTCAAGTTCACCATTTAGGCAGTCAATTTTGAAAAAATTAATGCTTCCTTTTGTATCTTTTTCACCAGATGTAGATGAGCAAGCACTCGAAGGAGAATCAGCACGGCAACTTGTTGCACGATTGAGCGAATTAAAAGCCAAAGCAGCGATAGCAAAATATCAACAAGGTGTGGTGATAGGTTCAGACCAAGTTGCACTATTCAACGGTGAGATCCTAGGAAAGCCACATAATAAAGAAAACGCGATTAGGCAACTAAGCCTATTTAGCAATAATCGCGTAACTTTTTTGACTGGTTTAACCGTTTTCGACATTGAAAGCGGAAAAACGGTCACTGAAGTGGTACCGTTCCACGTTTACTTTCGCCAACTTACCCAAGCCCAGATCAGTAACTATTGTGATGCGGAAGCACCTTACAACTGTGCTGGAAGCTTTAAAAGCGAAGGATTAGGGATCTGTCTGTTTGATAAGCTTGAAGGAGAAGACCCCAATACCCTGATTGGTCTTCCCCTTATCCAACTCACTAAAACACTGCTCGAGTTTGGTATTGATGTGCTCGCTGAGCAATCAGGCCAACAATAGGTGAGATAAATCTCGATAGTTATCGCAAATATGGACAGCCGATGTTTGCGATAACTGCTCTCTTGTTGCAACACCCATAGTAACACCGATCGCATCAATGCCTGCGTTCTTCGCTAAATTCATATCAATTAGCGTATCGCCTATCATGACAGCCTCTGTAGCTTCCACATTTAGTTCAGCCAGAATCTGAAGTAACATATCGGGATGCGGTTTAGACTCCGCCTCACATGCAGTCCGTGTCGTAACGAAAATATCGCTCAACCCGCTTTCTGCCATCAAACGGTCAAGTCCTATTCGGCTTTTTCCTGTTGCGACCGCAACTTTGATTCCATTGCTATTTAATTGTTTTAGAAGTGTTTCAGCGCCTTCAAATAGAGGCGCTGGAGTTTTGTCTTGATGCTTATAGATATATTTATAAGCCGCTATTAAAGACGCTAATTTGTCTTCATGATTTGGAAAAAGTGTCAGTATCGCTTTATCGAGAGACAGGCCGATAATACTTTTCGCCGCTTCATTACTGACTGGTGCAATTCCACAAGATTCAGCAGCTTTATGAATAGTATTTACGATTTTTGGCACAGAGTCCATGACGGTGCCATCCCAGTCGAAAATTACACACTTATACTGCATGTTACTTCCTTAGTTTAATTAAGCATGCTTCCAAAGCCCCATCCAATGGCGCTTCTACATGATGTGTCGTTTCTGTTTTCGGGTGCATAAACCTGAGCTCTTTGGCATGCAAAAACAGCCTATTTAATCCCACTTCACGCATTTTGGCATCAAACACCTGATCGCCATACTTATCATCACACGCAATTGGATGTCCTTTACATTGAGTATGTACTCGGATCTGGTGCGTTCTGCCTGTTACGGGTGACGCTTGCACTAAAGTTGCGGACTCAAAACGCTCGACGACTCTAAAACGAGTATGAGAAGGTTTACCTTGCTCATGGTCCACTCGCACCACTCGCTCACCTGACTTTAAGGTATTTTTACGTAGCGGTTCGGTGACATTTTTATGTTTGGCATCCCATAGCCCTGAAACTAGCGCAAGGTAATTTTTCTCCATGGTCTTTTCTCTTAGCTGCTCATGAAGTCCTTTAAGCACAGCGCGGCGCTTTGAAATCAACAAACAACCCGATGTGTCGCGGTCCAAACGGTGAACTAACTCCAAGCTTTGCTCTTGCGGACGTAATGCTCTTAATGCTTCAATTAAACCATAGCTTAAGCCGCTGCCACCATGTACCGCCATACCGGCTGGCTTATTTATAACTATCAGATACTTATCTTCATAAAGAATGGCATCTTCTAAGTTTGCGACTTTATCTAGGTTTTTAGGCACAAACTCTGTTTTCTCTGCAACACGCACAGGTGGGATACGGATTTCATCATTGATTTGTAGTTTATATACAGGCTTCACCCGCTTTTTGTTTACGCGCACTTCCCCTTTACGAAGAATTTTATATACGGCGCTTTTTGGCACCCCTTTCAAATGCGTAACTAAAAAGTTATCGATCCTTTGACCTTCTTGGTCTTCAGTCACGGTAACGAAGCTAACTTGTAATGCGGGTTTCTCTGACATTGCCTAATCACTGATTTGAGTAATAATTTAGTTGCTATCTCGACATTATTAGTGGGATAATCAGGCCGCAAATTTTTGCGAGGTGCTTTTTATCGCAAAAACAATGTCGTGATGCACATCTTGGATGGCAGATCATACAGATTAGAGCTAATATTTCCAAAGCTTTTATCATGCATCTAAGATAAACACGTGCGAACAGTCAGTGCGAAGCGCGTAATATTTCGTTTAATGACTGGACACGATGAACAAACCAAAAAGCAAGAAATTAAAATTTGTCTGATACGTTTACCACAGTTGCAGTGATACCCGTGCATAGCAGGCCGCAACTCGTGAATAACCACAAAGCAATCAAGTTAAAAGATGGTGATAGCCAAGCTTGGCAAACCAAGCTCAACTTACCCCGTGCATGACTACTTTGTGAAACGAATAAACGTGCAAAAAGCGAACGATGGATCAGTGATTTTACCCTGATTTAAAGTGGAAACTGTGAATATGTTCCCTTTCCCCCAGTCGTGAGACTGCATCATTTAATAGGAACATCCAAGGTGTAGCACGCTGTCGCTGGCAAGACGTATCAGGCGCTGTAAATAATTAAGTAGAGAATTACAATATGAAACGTATGCTGATCAATGCAACGCAGCAAGAAGAAATGCGCGTGGCACTGGTTGACGGCCAGCGTCTATACGATCTAGATATAGAAAGCCCTGGTCACGAACAGAAAAAAGCCAATATCTATAAGGGTAAAATTACCCGTATCGAACCATCCCTAGAAGCCGCATTTGTTGATTATGGCGCTGAGCGTCACGGATTCCTTCCTTTAAAAGAAATCGCTAAAACGTATTTCCCAGATGGCTATACATTCAATGGTCGCCCTAACATCAAAGACGTGATCAAAGAAGGTCAAGAAGTCATCGTTCAGGTTGATAAAGAAGAACGTGGTCAAAAAGGCGCGGCACTCACAACGTTTATCAGCGTCGCTGGTAGTTACTTGGTATTAATGCCTAATAACCCAAGAGCTGGCGGTATTTCACGTCGTATCGAAGGTGACGAGCGCATTGAGCTAAAAGAAGCATTGAGTCGCTTAAACGTACCTAAGGGTATGGGTCTTATCGTTCGCACCGCGGGCGTAGGTAAATCTTTCGAAGAACTAGAGTACGACCTTAAGGCGCTACTCGTTCATTGGGACGCAATCCAAAATGCTGCAAATAGCGGTAAAGCACCTTTCTTAATTCACCAAGAAAGTAACGTGATCTTCCGTGCAATTCGCGATTATTTACGTCGTGATATTGGTGAGATCCTAATTGATAAACCGCGTGTTTTTGAAGAAGCGAAGGCGCATATCGAGCGTTTCCGTCCAGATTTCATCAATCGTGTTAAGCTTTATCAAAACGATGTGCCGTTATTTACGCATTATCAAATTGAGAGTCAGATTGAGTCAGCTTTCCAGCGTGAAGTGCGTTTGCCTTCAGGTGGTTCTATCGTTATTGATCCTACAGAAGCACTCACTTCTATCGATATCAACTCGTCAAAAGCGACGAAAGGTGGCGATATCGAAGAGACGGCGCTGAACACTAACTTAGAAGCGGCTGACGAGATTGCACGCCAGTTACGTTTACGTGACCTAGGTGGCCTAATCGTTATCGATTTTATCGATATGACTCCGCCTCGCCATCAACGTGAAGTAGAGAACCGCTTGAAAGAAGCCGTTCGTACTGACCGTGCTCGCGTGCAAATCGGTAAGATTTCTCGTTTCGGCCTATTAGAAATGTCGCGTCAACGTTTGCGCCCGTCTTTAGGTGAAGCGAGCCAACATACGTGTCCACGCTGTGACGGCCAAGGCACCATTCGCTCAAACGAATCCATTGCTTTGTCTATCTTGCGTCTAATCGAAGAAGAAGCGATAAAAGATAATACCGCTCAGGTCAACGCCCAAGTGCCTGTCGCGGTTGGTGCTTACTTATTAAATGAAAAGCGTCGTTCTGTGCAACGCATCGAAAAGCGCCACGAGTGCCACGTTGTTATCATTCCTAACCAACACTTAGAAACACCGCACTATGAAGTGGTTAGATTGCGTAAAGATGAGACAACAGAAGCTGCAAGCTATGAGCAGATCACCGCGCCTGAGCCTGAAGTCGTTGAAATTGCTCGAGCTCAAGCGATTGTAAAAGAGGAGCCTGTGTTAAAAGGTGTCGTTATGCCTGATGCACCAGCGCCTGCACCCGCACCGACTCCAGCTCAAGCAGCAAAACCACAAACTCGTAAGCCACAAGCACAACCAGCTCAAAACGGCATCAGCCTGTTTGCGAAGATTGGTCAATGGTTCAAGAGCCTATTTGCTACTGACAGCGATAACCAAGAAGAAAACAAATCTTCTGAAGAAAAATCATCACGCGATAACAACCGTGATAATCGCCGTCGCAATAATAACAATCGTCGTCGTAACAATAACCGCCGTCGTAACGATCAACAAAAAGAGACAACGGTTGAATCGAAAGACGAAAACAGCAGTAACGAGCAACGTGGTGATAACCGCAAACGCCGTCGTCCAAATAACAGAAAACGCCAAGATCAGGACAAAGCAAACCGTCCAGCTAAGGAATCTGTAAACGATAACGTTGAAGCGGTCGAGGCTAACGACGCGCCAGTTAAAGAAGCGACATTAAAACCACGCAGACAAAGACGTAATCTTCGCAAGAAGGTACGTGTGGAAGAAACCAACGCACAGGATACTAACACATCAGAGCAAACTAGCACTGAAGAAGTGAAAGTAGAAGCAAAGCCGCTTGAACAACCAGCGAAAACGGCATCTGAGTCTAAAGCTGAACAAAAGCCAAGGCAAAGAAAAGCGAAACCTGTCGCGGATAAGTCAGAACAAGAGTCTGCAACTAACGAACAAGTAGCAGCACCTTCTGAACAAGCTGACGTACACGCTCAAGCAAAGCAGCAAGAAACTGCTAACACTGAGCGCCACGAACAAAACGATGTTACCGAGGTAGTATCTGCTGAACTTTCAGAATCGCAAATTGATGACGAAAATAAAGAAGGCCGCACTCGCTCTAGACGTTCTCCGCGTCACCTGAGAGCGGCAGGTCAACGTCGCCGTCGTCAGGATACGCCTGAAAAAGGTCAAGCTGCCGCATTTGTACCCGTAGCCGATCAAGCCGCTGCAGAATACGAAGCTGAGCTAAAAGCGAAATCTTCTTTTGACAGTGAAACTCAAGCGGAAGTGCAGCAAGAAGCAAGCACAGTTGAGACTCAGTCATCACCTGAAACGGTAACTGAAGACAATGCACCAGCGGCTGAAGCGACAGTTTCTGAGACGCCAACTGATGCAAAGCAAGATGTCGAAGCTAAGCCAGCCGAATCACCGGTTGACGAAAATAAAGCGCAACTAGTGGAGCCTGTAAACGAAGTTGAGGCAACCACTGCTGAAGCACCATTGCAACAAACTGCACAGCCAGAAACGTCTGCAAGCGCTGACAAAGTGGTCGCAGAAGAGCTAGACGTCGCGCAGCCAGAAGAAGCAAATGTGGTTAAAGCTGAGCCAATCGCTGACACAGTAGAGACTGAACAAGTTGAAACGGCGAAGGCTGAGGATGAAGCTGCGACTGAAACTGAGACTGAAACTGCAGTTGTAGAAGAAACTCAGGCTTCTGACGCGGAGGCAACACCAGAAGTTCAGGAGCCAGCAGTCGAGACACCGGCAACAGAAACGGTTGTGGAAACAACAGCAGCTGAAGCAGCTACTGAATCTTCAACTGAAGAGACACCAGCCGTTGACGCTGTTGAAGCACCTACTCAACAGGTCGTAAACGGTAATTCAGTACAAAGCCGTGTACGCTTCAACCAAACGGCTGCCGCGCCAATGACAAAAGCACAAAGCGTGATTGAGGATGTTGTGGTAGAAACACCATCTGCGATGCCACATGAACTACGTCAGGCTGTGGCGAATAGTGGCTTGGGTGTTGGCTCTAAGTCACCAACAGGCAGAGCAAGCGCCGACATGGCCTCTCCTGCTCAGGTTGACTAAGCAGTAATTGAAAAGCCAGTCTTTTTAGACTGGCTTTTTTGTGTCCGAATTTTACTGAGCAGACAAATGGTAATACCAGTCCTTCGTAGCACTCCGTGCTATTTATCAGTAGAATGCCGTCAATTCTTTGATCGTTAAAGTCAAAAGTATGATCACACTTAAGAGATTTAAAAACGCCTCTTTAAAAGGTGACCTATTCGGTGGTGTAACCACTGCAATTATTTCTTTACCACTCGCACTCGCTTTTGGTGTTGCCTCTGGCGCTGGCGCAGAAGCTGGGATGTGGGGCGCAATTTTAGTTGGCTTATTTGCCGCGCTGTTCGGTGGTTCAACCTCCCTCATTTCTGAACCAACCGGCCCAATGACTGTTATCATGACAGCAGTACTCACCGCCATGATGAGCAAGTACCCCGAAAATGGTCTTGCGATGGGCTTTACTGTTGTCATGATGGCAGGTGCTTTTCAGGTTTTACTGGGTACGCTCAAGTTAGGTAAATACGTTACCTTGATGCCTTACAGCGTCATCTCCGGATTTATGTCTGGTATTGGTGTTATCCTCATTATTTTGCAGCTTGCTCCTTTACTTGGACATCAAGCGCCTGCTGGTGGTGTTGTTGGCACTTTGTCTAACTTGCCTAGCCTGCTGATGGACTTACACTTTTCTGAGTTGTTCCTCGGGGTGATCACGCTTGCAATCTTATTCAAAATGCCAAGTAAGTGGCGCCAGTACGTCCCCGCTCAACTGGTCGCACTCGTCGCCGTTACACTGCTTTCAATCATTATTTTTGACACCGATAGTATTCGCCGCATCGGAGAAATTCCAAGTGGCCTGCCAAGTATTGTGTTTCCAGTATTATCACCAGAGCTATTAGTTGAAATGCTTATCGACGCATTGGTACTGGGCACTTTGGGTTGTATAGATACGTTGTTAACAGCAGTAATAGCCGACAGTTTAACGCGAACCGAGCATGATTCTGATAAGGAACTCAGAGGCCAAGGTATTGCCAATATGATAGCTGGCCTTTTTGGTGCATTGCCAGGTGCTGGCGCAACGATGGGAACTGTGGTCAATATTCAAGTGGGCGCTCGCTCGCCAATCGCTGGCATATTCAGGGCACTAATTTTGATGGCCGTAGTCTTTATCGCGGGCAGCCTGACCGAGCCAATCCCAATGGCGGTGCTTGCTGGTATTGCAGTGTATGTTGGTTTTAATATTCTGGATTGGAGTTTTATCCAGCGTGCTCATAAGCTTAGTGTCAGTCAAATGGCGATTATGTATGGCGTAATGCTACTTACCGTTTTTGTTGACCTGATTGTTGCCGTGGGCCTTGGTGTATTTATCTCTAATGTGATGATCATAGAGAGATTAAGCCGAGTGCAAGCCAATCACGTTAAAGCAATTAGCGACAGTGATAGCGATGAAGATGTGCCACTAACGAAAAAAGAAAGCGAGCTGTTAGATAAAGCCAACGGTAAACTATTATTCTTTTATCTTTCCGGGCCAATGATTTTTAGCGTCTCAAAAGCAATCGCAAGACAACACCGCAAGATTAGTGAATACAAAGCCATGGTATTAGATTTAAGCGACGTAGCTATGATTGATGTCACCGTGGGCTTAGCCATTGAAAATGCGATTACAGATGCGCTTGATGCGAACTGTAGCGTGTTTATCTATTCACCGAATTTGGAGACCACCGATAAACTCAAGCGCTTAAACATTCATGACCGTCTAGGCGACCGTGCATTTTGTGATAGTCGCGAGATAGCGCTCAGTCAAGCCATTGATACTATGGCTAAAACTTATTAAAGTGCGCACTCAAGTGATCCAGTAATAACCGTAAGCTGGTGGCGACAAATTGTCTGGGTGGATACAGCGCCCAGACGCCTTCTTCTTCAGGTCTAAAGTTGGTTAGTACCTCTGTTAACTCACCACTCTCTAGCGCCTCCTGCACGTAATAATGTGGTAATTGTACCAAACCTAAGCCTTGCTTTGCTGCTTCCAAGAGCCCCCAACCACTGTTGCAACGAAGTGGCCCCACCACTTTAATTTGCCGCGCTTTACCGTGCTCAACAAAGCGCCATTCGCTACTATTACCAATCAAACATTTATGATTGCTAAGCTCAGCGAGCGTATGCGGTTGGCCAAATTGATTTAAATAGATATTTGCACCACACACCATGGTTTTACGTGTGGTTAGCCGTTTGGCGCGCAGAGATGAATCTTGTAACTTGCCGAGTCGAATTGCCAAGTCAAAGCCCTTATCGAGCAAGTCGACTTGGTTGTTCGTCAAATGCATTTCAACCTCAACTTTTGGATACAAACGCATAAAGTCAACCACAGCAGGCATGACATAAGACTCGCCGTACATCACCGGTGCGGTGAGCTTGAGTTTACCTGTTGGCTGTCTGTCACGTTGACGGATTGCTGCAGTGGCGTCATCTAACCCATGTTGTAAATGCTTTGCGTAAGATAAAAACACTTCTCCTTCCTGGGTCAGTGCCAATTTTCGGGTGGTGCGCGTCAAAAGTTGTATGTTGAGCCGCTCCTCTAACATTTTCACTCGACGACTAATTTGCGCAACAGACGTATTTAACTGAGTTGCAGCCCCACTAAAAGAGCCATTACTCACTACCGCAACAAACTCATCGATGCCAATCCATCTATCCATTATTACATATACGTAAAAGTCTTTATGATTTTTATAGATTATCAAAAATAATAATGTAGTTATACTGCTACCAACTTTTAAGAAAGGAACAAACCATGTCTGAATTTATTAAATCTAAAGCAGCAATCGCTTGGGGCCCAGGTCAACCGCTTAGTATTGAAGAAGTTGATGTTATGCCACCGAAAAAAGGCGAAGTTTTAGTTAAAATCACCGCAACGGGCGTATGTCATACCGATGCTTTCACTTTGTCTGGCGACGATCCTGAGGGCGTGTTTCCTGCAATTTTAGGTCATGAAGGCGCAGGTATTGTTGAAGCGATTGGTGAAGCCGTTACCAGCGTTGCCGTTGGCGACCACGTGATCCCATTGTACACACCGGAGTGTGGCGAATGTAAGTTCTGTAAGTCTGGTAAAACGAACCTTTGTCAGCAGATCCGTGAAACCCAAGGTAAAGGCTTAATGCCTGATGGCACAACCCGCTTTTATAAAGACGGCCAACCAATTTATCACTACATGGGCACGTCAACGTTCTCTGAGTACACTGTGCTGCCAGAAATCTCTTTGGCTAAAGTAAACAAGTCCGCGCCCCTTGAAGAGATCTGCTTGCTTGGCTGTGGTGTTACCACGGGGATGGGCGCAGTAATGAATACCGCTAAAGTGCAAAAAGGCGATACCGTCGCCATTTTCGGCCTCGGTGGTATCGGCTTGTCCGCTATCATTGGCGCTACAATGGCTGGCGCTAGTCGTATCATAGGTATCGACATCAATGAAGATAAGTTTGGGCTTGCCACAAAGCTTGGGGCAACCGATCTTATCAATCCGAAAAACTTCGACAAACCTATTCAAGAAGTTATCGTTGAAATGACAGATGGCGGTGTGGATTTCTCGTTTGAATGCATCGGTAACGTGGATGTCATGAGAAGCGCCCTTGAGTGCTGTCACAAAGGTTGGGGTGAGTCCGTGATCATCGGTGTTGCAGGCGCTGGACAAGAGATTTCAACACGCCCATTCCAACTTGTTACTGGTCGTGTTTGGCGCGGTAGCGCTTTTGGTGGCGTAAAAGGTCGCTCAGAGCTTCCTGAGATTGTTGAACGCTATATGGCTGGTGAATTCAAGCTCAACGACTTTATCACCCACACGATGAAGCTCGAAGATATTAATGAAGCCTTTGATTTGATGCATGAAGGCAAGAGTATCCGCTCGGTGATCCATTACTAATATCCGCTCAAGGACGCATAGGTTGCGTCCTATTTCGCTTAATTAAGGAGCACTTGATGGAACTAATTTCTAGCAACAAAGTATCCGGCGGTTGGCATAAGCGCTACAAACATACTAGCCAGTCGACGCAGTGTGAAATGACATTCGCCATTTTTTTACCTGAAGTCGTCAATGAAGGGCAACGAGTCCCTGTTCTATATTGGCTTTCAGGGTTAACCTGCAGCGATGAAAACTTCATGCAAAAAGCGGGCGCGTTTAAAAAAGCCAACGAGCTTGGGATAGCGATTGTCGCACCAGATACAAGCCCGCGCGGAGAAGGCGTTGCAGATGACAAAAATGGCGCTTATGACTTTGGTCTAGGTGCGGGTTTTTACGTCAATGCGACACAGACACCATATAGTCAACATTATCAAATGTATGACTATGTGACAGAAGAATTGCCTCAGTTAATCGAAGCCCACTTCCCGGTTAGCCAGCAAAAAGCCATTAGCGGTCACTCTATGGGTGGCCATGGTGCGTTAATTATCGGGCTTAGAAACCCTGACGCCTATACGAGTATCTCTGCGTTTAGTCCAATCGTTAACCCAAGTAACTGCCCTTGGGGACAAAAAGCGCTAACGGGATATTTAGGGGATGACAAACAGCGCTGGCAACAATACGACGCAACCGAATTATTGTCGAACTATGCTAGTCCAACAAAACGTCCGATACTCATTGAGCAAGGTTCAAGTGACCAGTTTTTAGATGAGCAGCTAAAACCTTGGTTATTCGAACAAGCGGCTGAAAAAGCAAGTTACCCCATCACGCTAAACATGCATGAAGGTTATGATCATAGCTATTTCTTTATTTCGAGCTTTATTGAACATCACCTTGAGTTTCATGCTAAATATATGAGATATGCTTGATCGTTCGTATTACTGCCGTTAGTGCATTTGAGCGCTAAGCTAAAAATAAAAAAGGCGTACTCCCTGTACGCCTTGCTTGCTTAACATTATTCTTTACATCAAATCATCAGATTAAATCACCGTATGGATTCTTTGGACAAAGCTGTATGCTCTGCTCAAATCCTGGAATGGCTAACTCTTGTTGACTTAAATTCAATTCAGACTCATCAATCATGCCATTACCAAAGCGGTAAATGAGTTCGTACTGGCCATAATCGGCCGCCTGCTGATATGCAATTTGTCTTTGTGTTGTAATGGCAAGTTGTTGCTCATAATTTGCAAACTCAAATTGGCTATAACGCTTGCTTAGTAACTGCTTCGTAAGCGTTGGAGAAAGTACCGTTGCTGTCGCATTGTTACCGCCAAAGCCCTTTGAGTTAATAAAGGCGATATCCATTGGGTCACACTCATAGTGCTCAGTGCGAATATCTAAATGCTCGACGTGAACATCCTCTGCTACCGCATTGATTGTGGTGATCCCTGGCATAATATTGTATTCAAACACCCCTAATGCCATCGCTAGCTGATCGCCAGACGCAGGTGCTATGGTATGACCAACATAAGCTTTTGGCGCCGCTACTTTCCAACCATTAATCGCAAAAGTCTCGGCAATTTTGTGGTAGATAAGCGACTCAGTGACGCGGTTTTGTGGTGTGCTTGAGCCATGTGCCAAAATAAAGCTGCGTTTTACTAATGCCTCTGTGCCTGCAATTTGCTGAGCCAGTGCGACCGATTTTGCCATGGTAATGTAGTTACCTGGTCCAGGTGCCGTGATCGACTTTTTCACGCCATCTGCGTTTACATATACATCGGCCACCGAGCCCATGATCTGCGCTCCAAGCTCAAGCACCAGCGCATCATCCATCAAAATCGCTACTTGTGCACCTTCACCAATCGTAAAGCCACAGTTTTCACCGAAAGGACGACTGGTTTTACGATAATCTACACGCTCGGTGCCATCAAGTTTACGTAAGCCTTCTTCATTTGCGAGTGCGCCCATATTACCGAAGCCTTCGATGATCTCTGGTGTAATAGCACATTCAACACTGGCTACAATCGCCACACGAGTACGACCAGCCTGAATATCATTCACTGCAGCGCGAAGGTTATATAGAAACGTAGCGCACGCACCCGATGTCGTAAACGTTGTGCCAACGCTGCCAGTAACATAAGCATTGATAAAGTCAGTGGACATGGTGTTGAGTCCTAGCGCCAACTGCTTGGTGCTTACTCGGTCGCCACGTAAACGGCTACGCACTAGTCCACCTAAGCCCTCATCATTCATTTGCCCTACAACAGAAGCGGAATAAGTGCCTATTTGATCAGGTCGTACGCTGTTCATCACCTTCTCCCACTCAAGACCCGTTGAGCGGATAGCGTCGGTTGCAGCAAAAATCGTCGCCTGAAGGCCGCGTGGTTGGTAACGGCTGTTATACATGAGCGACGGCTCAAAGCCGGTTGGTAATTGACCTGCGGCTTTAATTGGGTTGTCTCTAAAACTATCGTGCTTAACTTCAATCTGGTCCGCTATGGTTACTTCAACCGTTTTTGGATCAAGCTCAATCACTTGCCAAGCTGCAGGAACTGGCTCAGGTAAGTCACGCTTACGACAACTGAATACTATCTTGCTGTCATCATTTGCTTTCATTGTGAGCTTTTGCTGCCAAGGGGTCGCATCTACGTCAAAATGGTTTTTTTCAATTTTACGGATCAACGTCCCCGCTAAGATCTGCTCACCAAAGCGCGACTCAATCTCGGCCTCTTGAATGACTTGGTCGTTTTGGTCAATCAGCTGACCCTCTTCATAACGTACTAAGTTCATTAAACTCGCAAGGCCCAAATAGGTCTCTTGTCGGTCTTTAGCATTTAGCTTATCCAGTACAATACGTTTGTAGCCTTGATGGAAAGAGGTGCGCCCCGCGGCGTTAATCCCCCCCATTCCTACAATAATTGGCAATGCTGTCATGTCGTTCCTACTTCTGAACTAAGATAATGACTTGATTTTAATTGCATTCGAATTTAAGTTTTTACAAAATACGCCACATATAAATCATTTTTCGCCAAAACAAAGAGGTCGGAGCAGATGAAATCCTGTACAAAGGTCGCCATTGTGCTTTACAAGCATATGCTCGTCACCAGTGTTACCTTACCGCTGGAAATGCTCAAAGCTGGACAAGCCTTTGCTAAAGTGCACCTAAAAGCAGCTTATACTCCTTTAGAAATTATGCTTTGCAGCAGCCAAGGCGAGGCAATTAATGCCGATAACTACATGACACTTGAGGCACAAAGCGACTTCAGTTCATTACCTTTGTATGACTACATTATTGTGCCAAGCATATGGCGAAATCCAAGACCTATCGTAAGACAAAACCAAGCGTTGAGTGAGTCGCTTGCCGATGCGTGGGTAACAGGAAGCACACTGATAGGCGTTGGCACAGGCGTTTGCTTTTTAGCAAATTCTGGCCTGCTTGACGGACATTCAGCAACGACCCATTGGCATTTTGCCAAACAATTTTCTCAGCTATATCCCAATGTCGAATTAAAACCGGATTACTTTATCACCCAATCAGAGCGGATCTACACCGTAGCCAGCTTAAACGCTCTTGCTGATGTTATTGTTCATATTATTGAGTTACTTTACGGTATCGACGCTGCACACCATGTTCAGCAAAACTTTTCTCATGAAATTCGTAAGCCTTACGAAGAGCAGCGTTACTTAGAAGGCGCTGTGGACCGTCATGCCGACGAGCAAATTGCCGCGATTCAGTTTTGGCTGAAAAATAACGCCGCATCGGAACTCTCTTTACCCGCTGTCGCGGCGCAATTTGATTTGAGTTATCGCACCTTTAACCGCCGCTTTAAACAAGCAACTGGACAAACCGCCGTTGCCTACTTGCAACAGGTGCGTATTGAAATGTGTAAAGAGCTACTCGCGAGCAGTAATCTCTCCATTCAAGATATCGCCCTCGCTTCTGGATTTAATTCACAAGGGCAATTAAGTCGGGTCTTTCGGCAATTGATGGGAAAATCACCAAGCACATATCGGGCAATCGTAAGAAAGAAATTGTTCTCGTAGCAACTCGTAGCAAAACGAGAGCAAACCACCCTACAGTATTTGCATCACAGTTAACGTTTGCTGTTGGCCGTTGAAGAAAAATGAAATATCTTGATCTACAGTTAACCCCTTAAGCCGTTTGCCAAGTGGAGCTTCAAACGTTAACACCAGCACAGGTGTTTCTTTATATTGGATTTTTAATCCGCCTTCGCAAGGCGCAAAATAGAACCAATGACAGTTACCCTGCTCATCTTCAATTTCAACTAGTGCGTTATGTGTAATTGTATTGCTCACAGCTAGAGCCAACTGATTCAATATTGTTTGTTTTGCCAAATGCATGGCATCAACGCGCTCACTTTGTCCTTCAGCCAAATACCCATATTCAATACTCAACGAGTCGTATTGTGTTTCAGCAGCACTTTGTTCATGGGTAGCATCAGCACGTGCACTGTTTGCCGCTTCAGTGGCTTCAATCAGCTTTTGTTCAAGTGCAAACTTGAGATATTCGATAAAAACAGATTTATTCATTGGTAATTTACAGCTATTGGATGACTGGTAGTTACAGACTGGCCGTTAACAGTTAGCGCTAAACGTAAAATCCAACGCATAGATTTATCCGTGCATACACCAACCATGGTTTTTGCTATCAGTGTGTTTTTGTCAAAGAACACGGGAATTCTTCCCATGTTCATATTTTCTCCCTCAAGCCATGCCGAAACGACCTCTACTTTAGTCGCACTTTTTAGCCCAATGGTAAATTCTGTTTCAGGTTGAACCTGCTCTGAGCCCAGATAAATCTGCACTTGTGAAGTTAACTCACAGGGCGCTGAAAAATTACAGACATTTCTTGTTACTGAACTTTCACTTTTTTCTGAACTTTCATGTATAATAATAGTCGGGTCTGAACAGGCCACGAGGAAAACACCTAGCAACCCGATTGTTAATTGCTTTGCAATCATGAGGGATTTACCGTCACTTCTGAATCCTGCGCAGTGTACGCAAGTTTCAGGGCAAATGCTAGGTTGCTTAAGAAGCGAACAAAAAGCGCGTGAAAACTTGATTGATGTCATAATTTTAGGCGTTTTAGGTATCTTTTCATAAGCAAAAAAATTATCATTTCCTCGCAAAAATAAAGGTTTCTCGGGCTGGTTAGGTTTTCACTCATCTTTTGAGTTAAAACATGACGGGCTTGAAGAAATATAACTAGGGCCTGTAATTCAGGTAATTCATTTCTAATCGCAATAAATTGCAGCGGAATCCAGAAAATGAGCCAAACAGTAGCATCACAAACTGAGTACAATTATAAAGTTGTACGCCAATTCGCTATCATGACAGTGATTTGGGGCATTGTTGGCATGGGTGTAGGTGTATTTATCGCAGCGCAACTTGCGTGGCCTGCGTTAAACTTCGACATTCCATGGTTAACTTACTCTAGACTTCGTCCGTTACACACGAACGCAGTAATCTTTGCATTTGGTACAAGTGCACTATTTGCAACCTCTTACTATGTTGTTCAGCGCACGTGTCAAACGCGCCTGTTCTCTGACAAACTTGCCGCATTCACCTTCTGGGGTTGGCAAGCCATTATCGTAGCAGCGGCTATCACGCTTCCTCTAGGTATTACTTCTTCAAAAGAATACGCTGAACTAGAGTGGCCGATTGATATCGCAATCGCGGTAGTATGGGTTACTTATGCTGTAGTATTCTTTGGTACTCTTATCAAGCGTAAAGTGTCACACATCTATGTAGCAAACTGGTTCTACGCTGGTTTCATTATCACTGTTGCAGTGCTTCACATTGTAAACAGTATGGCTATCCCTGTATCACTTACTAAATCTTATTCAATCTACGCAGGTGCAGTAGATGCGATGGTTCAGTGGTGGTATGGTCACAACGCAGTAGGCTTCCTACTTACCGCTGGTTTCTTAGGTATGATGTACTACTTCGTACCAAAACAAGCAGGTCGTCCAGTTTACTCTTACCGTCTATCGGTTGTTCACTTCTGGGCACTTGTTTCTCTATATATTTGGGCAGGCCCTCACCACCTTCACTACACAGCACTACCTGACTGGACACAGTCTCTAGGTATGGTGATGTCAGTTATCCTGTTCGTTCCTTCTTGGGGCGGTATGATCAACGGTATCATGACGCTGTCTGGCGCTTGGCACAAACTACGTACTGACCCAGTACTGCGTTTCTTAGTTGTATCTCTATCGTTCTACGGTATGTCTACTTTCGAAGGCCCAATGATGGCTATTAAGTCTGTAAATGCGCTTTCACACTACACAGACTGGACTGTAGGTCACGTACACTCTGGTGCACTAGGCTGGGTTGCAATGATTTCTATCGGTGCAATTTATCACCTAATTCCTGCACTATTTGGTCACGGTAACATGTACAGCATCAAGCTAGTTAACACGCATTTCTGGCTACACACAGTTGGTGTTGTGCTTTATATCGTTGCAATGTGGATCTCTGGTGTTATGCAAGGCCTAATGTGGCGCGCAGTAAATGCTGACGGTACATTAATGTATAGCTTTGTTCAGTCACTAGAAGCTTCTAAGCCTTTCTATATCATGCGATTCCTAGGCGGTGTATTCATCGTAGTTGGCATGCTGGTAATGGCTTACAACGTATTCCGTACGGTTACTGCAAAAAGTGGTCAACTTGCCACTGATGCAAACCCGCAAGTGGCTTAAGGGGTATTGAGTATGAGCAACAATAACTCAACAAACAAACACGAAATCGTTGAAAAGAACGTTGGCCTGATGGCTATCCTAACGGTATTCGCGATTAGCTTCGGTGCACTAGTTGAAATTACTCCACTAATGTTCCAAAAAGATACCACTCAGCCAGTAGAGGGCTTGCGCCCACTAACTGCGCTTGAAATGGAAGGCCGCGACATCTATGTCCGTGAAGGTTGTTACAACTGTCACTCACAAATGGTTCGTCCATTCCGTGATGAGGTTGAGCGCTACGGTCACTACTCTGTAGCAGGTGAGTCTGTATGGGACCACCCATTTCAGTGGGGTTCTAAGCGTACAGGTCCAGATTTGGCACGTGTTGGTCAGCGTTATTCTGACGACTGGCACTATGCGCACTTAATGGATCCTCGCTCGGTGGTACCTGAGTCAAACATGCCTGGCTACCCTTGGCTTGATAGCACTAAAGTAGATACCACGTATACTCTGAAAAAATTACAAGTGTTCCGTGATGCATTTGGTATTGACAAGTCGTCAGACCGCTACAATGGCAAAGGCTACGGTGATGATGCTGAACTGCAAGCACAGGTGGATGAAATCCACGCGATGAACGGTGGCGAAGGTGCAACAGAAATGCAAGCACTTATCGCTTACTTACAGCAACTTGGCACACACTTGAAGTAATTGTTATGGATTACGGCACATACAGAGGCATTTTAACTCTGGTAATTTTGGTACTGTTTTTAGTGATTGTTGTGTGGGCATATAGCAAGCGGTCTAAGCGCCGTTTCGACGACGCTGCTAATGCCATTTTTGAAGACGAGAAAAAACACAACAACACTATCTCTAATGAGGAAAAGGAGTCTGAAAAATGACTAGCTTTTGGAGTATTTGGGTTATCGTACTAACCCTAGCATGTCTAGCTCTGATTTTCGGCCTGCTGATTTGGAACCTGAAAAACTATGTGGGTGTCAAAGAAGGCGAAAGCTGTGGTCACGAGTTCGATGGAATTGAGGAACTAAACAACCCACTACCTAAGTGGTGGACTTACATGTTCTTCGCAACTTTTGTTTGGTCAGTATATTACCTAGCTGCTTACCCAGGTCTTGGTAATTTTGCTGGTTTCTTGAACTGGACCAGCTCTAACCAGGGTATTACTACCTTGGCAGAGTCTAAGAAAGCAGTTGCTGAAGCACATGAAAGTGGCCAGTGGGTACAACTTGATAAAGAAGTTGAAGCGGCACAAGACCGTTTTGGTCCTATCTTCCAAGAATTTGCAAAACAAGACGTACTTGCGCTTGCAAAGAATGAAGAAGCACTTGAAATCGGTCAGCGTTTATTCTCGCAAAACTGCGCTCAGTGTCACGGCTCAGATGCTCGTGGTGGTGCAGGCTTCCCTAACCTAACTGACAAAGACTGGTTATATGGCGGCACGCCTGACAAGATCAAAGAAACACTGCTTAACGGTCGTGTTGCCGCGATGCCACCTTGGCAAGACGCGCTTGGTGATCAAGGCATAAAAGAAATGACTGCTTATGTGCTAAGTCTTTCTGGACGTACTGTTAACCAAAAAGATGCTGACGCAGGTAAAGCTAAGTTTGCAATGTGTGCAGCTTGTCACGGTATGGATGGTAAAGGTTCTGTTGCACACAACCTACCATTCGGTGCACCAAACTTAACCGACAATATCTGGCTATATGGTGGTTCTCAACGTGCAGTTGAAGACACGCTTCGCCACGGTCGTGCGGGTGTAATGCCAGCATGGAAAGATATCTTAGGTGAAGATAAAGTACACCTTCTAACAGCGTATGTTTATAGCTTGTCACAAGACCAATAAGCTTAGCTTTTAGAACATTATTTGAGATCAAAAAAGCCTCCATTTGGAGGCTTTTTTTTAGGTATTTACCGCAACTTACGGTAGAATACGAGCAAGTTTTATAGCCATGTGAGCAACTATGAACCCTACCCCTTGGTATAAGAATTTTTGGCCTTGGTTTTTAATTTTTTTCCCACTTGTTACTGTTGTTGCCTGTGTTTTTCTCATCACGTTTGCAGTCGGTAATGGTCCTGATATGGTCGTTGATGACTATTACAAAAAAGGTAAAGCAATCAACCTTGAACTGAGTAAGTTTGATAAAGCAAAAGCGCTCTATTTACATGGTGATCTGCAAGTAGCAGAGCAAAAAGTCACCTTTAAATTTACTAAGGGCGACGCTTCTAAAGTTCATGCATTAAAGCTCTCGTTTTACCACCGCACTATTGAGAAATACGATTTTGCAGTCACACTGACTAAAAATGCCAGCGGCGAGTTTACTGGCTTATTTGATGAACCACATAGCGGTGTGTTCACGGTATTTATAGAGCCTATGGACAACAGTTGGAAAATGAAGGAAAAAATCCAACTGCCACATGATGGTATTATCGCGGTCACTCCACAGTATAAGTAAGCTGCCATGGCAAATTCGTGTTTTCATTGTTTGGAGCCTATTCCTAAAGGGTTTGTAGGCTCGGTTACCTTTGAGGGTAGCGCACAACCGGTTTGCTGTATTGGCTGCCAAGCCGTTGCCGAAACCATTATTTCTCAAGGTATGAGTGACTACTACACTTACCGCACCGAAAGTGCAGGTAAAGTTGAAGAGCTTGTACCTGAGCAACTCAAAATGCTACTCAGCTATGATAACAATGAAATCCAAGAAGATTTCGTCGAAATTAGCGGTGAGCACAAAGAGGTACTGCTCAGTGTTGAAGGGATAAGCTGTGCAGCTTGTGCTTGGCTTATCGAAAAGCAACTGCTGGCGCTTGGCGGTATCGTTCGTGTTGATGTTAATACCTCCACCCATCGCGCCATGATTGTATGGCAAGATAAACACGTTAAGCTAAGCGATATCATCAAATCCTTGATGGAAATCGGCTATAAGGCCTACCCGTTTCAAGCCGATGAAGAAGCCGCACAGAAGCAAGCCGTAGCGAAAGCGTATATCCGTCGTTTAGGTGTTGCTGGCCTCATGACTATGCAAGTGATGATGTTTGCATTTGCCATGTACTTTGGCATGTTTTCTGGCATGGAAGAAGACTTTGAACAGTACTTTCGTTGGATAAGTCTCGTGCTTGCCTCCCCTGTTATTCTATATTCAGCGATGCCATTTTTAACGAATGCGGTTAAAGGTCTGAAAGCTAAACAACTGAATATGGATCTCCCTGTTTCACTTGCCATATTCGGAGCCTACGGCGCCAGCACTTACGCTACTTTTATGGAAGTCGGCGAAGTCTATTTTGAATCCATCTGTATGTTTACCTTCTTGCTGTTATTAGGTAAATATCTTGAGTTTAGGGCCAGACTCAAAGCCAGTGAGTTTACTGCAAATCTACAGAAATTGCTGCCATTGACCGCCAGAAAGGTTGATGAGAATAACAATGAGCAACATATTGCCGCCAAAAAACTAAAACTGAACGATCTTATATTAGTTAAGGCTGGAGAAACTATCCCTGCGGATGGCTTAGTGATCAAAGGCCATACTACCGTTGATGAGTCGATGATGACAGGTGAACATTTGCCAGTTAAAAAATATCAAGGCCATCAAGTGTATGCAGGAACGGTGAATCACGACGGTGTAATTACGCTAGAGATCAATAAAATTGGGCAAAACACCCTGCTCAACCAGATTATTCGACTGCAACATAATGCGCTCACCAAACGCCCTAAGTTGGTGGAAATCACAGATAAAGTCGCTCAGTGGTTTGTTGCCTGTCTATTAGTTTTTGCCTCAATCACCGCCATTGGCTGGTACCCAATTTCACCAGATAAGGCTTTTTGGGTCACTATCTCGGTGCTTGTGGCGACCTGTCCATGTGCATTAAGCCTTGCTATTCCAACTGCGCTTACCTGTGCTGTCGCGTCTCTCACAAAGAAAGGGATCTTGATTAAAGAGTCCCATGTTTTAGAAACGGCGACCAAATTAACGCGTGTTGCCTTTGACAAAACGGGCACACTGACCGAGGGCCGTTTCTCAATCAAACATATCGAATTGCTGCAAACGGAATATAACGAGCAACAAGTCTTGGATTTCGCCGCAGCGTTAGAGCGCTTTTCTGAGCACCCTATCGCTCGCGCATTTGCGCATATCACCCCAACCGAAAACCTAGTCCAAGACGTTGAAGTTGTGGCAGGTTCAGGTATCCGTGGTCACTGGCAAGGAGTCACCATTGCCCTTGGGAAAAGCCATTGGTTTGATAACCACGCGTCATTTGCTCAAGCAACCTTGTTCATTGACAACAACGCAGTCGCTGACTTTTACTTCAATGACAAAGTAAAAAGCAATGCTGAAACAGTTGTTGAACAGTTACAACAAGCTGGCCTTACATGCCACATGCTAACCGGGGATAGCTCAAATGCGGGCAAAGAGTTATCGCAGCAGTTAGCATTAGATAGCTACCAAAGTGCTTGCACACCAGAGATTAAGCAACAAGCTGTTGAAGCTTGGTCCAAACAAGGCGAAATTGTCGCTATGGTTGGTGATGGCATTAATGACAGCCCTGTGTTTAATAGCGCTCACTTGTCTGTTGCGATGGATACCGGCGCTGATATCTCAAAAAATACCGCTGATGTGGTGTTGTTAAATAGCGATTTGAATGCCATTCTAGCCCTTCAGCAAGTAGCTAAACAAACGCGCAGAATAGTAAAGCAAAACTTAACAATATCACTTCTGTATAACGGCTCAATTCTGCCACTCGCTGCGCTTGGACTAATTCCACCTTGGATCGCAGTCATTGGCATGTCAGCCAGCTCGATCATCGTGATCGGTAATTCATTAAGGTTATTAAAGCTATGAGTATCATCTACGTATTAATACCTATCGCCATTTTATTCGTCATTATTGCTATTGGTATTTTCTTTTGGGCAGTAAAAAGCGAACAATTTTCAGATTTGAATAAACAGGGCCACAGCATCTTATTCGATGATGATAAAGTGCAAACGGGTGATAAGTCCGTAAAACCATCAAATGACAAGAGTAATAACGACAACTAGCATGAATGAGATAAGCTTGCTAAGTGCATTTGTGATGGGGCTTGCGGGAAGTGGTCACTGCTTGGTGATGTGTGGCGGTATTGCCAGCTCGCTGCAACTGGCGAGCAAGCAGCTTTCTGCTGTGGTTGTTACCCTATTGTATAACATCGGACGTATCTCCAGCTATGCGCTTGCTGGCAGTCTTGTCGCCCTGCTTGGAGCAAGTCTCGCCAAGCAAAACACATCACTCGCCATTATATTACAATTGATGAGTGGTATTTTTATGGTGCTTGTCGCTATCTACGTAATGCGCTTAGCCAGCACCTTAAAATGGCTAGAGTCGTTTGCTAAAAGCTTAATTTGGCAACATATTGTTAAGCTCAATCGCTACTTAGTTCCTGTCAATACAAAAGCCAAAGCGTTTTGCTATGGAGCCTTATGGGGATGGCTACCCTGTGGCCTAGTTTATTCTGCTTTAACATGGACATTACAAGCGAAATCAGCAACTGAAGGCGCACTCATTATGCTCGCCTTTGGTGTCGGCACAATGCCTGCACTGATTGCAATAGGACAATCGGCTCAGCTGCTACAAAAGTTTATAAATCATTTAGTTACACGTATTATTATGGGTAATTTATTGATTTGGTATGGTGTTTATTTAATTATTATTGCAACTGATAAGTTAGTACATTAACCTATCCTTATCTAAGCAAACTCATCATTTAAGATTATTGGTTAGCGCTTTGAGATTAGGAGCTCCAATCGATAACCAGATTTTCTTTTGCGTGTCATATGAGTTTGTGGCGATCTGTAGTACCAAAACCGTTATGCTTTGATACTAGGTTGCCTTCACGTGCGTCATAGACTTATGGAAATTTTATGGACTTAAGTAATCAAAACCGCTCAAAGAGCCAATGCACAATCAGCTGCAATAATTGCAGTATCAGTCAACTTTGCCTCCCGTTTTCGCTCAATGGCAGCGAAATGGACAAGCTAGATGAGATCATTGAACGTAAAAAGCCGCTTCATAAAGGGGACTTTCTCTTCGAGTCAGGTACACCATTAAATGCCATCTTTGCTGTTCGTTCTGGTTCATTTAAAAGCTACACATTGTCTGAACAAGGTGACGAGCAGATCACTGGGTTTCACCTTGCGGGCGATCTTGTGGGTTTTGATGCCATCAATAAAATGCAACATCAAAGCTTCGCACAAGCTTTAGAAACTTCTATGGTGTGCGAAATTCCTTTTGATACCCTAGATGAATTAGCCGGTAAGCTACCTAAGTTACGTCAACAGATCATGCGGTTAATGAGCAGTGAAATCAATTACGACCAAGAGATGCTGTTATTATTGAATAAAAAGACAGCTGAAGAACGCTTGGCAACTTTTATCTATAACCTTTCAAATCGCTTTGGCGAGCGTGGTTTTTCTCGTAAAGAGTTCCGCTTCACGATGACGCGCGGTGAAATTGGTAATTATCTGGGTTTAACTGTAGAAACCATTAGCCGTTTACTCAGCCGTTTTCAAAAAGCAGGGATTATCAAGGTTGAAGGCAAGTTTATTACCATTATTGACGCTGCAGCCCTTGCTGAAACAGCCGCGATTGCATCTTGATTTAGAACAAACTATTTATCGTTAAGACTTTATCCTTAGGTAGGATCGGTTACACTCAATAAGGTCAGAGGTGAAAAAGCTTCTGATCTTATTTGTATGCCGTTTTAAGGAGATAGTCGTGGATAAAATCAAAAGTATACTCACCGTAATTGATCCAACTAAAGAGCGCCAAAATAGCTTAGAACGCTCTATTAATCTTGCCAAGCGTACCGGTGCAGCCATCACTGCATTTATGTCTATTTATGACTTCTCCTATGAAATGACCACGATGCTGTCTAAAGACGAGCGTGAGGCAATGCGTGAAGCAGTAATTAAAGACAGAGAAGCATGGCTTGCCGATATGGTTAAGGGTTTTTCTGATGTGAGTATCCAAACTAAAGTGCTGTGGCACAACCGCCCCTACGAAGCGATTATCAAAACCGTGCTCGCGCATGATTATGATTTGGTCATTAAATCCACGCATCAGCACGATACCCTGAAGTCAGTGATCTTCACCCCAACCGACTGGCATTTAATTCGCAAATGCCCTGCGCCTCTATTGCTTGTTAAGGATCACGCTTGGCCAGATCAAGGCAACATTATTGCAGCAGTGAACTCTGTCAGCGATAACGAACAACATCAACAACTCAATAAACGTATCATTACAGATGCTCAGTTTTTATGTGAATTGGCCAATGCCAAATTGAGCCTTGTAAATACCTACCCAGCAACGCCAGTCAATATTGCCATTGAAATTCCCGAGTTTAACCCATCGCAATACAATGAAGCCGTGAAAAAACATCATGAAGACGAAACGTTCGCACTCGCACAAACTTATTCAATAGATAAAAGTGATTGCATCATCAAAGAAGGTCTACCAGAGGACGTTATTCCCTACGTTGCTAAAGAAAAAGACGCTGAGTTAGTGGTCATTGGCACTGTCGGTCGCACTGGACTGAGTGCAGCGCTTGTTGGCAATACTGCTGAGCATGTGATTGATAGCTTAGACTGTGATGTCTTAGCACTAAAGCCAGATGGCTATAAATCCCCATTAGAAGACTAACTCAGCGCTCAAGTTAATTTAATGTGCGGCAAATCCACAGCCGCACATCCCCTTTATATATATCTGGCGAGCCAAAAATAAAAGTAAAATGCTGATAAACAAAATATCGGCAATGTTGCCAACTGTGCGCTCGTTATACTTTTAGACTTAGTGCGCTTGTATGTCATCATCACGCCGGTAAACGACAGCCCGGTTAACGCAAGGCCAAACACAAACCATATGAGCTTAGAGGTGATCCCTGCAAAATAACCAAAGTGTAACGGATCTGCATATTCGTTAAGATAATTGCTCCACGCCATATTTTCAGGTTGCTGTATTGCTAAAACCTCTAGCGTTGTTGGATCCATATAAACTTTGTGCGCTCTATCCCGAAGTAAAGGGTTTGTACTCATTCCTTGAAAACGCAGCACCGCAGTATCTGCTCTTGGCAGCTGTACGGTTGTTATCGTCCAATTGGGAATGGCAAGCTGCGCTTTCTCAAAAGCGCTTTCAAACCTCTTTGCAGAGAGCATGTTGACGTCTTTTACCGCTGTAACATGCTCAACTTTTGGAGCTGGAGGCTCCAAACTAAAACCGACTACCCGTGCAGAAAACTCAAACAGATACCAAATACCTGTGATAATAATAAGTGTACTAAACCACAGTCCCCATAAGCCAAAGGCCTTATGCAAGTCACTCAAAAATACTCTTGTACCTTGCGCCACTCTCACTCGCCACAGCGCGACTTTCCAATTGCGTGTTGTTTTCAGCCCAGTGTAGAGAGAGATCATTAAAATGAAAGCAAAAGCGGTGACGATTGGCAGCCCGGGCATTGCCGGCATAAATAGGTAGCGATGCAAATCTCTAAAAAATCGTTGAATTGTGAGTAATGGTATATCGCCCGTTACTTCATAAGTCCATTGATCGACGTGCACATACCTATCACTTTTAGCCTCGAAAACCACCCGTGCTCGATAGGTAAAGTAGTCGCTCCCCATTGTACCTAAAGTAGTAATACGACCTTCTGGATAGCGCTCAGCTATCGACGCATACATGTTTCTCCAAGATGCAGCCGTTTGCTCTTTTACCTCTTTGGGCTTTTGGCTCGCACGCATTTGGTCAAAAACAAGCCAATCTAATTCATTTGAAACAGTTGCGATTGTGCCCGTTGCGAGGATCACAAACATAACGGCCGCTAATTGAAAGCCTACCCAGGCATGTAAATCATATAGCTTGCGTAGCCGCTTTCTTTGTTTAGCTTTGTCAGCCATCTTGATCCTCATAAAGGTAGACTTTCGTTTCCACAAGCTCGGATAATTCACCGAGCCTCAGATTAACTTAAGCATTACCAGTTGTAGGTAAACTCAAGGAAAGCATTTCTTGGATCGCCCGGAAAGTGCCCTGTGCGGTCTAAAAAGCCCGACTCTGCATATTCTTTATCGAATACGTTTTCAACTCTGAATAGCACACTGTAGTTATCTAATTCCCAAATAATTGAGGTGTCAGCGACGAAATAGGAATTTAGTGTTTGGCCAGATAAACTAAGCTGCTCATCCACATAGTTACCGCCAACTGCGAAAGCCAAATTCCACTCAGGGATCTGATATCGAGTCCACACCCCAAACTGATTTTCAGGGGCATTGGCAAATTTATCGCCAACACTATTGCGGATCCCACCTGCGCCATTGTCAGCGGTGATAGTCGCATCATTATAGGCATAGGCCAGGCTTACTACCCAGTCAGGGGTCACGTCGGTGATCAACTCGATTTCTAGGCCTTTACTCGTGATTTCTCCGATTGGCGCTAAATTATCAACACCATCTTGCTCAGGATCTGTACCTGTATTTTGTAGCAAGTTTTGCCTTGTTATCTGATAACCAGCCACTTTTAGCAATGTACTTCCGTCAAATAACTCTGCGTTAAGCCCAACTTCAATGATATCACCCGTTGTTGGTTCAAATGGACCACCCGCTTTTTCGTCCTGACTGGATACGCCTTGAGGTTCGTAAGAGTCAGCCCACTGTGAATACAATGAGATATCATCAGTTAGCTTGTAGATACCACCAATTCTGAAGCTAACATTGGTATCATCAAACTTACTGCCATTGGCATCGTCTTCAAACTGGTCATAACGTATGCCAGCTACAAACGTTACTTTCTCCCAAGCGAGTTCGTTGAGTACATAGGTGCCATTACGCTGTTGTTTCGTTGTACTTTCTGGCGCAAACTTCACATTGTATTGATTTGGCTGCGTTTCTCCATAATTAGGATTGTAGAGAGACAAAGGCAAAATGTCCGAGTCTAACGACGTACCATTTAGATAACGAGTGACAAAGTCATTAGATGCTGACGCTCGACCCAACAACGCATCTTCTTCACCAGAATATATATCTAGTCCAAACGCGGTACGCTGCTCAGCACCAAACATCTGTGTTTCATAAACAAAGTTAGCTGCAAGAGAGAGTTGAGACTGGGCTCTTAGTTGATCTCGGAACTCACGTGCGACCAAATCGATTTGACCATCTTTATTGCTATCGATGAGTGCTCTTGGTTCATGATAATTTTGCTCTTGCTCATTATCTATATAGCGAAGCGCAACGTTGTAACTTAGCGATGGGCTCAAATCCCCAACAACACTCGCTTGCAATACATCTGAGGTTAGATTTAAAAAGTCTGTAGGCTCATTATGATTCCACGATGGTGTAGTTAGAAACTCACCGTCATCGCCAGCGGGGACACCGCGTAAGCGATTCGCGTCCAAGTCCTGTTTGTAGTGCGTGTATTGCAAAATCAAGCGAGCATCATCAAAATCATAAGCGTAACCTGCATCCAAAATTGCCACTTCGCTGGCACTATTATCACGGTAGGTATCTTGTTGTTCGTAAAAGGCTCCGAGACGAATGCTTTGTGCTTCTGCTACTTCACCAGTCACTTCGCCAGAAGCTCCGTAACGGCTATCTGTGCCCGCAATAATACGAGTATTGGCACTAAACTCAGATTGCGGCTTTTTAGTTATATAGTTGAATAATCCACCAGGTGCCCCGGGTCCATACAGCATACCGGCGGGACCTTTCAAAAAGTCGACACGCTCGACATTAAATAGCTGTGGGACATTAAACCCAACATATGGATCGCCTCTTAGACCATCAAAATAGATTTCTTCTTGACGAAAGCCACGTGCAGTCACCCCCGCGTAGCTAAATTGGCTGACCCCCGCGATATTACGATAGAGATCTTTGGCATCTCTTGCCGCTAAATCACGGATCAGATTTGCATTGAGAGAAGTTACCATCTGGGTCGAGTTAAGTGGGTCAACCGCAAGCTTTCCCGTTGAAGACTCACCATTGCGATATAAATTTAATGTTCGGCTAACGACGGTTATTTTTTCTATGTCTTGGTCTTTAAGCTTATCTTCTGATACTTGCTGCTGAGCTGATGCATGCAAAGAGGGATACATAATCGCTAAAGCGATAAGGGATAGTTTTGATATTGTTTTCATTTAGAGCCACAACTTGGTTATTATTAAAGCGCAGACAAATGATAACAATTATTAATTACATTTAAAATAACCAACCTACATTTAATTGCGTTTTTTGCAAAGTCGAGAGCAAAAATATCTCATGAGATCATTTTCCCGACGGCATGTATAAGTTAGGTGCGTAGTGTTAACAGGTAATTTAAAGTGAAAGATGTTGGAGAGCAAAAGTAGTTAAGTAATAAAATACCAATTATTGAGTTTTAGACTAGGCCTATCAGACCTAGTCTGGAAAAATCATTGCTGAGAATTAAATATTGGTTACATCAATAAACAATGATTCATCAATGTTTGTCGAGGAAACCACAGCTTCATTAAAATCATAAGCTTCTCGCTCACCGTCTCTATCAAGAGGCAGACTTTCGAAGTCAAAGAGTTCAGTGTCAGCCAGTTGGCTTGGACTAACATTTTGAATTGATTTGAAAATATTCTCTACTCGACCAGGTGTTTTCTTATCCCACTCTACCAACATAGATTTAATGTTTTGACGTTGCAGATTTTCTTGCGAGCCACATAGGTTGCACGGAATAATAGGAAAATCTTTATGCTCTGCGTATTGAATGAGATCTTTTTCACGCGCATAAGTGAGCGGGCGGATCACCACATTACGACCATCATCAGAGCGTAGCTTGGGTGGCATCGCTTTCATTCTTGCGCCGTAGAACATGTTTAAAAACAGCGTTTCAACGATATCATCTAAGTGATGACCCAGTGCGATTTTAGTTGCGCCAATCTTTTCCGCAAATGAGTACAAAGTACCACGACGCAAGCGTGAACAAAGGCCACAAGTCGTTTTGCCCTCTGGTACTTTCTCTTTTACGACTGAGTAAGTATCTTTATCAATGATGTAATAAGGAATGTCTAACGTTTCGAAGTACTCAGGCAAAATATGCTCTGGGAACCCAGGCTGCTTTTGATCCAGATTGACCGCCACCACATCAAAGTGAATTGGTGCCGCCTTTTTTAGGCTAAGTAAAATATCCAGCATGGCGAATGAATCCTTACCACCGCTGATACAAGCCATCACCACATCGCCTTCTTCGATCATATTATAATCTTTGATGGCGTTGCCGACATTACGGCGCAGACGCTTTTGCAGCTTATTAAACTCTAAAACTTCTTTGCGATTATCTTGCTCTGTCATGGTGTTAGGTGCCGTATTCATACTTACTCAACTGTGTACTGTGGGCGTTATCACGCTAGTACATTACTACATCAATTATGGGGCGCCGATTATACGTGAAATTAAGATGAGGTAAAATACAAAAATGGCGCCGCTCTGGGCGCCATTGTTGGGAACTAATAAATTAAAGGCCGAACACTACCTTTTCACTTTTTAGCATACGACTACTCAGGTAGGTGAAAATAGCAAACAACCCTAGCGTTACCGCGCTCGACAATAATAGTTGTGGTACCGGTATCGCATTGCCTTTGATGATTTCAATCATTGCGTTTTGCTGCGCTGCGATCGGCATCCACTGCATAATGTCGGTAGCAATATCATAGGTCGTTGCCATACTCATCATTACCGGAATGAACAGCGCCATCGCTACATAAGATTGCGCTTCTTTAAATGATTTAGCTAAGAAAGAGATAAATATCAATAAACTGGCTGACATTAGCGCAATAGGCAGGCCAATTATAATTGCCGAAATAATGAATTTAGGACCAATAATCACCGTAAAGCCCATCATTTCCCAAGGCACCATATTATAGGCGAACTTAGATACTATGGTGGTTAACACTAAGGCAATGATAGAGAAACCTGCAATTGCCCCCACTTTAGCTAATACAATATGCATAGTACTGATCGGGTGGCTAAGTAATAGCTGTAAAGAGTTGCGTTCACGCTCCCCTGCACTACTGTCAATTGCCATACCCATCGCCGCATAAAATAGTGAAATAATAATAGATAACGTTGCAATACCTAATACGAAGCCCCCTTTCGAGGCCGGTGTCGCTTGGTCATGAGTTTGGACATCTATCGCACGTGCAATTGTCGGATCGATACCACGCGCTACTAAACGCAATGAAGCAACTTCGCTGTTGTATAACATGAGGTTACGCTCTAGTCGGTTAATTGATGAACGTAACTTTTGCTCCGATTTATCAGCGATGATAAATACCGTCGCGCTCTTACCTTGCATCATATTTTCTTGGTAATCTTCGCTGATCTCCAAGGTAATAGCTTTAGCCTCTTCGCCTTCACCATGTTCAATTTCTCTACTCGCTAAAAATTGTACTAAGTTGGGCGCATTCTCCGCATTATTAATGGTGATTTTGAGTGCATCAGGCGAAGCCATTTGCTTAAACATGACGGTAAATAATACACACATTAGAATAGGTGCACCGATGCAATAGTAAAGGCCAGCCATCACCGAACGTTTGTCGCGACTTGCGTCTAACACTTCTTTTTTAAATAAAACTGAGATTAATTTCATCATGCTGCAATTCCTTCATCTGTACCTATCAGGGTAATGAAAGCTTCCTCAAGCGACGCTTTACCTGTTTGTTCACATAGGGCCTCTGGAGAACCTTCCGCGACCACTTTGCCTTTCGCCATGACCACCACATGATCACAAAGTGCTGCAACTTCTTGCATCACGTGGCTAGAAAATAAGACACAGTGACCTTGCGCCTTAAGCATCAACAACAAATCCCGTAACACTCTGGTACTCATTACATCTAAACCACGTGTTGGCTCATCAAGTACAATGTTTGTCGGTTTATGCACGATTGCCTGCGCCAACGCCGTTTTCATTCTTTGGCCTTGTGAAAAGCCTTTACAGCGTCTATCCGCGATATCCAACATTTGTAGTTTTTCCAATACTTCTTGCGTCGCGGCAGCGGCCGATTTTGCGTCCATGCCACTTAGTTCAGCGTAAAACTGGGTATATTCACGCGGTGTCATGCGCTCGTAAAGCCCACACGGGTCTGGGAACAATCCTAATTGTTGTTTTGCTCGGGTTGGCTCTTTGGCAACATCAATACTATCGATAGACGCCATACCTTGATCAGCTTGGAGCAGGCCAAATACGGTCCGTAAACAAGTCGTTTTACCAGCCCCATTGGGTCCCAATAGTCCCGTAATTTGACCATCACGAGCGGTAAATGACAGCCCGTCTAGCGCGTTCACTTCACCAATCTTTTTATATAAGTTATCTACTTGGATCATGAGTTACTCCTTATCAGCGGTTGCTGGGCCATTGATGTTCATAAAGAATTGTTTACGTGTATCTTCTTCAAGACAGCTAGTATCAAAGTCTCCCACTGTCTTTTCATCGTAAAACTTAGCAATAAGCTTATTAGCACAGCTTTGCCCTGCGACAATATGCGTAGCCGTTGGTGCAACTAAGTGTGTGGCATTGCTTAGCTTTTCCATCGCAACTTCTGCCCACTTAGCAGGCGTTGCTGGATCTAATCCGCCAGAAAGCAGTAAGGTTGGAATGTCGGACGCAACGGGTTCATAGTAACTACTTGGCACCGGGCTCACATTCCAAATTGGGCATGTCGCATCCAGTCCTGTGATCATCATCTTACCCATATAGTTTTCACTATATTTGGCTTTGTCCGCAGCCGTTAATCGTGGCCAATCTTCCCCACATACAATCGCCTGATGCATCCCCATGGCCAATCCCAGACCGTCTTCACTTGGTGCCATCATGCCAGCTAGTGGAGCAAGGTTACCGTTAGTCGCTTCACTAATCGCAAGCGGCACCAATGCACGGAAGGAATGAGAGTAAAGCGCCATCCTAATCGCGCTAAATAGCTTCATTTTGGTCATCGTCATCGCAAGCGGTTTGCTGGTTCTTGGATGAAGTACAGAAACTTCTATCGGCGTTTGCTCTACTTGATTAAGCAAGCTTTGCCATTGCTGCTTTAGATTCGGATAACTATTTGCACATTTTTTATCGGCCTCACATTGTGCAAAAAGGGCATTCAATGAGCCTTCTATCGCGCCACCAATCGCCATTAAACTTTGGTTATTGGGTGCAAGACCATCTAACACGGCCGATGCAACACTATCAGGGAACTGTCTCATATACTCAAGTGCGATGCGTGTTCCATATGAGCCACCATATAGGTGTAACTTGCTATAACCAAGCGCGACTCTTACCGCATCAAAATCTTTTGCAGCTGCAACCGTCGTATAATCGGAAAGATCTGCGTCTAGTTTTTCTTTACACTTAAGGGCATCTTCTTTGTAAAAATCGAGACCCAACAAGGTATCATTTAGCGCAAACTGTTGCTCAAGATCATCCATATCGCATTGCAATAGATTTGATTTTCCAGTTCCCCGTTGATCAACAAGTATAATGTCTCTATTTTCTCTTGCGTATTTAAGAATTCTTTCAAAGTTTGCTGCAATTTCAGTGGCCGATTGTCCAGGTCCCCCTGCAAACGCAATAATCGCTTCTTGTGGGTAAAGCGGCTTTATTGCAGGAATAACCATAAAATGAATATCAATTTTTTGTTCTGTTTTGGTTTCACTTAATGGTTGCGAGATTTTTCCGCATTGCGCTCTGTCACTGAGACCTTTTGCATAACAAGCGGATAATTCTGCGGTTGATGTTGCCGCTTGTAATGGCAGCACAGTTCCTAAAACGAGAGGAAGCAGCGCTAGCTTTACTAAGCTTTTCTTAAACTTAAATGGCTTTTTCATAGTTATTTCCTTGTTGACTCACGGTCAGTATGCTAACTTTAAGTGAGTGTATCAGTGTATTATTGTATTAATACAGTAGAATTAGAGTAATGCTAGATCTTATTCATGTCAACCCCAACAGCGCAGAGCCGATTTATAAGCAGCTATTTGATCAGATAGTGCGTTTAATTGTGTCTGGTAAAGCGCAAGCCGGAGAAGAGCTACCTTCTGTAAGAAAGCTAGCTGAGCACTTCTCGGTAAATCCGATGACCGTCTCTCGGGCTATCGGGCAACTTGTCGATCAAGGTTGGCTTGAACGAAGACGCGGCCAGCCGACACGCGTTGCACAGCAGCAAACTACACAACAGACCGATAATCTACTCCATAAAAACCTAGATATTTTAATTAGTGATGCGAAACAGCTTGGGATCAATAAGACTGAATTGATATCATTGATTGATAAAAATTGGGGACAAGAATAATGACAAGCCCACTACTACAATTCACTAAAATCCATAAACAATTTGCCGACAAGCCGGTTCTTGAAGACATAAATCTTATTATTGAACCTGGCATGGTTATGGGTTTACTAGGACGAAACGGGGCCGGTAAAACGACACTACTGCGAATTGCACTTGGGTTAATCGAACAAAATAGTGGTGAGGTTAGCTGCCTCAATAGTAGCAACCTCGAGCTGAGCCCTACGTGCAAAAGCCAAATTGGCTATGTGCCACAACAGCCCTGTGGCTATCAAGGTTTTAAAGTCAAAGAGGCCCTCGTACTGCACCGCAGCTTTTATCCAAATTGGGATATTACACTTGAGCAAGAATGGCTTTCTCGCTTCGAGTTAGACGAAAACAAGCTGGTAAGTAACCTTTCAGTTGGCCAACAACAAAGCTTAGCGTTGATAATGGCGATGTCGTACCGACCTAAGTTACTGATCCTTGACGAGCCAGTGTCAAGTCTCGACCCCATTGCACGCCGAGAATTTATGTCGGACTTATTCGAGTTAGCACTTGAGTCCGGCTCTGGTGTACTTTTCTCCTCGCATATTACATCTGACGTTGAGCGTGTTGCGAGCCACATTGCTATTATTAAAGATGGTAAGGTTTTGGTTACTGGCGAATTAGATACACTAAAGGAACAAATTAGGCTTGTTCCACATCATCTTACAAGTAATCTGCCATCAGGACGCTTACTTCATCAATCTGAACGTTTTAGCATTTATCAAACTCACGACAGTGCAAACTGGTCAGCAGACCTACAGCAAAGCCATAACAACCTTGAGCAGCTCTTTGTGGAGCTACACGCATGAGTACATTAACTCAGCGCAATTGGTGGACAGGATTTTCCGGGTTTTGGCTGCGAGAGTGCGGCTCAGCAAATTTTTTCATTCCAGGGGCCTTAGCGTCTATCGCTTCACCGTTGTTAACCTTGATAGAAGATCAAAATATACAAACATTTAGTTTGGTCTTTTCAATCAGCGCTTTATGGATGGCTTTTTGTTGGCAGTTAGTGAAGTTGCAAGCACAGGAAAGCGCATTACTGTTCCCTGCAATTAAACAGCACATATACTTGCAAGGTACGGTAATTCTGATCATTGGCTACCTACTCAATGCCCTTGCACTTCTCAACCGCCCCGCACCTGAAGTTGCCTATGCCATGTTATTTGCAACGAGTTTTGGCGGTAGCTTCTTTTTACTATGTATTCGAAATAGTGTGTATTTCAGACATAATAGTTACGTTTTTATGCTCGCACTCGTGCTCGCTATGTTTTTTGGCGATACCCCACAAATTTTAGCACTGCTTGCCGTTCCCCTTATGGTAATGGGAACATACCTGTTAGTGACACGGACCCATCACTGCCAATGGCATCATTTGGCATATCAAACCTACATAAATAATATTCAAACAGGGTGGCTCCCAAGCAATACCTTCGCACCAGACTTCCTCACTCAGGGGTTTAGACAATTTTTTATGCCAATGAGCTATTTTGCGGGTAATCTGTTGATACAAACCTGTCAGATATTGCTTGTCTCTGGGCTATTAGCGATTGTGGCAAGTGGTTTTTTTGGTGTCACACTCCATTTTGTTATCGGCTTTACCGATATGCTTGTTCTGATGGTCGCTATTTTTGTCTGTTGGTCCAAACTACAAACGAAAATGACATGGGATCAACTATACCTACTCCCCATCTATTCAAGCCTTAAAGCGATAAAGCAGGCTTACCACGCCTCTGCGGTTAAACTTGGGTTTTGCTTAGCCTTGTTTCAACTTTTAGTATTGCTAGCTTGTAGCTTCTTTTCCACATTCGAGACTGTGGCTTTCTACTTAGTGATATTTACAGGCTCTGTAGCGGGGTTTGTTCTTTGCGTAGCGCTAGGAAGCATGATTAAAAGCGCCCTTGCGTTGTCGCTTTCATGCATGTTCGTAGTTATTTTGCATAGTGCGTTTAAATCTTACCTGTTAAATCACGAACAATCAGCAGCCACCCTATATCTATTATTAGGTTACGTTGTGATAGCTACTTCACTGCTTTTTTATAGTAATAAGCAGTTTGATTAAGAAGTGCTCGGATCCGAGATGTCGTTAGTAGAGCCGTGACGCTAGCGCTTGAACCATCAGAGACCGTGCTGGTAAGAATAAAGGAGTGATAGTGAGCATAAGTCGATTATCACTCTTTTAAAACAGCTATATTTAATGGGAGTGGGTTCGACTATTAATAAAATCGGTGACCGAAAACAACACCCCAGAGATCACGAAAGTAATGTGTATGCCTACTTTCCAAGCAAGCTGTTCACTGGTTAAATCTTGAGAATGAATAAAGACCTTGAGCAACTCTACGGCAGATATCGCCACGATGGCGCTGATCAGCTTGATTTTAAGCCCTGAGAAGCCAACTTTCCCCATCCAAGTCGGTTTGTCTTCTTGTGGTTCGACATTAAGCTTAGAAACAAAATTCTCGTAGCCACTAAAAATAATGATGATCAACAACCCGGCCAGTAAAGCCGTATCAACCAATGTTAAGATACCAATGAGTAACTCTTGATTTGTCGCTGTAAGCGCACTGATGGTCATCACATAAAGCTGTTTAAAGAACTTAAGTAACAGCAACACAATCGCGAGTAGTAGGCCAACAAAGAACGGCGCTAACAGCCATCGTCCTTTAAATAAGGTTCTTTCTAAGAGATGTTCATAACGATTAAATTGCTCATTCTCGGACTTTGTTTCTTGCTCCATGTTTTTGATTTTCACCATCTTTAGTAAGTTTGACTGAACCTATAAATGTAGCATCAACGCTTATATTTCTCACCATTTATTAATGTAAATTTGAATCAATTTTCTGCTCTTAAAGAGAAAATTAATTCGTTTTCCTTATTTTAAATTTTGCTTTAAAACATGCTTGTTCTTTCAACTAATAGGTAACACGAATGAAAACCTTAGTTTCATCATTAATCGCTCTATCTCTTTTTGCTTGTGTACAAGTACAAGCCGATGAAGAGTTACCAGTAGCGCCTGCAGATTTGGTTCAAGAGTTAACTCAAATGTGCCTTGATTGGGCAAAAGATGATGATGTACAAGCATCTGAGATGAAAAAATATGTTTTGAATTGCGTTAACGACGAGCTAGAAGCAACTGGCTATCAAAAAGTCAAAGACGTAAACATTAAATAATACCAGTTCGCTTAATTAAGTGATGGCATTCATGATGAAAAGGCCGCTCAATACGTTGAGCGGCCTTTTGTTTTTAATAACATTTTGGACAAAATATCCATTGCATCCGAAGACGCTTATCGATGTTTAGCTAGCTGTTAAGCTTTCTTTTTCTTGGTAGTTTTCTCTTCTTCTACCCATTTACCATTGCTATACGTCGCTTTCCAACCCGTCGCTTTACCATCCACTTCTGTCATCACATATTGTGTCTTGGTTTTTCTAGAGTAGCGAACAATCGCAGGATTACCATCCGAGTCTTGCTCAGGCGCATCAGCCAAATAATAGAATTTAGGTGAAATTCTATCTCTAAAGCGTTTTAGCTCCGATACTTTAGGAGCACGCGTTTCACGTGACTTAGGGAATGTGTGCGCCGCTAAGAAAATACCTGAAGCGCCATCTCGAAGCACAAAATGCGCGTCCGATTTTTCGCATTCTAGTTCCGGTAGCGGAACTGGATCTTCTTTCGGTGGTGCAGCTTCACCGTTTTTCAATAGCTTACGTGTATTTTTACAGTCTTCATTTGTACAACCAAAATACTTACCAAAACGGCCAGATTTAAGCTGCATATCCGAACCACACTTGTCACACTCAATCAGTGGTCCATCGTATCCTTTGATCTTAAATGCACCTGTCTCAATAACATAGCCCTTGCACGCGGGGTTATTACCACATACATGGAGCTTTTTCGTTTCATCAATAAGGTATGAGTCCATTGCCGTTTCGCAAATTGGACAACGTTTCATATGACGAAGTGATTCAGCTTCCGCCTCTTCATCCGCATCCGCGGCAACCGCTTCATCACCAGACACCAAATTAATTGTGGTGGTACAACGTTCTTTTGGCGGCAAGTTATAGCCTGTACAGCCAAGGAATACTCCAGTAGAAGCAGTACGAATACCCATTTTGCGTGAACATGTGGGACAATCTATGTCTGTTTCGACCATCACATTTTGTCGCATACCGCCTTCACTTTCATCGCCAGCTGCAATTTCTAGCTGGTTAGAAAAGTCGGCGTAAAACTTATCAAGTACCTGCGTCCATAAACGTTCGCCCTCTGCGATATCATCAAGGCGACCTTCCATTTTTGCGGTAAAGTCAAAGTCCATTAAATCGTTGAAATTCTCAACGAGTCTGTCAGTTACGATCTCGCCCATTTTTTCAGCGTAAAAACGGCGGTTTTCAACTCGAACATAACCACGGTCCTGAATCGTCGAAATGATAGCAGCATAGGTAGATGGACGACCAATACCACGCTTTTCTAATTCCTTAACTAAGCTTGCTTCGCTGAAACGTGCTGGTGGTTTAGTAAAGTGCTGCTTAGGATCAATCGCAATAAGATCAAGCTTGTCGCCAACTGAAACACTTGGAAGCGCCTGCTCCTCTTCATTTTTCTTACGAACAGCCGGCTGTACACGTGTCCAACCATCAAAACGTAGCACGCGACCTTTCGCTTTTAACGTGTAATCTTCCGCGGCGACGGTCAGCGTCGTTAGGTCATACTCTGCGGGCATCATCTGACACGCCACAAACTGACGCCAAATAAGCTCATAGAGCTTCTTAGCATCTGCCTCTATGCCGTCTAAACGACCTGATAAGATCGTCACATCAGAAGGACGAATTGCTTCGTGCGCTTCTTGTGCGTTGCCTTTTGCGGAATAACGCAGTGGTGCTTCTGGAAGATACTTACTGCCAAATTCACTATCGATATAGCCACGACACATTTCTAACGCGTCATTTGATAAGTTCGTCGAGTCCGTACGCATATAGGTGATGTAACCCGCTTCGTATAGACGCTGCGCTAACATCATGGTTTTCTTTACGCCATAGCCTAAACGAGTACTTGCCGCTTGCTGCATTGTCGAGGTAATAAATGGCGCACTTGGCTTACTCTTGCTTGGCTTTTCTTCAACCTTGACCACTTCGTAAGCACTGTTTTCAAGCACTTGTACGGCAGTATCAGCCTGCGCTTTATTTACTGGCTTAAATGCTTCGCCTTTAAACTTAGTAACCGCTAGGCGAATATCATCTTTTGTTGCTTTAACATCGGCGTGAATATCCCAAAACTCTTCTGGAATAAACGCTTTAATCTCACGCTCTCGCTCAACAAGTAATCTCACAGCAACAGATTGTACGCGACCTGCCGATAACCCTCTTGCTACTTTTTGCCAAAGCAGCGGGGACACCATAAAGCCAACAACACGGTCAAGGAATCGTCTTGCCTGCTGCGCATATACCATGTCGGTGTTAAGGTCACCAGGCGCTTCAAACGCTTGGGTTATCGCGTTTTTGGTGATCTCGTTAAAGACTACACGCTTATATTTGCTCTCATCGCCACCGATAATCTGCTCAAGGTGCCAAGCAATGGCTTCCCCTTCTCTATCCAAATCGGTTGCGAGATAGATATGGTCAGCATCCTCAGCAAGTTTCTGTAGTTCTTGAACTACTTTTTCTTTACCCGGCAAAATTTCGTAATGCGGTTCCCAACCCTTCTCAGGATCAATCCCCATCCTCGCAACTAAATTTGCATAATCTTTTTGCTTTTTATATTGCGCTTTTTCTTCAGGTGACATTTTACGTACTTCAGCTGGCGACTTAGTTGCCAAGCCTTTCGTTTTACCTGCCCCTGAGGTAGGAAGATCTCGAACATGACCTACACTGGATTTAACAATGTAATCCTTGCCGAGGTATTTATTGATTGTTTTTGCCTTCGCGGGAGACTCTACAATTACTAGCGATTTGCCCATAGCTGCCTATTTTTGACCGATTCTGTCTGATGTTTGCCCTTACTTGGGCGTTAAATTATTTATAGGTATATCTACAAACACCTATTGTTACAAGCTAAAAATACTAACTTTTCCCTGATCACCGAATTATTATCCAATTTATGTACAATATTCAGCCAATTTAGGGACGCATTCATATATATAAGGTTAAGGCACGGGAATATAAAGGAATAGAAACAAAAATGCCAACCCGAAAGTTGGCATTTGTTGAATTATCCAGCGTCTGTAACGCTTATTCCGATTGATTGTGTCTTTCGTTCGTCATCATCATCTCCCAAAGCTGGGAAAGTAAATTTGATCCCTAATACGCCAGAAAGTTTGTTGTTTGGCTCAGCTTCCCTCGCCAAAGTAACGTTGAAGAAGTTTGGCTTATCACTTGTGTAGTTCCCTAAGGTGCCAGACACACTTCCACTGGTCAACTCACCGTTATTTGTTGAAATCTCGACTTCTGTACCTGCAGGAAGCGGATTACCAAACTCATCAGTGAAATAAATTGTAATAGGAATAGCTGACGGGCTGCCTGCCGCCGTGAAATCTACACTGGCGAGATCGCACACACCGTCTACGCCAGATGGTTCAAGCACTAGGCCATTTCCACTTGGACACGCATTAGAACCAGCAAGCGAAGCCGGCACTGTAAACCGCACAAAAGCATTATCTCCAGACATTATCAATTCAAATTGTCTGTATACATTAACTAGCTCTTTAGTACATTCTCCTGCGGCTTCGGCGGCTTCTGAACAAAGCAAACCATTATATTTGCCGTCCCCTTCATAAATATTGTTGCCATCGATATCAAAATCAAAGCGACCATTATTATTGCTATCCACCCACCAGTCGTCATGACCGCCATTTACAGTTCCCGTTGGAGAACAAGGTCCAGTGTTTGCGGCAGAATCACAATTCTCTTTGTCAAAACGACCGTTTTCATTGGTATCTAGGAATGCTTCTGTAAGGTCAAACTCTTGGCGATATTCGCCAATGTCGAACCGACCATTACGGCGCTCTACTCCACCGCTTGATTGCTCATCTCTGAAGTTTTCTTGGCCTTTAACAAAAGCCAACACACTTACACGCCCACCCATAACAATTCGTCTAAGTGCAGTTGTAGCGCCATCGTTCGACGAAGCGTCTTTTTGTCTTAGCATGCCATTAATACATGGTGCAGCATTACCAAAATATGGGTCACAGTTCCAATTAGCTGAGCTTTGCTTTTGAGTATTTGATAATGTAGCTGCTAGTCTAGGTGCTACCGCTTCAAAGGTATTCACATTACCGTCTATATCACCAATGCGGTTACCCCAACGATATTCATAGAAAGGTCTATCTCCTTGGCTACGCCACACCACAGTACAAGCAGCATTATTCGTTCTACAATCGTAAGTGTCCTCAGACTCAGTACTACCAATAGCACCGGCTTCAGCAATCACAGTTGCAGCAACGCCATCAGCATTAAACTGATTGAATTGATCACCAAAGAACAAGGTAATATTTGTTGTTACCCCATTATAATTAAGCGAGTTGGTATTGAATGTAACAGGGGAAGCGTCAAAGGTATCCTGATCGGTGACACCTGAGCTTAAAATTAATCCTGACGATACACCAAATATCTGCTCACTTAATGGGATAGTATGCATAACACCTGCGGGACAGCGGGCATCGTCGTTTGATGCATCTGCATCATTACATGCTTTGGCGATATCCGTCCAACAGGTAATCGCATCACCTTCAGGTAAATTCACGTAAGATTCTTCTGGGATATAACACGCACTGACAACGAGCGGACCTGGCACAATACCAGACTTAACCGTTGTTCTTACAATACCATTTGCATTGGTGTTTCCGGTAATTTGCGTCAGCGATGCAAGACCTTGCTCATCTGACAATCTAAAGTCGACTCGCGCTCGTGGAATTGCAAGGTTATCTTCATCTACCAGTTTAAAGCTCACAACAGATTGGGTTGGTAAGCCGCCTTCACCAGGGGGTAAAGCAATAAACTGATTAAACCCATCTTCCTCAGGTAAAAACTGTACCGCTTGTGCAAGCGCGCTATCCACTTCAATAATCGTTTCTTGATTTATTGGAGAGCTGCCGTTTTGGATAGTAACAGAAATTCTATCTTCGCCTTGGCAACCTTTAGCACGGTATGTAGAACGGGCGATACCATTTGAGGTATTTACCGTTTCATCTAATTCTGCAAGCGCAGGGGTTGCTGCGGAACAAGCTGAGCTAAATGCAACTTCAACAGCGCTATTGATTAATGCCCCATTCTGATCCTTTAGCGTCACAGTAATAACCGTACTCCCACCTGCGGAAAGCTTTTGTTGGACACCATTACCATCAACCAAACCGTTGTCAATCGTAACATTCAACTGAGCAACACCAACATTAAAATTGATAGTCTGAGTGACATCGACATAATCTGGAGAGTTTACGGTAATAGTACCTGCGCCACCTTGGTTACCAGGCTGAAACTTTAGGATTGCAATACCAAAAGAATCCGTTAACGCGGTGCCTGTCGATGGTAAAATAGCCCCTAAAGTAGTCTCAGCGCTAATTAACGCGTTGGCAATGGCATCACCAGTTTGGCTAGATGTCATTTTGATGAATACATCAGCCGTCTCGTTTGATGATACTTGATTGACGCGAGTACACCCAGCAGCGATCGGATCTATCATTGCCTGATCTCGGCTATCATCCCAACCTGGAGGGCATTTACTTAATAACATGACCTCAAGTTTTGCTGACGCGGTTACATTACCGTCATCACCACCACCTTGAGAGGTAAAATCAAAAGATCTCGTCGCAGTATTATCACCCTGAGTGTAAGTCGCCGTAATACGTCCAGCACCTACAGTAGCCGTTACTTTTAAAGTAATTGACGCCTTACCCTCAGTATTTGTAAGCACAGACCCTGAGCTGGGTTCCATGGTTGCAAATTCGTCGCTCTCAAAAACGACTCGACTATTTGCCAGAGGGCTACCATCTTTTGTTAACGTGGCAGTGATTACTAGAGGAGATGAAGATGAAAGTGTATTCGTTGAATTACCACTAGTATCCGCTCCAGCAAGCGTAATGGCATAAGTACCATCGCTACCATCATCACCATTACCATTATCTGTATCTTTTTGGATACTGCCGCCGCCACCGCACGCGGTCAGTAAGAATGCTAGCATCAGCATGCTAAAATAGCGCATCAAGGGCATTCACCTATCTCCCTAGCTAAGTTAATTTTATTATTGTTCAATAGTAACTCAATTTTAGCGATAAAATCACAATTTTTTATTAGATTAGGTAGATTTTCTGTCGTGAAATGCTGTTCATCTGCGCCAAGCCTGTTAAGCTTTAGCAGTTTTAAGATACATAGTGTTAGGACAATGTCAGAAAATCAAAAAATGGGCCTAACGGCGCGAATTATGATAGGCATGGTGTTGGGTGTTGTATTAGGCCTCACTCTTCAAGCCATCCTAGGTAAGAATAAAGAAATACTTATTCCTTTAGGTCTCTTTGACCTCCCCATTAAAGGTTTTTTCGTTGACGGTTTATTCCACATAGGTGGGCAAATCTTCATTGCAAGCTTAAAAATGCTTGTTGTTCCTTTAGTGTTTATTTCCCTAGTATGTGGCACATGTAGCCTTAGTGACCCAAAGAAATTAGGCCGCTTGGGTGGTAAATCCATCGGCTTATACCTAATCACAACAGCAATCGCAATCACGGTAGCAATCACCCTCGCATTGCTCATTGCACCGGGCGGTGGCGTTGAAATTCCAAGCAGCGCGTCATTTGACGCAAAGCAAGCGCCGACACTTGTGCAAGTCATAATCAACATGTTCCCGACCAACCCAATTGACGCGATGGCCAATGGCAACATGCTTCAAATCATCGTCTTTGCGCTACTATTTGGTATCGCTATGGCGCTCAGTGGAGATGCCGGTGCTCGCCTAGCAGCCGTATTTGAAGATCTAAATACAGTAGTGCTTAAGCTAGTGACTTTATTGATGAATGTCGCCCCATATGGCGTATTTTGTTTGATGGCTAAGTTGTTTACAACCATCGATATGGGGTTAATCGCCGAGCTCGGCAAATACTTTATGGTGGTACTGGCAGCTCTGCTAATTCATGCATTTATTAACTATTCAATCTTATTTAAACTGTTAACGGGTTTGAGTCCAATCATCTTCCTGAAGAAGATGAAAGACGCGTGCATGTTTGCCTTTAGTACTTCAAGTTCTAGTGCAACTATGCCTGTAACACTGGAGACTGCTACTAAGAAGCTAGGTGCACACAACTCGGTTGCTTCTTTCACCATCCCTCTGGGTGCAACCATTAATATGGATGGCACAGCTATCATGCAAGGTGTTGCAACGGTCTTCATCGCTCAGGTATTTGCCGTAGACCTCACCATCAATGACTATCTCATGGTTATCTTGACCGCTACTCTTGCCTCAGTTGGTACGGCAGGTGTGCCTGGCGTTGGTTTGATCATGCTTGCAATGGTGCTTAACCAAGTTGGATTACCAGTTGAAGGTATCGCGCTTATCATTGGTGTGGACAGACTGCTAGATATGACAAGAACGGCGGTTAATATAACAGGTGACTGTATGGTTACTTGCGTTGTTGCTAAGTCTGAAAACGAATTTGATATTGATGTTTTCAACGACCCAGATGCAGCAAAAGAACTGGAAGAAACCACTTCGAAAAAAAATATCTAGATTAGCTATTTAGCGCGGCAATCCTAATTGCTGCGCTGACTTCGTGTTACATAAATACTACGCCTCGCTTTACCTCAACACTAACTTTCCTCTGAGCCTTTATGCGACACTTACTTGCATTTCACCTTACGCTAACTAACCTTGATGAACACATAGTTCAGATTAAAGGAAAATAATCTGTGAAACCAATTACGATTGTTATAGATGATCGGGAACCAGGAGATATGCTATATCTTCTTCAAAAACATCCGCAACTTCGGATATACAAAAAGCGTTTAATTTGTGGCGATTATCTCATTGACGACTGGCTGGTTGTTGAAAGAAAACACCTCAGAGATTTAATAGTGTCGATTATAGGCGGTCGACTCTTTACCCAGTGCGAAAGGTTAGCAAACTCTTCATACACTGCAATTATCGTTATTGAGGGCAGTTCAGCTGACCTATCAAAGACTAGAGTTGACCGTAGAACAGTGCTTGGAGCACTCGCTTGTGTAAGTTTAACTTTTGGTATACCAGTACTTCGAACTAAGACTCAAGAAGAAACCGTTAACCTCATGACATATTCAGCTCAACAACATATTAGAAAGCGTAGCGAAGCAATTGAGCGAAAAGGATACAGAGCAAAAACACTATACGGTAAGCAGCTTTTCTTTTTACAAGGAATTCCGCAAGTCGGAAGCAAGCTTGCAAAAAAGCTACTCCATCATTTTGGTTCCATTGAAGCGCTAGTAAAGGCGAGCGATGCAGAACTCAGAGAAGTAGATGGAATTGGAGCAAATATAGCAGAGTCTATACGCCGACTACTCACAACAAAAGTGTATTAACTAACGGTATTTTATAAATCTACGTAAAAACCGCGCTATAAAGCGCGGCTTTCATCTTAATAAACGTTAACGTATTAGAATTGGTATGCAAACTTCACGTATGCTTGACGACCAAGGATACTGTGGGTTTTATTGTCAATTCCCATAGACTCTGAAGGAGCAAGCGGCGCTTCCTCATTAAACAAGTTAGACGCACCCAGTGTTACTGTCAGCTTTTCTACGCCAATATAACTGACGCTTGTATCAACGGTAGTCCATGAATCAATCTCATATTTATTGCCATCACTATCGGCAAGGTCTTTATACGAATCGACATAGTTTACGCTGATATTTGCAAGCCAATCGTTCTTGGCCCAGTCCATGCCTGCGGTCCAACGGAACTGTGGATGCTGGTATTCTCCATTGAGATCTTCTGCAACATTGAATGTGTTACCTTGATCGTCACTTTCAAATGACTGCTCTTCAAAGTTAAGTGCGTAAGTTAAGTTGTAATTGAACTTAAACTCACCCATTTCACGTGTAGTTAATGCGTAGGCTAAGTTAACATCGAAACCGTCTGTTTCACGACCACCAATGTTAACAAAGGTGTCGTTAATAGTCAGAATACGACCAAGTGTACTACCTTGATTAGGCGCACGTACCACCAAATTAGGATCGGTACCACAACAATCAACTAACTTTTGTGCACCAATTTTCTTAATGAGATCTTCCTGATCATAGTTCCAGTAATCCACACCGATACTAAAGTCATCGGTCGCTTGCCACACAACACCTAAGTTGTAGTTTTCTGACTCTTCTGGTTGTAGGTTTTTGTTACCAGACACAATCGCAGTGTATTCATACGGGCTACAATCATCATCAGCGCCAGTTTGGCGACAACGCTCGCGGTCTATCACGCTTGGAGATTCGTCTGTTCTACCTAGATGTAGCTGCACAAGAGAAGGTGCTCTAAATGCTGTACCCCAAGAACCACGAACCACAAGGCTATCAAGAGGTGACCAACGGAATGCTACTTTTGGATCGGTTGTTGTCCCAAAGTCACTATAGTCTTCATAACGCAATGCTAATTGTAGCTCTAGCGTATCTAGCACTGGTACGCTAAATTCTGCGAATATCGCAGTATTATCACGATCACCGTTCGCTTGCGTCGCTTCTGTACCAAAAATTTCGCCTCTGATGTATTGGCTATCTGGGTTATCTTCGATTTTCTCGTAGCGATGTTCGAAACCAAACGCTGCAGCAACGTAGCCTGCACCCAATTCAAACAGTTCACCTGAAATGGTACCGTCTAATGATTGCATGGTTGATGCGCCATAACGTGTAGTCGTGGTCTCAAAAAACGCCAGACCTGCTTCTGTATTGGTGCTTGGTTCAAATGGATTCCAAAGACCCTCATCAATCGCTTGCTGCGCTCTTAGCTTGTTAGGAAAACCATCAAAACCCTTTTCAACGGCACTTGAACGAATGGCAGAATATGCAATTTCCCAAGACCACGCATTCCACTCACCACGAGCACCAAGGACTGCGCGGTAGTATTCAGAATCAACATCTTTTTTACGGTTACCGATATCAACCGTACGACGACGCATTGAAATATCTACACCATGTAAGAAATGGTCTGGATCGTTAAATAATGGATGGTTTGGGTTATCACCATCCATAAATAGTTCTGTAAAGCTTGGACTACCAGCACCTTGAATGAAAGTTGTAGAGTGCTGCGCCGAAATTTCTGCAAAACCTTCAATACCGTCGGTGATTTCTTGTACACCGTTATAGTTAAAGCTAATACGCTCTGTCGATGGAATTGCGGTCATGTGTGGCGCGTAGTCGTAGCGACAAATATCACCAATATCTAAAGCAGGATCGCATTTATCATTACCCCATACGTCCGTAAAGATAGTCTGTCTTACCTGAGTGCCATCGTCTTCAACACGAACAACGGGTAATCTCGCCCACTGCTCGTCTGTTAACATGCTTCTCATCACTTCAACACTGCCAGGAACACCAGCAGAACTTAATGAGTTATTACCACCACGAAAACGCTGATCAGCAGATGCCGTATAGTCACGATCTGCATACGTTAAGTGACCACGTTTGAAATAATCGAGTGAGAAATTATGGTGGCCATTTTGTGTTGACGACCCCCAAAGAAGGGTAAAGTTTTGTTCTTCAGCACCACCATCTGCGGTGTCTGAGATTTTACCTGCAACTTCAAAACCGTCGATATCATCACGAAGAATGATGTTAATAACACCTGCTACCGCATCAGAACCATAGGTTGCAGAGGCACCATCTTTTAGAATATCTATACGTTTAACCGATGAAACCGGAATGGTATTTAAGTCCACAAATGATGTTTCGATATCTTTTGCAAATGGGCTAACCGCAACACGGCGGCCATTGATTAATACAAGCGTCGATGATGCCCCTAACCCTCTTAGAGCAACACTAGAGCCGCCATTTGCTGTGTCATCGCTGGAGTTACCTTGCGTACTAAAAGTACCAGTACCCGATACCGGCAGCTTTTGCAACGCGCCAATAAGGTCAGTTGATCCCGTTGAAGCTAGATCAGCAGCTGATAAACTTTGGATTGGTGACGGGCCTTCTAAGTCTGTTCTTTTAATGTGAGAACCGGTCACTTCAATACGTTCAACTTGCTTCGTTTCTTCGGCCTTAACTTGTTGATTCATGCCGATTAAAACGGCAATAGAGAGCGCACTGAGTGGTAATTTATAGGTCATCCTGTTTCCCCTTAAGTTGATAATTACACTGTAGTTTTTTTAATAATCCAGCCATTATTAGCACACCAGAGCAACTTTAACAATGCATTTATTTAACATTAAGTTTCCAATTTGGGGGTCTAATGGCAGAAATTCACGACGAATAGATATCGCTGTTTGTCAGTATGAATTATTGTCAAAAGAAGGATTAAAGGTGATAAGAGAGGGTTTTTATCTGTAAGAAATGCAAGGATGAAGTAACGTCCAACGAATTTGGTTAGTCTGAATAGCTCCGACTAAAGTCTATAGACGTTACTTTATATTATGATGGGCTAATTATAGTGCTAGCCAAGGTTGCACTGACTTCACATTAGCAGAGTCTGCAAAATGTGTATTGTCGTTTGACCATGCCTTCGGGACGCTGATTTGACAGACTTGCGACTCACACTTCATTGTAGCGTCGGTGACAATTTGACTTCTGCCAAAGGTCACAATGACTCCTTGTTGCTCAGGCAGCAAAAATGACAGCAGGTTTTTAATAAAAAAGCCAGAGAGATCAGCCAGTAGCTCTTCAAATTCCTGTTGCATTTTATAAAGGTCAGCTCTGCTCAAAGATGTTGTGTTAAATAACTCAGCTTCAATCTGCATTTTTAGCTGGCAGTCCGAGTCTGCGCCCTTCGTTTCAATCACTACTTTTGCTTTGTCTTTGTCCAAATCTTTGTCAAATGGTAACAAAAGTTGCGCTTCATCAGTGTACGACAGTGGAAAGCTCGCTTCCTCGGTCACAATATTCCCCGTCGTAATTTTACAGGCTTGCATGCTCACTGTATCGACAAGGTAAAAACCCACACGTGCAAACTCAAACTCGCCTTTATTTACCACTTTTAGTCTGTCGTAAAAGCTGTCATATGCAAAGGTGACCGTTTTAGCTGAGGCTATCGCACTCCAAAGTGCCATTATCAGGACAAGTACAATCTTACTCTTCATCAAAATACGCTCGGTTATGCCTTATCATATCGTTAAGTTCGTTCACGTAGTCTTCACCACGCTCTGAATAACTCAAAAGACCACTTGTTAATACTGTCGCGTCAATCGGTGCTTTTTGAGCTCGCAGCTCTGCTCGTACCGAACGCAACTCCCTGTATGCATCATTGGTGTTAATATTTCTAAAGTATGACTTGACCGCGGCTCTTACCGACTGAAATGCTCTAACTTCGTGATCGGCCGCATCTTCTCGCCGCTTCGGCACCATACCGCAGCCTTTGGTGTAACACCATTGACCAAAAAAGTTTAACCCAATTCGTGCAAACCGTGACGTACCCCAGGCAGATTCATTAGCAGCTTGCATCAGCGCCAGCTCTTTAGGAATAATATCCACTCGGCGCAATGCTCTTTTGAGCGAAGATTCATTAATGGCTTCGCCTTTTAAATCATACTTTGTGAAAATCATCGCAATCTTTTCTATTTGTTTGCGTGTTAGCGTTTCATCAAATTGCACCATCATCAGAGCGATTTCAAGCGTTGCCCGTTGCTCTAAGATCTGTTTATTTTCGGCTTCTACATGCGGTTTAATAAAGTCGAAAAACGCCGTTTTCTTTTCCTTAATGTCACGAATGGCTGAGAAATTGGGTAGCTTTACGCTATGGAGTGGCTTTTCCGGCACCTTAGGTACAACCTCTGCCCCCGCATCCTCTTGATCTAAGGTGGAATCTTGAGGGCTTTTATCTTGGATAAAAGGATAAATTAACGCCCAAATGGTCACTAGGGCAACAATGAGTTTAATCAGTTTAGCTTGCATACTTCTCCTCGCAGTGGCGTTGTTCTGGAAACGGAGTCTCTTTCCCTAAGTCTCTAAGAACTTTTCTCAAGCCCGCTCAATAACAGTTTTATTCTGTTACTATAGTTTGATAGAGCATTGATAAATTGCGCCAAAATAACAGTATTCAAAAATAGCGGCTGATAATATCAAAAGCCGCAATTAAACGCGAATTTTCGTTCAGTTATCGTACATAGTTTAGACGAGTTTGAGATATAAAGAAAAAGGAACAGAAGTATGACGTCTAACGCTTGGCAGCAGCGTCTGCTATCGCAGCAAAAAAACCGCCCTAACGACAATCGCTCAGCATGGCAAATAGATCGTTCTAGGATCATACATGCCGCGGCTTTTAGGCGCTTGCAAGCTAAAACCCAAATTATGGCAATCGGCGTCAACGACTTTTATCGGACTCGCCTAACGCACTCTTTGGAAGTGTCGCAAATAGGTAGCGGTCTACTGCGCCATTTAAGAAAACAGCACCCTGAATTTGAACATTTTCCTTCGACAAGTCTTATTGAAACTTTGTGTCTAGCGCATGATATCGGCCACCCGCCTTTTGGCCATGGTGGAGAAATAGCGCTTAATTACCTTATGCGTGATCACGGAGGGTTTGAAGGAAACGCTCAAACCTTGCGCATTGTCACCAAGTTGGAACCATACACTAAAGGTTATGGCATGAACTTAACGCGCCGCACCTTATTAGGTTTTATTAAATATCCTGCATTAATCGACACACTTTGGTATCACCAACCAACGCAAACACAAAGTCGAAAATATATATTGTCTAGTGATTGGCTGCCTGCTAAAGGCATTTATCAATGTGACCAATCGGTATTTGATTGGATCCTTTCGCCATTTTCTCAAAACGACCAAATAAAGCTGCAAGAAACCGAGATAAAAGATACCTTCCGTCGTAAGACAAAGTTTAAATCGTTAGATTGCGCCATTATGGAATATGCCGATGATATCGCCTATGCAGTTCATGATTTAGAAGATGCGATAGCAACTGAGACCCTTAATGAGGCTGCATGGCATGATTTTGCTCTGCCTGAATTACAAAAGTTAGACTCTGCTTGGTTAAAACAAAACTTACAGCGCGTGAGCGAGAGTTTATTTTCAGAAGATGAATCTAACCGTAAAGATACCATAGGTGAGCTCGTCAACCTGTTTATTGTGCACTGTAAACTCACCGTTCAAGACTCAGATTTTGACTCCGCCCTACTTCATTTTACCGTTGAGATGGCACCCGAATTTCAGGAAATCCTGCAAGTATTAAAAGTGTTCGTATATCGCAGATTAATTCGTGAACCTAAAATGCAGCAAATTGAGTTTAGTGGTCAAAACCTGCTTATTGATTTATTTGAAGTTTTTGCCAGTGATCCCATGCGATTATTGCCGTATACAACCCAAACATTGTACCAGCAAGCAACCGATGAAAAGCAGCAAATGCGCGTGTTAGCAGACTATCTTGGTGGCATGTCTGATGAATATGCACGAAAAACGCATCGACGCTTATTTACCGGGGAGCTGTAAATAACCTGAAGTTGACAGCTGGGAACTTGGTTTATCAGTGGAAACTCACTTTTAAATAGCGCCTCAAAGGGTCAATGTAAAGGTGATGGTGCTCCCTTCCAACGCAACAGTGAGTTCCGCATCAATGGCTTCAGCAAAGGCCCTAGCAATAGGCAACCCTAAGCCAAAGCAATCATTCGCGCTTCTCGACTGGTCGCTTTGCCAAAGTGGTTCAAATAATTGTGCTAGATTCACGTTTTCGAGCTCGCCTGAAACCCGATTGCTCACGCGAACACTTATCCCATTTGTCGCCCCCTTTTCAACGACAATAAGTGCTTTGGAACCCAGTACACGGTGGCGCTTGGCATTTTTTAGTAAGTTACCAATGATGCTCTCGACTGCCATTAAGTTGGTCTGAATTGGACATTCTGAACGAGTTGTCTGAATCTCAACGTTATCAAGTGCGATCTCACCAATCGAACGGTTGACGACTTGCAATACATCAACAACATCTTCTTTTGGTAGCTTTATCTGCTCGTATTTATGTAGCAACATCACATTGGTGACGATGCTTTTCATCCGCTGACTTATTCTTAATACTTCTGGCACAAAGTCATCCATCAGTTCATTGTCTTCAGGGAAACGTGAAATAACTTCCGCCAAATTAATGAGCTCCGTAATGGGCGTTTTTAATTCATGCGAAATATCTGAGGTTAAGCGCTTTTCTCGCAAGTACAATTGTCTGTTTTCAACAATAAAACGGTTTAAGCTTTGCTCAACGGGTAATAGCTCAGAGACTGGCTTTTCTAATACTATGGTGTCTGAATCTTTAGAGAAATTTAGTTTGGCTATCTGAGCGTTCATGCTATTCAACGGCGCGAGACCAACATCGACCGTTTTACGCACAAAGACACGAATAAATACCACAACACATACAATAGTCACGATAAAAACAATATCAATGAGCCAAAGAATAAAGTCCAGCCCCTCCGACGAGGCCGCGTAGGCAATAACAAGTTCGTCGTCAAAAGATTTTTTTTCCCCTTTTAGGGTATGGATCTGCGGAATAAAACGGGTATATATGATCCGTCCCGCACGACCATCTGGCAGGGTTTCATTTACCACTTTGCTCTCACCAAGTGATAACGACAAATAGGGTAACTCGTGTTGCGAAAAAAGATCTAAGCTGTCAGAGCGTGCAAAAACTCGGTCGTTCAACCAGATTTGATAATATTCGGGCTCGATATTGCCAGTAAACTCAGGTAAAAACTCACCGGAAAAATGTAGTTCAAGATGCTCTTCATCTTCAGAGACTAGCGTCATCAGCATGCCAACTTTTGTATGCATCGCTTTGTCGAATTGTGAGTCAATCCAAGAGTCAACAGCCAAATCTGTTGCGAGTAAAATGGCGACCACAACACCTGTGATGGTAATTGATAATGTTCTAACTAAGTTCCCTCGGATCGACTTCATGGTAGTTGCTCAACATAATATCCAAACCCGCGTTTAGTTTTAATTGGCAAGCATTGACCCAGCGCTTTGACCTTTTTGCGTAGCGAAGAAAGGTGAGCTTCGATGGCATTTTTCGACACGCTATCGAAATTGCCGGTAATATAAGTGCTCAATTTTTCTGGTGTAATAATCTTATTTTGATTAGTAAACAAACATTCCAAAATTTTATACTCATTGGGTGTTAAGTCTATCCGCTGCCCCGCAATTAACGCCAACTTTAGCTGCAAATCAATGGTTAAGAAACCATGCACGATTTCATCACCATCTTGTTTAAATGCCCCTCTTCTCATTAGCGTTAATAGCCGTGCATGCAGCTCATCAAACGAAAAGGGCTTGGCGAGATAGTCGTCTGCACCACTTAATAAACCCAGCACTCGGTCTTCAGGTTGTGACTTTGCTGACAACACCAACACTCGAGTGTCATTCTTCTGTTGTCTTAGCGCTTTAAGCACACTTATGCCATCCAAACTGGGCAACATGATATCTAAAATAATTACATCATAGTGATCCATCAGCGCCATACTCAAACCGCTAGAGCCGTCCGCCGTATCATCTACCGTAAAGCCCAGTTTAGAGAGCCCTAAGGTTAAGCTGCGACGCAAGGACTCGGAATCTTCTATCAGTAATACATTCATAAATAAACCTTTGGCTAGTGCTTAATGTCACATAGCTTAGTTGCTCAAACTTAAGATCCGCTAAAGAGAACTTCAACTTTCATCAATTCCGAAGGATTTCCTAAGCTTTTCTTAAGTTTCGTCGGATAGTCTTGTGATAAATGCAGCTATTCTTAACATTCTATGAACAAAGTACACTTTTCGACTCCTTATGCAAAACCTTTCATGGTGTTTTTCCTTTCCTTGTTGATGATTTTGACGCTTAGCCGTTTAGGACTATCGGCTTGGATGTTAGAGAGAATGACTGGCTCTGACCCTTTGACCTTTGTGATATCGGGCCTGCGAGTTGATTTGAGTACTACCGCTTATCTCGCGATACCGCTCTTATTGTTAATGGTCACGCACTATTTTATACGCAAACCATTGAAGCCTTTACTTACTACGCTAGTAACGGGGTATATTGCATTGGGTATTACATTTGTCCTACTACTCGAAGCTGCAACTCCTGCATTTATTTTGCAATACGACATCAGACCGAACCGTTTATTTATTGAGTATCTGATTTACCCCAAAGAAGTTATTTCAATGTTGTTGAGTGGTCACTTGGGCACTGTGATATTCACCCTACTTTTATGTACTTTGGCTTTAATAACCACCTTGAAGTATTTTCCTCGCATTGGCAACGATGTGCCATCAAAACGGAATATGGCTATCTCTACTTTTTGTAGTCTTATCTGTTTAGCGCTATTAGCGAGAGGTACTCTGGGTCATAGACCACTAAACCCTGCTACCGTCTACTTCTCACAAGATGCATTGGTTAATTCGTTGACCATCAACTCTGCTTATAGTGTTGCGTTCGCAGCAAAAAATATGAGCAGCGAAAAAAGTGCCAGTGCGCTTTATGGTTCGCTATCCAAAGAAAAGGTTTTTAATACAGTAAGAAGAGCAAGTTACAGACAAGGTTTTATCTCAAATACACTTCCTACCCTAGCCACTAATCCGGCATACCATCAGGGTAAAAAGAAAAATTTAGTGATTATCTTAGAAGAAAGCTTAGGCGCGCGTTTTGTAAGCTCGCTAGGGGGAGCAAATCTAACCCCAGAGTTAGATAAACTGTATCAAGAAGGCTGGGGGCTGGAGAACCTCTACGCAACGGGCACCCGATCGGTTCGCGGAATTGAAGCCGTGATCACCGGCTTTGTACCCTCACCGTCACGCTCCGTCGTTAAGCTTTCAAAGTCTCAGCAACAGTTTTGTACGTTGGCGGATATTTTAGCCAAAGAAAACTATACCACACAGTTTATTTACGGTGGCGAAAGCCACTTCGATAACATGAAAAGCTTCTTCTTAGGAAATGGCTTTCAACGTATCGTTGACTTTGATGATATTGAAAACCCGGAATTTGTTACGTCTTGGGGCGCCAGCGACGAAGATCTGTTTAATCAAGCGGATAAAGAACTAACTCAGCTGAGTGAAGAAGAAAAGCCATTTTTTAGTTTGATCTTTACATCTAGCAATCACGACCCGTTTGAAATTCCTGACGGAAAAATAATGTTACCAACAAATCACCAAAGTGATAAACCTGCGCGAGATCTCGCTATCAAGTACGCTGACTATGCACTCGGAAAGTTTATTTATAAAGCCAAGCGAAGTCGTTATTGGCAAGATACTGTCTTTTTAGTCGTTGCAGATCATGATGTCAGGGTGTTTGGATCCGAGCCCGTCCCCATTAAGTCTTTTCATATTCCAGCCGTTATTTTGAATTCAGACTTTAATCAAAAACAAGATAAAAGATTGGTTAGCCAAATTGATTTACCTGTCACTTTGCTTTCTTTAATAGGGGTTGAGCGCCCAACGCCTATGCTTGGTTTTGACTTAACCAAACAATACCCAGTGCAAAGAGCGATGATGCAATATTACGATAATTTTGCCTATATTGAAGATGACAAAGCCGCCATTTTGATGCCAGGAAACAAAGTGAGTTATTGGCAGTATGACACGGCGACTAAGATGCAAAAACCACTGGTGAATACAATGCACACCGCTGATTTGAAAGAAAAAGCACTATCTCATGTATTATTTAGTAATTTGGCCTATCAGGAGCAAATTTATCGATTAAAAGAGTAAAGCATAAGGTTCTCTTAAGTATTTCTATAGAAAATAAAGATAACTTAGTTTTTATTTTCTCGTCAGGAGTTGGATATGTTTAAATTTTTAAAACATATCTCCCCATCAAGCTATACCAGCCTGATGGTTCTCGCCACACTTTATTGTACCATTGCTTTTAATAGCCTATTTATTATCAAAGTCTTTAATGTTTCTACAATACAGGACTGGTCCGATTGGCTATTTTTAGCGTCTGTCCCTATGCTTTTGTTTTTCATGACACTGTTACTATTTAGTTGGTTTTCTTTAATCACCTTTGTACGGCCTTTTTTATTTATCACCATTGTGCTATCCAGTGTGTTGCTATACGCATCAATAAACTACGGCGTCATATTTGATAAAAGCATGATGCAAAACGTTATTGAAACAGACACGGGGGAAGCATTTTCATATTTAAATATAAATCTAGTTCTTTTCGTACTAACTTTGGGTTTAATTCCTGCTTATTTAATGACAAAAAACAAAATCAGGCAGCCACTAAAGCAAAGACTAAAATCCTTTATTCTCATTAATTTTGTTTCAATTACCTTCATCTCTTTGATAGCCTTTAGCTTTTATCAAAACTATGCCTCCGTTGGTAGAAACAATAAAGAAGTCGCAAGCTATATCACGCCATTTTCATTTTATATTGCAGGATATAAATACCTGAGAGATAACTATTTTTATCCTCCATTACCATTTCGATTACTAGATAAAACACCTGCTTTAGCTTCCAAGTCAGGTGCTAATATTACCGTTGTCGTTGTTGGTGAAACTGCACGTGCAAGCAACTTTTCACATGGAGGCTATAAAATAGATACTAACGAATACACTAAACAGGACGGCATCAAATATTTCAGTAACATGTCATCTTGTGGCACAGCGACAGCAATTTCAGTACCCTGTATGTTTTCACGGCTAGATAGAGCACATTACAATAGCCGTCTTGCTCAGAGCCAAGATAACGTGCTTGATGTGATCCACAGGGCTGGCGCCGAAGTGTTTTGGATAGACAATAATAGTAGTTGTAAAGGTGTATGTAATCGGGTTGAGAATTATCGGATTGATACTAACAAGGATAACCCGCTGTGCGACGGTAAGTATTGCTTTGATGAGGTACTAATCCCATCACTTATGACTACCATAAACAACGCGCAAACAAGCAATATTGTTGTTGTCTTACATATGATTGGCTCGCATGGCCCAACTTATTACCGCCGCTACCCTAAAACGCAGCAAAAATTCCTCCCAGATTGCCAGCGTAGCGATATCCAAAATTGTACGCCTCAAGAATTAGTGAACACCTATGACAATACCATCGCTTACACAGATTTAGTGTTGCACAAAATCATTACACAACTGTCTTCGTTAGACGCAGAAACAGTCAACATGCTCTATGTTTCCGATCATGGCGAATCACTTGGTGAAACCGGATTATATTTACATGGCTTTCCATATCGTCTAGCACCTAAAGAGCAAACTCAGATCCCGATGATTTACTGGAGTAACCGCCTAACAAATAAAAACTATAGTGGTTGCATTGACGCTGTAAAACAGCAACCCCTTTCCCATGACAATATCTACGATACGTTACTTGGCTTAACCCAAGTTAATTCGAAAACCTATCAGTCTAAAAATGACATATTCGCAACCTGTCGAACTCAATTACTCGCAAATAATGGAGAAACTAATGCATTTTGATAACACCAATAAGCCGACTGGAGCAAAACGACTATTGCTGGCGCTTGGACACTCATTTAGAGCGTTTAATTGGCTCACAAAAAATGAATCCGCCTTTCGGCAAGAGCTTATTCTACTGCTGGTTACTATCATTTTGCTATTTACACTTGAACTTTCACTCTATGAGCGCGTTATGTTGTTTTGTGCAACGCTGTTTGTGATGTTTGCAGAGATAGTGAATACCGCTATTGAAGCAACAATTGATAGAGTCGGTTTAGAAATCCATCCACTGTCGGGGCTTGCCAAGGACTTGGGCTCTGCTGGCGTGTTGATCGCGATTATCGTTTTTATCTGCATCTGGGGCAGCTGTTTATATCAAAACCTCTACTAGCAAATAATGGCCAATGAAGCTTATGTTTGGATGAGAGAAGCCAAACATAAGCTTTAGCGCTAAGCCATTACTTCCTTCTACGTTTGCTTCTTGTTCCTAGAATACGCTTTTTGTCTCTTTGCTTCTTAGACTTACCAGAATTACGGCGAGTGTCTTTAGGCTCTTTGGTTAAATCAGGTTCATAGCCTGGCAGCCATTGCGGCGCAAATCGCTCATCTAAGAAAATTTCTATTTCTTCTAGTAGCCACTGTTCATCAATACTCACAAGCGAAGTAGCTTGGCCGTTTTGTCCAGCACGACCACTACGGCCGATACGGTGCACATAGTCTTCAGCAACATAGGGTAACTCAGCATTGAAGACATAGTTTAGCGAGTCAATGTCAATGCCACGAGCTGCTACATCCGTTGCGACCAAGACGCGAATTTCACCTGATTTGAATTGAGATAGCGCTTTGTCACGCGCACCTTGGGACTTATCACCGTGGATCGCTGCGGTTTTAAGGCCATCCTTATTCAATTCTTTTGCGTAGCTATCAGCACTATTTTTTGTGCGAGTAAACACCAGTACCTGATGCCAATTATTTTTGCCAATCAAGTGGGAGATCAATTCACGTTTGCGATCTTCGTCTACCGAATAGAAAGTTTGCGTAACTGTGCTTGCGGTGCTGTTCTGGGATTCAACACCTACTCGTTTAGGGTCGTTCAACCAAGGCTTTACTTGGGATAACACAGCATCGTCAACCGTAGCTGAAAATAGCAACGTTTGACGCTTAAGCGGCATAGTGCGCATGATCCGCTTAATTTCCCCCATAAACCCCATATCTAACATGCGATCTGCTTCATCGAAGACCAAGTGTTGAATATTTTTGAGTGTTAATGTGCCTTTGATTAGGTGGTCAAGTAAACGCCCTGGCGTCGCAACCACTATGTCAACACCCGCTCTTAAGCGCTTTTCTTGCGGGCCAATATTTGCACCGCCATATAAGCACACGACATTTAAGTTGGTGTTCACCACTAACTTTTCAGTATGCTCTGCAACCTGCTGTGCCAGCTCACGAGTCGGCGTTAGTATCAATGCCCTAACCGATTTCTCACCTTGCGTGGCGCCTATCAGCATGGAGTGCAAAATAGGTAGCATGAAGGCAGCAGTCTTACCGGTTCCAGTTTGGGCACTTGCAATTAAATCAAAACCACTGAGCAGAAGTGGAATACTCTTTTCTTGAATTGGCGTGGGTGAGGCAAATCCAAGCTCAGTAATTGCGCTTAGTAGGTGCGGGTGAAGTTGTAACTCGCTAAATGTCATTGGAGATCAGTGTCTATTATCAAAATTGTGCAGATTATAGCAAAGGATTGTAAGGAAAAAAGTGGGAGATAGTTTTATTAAGCTAAACAGTAAAGGCTATTAACTGATACTATTTTAAGAATCTAATTAAAGTAAACAACTCATTATTAGATAAAAAAGAACAAAACTATTTATAGCTTAGACTTGACAAACGCTCATCTTGAAACAAAATTGTAAACCAGGTTAACCAGAAGTTCTCCTATTTAAATATTACGATTATTAATTTAAAAAAGGATTTAATATGAAATATCTGTTTTCACCTGTCATTATGGCAGCACTTTTGTTCTCTAGTTTGACCTTCGCTATGAATGATAATACTACAATTTATCTCACTGAAAACGGGATTAAAGGAGTTATTCAGACTCAACATAGCGTTAAAACAGAGTCGTTTGATCAGAAAGGCATGCATTCTCCAATCGAGTTTTCAGTATCCAATAACTTGCTTGATACTATTTCCGCATCTATCAAATATCAAGGCAATCACTATGCTTTGTTACTCAATCAAGTTAAAAAACAAGTTAAGATAACTGGTACTGATATCAATAATAAACCTCTTATTAATACCCCAGCACTTCGTGCCGACATAAAGAATATGCTACATGACGTAGAGCTTAATAGTGGTTTGATTATGAAAAGCCAATCAACTCTAGATAACGAGTCGAAACTTACACTCTTAAAATTCTTCGAATTTTTATCTACCTATCCATTAGGTGAATCAATTGATCAGCAAATAGAGAGCAAAATCAGTGCACAAGACTGGACTGATCTCTGTGCGTATATGGGTAAATCAAAGACTGCTGTTTGGGATATTACCAACTCGTCTGTAAAGACAAAAAATTATATCGTCGGTGGTCATGGCTTTTGTGCAGCTAGATGTGGTGCGGGTTGTCCAATGTTTGGTGATGGTCAATATACCCAAGATTGCTTGAATCACGATGCCTGTGCCGATGTTGAAGGTGAGCAACTAGGTGTATGTGCCGACGAATGGACTTCAGCCTCAGACGACTTTTGGTTTTCTCCTGACTGTACAACTCCACCACCCTCATTACGTTAAAATAATAATTTTTGGCTGGTTTCTGTCTGTTTTGCAAGCGAGATAACTACATCCATATAGGCAAGGAAAAAATTTTGCTATTTAGTTGTTCTAAATGAGAAGGTTTTAATGCAGTTAGCGTCGGATATACGCCTTCAAATTGAGCATGTATTAAGTGAAATCGGTATTATCAGCTTAGGTTAATCTATCGGGCGCACAATCACCTGAAATGACTAATAAGGAAATGTTCATGTCACAACAAAGATTGAAGCTATTAACGATAAGCCTTTGCTTAATAGCCTTTACACCTTTGCTTGGTTTACTTTTTGCGGAGCTTATCGTTGAAATTCTTCACTGCCATGTTGCAGAAAGTGCTAGTTCAGATTGTATCGTCGCCGGCTATGATTTTGGTATGCCACTGGCCATTTTATACACAGGTGGTTGGGTAAGTATGATTACTACCCCTGTTGCGGGCTTGGCTGCTTTAGTTTGTTACATCAAATACCGTGATGCAAAACTAAATAACAACCAATAAAAAAGGGGCTGAACGCCCCTTCTATTCGCATCAATTTGATTAAATTGCTGCGTTTCTGAATTCTTTAACAAATTGCTTAACAGGCATATCATTACAACGTAAGTTGCGAACCTGTTGGTTATTCAAACGTAGGTGATTAACGCCGTGACGTACTGCATCTAAGCATAACTCAGTTGCGGTATCTGATTTTTCAGCGATTAGCTCCACTTTCTTTTCTTGCTTTTGCGAGCGCTTTGCCGCTTTTGCAAACTCACGAATATCTTCACCATTGCAGTGGATGCTTGGTGAGAAGCGAGAAATAAATAGGCCTAGTGATGCAGCTTCTTTACGTGCTGCACTGAATCCTTGCTCTGCTGCAACAGCACATACTTTCGTCGCTGGTGATGCGTCAGCTTGAGTGAACTCAACCTGTGAAGCGAAAGCCGTTGTAGAAACCAAAGAAACAAGACCAAAGAAAGAGAGAGATTTAAGCATAATATACCCCAATTGAACGATTCGGCGCGGATTATAATTACAACGACGAATAAGTAAACAGCTAAATCATGCAATTTTGGTTATTTAATGATCTATTTACACTAAACTAAAATCCTCGTTATCCTCTCGCTAAACTTGTGCAAAATTTAACAACTGCCAACATGCTTCTCAGCTGACTAAAGAAGTAATTTCACCCAAGCGCTGACCCTCTCGTTTTTAAGTGATAAACTTTGCCAAATAACAGCAAGAATCTAAAGAGAGCGCTATGAAAATTGTTTCGTTTAATATAAACGGCCTCAGAGCTAGACTGCATCAATTACAGGCATTGATTGAAAAACACCAACCTGATGTTATTGGACTGCAAGAAATTAAAGTCCATGACGAAGCTTTTCCTATCGACGATGTAGAAGCACTTGGCTACCATGTTTACTTCCATGGTCAAAAGGCGCATTACGGTGTGGCACTACTCTCCAAGAAACCTGCAAAAGCTATCCAAAAAGGCTTCGCAACGGATACTGAAGAATCACAACGTCGCATGATCAGCGGTACGTTTGAAAGTGATTCAGGTAACGAAGTTACCGTTATGAATGGTTACTTCCCTCAAGGTGATAACATCAGCCATGAAACTAAATTTCCGTATAAAAGACAATTTTATGCAGATCTCATGACCCACTTAAATGACTTTGCCGATCCTCAATCTAACCTTGTTGTCATGGGCGATATTAATATTTCTCCACTGGATGCGGATATTGGTATTGGTGAGCAAAACCGCAAGCGTTGGTTAAAGACGGGTAAGTGCTCGTTCCAACCAGAAGAGCGCGAGTGGTTAAAAACACTGCTAGATTGGGGCTTTAAAGATACATTTAGAGTGCTGACACCTGATGCAACCGAAAAATATTCGTGGTTTGATTACCGCTCAAAAGGGTTTGATGATAACCGTGGTCTACGCATAGATGTGGTTTTAGCAACCGCTCCATTAACTGCGAAATGTATCGAAAGTGACATAGATTACGAATTGAGAGGAATTGATAAGCCCTCGGATCACGCACCAATTTGGGCAACTTTCGACATTTAATCGTCTGCTTTTTCCGCCGAGACTGTGAATACAGTGCTCGGCATAGAGCAAAATCACTAATTTTAAAAACTGGATAGAAACGTGACGTTTATCGCTGCCCTTGGGTTATTTTTACTCAGTTTTCATCGCAAAGAATACCAGCAATTACTACAAGTCCCAGCCAGACAAACCGGCGTATTAAGTTGTGCGGTTGTCCTCACGCTACTGTGGCAAATAAAAGCAGGCATTTTACCTGAGCTGAACATTCATATTCTTGGAATAACCGCAGTAACGTTAATTTTAGGTTGGCGGCTGGGTGCGTTGAGTGCGACTTTGGCCTGTCTCGTCCATAGTTACTTTAGTGCTTTTACCTTGGTGGAGTTTGGTAATTTTTGGCTGTTCACAGCACTGATACCTGTCTACTTAAGCTATGGACTTTTTGCCCTTTGCTATCATCATTTACCGCGGCACTTTTTCGTTTATATTTTTGTTTGTGCGTTTATTTTCGCAGGTACGGTGGGCTGTTTAAAGATACTTCTAAGCGCGTTCTATTATTATGCAATCGATGCCTATACTTGGTATCAGTTGGCAGACAATTATCTCCATTTTGCCGTAATAATGTGGTTCCCTGAAGCCATGTTAAATGGCATGGCCATCACCTTACTCATTACATATCGCCCACATTGGGTAAAAACTTTTTTTGATAGGGAATACTTAGACAAATGATCTCCCACTACCGCTGTCCACTGTGTAAACTGCCTTTATATCAAGGCGGTGCAAGCTACAGCTGCAATAATAATCATCAATTTGATATTGCCAAAGAAGGCTATGTCAACTTACTACCCGTGCAAAATAAAAAATCAAAACAGCCGGGCGACAACCAAGAAATGGTTGCAGCGCGTCGGGCATTCTTCGAAACCGATAATTATCACTTTCTACGTGATAGGCTTGCACAAATTGTCTCTGAAAAAGCGCCGGCTACCCTGCTGGACTTAGGATGTGGTGAAGGCTTTTACACCCATGAAATCGCAAATCGCTGCGAGAATGCCAAAGTCTACGGGGTCGATATCGCAAAGCCTGCTGTCCGCTATGCAGCTAAACGCTATCCTCAAGTAGAATTTAGCGTAGCCTCCATCAAAGAGGCTCCTTTTGAAAATGAATTTGCAGATGTGATTGTGAGTATTTTTGCGCCAGTGTTCGCCGAGGAACTCGCCCGCCTATGCAAACCATCAGGCAGTTTGTATGTCGTCTCACCTGGTGAACACCATCTATTCGAACTCAAGTCGCTTATTTACGACAATGTAAAGCTACACAAGGCACCAGAAATACCACAAGGGTTTGAATTGGTTGAACGAACTAAATTACAACAAACACACAAAATGGAATTTGAGTGTGTTGAACACTTAATCATGATGACGCCATTTGCATGGAAATTTAAGCAACAACACATGGACAGGTTACAAAAGATGGATCATATCGAAATTACGCTCTCGTTTTTGATAAACGAATATCAGCGCAAGTAACACAGCATCAGATCACCAATTATGATCAAATCGCTGCCTACTAGCTTGGTAGGCAAGCAAACAGAAACTACAGATTTTCTTGCGTAAACGCTTTGTCCATTTTATCAAACATATCTTTTAGCAATCTCGCTAAATCTCTGTATCTAGGCTTTCTTGAGGACAGGGGCGCATCGTAGCCATTGGCAACCATCTTTTGATGCAGTTCTGTATACCAAGAGTATAAAGCCGGATTTAACGGCGTTTCAGCTCTTTTACCAAGCCACAATAATCCTTGGACAGGAAGCGATAAAAAGAATAAAGCAATCGCAATGGCTTGCGGCAAATATTGAAAACCCAATTGGCTGGTCTGCAAAAACAGGGTAAACACCGCCAGCATAGGCATTGTATTTAAAGCAAGTTCTGTCGCCTTGATCACCCTAAATTCGGGGAACAACGGTGCTAATTCCTTGCGCATAGGCCACTCTTTCGAGTATTGACGTCCAAGTTGCACTTGCGAAATAAGACTTTTTTGCATCATAACTCCTAGGTGCTAACTTTTATATAAAAAATGAGGTAAAATCGACGTCTTTACTGTCAACTATACCTTAGTCTAAATGCGTAGCTTATATGCGCTATAGCTTTAAGCTTAATACGCAATAACTGTTATTGTCAAAACGGAAAGTCATTATGTCATCTCAGCATGTTTTGGTTCTTAATTGTGGAAGCTCCAGTCTTAAGTTTGCGATCATCGATAACGCAACGGGAGAGGAGATATTATCAGGTCTGGCTGAACGCCTAGCTGAACAATCACCACAAATTAAATATAAGTTCCAAGGCAACAAGGAAATCGTGCCCCTCAATAGTGGTGACGCGCACCAAGTTGCGATCACAACGCTTGTAAAACTCATTAAAGATCTCGCGTTAGACGCAAATCTTGTTGCTGTCGGCCACCGCGTGGTACACGGCGGTGAGCGCTTCACACAATCTGTCATTATCGATGACTCCGTTATCACTGCTATCCAAGAAACGGCTAGTCTGGCACCTTTACACAATCCAGCTAACCTACTTGGGATCCGAGCAGCCCAAGCCGCATTTGCGCACCTACCGCAAGTTGCTGTCTTTGATACGGCTTTCCATCAAAGTATGGATCAAACGGCTTATCTTTATGCCCTACCTTATTCACTATATCGTGAACATGGTGTTAGACGCTACGGTTTCCACGGCACCAGCCATGCTTATGTATCGGCGCAAGCCATTGAGATTTTAGGCTTAAAAGATAAGCCATCTCGTATTATTACCGCACACTTAGGCAATGGTTGTTCCGTTACCGCGATTAAAGACGGTAAATCGGTGGACACCAGCATGGGCTTAACTCCATTAGAGGGTCTAGTGATGGGCACCCGAAGTGGTGATATTGATCCGGGCTTGTTCTCGTTTTTAGTTAACCACCTGAACTATTCAACACAGCAAATTGACACTTTGTTGAATAAACAAAGTGGCCTTTTAGGTATTAGTGAGCTTTCTAACGATTGCCGAACGATTGAAGAAGCTGCGCAGGAAAACCACCCCCAAGCAACACTGGCGCTTGATATTTTCTGTTATCGTTTAGCCAAACAAATTGCTAGCTTCTTGGTACCACTAAACGGTTTAGATGCACTTGTATTTACCGGTGGAATTGGCGAAAACTCTGACGTTATCCGTGAAAAAGTAGTGAACCAGCTTAACTTCCTTGGCATGCATATCAATAAAGAGCGTAATCTCAACGCACGCTTTGGTAATCAAGGTGTGATCACTGATGAATCTCACTCTCCTGTCGCCATGGTCATCCCAACCAATGAAGAATGGGTGATTGCTAACGACGCAGCCACGCTTGCTAAAGGAGTGTAATGATGGGTCGTCGTATTATGCTTATTCCTATTTCAACGGGCGTTGGTTTGACGTCGGTGTCTGTGGGAATAGTTCGAGCACTGGAACAAAAAGCAGTAAAAGTAAACTTCTTTAAGCCAATCGCACAACCTCGTAAAGATGAAGTTGGCCCTGAAAAGTCAACACTCATCGTTCAGCAAGGTTCTACCATTGCCCCACCCACGCCATTTGAGCTGAGCTACGCTGAGCAAATGATAGGTGATGGTAAAGGCGATGACCTGTTAGAAGAAATTGTGGAGCGCTTTGAAGGCACTGTACAAGACGATGAAGTTGCCATCATTGAAGGAATGGTTCCCACCCGTCGTCAACCTTACGCTGGCCGTGTAAACCGCGAGATTGCGCAAACATTAGGTGCAGATATCGTGTTTGTCTTAACGCCGGGTAATGACTCTATCGACGAGCTTGAAGACCGCTTAGAGATTGCCGCTGGCAATTATGGCGGTGTAAACCACCCTCGCGTATTGGGTTGTATTTTCAATAAAGTGAATGCACCGCTGGATGAAGATGGCAGAGCGCGCGCTGATCTGGTTGATCAATACAAACCAGAAGAGCTCGAAAACGAAATGAACCGTTTGGCATCGCTGCCTATTTTCAGAAAACATCCATTTCAACTTTTAGGTGCCATTCCATGGGACTTTGACTTAGTAGCACCGCGAGTTATCGACTTAAGCAATTATTTAAAAGCCGAAATCATCAATGCTGGTGATATGGAGCACCGTCGTCTGCGCCGTGTTACTTTCTGTGCAAGAACGGTATCGAACATTCTTAACCACTTTACGCCAGGTGCCCTGTTGGTTACTCCGGGCGATCGGTCGGATATCCTAGTCGCAGCGTGTTTGTCGGCCATGAATGGCACCAAGATTGGCGCTATCTTGTTAACTGGTGGATTCAAACCAGAAGAGAAGATCATGACCTTATGTGAGCAAGCGATGGATACAGGTCTGCCTATCCTTGCTACTGAGGCTGATACTTGGCGCACTTCTTTGCTATTACACAATTTCAATATGGAAGTACCAAGCGATGATGAGCAGCGCATCGAGCGCGTAAAGCAGCACAACGCCCGTCACATCGATAGCGAGTGGCTGGAAAGTTTGGCCAAAGGGGTCGCAAAAACCCGCAAACTCTCCCCTCCTGCGTTTCGTTACCTGCTAACTGATTTAGCTAGACGAGCAAGCAAAACCATTGTGCTGCCTGAAGGTAATGAGCCTAGAACGATTAAGGCTGCTGCTATCTGTGGTGCGCGAAACATCGCTAAAACCGTACTACTTGGAGACAGAGAAGAGATTGAACGTATCGCCCAACAACAAGGTGTTGAGCTTAATGAAAACGTAACTATCTTATCTCCTGAAGAAGAGCTGCAAAAGTACATTGCGCCTATGGTTGAGCTACGTAAAAACAAAGGCCTAACCGAGGTTGTTGCGGCAGAGCAACTGCAAGATAACGTCGTGCTCGGCACCATGATGTTAGCCGAAGGCCAAGTTGATGGCTTAGTATCTGGTGCGGTAAATACCACAGCTAATACTATTCGCCCACCATTGCAGTTAATCAAAACGGCACCAGGCGCGTCGTTGGTAAGCTCAGTATTTTTCATGTTGCTACCGGACCAAGTGCTAGTATACGGCGACTGTGCAATTAATCCAGATCCAACGGCAGAGCAGTTAGCAGATATTGCAATTCAATCTGCAGATTCCGCTGCAGCATTCGGCATTGAGCCTCGCGTTGCCATGATCAGTTACAGCACAGGAACATCTGGACAAGGTGCAGATGTAGAAAAAGTGCGAGAAGCCACAGAGATCGCACAAAAGAAACGCCCTGATCTCGATATTGACGGGCCGCTGCAATACGATGCCGCCATTATGGAAAATGTCGCACGTAAAAAAGCGCCAAACAGCAAAGTTGCTGGTAAAGCAACGGTATTTGTCTTCCCAGATTTAAATACAGGTAACACCACATACAAGGCGGTGCAGCGAAGTGCTGAACTTGTCAGCATCGGACCTATGTTACAAGGTATGCGTAAGCCTGTTAACGACCTAAGTCGCGGGGCTTTGGTTGATGACATAGTATACACCATTGCCTTGACTGCTATTCAGGCAACACAAATCGAAGAATAATCTTTATACCAAGGGCTCAATGCGTGAGCCCTTTTCTTTTGCACCTCACTAATCCTTTCTTTTGCCTAGAATTCGGGCGAACGCTCTGGTCTTTAAATTGACTTCGCTATAATATGAATTATACCAATTGGTATTTTTCCACAAACAAGGGTTGGTAATGTCAAAGCAAACGCTGCAACTGCTCAAACAAGAATTTACGATACATAGCTTGGATTGCGATGATGCTGTTCCGCAAGCGGTGTTAAACAGTGAAATCTTTTTTATTGCCAAAACTGAGGATGAACTCTCTATCGTTTGCGCGTCAGATATCGCAGTCAGTAGCCTCGCGGCAGAAAGCCATTGGAGAGCACTAGAAGTCGTTGGCCCGCTGGGGTTTTCGCTGACGGGGATTATGGCAAATCTTTCTGGTGTGCTAGCAAAGTCCAACGTCTCTATCTTCACCTTATCAACATACGATACCGATTACATTCTGGTAAAAGAAAGCCAAATCCAGCAGGCAATGCAAGCGCTTAAAAAAGATGGGTATTTATTACTTTGATTGAACTCTCACCACAAATCCAATATCGGCCAATATCCCAAATCGCGAACCCTATTGCGCATATTCCAAGTCCTTTTTCTGGCAAAGTCTTACCGCTAAGTACGCATCCAAACGCGGCGATTGCGTCAGGTATGTTAGGGATTGGCGTTTGCGTGCAAATGCGCGTACCTCTGTTGCTATCTCCTTGTAATGGAAAACTTATTCAGATCAGGAAAAATAACTGCGAATACATTTTACACGCCAATAACGGCTTAAAAATGTTACTGAGCTTAGAAGTCGGCAATGAGTTTGCCAAGCCCGAATATCTCAAAGCAAACAGCTTTGGCAAAACCACGATAAAGCTTGGAGAGCCGCTATGCTTTTATGATATTCCTCTCAGTGAAGCAAAAACTATGGCCGCCATTGTGCTACTCAATGCACAAAAGCTTGGTGCGTGTTATTATCCTTTAAAACAAGTATCTGCGGCCAAAGAGCCGATAATCACAATTGCAAGGGCGTGTGCTTTATGACAATTACCATGTATGGGATCAGCAACTGCGATACCATTAAAAAAGCCAAAAAATATCTTCAAGACAACAATATCGAATTCACCTTTCACGACTACCGCAAAGATGGATTAGACGAAGCTCTGCTCACCGCTTTTATTGACCAGCTAGGCTGGGAAAACGTGTTAAACAAGCGCGGAACGACTTACCGAGCCCTTAGCGAAGAACAAAAACAAAACCTTGATGCGCAATCGGCGAAACAACACCTTTTGGCGGCACCAGCCATGATAAAGCGCCCTATTTTGCAGTACCAAGGTCAATATCACTTGGGTTTTAAAGCTGCACAGTATGATGAGATTTTTGCCTAATGAGCGAAGTAGTTAAGCTCGCTCAAGCTCTGATCCAAAGGGCTTCTGTTACACCTGATGATGCTGGTTGCCAACAATTAATGAATGAACGCTTGGCAAAGCTTGGCTTTACCATCGAAGAACACTTCTTTGTTGATACGCTCAATACGTGGGCACGAAAAGGCGACCGCGGACCACATTTTTGCTTTGCTGGACACACAGATGTAGTACCGGTTGGCGACGAGAGCCAATGGCAGCACCCGCCATTTGCTGCAGTGATTGAAAATGACATGTTACATGGCCGCGGGGCTGCTGACATGAAAGGCTCACTTGCAGCTATGGTCGTGGCAACGGAGAGATTTATCGAAAAGCATCCCAACCACAAAGGATCATTGTCTTTTTTGATAACCTCTGATGAGGAAGGCCCTTTCGTGAACGGCACAACTCGAGTTGTAGATTTATTAGAAGCCCGAAACGAAAAAATTGATATGTGCTTGGTCGGTGAACCTTCATCACGCCATGAGCTTGGCGACGTAGTAAAAAATGGTCGTCGCGGTTCACTCACCGGACACCTAAAAGTGATTGGAAAACAAGGTCACGTAGCTTACCCTCATCTCGCTAAAAACCCCATTCACTTGTCTGCGGCGGCGATTGCTGAACTCAGTCAGACCGAATGGGATCAAGGGAATACATTTTTCCCCGCAACAAGCTTCCAAGTTTCCAATATCAATGGCGGAACTGGGGCTGGCAATGTGATACCAGGCTCCCTGCAAGTACAGTTTAACTTTCGCTTTAGCACCGAAGTTACAGCCGATGAGCTCAAACAACGTGTTATTACTATTCTAGACAAGCATCAACTTGATTATGAGCTTAATTGGATACTGAATGGCTTACCGTTTTTAACTGAGCCAGGTCCATTGCTTGATGTGACGATTGCAGCCATCAAAGAAGTGACGGGAAGGCAAACCACACCGGAAACTTCTGGTGGCACATCGGATGGCCGATTTATTGCCCAAACGGGATGTAAGGTGATTGAGCTTGGCCCCATCAATGCCACAATCCATCAAGTCGATGAATGCGTGAGTTGCAAAGACCTAGATCAATTAGCCTTAGTCTATGAAAAGATCTTGGAGAAGTTACTTGCCTAGCAGCTATATGCTTACAAGCGCTGAATGTAGCGCTTGTGGCGTCAACGAATCACATCTGGCTTTTTACCATGGTCGCCATGTGCATAGCGCGATAGTATCCGATCTCAATGCCCTCTCACAAGCTGCAAAAAAGGCAGGTTTTGAGTTTTACATGGCGTCCGCATATCGAGGATTTGAAAGGCAAAAAGCGATTTGGAATAGCAAGTTTACGATGCGCCGTCCTGTTTTTGATATCACTAACCAAGAGATAGAACTGAGTAATCTCTCAGACATCGACAAAGTAAAAGCAATTATGTTGTTCTCCGCTCTACCTGGTGCTAGTCGCCACCATTTGGGTACTGATCTGGATGTGTTCGCCAAAAACCTTGTACCTACAGGACAATCACTACAACTAGAACCATGGGAGTACCAGCAAGATGGACATCAGCACGAATTTTCGCTGTGGCTTGATGCGCATTTAGCAACTTTTGGTTTCTACCGGCCTTATGATTGTTATCGAGGGGGAGTTGCTGCGGAGCCTTGGCATATTAGCCACCAGCTAACGGCATCAAAACTTGCCACGTTGCAGTCCGTTGATGCGATTGATGCCGTGCTGAAACGCAGCGATATCAAAGGTAAAGACGCAATACTGACAAATCTAAGCGCACTACATCAGCAATTTATCACCAATGTAGCGCATCCTTAACGACTGATCCGAGCTTAAGTTACTTAGACTAGAAAGGAAAGGTTATTTGTTTTTGTCGTGGATAGCGTCAAGCCTAGCCAGTAGACTTGAGGTATCAAAACGGTTGCCGCCAAGCGCTTGAACATCCGCATAATATTGATCAACCAGTGCAGTAAGCGCCAAATTTGCACCGTTACTTCTTGACTCGTCTAGCGCAATGCCTAAATCTTTTCTCATCCAATCGACCGCAAAACCAAAGTCATATTCGCCCGCTAACATGGTTTTATAACGATTCTCCATTTGCCAAGAGCCAGCTGCACCCTTAGCAATCGTTTCAATCACTTTTTCACCATCAAGACCCGCTTTCTTGGCGAAGTGCAAGCCTTCTGCGAGCCCTTGCACCACGCCTGCGATACAAATCTGATTGACCATTTTACACAACTGCCCTGCACCCACTTCTCCAATTAATTGGCTAAAACGAGCAAACGCGGCCATGATTGGCTGCGCTTTAACAAACGTACTTTCGTCTCCTCCAACCATCACCGTCAACACGCCATTTTCTGCACCAGCCTGACCACCAGATACTGGGGCATCTAAAAATTCAACTTGTAATTTCTTGGCTTCTTGCGCTATTTCACGGGCAACTTTTGCAGACGTTGTAGTATGGTCAACTATCACAGCTCCCGGCTTTACTCCCGCTAATACGCCACTTTCGCCATATACGACTGAGCGTAAATCGTCATCATTGCCAACACACATAAACACAAAATCACAATCAGTCGCTGCATCTTTAGGTGTAACTGCAAAGTTGCCAGCATACTCAGCGGCCCATTTTTCGGCTTTGCTGGTGGTACGATTGTATACCGTGACTTGGTAACCCGCCTTCTGCAAATGCCCAGCCATTGGATACCCCATGACGCCTAATCCTATAAATGCGACTTTCACTGACATATTTCTGTCCTATTTCGTTGTTATCTTAATAAGAATGGAGTTTTTATACCCGAGCACCTCTGTCATAGCAAATGAAAAAACCGCTTTGATACCGAATAACATGAATAAATCACACGGAGCCTGAAAGGATGGAGAATATTTATCGTTTTAGTGCACAACTTATTGATGGCCAAGTTTTGCCATTACAGTCTCTGGCGGGAAGACCGCTATTGATCGTTAACATTGCGAGTAAATGTAGCTTTGCTCCGCAACTGTCTGCACTTGAAAAGCTATACAGCAAATACAAACCTTTTGGATTTGAGGTATTGGCCTTTCCTTGTAACCAGTTCGGTCGCAATGAACCACTTGAAGATGAAATGCTTAAAGAGTTTTACAATACACATTTCAATTTAAGCTTTAAGATCTTTACTAAAACACAAGTCAACGGACCTGATGCACACCCATTATTTAGCTATTTAAAATCTCATACCCGTGGTATCGCGCAAAACCGCGCAATTAAATGGAATTTTACCAAGTTTCTAATAAACTCTGAAGGCATGCTAATATCAAGATATGCCCCAAGAACAAAACCAGAAACGCTTAAGTCAGTGATAGAGAGCCACATTAATCATGAGAATCGCCCTATTCAGTTCGCAAAACTATGAAGTGCCGTTTTTTGAGCAAGCCGTAAATTCCTACTCTGAACTTGAAATAAGTTTTATTAGTGAGTCACTCAATGAAAAAACGGTTTCGCTGTGCCAGCACTATGACGCGGTTTGTGTATTTGTAAACGATACTGTAAATGCGCAAGTGATTGATAAACTGGCTGACTATGGCGTTAAAACCATCGCCCTACGCTGCGCAGGTTTCAATAACGTTGATATTCAACAGGCAAAACAGCGTGACATAAATGTTGTCCGTGTTCCAGCCTACAGCCCAGAAGCGGTTGCAGAGCACTGTATCGCATTGATGCTAACGCTCAGCCGCAAGACACATAAGGCCTACAATCGAGTTCGAGAAGATAACTTTGATCTCAACGGCTTACTTGGTTTTAATATTTATAATAAAACGGTCGGTATTATCGGCTGTGGCAAAATTGGCCAAGCCTTAGTCAGCATCTTGAACGGCTTTGGTGCCAATGTGCTGGTTTATGACCCGAACATAGGAGAAGGCCCCTATACTTTGGTCTCTCTAGATATCTTACTAGCACAATCGGATATTATTAGCCTGCACTGTCCACTTAATGAACATACCCATCATATTATTGATGATGCTGCGTTTGCCAAAATGAAAGTGGGTGTAATGCTTATTAACACCAGTAGAGGCGCCTTGTTAGATAGCAAAGCCTGTATCGCCGCGCTCAAGTCTAAACGACTCGGTTACCTCGGCTTAGATGTGTATGAGCAAGAGTCAGAGCTATTTTTTAAAAACCACAGTGAAGAAATAATTCAAGACGATGTTTTCTCGCGTTTGGTTAGCTTCCCCAATGTACTAGTTACAGGGCATCAAGGCTTCTTTACCAAAGAAGCACTAAAACAAATTGCAACAATAACCTGTGAAAACCTCGACGCAGCAAGACTTGAAAAACCACTGATAAACCAAGTAGTCTGATTTCAGAACCAAAAAAAGAGCATATCAATCATGATATGCTCTTTTGGTTACTTCAAAGTCGGGGGAAGTAATTTGATTTATGCTTTACTCTTCAATTCAGCCGTAACCTGAGCTAAACCTACTTCTGAAATTCTCATCGTGATCTCTTTTTGCTTAGCACTCAATAAAGAAATACCTTCAGCAACCATGTCATATACCTTCCAGTCTCCATCTTTGCTTTGACGAAACTTGAAATGCATATCTATATCTGGTTTTGACTGCTCTCTTATTACCACCTTAACCGTCGCAAAATCAGCACCATCAGAAACCGGTAACTCTTCAAACAATACGTCTTGGCCTTTGTACTGTAAAAGTGCATTAGCGTAGGTAGATACAAGATAGTTATCAACCGCACCAATAAACTCGATGGCTTCGTCTCTTTTTAGCCCTTTAATATGTTTACCAAGCAATTTAAAAGATACAAACTTCACATCGATGTGTGGCATCAAGCGACTACGTACTATACCCTTCATCTGAGTTTCAGTTGCCTTGCCATCTTGATTAACCGTTTTTATATCAGCAAATAGCTTATCGCCAACTTGGTTAATTAACTCATAAGGTGTGTCATTCGCAAACGCGACACCTGAGAAGATGAGAAAACTGAAGATAACAAGTAACTTTTTCATTGTTTAATCCTTATTAAACTGATGACACTAGTCTATCCAATTTGACGAGTGCAAATAAACATATCAATTCGCACCAAATTGATGCCCCTCCGACATCAATTAACGCAATGTAAAATTTCGCCTTGCGATGACAATGACTCTTTATGAAGTCGTAAAGAAAAGACGTATTCCCTTCATGGCGAGGCCTGCAGGAAAGTATACGGTGTTCAAACGATGAAAAATGTCAGAAATTGTATCAATTTATTTGGACGCTGAGCCTAGCGAATACAGCCAAGCTCAGTATTGTTGCGTAAAGGGGATAAATTATTGTTGCTAGTGGGGACTACAGTTTCATATCCGCCGCAAAAAACGTGATGTTATCGTTGCTTTCTAGCTTTTTCAGCGTTTCAATTAACGCATCATGCCGTGGTGAGATAGATTCAAGTTGCTGCAAAGTAATTTCATTTTTTTCAAGCTTTTCAGCCAGGGTATTGCCAATGAATGCCATTCTCTGCTGCGCACAAACACTATTGGAAAGCCAACTGCCACACAAAGAAACGATGCCTATGTTTGGCGCTTTCTTCATTAAGATGTGTTGCTCAATAGCAGGTAATCCCGCTAAGCAGCTTACTCGACCACAAAATATCAAATGCGAAATCAATTGTTGGGTATGTGTACCTGTTAAATCTAGTGCGCCTTGCACCTCTGCTGCACCAAAATGAAGCTGCAGGGCATCGGCTAAACCGGCAAAATCAGACTGGGTATACACGAGATCCGCACCTAGCTTTTCAAGCAGCTTTTTATATTTGGACTCGGAACATACCGCCACCCCAAGCCCCACCTGTTTGGCAAATTGTATTGCCATTTGACCAACCGGATGATGGGCAGATTCGATTAAAACCGTATCACCAGCATTTAACTGAAGCTTAAATAGCGCAATCAATGCACACATAGCAGGTGCGATTGCCGCTGAGGCGAGCTTACCATCAACATTTTCTGGCAGTACAGTAAGTGCGTGACTTGGCACTAAGGCAAATTCACTCATCGTGCCTTGCTCTCGAATGTCACCATGCCAAAAAACCCGTGTACCAGGCTCGGGGAATCCCGTTTTACATGCTTTTTCCACAACACCCACAGCGTCAACACCAAACACTCTATTCGGTGTTTCTTCACAGGGACAATTGGCCACTTTGGTATCGATAAAGCTTAAACCAACGTATTCAACTTTGACCAAGACTTGATCATCGGTTGCCTCAGGTAAGTTAATTTGTCCCTGCTCGAAGGTAAGTCCATTTGTGTGATTGAATCGGACTGCTTTCATCATATGCCTTTGCGTTATGTTAAAAATAAAGTAGTGAGACTAAATTCATTAAACCATTGTTAGCATTTTGCCACAACTTTATTAGTGTAAATATGCCCCTCGCAATTCCAATTGTTTAGTGTCACAATGGCATCAGTCTTAGTGAACTTTCTCGCATTATGGATATTAGCAGCAGATTATTAATCTTTTTAGACGTTGTGGAACGTGGTTCCTTTGCCAGTGCTGCACAACTGAGAAATATCGATCGCTCTGTCATTTCTAAGCAGATGACCAAGCTGGAAGAAGAACTCGGTGTAAGATTAATGAATCGTACAACTCGTTCTTTCTCGCTCACCTCTGCAGGTTCCGAGATGGTAAAAAAAGCAGAAGAGCTAAGGCTGCTACTAAACGACACTCAGCGCATCGCACAGAATTATCACACCGAACCTAAAGGTTTACTTAAAATTGCCAGCTCTACTGTGGTGGGTCGACGTTATGTGCAACCTGTTATCAATGACTTTCAGAAACGTTTCCCCCACGTCGAGGTTGAGCTTAGGCTTGAAGACAGACTCGTGGACTTAGTGGGTGAAGGCTTTGATTTAGCTTTTCGTGTCGGCGAGCCTAAAGATTCATCGCTTATCGCCCGCAGAATTGCACGCAATCGATTGCTCATATTAGCAAGCCCAACGTTCTTAAAAACCCATGGCACGCCAAGTTCGCTTGAGGCGCTCAGCGAATTACCTGCGGCAACCTACGCAAGCGATGCATTAAGGTTTACCAGTATCACCTATCAAGACGAGCAAGGCATCGAACAACAAATGCCTGTAAAGAGTATCTTCAGAACCAACGACGGAGATACATTGATGGAAAGTGTACTGTCTGGTACTTGTTATATTGTTGCACCAGCCTTTTTAGTCGGTAAAGAAATTACTGAAGGCAAATTACAACCCATTTTAACTAATACAAAACTAGTCGATTTTGCAGCGATGTATGCGCTCTACCCTCATCGTGATTTACCGGTCAGGACAAGGCTGTTTCTTGATGCATTCAGGACGTATATCGGTGAAGAAACACCAATTTGGGAAACAGAGATCCCTGGGTTCGAAAAAATGTATGGCTTCATCCCACCTAAACCCATGTTAACCTTCTAGTCGACAACAATTTATTCGTATGTATGGGCAGCAAGTTTTTTGCGTAAGGAGGTTATTAGCCTTAACCGTCTAACCTTTTCATCGCACCTTTCACCATATTCTGGGAATTAATCCACTTTACGCATTCGCTTAGCGAGAGTGGTTCACATATCTGAAAGCCCTGAATATACGGACAATTCAAGCTATACAAATACTGCAAACAGGCATCGCTTTCAACACCCTCAGCAACAATACTGCAGTTCAATTTACGTGCTAAAAACATACTGGTTTCTACTATGGCTTGATCTTTTTCACTTTCATGACTCAGTCGTACAAACGACCCGTCTATTTTGATCTGTGAAATTGGTAACTCTTTTAGGATAGAAAATGAAGAAAAACCAGTACCAAAATCATCAATACTCACTGCAAATCCCATATCTATCAATGTTTCAATTAGGCCTCTCGCTTTTTCCACTTCTTCCATCACGGTACTTTCTGTAAGCTCAAATACTATATGAGTTGGGTCGACTCGATGAGTATCCAGTAGCATGGCAAGGGTATTAATTAGATTCTGTTCAGCAAAATCTTGGCAGGAAAGATTGATATGCACAACCAACTTGCCATCTATTTCAATCAATATTGCGAGGTCTTGGAATACACGGTTAATCACAAATGCACTCAGTTGCCTGATCAAATTATTACGTTCCGCTAACTCAATAAACTGATCTGGCATTATCATTGTGCCGTCGGACTGAGGCCACCTTAATAGCGCTTCTACTCCATGAATATCACCGCTTTGAGAACACACTATCGGTTGATAATAGAGCGTCAGTTCACCTCGAGCGAGCGCAACTTTGAGGTTAGCCAACAGTTGGAATTCAGCCTCAATTCCCTCATGGAGCTCTTCATCGAAGATGACGATGCTTTGACGGCTATGTTTGGCCGAATACATGGCAATATCGGCTTGCTTCAAAAGGTCAAACACATCAAGTTGGCGCGATTTAGTCCATAAGCTTGCTCCTGCGCTATACGTCACATCCAACTGCAACTCTTCAATTTCTATACCTGACTTTAATTCGCTCAGCAGTGCATTATTTTGAGAGTAAATACAATTTACGTCTGTCACATCCATCAGGATGATAAACTCATCGCCGCCCATGCGATATAACTTGCTACGAGGAAGCAGTGCTGCACGCATTTTGTGGGCAAGTTCCACCAGCAATTTATCACCAAAGAAGTGCCCTTTTGCATCATTGATCTGTTTAAAATTATTCAAATCAACCAAGATAACACTAAAGTCGAGCTGCTGATGTTTACGTTCATTAATGGCATCAATGCAGCGCTGACGATTCTCCAAATCCGTTAAAAAATCATGTTCGGCGTTATATTTGGCCTGCGTTGCAATTTCATTTAATTCTTGCAGGCTAGTTAGACTTAAACAATTCACCACAAAAACAAATATGGAGCCAAGAAACAGGATTAAACTTAAGCCTTGCTCAATAAAACTAGCGCTATTGTGATCGTACAGGAAGTAGGCAAAGCTCAAGTATCCGAGTTCAAACAGAGCCATAAGAATTAACAACACTCGCCACCCGACCGAAGACGTTAATCGACATATTTTAAAGGCCGGAGAAAAAGCTAATCCCATGATAAAGCTGCCAGCTAATACTAATATAAGTGCAATCAAAGGAGTCGTCGTGCATGGAATACAATGGTTAGAGTATAGATTATAAATCTGCCCTTGCTCGGGACAGGCAAAATTATTCAACAATTAGCGGGGAATATAGTAGCGGACTTGGCAGCCCGCTCACATAGACCGGTTGGCCTTGATTAACAGCTAGTCTGCACTTTTTAGAATTCGATAAAGTTGATCTTTTAACCACAGTCTCTTTTTCTTCAGTGATTCAAGATACTCATCACTTGAGTGCTCTACACCGTCTTCGATTCGAATAACTTCATTGTCTACTTCATGGTAATCTTTAAAAAGTTTTGAGAAATGTCCATCAGACAGTTTTAATTCATGAATTCTGTCTTTAAACTCTGGCAGTTCTTTAGCTAGGCTGTGGCGTTCAATATTCATCGTTTTATTCCCATAATTAGCTAGGTAATCTGAGTTTGGGTACAAACCTCAGGTTAAGGCTGAAAATGCATTTGAGTTTAGGGTAGACCCAATCAATGCGCCGTTAGTGACAGTGATTTCGAATACATTTTTTGAAGTTACTGTCTGATTGGGTCTGTTTCCATAGTACGTTGCTACCTTCCTTGAGTATTGATCTAACGCAAATCACATTCAGTTATAAACAATCAAAGTTTTTGTCGTTTCTTTATACTGTTCGAGATACAAAATCGAGGACCTTTGACCACATTCTTAGGGTTTCTCGCAAAGTCGCTAGCCGCCTAGATGCAATTGTTGTAAAATGTCGGCGTTTCTAAGCAAATCTATCTAGCAACTTTTGAGGAAAACCTGTGAGCGAACAAAAACAGTCTCTTAGTTATAAAGACGCTGGCGTTGACATCGATGCGGGCAACGCATTGGTCGAAAGAATTAAAGGCGTAGTGAAAAAAACTCGTCGCCCTGAAGTAATGGGTGGCATTGGTGGTTTTGGTGCACTATGCGAACTCCCAACCGGATATAAAGAGCCTGTTTTGGTTGCTGGCACTGACGGTGTTGGTACTAAGCTACGCTTAGCTATCGATTTGAAAAAGCACGACACAGTAGGTATTGACCTAGTTGCTATGTGTGTTAACGATCTTATTGTCCAAGGCGCTGAACCCCTATTTTTCTTGGACTACTATGCTACAGGCAAGTTAGACGTTGATGTTGCGGCGGACGTAGTATCTGGTATTGGTAAAGGCTGTGAACTATCTGGTTGTGCGCTTATCGGTGGTGAAACGGCTGAAATGCCAGGCATGTACGAAGGCGATGACTACGATATGGCTGGCTTTTGTACTGGTGTGGTAGAAAAGTCTAAAATCATTGATGGCACTAAAGTTGCAGCTGGCGATCAGCTAATTGCACTAGGTTCAAGCGGTCCGCACTCAAACGGCTACTCTCTAATCCGTAAAGTACTAGAAGTATCTGGTGCAGATACTAACGCAGAGTTCGAAGGCAAAACACTCGGCGAGCACCTGCTAGAGCCAACCCGTATCTACGTAAAGCAAATCTTAGCGCTATTAAAAGAAGTTGATGTTCACGCACTTTCTCACATCACTGGCGGTGGATTCTGGGAAAACATTCCTCGCGTGCTACCTGAGTCTGCAAAAGCGGTGATCAAAGGTGATAGCTGGCAATGGCCTGCAATCTTCAACTGGTTACAAGAAAACGGTAACATTGCAACTCACGAGATGTACCGCACATTCAACTGTGGTGTTGGCATGATCTTAGTTGTTCCTGCTGACAAGCTTGAGCAAAGCCTTGACATCCTGAAAGCACAAGGCGAGAACGCTTGGCACATTGGTGAAATTCAAGACGCTCAGGCTGGTGAAGAGCAAGTTGAGATCTTAGATGGTGCCGAGTAATGGCACCCACTCGCCTTGTTGTTCTGATTTCTGGTAGTGGTTCAAATTTGCAAGCAATCATTGATGCTTGCAAAACTGGCTATATTCTAGGTGAAATTGCTGCCGTTATTAGTAATAAAGCGGACGCATACGGCCTAACCAGAGCGCAAGAGGCTGGTATAGCAACATCTGTTTTAGACCATAAGCAATATGCTTCTCGTGAAGAGTATGACGTTGCGCTTGGTCAACTAATTGATAGCTTTACACCAGATTTGGTTGTATTAGCTGGATTTATGCGTATTCTAACTCCAAACTTGGTGCAAAAATTTAGAGGAAAAATGTTGAACATTCATCCTTCTTTGTTGCCTAAGTATCAAGGGCTGAACACCCACCAAAGAGCAATCGATGCAAACGATGCAGAACATGGTGCTAGCGTTCACTTTGTCACAGAGGAGTTAGATGGTGGTCCTGTGGTCTGTCAGGCCAAGGTCGCTGTTCTTCCAGATGATACGGCAGAGTCACTGGCGCAACGTGTGCATAAGCAAGAACACATTCTTTATCCTTTGGTGGTCAAATGGTTCAGCGAACAAAGACTAACAATGGAAGCAGACTATGCTGTTTTTGATAACAAAACCTTACCAGTTCAAGGTGCGCCGTACCCAGAAAAATAAAAAATGGAGCGCTGTGCTAATTGGTATTAGCGCTCTACTTTCCACTTCGACATTCGCAAACTCACTCACTGAATATCACGCCGAATACCAAGTTTCACGCAAAGGTAAGGTTCATGGTAGTGCCACGCGAGACCTCACAAAAATAGCGGACGCAACATATGCTGTTCGTTACAAAAGCGATATCGAATGGATGATTTTTTCAGACGTAAGAACTGAAGAATCATTGTTTAAAGTCGCTGAACATACCGTCAGCCCACTACATTACAGTATGACCCGTGAAGGAACTGGCCCAGATAAAAGCTACAAAATTAAGTTTGATCATCAAAACCAAGCAATTACGTCCAGTGAAGAAAAGTATCCACTGAAAGTGAAGTGGCTTGAGAATCAGCAAGATTTAATTAGTTATCAAGTACAGCTGCGAGAGGATTTAAAGGCGGGAAAGACCAAGTTTAGCTATCCTATCATAGACAAAAAAGGCGACCAGCGAAGCTATGATTTTGAGGTGGCCGGCGAGGAAATGATCACTCTACCTTTTGGCAACGTCAAAACCATCAAAGTTAAACGCATTTATGATGATAGTGATCGTCAGGCCATTGCTTGGTTTGCACCTAGTTATGATTATATGCTGGTGAGAATGTACAAAGGCAAAGATGGTATGGAGCAGTTTCAGATAGAGCTTAAAACCTACCAACCCAAATCAGAGAGTTGATAGCAACATCGTTGATTGATTATATTCACTAACAGGCGGCTCAACTAAGCCGCCTTTGCTTACAAAAACTAAGTACTACACCTTCTCACCTAATTTGAATAAAGCAAACTCGCCGGGCTCAAGCTTCTGCCACTGTTCATCGTTGGTCAGCGGTCGAGTTGCAATAACAGTGACAACATCATCTGGTGTGGTTTCTTTTTGGAAATCTACCACCATATCCGCATCAATTAAGGTAGCCTTACCAAATGGGGCTCTACGGGTTATCCAATGCAGGTTATTGGTACAATACGCCAACACATAAATGCCATCGGTGATCAACATGTTGAATACCCCTTTGTCTCTCAATGTGTGCGCTAGCTTTGCGATATACCTGAAAACTGAGACCATGTTTGACGGACGACTTGGGTATTTTTCTCGTACTTTGTCCAAAATCCAACAAAAGGCAAGTTCACTGTCTGTATTCCCAACAGGTCGATAGAAGTCAGTTTTTAAATCTTTATAGTCCGAAAGCTGACCATTGTGAGCGTAAGTGATCTCCCTACCCCATAATTCCCGAGTGAATGGGTGGGTATTTTCAAGACAAGTTCGCCCCCTATTTCCCTGCCGAATATGACTTATTACGGACACGCTTTTAATCGGATATGCTTTGACCAGTTTAGCAATTTCAGACTGACAACTAGGCTCAGGATCTTTAAATGTTCTACATCCTTTCCCCTCGTAAAAGGTGATACCCCAACCATCTTTATGAGGACCCGTATTGCCACCGCGCTCCAACAAACCAGAAAAGCTAAAACAAATATCCGTCGGTACGTTCGCCGACATCCCCAAAAGCTCACACATAAATCACTTAAACCCTAAATATCATAAAGTTATGATTAAAATAAAAATTACAAATATCAAAAGGTCACACGTTTGGTCACACTTATGACTAGTAGCTCGATTATCGTAGATAGTCATACTACTGAATTATTGGGGGTAAGTTTATCATGCATCTCTGTGTCTTTACTTTTTAAATTCAGCTACGTTGATAGACGTATTAATACGCTATTTTGAATGACTATCGGGCTCTTCTCATCTAGAAAGTACTTTATTGGTTGAAAACCTGAATGACCACACCAAGTTGATTAATAGATGGATCACTTAGACACAAGGTCGATTACGAACTGAGGGTTACTTCGCAATATCTAACCAAGTGCCACCCGTAAGCGTATCTAAATCATGCGCTTTTAATTCAAAAACCGAGTTGGGCGTGCCTGCAGCAGCCCAAATACGATCATATTGCTTTAAATCTTTATCAATTATCGTCAACACGGAGTCAGTGTGCGCCACAGGAGGCACACCGCCAATGGCAAACCCGGTTTTTTCCCGCACAAAGTTTGCGTTCGCTTTTTCAAGCTTTACATTAATTGCGGCTTCCACTTTTTTCACGGACACTTGGTTGCTACCAGAAGCAATTATCAAGACCGCCTTTTCAGTATTGCTATCTTTAAATATCAGAGACTTAGCGATTTGAGACTCAGTGCAACCAATCGCATTTGCAGCATCTTTCGCCGTACGAGTAGAGTCTGCAAGCTCTGTAACGGTGAAGTTATGCCCATGACTGGCTAGGAACTCTTGAACACGTATTGATGAGGATTTTAACGGCTGTGACATTCAATTGCTCTTCCATGCTGTGGTAGTTAAAACCAATCTAACAGCTAGTGAGCAAATTTAAAATATCCAATATGTTTTATATTATTTGTGTTATGAGGTTAACCCTATCGCGGGATAGCATTGAAAAATATCCGAGTATCCCATTAATAGAAACTCGGATTATGGCTGCATTTAAACACTAAAGATATTAAGTAAAGTCTATATTGTTACCACATGCCATTGGTACGCAAGGCTAGCTCCAGCCAATGAGCATGCTAATAAAAAGTTCATTACCTCTTTTGAGCTAAGTGAACGAGACTCCCGAGAAAAATGCTTAGCATGTAATCTCATACCTAGTGGTTGCAATTCCTTTTCATGTTTTGGCAATGCAATTAATCCAGCAAGTAGCATCACTAAACAAAGCATATAACTACCTTGCACGATAAAGAATAGAGTAAGTGAAAATGCGGTGATAGAAAAAATCCAAGAAATGAATTTGAACATAGCAGCTCCGTTTGCTATCAGTGTTACCAGCTTGATTTTACAATCATCACGCTGGCTAGTTTCTAATTTTAATACGGAGTTTAGAGTTATTAGTTTAAAAGCACAAGCAGACTAAAGTATTAGCCCTTATTTTCGAATAATGCCTTCATAAACTCATAGAATGCCTCTGCCTTGCGTGTCTTCAGCGAGTGCTGAGGCCTGACAAACCAAATAGGTGCGTCGTCACTTTCGAGACAACCTGGAATAATAGGCACTAACTCACCTCTTTTTAGGTTATCTCTGATGGCGATGTGAGATTTAACTGCAATACCATGCCCAGCTAAGGCGGCAGAAGTCATGTTGTCTGAGTTTGAAATCGTAAAACGAGTTTTTGCGTTAAAGTGTACAATTCCACCATTTGGTTCTTTTAATTTAAATTCTCTTTGCCAAGGTAAGCATACAAAAAAGTGGTTTTGTAATTCGCTGATATTATCAGGCATGCCATAGCGGTCAATATAGCTCGGCGCTGCACATAATATCCTGTGGTTATCGCATAGCTTTCTCGCCAACAACCCAGAATCAGCCAATTGTCCAACGCGTATCGCTACATCTTGAGCACCTTCAACTATGTTTACAAACTGGTCGTTGATCAGGAAATCGAGTGCTAATTGCGGGTGCGCTTGCTCAAATTGACTTAGGTTTGGCATCACAAATTGTGAAAACACCCAAGGCGGCATAGTGACACGAAGTAACCCGCTCACCGCTGAGCCCCTTGCACCTATTTCGTGCTCAGCATCATAAAGCGCCTCTAATATATGCTCCACCCTCTCTCTAAAAGTACTTCCGGCTGGGGACAATGTTAGCGTACGACTATCTCTAAACAGCAAAGTCGTGCCTAAATGTTGCTCTAACTTATTAAGACGATGACTAACTGTCGCAGGCGAGAGTCTCAATTGCTTCGCAGCATTAACCACTCCTTGATGTTTAATAATAGCTAAGAATGTTTCGAGTTCGGCGATTGAATACATGTCGATTTAATTTTTTCGAATCTTGCTTTCGAATATGCACGCTTTGTTTAAATTTATCAAATAAATATACTGCTTCTCATCGCAACTAAATTGGAATTATCAATGAAACGCACCTTAATTGGTCTATTCGTTATGTTAGGAGGTCTAATGCCGAATATTAGCCAAGCCAACTCAAAGGTTGAGCGCCCGGAAGTTATTTTCTTCGATGTCAATGAAACCTTACTTAATTTAGAGTCAATGAATAAACCAGTTAGCCAAGTTTTGGGTGGCGATGAGTCCCTATTACCTCTTTGGTTTTCCACTATGCTACATCACTCGTTAGTGACTACGGTAAGTGGTGATTATCAAGATTTTGGCAAGATAGGCGTTGCCGCGCTACAGATGGTTGCAAAGAACAAAGGCCTAACGATAACTGACTCACAAGCTAAACAAGCAATCGTGCCCGCCCTGCTCTCTTTGCCCCCGCATAAAGACGTCATTCCGGCGCTAAAACGGCTCAAGCAAGCTGGGTTTAAACTCGTAAGTTTAACCAATTCGTCGAATGCGGGGGTTAAAGCGCAATTTGAAAATGCCGGTCTAATTACCTATTTTGACCAACGCTTGAGTATTGAAGACATCAAAGTGTATAAGCCCGACCTTAGAGCCTATGAATGGGCGTTACAGCAACTAAATATTCGTCCAGACCAAGCGCTAATGGTGGCGGCTCACGGCTGGGATGTTGCCGGCGCTAAAGCCGCGGGCATGCACACTGCATTTATTGCAAGACCACAAAAGCAACTCTATCCACTGGCAGAAGCACCAGATTACGTGCTACCTGACTTAACAAGTTTGGCTGACGAGCTCACCACGTCTGGAAACGAGTAACATTGAAAAATATCAGCTGGCACCTTGATACCAGCTGATAAAAATGCTCGACATGTTTTCTACTCAGCAGTTGCGTTTTTTATTACGCTGATACTGTTGTTTTTTTAAAAGCACATTGAGCTTATTTATAAAGACAATGGTAAAGGCATGTCGGGACTTGAATTAAATCGGCTGTGTGAACCGTCTTACACCACCACAAGAGGAAGTGGCGGTTTGGGACTTGGTGCTTATATTATCTATAACTTGGTGACTCAAGGGCTAGATGGAGATGTACACACCGTCAGCGAGTCCGGCAAAGGACTCGAATATAGGATAGCATTTGCTAGTAAAAAAGCGATGCCATTAAAAGTCGTTTCTTAATCGGACGACTGATTGAGTACTGCCACAATGGTCAGTACTCGTTATTTCTGTAAATGATAAGATTAGAAAAACCCTAAAGGACTGGTGCTATAGCTTACCAAGAGGTTTTTGGTTTGTTGGTAATGATCCAGCGCCTTTTTGTGAGTTTCTCTGCCAATGCCTGATTTTTTATAACCGCCAAATGCCGCGTGCGCAGGATACATATGATAGCAATTGGTCCAAACACGACCCGCTTCGATTTGACGACCAAATTGATATGCGCGATTCATATCTCTAGTCCACACCCCAGCACCTAAACCGAATTCAGAACTATTCGCCAATTCCAAAGCCTCCGCTTCGTCTTTAAAAGTGCATAAAGAGATCACTGGGCCAAAAATTTCCTCTTGGAATACCCGCATTTGGTTATGCCCTTTTAACAGCGTCGGCTGAATATAAAAGCCTTTGTGATAACCCTCGCCAAGCTCTGCTACTTCGCCACCGATTAACACTTCAGCCCCTTCTTTCTTACCAATATCAATATAACTAAGAATTTTATCAAATTGGGCTTGTGAGGCTTGTGCACCAACCATGGTCTCTGTATCAAGCGGATTGCCGCGCTTTATCGCCTTGGTGCGTTCAATGACTTTGGCTATAAAGTCATCGTATATATCTTCTTGTACGAGCAATCGCGATGGACAAGTACATACTTCGCCTTGGTTAAAGTAGGCCAGTACCGCTCCTTCAATACACTTACTTAGGTAATCATCGTCAGCTTGCATAACATCGCTAAAGTAGATATTGGGCGACTTACCACCTAGTTCCACCGTTGAAGGAATGATGTTTTCAGCAGCACATTTTAGAATGTGAGAACCCACAGGGGTCGAGCCTGTAAATGCAATTTTTGCGATACGTGTACTCGTAGCAAGCGCTTCACCTGCCTCTTTCCCGAAACCATTTACAACATTAACCACGCCATTTGGTAATAAATCAGCGATAAGTTCCATCAACAACAAAATAGACGCAGGCGTTTGCTCCGCAGGCTTTAGCACTACGCAGTTTCCAGCAGCGAGAGCGGGTGCAAGTTTCCAAGCGGCCATAAGTAATGGGAAGTTCCATGGGATGATCTGTCCCACAACGCCCAGAGGTTCATGAAAATGATAAGCCACGGTTGACTCATCAATTTCACCAATGGATCCTTCTTGAGCACGAATGCAACCTGCAAAATAGCGGAAATGATCGGCAGCAAGCGGAACATCAGCAGCTAGCGTTTCACGTACTGCTTTACCATTATCCCATGTTTCGGCTACCGCTAGGTATTCAAGGTTTGCTTCTATTCGGTCTGCGATTTTGAGTAATATATTGCTTCGCTCAGTGACCGAAGTTTTACCCCACGCCGCCTTTGCTGCATGGGCGGCGTCAAGTGCCAGCTCGATGTCTGCATTATTTGAACGCGGGATCTGACAAAACACTTCGCCATTAACAGGACTAATATTTTCGAAGTACTGGCCGTCAACAGGTGGCGTCCACTTACCGCCAATAAAGTTTTGATATTGCGACTTAAAGCTGACGACTGCACCTTCAGTGTTTGGATTTGCGTATATCATTTTTACCTCTGCAACTTGTGTTATTTATTTGGGCTTCATTCGTCCCAGTTTTGTTTTTACTAATATTTGACATTAGCCAAATTCACCTTTAAAAACTTAACTTAGGGTCTCGAAATGTATACGCACAGTCCAAAAATAACCGAGAAGGAGTGCATTGTTTGCAGATCTCTAAACATCGCAGCCGTGTCGAACGCTTAGTTGAAAACAAAATAAGTTTTGCCGCCAATCACGTAGAGCTGAGCGTCTATGACACATACGAAAGTACCAATAGAGTCAAACTCGCCTCTAATGAAGTGTTGTTTTGTGCGATGATCACTGGTAAAAAAGTGATGCACGTAGACAGTTGCGACTATCACCAGCCCTTTTTACCTCATCAAAGCTTCGTATTGGCACCAGAACAAACCGTATTTATAGACTTTCCCGACGCCAGCTTATCCGCTCCCACCACCTGTTTAGCAATTGAGATCAGTCGAGAGAAAATTAATACCGTGAGCGAGAAGTTAGCGCTTTCGCTTCCCAGTGATTTTAATTATCAAAAGCAGTTGGTGCACACCGAGCATAACTGGCAAACCCAGCACTGCTTGGGGCGATTGCTCCATCTGTTCAGTGAGAATGAGGCCGAGCGGGGGTACTTTATCGATTTGGCAATGGACGAACTAATTGCAAGATTACTACAGCAACAAAGCCGAGATCTGCTGTTAGGCGCAGTAAAACAAGCACCAGATCATAACGGTTTGTATCAAGCGATGCATTATTTGGAGACTCATTTAGACGAGCCACTAGATGTAGAGAAGCTTTGTAAACTTAGCTGCATGAGTAGAAGTCGCTTTTTCAATCAATTTAAAAAGTCATTTGCGACGACGCCACAACAGTGGCTCCAAGCACGGAGACTAACTGAAGCAAAGGCAAAACTAAAAGCAGGAATTCAGATCACCGCAATTAGTTTTGCACTCGGCTTTAAGCATCCAAGTCAATTCAGCCGCGCGTTTAAACAAGCCTTTAATATCACGCCGAAGGACTATCAACTTCAGGCACTAAAAGCCGATAAAAACGACTGGTTACTCCGTTAGTCCAGCCAAAGCCCTGTTGCACCACGTATTCTCCGCCACTTGCCTGCTTATCCGGTTCAACCACATTATACTTCTCAAGCAAACAGCCTATTTGCTCAAAACCGGTTTCAACAGCATAAAGCCATGCTTGCATAATCTTCTTCGCGAGTTGATTTTGACCATATGCCCTTAAGCCTGACACCGCAAACCACTGCAGTGGTGCCCAGCCATTAGGACTGTCCCACTGCTGTGAAGTAGTGACTAAGGTACTAACCAATCCGCCTTGCTGCAAAAACTCTGCCTCGAGTTTTTTGCCAATATGCTCTGCCTGCTCAGGTGTAACCAGCTCTGCAAACATAGGCACAACGCCAGCTAGAGATTCAATGGAGGTACGCGCATAATCATTAAGGTTCACATCGAAAAACCAGCCTTTTTTATCGCACCAACAATATTTCTGTATCAGTGCACTGCGATTTGACGCTAAATTGGCATAGTACTGAGCTTGCGTTAGCTCGTTTAATTTCTCAAAACAACGTGCGATTTGCGACTCAAGCAATACTAGTAGTGCATTTAAATCCACAGGAATAATGTCTGTTGTACGAATGCTCGCTAAATCGTCAGCGTTTGCTAACCAACGGCTACTAAAGTCCCACCCCGACTCACAAGCCGCACGAATGTGCTGATAAAAGGTTTCGCTGTCTGTAACCGCTGTGGCTAATTCTATATCCTCAATAAAAGACTCTGGGCGCGGCGCTGCAAGCGGATCCCAGTAGCGATTCAGTGTGCCCCCACATGGCATGTAGACGACTCGGTAATGTGCTTTTTGATCCGTGCAACTCAAATTCTGTCCAGTCTGCCAAAACTGATGCTCTTTCAGTAATGCCTGAGTAACTCGCGACAGCCACTGCTTATCGTGGGATTTTTCATGCCACAGTAAATCAACCATTAATGCTGTTACAGGTGGTTGGGAACGGCTTTGGTAATAATCTCGATTACCGTTAGGTACATGTCCAATGCGCTCAATAAGACTCACAAAGTTATCTAACATTCCCTCAACGAGATCGCTTCTGTTCGCATCCAAAAGCCCAAGTGCCGTAAAATAGCTATCCCAGTAATAAATCTCGTTAAAACGTCCACCCGGTACAACATAAGGATGGGGTAAAGGTAACAAGGAGCCTTTTGCAACGGTGCTCGGCTTTCTAGATAAACGCGACCACAGCGCACTGATATACTGCTGCGCACTAGTAAAGTCAGGTAAGGCGTCTAACTCTTTGTTGGCAACAAAGTCAAAATGCGCGTGAACAAATCTAAGTAACGCCTCTCCTGTCGGCTTTTGCATCACATACTGGTTTTCTATCTCTGCGAGCGGAATTTTTGCGATGGCATCTGCAAAAACTTTACTGTCTGAAAACAGGCCAGCGCTTTGCACCGCCTTAAAAATCTCTGTGGAATAAAAGTTTGATTGGTACTGCATGTAAAACCTCAGCTCACCTTTTGTTGACTTGGCGTGTGAGCATGATTTGACTGGCTAGACTCACTCATTGATTTAAAGAAATATAAACACACAGCGATCACCAGCATGGGAATAAGTGCCCCATAAAACGCTTGTTGACCACCAAAATGTTGAAATACCAAACCTGTGATCATTGAGCCCGTGCTACCACCCAGCGCTGAAAATACAACGATTAGCCCTGTCATCGAAGCGTGCTGTGTAGTGGGTAAACTACTTAGCATTACCGAATTAATCACCGGATAAATAGGCGCCATAAAAAGACCGATCAGCGGCATGAGAAAAGCCACAAGGGGTGCATCAAATAACGAAGAAATAAGCGTTTTCTCAATGCCCTCAGTCATCGGTAACGTTAAAATTACTAATCCTGCCATAGCGGCAAGACAAACATTTAACACCACATACCAATGTACTTTGGTGAGCACAACGCCGGCACCTAGCCGACCGAGTGCCAAGCAGGCAGCAAAAACACTGGTAATTTGCACGCTAATGTTTACCGGTAATGACAGGATCTCATTATTAAAAGTAGGCAGCCAAGTGCCTATACTCTGCTCTATCAAGACGTATAAAAATGCGGAAATCACAAATACCAGTACAAGCGGCTTAGCTACAAGCTTTAGCATCGCCATAAATGCAGAGACACTAGATTCGGTAGCTTGCGTTGGCTCTGGCTTTGCAATTGGGGAGATCCAAACAATAAATGCGGTGAAAGCACTCAGCACAGCTAACACGAAATAGACGTTCAACCAGCCAAGAGAATTATCGCCGCCGTCAATAAACGCCGCAAAAATCCAATAACCGCCGAGGACCCCCAACATAAACACGCCCTCAATAAAATTAAGCAGGCTTGAATGTTGATTGCTACCTTCAGTGATTTGGCCAACGAGCGCATAAACCGACACTTTGACCACCGCAAATGCCGCACCCACGCAAGCAAATACTAATTTCAGAATCCAAAACTCAGCGACCATAGGAGTGATACTGCAAATCAATGCTACGCCGGCGAGCACTGCGGTCAGAGCGATTTTAAATCCGACCCTAGGGATAACCGACGCAACTAGAAATGAAACGATAGCGATGGGAAGATCTTTAAATGCCTCTAAGGTGGCGGCCTGCGCTTTTGTAATACCAAAGCTATGGATGGACTGCAAGATGACCGTCCCTACACTATTGAGCAAAATAGCAAATAGGAAGTAACTAACGGCCATGGCAAGTATGATACGTGCTCGATTCATTGTTATTCTCGTTAAAACACTGTGATTCCTTTTTAGTCTAGACAGACTTTTTTACTTTTGCAATCGTTTGCATTTCAAATCGCATCAAAACAATTTAAGCTAATGATTGTTATCGCATATTGTGCTGCTTTAACTAGACTGTCTGATCACCAGTGAGGACGGCACCTCTTGAGAAGCACATGTCTCACCACTTAGCTGAGAGAGCAGCTTTTCCACCAATAACTGTGCTGCCGCATTGGTGTCTTGTTTAATCGTAGATAGCGCAGGGAAGCTGATCTGTGCCATGGCGATATCGTCAAATCCGACTATTCGTACGTCATTCGGCACGCTAACGTAACGCTCTTTTAGCGCTTTTAGTGCCCCAAGCGCAACCATATCGCTACACGCGAAGATCCCATCAAAGGTTAATCCTTGTGCTCGCAACAAAGCGTTTATACTCGCGTAAGCAGCCTCTGAAGTAATATCGATTTTAACCATTTGCGCTTCTACCTTGGCTTCTTTCACCGCATGGCAAAATCCGCGATAGCGCTCACCAAGTTCGGCATGACCCGGATCGCCCATAAACAGAAGTTTAGACGCTCCCTTAGCAATTAAGTGTTCCGTTGCGCTAAGGCCACCAATAAAATTGTCACTACCAACGATAGGATAATTTGCAGAAGTTTTAGGGTCGCCCCATACCACGATCGGCGTGCCAGCTCTTGCAGCGCGCTCAATTCGTGCTTGCTCCTTGCCTTGCCCGACGACGATGACTCCATCGGCTCGACGGCCAGAAATAAAATAACCATGCCAGTCTTCCCCCGCCATATAAGAGTTGGAGAGCAATAACTCGTACCCTTTTCGGTTCACTGCACGATTAATATCGCTCACTACTTTAAGTAAAAATGGGTCGTCGACGGATTGTTTGGTTTCGGCTTCGAGATTGATAATAACGGCAATGACTTTGGTTTTTTGCATCCGTAAGCGACTAGCCGCCGCGTTAATACTAAAGTGATGCTCTTTTGCAAGCGCCTGAATGCGTTCTCGAGTTTCCTTTTTTATCAGTGGGTTATCATTGAGTGCACGGGAAGCTGTGGAGGTAGAGACTCCTGCTAGCCTTGCTAGATCCGATAGCTTTAATTGTGTTGTTCCCATCGCAAACCCCTTCTTAGCACACGTTATTACATCGCTATTCTTACAATTTTTTGATACTTAAACCATAACTAATTGAATCTCCTACCCTAACCAAGCAGAAAAGATAACCAATCACTGTAAATTTGTAACGCCTTCCTTCATTTTATGACAAATTTTTAAACAACATCATTGCAAACGTTTGCATTAAGATCTATTTTAAAAAATAGACAGTCGTTAAATACCAGTCTATGACAACAACAAGAGGGCTTTAGCCGTGATAAAAACTAACTCCTTAAGCTTGATCGCTGCTGCTATAACGCTTGCGTTAAGCGCATCAGCTCAGGCTGAACAACAACCGAACAATAACAAAGAAAAAGTAGAAACCATCATTGTCTCAGGTACACCTGGTGGCGCAGGGATCAGAAAAATTGATGCAAGCTTTGCTGTGACTAATATCGATGCTGTGCAAATTGATAAGCTCGCCCCCAAAAGTACCGCTGACTTGCTTAAAGCGGTGCCTGGGATCTGGGTTGAAAGTTCAGGAGGAGAATCCGGTGCCAACGTTTTTGTTCGCGGCTTTCCAGGCGGTGGTGATGCACCATTCTTAACGGTTAGTTTGCAAGGTAGTCCTATTTATCCCGCGCCAACGCTCTCATTTTTAGAAAACACCTCGATTTTCAGGCTTGATGAAACCATCAGTATGATGGAGGGCCTGCGTGGTGGACCAAACCCTGTGGTGTCTAATGGTCAGCCGGGCTTAACAACTAACTTTCAACTTAAACGTGGCCAAGCTGACACCGAAGGTACGTTTAAATACACCACCACAGACTATGGTCTAAAACGCATTGACGGCGTGTTAAGTGGTGAGTTCTCCAATGATCTTTACTACATGGTTGGCGGTTATATCAAACGCTCTTCTGGGATCCGTGATGCGGGCTTTACCTCAGAAAAAGGCCATCAATTTACCATAAACCTAACCAAAGAGTTTGCTGACGGTGAGTTTAACCTTTATACCCGTCAAACTGATGACAGAGGTGCATGGTACCTGCCAACCCCACTTAATGTGGAGGGTGTGGATGCGGGCTTTACTCAGCTGGGAACGAATAATCGCAAAGCTATTATTTATGTCGGTGATGAAAATGCACCGATGAGCGTCGATATGGGTGATGGTCGCGGCTGGAAAGGCCATGTTTCTGGAGGTAGCTTAAAAGTAGAATTCAAAAACGGCTGGCAGTTAAATGACCGCTTTAGCTTAACGCAAGGCGATGCAAATACACTAGGCCTTGTGCCTGCTGGCAGTGCGATGCGTTTAAGTGAAGTGGCGGACAATGGTGAAACCGCAACAGGTAGCGTCACGGGCGATGAATACGCGGGCGATACCATGGTACAACAATATGGTCGCTGGGTTGTATTAAAAGATATCGAAGCTTTCACCAATGACTTAGCCTTAAGCAAAACCTTTGGTGATTGGTCAAGTGCCTTTGGTATTTATACAGCAACCACTTCTGCAAAAGACTGGTGGAGCTTAGGTAATACCGCCTACCACGTGTTGGAGCAAGGTGGTGAAGCATTGAGTGGTATCGCGTGCAATAGCGATGTTGCAGGTTGTGCCTTCAACTACGACATTAACAGTTCTGGTGATGCGACAACGTGGGCTATCTACACTACACAAAGTTACCAAGCAACGGCAGCCCTTAAGTTAGATTTAGGCTTACGTAGCGAGCAACACGAGGTTGAGTATTCGGTCGACGAAGGTTTAGATGGGGCGATCACCAAAGCGGTTGACTATGATGAACGTAAGACTTCATGGACCTTAGGTGCTGACTATAGTTTGAGCTTAGATTCAGGTGTTTTTGTGCGTATGAACAAAGGCTACAAAATGCCTTATTTCGACGACTTTAGAGATAACTATAGCACCTATGAATCGGGCGAGTCGCTGATTAAAGAAGTCACACAAGCAGAGCTTGGCTATAAATATATGGGTGAAACCGGCGATCTGTTTGTTACTTTATTTACCAACGAAGTAAAAGGCGACACGTTTGTAAGACGCCCAGGTGTACCTGCGGAAATTCTAACCAACGAAGCAACTGGTGTAGAACTTGATTACAGTTACAACCATGAGTCGGGCCTATCGGTAAACTTGAATGCCACATGGCAAGACACAGAAATTACTGAAAGCCCGACAAATGAAGGGAATAAAGCACAGCGCCAACCTGACTGGATGCTGCGTATTACACCGAGCTATGACTTTGAAATGTCGGGCATGTACGCCACCTTGTATGGCACACTCTCAGCTGTAGATGACCGTTTTGGCGATAATGAAAATAGCGTCGTGTTAGAGGGCTATGAAAAGCTTGATGTTGGCCTTATTGTAGAGCCGACAGAGGGCGTAAAATTACAACTGGCGGTAGATAACCTTACTGACAAGCAAGGGATCACCGAGGGGGATCCACGTAACCCAGATTCACCTAACGGCCGCTATATCATGCCAAGGAGTGTGAAGTTTAGCGTTGCGTATACGTTCTAGTTGCTGTAACTAAGCGTTTAACATAGCGCTGCCTGCTTATATCAAATGCCTGAGGCAGGTAGCGCTAAAAAGACCTAACACGTTTATTGTGTGCAAATGCACTTCAGAATGTCGTCTTCTACCCTAAACCTTAGTTATTGTGCCAAGAGAAACCGCCACTAACTTTTCTTCATCACCGCTTGTCGCATATACCTTACATTCGCATGTCGCCTGACGTTTACCCGAATACAACACGGTTGACTTCGCGGTTAGCTTATCACCAATAGCGGGTCTAACATAGTTCATTTTATATTCTGAGGTAACACAGCTACCAAGCACGGATGCACCAGCAAAAGTAATACAATTATCAGCTAGATAGCTAACCACGCCGCCATGTGCAAAACCATAGTTTTGTTTAAGATCATCTCGAATAGCGAGGCTTAACTCAGCAGCGCCAACTTCAAACACCTCCAACTCAGCGCCTAACAACAAACTAAAAGACTGCTGTGCTAGGATCTCCTTTCCTTCTTCTAACATAGTATTGCTCAACTTCTTCTCCTAAGTAATATTTTGTTCAAATCGACTCTGCGTCGCGAATGGTCTTCACGTTTATAGGTAAAGAACATGATTCACTAAAACCACGATATGATTAGTTAAACACGACTAAAACAAAATTACAGCTTAAGACGGCAGACATTGCTACTAGGTTATACTTTCTAAATTGGATATAGGTCTTAACTTTATTGTCGGATACCGTCGAGAAAAAACCAGTTTTAAGCGACTCACTCACGGTAGCATTTAACAGTGACCATTGCGATGTGCCAAGGGTGTGCTTTGTTAGTTTATGCCATTATTCTGGATACAATCTTGCCAAGTATTTACACAAATTCTTATGCATTTTAATTTGTATGAACAGCAGTATGGTAATCAAGGTTATGGGGATAAGTTCTTCCATGTGCTAAAGACCTTTTATAAGTGCAAAAAACAGCTCCATCTAAATATACGATTCAAAACTGGAATCGAGATATTGCCTATCACTAGATTCCCATAGGTTAACCACAATGTAAACAAGCACTTATATCTATCGCTTTTCGTTATGCTGAATGAGTTTCAATATAATTTAGGACGAGAGACTTAAAACAAAAAAAGCCGCCTAGCAAGAAACTAAGCGGCTTTTCTATATTCAAACTAGAGCTGGATTAATCTAACCAGAACTCTTTTTTGAACTTTATACCAAACTCACTGCGGTCATTGCTGCGCATGACACCAACAAAGCCACTTTGCTGTAGACGACCTACATCGTACACTTCGTTTAGCACGTTTTCACCGTATAGCGTTACTTCCATATCACCTTCAGCGTTGGTGTATGAGATGTTAAAGCCTAACAATTCGCGAGAATCAATATACTCGCTTGCACGTGTGACAGACTGACCTTGCATGTCTGAGCGATACGAGTAGCTTGCGTTAACTGCAATCGTTGCACCATGCTCTAAGTCATGGAAGTAAGATGGTGCCACCATCACAGTCCATCGTGGCGTGAGTGCTGGCGCATCGCCTTTACCAATACCAATAACACCTTCATCAACATGGGTAATTTCGGAGTCTAGGTAGCCGATTGAGCTGCGTACTGAGAAATCATCAGTAATTGCGATCGTCGTTTCAAGTTCAATACCTTGTGCTTTCGACTCACCTGCATTTTCCACGATAGTGACGAAACCACCGCCAGCAGTCGGGTCGTTGAAAGGTAACGCCAGATCGGTGTAATCCGTTACAAATGCAGCAACCATCATAGATACGTTTTCATGCACTTGGCCTTTGAAGCCGATTTCGTAGTTAATCGCTTTAGTTTCATCAAACGCAGCGAATTGATCTGGGCCACCAAATGGACGTGGTGGGAAGCCGCCACTTTGGTATCCTTTTTGGACCTGCGCGTAAACATTGATGTCACGAGTTAACTGGTATGACGCATTCATGTCCCACGTCACTTCGTCAAAGTCTGCGCTTACATATTTACGAGCACCAAAGCTTGGGAATAGTGCGTTTGCCTCTTTTTTGTCTTCAGAGTAACGTAAACCACCACCAATGCTGAACAGCTCAGTCACGTCAAAGCTTGCATTGATGTAAGCCGCATAGGCATCAGTTTCTTGGTTGATATCAAAGTAACCGTAGCCACCAAAAGAAGCAGTCTGACCATCGTTTAATAAGCCATTTGGCGTGTTCCACGGGCTAAATACGAACGGAACAGAGCTGGTAAAACCATCTTCGTTAAAGTAATAAAGACCCGATACAAAATCCCAAGCGTCATAAGTACCATTTAGTTGTAGTTCAAATGAGTACTGATCTGCACCACCCTCTTCTGGGAATTCAGATAGATTAAGTGCTACCGCATCGTCATCTAGGCCGCCGGTATATTCAGAGCTACGCTTGCTTGCGATAAATTTAACAGAGTAAACATCACTTGCTTGCCAATCAGCAGTCACTGAGCCGCCCCAACCAGAGTAATCTGTGCTTTCAATGCCAGCAACCGTTGTTGCCAAATCATCAGGATTGTTTGGCAGCATGGACTCATCTAGCAATGGGAAGTCACCATTGAAAGGGTCATTTGAGTCAAGTGGATCTGTTAACTCGATAGTATATGGCGATTGACCAGACTCGTTCTCAACGCCGTCAAATGCAGCGGTGACAATAAAATCATTCGTTGCTTGCCATCTAAGTGCTAAGCGACCACTAAACTCTTGCTCTTCGCCAATTTCTTTTTCTGGATTTGCTAAGTTGATTGCTTTACCTACACCATCGCGCTCTTTATAAGAAGCACTTGCAGAAAAGCTTAGTGTGTCTGTTAACGTTTGGCTTGTATACAGATCAGTCGCTAAACGACCGCGAGAACCTATTTTAGCTTCAACGCGTGCAACTTCTTCAGCGCCAGGTTGTTTAGTGATCACATTTACCGCACCGCCTAATGTGTTACGGCCGTACAGTGTACCTTGTGGACCACGTAGTACTTCAACGCGTTCAACGTTGGGCAGTGAAAGATTAGAACCCATCTGACGGCCAAGGTATACACCATCAACGTAAACACCAACACCTGGGTCTGTCGTGATCACATGATCTTGTAGACCAATACCACGGATAAATACAGAAGCATGCGCAGCGTTACCTACACCATAGCGAGTAATATTTAAGTTTGGAACGAACTTACCAATATCGTCTAGATTGCTGATATTGGCTTTATCAATATCGCTAGCACCGATAGAAGTAATCGCAGTAGGCGTTTCGAACAAACTTTCAGTACGTTTACGAGCAGTCACTTCTATTTTTTCAAAAACTTGTTTTTCTTGCTCTACATTCGCTTGTTCAGCCAATGCTGTACTAGGAAGGGTTACTGCTGCTAACACTGCAGCTGAAATCGCAGATAAACCAAGGCGAGGTAAAACTGTAATCATATAATCTCCAAAGGAATCACCGTGTGTGCTAGTTGCGAGAGGTCGCAAACTAGAGAAGTAACAAGCTAAGTCTTATTACTTCTTGCCCGTATCCGTTAAATCTAAATAGATTTGAACACTACAAATTTTAGGCATAAAAAAAGATGCACTAGGGGCATCTCTTTCCTCTGGAGGGGCATTATAGTCACAACAGGGATAAATTGAAATAATTATTTAATAAAAATTACTTTTTGGGTTTTTGTAACCATAATAAAACCAATATCAGGAAATTAATTTTTATAAAAAAGCGTTATGGAACAAATAATTATACTAGATAGCAGGATGATATGTTACTAAAGTGAAACTTCTGCCTAGGTTTTTGCCGTGGTGCTAGGTTCGTTTGAAATTTTGAGGCGAGAAAATCTTGTCGATAACAGCGCTACCGCATTCTGCTATTGCCGAGGTACCTATATCCATTTAGGCAAGGCGAAAATTCTGCTATTTAGTTGTTCTATAGGCTTAGTGGCAAACGGTAGACGAAAAAAAACCAGCATAAGCTGGTTTTTTTATTTGGTGCGAATGGGGGGACTTGAACCCCCACGGCCGAAGCCACCACCCCCTCAAGATGGCGTGTCTACCAATTCCACCACATTCGCAAATTCGGTGTATTTCCTAACGATTAATTAGGTACGTCAGAAGCTGGATTTTCTTCTGTCGCTGGCACTTCCTTTGTTGCTGGAACTGTTGTTGCAGCAGCTGGTGCCTCTAGATTTTCCCACTCGTTAGTCTTTTTAATCTGACCTGTAGTTAGGTTACCTAGAACAATGCTTAGCACAAAGAATACAGTTGCTAAGATTGTTGTTGTCTTGGTCATAAAGTTGCCTGCGCCTGATGAGCCGAAAACTGTCGCTGATGCACCTGCACCAAACGAAGAGCCCATATCTGCGCCTTTACCTTGTTGAATCAACACCATACCAATTAGTGCTAACGCCACAATTAAGTAAACAACCATTAGAATTTCGTACATTTACTTATCCTTTTGCACTTCTACATATTGCGGCGAAACTCTCAGGTTTTAGGCTTGCGCCACCGATAAGTCCACCGTCTATATCGTCTTGTGCGAATAACAATTCACTGTTCTGTTCATTAACACTGCCACCGTAAAGAAGCTGCAGTGATTGTGCGATTTGCTTGTCATTTTCTGAAAGCAAATCACGTATAAATTTGTGTACTGCTTGCGCTTGCTCTGGAGATGCTGTTTTACCAGTACCAATAGCCCAAACAGGTTCGTATGCTATCACAGAGTTAGTTAGCGCTGCCACACCTAATTTGGCAATAACAGCGTTTATTTGCCTAGCAACTACTTGCTCTGTCTGCCCATTTTCTCTTTCTTCTTCGGTCTCACCAACACATAAAATTGGAGTCAAACCTTGTTCTTGAGCATGTGCAAATTTATTAGCAACATCTTCATCGCTTTCGCCATAAATAGCTCGACGTTCTGAATGACCAACTAAGGTATATGTTGCACCTAGCGATTTTGCTAGGGACGCCTGAATTTCTCCAGTGTATGCGCCTTCTTTATATTCCGAAACAGTTTGTGTTCCGACAGTAAGCCCTTTACTTGCTGCTTGCTCAATGAGCATGGCAGGAGGAAAAACAATTACATCTGCTTGAAATGCTTGATTGCTTACTGCTTCTGATATTTGGTCAACGAGGGCCTTTGAGCCGTTCATTTTCCAGTTACCAGCAACAATTTGCTTTCTAGTTGTCATACGATACTCCGCAGTAGAAAGCGGGTGAGATACTAACTCTACTCACCCGAAGTTACAAGAAATAAATTTAATTTTTGGTTTAATTGCTCACAGATTCAACAACTTCAGCGATTTTTTGGGCAAAATCGATAACTTGCTTCTGTTGCTGAGCTTCAACCATGACGCGAACCACTGGCTCTGTACCAGATTTACGCAATAGCACTCTGCCCTTTCCGGCAAGTTGAGTTTCAACTTCAGCGACGACTGCTTTAACAGCGTCTTGCTCGGTTGGATCATTTTTAGTGCTATAGCGCACGTTAATCATCTTCATTGGGTATTTGCTAAAACCTTCCCCCAAATCTTTTAATGTTTTATTCTGCGCAACCATAGCTGCAAGCACTTGTAAGCTAGAAACAATGCCATCACCGGTGCTGATCAGATCCAGATTTAAAACGTGACCTGAGCTTTCGCCGCCGATTTTCCAGCCTTTCTCACCAAGTAGCTCCATTACATAGCGGTCACCGACCTTACTGCGCTCAAAAGCAATTCCGCGTGATTTAAGGGCGTTTTCGAGCCCCATGTTAGACATAACCGTACCCACAACGCCGCCACCTAATGTGCCATCGGCATGAGCTTGGCATGCAATAATATAGACGATGTCATCACCATCAAATACATGACCGTCGTGATCGACCATCATGACTCGGTCACCATCACCATCATAAGCAATACCAACATCCGCTTGATGTTCAAGCACGGCTTTTTTCAATGCTTCGACATGCGTTGCACCGCATTTTTCGTTGATGTTGACACCATTAGGTTCACACGCGGTTGTGATCACGTCCGCACCAAGTTCACGCATGACACTTGGCGCAATGTGATAAGTCGCGCCATTTGCGCAGTCCAACACCACTTTCAACCCTTCAAGCGATAGCTCTTTAGGAAACTGGCCTTTACAAAATTCGATATAGCGACCATCCGCACTCTCTAGACGCTTAGCTTTACCGAGTTTTTCAGACGCTACACACGTCATCGGTTCATCCAGCTTTGCTTCTATTGCAAGTTCCACCTCGTCAGGGAGCTTTTTACCATCGCCACCAAAAAACTTGATGCCATTATCATGGTATGGATTATGAGATGCACTGATCACAATACCAGCCTCAGCTCTGAACGTTTGCGTCAAGTAAGCAACAGCAGGTGTCGGCATAGGCCCTAATAAAATCACATTGATCCCAGCGGCAATTAACCCAGCCTCTAACGCGGTTTCAAGAAGGTAGCCAGAAATGCGGGTATCTTTGCCAATAATTACCTTTTTGGTACCACGCTCAGACAGCACTTTTCCAGCCGCCCAGCCTAGTTTCATTGCAAATTCAGGCGTAATTGGGAACTCGCCCACCATGCCCCTTACACCATCCGTACCGAAGTACTTTCTTGTTGTCATTGAGTAACTCCATTGACCGACGCCAGCCATACATTAAGCGCGTCGCTTGTTTCTTTTACGTCATGAACACGAATTATGTGCGCGCCTTTCTGCGCACATATCAGTGCACCGGCTAGACTCGCAGCTACGCGCTCATGCGTTTCCCGAGTGAGTAGTTGTCCAAACATGGACTTTCTAGAGAGGCCTGTCAGAATAGGTAAATTGAAAGCGTGAAACTTGTCCAACCCACCTAATATCTGAAAGTTATGCTCTAGAGATTTACCGAAGCCAAAACCAGGATCTAAAATCAGCCGATTGGTATCAATCCCAGCTTGCTTGCACGCACTGGTCCTAGCTTCGAAAAACTGACTGATGTCTGAAAATAAGTCATCATAGTGAGGGTTATTTTGCATTGAGCGAGGTTGACCTTGCATGTGCATTAAACAAATTGGTACATCACTGTATTGAGCTGCGACTTCAAGCGCACCAGGTTCTTGTAACGCTCTAACATCATTAATGATATCAGCGCCAGCCTCTATTGCTTGTTTCATCACCTCGGCTTTACTGGTATCTACCGAAATCACACAGCTAGAGTGTGTGCGAATTGCTTTAATAATCGGTATTACGCGCTGTAATTCTTCTTCTAATTGTACGTCTGGCGCACCAGGGCGGGTGGACTCTCCACCTATGTCTAAAATGGTAGCACCTTGTGAAAGCATTAAATTTGCTTGCTCGATTGCACTATCAAGGTGAGTAAAATGTCCACCGTCAGAAAATGAGTCGGGAGTAACATTTAAAATCCCCATTACCTGAGGCTTATCTAAACTAAGGGTGCGCTCTTTGGGTAAACGTAACTCGTACATTCTATACCTATTTTCTGTCGTCTAAGTTTGGTGATAACGAAAGGCTTATAGCAGTTGATTTAAGTTCTCGCGTTGAGTGCTAATAAAACTTATATCAACTGATACAAAAAAGCCCCGATTGCTCGGGGCTGTCGTATTCTACCTAATCTTACGATTTGTCATCAAGTTCTGAATTTGATGATGTATCGTTTGACTGCTCTTCTGCTGGTTTTTCAGCTTTAGGCTCAGGTTTTATTTCTGTTACTTTCGCAGATTCTGCTTTTTTCTCTGGCTTATTGTCATGCGCATCCCTTGGTGGACGAACGTCACGACGCTCCATTAGATCATCAATCTGCAATGCATCAATCGTTTCGTATTTCATCAACGCGTCTTTCATCGTGTGAAGAATATCCATATTATCTTTTAGGATTTGCTCCGCACGTTTGTAGTTGCGATCGATGAAATCTTTAATTTCAGCATCAATAAGCTTAGCGGTTTCATCTGACATACCTGACATGCGGTGAGAACCACCCCCCATGTACATCTCGCCTTGCTCTTCTAAATACATCTGTGGACCAAGTTTCGGACTTAACCCCCATTGAGTAACCATTTTCTTAGCAATATCGGTTGCGCGCTCAATATCGTTGCTCGCGCCTGTCGTTACTTTGTCATCGCCGTAAATCAGCGCTTCAGCGATACGACCACCGTATAAACTCGAAAGCATAGATTCTAGGTGTTGCTTAGAGTGGCTTACACGGTCTTGCTCTGGTAAGTACATTGTTACACCTAATGCGCGACCACGTGGAATAATCGACACTTTATATACTGGATCATGCTCAGGCACTAAACGACCAACAATCGCGTGACCGGCTTCGTGATAAGCCGTCATTTCCTTCTCTTGCTCGCTCATCACCATGGACTTACGCTCAGCACCCATCATGATTTTATCTTTCGCGGCGTCAAATTCCGCCATACTTACCTTACGCTTATTACCACGAGCGGCAAACAGTGCAGCTTCATTCACAAGGTTAGCTAAGTCAGCACCAGAAAAGCCCGGCGTACCACGTGCAATCACAGACGCTTCAACATTATCGTCTAATGGCACTTTACGCATGTGCACGTTTAAGATTTGTTCACGGCCACGAATATCCGGAAGACCGACCACGACTTGGCGATCGAAACGACCAGGACGTAACAGTGCAGGGTCTAGTACATCAGGACGGTTAGTAGCAGCAATAACGATAATACCTTCGTTACCCTCAAAGCCATCCATTTCTACAAGCATTTGGTTAAGTGTTTGCTCACGCTCGTCGTGACCACCGCCCATACCAGCGCCACGTTTACGACCTACTGCGTCGATTTCATCGATAAAAATAATACAAGGCGCTGCTTTCTTTGCCTGTTCAAACATATCACGAACACGAGATGCACCAACACCAACAAACATTTCTACGAAGTCAGAACCAGAAATGGTAAAGAATGGTACTTTTGCTTCACCAGCAACGGCCTTGGCAAGTAGGGTTTTACCCGTACCTGGAGGACCAACCATCAACACGCCTTTCGGAATGCTACCGCCCAACTTTTGGAACTTTGACGGGTCACGCAAGAAATCTACTAGCTCAGTAACGTCTTCTTTCGCTTCGTCACAACCAGCAACGTCCGCAAATGTTGTCTTAACTTGGTCTTCGCTCATTAATCGAGCTTTACTTTTACCAAACGACATTGCGCCTTTGCCGCCACCGCCTTGCATTTGGCGCATGAAGAAAATCCACACCCCGATAAGCAGTAGCATTGGGAACCAAGAAATAAAGATGTTCGCTAGGAAAGATTGCTCTTCCGGTGCAACACCCTTGATATTCACGTCATTCTTAAGTAAATCATTAACGAGATCTAAATCAGTTAATGGGATCACTGTTTGGAAACGATCTCCGCTAGAACGAACGCCACTAATCATGCCCGTTTGACGGTCAATACTGACTTCTCTTACAGAGCCATTGCGCACATCCTTTACAAATTGTGTGTAACTCGTTTGGCGATCATATTGTTCGCCACCGTTAAAGCTCTGGAACACAGTCATTAGCACTACTGCAATCACTAACCAGAGTATTAGATTTTTAGCCATATCGCTCAAGGAGTTAACCTCTTGTATCCAAAAAAATTCAAATTCAACTTGATGCTTTCCAACTGTACTACAGTTTGTAGCCCGTCGCCACTACATATACTTCGCGTGAACGAGGACGAGACGCTTTTGGTTTACGGATCTTTACGACCTTAAAACAATTACGTACCTCTTGTACAAATTGATCAAAGCCTTCTCCTTGGAAAACTTTAACCGCAAATGCACCGTTTGGTTTTAGCACTTGATGGCACATATCTAATGCTAGCTCGACCAGATACATACTGCCAGATTGATCGGTTGACATATTTCCGCTCATATTTGGTGCCATATCAGAAAAAACCACATCAACATTCTTGCCGTTTATTCTATCCAGTAATGCATTTAATACCGCTTCTTCTCTGAAGTCCCCCTGAAGGAAATCGACACCCGCTAATGAGTCCATCGGTAAAATATCACAAGCAATAACTTGTCCGTCAATATCTACCTGCTCTGCGAGATACTGTGACCAGCTCCCCGGAGCGGCCCCTAAATCAACTACCGTCATTCCTTTACGGATCAATTTATCCTTTTGCTGGATTTCTTCGAGCTTAAAAACCGCTCGTGAACGATAGCCACGTTTTTGGGCTTCATGTACGTACGGGTCTTCTACGTGTTCTTTTAACCAACGTTTCGAACTGGCGGAATGTTTTTTATTTGCCATATTAACTACAACTCATTAGTAATATTGTCTAGATGGCGTTAGAATATCGATAATTCAAGCCTTTTAATAAATAAGATTGTATCAATATGACCTTATCAAATAAACAAAAGCAGTTCCTAAAAGGGCTAGCTCATTCTTTAAACCCAGTTGTTCTTCTAGGCGCAAACGGCCTAACCGAAGGCGTCATGGCTGAAATTGAGCAAAACCTGAACATTCACGAACTCATCAAGGTAAAAGTACCAACTAACGACCGTGATACTAAGAAGCTGATTTTTGAAGCAATTGTTCGTGAAACAAATGCACACAAAGTACAAACCATTGGCCATATCATTGTGTTGTACCGCCAAAGCGAAGACAAAAAGATCCAGTTACCTCGTAACTAATCTTTGTTGTCTGCGACGTTTTCATCTGAAGACGTCGCAATCTCTTGTAATAAACTCGCTTCTTCTGCTTTTACTTTCTTAATTTCCTGCTCACTCACCTGAGGCAGTAATTTCTTCTCAAGCGCCAATGCGTCAACAATAAAGTCGTTCGTTAACTGATTAATGATACCACTCTCTGCATTTAACAGTAGGCTAAACCCAATTCCAAGCTCTGGAATAATCACCACATCGGTACGATAACCTTGCACCCAGCCGCTATGGTAATAGAGTAGTTTACCGTCGTAGCGATAAATTCGCCATCCAAGTCCATAGTAAGCTTCTTCTACATGACCACGCCAAACGCGTCTGCGCAGCTCACGTTTCGTCAACGTATACGGCACTGATTGCTTACTCAGAGCATCTGGTGATAAAACACTTGGATACATACCTAATTGTGCTTTTAACCACTGCGCCATATCAGCAGCACTGGCGTTTACACCTGCAGCCGGAAGCACTTTATAATAATGCGGCTTTAATTTTGCGGTATGCCAACGCTTTCGTCCTCTTACATGCGGCCACGCAAAATTATCGTTTTTTGTCATTTGCTCGTAGCCAAGACCGGCGTCATGCATATTGAGTGGCGCAAATACAAATTCTTCCATCCAGGTTTTGTAACTGATGTTCGTCGCTTGCTCGATAACGTCTCCAATCAAGCTAAACATGACGTTTTGATAACCGTAACACTCGCCGGGCTGACACAGTGCTTTAACCTGCAGTAAACGCTCAACAATTTGCGGGTAGTCCATGCGCGACTCGATTAGATTATCGTAAGCATTCGGCACTAAGCCACTCGAATGGCTTAACAGATGATAGAGCTTAAGTTGACTATAATCACCTTTGGCGACTTGCGGCAAGTAGCTACCCACTCTATCGTCAATATTAAAATACCCTTCGCTCGCCAATTTAGCCGTTAGGCTTCCTGCAAACGTTTTCGAAACCGATGCCAAGCGAAAGCGAGTTTGTTCGTTGACCACACTTCCTTGTCGACTTTTTGTCCTGCCAAAACCTTCTGCGTAGCTGCCGTGCTCGGCATGCACGACGGATAAAGCAGCACCGGGCACCGATTTTTCTTTTAGTTTGCGCTCGACTTGCTTAGAATAGCTCTTTAAAAATTGTGACCATTGCTGGTTTGGGGTTTTTGCAATCGTTATTTTTGGATAACTAATGCAAAAAAAACAAACTAATGTGAGAATTAGCGACTTCATAATGACTCATTTCATTAACACTCGCCCGCCATACTAACATGATGAATTGGCGGAACTCACTAAATATAAGAAAATAACTGTTTAATTGAGGTATTTTAATGCGTTTAGTGCTAGCAGCTCTATGTACAAGTCTACTTTTTGGATGTGTCACCACAGCGCCATTAGCGCCAAAGTTAGATGTACCTAAGAAGCCACTACTAAAAAAGTCTGTTTATCAAATCAGCTATAGTACCGAACTTAATTCCGCACGAATTAAATCAGTGCAATTGCCCGCTCACCCACTTGCTCAAGGTGACACAGTCTACATCAATGCCGATAAGGTAAGCTTGACTGATACACTGAGAAAGCAGATTGTTGCTTTGCTTGAGAAAAAAGGCCTGAAAGTTGTTGCAGCTAAGAACGCAAATTACACGCTAACTATTCATCAACTTGATTTGGAATTTGCAGCTAATAAGACGTACGCACTGGATAGGCCAAGAAATCCACATCCACATATTGCTGAGCTTGCGCAAAATTCGCCAGCATTTCAATGTACTAATATTGTGGCTTCAGTCAGTATGCGTTTAGCACACCAAGCTTCCTCCGATGTTGTCTGGTTTGCTAAATCTTCAGTAGATAGCGCGGGCTTCCAAGGTATCCCTTTACAATTTACCTTTACAGAGGTGGAGAAAATAGAAAACGAACACGATGTACTGTCGTTTATCGTTGCACAAAATACCGACGAGGCACGCCGTCAACGTGGCGAGAAGCCCGTTGATATTCCTCCTTACAAGGTAACTAAAACGGTTTCACCGCTTGAGAAAACCGCAGGTGCATGTACCCAAACGGAAGTGTCAGCGTTAACAGCGGATATGCAAAAACACTTGGCCGAGAGTCTAATTGAAAAGCTAAACGTTAAGTAGCATAAGTACTCGCCAGTTTGACAGAGGTCAACTGCAAGCTGGCGCTACACTTATTTACAGACAATAACGCTTTTAGGATTATACTCGACGCAGAAAAATAAAAAGTTCGGAGTAAAGACATGGAGCAATACGGCACAATCTTATTGGTTGAAGATGATACTTCATTGGCGCAATGGGTCGCTGAATATCTTGATAACCAAGGCTATAAAACACATTGCTGCTATCGCGGTGATGAAGTTATTGAACGTGTTAAGTCACTAGACCCCGACCTTGTTTTACTTGATCTTATGCTCCCAGGTAAGGACGGTATCAGCGTATGCCGCGACTTACGTCAGTTTTATAACAAGCCTGTTATTATGCTCACTGCCAAAGATGAAGAAATGGATGAAGTCATCGGTTTGGAAGTCGGTGCTAGCGATTACGTTATCAAGCCCGTTCGTCCTCGTGCCTTACTCGCTCGGATCAAAGCAAATGTGCGCGCTGCGCAGGAAAAACCGCAAGATCATCACGCAGCCAATCACGAACTCGTAGTTGGACAGTTATGTATCGACACTCAAGCTCGCAAAGTCAGTGTTGCTGGCCAAGAAGTCATCGTTTCTAGTGCCGAATATCTACTACTGCAATTTTTAGCCAGTCACGCTGGTGAAGTTGTCTCTCGCGATGCGGTATTTAAAGCGACAAAAGGGAGAGAATATGACGGCCTCGACAGAAGCGTTGATGTGCTCATTTCTGCCTTGCGTAAAAAGTTTAATGATGATCCTCAAAACCCAGAAAAAATTAAAACGGTGTGGGGTAAAGGATATCTACTCGTACCATCAGCTTGGTAATGAAGGTCGCAAGCTAATATCGTGAAGAAACTCTACATCTACTTACTCGCTGGTGCATTGATTTCGATCTTTGCACTGGGTTGGGTGATCGACACCTATAATCAGCAAACCGCTCCCTTAGAAGATAGTTTTGAGTGGCAAAGCAAACTAATTACCGGCCTTGCCAAGCAAGTTGCAAATATTGAGCAGGAAAAGCGCGAAAGTGCAACGGCCTTAATTGCCCAACAATTCGACATCAACATTCGTTATAAAGATGGCGATACTTTAGCCATGCCGCTCGAATTAAAACAACAGATGTTACTACCTGATGGGTTAGTGATAGAAAACGAGAATGTATATCTGCTAAAAACAACCCCTGAAATGGCGCCTGATTACGTTGAACTTGAATGGGAGCCTCAAATTGAACAGGCAGATTACGACGTATTGCTGACGTTATTTTTCTACGGTGGCATTTGCGCAATATTATGGTTTATTCTCTCTCCGTTAGTTAAACGCTTGATCGTTCTCAACACTGCAGCAAAGCACTTTGCCAGCGGTAATCTAAGCGCGCGCATCGCCCCCAATCATTTCACTTACATCCGTGACTTAGAAAATACCTTTAATCGAATGGCAAGCCAAATAGAGAAGTTGATGGCTGAGAATAAGCTAATGGCCTCCAGTCTTTCTCATGACATTCGAACACCTGTTGCGTGTTTAAGATTTGGCCTAGATGCAGCTTTAGATGAAAGCGACATCAATGCCATTCACGATTATTTAGCGCGCATGGAAAAAGATCTAGATCAAATGGAAGATATGCTCTCGAGCTACCTATCTTTTGCGACGCTTGAACAAAAGTCTCATTTACTCAAACATGAAGTAACGCCCCTATCTCGCTATGGTCAAGACCTGATGCAGCAAATGCAACCAAAGCTGCAAAAGAACCAGTTGTCTGGTCGTGTAGAAATTCCTGAACACTTAATGATCCATGGTGACTTACATTGGCTTGCAAGAGCAATAAGTAATTTGATCAGCAATGCCTGTGATTTTGCCACTGCCAGTGTGTTATTAAGTGCACACCGCACTGAGCATTGGCTCATTATTACCGTTGAAGACGATGGCCCTGGGATCGCGAGACAAAATTGGGATAAAGTCTTTAGCCCTTTCTTTCAAGAGCAAACTCATCGCAACCGTGCAGGCAAAAGCTATGGCTTAGGCCTTGCAATCGTTGCAAAAGTCATGGATTGGCATCATGGTACAGCCACCGTTAGCCAGTCAGAACGATTAGGTGGCGCAAAATTTGTGCTTTCGCTACCCTGTAAAGAAAAATAATTATTGTAAATAAGTCGCTACATGGCGATTTATCTCATATATAAATAATCGTGAAAACATTAGCTTATAAGCTAAGCTTTGCTTTTTGAGTGCAACAACTTAATTACGGCTAAATATCAGGCTAAAACTTGCGCTAAATCAAGGTAATTTACTCTTTTTATTTCTTTTTAATTACAGTAGATTGTCAGCGCCGTTAGAAATTTTTAGAGAAGTATAATAATTATGAGCAATGTCCGAGGAGAGTTCAGCTCTCGCTTTGGTTTTATTATGGCTGCCGCAGGGTCGGCGGTAGGTTTGGGAAACATTTGGGGGTTTCCAACACAAACGGCATCCAATGGTGGTGCTGCGTTTGTTTTAGTTTATCTGGTTTTGGCTTTTTGTCTTGCCTATCCAGCACTAATGGCAGAACTCGTTATTGGTCGTCACGGCCAAGCAAATGCCGTATCCTCACTGCGCAAACTGACAAATACAGCATGGCAAAGTAAGCTTGCTTTTGTTGTCGGATTCGGCGGTATCATTTGTGCGGGTCTTATTTTAAGTTTCTATGCAATCGTGGCGGGTTGGATGTTTAGTGCAACACTTGAACCCATCACGGAGGTTGCATCAATGACTCAAGCGCAATCTTGGCTTGCTGATCCGTCTATGTCGCGCAACATCGTCTTTACAGCCGCCTTTATTGCACTCACCGTGCTTATAATTAGTAAAGGCGTAGAAAACGGGATTGAAAAGTGGTCAAAGCGTTTGATGCCCGCACTTATCGGTATTTTATTCTCGTTAATTGCGTATGTATTAACCCAAGAAGGTGCTGTTGAAGGTCTTAAGGTGTATCTTGTTCCTGACTTTTCTTCTGTGCTTAATCCGCAGTTACTCGTTGATGCCCTAGGACAAGCATTTTTCTCGCTTTCGCTTGGTACCAGCGTGATGATCATTTACGGCTCATACATTAGTAAAAAAGAGAATTTAGTTTCACTTGGCGCAATGGTTACCTTAATCGACGTCTTTATCGCATTCATTGCCGGCTTACTTATCATTCCCGCCATGTATGTCGCGCAAGCGCAAGGCGTAGAGATTTTTGCAGCTGACGGCTCACTGCTAAATGAAGACACCTTAGTGTTTCAAGTATTGCCAGCATTGTTTGATAGCATGGGTAGTATTGGCCTTTTGGTAAGCTTCGCTTTCTTTGCTCTGATGAGTATTGCCGCACTCACCTCATCTATTTCGATGCTAGAAGCGCCCGTCTCCTATGCTGTTGAACGTTTTGCACTGGGCAGAGTACAGGCCACCTGGATCATCGGTACCTTGGTAACAGCCGTGAGCTTCACCATTTTGGTAAACATCGAAACCCTGTTCGGCTTTACTGTTAGCCTAACAACGAAGTTTGGTCAGCCACTACTTGGCATGCTGTGCTGTGTATTTGTCGGTTGGATTTGGCACAGAGCAAAACTGCTTAAAGAAATTGAATCAGGATGCCCGGAAGTTGGCAGTAGTTTCTTCTGGAAAGTATGGCCTTGGTACATCCGCTTCGTTTGTCCAATTGCCATTGCTGCGGTATTTTTAAATTCACTATAATTTCGCTCATAAAAAGAGGCTACGCATAGCCTCTTTTACTTTTTCACAAATAGCATATCCTGATGCGGGATCCCATCTTCTAGATAATCTTCACCTTGCTTCACAAAGCCGAGCCCCGTATAAAATTTGTCTAAATAACACTGCGCAGAGATAACTAAAGCCTCATGAGTAATATCCGTATCACAACAAGCAATCGCGCGATGCATAAGGTCGTGTGCAACGCCCTGTCCTCGAAGTATTGACGAAACAATAACACGGCCAATGGATGCGGTAGTTACGGATTTTCTATAACAACGAGCATACGCTAAAATTTGTTCGCCTTTAACCAAAAACAGATGTCGAGTTTCAGGCGCTCTATCGATATCATCAATTTCTGGATAGGGACATGCTTGTTCCACAACGAATACATCTACCCTTAGCTTTAAAATCTCAAAAAGCTCATCTTTTGTAAGTGCATCATAACTTTTAATTTGCCAATTCATTTTCTTCTCTGTCATTTCTGCTTGAAATAAAAACGCCCAGACAAAGCTGGGCGTTTTGGAGTAAATTGAGTGATTATGAGAACAGTCGCTCCAACTGATCGCATAGCTGAGAGATATTTACGTGATCGTGCTCAATCGTTAGATCGACGTAACCATCCCCTCGAAACGCTCTGTCCAACTCTATCAGTACATGAGTTCGATGCGCTTCAGGTACAAACGAAAGCTCAACTTCTTGTAGTCCAAATAATGCTCGTGAGTTTGGTCGGTATTCTAGTTCTTGATAGCAACCAGAAACAGACTGAAACTCAGACGCTCGTAAATAGCCCTTTTCTACATCCGCTTTCACTAAATGGAAGCCTAATCGCTCCATCGCTGTCATACATGCTTTCACTGCTTCATTTGGATAAATGTGTAAAGCATCTTTATCTGATGGATCGATTGCTAAATCAATGTCTAAGCCAGTCTCAATCCAAACATGACAACGGTTGAAGCCCGCATTGATTTCTGTGATTGGTGTTTCTGAATGAAGTCGAGCTTCAAAAGGAATAACTTTTTCTTCGCCTGGGCCTATCGTGAAATTATTACCTACACGCCAACGGTCAATAACATGATTACTAAAATATTCTCCGTCTTCCCCTTCAACTTTAACTCTTGTCATTAGCGCAAGCTCTAAACCTGTTACTTCTTGGCTAACGTCACCGCCTTTTACTACAATTTGCGCTTGAAATTTCTGTCCCGGGTGCAAATGCTCTGTTTCCAATACAGTATCTACTTTTGCCGCACCGATACCGACAGATGCTAGGATCTTCTTAAACATTACGTCTCCTGTCCGGTATGTCCTTACCTGCATCATAACCATATTTTTTCCAACTTGTCAGCGAAAATTTATAATTTATATATCAGGAGGTTTTGGTACACTGCTCATATCTTGGATAAAAATTTAAAGTTATGGAACTGCTCTATTTTGCTGTCGCATTTGCATGCGGATTTTCTGTTTATCAATTAAAGCTTCCTCCTTTGATTGGTTTTTTGATGGCAGGCTTTGTCTTAAACCTACTTGGCCATAAAACCACAGACTTACTTACCCAACTGGCAGATCTTGGCGTAACGCTGCTGCTTTTCAGCATAGGTTTAAAATTACGAGTTGGTAACCTCATAAAGCCTCAGGTTTGGGCGCCAGCGAGTATGCACATCGTTACCAGTACTGCGTTTTTTGCTAGCCTTTTGTTGATGCTAGGGGCGATGAGCATGCCTTTATTTACCGACCTAGATTGGCAAAGCGCTCTATTGGTTGGTTTCGCATTTAGCTTTTCCAGTACCGTTTTTGCGGTAAAAGTGCTAGAAGAGCGCGGCGAAATGGCAAGTCTTCACGGTAAAATATCAATCGGTATTTTGGTTATGCAAGATATCTTTGCGGTTATCTTTCTCGCCGTCAGTACGGGCAAAGTACCCAATATGTGGGCACTTGCACTGCTGGTGATGCTACCGCTTGTACGTCCGGTTATGTTTTGGGTATTAAGCCGTTCAAAACATGGTGAGTTACTCCCTCTTTTTGGCTTCTTTTTTGCGCTAGTCTCAGGTTATCATGCCTTTGAATTTGCGGGTCTCAAAGGTGATCTCGGTGCGCTGATCATGGGTATGATTTTCGCCCCACATAAAAAAGCGGGTGAATTATCAAAATCACTACTGAATGTAAAAGACATCTTGCTTGTTGGGTTTTTCTTGAATATTGGTTTGAATGCCACGATTACACTGGACGCACTTTTGATAGCGATTCTACTGGTAATTGTTCTACCGATTAAAGTCTCACTTTATTATCTCTTCACCAATATGTTCAAATTGCGTGCTCGTACATCGCTATTGAGCGCTTTTACCCTAACAAACTATAGCGAGTTTGGTCTTATTGTGTGTGCCGTTGCATCTGCTTCTGGTGCGGTTGCTCCTGACTGGTTAGCGGTCGTGGCTATTGCTGTTTCTATCACTTTTGTGATTGCGTCTCCACTAAACAAACGCTCGAACGAGATCTACGTTAAATTAGAGCCTTGGTTATTAAAGTTTGAGAGCCAAGACCGCTTAGAAGAAGAGCTACCCGTAAACTTAACCGATACCAAAATCGTAATATTTGGCATGGGACGAATTGGAACGGGTGCTTATGAAACGATACAAGCCAGCTTCCCAAATACTGTTGCTGGTGTAGATATTAAGCCTGAGGTGGTTGAAAAACATGTTTCCAGAGGACGCAGAGTATTGACTGCCGATGCAACCGACCCTGATTTTTGGCAACGTGTAAATCATTCTGAAGTAGAAATGGTTATGCTCGCGATGCCAAAGCATATGCAGAATATTTACGCACTAGAGCAGCTAAAAGCATCAGGTTACAACGGCCAAGTTACCGCCATTGCGAACTACCCTGATCAACAGAAGGAATTAGAAGAAATGGGCGTGAATTCTACCTATAACTTCTACCTTGAAGCAGGTAGTGGTTTTGCAGAACACGTAAAAGAGAAATTATTTACTTAAATTAGATACTGGTTCTCAGTATCATAATTGGTACTGAGAACTATTTTCATATTCAGATCATTGTGTTACGTCTAGACGTCTATTTTTATTGTTTCATTCCTCTCATTATTCGATTTACAAAGCTTTACATCCAAGATGGTAATTTGCCCCCACTTCAGAGTAAACTGACCACATCGGACATGGCGTAAGTATCTATTTTATGAACATAAATTGATACCGAATGCCTTTTGAACATCGTGTCACTGGATTGTGAACAGGCTATACCTTTGGGGGTTTTATGATTAAGAATAAATCTAATGGTCAATTTTCTGCAGTAGTGGATGACGTCAAGGCTGCGCCTTTTTCAGACCTCCAAGAAAGACTAGACGCAATTCAGGACAGCGGCATGACAGCGCTGGCAATTCGCAACATCCTATTTCATAAAATGCTCGATATGCATGCGGTACCAAACGATCATTATTTAAGAGATGAAGAAACACCGAGCCGTTTAGACGATCCAAAACTAATTGAAAAGTTAAATGAGCTGGGCTTTTTCCGCAGCAAGCCATCATCGCAACTACACTAGTAAAGATTTAGGGAGCCTACTCTCCCACATAGGCTGACAATGCCCGTCGTCAGCCTATTTTCCTCTTCTAACGACAAGCCTTCTCCTTTTACACAAGCATTCTTATTCACAGTAATAAAAAACGTAAGCTATTACGGTGATCTGCAACAGCAATTTTTCCCTTACAAAGATGTGGAGCTGAATACGAAGTCAGTCACCCTGCGGAGATTTGAGTGGTGGGTTATTTTTCTTTTTCGGTAATAACGTTTTCCAAGCCAGCTTGAATGGCTTCAAGTAAATCGCGGTCAGTGAATCATGCCCTGCATCATATTGTCCAACTCCAATGGTGATTTTACCCGCGCTCGAGGCCTTAATAAGCGAGCCATATATACGATCCCAAATGGCTAGTGCTGAGCCTAAATTGGTATCAAAATGGATTGGATTGTCACTGTGATGCACTTGGTGTTGTGCCGGACTAATAAACCAATTCTCTAGCCTATCACCCCAACTCAGCCAGATATGTGAATGCCTTAAATTGGCCCCAAAGATATTAAATAAAAAGACAAACGCATTCGCACCAAGAATATCGTACATGCTCAAGCTACTACCAAATACGTAATACCCTACTCCAACCACAATTCCTTGGGTTAATGCCATACGACAGGCGTACAGGTAGCTTTCAACGGGATGTGAGCGATAAATGGTAAAGGGAGTTAGGACTTTTGCAGAATGGTGCACCTTGTGAAACTCCCAAAAGAATGGGATTTTATGTAGCATCAAGTGCAGTAAGAACCGAGTGAGGTCATCGACTATAAATAAAAACAACGTAAATAGCCCAATCACCACCCATTCTGGTGCTTCAAGATGTAACGCTGGACCAAAAAGCACTTCAAGCCCACCTGATAACCCCAACGCCACCGGTACCATAGTCAACACGATAGGTGTGAACGTCGCTGCCTTTATTAAACGATTTGTGATCAATAAACAGTAATCGAGCTTGGCGCTTTTACACCACCACACTTGCTTAGGAAACAGGAACTTTAAAAAACCTTTACCAGAGCGCGCTTTTTCTGTGGCGATATAAACAGGAACAGCCATCAAAATGGCACTAAACAAGTATGGCAAATACACTCTTTTATTGGCATCGAACAAGTAGCCAGGGAGTTCAGTAATGCTTTGCCATAATTGCTCTAACATATTCATTTCCATCAAAAAGAAATAATGAGTTCATATATCTTTGGAATAACTCCATGGGCCCACGACAGAAGCCATGAAGCTGCGGCTCTTATTTAAGAGCCGCATAGACAATCAATTAAAACTGGTATTTATAACCTAAACTAAATTGTCTTGGTTTGCCTGGGCGCGCTCCATACGGGCGACGACTGACAATTTCTGCTTCGTCGAACAAGTTGTCGATTTTAGCATAGATTTGACCATACTGACCTAGCTCGTAACTTGCGGATACATCAACGATGGTTGTGTTTGGCACCTTTTCGCCTTCAAGTACAAGCTCAAAGTCGTCAGTGCTTCTGCCAGCAGCTTCGCTCATCTCACTGATGTATTTGATGGCTACGTTAACTTTCCAGTCACTTGCTGCAAGGCCAATATTAAAAGTGGCTTGATGAGACGGTAAATAAGGAAGCTCATCACCGTTTTTAATATAACCCCATTGTGCGAACGTTGTGGCACGCTCATTTTGGAATTCACCTTTAGTATAGGTGTAAGTCAGGCTGTAAGGGATATCCAGTTGAAGATTCAAAGGATAACGTTGTGCAAACTGCATTTCGAGACCGTAAACATCCACCTCACCGCCACTGAACTGCTGGTCTTGTTGGTCATTGACACCACAGTTAGACTGACCACAGCTTTCGTTCAGATTCTCATAATCGTTGAAAAAGCTCACAATCTCAAACTGAGTCACACCATCATTAAAGCGCCCACCAAATTCGTAGTTAACACTCTTCTCAAGCTCTATATCAGGATCTTGTTGTGGTGAAGAAGGCACAAAACCTTGGTGCACACCGAATAAAAGACCGGCATCATCAGAAAGCTGATAGAAACCACTTAGGCTAGGTAGCCAAATACGGGTGGTTTTATCAATCCAAACATCGGCATCTTTATTATCTTGGTAAGACATGTCCATCAGCTCGCCACGAAGACCAAGGCCGAGTGTCAACGCATCAAGTTGTACTTTGTCTTCTAGATATACCGACCACGCTTTGGTATTTTCAGTATTCAGTGATGTAAACTGCTTTGAACCCTCTAGCAACACAGGTGAACCACCTTCCATTGCATATGCTTGCTCAAAATGTTTGCGCTCAATTTCATCTTCATGGAAACGCACGCCAACAGCAATATCATGGGTTAAGTTAAACAGACTAAAACTCGTATTGGCATCGACTTGAAGACCTTGAGAGAAATACTCACGGTCATTAGTCCCCATATTCAAAAAGATATTTGAACCTGCAACGACAGAGTCCCTTGCCCCTGTGATCACGCCGTACTCATTTGCAAAAGTCTCTGGGTTTGCCATGATTTTTGACAGTGATGGTCCACTTTTGCTCCCCACACTATTGAGCTTAAGCCAAGCTCGCTCATAGTCATTACGGTACAGTCTTGTTGTAACGTTAAAGTCTTTGCCATCAAGCACATGGGATAACATTACCTGAGTATGCTTGGTATCCATCTCTGCAGGCTGAGACGCTGCGTATCGACGATACGGGTTTTCAGCAAAATCTGCATCCGTTAAACCAAGGTAAGTTTCATCGGACAACTCGTCGGCATAGCTGAGTTTTAAGCCAAACGTATGGTTTAGTTCACCTTGAGAAAGTTTATAATTAAACTTGGCTAAGATATCGTTCTTCTCAAACCCCGTATCACCACCACCATCAAGCTCTTTAAAACCATCGGCTTGTAGATTTACCGCTTCGAATAAGAAGCCAACATTATTTACTACTGAACCATAGTAACCGTGTGCTTTGGAATAACCATCGCTGCCAGCCGCAACATCGATACCGCCTTCTGTAAATTCTGGAACTTGGCGAGTTACTAAGTTAAGCGCACCAGCAACTGTTTGCGGACCATGCTTGATAGCCGCAGGTCCTTTAAACACCTCAACCGCAGTCATACGAGTCGTAACCGGAAAATAATAAGCAGCCGGCGCAGAATAAGGTGCGGGGCCAATGAGCACACCGTCTTCCATTATGGTGATTTTTTTGCTTCGCTCAGGTGTTACACCACGAAAGCCAATGTTTGGTCGCAGGCCATAACCATCTTCTTCACGAATATTAACGCCAGGCACATTGGAAAGAATACGGTGAATATCATCATATTCGTATTCTGCCAACTGCGCTTCTGACAACAAAGTTGCAGAGCCGGCTTCTTTTCGCAATTTATCGTGGTGGCTGATAATAGAGATATGCTCAATATCTTGATTGTCATCCGCAGCTTGCGCTTGCGGTAGTGCAAAAATTACCGCTACCGCTAATAAAGATTTCTTCATGTTCATGCGCTTAGTCATTGTCACCTGCCGAAGTTTGTGGAAGTTCTAGGGCGAGCTTTTCGATAAACTCGGTCTTTAAATCATCCGTCACTTTTTTAACGTCTGTATGCGTTTGCGTCACTTGCTCTGTAGAACCTGCAAGCTCAGCTTTAAGGCTCGCATTCATCGCAAGCAGTGTAGCTTCTGCATCCGCTAGCCCTGCAAGCATGCGCTCTTTTACATCACTACCATTCTCAGCATCTAAAAAGTCGTCAAAGCCCAATGTATTCTCAGCATCTTGGCCATTACCAGTGAAGATGTTTCTAAATGCTCTGATGTTAGCAAGTAAATTCTCTTTAGAATGTTCTGCAATTGGCGACTCCACCGCTTCAGGGCAAGCCTCTAAACCACACGCATTCGGAAAACCTAGGCCTAACGGCGTCGCTATTTTGCCGTCTTTTAGCTCTTCGGTCATGTAAAATAACGCCTTTGATATTTCATTAAGCGCTAAGTGGGGCGTGTCAAACGGCGAGCCTGGTTGTCCTGCATTAACAAGTTTAGCTGCGTAGCCATTTTCTCCAGTCCATTGAGACAAGAGTATATTGCTCTGTGCTTCAATGTCTTTAGCCACTTCCGTCGCAAACTCACAACGCGCAATCACTCTTTCCTGAGTTGAACGGCTATTCCATGGTGCCAAAGCATCATTCACTGACGAGCAGTTATGGTCAAGATTGCTATTGAATAGAAGGTGCTCTAAGGCAGTTAAACCTTTGCGGTTTGCTGTACGCTCAGAGATATTATAAGGATTACTAGCATTACCATTAATAACGCCATCTTCAAAATACACTACATCCAAGTCGATATCACATAAAGAGCCTGTAGCGGGCCAAACATAAATGTTATTTTTAAGCTCTTTACTATTGGCAGTAAGTGGACCCATTTGCATCAATTCAACATACTGCCACCCAACCATAGCGCTGCGCCAGCTTTGTTGAGCACTCAGCCTTAACGCGGCGGTATTTTCTGCCAGTGCTTTTTCAGCACTACAATAACTCGTAACTTCAAGTTGTTGTGTTACAGCGAGTTCATTGAATTGCTCAATGGCAGGGGTAAGCACATTATTCACTAGGTTACTTACCAAGGCTGCTTCATCAAATTGCGTGGGTAAAGTTGGGTTATCCGTTCCCGAGTTATTATCCTTCACTCCAGGTCCTTGGCTGCTTGAAGTACTTTCACCACAACCCGACAATACCAAAGCCACAGCGACGGCAGCAGCACTTAAACGTTTAGATACTCTCATTTGTATTCTCTATTATCTATATACAACAAAAGGTTAGCGGAATTAACGGCTAACCTTTTAACGTTATAAACGAAAATTTAGATTACCAGTTGGCAACATTCTCAGCATCGAAATCATATGCAGTTGCAATGATTTCTCGCGCTTCCAATAAAGCAGTCTTGTAAGCTTCCACTTTATCTGCCGCGAATTCAGGCTTATCACCCATCAATTCATGGATTTTAACAAAATCTGCATCTGTGACAGGAGAAAACGGATTAAACTGGAAGTTTAATGCGAAGCCTTTCATTTCAGACCAGTGCTTTGCTACTGCATAGAATTGATCGGCATCAAAATCACCTGATGCGATATCGTCTAAATCACCATCATCATTTGAGATTGTATCATTGATATAATGCACAACGGTTGCAGCGATCGACTTTTCCCATGCTAACAACGCTTGATTACGCAATGCTTCTAAGCGTGCTTTGTCTTCGTCTGACCACTGCGCAACGTCATTACCAACATTCGCATTGATAAGTTTACGTGCTTCAATAAATGCCAACTGGGCTTGGGCAGTTAAGTCCGTTGGATTCGCATTAGATTTAGTACCACGGTCACGTTTTGCTGCATTAGTTGAGTTACCAAAGTTAAACTCTGACAGTAAATCAATTTTCCCGTCTTTATTTAAGTCATGATAACCACTGGCATAAGCTTCGCGGCCACCTTTTGCAGATAGTTCATCATCTGAATAATCTAAGTAGTCTATCGCGGCACCAAAATAACCATAGCCTTCGTCAAACTTGTGCTCGAGCTCTGTATAACTTTTACCTTCAGCTAGCGCAGAGTTGTCTGCCGATTTTGCTCCGATAAGTAAATCATCAAGGTAATCATCCGCAGCCTGAGACAGCGATACGGCACCATTTAGATGTTTTTGCACCAATTGAGCCAAATCTAAGCCTTCAGGTGTAACATACAATTTATTCAACGTTACTGCTGTACCATTATGCTCTGCTTTGATAGCCGAACCATTTTCAAATTGGGTAAGCTGGGCTTTTAATAAGTCTAAATAATGTAAAACTAGGCCTTCAGGTGTTTTTGACTGTGTACCAAAATCAGTCCAACCAATCATGACCCCATCCTCTTCCCATGCTTTATGCATATAAGAAGTGTCACGCCCGGCTATTTTACCACCTTCGCCAGCGACGTTTTTAAGCGAGCTTGAAATATCTCCTAACGTGGTTTGTGTAGCGTTTGCCGCAACAGCGAAATCTAGAGGTTCATCCAACACCACTGTATCTGTCGGCATCAAGAACATTTTGATCTCTGCGATTGCTGCTTCAGCTGTTTTTTGGCCAGAGGCGTTACCCACAGTTTCATTATTAAGCTTACCCATTAAGCTTTTGATATGAACCATAGCCGCGTGACGTGCGATTTGGCCAGAATAAGACACTGAAGATTCGCCTTGGGCGTTCTTAAAGTCATAGCGGTTTACACCCGCTTTGTTTTCTTCAGCAATTTGCTGAACAGCAATTTCAGCTTCAACTTCTGTTTTTTCGCCTTTGCTGTCAGTTGCAGTAATAGTTACCGATACTTTACCGCCTTCAACCTGTTCAAAGTTTAGTGCGTTTGCGGCTTTGAGCTTAACCGCACCGTCAACGATTTCAAAACGGTTGTCAGAGATGGTTAGTGTCAGTGCACTTACTTCATCGCTATCGTCAGAAAAAGAGATATTTGCAACCGCAGCACCTAGCGTATCTTCAGATACTGATGCACTGTCTACGGTAATAGTAGGTGCAGCATTGGTGGCTGGAGGTGGTGTTGTGTTGTTATCATCGTTGTCATTTGAGTTGCTGCTAGAGCCACCACATGCGGTGAGGCCTAAAGTTGCAGCGAGAATAGCAGTCGTTAACAGAGACTTTTTAAGTGCCATTGAATTGTTCCTTTGAGACTAATTATGTTTATATTTTCATAACTAGGCGTAAAGTATACACACACCTAAATAGCAATCAATATTATTTGCATTGTATAAATAACAATTTTTTTAAAAATGCTACGTAACAGCTAACTACTCTGGCGCTATCACTCGTCAAAAAGAATATGGATACTCCCTATAAAACAAAAGGATAACTCCATAAAGATGGCGTTATCCTTTTGTGTCAGAAACCTGTTTCACAAATTTCTCCGAATTGAGCATTCGAAAAATTCGAAGTATCTTTGCGTTAAATCAAATTGTTACTTTTTAGTTCCAAACGTCGGTAACAAATAAGTAACCCTGACGCCAAATCGTTTTGATCTTCTCTGGACGACTCGGATTATCGTGTAGCTTTTTACGCAAGCGAGAGATCCGGACGTCTATTGTTCGCGTATCTGGGCGATAGTATTTGCCAAGGATCTGCTCGTATACAAAGTCACGTTTCACTACTTTGCCGCCATTGCTCGCAAGTAACCATAGCAACTCAAACTCATGGGTTGTGAGGTCAATGCGCTCCTGCCCATAACTCACGCGCCTAGTGTTTTTGTCGATATGCAGTTGGCCAAAGGTTAATTGCTCTGGCTCATCGTCAAACTGCGAGTTTGCAGCTTGCCTTCTTAAAACTGCATCGAGTCGAGCTCGCCATAATCTAGGCTTTGCATCTTTAGAAATAACTTCGTCAGCACCGAGCTCTAAAAACAGGCTGTGAACATCCTCGTCATCGCTGTCAAGACTGACGATCACGGGAGCTTTGAATCTTTGTCTAAATTGGCTGATTGAATCGCAGGTTGGTACGGATGCGATAGCTTGATCAAGCACGATACCGTTAATAGATTTCCCTGAAAAACCGTTCAATTGACCTAATTCCCTCAACAACTCAACAGTATAGCCTTGCTCTTCAAGCATTTTTTGTTGTGATGTCAATATATTGTTATTGCTTTGTGCAACCAAGATAGTGGACACGGACGCACCTCATTCATTCAACATGGATGAACACAGTGTAGTCACGCAACCTGAATGGATGCTTTACAGCGTAAATAATCCTTTTGCCGTATCCCAAAGTGCTTTAACAACTGGGTCATATAACCGTTTATTCTTAGTTACAAGTCCAATTTCAATTTCATCCGATCTAAGCTGTAAAAGCTGAACTTGATTCTTAAATGGACTTTGACTAATTACTATCTCGGGGACACACGCAATACCAAACCCTAAGCTCGCGAGCGCAACCATAGCTTCATGACCCGAAACATGCGCATAAACTTTAGGAACAAAATTGTGTTTTTTGCAAAAGTTATCAATTCGATCTTTTAACACACCTTGCTCTGGCATAATAAAAGACAGCCTCTGCCACGGCATTTCACTATGACTATATTCATCAATAATAGACTTAAGCGGACAGTCCATCGTTGGGCCAATAAACACCAATCTCGAACGGCCGATTGGCAAGTACTCTATACCGTTCGGTAGATGTTTTGGCTTCACTGCTACCGCGACATCTTCCTTACCACTGGCAACTTCTGCTATTGAATGCGCGGGGTCGCCGGTAATAAGATTTAACTCTACTTGCGGGTACAAATGGCGAAACTTGGAAAAAAGATCATAAATAAAACTGTACGTCGCAGTCACTGAACAAAATAAACTCAGCTCACCGGTCAAAGGCTTATCATCGTCAACGCATTCGCTCTTAAACTGCCGCCAGCTTGCCAACGTCGCTTGCGCGTAATGAACAAACGCTTTGCCTTGCTGAGTCAGCTCAACGGTGCGATTATCTCGTAGGAATAAAGGTGCGCCGACTTCCTCTTCTAACTGTTTGATTTGACGACTTAATGTCGGAGGACTTACAAAACAGCGTTCACTCGCCCGAGAAAAATGTAGTGTATCTGCAAGTGCCAAAAAATATTTTAGTTGTTTGTGATTCATAGTATTTCACCTTTTGAAACACTATAGTTCAAATATATCATTTTACGCAATCAAAAGTTCGCCCTACTCTGACTTCAATCTATTTCTACAGAATCAGGAAATATCATGTCGAATTACTTTAATACGTTATCTTTACGTGAGCAATTAGCTCAGCTTTCTCAATGTGAATTCATGGATCCAAAAGAATTCGAACAAGGTGTCGACGTTCTGATTGGTAAAAAACTGGTCATCGTTGGTTGTGGCGCACAAGGTTTGAACCAAGGTCTAAACTTAAGAGATTCTGGCTTGAACGTCAGTTACGCACTACGTCCTTCAGCAATTGAAGAAAAACGTCAATCGTTTCTTAATGCATCTGAAAACGGCTTTATTGTTGGCACCTATGAAGAACTCATTCCTGAAGCAGATTTGGTTCTAAACTTAACGCCTGACAAACAACATACTTCTGTTGTAAACGCAGTAATGCCGTTAATGAAAAAAGGCGCGACACTTGCCTATTCTCACGGCTTCAATATCGTAGAAGAAGGTATGCAAGTGCGTGAAGATATCACCGTAATCATGGTTGCACCAAAATGTCCTGGCACAGAAGTACGTGAAGAGTACAAACGCGGCTTTGGTGTACCTACGCTGATCGCAGTTCACCCTGAAAACGACCCTGAGGGAAAAGGCCTCGCCCAAGCTAAGGCATATGCGGCAGGTACCGGTGGTCATCGTGCTGGCGTATTGCAGTCATCCTTTATTGCTGAGGTAAAATCAGATCTAATGGGTGAACAAACCATCCTATGCGGCATGTTGCAAACTGGTTCATTACTATGCTTTGACAAAATGGTAGAAGAAGGCATTGAACCTGGATATGCATCAAAGCTTGTACAATATGGCTGGGAGATCATCACCGAAGCGCTAAAACACGGTGGTATCACCAATATGATGGATAGACTGTCTAACCCCGCCAAGTTGCGTGCATTTGAACTGAGTGAGCAACTAAAAGACATCATGCGCCCGCTTTACAACAAGCATATGGACGACATCATCAGTGGTGAATTTTCAGAAGGTATGATGGCTGATTGGGCTGAAAACGATAATAAATTGCTTACATGGCGTGCAGAAACGGCACAAACCGCGTTTGAAAAGCAAGCGAATACTGATGCTGAAATTTCAGAGCAGACTTTCTTCGACCAAGGTATTTTGATGGTTGCTATGGTTAAAGCCGGTGTAGAGCTAGCGTTCGAAACCATGACAGCGGCTGGCATTATTGATGAATCAGCGTACTACGAATCACTACACGAAACGCCGCTAATCGCGAATACCATTGCGCGCAAAAAGCTGTTCGAGATGAACCGTACTATTTCTGATACCGCAGAATATGGTTGCTACCTGTATAATCACGCATGTCTACCACTATTGAAGCCATTTATGGAATCAATCACAAAACGTGAGATTGGTGAAGGCTTGTTAGACAGTGACAATTATGCTGACAACCAAAAGCTCATCGCTGTAAACCGTGCGATCCGCAACCATCCGGTAGAAAAAATCGGTGAAATCCTTCGCGGTTACATGTCAGATATGAAAAAGATTGTTTAGTAAGTAGAAATAAATTTGCGTCAATAATATAGCAAACTAGTTCGCTTGTTAGTAACCAAGGCCACTTTCCACCCTGAGATTGTGGCCTTTTATCTCTGTTTCTCAACATAACCTCCCATTTAACTCAAATACAGTTAACACTAAATACTGAGATTAACTTTATTTTATAAACCAAAATTATTTTTTTGTGACTTGGATTGTTACTTGTTCCGAGCTGGTTATTTACTATGCTAGAATAATCGGTTCCACGGGATTACACACACAAATCGAATGCAAAACACAGGTTTAACAATTACTCAAAGAATTACCCTTTTGGGTAGTCTCATTGCGATTGCTGTCGCTTGTTTAATCGGGTTTACCTCGCTTTACAGCGCCAAAACGCTCATTAATGAACGCATGATGCAATCTGAATTGCCAAGCAAGATAGAAAGTATCAATAAATCATTAAGCAAGCAGATAGACACGTTGAAAAATGCAGCCGAGCAGCTTTCAAGCAATTTATTAATCACCCAAAGTGCCAAGCAAAATACTTTGGACGAAAAACTTCTTGTCAACGAACTCAAGCGTATTGCGGCGCAGTATGACTTAGTTACGGCTTCTTGGGCTAACCGCGAAACCAATCAATATTGGAATCAAAACGGCTTTCTGCGAGTACTAAATAGAGAGCAGGATGGTTGGTTTTTCGGCTTTACCACTAGTGGCTCGGCATACTCTATTAGTATCTATCAAGAAGCGCCGGGCGATGTGAAAATGTTTGTAAACCATCAACAACTAAGCGGTGTTGGTTTAGCTGGACTTGCGAAAAGTATTGATGATATGCAGGCGATGCTTGCTAATATGAAAATCGAGAAAAGTGGCTTTGTTTTCGTCATTAATAGGCAAGGTACGGTGCAATTGCACCCAGATGCAAGCAAAGTCGCCAAGTCCTCAATTGAAGATTTTTACGGCCAGCACAGTCGTGATTTTACCTCCACACGTGGATTTATTGTTAAAGAGTTGGAAGTGGATGGCGAAACCAATTTAGTTGCAGCGAGCCCAATTCCAAACACAGATTTGCTTGTTATTGCCCAAGTGCCAACCAGTGAAATCAATAGTGGGATCACTTCCCTGCAGTGGCAAATCATTGGTTTTTCGCTAGTGATTGCGCTAGTGGCGAGCTTTTTTAGTATGCTACTGGCTAAGAACTTAAGCGCGCCACTTAAAAAGATGGCAGATTTATTCGAACAGCTTGGCAGCGGCGACGCAAAACTCAATTATCGTTTACCAGACTCAGCACAACCTGAACTTCATGCTTTGGCTGGCGGCTTCAACCAGTTTATGGCTAAGATCGAAGAAGCTATCCACATGGTTGCGGAAGAAAGCCGTTCAATTCGCGTGACGAGCGAAGCCGTGTTTAAACAGAGCCAGCAAAACTCTCAATCTCTGGATGAACAAAAGTCCCAAACTATGTCTGTTGCCGCGGCAATCAATGAGATGGGCGCGACAGTACAAGAGATAGCGAGCAGCGCGACCAACACTGCAAAATTAACAGAAGAAAGTAAAGCGTCAACTAAGCGCAGCCGTCAAGGAGTACAAGAAAGCCAAGAAACACTTCACTTACTTGCTGGTGACATCGAAAATATGGCAGGTCAAGTCGCTACGTTGGCCGAAAAAACACAGTCCATTGCCAACATCGTTGATGTGATCAGAGGCATATCTGAGCAAACCAACTTGCTTGCACTCAATGCCGCGATTGAGTCTGCGCGTGCGGGTGAGCATGGTCGTGGGTTTGCCGTCGTTGCAGATGAGGTGAGAGCACTTGCGAGCCGTACATCACAATCTACCGACGAGATCCAAGCAACGATATCTGAATTAACTCAGGTGTCTGGCGCTGTCGTAAACCAAATCCAACAATCTAGTGAACAAGCAGAGCAAAGTGTTCAAACGATGCAATCGTCAGTGGAATTAATGTTGGAAATCTCGGAAACCGCAAATCAAATAAATGACATGACTGCGCTTATCGCAACAGCGACAGAAGAGCAAAGTAATGTCGTCGCGGACGTCGGCCGCAACATCGAGCAAATTAGCGAAATAAGCGATGCCGTGATGAACGAGCAACTTGACACGGAACAAGCAATTCAGCGTCTTGCTGCATCAGCAAAAGCGCTTGATGATCTCGTCGCGAGCTTTTAACCTCTGTTCAACTCTAAAGTAAGCCTGCACGTTTCGTATCGTAGGCTTACCCTTTCACATTGTCTCTTTGTTACATGGTGTAACAATCACACCGCGCAAATTTTGCAATTATAGTCTAGATTCAATAATAGTAAGGGTCAAAGGTCAGCAATTAAGCCATAACTAAAAGTCAGCCGAATGCCCAATCTGGAGGTTGTATGAAGATAGTAATTCAGTTCTCTATTATTGTGCTTAGTGTTTTACTTAGTGCCTGTAATAGCACTCCCAAAGCGACGATAGACACGTCAATTCTCAATTCAAAGCATCAATTTAATATCCAGCCTGTAGAGTCATACTCAGAGGTATTTCAGCTAAACAATCAAATTAAAGCAAAACTCGCTCAATATTTTCATAACGACGAAATTGGCGTTAAACGCGCAAAAATGTTGATGGCGTTTTTGGTCAATAGTGGCGACGATTCAATGTCATATTTATCTGGCGCTAATCTCACTGCCAACCAAGCTTTTAGTAATATGAATGCCAATTGTCTTTCTCTCTCAATTTTAACCCATGCTATCGCGAGGCAGGTGGGTTTGAGAACACAATTTCAACGTGTACACATACCCGAATATTGGGACGAGAGCCAAGGCTACAGCTTGCTCACAGGGCACGTAAACATAAAAATCTTTGAAGTGGATAATACCCAAGATTCTGTAAAGACACTGTATGTCAAACCCGCTTCCGTTACCGTAGACTTTGACCCTAATAGCAGAGCACAACATTTTAGTACATCGGCAATAGATACAAACACTATCTTATCCATGTTTTATAACAACAAAGGTGCCATGGAAATGATTAATGGCGACCTTGACATGGCCTACAGTTACTACAAAGCAGCGGTAGAGAGCGATCCCTATCACGATGGTGCATGGGGAAATCTTGGGATCCTATATCGCCTAACTCAACAGTACGAGCTTGCTGAACGCGCATATAACCAAGCACTTGCCATCAATCATGACAATCGAAACGCACTAGGCAATCTTGCAAAACTTTACCATCTCACAGAGCGTGACCGCGAAGCAAAAGTGATCGAAGCCAATATTCACAACTTAAGAAAGAGCAATCCCTATTACATGCTAGTGTTGGGTAATGAAGCGTTTAAGCATGGAAATTTAAGTCGCGCTAAGCATTTTTATCAAAAAGCTTATCAACTCGACCATAGTATTCATGGCAGTTTCTTTGGATTAGCAAAAGTCGCATTTGAAGAAGGGAATAGAGAAAAAGCGGAGTATTACCTCAATAAAGCATACAAAGCATCTGTCTTCGAGCACGACAAAGCACGCTACGAAGGCAAATTAGCCTTATTGAGAGGTGTTGCAAGCAACCAGTTAAATTCCACAGACAACGATGAGAGATAACAATAACAATGAAGAAGCTCCCTTTCAAACTACTCGGCATAATGCTGACCGCGATAGGTACCACGAATGCAGTAGCGCAGGCGCAACATCCAAGTATTGCTAATATTGATAATATATTGGTGCAAGATTTACAAACACTTACGAGCATTAATCACCAAGGCCGTAAAAGTGGTGCTCAGTCTCCCAATATCAGTGCACAATATATTTTTGCTGCTTTTGAGCAATTAGGTGGAAATCCGAGCTATCAGCACTTTACCTTTAGAGCCGGTATTTTTAGTAAAGACGCAGGTCACAACATTACAGCGACTTTGCCTTGCACCCAACCTCGCTGTGACAAGGCCATTGTTATCAGTGCGCATTACGACCATTTAGGAACCACAGGACAGAGACATTATCCAGGCGCCAATGATAATGCATCTGGCGTAGCTGCGATGTTACACATGGCTAGGCAACTCAGTAAAACAAATCGCGCTCGCGATATATTGTTTGTCGCAACCGATGCTGAAGAGCGCGGCTTACATGGTGCAAAATATTATGCCAAACACCTTACTCAGGAAGTTGAACTCAATATCAACCTCGATATGTTAGGGATAAATAACAACAACCGTTTATTTGCGTTGTTTTCACCGGGTTTTAAGGAATATAAAACAGAGCTCCAGAACAAGGCGCAATCTCAAATCAAATTGACTATAGTATCGTCACAACGACAAATTGAACGTTATACAAATAATCCAAGAATTGATTGGCACAAAGCAAGCGATCACTACGCCTTTTATCGCCAAGGGATCCCCTATATTTATTTCGGTATGGGTGAAGATAAACATCATCACACGACAAGAGATACATTAGATAATATGGATTTAAATAAGTATCAGGCAGGGGTAAATCTCATCAATGACTTTATTTTGTCATTAACTCGTTCACCACTTGACTCTACAAGCTGAATTTTTTGTGCTTTTGTAAGCCGCTTAACATGCCACTCAAGTTTTGCAGCTTGGGACTTAGTACCGACTCGATATTGGTATTTTAACGTTAAGGGCCCTTTACCTTTTAAATTTTTTGCCCCTTTCCCAGCCTGATGCTGCTCTATGCGCCGCTCCACATTGGTTGTTATTCCTGTGTACCAATGACCAAAGCGCGTTTCTAGGATATATAAGCTCCAAGTAGCTTGGTGTTCCGTTTTATTGGACTCGCTAAGTAACATCTTTCCTAGCACTTAGTGGTTCTCCTCAAGATTTTATCAACGATTTGTGTTGCACATGATGACTATTGCAACTTATGTACGAACTTTTTACACTTAGTGCAGTCCAATTCCGCTAAGAGACTTTACCTTCTCTGTGCAATCGGTATCATGCAAACAACTGATAATAAGGATACACAATTTCATGCTGTCTAATAAAACCCTTTCTGTTTGGCTCAGTGCTGTAGTTATGACGGTGTTTATGTCTGGCTGTTCAAGCTGGATTTATCGCATCAACGTGCCACAAGGTAATTTCTTAGAGCAGTCAGATGTAGATAAGCTTCGCGTCCAAATGACCAGAGAGCAAGTGCTATATGTACTAGGTACACCACTTGCAAAAGACACTTTTAATAACAATGTCTGGCATTACCAATACGTATTTAATATTGACAGAGACTCTGAGGTCCGAAAGTCATTTAGCGTTTATTTCGAGAATGACAAACTAGTTCGCGTGAGCGGCGACTTCGAAGAGCCAGAAGAATTTAACACCCCTTTAGACTCATAGAGTCAAAGGGCACACATTATTTCGTAGTCAAAGGGGAAAGGTATTTCCCCTTTTTTAATTATTCCTTATCTCCTAAAGAGACAGGTCGCCCACCGGTAACTTTGCTTGCACGACCTTCTTCTTTTGCTTTTTCCGCACGGCGCCTGCGCGCTTCTTTCGGGTCAGCAATTAACGGACGATAGATTTCGATTCTGTCACCATCGCTGACTACTTGCTGTAATTTTACCGTTCGGTTCCAGATCCCGAGCGTCAAATCATTCGCATCTATCTCTGGGCATTTTTCTAAAATCCCTGACTGTAATACTGCTTGCTCAGCAGACGTCCCTTCAGGCACATCAACCGACAATGACGTCGCGCTGTCTGGCAATGCAAATACCACTTCAACCTTTATCATCATCTCGCTCCGTAAACAACTTTGGCTCGCTGGGTAAACGCAGACACCATATTCTTGGCCACTTCATTGAATAGCTTGCCAAACGCCATCTCAATTAATTTGCTCGCGAATTCAAACTCTAATTTTAAACTCACCTTACAAGCCTGTTCATCAAGCGCGGTAAATTCCCAATAACCATTTAAAGACTTAAATGGTCCATCTACTAGGCACATTTTTACTCGATTGCCGTCAAATTCATTTTTTGTGGTAAACCACTTTTTTAGGCCGGCTTTCGAAATTTCTAGACTCGCGGTCATCCCTTGTTCATCATTGCTGATAACTTTTGCATCTGAGCAATGCGGTAGAAATGCGGGATAAGCGTCAACATCATTGACCAATTCAAACATTTCCTTGGTGCTATACATCACCAAAGCACTTTTTTCTATCTGTGGCATAGACACTCCAAATCTTAATACGAGGATTTTACCAAGGTTTTGCAGATTTATCTTGTTTGCAGCCACTGACTAAGTAAAAATACGTCACATTAATGAAAAAGCGCTGTCTTAAAACAGGATTTATAGGTAGACTAAGCCATTATGGCAAAGAAAAATTCAAGTAAATCAAATAGCAATACCATAGCGCTAAATAAAAAAGCGCGTCATGAGTATTCACTACATGAAAAGTTCGAAGCAGGTATCGAATTACAAGGCTGGGAAGTAAAAAGTATCCGCGCCGGCAAAGTCAATATCTCAGATACTTACATCCATATCAAAAACGGCGAAGCCTATTTGTTGGCCAGTCAAATTCAGCCGTTAAATAGTGCTTCTACACATGTGATATGCGATCCGCTTCGTTATCGTAAACTGCTACTAAATAAACGTGAAATCTCACGTCTTATCGGTGCAACCGAGCGTGATGGTTATTCTCTGATTGCCACAGCAATGTACTGGAAAAAGTGCTGGGTAAAACTCGAGTTCTATCTTGCGAAGGGTAAAAAGCAACATGATAAGCGTGCTGATATTAAAGACCGTGACTGGTCACGTGATAAAGAACGTTTGATGAAACACAATGTACGTTAATTTATTTTAAGATACGAACAGAACGAAAAAAGCAGGCTTAGCCTGCTTTTTTGTGTTTGATATAAGGTTAAGCGTAAAGCGCTTAACCTTTGTACTTTTGCATCACAAGTGTGGCGTTAGTACCACCAAAGCCAAAGCTGTTGGACATAACGGTATTAAGCGGCCCATCACGGCGCTCGGTTACAATGTCTAGGCCTTGTGCTTGCTCATCTAGTTCATCAATGTTGATCGATGGTGCGATAAAGTCATTATCTAGCATCAGCAAAGAGTAAATCGCTTCATGCACGCCAGCCGCACCGAGTGCGTGGCCTGTCATCGCTTTAGTTGCACTGATAGCCGGAGAATTATCGCCAAACAACTCTTGAATAGCGCCTAACTCTTTCACGTCACCAACTGGTGTTGAAGTACCGTGCGTGTTTAGGTAGTCAATCGGTGCATCAAGACCTTGCATCGCTTGTTTCATACAGCGCACCGCGCCTTCTCCAGATGGTGCTACCATGTCGTAACCATCTGACGTTGCACCGTAACCAACGATTTCAGCATAAATGTGCGCGCCGCGAGCAAGTGCGTGTTCTAGCTCCTCAACTACCACAATACCGCCACCGCCAGAGATTACGAAACCATCACGATTTGCATCATACGTACGTGATGCGCGCTCAGGCGTTTCATTATACTTGGTTGACAACGCACCCATGGCATCGAATTCCATCGCGAGCGTCCAGTGGAGCTCTTCACCACCACCAGCAAAAATAACATCTTGTTTGCCTAGTTGAATTTGTTCAACAGCGTTGCCAATACAGTGTGCTGATGTTGCACATGCAGAGCTGATTGAGTAGTTCACACCTTTAATTTTAAAAGGTGTCGCCAAACACGCAGAAGTCGTGCTTGCCATGGTACGTGGAACCATATAAGGCCCTACACGCTTTACGCCTTTTTCGCGCAGAATATCAGCAGCTTCAACTTGGTATTTAGACGAACCACCACCAGAACCTACAATAAGGCCTGTGCGTTCGTTTGATACTTGCTCTTCTGATAGTCCTGAATCTTCAATTGCTTGTGCCATCGAGATATAAGAAAACGCTGCCGCGTCCCCCATAAAGCGATGTGCCTTACGGTCAACGAGAGATTTTACGTCGATATCTATTTTACCAGACACTTGGCTACGTAGGTTGTAGTCTGCAAATTCTTGGTTAAAAGCAATACCGCTCTTACCTGCTTTTAATGACTCTAAAACTTCTTGCTTGTTGTTGCCGATGCTCGAAACAACACCGATCCCCGTAATAACGGCTCTTCTCATGGGTTTATTCCCTTCGATATTACAAATTATGCGTAGTATACGCTGAATTTTAGCGCCAAGTGGTCAGCTTTCCAGCGTACACATGTACTCTGAACCTAAATAACTAAAAATGCAACCAGACTATTGAGTCGAAAGACAGTAAAATAGTTCCCAAATAGTCGAACATAGAGTCTTTCATGATAAAAAACGCTCAAATACACTTCAACGATGCTGGTACCCCTGTTGCCGATAGTTTTGACGATGTCTATTTTTCCAACGATGATGGGTTAGCTGAGTCACATTACGTCTTTTATACTCAGAACCATATCGACGAGCGGTTACAAAATCATGGCAAAGACCGATTTGTCATCGCAGAAACTGGTTTTGGTACTGGATTAAACTTTCTCAACGCTTGGTATCACTTCAACCAGCGTAGCAAAGACGCAAGCGTTAACCAACTCCACTTTGTCTCATTTGAGAAATACCCAATCCATATTGATGATTTAGTTAAAGCGCTACAAGCTTGGCCTACGCTTGCCCCGCTCGCCAAAAAACTCTGCCAACAATACCCGATGGCCCTTGAAGGATGCCATCGCCTAGAGTTTGACAATGGTCAAGTGACTTTAGATTTATGGTTTGGTGATATTCACGATAATTTACCACAACTAAGTTTTGAACAAACCGGATTTGTCGATGCTTGGTTTTTAGATGGTTTTGCACCGAGTAAAAACCCAGATATGTGGCAACAATGCTTATTTGATGCCATGGCCAATATGAGCCGAGACAGCGCTACTTTAGCTACATTTACCGCAGCGGGTTTTGTCCGCAGGGGACTACAAGACGCTGGCTTTGCGTGCAAAAAAGTCAAAGGGTTTGGTCGCAAACGCGAAATGGTGGTCGGAACGCTGAGCCGTGCCAATAAAAATTCCAATACTCCAGCGTATTACAGCACCACACCACGCAAACTAGAGAATATCGCTATTATTGGCGGCGGTATTGCCTCAAGTTGTTTGTTGTATCACCTTAGTAAACGTAATCTAGGCGCAACACTTTTTTGCCAAGACGACGCCTTAGCCAAAGGTGCTTCTCACAATCGTCAAGGCGCACTATATCCAAACCTGCAAGCAGATCACACGCCATCGAGCGAGCTATACGCCCACAGCTTTTTATATGCAAAGCGCCTTTATCAGCATATTGCAAATGCGGGCTACCACTTCGCACACGATTGGTGTGGCGTACTCTTGCAGTCCGTTAGTGAGGCCAAACGAGCGCAGCATCAAAACTTAGCTGAAAAAGCAACTTGGCCGCATGACTTAATTCATGCCGTTGATGCCAAGCAGGCTTCAGTTATCGCAAATACAACACTGTCCTACGGTGGACTTTATATTCCAGAGGCTGGCTGGCTAAACCCGGCAGAGGTAACGCAAGCAGTGTTTGATGCAGCTCACGCATTCAAAGCGGTTTCGACTCATTTTAATACTGATATACAAAAGCTTGAAAAAACTGAGAGTGGCTGGCTGTTACACAGTGAAGATAATACATTTGGGCCGTTTTCAGATGTTTTTGTCTGTGGCGGTGAGCACTCTGACCGATTCGAGCAAACCAAACATATTCCTATACACGGCGTTCGCGGTCAGGTCTCTCATGTTGATGCTGGAGAAGAATCACAAAAACTCAATACTGTACTTTGCCATAAAGGGTACTTCACTCCCGCAATGAATGGGCAACATTGTATGGGCGCAACATTTGAAAAAAATAGCAAAAGCCGAGAGGTAAAAGCCGAAGATGATGCAGTTAACCGCGCCCAGCTTGAACGCTTTTATAAAGACACGGATTTAGCCGCGAGTCTTGGCGAGATTACCTCTGCAAAAGCCGCTGTACGTTGCTGTTTTAACGATCATTTGCCTATGCTTGGTCAAGTCCAGCATAACGATGAGTTTTGCTCGGCCTTTGCCAATTTAAGAAAGGGAAAACACTACGGTTTTGGGAAGCCAGCACTACCCTATGAAGGAATTCATATCGTTACCGGTTTTGGCGCACGAGGACTGTGCAGTGCTCCACTTGCTACTGAGCACTTAGTTGCAACTCTACTTGGCGAAGCAAGACCTTTAAGCGAACGAGTACATCAGGCAATCCACCCAGCAAGATTGCTCGTCAGAGATTTAATTAGAAGTAAAATCTAATAATGGCTAAGGCATAACATCACCTAGATATTATGTCTTAATCGATATACACCCATTACACGGTAAAGACCTGTCTATTTACGACACCCCAATAGTCGTCTTGATATTGAGATTCGCTGTAGTCGATACCGTTTAATGTCAATGTTTTGCGCTTTAAACGGTTTAACTAACTGAGATTATGAAGACTACTCAAGGTTACTAGCTGAAGAAAGCACATAACACCCCGGCTTTCTTGGGCAGCTTTTTCCTCGAGTACAAATCACCCGAACTGAGCCCTCAAGCCCTCTTTCAATCCACTGGATATTTAAAATCTTGGCGACACGGAGTAATTGGGTTTTCATATGATAGGGCACCACGCTCGCCCCACCGTGGCTAATACAAGCTTGTTGCAATTCTCCAATCAAGGCATCGGCATCAATCCCTTGTGCATTAATAGCAGGATTGAGATCGAGACCTGCGCACAACACCCTTGGACGATTCGCAACATCAACGATTTTTACTGACTCACAGCAATACAAACGCGGTTTACCATTGACGTTCAGGATCGAAAGCTGAGCACTGGCACTATTACTATCATCATGAAATTTACGAAATACGGCCCAGTGCTGACACGGATCGGCAACGCTACGCATATTGCCCCAAGGTAAAGGAATGCCATTGCCCCGATACACCGCCTTTAGTTTACCTGCTTGATAAGCATCAAAATAATGCCAATGTGGATAAGGTGAAACCGATGTCATTCTGCGCATTGCGACGGAAGCAGAAATACCAAGTTGCTCATGGACGCGCACATCGTAACCTCGGCTTTCGAGTAACTGCCGAAATGGTGTACGGGGACACAATAAAGCCCCTGCGAAGAAGCTCGATTCAAAATCTTGCCACGCGCTCAAAATATCTTGGGCATTTGGGGTATCGTGATCTGGATTATCACTACTCTTTCGGCTTTCTCCAGTCGTGAGTACACATTCTAAACCCTCACTATTGTGAAGCACGGCATGGCCAATATGAACGGCTAAATCGTATTTCATTCTCGCGGGATGTGCGTGCAACGCGCGATTTATAAACACCATGTTTGGCTCTTTGAAATAAGAAGTGATCATCCCCTCTCCGTCAGGCGAAGATTGCTCAAACCACTCCACTTTTCGACCTTTTGCTATCAAGATTGCCATGAGGTCATCACAGCTGAGATAGAGATTTTTACCTCCCACTTCATCGGCTGCTCGCTCTAAATCAGGAAAGTGGTTTTGATGGTGTTCTTGGTGGGCGCGGATCAAAAGGTGCGCAAACTGCCTACCACTGATCCCCGCTTGGGACAGCATTTCTGGGATCGCAATTTGTAATATCTCTTTGGCAAATAGAAAGTTGGGCTCTAAAGCCATCCCCATTATCCCACCGAAATTGCCTTTATCTGGCGCTATCTCCGGTGCTTCTGGTTGACTGTCTAAAAACCACTCAATCGGCTTTTGAAATACAGTAGAGAAGTTTTCGAGCATCGCTTCGCTTGGCGTACGCTGGCCTCTTTCAATCATTGATAGGTAGGAAACGGAGGGCGCACTGGCCGGATCTTGCTTAACACATCGAGCCGATAAGTCTTCTAAAGTCAGATGGTTACGCTTTCTTAGATTTCTTATTTTAGTGCCCAAAAAGTGAGACTTTCTAATTAAGCTTGCAACTTTTGCCATGATTTCACACCCCATTTTTGTGAAATTCACACTGTGAAATTCTTTTTGTGAAATTATTTGAATATTTAACTTACACTCAAAATGTACACGAAACAACCAGAATATATTTCCCAATTTATGACAACATGAACAAGTGAGGTGGATCATGGCAGCGCAATTACAACCGCATACAGAGCAACCAATTGACGATACGAAAGCGCAACAGTCAATGCTGGCAAAACAGTATCTTGATGAACAATGTCCTTTAGAATTTGGCTCACACATGGAGGTGACAGACTATGTGGTTTACTACAATCACCTGCTTGCGTTTTTTGCCAACGGTACCCATTGTGGTTTAAAAAATTGTAGCCAATTCGTCGCGCTTTGCGGTCACCGTGAAACGCCAGAGGCTATTTTGTTAAAACAGGACGATGGCTTACATATTGAAATTACCTTCAATCGCACCGGAATGCTCGGCCAATTTGATAGCGCCCATATCGAAGATATTATCGTCGAAACACCACTGGCGTCTGTGGTTGGTAAAAAGACTAAAACCCAGCTACAAAAACTGTGGATGAGCTTTTATCACGGAGTGCAACAACCGGCAGGAAAAGCCTGTTATCGTGCCAAAAATGGGGATGATTATGAACTTTGAGTAAACACTCGATAATTTGTAATCAAATCGCTCAAACATTCAGTAAGTTTTAAGCTAAGCTAATTAAAATACCGCTCTTTTTTCGAATGAGCACATGACTAAATTGCTTAATTTTCTAAAAAACATTAACTGGATGCTTTGGGCGCTCATACTTGGCATTTTTGCTGGTTTAGTTTTCGGTGAACGGTTATCATTTTTAAAACCTATCGGTACAGGTTTTGTAAATCTGATGCAAATCACCATTCTCCCTTATATTGTCGTCAGCCTTATCGTGGGTTTGGGGAAATTTAATCCCGAACAAGTTAAAAGCATTCTTGCAAAAGCGGCGTTAGTCATGATCTCCATTTGGGTGGTAGGTCTTGCTGTGATCTGGTGCTTTATTATGACATTACCAGCGCATGATGCCGGGACCTTTTTCTCCCCAGCACTGGTCGCCGCAGCTCCCGAAGTAGACTTCGTTAAACATTATATTCCCTCTAATCCCTTTGCTTCTATGGCAGAAGGTAATGTACCTGCCTTAGTCATATTTTGTATTGCGCTAGGTATGGCGCTTATTTCTAATCAAAAGAAAAACCGTTTGCTCGATGTGTTAGAAGTTGTCGGTCAAGGTCTGTCGGTTATTTCCAAGAAGATCATTGCCATCTTCCCTATCGGCATTTTTGCGATGACAGCAAGCACCGCAGGCACCATGAGCGCAGAAGAGCTATCTGAATTGCAAGTGTACTGGGTTGTCGTGTTATGTGTCGGCGTGTATTTGATGTTAGTACTACTACCTATGCTTGTTGCTGCACTCACCCCAGTTAAGTACCGCGACCTTATAATGGTTATGCGCAATGCGTGGATCACCGCATTTAGTACCGGAAACGTTTTTATTGTATTGCCAGTGATCACCGAGGGGATCAAAGAGCATTTACGCAAAATTAAGCAAAGCGACGAAAGCTCTGATCACATCGCTGAGGTGTTAGTGCCAATCGCTTATACCTTCCCGAGTTTAGGAAAGCTTACGACCCTCATTTTTGTCTCTTTTGCAGCATGGCTTACAGGCAACCAAATCGGCATCGAACAAATTCCTAATGTGTCTTTGTCGGCGATGCTAAGTTACTTTGCTAACGTACATATCGCTATTCCCTATTTGCTCGATACCTTGCGTGTCCCGGCTGATACTTATCAGTTATATCTATCGATGTCAGTACTCACCGCAAAAGTGGTTTCACCGACCACTGTGGTGTATATCTTCGCATTTGTATTTTTATGTATTTTCATCAACCGCAGACAATTACACCTAAAACGCGTGCGCTCGGTTTATTATTTAACGCTACTATCTGCATTACTCCCAGCATTTATGTTGTTGAGTTTTACAGCAAATAATTACCTTGGTAAACAAACTAAATCGGCCGATGAGGCCATTGCTAATATGGTGATTTCAGATACCGTCCCTGCTCATGTGCTTAGCTATGTCCCTAAAGCATACCAAAGTGGTGAGTTGTCTTTGACAAATATCGATGTGATTAAAAAACGTAACTTGCTGCGTGTTGGATATCTTATCGATAATGTGCCGTTTAGTTACTTTAATCAAAAAGACCAGTTAGTTGGTTTTGATGTCAGCCTCGCACATGGGCTCGCATCCGACCTTGGGGTTAAAATCGAGTTTATTCCTTTCAAAAAGCCACAACTGGCAGAGTATCTCAACAAAGGATATTTCGACATTGCAATGTCTGGCCTTGAAATTAATATTGCCGACTTACAAAGCGTGCGCTTTAGTGACAAGGTGTTGGAACTGCAACTGGCGCTCTTGGCCAAAGATCATGATTTAAAGAAGTTTGCTGACAAGTCAGCCCTACTTACGCTTGATAAGCTGAATTTAGCTCACGTTGAGTATGCTCCGCTACTCAAACAATTGGCGCAGCAAAACCCTAAGGTAAAAGTATCCGGTATTAACAATCTGCAAAGCTATTTTAAGCACCCAGAAAAATATGACGCCTTAGTGATCAGCGCAGAGGCGGGCTTTGCATGGAGCATGTTCTACCCTAAATTTGGTGTTGTAGTGCCGGAAGGGGCGAGTTTGAAATACCCCGTTGGATTTGCTGTCGCCAAGCGCAATCAAGATTTACTGAGTTATGTAAATGCTTGGCTGACTATCCAGCATACCAATGGCCGTATTGAAAAAACCTATGATTACTGGATCTTAGGAAAAGGTAGTGTACAAAAGCAAACTCGCTGGTCGTTAATGGATGAACTTGAAATCGACCCAAACACACTTATTGATAAACTGAAGTTCTAATACCAACGGAATAAAAAAACGCCGTCAGTTAACACGTTAACTGACGGCAAGTCTACTCACTGGGCGAGCTAGCTTTCAAGCTCACTTTAACCTTAGCTAAACCACAAAATAAAACAAGTTTTTAACAAAAAATTAATTTAAATATACTTTCTTGTTTTCCTTCTAATTTACTTCCCTCCTAAGTACGCATATTGATTGTTCAGCTTTATCTAGTATGCTAGCTTTATTTTTGGACCTATTTTGGATCACTCAAATAAGGATTAAATTTATGAGGAAATCTTATCCAAATTTAATTTTAGCTTTGCTTGTGATTTCCACATCATTTGCAGCAAGTGCTTCCGCATCGATTGAAAATAAGTATAAAGAACCTATAGAACGTATTGAAGTATACGGTGAGAAGCCGAGATATATTTTAAAGTTCGAGATGGAAGATGCTAAAAAGGACTTTTATGATTTGTACAACAAATTAACTGAAGACGATTCATTTAAAACAAAATGTGAGAAGAAAGCGCGGCTTGGCAGCAAAATTAAATCTTTCGGTTGTGAAACGCGTTTCACAAAAAGTAGCTTTCATAACATCACCAAACAGCACATACAATTAAATACAGATCTTAAATATCCTGCTGCCGCCTTGCGATACCTCTCAATGCCAGACATATCCGATGTTTATTCTGTCACCAATACGAAGAGAAAGGCACATAAAGAAGACATCTTTAAGCAAATCAACGAAAACCCAGAGTTAAAAGAGGCTTTCATTCATTTTGCAAAGAAATATACAGCCTATGAAAGTAAATAACCACATTTAGAAAATGTACTAAGCTTCAAGCTCGCCTATGTTCTAGCATCATATTATTCTGAGGTTAGAACATAGGATTAGCATGTTTTTAGTTCTTAAACGCAAGCCTATCTCTAAGTCCACTACTGCGACTTACACTTCGATTCATACCCTGCACTAATACCTTATATTGCGCCACCAATTCAAACTGCTGTTTAGCTCGGGTGATCCCTGTATAAATAAGCTGGCGATTTATGCCCTGCTGCGCACGTTGAATCGGTGGTAGTATCATTGCCGTGTAAGCAAACTCAGAGCCTTGCGATTTGTGGATAGTCATTACATACACTCTATCAAAGCTCGGCAATCTGGCAGGATAAAAGCGCCTAACACTTCCCTGTTCATCAATAAATGATGCCTGTAGCTCACCCTGTTCGTCGCGTAAAATAATCCCGATATCGCCGTTAAACAATTTTAACTGGTAATCATTTTGGGTGATCATAATAGGCATACCAACGTAAAAGCGCCCTGTCGGTTGCACTAATCCCATTTGACTAAGCTTGAGCTCTACTCTGCGATTTAATTCGTTCACACCGTAAGGCCCTTCTCGCACGGCCGCAAGTAATTGATAGCTGGCAAACTCGCTATGAATTATGGCCTCACTCTCACCATGATGAATGGCAAGAAGGTATCGCTGATATTGCTCCGCCGCTCTAGCAATTAAGGCATTATAGGTTTCACTATTTAATTCATGATGCTGTATATCACTATAACCTTGCCCCAGTACACTGTCTAATCGCCGCTTGTTGTTGCTATTTACGGCAAATGCTAACTGACCAATCCCACTTCGACTATCAAAACGGTGACTTTTTTGTAAAAACGCCAGATTATCTTCCAACATAAAGTCAGCGCTGCTATCACTCGACTCAGGCAGGTTTTGTTTACTCAACTCAGCTAGCTTTGCTTTCAGTGCCTGACTGTAATGTGGTGCTTGTCCAAGCGTTAAGTTTTCACATAGATCGCTGAGTACATTACCGGTATCTACAGATGCGAGCTGATCTTTATCGCCGAGCAAAATAAGCCGTGCATGTTTTGGTAGTGCATCCACCAGCTTTGCCATAAGCGATAAGTCCACCATGGATGCTTCGTCGACAATCAGCACATCAACATGCAGCGGGTTATCTTGATTGTGACGATAGTGAACGCTATTAGGAATAACGCCTAACAAGCGATGAATAGTTTGCGCCTGCTCCGGCAGTAAATCTGCAAGTGCTGGCGGCAGATTTAACCTCGCTTTCGCACCGATAATTGACTCACTGAGCCTGGCAGCCGCTTTGCCGGTTGGCGCAACTAGCTTGATGGTCAACGGCGCACTGTTATAAAGCGATTGTAAAATCGCAAGCAGTTTTGTGACCGTCGTGGTTTTTCCCGTACCGGGACCGCCCGTGATGACACAAAATCGCTTAATGATAGCAAGCGTACAAGCCACTTTTTGCCAATCAATGTCTTCTTCACTGGCCGGAAAAAACGACGCCAACAGGGCACTCAGTTTAGCTTCGTCCAGCGTAACATCGGCTTTCGCCAACATTTCAAAGTGTCCTGCAAGCCTTGCTTCATAATTTGCTAATCTCGCCAAGTAGAGCTTATTACCGTATAGCCGAAGCGGCTTATCTTCACCGATCGCAGGATGCTGTGCGAGCGCAGCAACAGCTATGCCCGTGCTTGAAAATGGCGACAACTCTACAGATTCATCCGCAACCGCGTAGCTGAGCTCAAACGGATCCTGATAATCAATACTGTCTAACTCTAAACAACTATGCTGACGTCCATGAGCGATTAATAATAGTAAAAATACATAGAAGTGGTCGTCGTAGCCTTGCTGATTCAATAACTTGGCTAACGCGATATCGGCTTTACCAACTCGTTTGTGTTCAAGCAATAGCGCCGTGAAACCGTGATGGTCAAATGCCTCAAAGTCCATACTTAACTGGCTCATACAGACTCCTCAAATAATGCATCTAATTCTAACACCTGCTCTACGCTTAACTGATTGAAGAAAATCCCCTGATTGTCCGGTAATGCACGTAAGAACAAATAGTAGTTTCCACCTAAATGCTGCTCAGGGTTATAGTCCGCAAGGCGCTGCTTTAACAAGCGGTGAAGTGCCACGGTATAAATCATATACTGTAAATGATACTGATGAGACGACATCGCGGCATTGAGGTTATCGTAGTGATAATCTTCTGGGCTATCGCCAAGGTAGTTGGACTTGTAATCGAGCACAAAAAACTGTCCTTGCCACTTGAAAATTAAGTCGATAAACCCTTTCAGCATGCCTGTCACATCGTCAAAGTTTAAAAACGACTTTTGCCCAGTGATATCGCTGAGGATCTTGTTCAGCTTAACCGCACTGAGTGGTTTCAGTGGTAAATAAAACTCCATTTCAACAATGCAGTCGTCCGGTGGCAACACACCAAGTTGTAAATGAGGATGTGGCGCAAGCGGCGCTGCCAAACAGCTTGTTATCCAACGCTCTGCTGTTTCTTGCCATTCAGTCGCAATACCAAACTTATCCAAAGACTTAGTGACCGCTTCGGTCAGCGTAAACTTATCTTCGTTTTTGGGGGAATGCGGTGCAGTAAAATCTATAAGCTCAAAGATTTCGTGCAAACAGCTACCCGGCTTGGCACCCTTAGGAAAAGTATAAGAGGTTTTTTCCCGCTCTTGACGCTGCTCAGGTAAGTCCAGTAAATGGTTTTCGTCCACTGCCCCGGCTGGTTTATCACCATGATGCGTGTGATAGCTTAGCTGGCTAAAGCTTGTGGTACGCCAGTGGCGTTCAATCTGACCGGTAAAGGTTTTCGCAGACAAAGCTAGAGGCTTGTCTTCAAACGTTGTTTTTATCGCTTGCTGTGACGCGGTGATTCCATCTAATCTTACATATTCCATTGCCGCATGTGCTTTACATAACTGGCTTAAGGCACTTTGCCAAGCCTCGGCACTGTCGAAAGTTTCCGTGCCAAACAAGGCAAATCCTAAAGCTGTTTTGTGCAGCGCAGACTTTTTACTGCGCCCTTGTTGAATGTCGTAAAGCCCAAGCTCGCAATAATGCACCGCACGCGTCAGCGCAACGTAAAGTAAGCGAATATCCTCAGCCAGTCGTTCTTGCTCTGCTTTTTCTTTAGCGTCATCACTGGCTTCTAGGTCGACAACTAACTTATCCCCTTGGTGATAAACTAGCGTATCAGGCTCACGAAACCCAAGCGCAAATGGCATAAAAACAATCGGATACTCCAAACCTTTTGATGCGTGCATGGTCACAATTTTCACCAGATTGGCATCACTCTCTAAGCGAATTTGGCTGCTGTCACTCTGGGCGTTATTTAGCTGCGATAAAAACCAACGTAACACACGACCCGTGCCATCAAGCTCTAATTGCTTATGCTGTAAAAGCTCGGCCAAATGACGGAAGTCAGTAAGCCAACGCTCCACTTCCATTCCCTGTTGCTGCCAAATCACTGGCAGCTCACAAGTTATCAATAAGTGTTCCAGCATCGCCATTGCACCAGAGCGATACCACAGCTGTGTTAACTCACTAAATAGCTGCAAATAACCTTGCCACTGCTGCTCATTAAACTGCAAGTCGTACAGCGCTTGGTTGTTTAAATAAAATAATGGTCCCGCAAGCACGCCTCTGAGCGCTGCTTCATCATATCTCCCGTGCAGCACATCAAGCAGTTGATACAACGCGATTGCTAGTGGCTGCCTAAATACACTATCTCTGGCAAGGTACACACTGGCAATATCGAGTTGATTTAAGGCTCGCTTTATCAAGCTCGCTTCTATGCGGTCGCGGACTAAAACACAGATATCCGCTGGGACAACTGGGTTTTCGCCAATCTTCGCAATCCCCGACTGCCCTTGCTCGATAAGCGCCGCAACTCGACCGGCGAACGCCTGGCTTAGCCGCGCTTGCGCGGCGCTTTTGTTAAGCGCTTCATCCTCATTTGGTAATACACTAAAGCGTAGAGCTGATGACTTTTTAGACGCGATAGTAAATTGCGCATCCTCGGCTTTACCTTGCGCGGTCACCTCAATGAAAGGGATATCTTTGTTGTATATAAAACTATTGGGATGACGAGTAAATATCGTATTCACTGCGGCAACCACGTCACTATCGGAGCGATAATTGGTTGCAAGTGTATACTGTCTGTCTTGCGCAACTCCTTGCTTTGCGCCGATATAAGTAAAAATATCCGCTCCGCGAAAGCCGTAAATGGCTTGTTTTGGGTCGCCTATCAAGGTTAATGCCGTATTTTCCTTTGCATAAACTCGGCTGAAGATCCCATATTGAATGGGATCGGTATCCTGAAACTCATCTATCATGGCAACCGGATATTGCAGTGCAATTTTTTCGGCTAAGCGCTCGCCACTATCGCCCATCAGCGCTTGATACAGCTGCTTAAGTAAATCGTCGGGAGAGATCAAGCCATATTCTTCTTTGTGGGCGTGAAGTAAAGCTCTTACCTCAGTCACCGCTTGTTGCACTAATGCAATTTTAAGCCCACTTCCGACCAATTGGTGGAGCTCTGCCAAGGTATCAAAGTGACGAATGAGCTCATGCTCCAGCGGCGTTGTATTCTTTTTATAGTGAGCAACATCGGCGAGGCTTTCGCTGCCCCAAAGTCCAAAGGAATGATTACTGCTACCAAACTCAAACCACCACTGCTCACTGTTGACATAATCCTCCAGAGCTCGAAGATTAGCTTTTCGCCCTGGTGCCCGATTGCCTGCCAACCCCGCTTTTTTCAACACATTGATGTAGTCAGCTTTGACCATTTCAGCCTTTAGCCACAGTGCTAATGTTTGGTATTTTTCGCGAGCTGCAAATACTGCATCTAAGGAAACTGAGGGTTTAATTTCGGCATTTTCTCTTGCTAATAACGGTCTAACTTGCTTCGCCAGTGCATATGGCGTGGCAAATTGCTCTATCACAGCCTGTGTTTTTTCTGTATCTAGCGGATAGACAAAACGTCGCCAATGATCTGCCATCGCGGCGTCAATCAACTCGCTCTCGTCGAGAATAAACTCGAGATTAAATGCCACCTTAGACTCAAAAGCATGTTGCTTCAGCATTCTTTGGCAAAAGCCGTGAATGGTGAATATCGCGGCCTCATCCATTGACTTAGCGGCAGCATCAAGGAGATCAAAAGCGCGCTTTTTATCTTCAACTTGCGCCAAAATGGCATTGATCAGTTCATCTTTACAGACTTCACCTAGTAATACGTCTCGAGCTTGAATAATGCGTTTTCTCACTCGGTCTTTGATCTCTTGTGTTGCCGCTTCTGTGAAGGTTACCACTAAGATTTGTTCAACGCTTAACGGCTCATGTTGCTGATCAGAAGTACGCAAGCCAAGTAAATAGCGCAGATATAAACCAGTGATGGTGTAGGTTTTCCCCGTACCTGCACTGGCTTCAATTAGGTTTTGGCCACTTAGAGGCATAGTAATGGGATTAAGCATCTCCATGGCGTACCTCCTCAGCGGTATCAAGAATAGGTGTTAACAAAGTAAGGCTAAGTGCACAAAAACGCGCTTCATGAGCTAACAAATCGCTAAAGCATAGTTGAACGTAAGGATCTTCCCCTTCTCCTCGACCAACATATTGCGGCTTAAATTTATTTACGGCCTTTTTAATATCCTGTGTCTTGGCGTATTCCATGCTAGAACTTGGAAAAAATGCCACCGGTTCGCTCAGTGCTTGCTTATAAAAAGCCAGCCACTGCTCCAAATATTGCTGTGCTTGTGGCTGTGAAATAGCGGCAAAGTGCACGCTTTGATCTAGCCCAACAATATATGTAGTGACTTCATGCCCCATTACACAGGCCGCGCAGTGATGTAAAAACCCTTTAATAAAATCTTTGGCTTTAATACTGGCGCTACGATAGTAAACTTGCCTGTTGTCATACACACAATCAAGCCAACCAACCAGTATATGCTCTGCAACACCAAGTTTTAGCTCTAGAGGCTCCTTTGGTTCATTAAGCAATGGGGTCAGTACGTTAACCATAGGTTCAACGCGGCTGAGCAGCCCCTCTAGCTGTAGTTTGCCAATGTTTGCTTGTGGCAGCGAGCCTCGTTGTAATATCTGTTCAAGATTTAAGGGCTGTTGTTGTAGCTGAGCATCCAGCACTTCATCTAAATATTGATAGCGCTCCAAAGCATCTAATGCAAAAGGCTCTTCATCAAGTGTTAATGCTTCTATTGGCTTGAGTTTAATGCCCAGCGCTTGCTGATAAAATAACTTTTGCGGCTCGCAAACGCCTCGCAGCAGATCGCTAAACTCAATTTCTGCGTCTAAAACTGGTGCTAACGGTTTTATCTCATCAGCTTGCGCTGCTCTATGCTGCCAAAGCCAAGTACGATTGTAGCTCTGTAGTGAACCCACTTTAAAATGTTCGGGATTAAAAGGTTGTAATGGCAGCCGTGAAGTTAATCGAGTAACAAGCGACTGCTTTGACATATCTTCAAAATAAAAGCTGCGATCTAGGTATTCTGTCAATTCGCTGACTAGAACAGATGGCACTTGGGCTTCGTTGTTAAAGCAAGAGCGGCCAATATAACTGATATACAAGTTTTCTCGAGCACTGAGTAACGCTTCTAAGAACAAGTATCTGTCATCTAGTTTTCGTGAACGGTCGCCTTTACGTCTCGTGGAGTGTGCGACTAAATCAAAACCGATAGGCTGCACGGTACGAGGATAGTCCGCGTCATTTAGGCCAAGCATACACACCACTTTAAATGGAATAGCACGCATCGGCATCAGCGTACAAAAGTTTACCGCTCCGGCTAAAAAGCGCTGCCCAACCCCTTTTTCTCTGACGCCTTGCTTGACCAAATACGCTAATATTTTTGCTGAGACTGGCGCTTGAATATCGCCATTTTCATGGTGTTTTTCGATATTCTCTATAATCTGCTCAAGCTTAAGTAAATCCCAACTCTGTTCAGACTCTGACGAGTAAAATAGCGCCATGGCTTCACGTAGAATTGCTGCGAAACTCGTTAAGGTCTTTTCGCTGCTGAGTTGTCGTTTTAACCAAATCAGCGCATCAACAAAGCCGATAAGCTTGTTAAGTACCGCCACCGACATACCTTCGACTTCATCAGCAGGATAAATAGATGCGAACGGCGTCTGTTCGTCGTTTGTTGCAACCCCTAAGAGCAAACGGTTGAGTCCATGCTGCCACGTATTTAGTGGTATTTTTGGCAAGCCATATTCGCTTTTATGGCTGTCATTTAAGCCCCATTTAACACTGACCTGATCAAGCCAATAGCGAATTAAGTCAAACTCATGACTTTCAAGGTTAAACTGTTCGGCTATCGGCAAAACGCCCAACAAATCGAGAATATCCGACACGCAAAAACGGTTATTGGGTAAGTCTGCCAGTGTCACAAAAGACGTTAAAATAGGCCGCTCTTGCTCAATTGCAAGATCGGAAATCGCATAGGGGATCCGCAAGTTGTCTTCACTGCTGTCAAACACCGCTTTAATAAATGGCGAATAGGTGCCCACATCAGGCATCATGACAATAATGTCTTTAGGCGTCAGGCTTGGATTTTGTTCAAACAGATTGAGTAAATAATCATGGAGCCGCTCGACCTCACGCAGTGGCGTGTGGCAATCCTGAAAAACGATACTGGTATCATCGGCCATAATGGGTAACTTGCCCTGCTGCGAAACAAACCAATTTGGATCCGCGGTTAACGACTCTCCTTTAAATGCCAACTGATAGATCTCTTGCTGTACCTGGCCAAGCAAGCTGTCATCAAACGCGTCATCAAATCCATCAATCCAACTGGCATCAAGCTGCAATAATTGCTCAAAATAGTCACGCCCGAGCTTTCCCCATGAAGAGAGGAGTGGATTGCCAATGTAATAATACTCGCCATCTTTCGCTTCAAGCTCAGGCATTTTGGCGTATTTTGCAGCGACTTTAGCTTGAGTCTTCTCATCGACTAAATCTCCCCAGTAGTGTTCACTGGGGTTAAAAAAGAATAAAAATACATTCGTTTTTTGGCCAAGCGCTTGAAAAATATCAAGCTGACTGGTCGATATGGCTGACAGTCCAAATATACAGATCCGCTCGGGAAGCTTGCCGTCTGGTGCATTGGCCAGCCCTTGCAGCAATTTCTCGTGCATGTTTGCGCGGTGATATGGACTTTGTTCAAGCGCTTCAACATGGTGGACTAAACGACGCCAGAGATCAGGCTGCCAAGGGGCGATGGCTTCAACGTCCACATCTATGAGCGTATCTTGGCCCTGATCCCAAAGTTCAATCCACTGGGGGCGGTACATTAAATATTGATCGAAAACGTCGGCAATTTTTTCACACAGGGCAAAGAGTTTAATTCCTGACGGGTCGTCACCTAAATAGTGCTTAAGCGCAATATATTGAGGCTTATCAATGCAGTCTGGTAATAGCGTAAATAGCTTCCAAGTCATATTGTCTTTATTAAAAGCGGATTCCTTGGGAACATCATCAATGAAATTTTGGTATAGCTTCCAAATGAAGCTAGATGGTAATGGAAAGTCGACCTGTGCACTTATTCCTAAGTGTTGACTCATGCCTAGTTTGAGCCATTCAGACATACCAGGAGATTGTACTAACACTACTTCTTTTGCAAAAGGGTTAGCGAGCGGTGCTGATTTTATGAGTGTGCAGAGTTGCGCCTGCAAGATTTCCATTCGATTCGATTGGATGATGTGTAACATGTTGTCTGCCATGCAGTTTAACGCTGTGTTAAGTGTATCTGAATCTTCCTATAAGCGGTAGTTATTGAAGTTAAAGCGAGTGCGCTTGAATAGAAAAGCGACAACCGTCGCTTCTTAGATAAACTGTTAGAACAAATCTATATCAGAGCTCTCTTCCGGCGCTTCAATTTTATGCTCAGACAGCAACGCTTCGTAAAAGCAAAGCATATCGCGACCGTTATCTTTTGCGTAATAAAGCGCTTTGTCGGCGTTTTCAAGCACAGTGATGGGGAAATCATATGGGCTAATGCGAGACATTCCGACACTGACGGTGAGCTTTTTTACGAATGGGAAGTGGGTATTTCGTACCAGCTCCATAAACTCGTCCATCTTAGCTTTTATTGAATCGTAATCGGTTGGCTCAAAGACCAGTACAAATTCTTCACCACCGAAGCGAAACAATAAGTCTGTAGAGCGAAAAAACTGGCGCATACGCTGTGCTAATAACAGTAAAACCTCATCTCCGCATACATGTCCGTAGTTATCGTTTACTTTTTTAAAGTGATCGATATCCATGATCGCAAGCCATGAGGTTGAACCTTTATGCACCGAGCGCACATCACCATGCCAAACCGTTTTATGTTGTTTGATAACTTGCTTTTCAATCAGTTGTTTTAAGCGCTTCTCAAACGTTTGACGATTCAGTAGTCCGGTGAGTTTATCGCGCTCGTTTTCGTGAAGAATAGTGAGGTAATTTTCAAAAATGCGGCAAAATGCATTAAGTAGTACTTGATCTGCACTCGACAACCCAGTGCTGATAACCGCTATCGCACCAACAGGCTTTTCCTGAAGGCTAATTGGCACCCAACGATGCTCAATACCGTCCTTAGCTTGCACGGTGATAATGCAAGCTGATTGTAAACAAGAGATCAACTCTTTATCGGGCTCTTTAACTAGGCTTCGCTCTTCCCAATCAAATTCCTTATCGGACAGTTTTCTTAGCAACAAGCTTCTCTCTATCGCGATCTCTCCAGGAACGAGCAGATCCTTATAAACAGCGACTTCTTTACAGCCTATGAACTCTTGAATAGTAGACACTAAGCTGTATTCGAGAGAGTCAACGTCTCTCGTTTTTGTTATTTTGATAACGGAATTTAGTAAATCTTCTTGCATGTTCGACGCACTCACAACTGCATTGCTGGCATATTATTACACACTTAGCGAACAAATAAACTCCAAAGTACTCCTTTATTCCTATCAATGTTAAAAAATAAGCTACAATCCAGTTGATTATTAATTAGCAAATACTTGAGGGTTAAACACTTAACTGCTCTCAAGCTTAATTGATAAAGATGACAACTTTTGCATCAAAAGTTTTCGCTTTACCACTGACGCCTGCTTTAAGCTTATGCAATGTACAAAAAAATGCCAAACTTAAGTGTTTGGCATTTCTCTAAATTCATACTTATGGGTTGGTTTTAGTCTAATGTTGCGAGCATAGACTCATCATACTCTTTCACGGCTTGACCGGCTTTCACCTTCTCCACATAATCAGGATTGGCAATGAACGGTCTACCAATCGCCAATAAATCAAATTGTTGATTTTGAATCGCTTCTGCACCTGACGCTGCAGTGTAGCTCCCCACACCAACTAACGTTCCTTTATAGATGCTACGCAAATAAGCCGAGGCACTGCCGCCCAAATACTCAAACTCCATCGCGTCATCAAAGATACCCACGTGCAGATAGGCTAAGTTGCGACTGTTTAATGCCGAGATTAAGAAATCAAATACCGCTCTGTCTCTTTGGTCACCATCCATGTTGAAGTAAGCACCGGGTGACACTCTCAGACCCACTCTGTCGGCACCAATACGATCGGCGACAGCATCGGTGACTTCCAAAGCAAATCGACTCATATTTTCTGGTGTTTGACCATACTCATCGGTACGCTGATTCGCGGCGTGATGTAAAAACTGGTCAATTAAATAACCATTGGCACCGTGAATTTCCACTCCATCAAAGCCTGCTTCAATCGCGTTTGCTGCTGCTTGGGCATAATCGGCAACAAGTTGTGTGATTTCTTCCTGAGTTACCGCTTTAGGGATTTGATAGGTGAGTTCACGCATTCTTGGAACCGTACCCTCAACTCCAATAGCCGATGGTGCTAAGACTTCTCCGTCAAAGAAGTACGGGTGCGCAACACGCCCAACATGCCACAACTGTGCAAACATCTTGCCGCCTTCGGCATGTACAGCATCTGTTACTTTTTTCCACCCTGCAATTTGTGCTTGTGTAAACAAACCTGGGGTATTCGGGTAGCCTTGCCCATCAGGGCGAATAATCGTCGCTTCACTAATGATTAATCCTGCTTTGGCTCGCTTAGCGTAGTACTTCATCATGTCATCGGTAGGCACTAAATCGTCGTCTGCCATACAGCGCGTCAATGGCGCCATCAAGATGCGATTATTGAGTGATATCGTGTTATTTAGCTTAACATTTTCAAAAAGTACCTGTGGCATGCGTGTCTCTCCATATTTGAATATACATTCAAGATAGGGATTCTTGAATCATTATTCAAGTTAAACCTTTACATTTTTTTCATTGTTATCAAAAATAGGGGTGAAGTATTGGTATAATGGCTACGTTTAAACACATTTGGTGCACTTAGGAAATCGATGAGAACAGCAGAGTTTGATAGAGAAACCGTACTGAGAAATGCCATGCAAGCATTTATGACTTATGGCTACAACAAAACCAGTATGCCCAAACTGACCGAAGTAACCGGACTCCATCCAGGTTCAATTTACTGTGCATTCAAAAATAAAAAAGGATTGCTATTAGCTGCGATAGAACAATACCAGGCAGACAGACGAGTCCACTATCAACAGCTGTTTGAGAATAGCACCAGCCTTCGCTGTGCGCTTGAACGCTTTTTACAAGACCTGATCGGGGAATGTATGGGCGACGAGTCAAAAAAAGTGTGTTTGCTAACCAAGACTCTAAATGAGATTGGTGAGCAAGACATAGAAATTCAAACTACGTTGAGCGCGAATTTACAACAATTTGAATCACTGATCAGACAACAGTTTTTAATTGCTTGGCCCGATAGTGAAGCATTAAGTGAAGATGAAGCCACAAAGAGAGCGCGTTTTTTTATTATGTCTGTCTTCGGTATTCGGACCTATGCTGCGACTCAGTGCGATAACTCACACCTAGATGCACTCGCAGAGAGGTTATTGGAAGTTTCTGTTTAAAGGCGAGGGCTTTGTGCTTGGCTAAATTGCTGTTTAAACGTTTCGTGTAAACTTTTATCTATGTATTCGAGATGCCAGTCAATAAAACGCTCGTCCACCGTCAAGCCCGCCAATACAGAATTAACCGCCGCTAAAAACCTGCGTGTAACGGGTGTATCCCGACAAGCAATATGCCCAGTAATAAATGGAGCAAAACCACTAACCGCAATTGGTACGGGTTTTTCTGATGCATCTTGCGCGTGGTATGCAATAACCGAGGGATATTCAAGCAGCAACTCAAAACGCTCGCTCATCAACATAGAATACATTTGTGCTTCATTTTCGCTGCCTTCTTTCACGTAGAGCTGATCTGCTGGCGTCTGCTGTATCATGGCATCGGCAATATCACCATATGAGCGCTCTTTTTCTACGCCCAACAACCATTTGGGATGACTCGTTAACAATGCCTCTAGGTTTTGCTCGGTTTGTGTAGACAACAATTGCACGGAGGGTGCAGCAAAAACTTGTAACCCCAAAAAGTAAGTGGTCGGCTCTGAAAATAGCAATGTTTTACTGCGCGCTTTATTCACAACTAAGTTTCTAACGCACTCCCCTTCACCACCTGCAATATTTTTAAGCGCACGGTCAACACTGGCATCAGACTGTGTAATCTCAAATTGAGTTAATTGGCTTTGCAGATAGGAAAATACACGGCTTTCGGTTTGAACACCTTGAGAAGGGTTATTGTAAATTGTGATTGCTTGCGGCTGGGGCTGAGCGATTGAATAGTAGCAACAAAATAACAAACCAATTAGTATGACAAGTCTATTCATTGATACATCCTTTTATTTCCCGTTGAAACGTGCCACACGCCGTTTGATATATAATGCAGAGTATACAACGAGAACAAGCCCAAGATAAATGAATCACCGAAATTGATATCTATGGATACTTTTCACACAACACTGTTACTTTCGATATTTTTCATACAGAGAGTCAATTGAATATTCAAATAGCGCTTTTATATGATTTTTAGCCTCTGGAATTGAGACAAGCTCAAAATCGACGGAAACGGATTTACCACCAAAGAGTCCAAAAGTGGCTGGCTTAGACACAACATCCAAAGTCAGTAATCCGCTGTTATTTTCTATTGGTGTCAATTGGTAAGAGGCGCACTTACCGCCTTCATCGCCAAGTATAAAAAAGAACCCGCCACCTTCCCCAAGTGCCTCAAACAATTCCAATTCTTTGTCCCAAGGGTAATGATCAATAACATCCCAAGCCTCACGATAAGATTGTAATTCTTTTTCATAATTGATGAGCTCAGTGCCACCGTCACGATGTTGGTAATTGACTTTAACTCGCCTCATTAAACTTTCCTTATCCACTAACATCACATTTTTTGAGAATTTGCTGCCGTAGAAAAGCCTTCAGCAGCTTAGTTGACATACTCTACATTTGCGTTGCAAATACGTCATGTATTTTCTCTGGCGTTAGCTGGTTGAAATCACCGTCATGATAGCTTTCGACATATTCAATAAAGGCGCTTGGAGTGGTAGTAATAGCTGACAGAAGCCAGCTCGAACCGTCATCTTCATCATTATTAAATTCTACTGCTCCTTGAGACCAAGTCGCTTCATTATCAAGTCGCCAAATGCAAAATGTGACCTCTTCTATTTCGAAAGCCTCGTCATTCAGTACTTCCAACAGCTCTGTTGGCACTCCCTCGTACATCCCCGGCCATACATCGTACTCTTCTTGAGCATGAGGGCTAACTTCCGATTCATGATCGAACCCCTTGATAAGGATCGACTCGTCTTTGATCACGACAACAATATTGTCGCCGCCCCCCATTTTCGTAAGTCGCGATATCAATACCAGCAACCCAATTTTCGGTATAAGTAAAACAGCGCAAATACTCGTCATCAGAGATTTCAAGATCTTAAGTTTTACAATTGTTCTAAATAAGGCACATGTGGCAGGGTAAATCGCTTACCACCTACCTCAAATTCGTTTGGCTGTGCTGTCTGCAACTCTAACCGATAATCTAAGGCTAAATTGCACAAGCAAAGATATTTTAAATAAAAATGACGTAAACCAGAATGGCTTTTGAAGATGCGATGTATTTAGGAAATAAAAACGAAGTTTAGGGTTTCCATAGCCCCAGAATGTCCCCAAAAGTACAATCAGCTTTTAGTAGGTGATTGATTTGAATAAAGAAGGAATGGCGGAGAGAGAGGGAGTCGAACCCCAAAAACCAATATAAACACCCCTACATACCGCGCCATATCTACGTTTTAGATTTTAGCAGTGGATATGTTGGGGTATGTTTTTCTCTGAGATAGCCCCAAAATGTCCCCAATTATTTCAGTGCGTCATCCAGCGCCGAAACCAGCTCGTCATCCAGCTTATTTGTTGACTTGCTTGCCAAGTGCTTGGCGGTCGATAGGCACACTCGTTTGATAAATGCCTCGGTTGCCAGTTTAGTCAGCAGATACTTCCCGATTGATGTTAACACTTTCTGTCCTCCAGCTTGGTTAGTCGCTCTTTGATTGATTTCAACTCTTCCTTGAATGTGTCTTTAATCCATTTCACATCCGTTTTGATGGTGGCAATAGTGGCAATGCCCACCCCTGCCTGAATTAATATGCCTAGTAATGCGCTATCGGTCATGATTACCTCGCTTGCACGGTTGCTACGGTTTGTGGTGAGACCCCACCGTCTAACAACACCTGATACTCAGGCCGCAGCCTCATTTCAGCATCAAAAATGGTGTCCACCAATGCCTGATTTTTAGGGTTCAGCTTGATAACCGCTTCCAGCCACAGCTCATCTTTGACCTTGTAACTAAAATCCAGTTTTGATTTATCAAGGAAAAAGCCCGCCCATGCTCGTTCAATATCATGCGAGCCGTTCGCCTGAAATTGCAGTTTGGCCAGCAGATTCCCGAGCGGTTCGGTAAATGATTTTGAGCCGCTATTGATGTATTGGTAAATGTAGTAAACACCCCCAATAGTGAGCAACAGACTCAGGTTTTTGCTAATGAAGTTACCCATAGAATCCCCACTGAAAACCGCGCTGAATTTCACCCATAGAGTACGGCTGCTCACCGTTTTCCATTTGAATCATAGCCTCAATCACCCGCGGGTATTCGCTATCATCCAGTGTTTTGTTGCTGTCCACATTGGCTCTGCTCGACACGAACGCGATATATCCTGCCGTGTCATTCTCATTGGGTGGAGCCCATCTGCTAATAATGTCGCTGACATTTCGAATATCGTATTTATGCGCATAGGTTCGCAGAATGCGAGCAGCGGCACGAATACCATGCTCAGCGGTTTCAAAAATGGCAAAACGGCCATCACTGCCCACTAACCCAACCCAATTTTCACCCGCTTCAATATTCAGCGGATTGTTGTTGCGGATACCCCGCGCAGCTTGTTGCGTTGTCATATATACCCCTATTCCCAAAACGATTAATGCGGTGATGATGTGTGTAGTGTCGAGTCGCATTAAGCCCGCTCCTCAAGAATTTGCACATCACCCAACGAAAGCAGCGCATCTTGATTGGTGAACACCGATTCAAAATACATCACCGATGGTGTGAAATTGGCGTGGCCGTTTTCAATTGCGGTCGTTTTTGGTGGTGATACACAGGCCATAAATAGCCGATGCCACCCCTTAGATAACGTGACACTTAACGTTTTATCGCCATAAGGCCAGTTCGTATCCCCCTCAGGTGTTGGCGCTTTCGAGGTGTTTACACTTCGGTCATATTTGAACAGCGTCAGCGTCTCCGTGTTAATATCTCCAACCGTTGCCCAAATCCCAGCTTCGTACACCCCACTCCCAGCCTCCGTCCACGGATAGGTTTTAACCGTGTCATCTATCTTCAAGTCAAACGGTGTGTTGTCCAGCTCATCAGGAATAAACACATCGAAGTAAGGTACGCTTTCGCCCTCTAACTGTGAGCGTGTATATGGCCTGTCATTGTTATGACTTAACCATTTCGAGACATAGGGAAGTTGAATGCTTTGGGATTGAAACACGCGCTTGTTTTCGGCTGAGATAAAATAGTAAATATCACCGAAGTTTGTGAGCTCAATCTCAGAACCACCTTTGAATAGCCGCCCATTTTTTACTGAACCATAATCCCCCGTCATATCATCACCGCCAATCCAAATGTCAAAGGGCGCTTGTAGCATAGCGCGCAGCCGTGGCGGGTCAAAATCCATGAGCTTGTTTACTCCTGGTCTTGTTGGTACGGTATACGATGATATTACGGATGCACGCTCAGGCTGTGGAGTGTATCCATACTTATACTTTCCAACCCATACTGTCACCCGCATATCTCGCTCAGCATACAAATATAGCGATGCGTAATGTATGTCGGCTAGGTTAATCCCTTGTACAACATCACTATCCAAAACAGCCTCGCCGCTCTTATTGAACATTTTCACTCTTAACCCAAGCGACGAGCGAACAACAGCAAACGCACTACCCTCATTGTTGATTTCCCATACATCCCCCGCCTTTAACACGTTATTCATCAACATCAATTAGCCCTCATCATTGCTACGGCCATACCCATGCCACCTAAACCCAACATGACGTACATCATGGTTTTGTTGGTGCTGATTGCGAGTTGTTGACCATCCGAGCGCGTGGAGTGGTCTGCGAACTGCAATGCCTGTTTATGCGCCAAAATAGTTTGGTCGCTGGCGTCTTTGTATGCGTCCTGCGTTGCTGTAATTACCTGCGCCCCCAAATCCTTTGCTAAGTTTGAAGCGTTATCCATGGAATACACAGCAACGTCTGTCATGCGTGCATTTGCATTGTCGGCGGCATCAATTGATAGGCCAGCGAGTTGCGCCGAGTTATCCATTGCGTAACTGGCAACGTCAGTAATTCGTGCGTTTGCATCCCCTATCGCACCAATCGTTGTATTTAGCGTGTCACCAGCAAAACCAATAACATCGCTATTGATACCAGCAGACAGCCCCAACATCTCACGCGCTAAATCGCCATTTTCTGCGATCGCATCTCGCGTTAGTGAGTTTTGTGCGTTGATACTGTCACCCGCAATGTTTCGGGTCATTGACAGTGCATCGCCCGCGAAATCTAGTGAGTCGCGATTTACATTCCCTGCAAAATCAAACCCGTCTCGGGTCATATTGCCTGCAGCATCAAAACCCGCGATATTTGCATCAACCAACCCCGCACCTAGTGACTCAATTGCGCTAACTAAGCCGCCGTCAGTCATGTTGTACGTGTTGCCGCTGCCGTTTGTGATAAAGCCGTTATTGTCACCCTGAACACCAATACTCGTACTGGTGTTATTGGTGGTTTGGCGTGATGTACTTCTGGATTTACTACCCATTTAGCGTCATCCTATAAATTGCATAGCCGTCTTCGTCCGTCGACTCGTACACAAATTGATAGGCCGACAATAAACGTTTTAACGCCTTGCGTTTTGTGTGGTAAACAATGGAGGGGGCTGAAATGCGGCGAGCTAACGACACCACTTTTGGTGCAATCGCCAGCAGGTTTTTACCTGCTGCGCACACCACACACAACCCGTCACGGTCTACACGCAACACGCAATAGCACCCCTCAAACTCAACCAGTACCGCCGAACCATGCGCCACTTCATTTTTTACGGTTTCATAGTCTGCCGCTGCCGCTGATTTAATTTGATGAATTTCACTAATGTGCGCCACGCGCATACCGCCCCCCTATTTTTTCAACAGAAATAAAGCAGCAATCGCCACAGCGCCAATAATCAAAAACTGGTTGTTAGTGCCGCCACCGAAATTGATATTTCCACCCTGAAAACCAATTCGCTGCATTTGGTCGCCTGTGCCAGATGTTGCGCCTGAACTAATGGGACTCCCAGCCCCATTAGTCATACCGGGTATCGCACCCGTTGCACCTAGCATTGCGCCAAACATTACGACTGCCCCGCAGGTTTGCGCATCCAATCACGTACATAGTCAGCCAAAATTGCACCCGCGACCGAGATAGCCACGCCATACGCAAAATATTTCAAGTTCTTCGGATTACCTTTCATTTCATTGCCTTCATAATTAGTGCTACAGCCAACAACCCACCAAATCCGTACAACACGGTTGATTGTGGTAAACCAAACACCATTGGTTCAGTAGGTTGCGCGGTTTGGGTTTTTGGTGCGTCCACAAGTACCGCCGCGCCATTGTCTAGCTCTGCGGTGTTCATGTGTTCGTTTTGGGTGATGCCGTTTGATGACTTGATGGCCTTAACCTTCTCAATATCACCCCACATTTTCAGCGCGTTACCCAAAAATGAGTTCGCGCCATCCCACCAACCGCCGCCCGTTGTAGTTGCCGCCATTGTTGGCGCTCCCTCTGGTTGCATTGGTCAACCCCCTTAGAATGTTGATTTTGCGTAGTCGTCAAAATAGTGCACAACCACCTCGGCGCTACCCGCTTCAGACGCTTCAACACGTAAACGCATGTCATTGATGGTGTTATCCAGCGCTAGCGCACTAAACACATCCCCTGCCAAAAACAGGTCAATTGCGTGTGTATTGGTTCGTGGTGAACGGCCGCGCTGCTTTAGGTGGTGCGTGTGTAGTGGTGCAGGAATGTGGTCACGCCATTTCACGTTGTTCACCAGAAATTCGGCAGACGTAACGCCCGATTTTTTAATTTCAATTAGCGCGATTTTTGCACCTAATGGGCGCGGTAGATTTTCAATTTCGTTGATACCAACCGCAAAGTTGTAGCGGAACGAACGACGCTTGAACAACCAACCAGGAGCACTCCCAGAAGATTTTTCGGCAAACGCTTTAATCACTGGCGCAGTTGCATCCGTTGCGATATCAAATTTGATTTGTGCGATAGACAGGCCAGTTGTACCCAACGCAAAAAAGCGTTGCTCAACCAACGATGGATTTAATACACCCTCAATCTCAGGACGCACAAAGTACAGCGTTGCAATACCGTCAACCTGCTCACGTTTAAAATATGCATTTTCGTCAAGCAGGTCTTGCAGCGTGCCGTACTCTGTTAGCGTTCGGCCTTGCAGCTCAACTTTTAGATTTTTGATTTGTGCAGGTGTTACGCCTGAATATTCAAAATGAATTTTTTCGTATGTGCGGCCAACTGGCAGCGTTAACGAAACACTGCCGCCAGCAGCAACACCAGTTAGGTTATTTAGTGGAGAAACTTCTAACATTGCGCCCCCTTAACCTACGATTGTGCGTTTGATTGAACGAAGCGCACGAACGTTATTAAGAACGGCCAGCACACCCAACGTGACGCCAACGGCAGTCAGAGTAGATTTATTTAACATGCGATGATTACCTTGTTTGGTTTTAAAATCGCTAAGTAATAAATCAGGCGTTTCGCTCTTGAGGGAAACGGTTTTCGCTATAGGGGGAGCGAAAAGAGCGAAATTTTCGCTCTTTTGACTAATAAAATTTATAGATTTCCTCTATCAACTCCTCTCTACTCACTTCTTTGTAGTGGCGCTTCTCATTCTTTTTGAGAAAAACACGATTAAATTTCGGTTTGCTTTCGACGAAATAAAACAACCCCGAGTTAAACACCAGCATGATATTCATAGGTGGTTTTTGGGCATGAGGCACTTTTAAATGAAAAGTTAAACTCTCTCTCATGACACCATTTAACCATTCATGATTGGAGTTATATAAGCTATCAAATCCAATCACTACTTTTTCAGCAGACTGACGAGCCGCATCAAAAGGCTGCACCTCCTTACTCCCCAGCCCCTTTAGGGACTCAAGCAAACTTAACATTACGCCACCCTCAATTGGTCAAATGTCAGATTTTCGGCTTTACCCGTTTTTAAATGGATTACTTTTGGCTCAATGTTGCCGATTCCCCCTTTGCTTTTTACCAAATAATAAAGGCGCTCATCTTCATAGAGGGCATTCAATTTACTGATTAGGTAAATGTCTTGTAGGTCAGCATCCAATTCTACGGAAACCCGCTTTGCATCTGCTTGCGCTTCTTGCGCCCCGAGTACCTTGCGTGGCGAATTGTTCCAGATGGTTTTTGGCACTTCCTGCGAACGCTGAAAAACCGTGTGCAAAATAACACCGAATTTTCGCCCGCCCGTAGCCAGCTCACCAATGATAGAGTCATCCTTGCCAGCGGTGTCGCTGAGCTTGGCAAGTTCCTCAATCACTACGTGCAACTCTCGGTTGCCGTCTGCGGCTTCCCACATCAATTGACCAAACCAATAAAGCTCGGTTTGCTTGGCTTTTTTCAGTTGCTCACCCTTGAGGGATTTCGGAAACTCTGGACTATAGGCAACAACAAATTTCTTGCCCGAACGCCACGCTTCCACAAACGCCTGAGCAAATTGCTTGCGGTTTGTGTAGTGATACACCGCACGGCCACCCAAACCATTAAAATGACCGCGCTTACGGCCATCGTATTTATAATCGCCGTATAAATCGAAAATCGCGCACTGATCACCCACCATATCCAGCAACTTAACGGCGGTAGTTTTACCGCCGCCAGTTCCCGCCAAATAACATACATGCTTTGCTTTTAAAGCATTGTTAGAGTTAATGGCCACTAACAACCTCCGTATTTTCGCTATTTAATTCGCCCTTGGTGTTCTCTTTTTCGTATGCCTTAATTTGCTTAAAGACCGAAATCGCAGCAGTGCCGAGTACCAACCCTAGTTCGATTTCTTCTTTCCATTTCACCATCCACGAGGGCATCCCGCCCTTGCAGTATTTACGCACCACAGGCGCGGCTTTTTCTGCAATCACTTCACGCGTTTCATTATCAATGGTTACTGGCGCTTCAATGGTGGACTCGATAAAGTCAGCCAGCGAAGAAACGCCATACCCAGCCAGCGCACTAATGTCGCTTTCGGTCATTTCTTCCGATTCAGCAACTTCCCCCACTTGCTCATCCTGAACAGCCGTGAATTTATCTAGATGGCTGTATTCGTCCACCGGTGGCGATTGCTGCAACTCCGATTGCGCCGATTGCGAGCCACCCCCAAAAGTTAAATCCTCCATCGCCGTCGCTATCGCTGTTTTCTGTAGTTCCGCTGGTAAGTCGTTCGCCTGATTCTGCATGTTCGTTTGCTCCTAGTTCGCTAATTTGTTCTGTTTGTGGCACCCATTCATCAGGTGCGGGATTGTGTAAAACCACCTGCGTTTGCATTTCGCTATTTTCGCTCTGCAAAGCTTGCGGTTGCTGGGATTGTTTATTTACCGCTTTCGCCCATTTCGCTTGAACATAGTCCCCGCTTCTTTGGTCCATTCCGCAATTGGAACAGTGCAAGTAAAAAAGTTTTTTGCCGTTTTTTCGGCGCTTGATGCTGGCGAACGTGCCGCAGCCGTCACACTCAATTACGCCTAGTTCCTCGTTAGTCGATTTCGCCATCTTGCATCCCCTCTAACATTTCTATTCGGCTCGCCATTTCTGACATTAGCGACACCGTGTCATCAAGCGCGGCCTCTGCCAGTCTAATTTTTTTACCTACCTGAATGGCTGGTAGCTTTTTCGCCTCATTAATTTTCCCAGCGATTTTTACGATTTTTTGCTGCACTTTTAATTCTCCTCAGATTCCCAATGCTCATACCTTTTCACCCACTTCACGCGCTCGACTGTGCATGTGATTTTGATGCCCGATTGCTCTAAACCACCATTGATACATTCGTCCAGCATCCCCTCAAATACATATTCTTTTAACGCTCCATGGAACATGAATAACAGGCATATCACCCCCGTTGCCACTTTGTACCCTTTACGCATAACTCATTGACTCCTGCATTAGATTCCCGCCGCGAACCCAGTAATGAGTCACGGTTTGGTTGATTTCATCATCTTCTTGGTAAGTTGCTCCCCGCATGACTGCATTGCGATGCTCAGGGGGTATTAAATGAATGGGGTTTACCTTTTCCCCGTGCCCAATCTGCCAATCATTGGCTGGGGTATTACAGTTATTTCCAGTGCTCCAAGGAGAGTCGCTGTCGCTCCTCTTTAAAAGCCATTGCGTAACCCGAGTGACATAGGTAAACCCGCGCGATGCGATACCTATGGTGCGCTGTTTTGGCTCTCCGTATGCGTTAGCACCGTTTTCTTCCTTGGCTAGCTCTACTGGCCTTGATTGCTCACCCAATGCGCCGCCGAGCAACTCAATAAACTCAGCAAAACGACTGTTATCTGCGGCCTCGAATATCTCTTTTGCGATTTCAGACAATTTTTCGACTGACTCTTTAGGCACACGGCGAAACTCGCGCCAAATACCAACAGGCGCCCCACCGATAAATTGAAATTGCCGAATACGCCAACGGCTAGCCCATGCCGCTACATTCATCACAATGCCGTTTTCAGGCTCAATAGGTAGCCCCGTTTCGTCATCAAACATATCGCCCATGTGCGCGCCGTTTATGTTCTTGGAAATGTATTTGATGATGTACGACACGGCATCGCCTTTGCTTTTATCTTCCGGCGTGGCATCAAAACGGTTTTTCGCAGCCCCATCTTCGTCACCATCGTGTTGCAAGGCATAGCGGCGCAGGGTGTTGGTTACTGTGGCTTCGTCACTTGGCTTCATAAATAGCACCATGTGCCAGTGCGGGGTTGCATCAGCATGAGGTTCAACAATACGCAAACCAAATACCCCAATTTTGGCCTTGGATAACTCAGCGCGAACCTTTGCCCACTGCTTTACCAAATACTCTTGGGTTTCACGTGGCGATGCGTTGTTATATTTATCACTGTTTGCGTGGTACTTAGACGGCGCAGTAACGGTGTAGAACATGCACGCCATGCCTTTTTCCTCTGCCCATTCTTTATAGCCACGAATGCGAACTATCATTTCAATGCGCCTAATTTCGGGGTTAGAAATGGAATGGTCAAAAACGTGTTTCAGGTCGATGGTTTCGCCGTCCTTGCTTTCAAGCTGCATGGACTCAACCCATTCACGTTGTGACTTTTTGCTGTGGCGGAACTCTTGAACTGCATCTTTGCTGGCATACGGGGAGACCCCTTTTTTAACCAAACCCATAGTGATATTTAAATGCTCAAGTGTGGTGTCGCGTAAACGGTTTAGTTTGCGCAACCACCATTTATCACATTGCATGCGACGTATTCCGCGCTCTAATCGGTCTGCTAGCAAATTGGTATCGCAACGTTCCCAAGTACCGTCTACCTTTTTTGACTTGGCGGCGTTAAAAGTGGCTTGATAAGGCGGTGTCACCCCTTGCGACATCGTGAAGTCATGCATTGCAATGTAACTGGCAAAAACCAGCTGCTCTGCATCTTCAAGAGTCGTACTTTCATCAAACTCAACAATACCCATTTGCTGGCAAATCGTGGTGATCTGCTTAGCTTTATCTTTACGGGCTTTTTTGCTGTTTAATTCGCGGATGGTAAGTGGCGAACGGTCAACAATTTCAGTGACTCGCTCAATGGTTTTTCGCAGGTAAATATTGGCTGAGCGCTCTGGGTTTTTCGCTGTCTCTGAGTTAAAGCGTTTCGCATACCCATGCGCAGCAATGCGGCGTAAGCGGTTAGTGGGTATTAGCGCTAAGCGTGATTTAACTTGCTCTGCAACCTTATCAAACCCGAACTTACCCCAACAATGCGGAGCAGCCCTAGTAATGGTAATGGGCTGCATCTTTTCGCTATTGCCGACAAGCTCCCAGCAAATGGGAAGTGAACGCGAATCAATCATTTACTAACTCATACGTCATTAGCCAAAAAAACCACATTGGCGCGGTTGATTTTTTGAATTCGACAGCTAACACCTTGACCTTGCAAAACAGTTGGCCGCTATGGTGGTCGCACAAATTCACTACGTCACCAACAGCGTACAGGGCGTTATCGGTCGTCGTAATAACTGTTCTCACACATAACCCAGCCTTATCAAACTTATAACTTTTGGGGCAGGTTAGGAGCTTTTTAAGACTGTTCATTAATCACACCCCATCTACTTTACGAATAACCGAACCAGGAGCGCCGTTTTCTTCAAAGTATTGAATGCAGTCACTACATAACCACCAATCAACCACCTCACCAGTTGGGGAGTTTTGCGTTACTAAACCAACGACCTCACGACCACCGCTCTGACACATTTCACATTCCAATAACTCGTCAAAAAGCGCTTCCAAAGCATCGCCGATATCAGTGAAACCACTTTCTTTTATACTGGCAATCTCGCATTGAACTGATTCAAGATATTGGCTAGCCCCATCCAACTCACCCCGTACAGCACCAGCCACTAACTGCTTTTCTTCAAGCGTTAAATTTTGGTACTTTTCAACAAGCTTCCAGTAGTAATCAATACGCTCTTGGGTAATTTCATCTAGTGGCGCTACCCCGTACTTTTCTACGTGCTGATAAATCACATCATCTAATTTGTGCGCGAAGCGATTAGCACCTGCCAGATACAGTTCATCAACAGCATCTAGCGCTGACTCAACACCTGCGCGGGTTAAGCGATTGCCTCTCGCTGGTAGCTCTTGATTAATGTAAAGGCATTGCCTAATAGCGTTTCTGACAGCAAACATGCGCTGATTTGATTTCATTTCTCTACCCCGCACTTTTCAACCACATTGCAAACGGCTTCATCCACTTTATGTGCAATGTGGTGCATGCCGCACTCGTGAAAGCTATCTACAGTGTCCAACCACAAATCGACAGATGACTGACCAACTGGGTGCGTTGTCCCCTTTGTCAAAAATGACAACGTTAAACAAATCCGAATTCCTGCATTAAGATTGCAGTAATATGCGTTTGATTTCATAACACCACCCTTTTGCTTGCGCTCATGCGGTTGCGTGCTGCCATCGCCAAAGCGGATTTAAGTAATTGGTTGCTGCGTTCGCCGTTGCGTTGGGCTCGCGTCTCTTGCTCAATGCGTTGCTGCTCGGCTTCGCGCTGTGCTTTGTGTGATTTGATTTGAGCGCGTAATTGGCGGATTTTCATTAGCTGAATATCCCAATGTGATGGCTCGGTGATTAACTCGTCGATTTCTACGATTGAATGACTCATGCAACCCCCTTATCACCAAAAGCCATTCTCCGACTTTTTTCTGCAATAGCTAAATCACTCAAAAGCACCTTGTTTTTTGAAAGAGTGCAAATATCTAGAGCGTAACCAAAAGGAACTGGTCTAGCTCCTGTTAGGTAAGAGCGAGCTGTGTGAATACTGCTTGATGTCAAAGCAGCCAGCTCCTCTTTAACACGACCTTTTTCTTGCTTACTTAACGTGGAATACCACCTTTGCAAATTCATAAAGATAACCTCTGTATACTTAACGATACTGAGAGTATACACAAAGCAATTGATAGTCAACTTCTCCATGTTAAAAAATTTGCTGTCTTTAGATACAACCAGTATCCTACTGATTAGTTGCTTTATTTTTATGAGTTAAGTTATGGAACCGCACTGGGTATCAACAGCAAAAAGAAGAATGAAAACCCTCGGCATCACTCAAAGTGACCTCTTGGATGTTTTTGGGGTTACAACTAGGGGCGCTGTGGGTCACTACTTTTCAGGAAGACAATCAATAAATGTCGAACAACTCGAAGCACTATCAGAAAGGCTCGGTATGAGAATTGACTATTATGAGGTTGATAAAGGTGATTTCTCTATCAAAGATATTGAGCGAGTGCTCGACTCATGGCTACCGAGACTATCTCAAGTAGGGCTTGTTGAGTACAAGGCAGACCCATCAGCAATTAAGAAACTTCTCCTTTCATCATTCATAGATGAATCCAATGGCGAAACCAGAGACGCCGCCAAAGAGGCATAAAAAAAGAGCTAGAAAGCTCTTTTTTTTAATCTCTTATTTAGGGTCAAGCCCACTCCCGCTTGTTCGAGCTTGCAACTCTGGAGGCTCAACACCATTCCCACCAGTTCGAACCTGTAACTCAGGAGGCTCAACGCCATTCCCGCTTGTTCCACCACGAACGGTGTGACAATCAGATTTAATTAGCTTAATCACTTATTAACTCTCCTTAACTAGCCTTTTTAAGAGCTGCTTTTCTCACATCCAGAAAACTAACATTACCGTTAACATCAACATTGATTGTTTCCTCGTGCTCCTCAATAGCTAAAATCAAGCCCTCTTCGAACTCTTTTAGCTTTTTGAGTTTTACATCAATATCAAGCTCGGACATAGCATCCTTGTATTGATAACCAAGCCTCAAAAATCTAGCCTCATTTGGTCTTTTCTTTGAATATGAGCGCTTTGAAACCTTGAAGTAAAATGAGATTGCTACCCCAAATGAAACAACAACGGTTGCAAATGTAAAAAAAGCAAACCAATCCATTAAACAATCATCTCCCTTGGTCTTATATAGACTAACGCATAAATCGCCATTGCGATTGACACGGAAAACGTTACAACAGTAACCACCAACGAATAACAATTATCTAACAAACCTGAACTAAATACAACTTTATCTAACAATCTAAGAAGATGCCAAAAAGCCATAAAAATAGATGCGGTGCATATCACCTTTGTTAGTTTTGAATGACTAATCAAACTCCTATGGTGCAATAAGCAGATACACAGCACCAAAGAGATTTCTAAAGCTATCTTTTGAAAATACACAAATAACTCATAGGCGACTTGCGACAAACCACCCCTAAGCTCAAACAAAATGTACTCAAGAAATATGCTTAACAGAAACACAGCCACAACACACAGGTATGAAATAAAACTACTAATTTCCTCCTGAAAGTAATGATTATACCTCCTACCCAACAACTCCGTAGGTGAGCATCGTGTCCTTATAAAAATAGCAACACAGCCAATAACCGTTGAAATCAAACTCAAATAGTAACCAGCTGTATAAAAGCCATGTAACGAAAAATTGGACAATTTACCCCCCCATTTCACTCACATTATTAGCCACTAGGCCAGAGGTTGCTTCGGGTTTGGACTCCTCCTCACCTTTCTTTGGGTCAAAAGGGCTAGTACCAATACCACCAAAAACTTTAACCAAACTTTCTTTTGGCAACTCACACTGTACTTTAATTCTCATAATACAACCACCGTATTTAAAATAACAAAAAAGATAATATATGTTGACAACGAACAAATCAATCACCAAAATGATACTTACAGTATCACTTTGACACTTTCAAATATATCATAGTGGCACCTGTTTATCATCGAATTTACTAAACACTAGAGAGATTTAACAATGGAAACATATGTACAGCTAGGTTGGGTATTACCACCAGTATTTGAGCGATTAAAAGGGATTAAAAAAGATATGCTGGATTGTCGCCGCAAAGATGGAAAGATCCCTGAGGGGCATATATGGCGAAAAGCACCAGACGGGCGCGTTTATTACCATTTCGAGCGTTGGAATGAATACGTAGAGAACACGCTGTAATGAGTGATTTAAAGGACTATGCCGACCAGTTCGAAGGCATTGAGATACACGGCAAATGGATTCGTATTTTTTTTAGGTTTCGCGGTGTACGTTGCCGCGAAGCACTAAAAGGCTTAAAGGTTACTAGGTCAAACATTAAGTTTGCCGTTAATAAACGCGCGGCAATTCTCCACGAAATTGCCACCAACACATTTGACTATGCCAGGCACTTTCCTGATTCACAGCGCGCGCACATTTGGAGTGCGCCACAAAATGAAATTCCCACCGTTCGTGATGCGTTGGAAGTTTGGTTAAGCGTTAAAAAAACCCAAATTGCACACAGCACGCATCGTTCTTACGACAATAAAATCAAAAATCACATCCTGCCTAAGTGGGGAGCGCATAGGCTCAACCAAATAAAACAGAGTGATTTAAAGGTTTGGATTAGCGTTGACTTGGCTAACCTGAGCAATAAGACCATCAATGAGTTATTGATACCGTTTCGTGGTGTGTTTCATGATGCAAAGGCGGATAGGCTATTAGAGTTCAGCCCATTTGACTACATTGACAATTTAAAGGTGGTTAGGGATGAGCCAGACCCATTTACAAGGGAGGAAATAAACACGTTTGCAAACACACCTACAAGCCGCCCACAGGAAGTGAATGCGTTTGTATTTTGTTGCTGGACGGGTTTGCGCCTGTCTGAGTTATTGGCGCTAGCGTGGGAAGATGTAGACCTAGACAAAGGCACTATCAAAGTGCAGCGCGCTATTGTGCTTGGGCGCTATAAAGTACCCAAGACGCGCGGCAGTGTGCGAACGGTGCATTTGCTTGCGCCAGCACTTGAAATAATACGCAAGCAATTGGCACTTAGCGCAATGTTAGCGCCGAGGAAAATCACGGTGACGCAGCAGGATAATAAAACGGCTAAATCGGAGAGTGTACGTTTTGTGTTTGTGAACTCACTTTCTCACGACGAACTAAAAGGCGAAGCCCCCTACCGTGACCGCTTTTTTAAAACCCATCTTAAAAAGGCCAAAATTCGTTATCGTGGTCCAAGTCAAGCAAGGCACACTTTTGCCAGTCAATTGCTAACTGCGGGTGTTAACGAACGTTGGATTGCAAATCAAATGGGGCATACATCAACCAAGATGATTGAGCAGCATTATGGAAAATGGATGGAACAAGAAGTGCCAGATATGGCTAGTAGAGCAAGCAAATATTTAGGATTTGAAGACACTAAAATCACTCCGCGTATCCCCAAAATGTCCCCAAAATAACAAGCGAGCGTGATAAGTGATTGATTTTAAAGAGGAAAAAATGGCGGAGAGAGAGGGAGTCGAACCCTCGATACGCTATAAACGTATACACGAGTTCCAGTCGTGCGCCTTAAGCCACTCAGCCATCTCTCCGCACTGAATTGCGGGGCTAATACTATGAAAAGCCTCGCACTTTATCAAGCAGTTTTTTGCTTTTAGGATCTATTTGTCTATTAATCCTACTATTTCTGCAAGGATGCAGAAAAATCTAGCATGCGATTTAGCGAACGTAGTGCGCCTTCACGCAACTCCATATCAACGAAGACTTCTTTGCCTTGTGGGCTGATAAGCGCTTCTTCAATTGCCTGTAGGCCGTTCATTGCCATCCAAGGGCAATGGGCACAGCTACGACATGTAGCGCCTTCACCAGCGGTTGGTGCTTCGAAGAACTCTTTCTCAGGGCAAAGTTGCTGCATTTTGTAGAAGATACCGCGATCGGTGGCAACGATAAACTTCTGATTATCCATTTCTTGCGCAGCTTTAATTAACTGACTCGTTGAGCCTACTGCATCCGCTAAGTCTACGATTTCCGCAGGAGACTCAGGGTGAACCAGTACCGCAGCGTCAGGATGTAGCTGCTTCATGTCTTTAAGGGCTTTGGTTTTAAATTCATCATGAACGATACACGCACCGTTCCACATGATCATATCGGCGCCCGTTTTCTTTTGGATATAAGAACCCAAGTGCTTATCCGGACCCCAGATGATTTTTTCGCCTTGCTCATCAAGGTGCTCAACAATCTCAAGCGCGCAAGAAGAGGTGACGATCCAATCCGCTCTGGCCTTTACCGCAGTTGAGGTATTGGCGTATACCACCACTTTTCTGTCTGGATGTTGATCGCAAAACGCAGAAAACTCGTCTATGGGGCAGCCTACGTCCAACGAGCAAGTTGCTTCGAGTGTTGGCATCACAACGGTTTTGTGCGGTGTTAATATTTTTGCCGTTTCGCCCATAAAGCGCACGCCCGCGACGATGATCATGTCTTTGTCTTCTTGCTTAGCGCCAAACCGTGCCATTTCTAATGAATCAGCAACACAACCGCCAGTTTCTTCAGCAAGTGCTTGGATCTCAGGATCAGTATAATAATGGGCAACCAGTACCGCATTTTTTTCAACTAATAGCGCTTTGATACGCGCTTTATACTCTGCTTTTTCTTCAACGGTAAGAGGGGCAGGTTTTGGAGGGAAGATATAATCTTCCGGCATAATACGTTCAGCTAGACTCATTTCTCGACCACTAGTCCACATTGCATAATTAGGTAGAATTATACGAAAAATACAGGGGTAATCCTAGCGAATGTTTAGCTCAAAATGGCGAGTTTAAGAAAGTATTTTGAATAATATATGAAGAATAAGAGGATGGTGGGTCATGATGGACTCGAACCATCGACCAATGGATTAAAAGTCCACTGCTCTACCAACTGAGCTAATGACCCGCTCAAGCATTAAAAGTGCCATTAATTCATCCTGAAGAGGTGTTCCGGCTCGTCGTCCCGACTCGCGTTCAAAAAGCTGTGAAGCCTTGCTTCGGTCTTTTTTCACCCAACTGAGCTAATGACTTGCTCAAAATTGAATTCGTATGCTTGTAAGTGGTGGGTCATGATGGACTCGAACCATCGACCAATGGATTAAAAGTCCACTGCTCTACCAACTGAGCTAATGACCCGCTCAAACATTAAAAGTGCCATTAATTCATCCTGAAGAGGTGTTCCGGCTTGTCGTCCTGACTCGCGTTCAAAAAGCTGCGAAGCGTTGCTTCGGTCTTTTTTCACCCAACTGAGCTAATGACTTGCTCAAAATTGAATTCGTATGCTTGTAAGTGGTGGGTCATGATGGACTCGAACCATCGACCAATGGATTAAAAGTCCACTGCTCTACCAACTGAGCTAATGACCCGCTCAAACATTAAAAGTGCCATTAATTCATCCTGAAGAGGTGTTCCGGCTCGTCGTCCTGACCCGCGTTCAAAAAGCTGCGAAGCGTTGCTTCGGTCTTTTTTCACCCAACTGAGCTAATGACCTGCTCAAAATCGAATTCGCAAGCTTATAAGTGGTGGGTCATGATGGACTCGAACCATCGACCAATGGATTAAAAGTCCACTGCTCTACCAACTGAGCTAATGACCCGCTCAAAATCGAATTCATATGCTTGTAAGTGGTGGGTCATGATGGACTCGAACCATCGACCAATGGATTAAAAGTCCACTGCTCTACCAACTGAGCTAATGACCCGCTCAAGCATTAAAAGTGCCATTGATTCATCCTGAAGAGGTGTTCCGGCTCGTCGTCCCGACTCGCGTTCAAAAAGCTGTGAAGCCTTGCTTCGGTCTTTTTTCACCCAACTGAGCTAATGACTTGCTCAAAATTGAATCCGTATGCTTGTAAGTGGTGGGTCATGATGGACTCGAACCATCGACCAATGGATTAAAAGTCCACTGCTCTACCAACTGAGCTAATGACCCGCTCAAAATCGAATTCGCAAGCTTATAAAGTGGTGGGTCATGATGGACTCGAACCATCGACCAATGGATTAAAAGTCCACTGCTCTACCAACTGAGCTAATGACCCGCTCAAATATGAATTCTAAAGCTTGTAAAGTGGTGGGTCATGATGGACTCGAACCATCGACCAATGGATTAAAAGTCCACTGCTCTACCAACTGAGCTAATGACCCACTTAACGCAGCAGTTTTTTGTTACCAATCGCCTGCTGCGGGCGCTTATAATACTTATTTAAATTTTGAGTGCAACTGAAATAGCTAGTTTTTTTCACTTTTTATGACTAAGCGCCTAATTTTAAGGCACTCAGCTCAAAAAGTGATAATTACATCTTCGCTAAACGCTCTGTTGCCAATTTTGCAGGAGTCGTACTTGGATACTCTTTAATCAATTTATTAAGGAGCGTCTTCGCTTCAGCGGCTTGTCCCTGTTTATGTAAAATAGTACCCAGCTTTAACATCGCTTCTGGACGTTTATTCGATTCAGGGAAATTATCAACAACGGTTGCAAAATGAGACTTGGCTTTACCATCGTCAGATTTTATCAAGAATAGCTGACCCAACCAGTAATGCGCGTTCGGCACATATACTGAGTTTGGATACTGCTGTAAGAAACTTTGAAACTCAGGGATCGCCGCATCGTAGCGCTTATCCTTCATTATCATGTTTACTGTACGGTCGTACGCTTCATTCTCAGACAGATTACTACTGAATGCTTGCTCTGGTGTAACATCAGGCGTTACCGCGGCTGCGGTGGATTGTGACTGGTCATAAGCTTGACTGACGCGATTTTCAATCTCTTGATACAACTCACGTTGACGTTGTAGCACTTTTTCAAGCTTATAGCTCTGCTCTTCTGTCACACCGCGCACTTGGCTTACTTCTTCTTGCAAAAGATTAAGCTGTTGCTGTAACTCAGCCTGTAGCAAATTGCGGGTTCTCATCATACTCTCAAGTTGAGAGACACGTTCTTCTAGTGTTTGATTTGAATTTGCAGCTTCTGAAACAGGAGCGGGAGCAGCCCAAACTTGGGCGCTCCCGCTCATGAGTAAGAATGCTGCCAAAATAGTATTCGGCTTCATAATAACTCTTTCTTAGTACACTAATACCGCGCGGCGGTTCTTAGCGAACGCTTCTTCTGTACGTGACTTAATCATTGGTTTTTCTTCACCATAACTCACTACAGAGATTTGGCTGTCAGAAACACCAAGGCTTTGAAGGTATTTAGCCACTGATTTACCACGGCTCTCACCTAGTGCGATGTTGTACTCTGGCGTACCACGCTCATCAGCGTGACCTTCTACAAGTACTTTCACACTTGGGTTTTTCACTAGGAAATCAGCGTGCGCTTGAAGTAGTTCAGTATACTTGCTCTGAATAGTAGATTTATCGAAATCGAAGTAAACGATCTGTTCTTGACGTAGGGCTTCGTATTTCTCACGTAGTTTTTCTTCAGCAGATTTCTCGCGAGACATAGTGTTTACGTCAACAGTGTTGTCTTGTGTGGTTGCCGCTTGATTGCTTTCGCTAGCCGCGCCCTCATCAACACTTGAAGATGAGCTACATGCTGCAAGTGTCATCACTGGCAACGCGACCATTAAGGCTTTTAGAGTTTTGTTAAGTTGCATCGAGTATATTCCTATATCTTTATAAATCTAACCAGCAAAATTACTGTAAAAACGGCGACCAGGCTGGTGCCTTAACTTGACCGTCCAAGACAGGTAACCTTGCCTTGAAACGACCATCCATAGACACCAATGCCAATACCTGCTTATTATTGTGCAAGGTGCTGTATATTATCATCGAACCATTTGGTGCAATACTCGGAGACTCATCTAGTCTCGTACGAGTTAGCACTTGAAACAGCCCGGAATCTAATTCTTTTTTCGCAATGTGGTAACGGCCAAGCGTGCGGTTAACCATAATCAAACGTTTACCATCTGGAGTGATCGAACCTGCTAAGTTCATGTCGCCGTCGAACGTCACTCGCTTAGACCTACCAGTTTTTAAATTTAACTTATAAATCTGAGCATTACCACCCCTTTCAGATGTATACACAATTTCTTGACCGTTTGGATGCCAAGAAGGCTCAGTATCTATACTACGGTGACGAGTCAAGCGTGTTTCTTGACGAGTTTTCAGGTCGATTAGATATACTTCTGTCGCTCCACCTGCATCCTTAGAGAGTACTGCAAGTAATTTAGTTCCATCAGGAGAAAACTGTGGTGCGCCATTAATACCAGGGTGACTCGTGATCAGTTCTCGTTTCCCAGTGTAAATGTCTTGAATGTATATTTGCGATTGGCGATTTTCAAAAGTCACGTACGCAAGTTTGTTTGCATCCGGCGACCATGCAGGAGACATTAACGGCTCTTTTGAGCGTAATAACACCTGTTCGTTGTAACCGTCATAATCGGCAACAACCAATTGGTATGGCTTATCTTGGCCGTCACGTACGATGACGTAGGCAATCTTAGTTCTAAATGCGCCTCTTTCACCTGTTAAAGCTTCATATACTACATCACTGATTTGGTGCGCATAGTTTCTAAAGCCAGTACTGCTGACAATACTTTGGCGTCCTTCAAGTACATGATCGTCGCTTTGCATTAAGCGACCATTTGACATAATGCGGGTTTCACCACCAGTAAGCTGCGCTCTGATCACGTCAATCAGCTCATACTTTACTAAGTAGCGTCCTGCAGATTGCTGGGTCACAGTACCTACAACTACCGCTTCAACCCCCGCATCGACCCATGCAGCGTAGTCGATTTCCGAGTCAGTGGTTGGTAATTGAGGCATGTCAGCCTCAGCAACCGGCTTAAATTTACCGCTGCGCATCAAGTCTGCAGAAATAACTTCACTTAAACTCGACGGCATTTCACCAGTGCCATTATATTTAAATGGTACAATTGCGATGGGTCTAGCACTGTCTACCCCTTCTGTTATCACAATTTCAAGTGCGGCTTGCGCAAACTGTGATACACCCAGAGTAAAAACCAGCAATAAGGTTGTGAACTTCTTTAGCATGTTCGTCCTTTAAAAATTGGGTTTAATTGTTAAATTGATATTCTTAAGCTGCTCAAACACGTCTTTATCTTTAGAAACAGGTAAAGTATCTGCCATTTTCACAGCACGGATAGCAGCTTCACAAACTAGCTTGTCGCCGCCCAATGACTCTACATGCGTCACAAGGCCGTTAAAGGCTAGACGAATGTTTACTCGGCATTGTTTACCTTTCATTGTTTCATCAATAAGCAAGTTGGCTTGAATGCGTTGCATGATAAGTGCTTTAAACTTATCCACTTCGCTCAACACTTGCTGTTGACGGATCTTCGCTCTTGCTGCCTGCTCCTTAGCAAGCTGGTCACGCAGCATTTGTTCTTCAAGTGCCTTTTGACGTTGACGCTCCGCTTCTTCCGCTTTTCGTTTTTCCTCAGCTTCGCGACGTTTCCTCGCCTCTTCGGCCTTTCTTAAGCGATCTTCCTCAGCTTGACGCTGAGCTGCAGCCTTTTTAGCAGCTTCTTCCGCAGCGGCTTTTTCAGCTCTCGCTTTGTCAGCCTGCTCACGTTGCTTTTTCTCAATTTCGCGAGCGCGTTTAGCTTGCGCCTCAGCTTGGCGAGTCTCTTCCAGCTTAGCTTGACGCTCTTGCTCCAGCTTTTTAATGCGCCGCGCTTCGGCTTCACGGTCTTTTCTGGCTTGCTGCGCACGCTGTTCAAGATCGCGAATACGGCGATCTTCAGCAGCTTGCTTTTCTTCTTCACGCTTTTTTAAATCAGCAATCTTTTTCTCAACCGCTTGCTGATCAACCGACACCGCAGAAACCGCCCTTTCAGGCTTTTGATCTTTTTGCTGTGGATTTAAGGTGACTTCCATCACAGTAGGTGTTTCAACTTGAAAATTTGCCGTAGCAAATAGCAGACCGCCAATCGCGCCATGAAGCAATACTGACTTAACTACGCTGCTAGATAATGAACTCATTACTCATCCTCAAATGATTTAGTCATTAGGCCAACAGAAGGAACACCCGCTTTTTTCAAGAAATCCATTAAATAAAGTACTTCTTGATACGACACTCTGCCTGAACCTTTAATCATTACAGGGGTATCTGGATTTTGTTCTAACTTAAGTTTAATCACCGCAGCTACTTCTACGGCATCCATTGGTGCTTCAGGATCGGTGCCAACAGTCACAAAATAGCGACCTTCAGCATCAATGGTGGCAATAATCGGTGGCGAGTCTTTGGTTTCAACCAATTCAGACTCTTCCATCTGAGGTAAGTCTACTTTTACACCGTGCTGGATAAGTGGAGCCGTTGCCATAAAGATGATCAACAGCACCAACATAACATCAATATAAGGAACGACGTTGATCTCCGCGACGGGACGACGTCTCTTACGCTGATACATTTTGTTTTGCCTCTACTTGTGTTGCAGCCTGACGATAAAGGATATTAGCGAACTCTTCCATAAAGTTAATGTAATGAGTTTCTAGCTTTTCTACATTTTTAGCAAATCGGTTATACGCCATAACCGCTGGAATTGCCGCAAACAGACCCATAGCTGTTGCAATCAAAGCCTCAGCAATACCTGGTGCAACCATTTGCAGTGTCGCTTGTTTCACTTCACCGAGCGCGATGAAAGCATTCATGATCCCCCAAACGGTACCAAATAGACCGATATAAGGACTGATAGAGCCAACTGTTGCTAAAAAAGAAAGGCTTGATTCTAACTTTTCAATTTCACGAGAAAGCGCGACACGCATTGAACGGTGTGTACCTTCAACAACAATTGAAGGAGATTGGATATTGCCTTTTTTATGCTTTGCAAACTCTTTAAAGCCGGATACAAATAACGCTTCTAGTCCTGACGCACTACCAGTCCTTGCAGCTATTTCATTATAGAGTTTGCTAAGATCCATACCGGACCAAAATTTTTGCTCGAAATTCTTTGATTGGCTTTGGGCTTGAGAAATGACAGTTTTACGTTGAAAAATAATTGCCCAAGAAGCAATAGACAATCCCACCAGGGTCAACATAACAAGTTGTACCAAAAAACTGGCTTTTAAAATTAGATCGACAAAATTTAGTCCCGATTCCACGTTATTATACTCCCAAAAGTGTTTCGGCAATGGTAGCCATTTATATTCTTGCGCTCTACCGAGCAATATCTAGAGATAGACTAGATTTACTACCAAAAGGTTCAGCTAGTTTAACCACACTATAAATACCTTACAATCTCAATACTGCGAATTCATTGTATTTGACGATAAATAGAGCAAAACAGTGTAACTCCCTTTGCTTTACCCAAACTTAAGCAAATTCGACAATCTCCATCACAGCCTCTAAATATGACCCAAAACTGCATAAAATAGGAGTTTTATGCACAAATAGAGAATAAAACCTCAGAAAACAGATTGGTCTTACCAATTAACAACAGATTATCTAATATTTACATTTTGCGCATTTAACATACAAGCCTATACTTTACATAAACTTACATAAATACATCACCACATTTAAGCTCACTTTTTAACCTTAACAAAAATTTTGATATTAGTTTTTTTTATCTGAAAAAAGAATTTTTCTAGTTTGATGAAAAACCAAAACCTCTTTAATATACACCCTGTACTGAGCGAGCAGCTGAAGTTTCAGCAAAGCACAGTTACTTGCAATAGGATTCTGATTTTTCGTATTGCTTAGATGATGCATTTTGTGGATAAAACCCAAAGTAACTCATCTTGTTCCCTGGATTACTTCCTTCAACTTGTTGTTTTGCCCGCATTATTTGCGGGCTTTTTTTGCTTGAAATTTGTCGCTAGTTCCTTATTACGCTCCACGCATTCTTTAGCGCTTGGTTTTAAGGACGAGGCAATCTACAAATAGTTTAAGCAACGTATAACCCACACAGGTCGAGATAAATTACTTCAGCGGTCATGAATCTTGCTTGAATTGAGCTGATACAAAATGATGGATTTATGCACACGTAATTTGCAATACGCAAGTGTAGAAATGAAATAGCCGAGTGAATACTCGGCTATGAAGAATAAAGGTGTTCGTTACCCTGCTTGGATTATTCTGGCTTGCTTAGCTCAAAATGCATATAGGCTTTGTCAGAGACAATACGTCCTCTTGGCGTGCGTTGAATAAAGCCTTGTTGGATCAAAAATGGTTCTATCACATCTTCGATGGTTTCTTTTTCTTCTCCAATTGCCGCAGCAAGGTTATCCAGACCAACCGGGCCACCGGTAAACTTTTCTATGATTGCCAGCAGATATTTGCGGTCCATATAATCGAAGCCACATTTATCAACATCGACCATATCCAGCGCTAAGTGTGCAATCTCTTCAGTGATAGAGCCATCGCCCTTCACTTCAGCAAAGTCTCTTACCCTGCGCAGTAAACGGTTTGCTATTCGTGGTGTACCGCGCGCTCGACGCGCCACTTCGGTTGCGCCCGACTCGCTGATCTCTAGATTTAAATGATACGCTGAGCGAGTCACAATCGAAGATAAGTCCGCAACCGAGTAAAACTCCAAGCGCTGCACAATACCAAAACGATCCCTTAATGGTGAGGTTAACGAACCGGCACGTGTCGTTGCGCCAACCAAAGTAAAAGGCGGTAAATCCAGTTTAATCGAACGTGCTGCTGGGCCTTCACCAATCATGATGTCCAATTGGTAGTCTTCCATCGCGGGATAAAGAATTTCTTCCACCTGAGGACTTAAACGATGGATCTCATCAATAAATAGCACATCCCCTTCTTCAAGGTTAGTGAGCAATGCGGCTAAATCCCCTGCTTTTTCAAGCACAGGTCCCGAGGTGGTTTTTATATTCACCTCAAGCTCGTTTGCGACAATGTTCGCAAGCGTGGTTTTACCTAAACCCGGCGGACCAAATATCAGCAAGTGATCTAAGGCTTCCTGTCTTGACCGCGCTGCCGCTATAAAAATTTCCATCTGCTTTTTGACATGCGGCTGACCGGTATAATCATTTAGTAATTTAGGTCTAATCGCCCTATCAACTAAATCTTCATTACCTTGGATCTCAGGTTCAATTAATCTATCTGCTTCAATCATAGTTACATCATCGATTTAAGAGCGTCTTTAATGATACTCTCGGTCGTCATGCCTTCTCTGTTTACGGCTTTTACCGCTTTTTGTGCTTGAACTTGTTTATACCCTAATGCCATTAAGGCTGCAATCGCTTCATCTGCAGGGGTATCACTTACCGTAGGATGCTCTTGCGGCGCAAGTATAGCGGCATCGCTAAACGGTGTGAGTAAGTCATTGCCAAAGTCTTTTAGCTTATCTTTCATTTCAAGCACTAGGCGCTCAGCGGTCTTTTTACCAACTCCAGGGATCTTAACCAAAGTCGTTGCATCGCCATGATTCACGCAGCTAACAAATTGCTCTGCAGACATGCCCGATAAAATTGCAAGTCCGAGCTTTGGACCGACTCCGTTCGCTTTAATTAACGTTCTAAACAATGCACGTGCGATCTTGGTATTAAAACCAAACAATAACTGCGCATCTTCACGTACCACAAAGTGAGTAAATACTGAAACCGGCTCGCCCACGCTCGGTAATTCATAAAAACAAGTCATAGGCATTTGTACTTCATAACCTACACCTGCAACATCAATTAATATCTCTGGTGGCTGCTTTTCTAACAGTGTTCCGCTTAATTTTCCTATCATGGTTATCTCAACCTTCCTCTTACGGTTTTACGCGCTGCGCCTGCCATTTTTATTAAGTTTTGCCTTGAGTGCGCGTGACAAATCGCCACCGCCAACGCATCTGCTGCATCAGCTTGGGGTGTACCAGGCAATTTTAATATGCGCTTTACCATTTCCTGTACTTGGGCTTTGTCTGCACCACCGGTACCCGCAACGGCTTGTTTAACTTGCCTTGCCGAATATTCACTCACAACCACTGACTGCATGGTCGCGGCAACAATGGCCGCACCTCGCGCTTGACCAAGTTTTAAGGCTGAACTTGGATTATGCGCAACAAACACTTGCTCAATCGCAAAGTCGCTCGGCGAAAACTGCTCTATGAGCTGTGTGATCCCTTGATAGATCATTTTTAATCGAGTGGGAAAGTCATGTTCACCAACTTTAATGCAACCGCTCCCTAGATATTGGAACTTTGCACCTTGGTGAGCAATCACACCATAGCCTGTAAATCTTGACCCCGGATCAATTCCTAAAATGACAGCCAAACGCATCGTCTCTTGGTTTTTTGGTTATAATGCCAAAATACTGTATAGATTACCAGTTATAAGCTAGTTCATCTGATCAAAAAAGGCGACCTAAGTCGCCTCTTTTACATCAGGTTGACGAACTTACTCGCCTTCACCTTGCTCTGCTAGCTGCTTTTCTATTGAGATAGCAAGCTCTTTTAGCGCATCTGGGTTTGCTGGGCTTGGCGCATCCGTCATCAAGCACGACGCTTGCGTTGTTTTCGGGAACGCAATAACGTCACGGATGTTGTCAGTGCCACACAGTAGCATCACCAAACGGTCAAGACCGAATGCCAAACCTGCGTGCGGAGGCGTGCCATACTTCAGAGCATCGAGTAAGAAACCAAACTTCTCTTGCTGCTCAGACTCTTCAATGCCTAAGATCCTGAACGCTGCCTGTTGCATTTCGTTGTTGTGAATACGAACCGAACCGCCACCGACTTCGTAGCCGTTAAGTACCATATCGTATGCATCAGAAAGTGTACCTGCTGGATTTGCTTCAAGGTCTGCAGCACTTACGCCCTTAGGCGCAGTAAACGGGTGATGTACCGCGTGTAGGTTACCTTCGTCGTCTTCTTCGAACATCGGGAAGTCAACAACCCAAAGTGGTGCCCACTTGGTAAGATCAGTGATTTCTAAATCGAGACCAATCTTAAGACGTAGCGCGCCCATCGCTTCGTTTACTGTATTACGCTTGTCTGCGCCGAATAGAATAATGTCACCTGTGTTTGCGCCTGTGCGCTCAAGCAGTGCATTGATCACTTCTTCATTCAAGAACTTAGCGATTGGCGACTGTACGCCTTCGATACCAGCATCACGGTCGTTCACTTTCATCCAGGCAAGGCCTTTCGCACCGTAAATACCTACAAACTTAGTGTATTCATCGATTTGCTTACGTGAAAGTTGTGCGCCACCAGGTACTGACAGTACTGCAACACGACCTTTTTCGTCGTTAGCAGGGCCGCTTAGTACTTTAAATTCAACATCTTTTACGATGTCTGCAACGTCGATAAGCTCAAGCGGGTTACGTAGGTCTGGTTTATCCGAACCATATTTGCTCATCGCTTCGCTGTATGGCATCACAGGGAACTCACCCAAATCAACGTCTAGGAAAGACTGCCACATTTCACGGATCATTTTTTCTGTCACGCCACGAACTTGATCTGAGCTCATAAATGACGTTTCGATATCTATCTGAGTAAACTCAGGCTGGCGATCGGCACGTAAGTCTTCATCACGGAAACATTTTACGATTTGATAGTAGCGGTCAAAACCAGACATCATTAGTAGCTGCTTAAATAGCTGCGGCGACTGCGGTAGCGCATAGAAACTGCCTTTGTGAACACGACTTGGTACTAGATAGTCGCGTGCACCTTCAGGTGTCGCTTTAGTTAGTACTGGCGTTTCAATGTCTAAGAATGCATTTTCATCTAAGAAACGACGCACGAAGCTGCTCGCTTTAGCACGCATCTTAATGCGATCGCTCATTTCTAGACGACGTAGGTCTAAATAACGGTACTTAAGACGACGCTCTTCAGAGTTTTGCTGATTAAAGTCAAGCGGTAATGGTTCTGAACGGTTGATAATGGTTAAGCCAGTACCTAAGATCTCAACTTCACCCGTTGCCATGTCTTTGTTAACTTGGCTTTCAGGACGCGCACGGACAACACCTTTGATCTGAACACAGAACTCTTGGCGCAACGTATTCGCTTTATCCATTAAGCCTTCTACTTCAGGATCGAATACCACTTGCACAAGCCCTTCTCTATCTCTTAAATCGACAAAGATTAGGCCGCCAAGGTCACGACGTTTATTGATCCAACCACATAGTTCAACTTCCTGATCTACATGGCTCTTATTTAGTTTTCCGCAGTATATAGAGCGCATAAAATTCCTGTCAGTCCAGTTTGCTCTTACGACTAATCACTTCTCACCACACAATATGAATTCACAGTATTGGTAAGCCAGTCGCTAAGACTCATTTTCAATAACCGCCAATTATATAAAAATACGCTGCATTGTCATCCTCAATCTAAGGATCTGATACACTATTCACACATTTAATCGTTGTTTTGATCACTATGTTGTATCTGGGTTGCCCACAATGGAGTAGCGCACACTGGAAAGGTCGAGTATTTTCCAGCCATTGTAGTGCCACAAATATGCTCAAAGAGTATGGCCAAATTTTTAATAGCGTTGAAGGCAATACGACTTTTTATGCCGATCCAAATCCGCAGACCGTATTAAAATGGCTAGAACAAGTGCCCGATGACTTTCGCTTTACGTTTAAAATTCCTAAGCGTTTTAGTCATGAAATGGCACTTAGCCACTGCCAAGATGAATTATTGGCTTGGTGTAAAAACATGGCGCCGCTGTTTCCTAAATTAGGCGTGTTAATGCTGCAATTACCTGCGCAGTTTGCGCCTGAACATATAAATAAAATGCGACAATTTCTATCTTGGTTGCCCAAAGCGCTAACTGTTGGTGTTGAAGTACGGCATTGGGACTTTTATCGCAAAGGCGATGCTGAGCGCAGATACAACCAATATTTAATCGAAAATAACTACAACCGCATCGTGATGGATACTCGCGCACTCTTTAGCGAGCCTGCCAGTACCTCTGCGATAGTAGATGCACAGCAAAAAAAGCCGCGATTACCTGTGCATGCAATTGCCACTGGAGATAGGCCTATTCTGCGATTTGTTGGTTGCTCTCAGCTTGAGCCTAATAGAGACTTTTATCAACCTTGGTTAACTAAACTCAATCAATGGCTCAGCGAAGGTAAATCACCTTATGTGTTTTTCCATACCGCAGACAATTTTGATGCACCATTTTTAGCAAGACAATTTATCGCTGATTTAGAGATACATCATCAAGTAAGCAATCCATTCCCCGCTGAAAAAGAAGCAAAGCAAGAGGCACTGTTTTAATGTCCCATCCCTATTTTTTAAACTACTCAGAGCAAGTCCAGACTCAAGTCACTCAATTAATAGAGAGCAAGCGACTCAGTGCTTTTTTCAAAAGCCGCTATCCTGAACCGCATCAAATAAAAAGCGATAAGCTACTTTACGAATATGTGGAAGGATTAAGACAGCAGTACTTAAAAAATACCCCGCGGGTATCGCAGGCCAAGTTTGAGAAGCGCAACAATATGGTATTGAATGCGTTAGGAACCCATACGTTCAAAACCACACGGCACGGGCAAAAACAAAAAACGTCGCATCAAATACACATCGCAGCACAGTTAAAACACGCTCCCGAGGCGGTGCTACGAGCATTGGTTGTACACGAGCTAGCGCACTTTAAAGAAAAAGACCATAACAAGGCGTTTTACAAGCTTTGTCAGCATATGGAACCCCACTATCATCAACTTGAGCTAGAGTTACGGCTATTTATGCTGATGTGTGAAACGGAAGGCAACACCAATTACCCTTAACTTAAGGGTAATTGGTGTTTTGAGAAATTAGCGTTTACAGCTTGGTGCAAAACCACCCGTACGCGCTTTGTTAGCGGTTGCTTGGGCAGTTGTCATGTTTGCTTGTAATTGCTTAATTCGATTTTCAGGCGCAGGGTGCGTCGACATAAATTCTGGTGGACGCTGTTCGCTCATTTTCGCCATATTTTGCCAAAGCGCAACCGAGCCTTCAGGATTAAAGCCAGCCTTAGCCATTAGGTCTAAGCCGATAACATCCGCTTCGCTTTCATGAGAACGGCTAAATGGCAGTGCCACACCATACTGCGCACCAAGACCTAACCCCTGCATAATGGCATTGCGATATTCGATATTATTCATTTCAAGCACCGCCGCACCTGCTTGCAAGCCAAACTGCAGCACACTGTTTTGCGACACACGCTCATTAGCGTGTTCAGCAATAACATGCCCTACTTCATGGCCCATCACCGCCGCAAGTTGATCTTGGTTTTCTGCAACTTTGAGAATCCCCGTATGAACCCCGATTTTACCGCCGGGCAGCGCAAATGCATTGGCAGAGTCATCTTCAAATACCACAACTTCCCATTGTTGGTTTGCATAGTTTGCAGGGAGTTGTGCTATTAAGGCATTTGCAATACACTTAACATAGCGATTGGTTTTAGCATCAGTATCGACTTTTTGCTCTTGCTTCATTTGTTCAAAGCTTGCAACACCCATTTGGTCCATTTGCTGCTCTGAATAGAGTGCTAACTGAGTGCGTCCGGTAGGCGATGTTTTGCAGCCAGCAAGCGTTGCTGCTACAGCTATCGCGAGAACCAGTTTTTTCATAACTTGTTCCTTTTCTTATTTTATAACTTAAGTTTCTCTAAGTTTACCGCAATTTCGTCACTTAACGAGACTAACTTAGTACAATATAAAAAATTTTTCATGAACTTCTGCTGATCAGAACGCCGTCTTTTCGTTGCTCTACTCTAGTGCACCGAGTTCCATCTCCATATCAAGCGTCTCTGATTGGTGTATATATTCTGCTTAACATTAACAAGGTAACAATACCAACATATGAAGTCATCAACACTCCCCGCAATACTATTGCCATTATTGGCTAGTATTGTCGCGATAACGCCCTTGGCCATTGACCTCTATCTCCCCGCTATGCTTGCGATTGCAGACAGTTTGAATAGCCCGCTTGAGCAAGTACAGGTTTCTCTTAGTAGCTACTTGGCAGGCTACGCAGTCGGTATGATGGTGTTTGGCCCCCTTGCAGATAAATTTTCAAGACAGACTTTAGCTATTTTGGGCTTAGTCGGGTTTACCGCATCGTCAATTGGGCTTGCAGTGACAAATGACATCGATATGTTTTGCTTCTTACGTGTCGTTCAAGCATTTTGTGGTGCCGCAGCGACTGTCGTTGTACCTGGCGTGATCCGCTATTACTACAAAGAGCACACAGCCAAAGGAATGTCTTATGTCTCGATGATCATGATGATCGCGCCGCTTATCGCCCCTTCTCTTGGTGCATTGATCTTGTTGTACTTTGATTGGCACGCCATTTTTTGGTTTTTAGCGGTTTATGCGGTGCTAGTTATCATCGCATTACAGTTTTTCTGTATCGCAATTCCGACCAAAGCCGATGTACCGGTTAGCTTATCGTTTTTCTTAAAAAACTACCGCATTGTATTAACACAAAAGAAGGCCCGCTACGATATTCTTTCGTCGATGCTGGTATCGTTTGCATTCTTTTGCTTTTTAACCTCAGTTTCATTTATTTATCTTGAATATTATGGCGTGTCGGAGCAACTTTTTGGGGTGTTATTCGCCATGAATGTGATTGCATTGATGCTCGGTAACTTTGCCAACACGCGTTTAGTGCCAAGGCTTGGTTCTAGGAAAATGCTCAATATCGGTCTCGCGGTTGGTGTCGTCTGCTCCACGATCTTAGTCATACTCAGTAGCCAATCAGTCTCGGTTTGGGTGCTTGCATCTGCCATTGCGCCATTGATGATGAGTTTGGGGATCATTGCCAGCAACGCTGATGCGCTGATATTACTGAGCTTTGAACATCAAACCGGTACTGCTACCGCGGTAATAGGTACGCTACGATTTGGTAGCGGCGCTTTAGTCGGCCCTTTACTTGCACTCGCGGTTCCTGAGTCACCCATGCCGTTCTCAAGCTTTATGTTCGCCGCCATTGTGCTGACTATCGTCTGCCAGTTGTTAAATAGGCGTTTTGAGAAAAGTCTCAACGCCACAGAAATCAAAGAGTAATATACAAAAAGCCCCGACTTGCGGGGCTTTTTTATAAAGTCGTTATTACATCAGGTTAATTTAGTTCTTTATCTTTCCAGAACTTAGTGCCTTTTACTGTAGCTTGCAGTGCCAAACCACTCTCTGTAAAGGTGTACACAGTAACATCACCATAATAAGCCTCGCCTTCTACCGACGCTCCTTTTTTAGCGGCTTTCGCTGCAACATCTGCATTTCCGCCAAACGTCCAACCTGAAGTCACAAACTTATTCATCGCTTCAGGAGTATGGAATACCATCACAATGCGATAATCCTTTACACCTAGACCTAGACCTATACCACCTTCAGCCATATTCATATAGGTATTACTTCCTACCGCATTATCGTGTACGACACCGTAACCTGTTCCAGCTGCGACAAATAGCAGATTAATATTGGCATTAGAAAAAACAGCATAGCCTGGCGCTGCAGCAATTTGCGAACGCGTATCTGGCTTTTTGCTGTAAAGCTGAGTAAGTACATCGTTTTTCATATCTAGGATGGCACGTTGCTTTTCAACCTTGTCACCATCGCCCATTGAAGCACATGCACTAAGCATGACGGCCAAAAAGCCAGCCATTAAATGTTTAACGTTTACCATAGGTTTTTTCTTTCCTGCATTAATTGAAAATAACACTACCTATCATAGACGCTTAGTTTGAATGCTGGATTAATTTATTGTCTGAGGTGTGTTTCTAGCCTTGCCAAACCATCGGCAAAGTTACGCTTACCCGTTCCTAAACGAAAGTGGCACTCGCTTTCCAATAGAAATAACGTTGCGGGTAACAATAGAGTGTTCGAGGCCTCTGCAAATTGACGTGACCAATTGTATGAGTCCATTACTGCATTTATCTTCAGCAAAGACAACACTCCTCCACCGGGCTCAACCCAAGTTACTTTTTGCGAGTATAAACTGGCAAATTCACGCATCAATTGGACGTTGTTTGCAATGATTTTTGCATTATACGCTAAGATAGTTTCACTATGCAGTAATGCGGTCGTCGCCAATAAATCATCCACTTTACTGCCACAAATGCTTAAGTAGCTTTTACCGGCCAGCAGCGAATCTGCTAGTGCTTTCGAACCGCAAATTGCCCACCCTACTCGGATGCCAGGCAAGCCCATACTTTTGGATAATACGCCTAACGTAATCGACCGCGGATAAGCTAAAAATCGCCCACTTACGGCGCGGTCATCGCCATGGCTCTGTGCTGATACTTCATCACTTAAAATGTAAGCGCCGCACTGCTCTGCCAGTTGTTGTATTTGTCCAATTTCTTTGTCAGTCAAGCCTGTGCCCGTTGGATTATGAGGGGCATTGACGATAATGAGTTTGGTTTTTGTCGTCACTGCGTTTTTGAGTCTTTCTATATCAAACTGCCAGTTGTCCTCTTCTCGCAATGGTACCGTGTTGACGATAGCGCCAAACTGCTTGGGGAGTTTCGCTAGCGACGGATAGCTTGGTGTACAGACCACCACCTCATCTTGTGGGTCTAGTAATTGCGCCATCGTAGTGAAAATAGCTTCTTGAGCACCGCTAAACGTCACGATTTGATTAAGATCCACACATGCAGTCGTCGGCAGATGATAAGCTTTAATCGCCGCTTTTAGCCCTTCACTGCCCGCAATCGGATTGTAACCCAGTTCAATGTCTGGCATTTCGCCGCCACCAAGCTCAATAAGTTCACCAAGCGTGATGCCTTGAGCACAGGAATCACTCAAATTGATATCGATGGGAGCAGCCAAGCTTTGACTAAACTTAATGTGATCGGGTAATACTAATTCCATTCTTTAACCTAAAAAATCATGCCAGCACTTTGGCTGGCATGTGTATCAACGACTATTTAAGACGCCATAGCGTAAGTTGGCATCGCTCTAGTTCAACTTTACGTGCGTTTTTGCTTATGGCGGACATTACTTCATCTTCAGCCAACAGTTCAAAATCTCGTCCCAGTAAAATTTCTAAACCATCACGGCCCGTGACATTCTCACCACTGACCTTATAACCGCCCAACCAGTTTTGTGCTTGGGTTAGCGCTTTGTCCCACTGATAGGCTGAGCTTATCGCAAGGATCCCGCCTGCATTCAAGCGCGATTTAATTTGGTTTAAAAAGGTTTTTGGTGAATATAAGTATTCCACAACGCGATGACACAAGATTAAGTCATACTCTGCAAATTGTGGTTTAAGGTTATGACCATCTCCTTGGCAGAAATGGATACGCTCACTGAGTTCATTAAAACCTAATTGCGAAGTAGACACTTCGTGGAAGTCCACAATTTCACCTTCAATCTCGGTGGCAAAACGTACTAGCGTGCCTTCTTTTAAGGCCAACGCGTGTTGAATATTGCGCGCAGTAAAATCAATGCCATCTACTTGTGCAAAGTATTTAGCTAATTCAAAACTTGCACGACCGACCGAGCACCCCAAATCCAGCGCTTTATTTGTCTTACCTTGATAATGCATCATTAGCTGTGAAACAACACTTTGCAATGGATTGTCAAAATGCATGACAGGCTTGCCATAGTGGCTATGTAGCGCATTGGCAACGTCCGCATCCATTTCACACAGGTTGACCTTTTGCACTGGCACTTGTGGATCTTCACTTTCGATGTATCTGAATCCGGCATGTTGGAAGAAGTGGCGTCTAAAGGCATAACGAGAATCTCGCACGGCTTCGTTGCCTGTAGAAATCCAAGAACCACCTTTGATCAGATTATGTTTACCGTCAAAAGTAGGTGTCGAGAAATCATCGTATAAAGGGTGCACTTTAAAGCCGCTGTATGCGTCGATCGGACTTTCCGTCCATTGCCAAACATTGCCGATGATGTCGAATAAACCTTCAGTTTCAAAACGATTAATCGGGCAGCTTGAAGCACATACCTCAAGGTTGATGTTCCCCGGCGCTTCGCTCCATGTCGGCAGATCAACATCGAGCTTATCGCGCAGCACCTGCCACTCAGCTTCTGTTGGTAAGCGTACAAAATGCTCACTTTGCTCAGATTTCCAATTACAAAAAGCCTTGGCTTCAAGGTAATTAACCTCAACTGGCCAATTGAGTGGTAATGGGATTTCCTCGGCTAAGTTTCGCTGCCATAAGCCTGTGTCTTTTTTTACCCAAAAGCGCGGCATGGTTGATTTGGTTGAAGCCAGCCAAGCTTGACCCTCAGTCGTCCAAAACTCCGGTTGATTGTAGCCACCAGCTTCGACAAAGGTTAAAAACTCTTGGTTTGAAACCACATACTTACTGGCCTTGAACGGCGCCACATTGACGTCTTGTACACCATATTCGTTATCCCAACCGTAGGTTTGATTTGACTCAGGTTTGCCAAGCCGAACATCACAGCCGCTTACAGGAATTAGGCTATTGTCAGGTGCATCACCGTACTCATCACACGCTTCCCAACCGGATTGTAAAGTCAAGTCAGCCAGCGGCAGCATCCGCATTATCACAGAAGAGGTTTCTAGGTGGATACGCTCATGTTCAATACCCATCAAGACAACCCACGCAAGGCTATCTTGAGTGATTGGTAGGGTAATATCCATCTCATCGATTAACCCGTTAATAAGCGCATTCACTTGTCGGCGATAAGCACGCACTTCTGGCACTGTTGGCCAATCGTAATTATTGCTATCAAGGTCGTCCCAAGACATTTCGTCTACGCCAACTGCACAGGTAGATTCAATATGTGGATTAACGCGTTGAGTGATGTATTTCCCTAACATCAACTTATTAACGTAAAAACAAGCGGTATGACCGAAATAGAAAATGAGAGGATGCCGTAACCGCTCAGCCTTCACAAAATAGGCGTCGTCATTGTTGATATTGCTAAATAATGATTCGTACTGCTGCCAGCTATTGTTGAAGTATGCTTTGATCTCAGCGCGCTTTTTCTCTACGTCGCCACCTGAAAGCCAGATTGGCTTTAATGTATTTGGTCTTTCCATACAATTATCTTCTTTAAACTTGCTACTTCAATACATACACCATTTCAATGCATGCAGCTTTTAAACTTTGCTCACTTTGCCACTTAATGCCAATGGCATCTTGCTGTATACGTTTGATAATCTAGCTTAGACCACTGATATCAACTTTTTATGACCTTAACTTATTCACATTTAATTTTCACTGCCGACAGGGCGATTTTCAGAAAAAACTTCACTTGGCACATCTGGCATATGTGATAAAAAAAGAGCGCAACTCAGGTCACGCTCTTTTGGCAGCCGGGCTGCATCACAATGAAATTTACGCGACCGCTGACTCTATAGACTCAGCCGAGCTGGACTCCAATGTCAAAAATACCATCACCATGATATTGGCGATAAACCACAAGTCTTTAATCACAAATTGTCCTAAACCACCGAGCAAGCTCATGTCGCTAAACGCACCGGCTGCGGTAAACAAAAAGCTTTGTGTCATAACAAATACCGCAAGACACCCAAGGCTTGCAACACCAATCAAGACTCGCTGTTTGAACCAAATGCCAATGCCGAGCAAGCCTGCCATCAAAATGTCATAGGTGCCTATCACGTTTGAGGCTTCTTGCACGGTAAACAGCTCATACATCCAAGACATAAACGGTGAAGTTTCTACTAGCGGCACGATTGCTTTTGCTTCGAGTTCGAGAAATTTCATTCCACCAATCCAGACTAAAACCAATGCCACCGGAAAATAGTTCGCCCACACTAGCGTTCGCGTGTTGATATGATGACGGCAGTATAGAAATAGTGCGATGGGTACTAACGCAAAATACTTGATAATCTCTTGCCCAGAACCAATAACGGGAAAGCCGCCATGAGCTGCTATCCAGCGATTTTCGGCAAACAACGTCAACAAAGTAAATAAACTAATAATGGCGATTAAGGCAAGTGACCACGCCGCAGGAATAATCTTACATTGCTGTAAAATGACTAGACCAGCGGCGACCATTAACGCAAAGCCAAATACAATGCCAAGCGTGGCAACGGGCACCCACTCTGTTAACCCGTAAAAACTAAAGGTGCCTGAAATGGTACTTGGCCCAGCGCCAAACAAAAATGAAATGCCAAGCAGTAATAAGCTCACTGCTAACACACCTGAAATAGAATAATCGATAGTTCTGAACGACATATCTAACCTCTTAATATGCTATTGTCTATAAGACCCGAGGTTTTAGAAAGTTCATTCAGCGTTTGTGAAGTTTATACCCATTGCAAGCTGTGTTGAGTCGTTAGGTCGACAGCCCAGTTCAACGCCAGTGCGCCGCAAAGTCAATGAGTCGTGTTAATATTGGGCTTTGAAATTTATCTTTACGTGTCACCAGCCAAAACTGCCTCGGTGCAGCTTTTAAACCTGAAAGCGCCTTAATTCGTTGTTGTGCTATGGCATGTTCAGCCGAGTATTTTGAGATACACGCTAAACCGAGCCCAGCCGCAACACCATTTATAATCGCCTCGGTGGAATTTAACTCAAACGCAGTTCGCCACGACGTAAGCTGCGCTGCAATATTCACTAAGAAAAATTCTCGGCTGCCGGAGCCTTGCTCCCGCAACAGCCAACGAGATTGATTTTGTATCAGCGTTTGAAAGTCAGTTACCGCAAAGTCCATTGCACTCACGATACACATTTCATCTTCAAACCAAGGCATGATGTCTAAATCTTCGCCTATCACTCGGCCTTCAACAAAACCAATATCTAATTCGTAATCACGAAGCATGGCGCACACCCTCTCCGTATTGGTGATAAACAACTGCTGCTGTGTATGCCCGGTTTGCTGCTGAAAATCCGCTAACATGGGAGGCAGCAAATGATTGCCTAAGGTATCGCTAGCACCGATTTTAATTTCGCCATATAGCCTCTCGCTTTCTTTAAATAGGGACTCCAAGAAGCGACATCTATCAAGCACTTGATGCGCATGCGGTAGTAATAGCTCTCCGGCAGGATTTATCATTAATCGATTGTTTACACGATCGAATAATGGTTGTTCGAGGTGACGCTCTAACTCCGCCAGAGCCATACTAACAGCGGCCTTAGTTAAACATAGCTTATCAGCTGCGGCCGTGATCGAACGCTCTTGCACTATTACCGTAAATACATTGAGTTGCTTAAGAGTTATCATTACCGTTAAGAATTATTGAACACTAATTTAAATATATTCAGATATTCTTAATTAAAGCGCAAGCGTATTATCCCCTCACCGAACAATTGTTGTGAAATTACGCATGGCTACTCTTCTTTCTTATGGTAAAAAACTAACCGCCAATATCCCCACCCCTATGTCTGGTCTTGCTCTTGGGCTAGCTAGTTTAGGCTGGTGTATCAGTAACCTCTTTCCCGCATTTTTTGTGTTAAAACCTTTAAGTGCACTGCTGGCTGGCTTTATTTTATTGCTGTTAGTGCTTAAGTTTATTCATCAACCGGCTCAATTAAGAGCAGATCTCGCGCACCCAGTGGTTGGTAGTGTATTACCAACCACTGCCATGACAATCATGGTGATTTCTCATAGCATCTCGGCCTATTCTCATCTTATTGCAACTGTGGTTTGGCTACTCGCCATTGCACTTCATCTAGGGTTGCTAACCAGCTTCGTGTATTTTCGCAGCCGCAATTTTGAGCTTAACCAGCTAGTGCCAAGTTGGTTTATTCCTCCTGTGGGGTTTGTCGTTGCCGACGTCACCTTTAACGGCATGTCAGCGTTGCAACCTTTGGCTATGGGGCTTTGGTACTTAGGGGTGATATTTTACCTGCTACTGCTGCCAATCATGATTTACCGGTTGTGCAGAGGCAGTGCCATACCACAGCAAACCCAACCCACAATTGCAGTCATGGCAGCCCCCGCCAGTCTTTGTTTGGCAGGATATTTAAGTGTCCACCCGATGCCAGCGGCTGGCGTGGTATTTACCCTACTGAGTGTTGCTATTGTTATGACTCTAGCGATATACCTTGCTTTTATTCGGCTTCTGCGGCTGCCATTTAGTCCCGCCTTTGCGGCATATACCTTTCCATTGGTCATTGGCGTCACCGCCATTAGTAAGGTCGTCACTTGGCCCGGCAGCGAACACTTAAGCCTAGGCTGGTTAAGCCTGTTACAGTACCTAGTTTGGTTTGAACTTGTTGTTGCGATCGCTGTAATTAGCCACGTTTGTATTCACTATGTGCGATTCTTACTAAGAATAAACACTGCCAATTCATAGAGTTAAAATAATATTGCAATAACCTAAACACACGCCATTTACTTAGCATGCTAACTAATCTAGAATACTTAGCATGCTAAGTAAATATATCTTAAGTTATGTCGTCACTTCCATTTCATGAAACGCTCGATCTTAGTCTCTGTGGCAAGTTAGGCCGAGTCCATAGAATTTGCCGTCAAGCCGTGACTCAAGCTGTAGAGCCACTCGGTTTTACCCAGCCACGTTGGACCGCCATGATGCATATTCATCACTTAGGTGAAGGTTGCACACAACACCAATTGGCGTGCAGTTTAGATATCGAAATGCCGAGCCTGACCCGCACGATGAAACAGTTAGAAGAGAATAATGTGATTGAGCGCCGCGTTGATAAGCAAGACAAACGCTGTCGTAAAATCTACTTCACCGAACACGGGCAAGCCCAGTTAACGCAGCTAAAGATGCGGATCAGTGAAGTGAAGGCACTTTTATATCATGGGCTTAGCGATGACGAGCTCAATGCTATTGCACATGCTTTGGTCAAACTTGAGAACAATGCTCAGCAATGTTGTGACAATGTTTCTGAAAATGGGAGTACCAGTGAGTAAACTTAGTCCAGATCAGCAATTTTCCCGCTACGTAAAGGTTTCAATCGCCCTTTTTGCACTCTGCTTTAGCTATTTTATCTTTGCTGATCTCTACATACCAATGACGCCTCAGGCACGTGTGTATCATCAAGTAACCAAAGTGACGCCTAAAGTCAGTGGTGAAGTGCTTGCAGTGAATGTCAGCAATAACCAAAGAGTTCAGCAAGGCCAACTACTACTTACTATCGATGAAGCGCCGTATCGTTTAGCATTAGCTAAAGCTGAGCTCGCTTTAGCAGAGGTTAATCAACAAAACAAACAATTAGATGCGCAGATAGTTGCTCAGCAAGCGCAAATAGAGGCTGCTGTAGCCAAATATAATGAACAACAGCGACTGTATAAGCGCAGCCAATCTTTGCTGTCACAACACGCAATTTCAACGCAGGAATCAGATCAAATTCAAGCAAATTTTGCGACGGCTAAGTCACAGCTTAGTGCACTCAGAGCTAATCTACATGCGCTTGAAGTAAAGCGTGGTGCAACCGACGAACATAATATTGCACTACAGCAAGCACAAAATGCCGTAGAGCAGGCTAAATTGCAACTCAGCTATACCGAAATCCGCGCGCCCCATGATGGCATCATTAGTAACTTGCAGATCACCACGGGAACCTATGCTCGCACAGGTGTGAGCCTAACCAGTTTGGTTTCGGACAATGTTGACTTAGCTGCGGATTTCAGAGAAAAATCGCTCTACCACGTCAAACTTGGCGAACAAGCGTTAGTGAGCTTTGATGCGGTACCGGGTAAAGTCTATCCCGCCGTGATCCATGAATTTTCTGCCGGCGTCAGTGATGGACAGCTCAATGCCGACGGCCAATTGGCTGCCGTTGAGACCTCCAACCGCTGGGTGCGAGATGCGCAGCGTCAACGCGTTCATTTAGCATTTGAAGAGCCATTACCTTTATTAGCAAGTGGTGCTAGAGCGACAGTTCAAGTCCTGCCTGAAAGCACTTTGCTTGCAACGCTTGCACAAGCGCAAATCAAATTCGTCAGTCTACTTCACTACGTTTATTGATATGAAAGTTGCACTAAACGCCAATGACCTGAGACAGATGCTGCGTATTGCAACTGGCAGTACGCTAGGCTTTGCGCTAAGCAAATTGCTCAACTGGCCGTACGGTATCTTTTTTACCGTATATCCCATGCTGCTACTTGGGTTAGTACCAATGTTAAACGCACACATAGTGCGCCAGTTTATCTTAAGTGGATTGGTCTGTGCCTTTTCGGTATTGGTGCTACAAGGTCTATTTGGTTTCCACCCTGCGTTAATGTCCTTACTCACCTTTGCCTTATTTGCCTTTTTGTTTTTGCAAATGAGCAAAGGCGTTAACTTCTTATTTGGTGCAATGAGTGTGGTGGGACTATCAATCCAACTTCATTTTGCCAGTTACGCTTCAACCAGCGGTGGTTTGTATTCACTCATAGCCAGTAACTCCTTGGCTATTATCATTAGTATCGCAACCGCATATGTAATGCATTGGTTATTTCCGGATGTTGCAGTGCGTCAATTACCGCCACGGCCAGCGAAAGATGCGGCAAGTATTCGCCATGAAGTCCTACTGTGCGCCACCGTAGCCACACTCTCATTTATGGTATTCCAAATCCTAGATTTACAGGATTCCGTTTCCGCCCAAGCGGCATCAATATTAATCCTCTTTCCACTGAGTTGGAAGGCGGCAGGCACTGCGGGCTGGCAACGCGCAGTTGGCACACTGATAGGCTGTAACTTGGCGTTAGCAGCGCAAATCCTACTGCAAACCTATAGCCAAATTTTACTTTTTCCAATTTTGATTTTGTGGATCTTAATCTTCATTTTCAGTCGCTATCACTTGCTAAGTGGTGGTGCTCCTGGGATTGGCTTTGGTATTATTACCACTTTTGGGATCTTGTTTGGTCAGTCTCTCGCACCAAATCAAGATTTAATTTACAGCGCACTGTATCGCTTCAGTTCAGTGAGCGTTGCAATTACGGTAAGTCTCTGTGCAATTTACCTTATTCATCGCCTACTTAATCACTTTAGTACAACGCGCCACCATACCTACGCCTGATAAAAGGAATCCACTTGAAGCTTGGAAAACGCTTACAGACTTTGCATGATGTTGTTACTGAAGACTATCAACATATTTGGGACTGCTGCTGCGATCATGGCCAGCTTGGCGCACAATTTTTACATTCGAGCCAAGCGCACATACACTTTGTTGATGTAGTCCCAGCGCTTATCGCGAAAGTAAAACTGGATCTCGCACGCTTCTTTCCAGAAGCTGAAACGCGCTATAGCCTTTACACTCAAGACGTTGCGAAGCTCCCTCTTGCACAATACTCAGGCAGGCAGTTAGTGATCATCGCAGGTGTTGGCGGCGACTTAACCGCAGAACTGATGACAAGCCTTTGCTACAATTTACGTGATGAGGTCGATTTCTTGCTCTGCCCAGTTCATCATCATTATACCCTGAGGCAAACCTTACAATCTCTGCCACTTAAGCTGATCCATGAATCACTGATTGAAGAAAATCGGCGTATTTACGAAGTGCTCTATCTCACTTCAGGTAAGACAGGCACTACCATAACCCCATTGGGCGAAGCGATTTGGCAACAAGGCACGCTTTCCAAACACTATTTAGAGAAGACGCTGGATCATTATGCACGAGTTGCCAAAGGCAAACCCGAAGCGCAAGCCATTTTATCGGCTTATCAACACCTTACACTATAAAACACAGCGCACTCAGCCAGACTAGCTGAGCGCCATAACTTAATCGCTGATAGAGCCCACTATTACGCTTTTGCTTGTAAGCGTTGGCAAGCTGATAGCTAAAACCGACACAAACAAGTACACAAACGGTAGAAAACCAAGCAAATAGCGAGTTTAACGGGCTTACAAACCAAACCAATAAAGGTGCGATAAGTAAACTTAATAGCATTACCATGCCCGCGAAAGAATGAATATTACACGCTCGACTTGGCGAGGTTGTGTATGGATCGGGATCCATAGGAAAGAAACCTGCAACAGCGGTTGCTAGACCATGACAAACAATCAAACCGCCAATAACACCTAACGCCCAGTTCCCTTCAGGTACCAAGATGATATAAAAACCAAAACAACAAAATAGTAGGGCTAAGGGGTAATTATTAACTGCAGGAGACAATCGCTCTGTTGGGCTACCACTGGCCCCTAACTCACTACAAAATTGATTTTTGTGACTATAATTTGGGTAACGCTTGGCAACGCCATATACCCCCACCAGCATCCATATACTTGCTAGTATGCCAAAATAACTCACCAACTCTTGGAACATCACGCCTATCCTTAATGCGCTAAATTTATGTCTACACACTTTATACTAATTTAGGAACATACGAAACCAAGCGGTTGCATTCAATTTAGTGTATTTTCCAGCGCTCCAAAATAGCTTGTTGCTGACCGCTTTGACTTAAATCCGCCAGCGCATGCTGCAGGCGGTTCGCAAGCTCATTGGGAAATTCTGCATTCACCGCCAGAGCCAGCTCACTTGGGAAATGCTCAAGAAGTAACTTATGCTCAATTGCTTTTGGGTCCAATTTAAGGGCATTTAGTTCTTTCTCGAGTGTTAGAGTGTTGGTTAGCACAAAATCAATCCGGCCCTTAAACAATAAATTCCAAAGACTTTGGTAGTTTGACACTAATACCAATTCATAGCCTTCAGAAAAGCCAGCTTGTTTGAGAAAGGTTTCACTATAATAACCGCGTATGGTTCCGGTACGATACCGCCTTGCAGCATCAAGATCATTTATTGGCGTTTGAGATTGTTTCAGGCCAATGAGTGATGCGGACGTATGGCACATGGTCCCCAAAAAGCGGAAATAGACTTCTCGAGTTGGTGTTTTTAGCCAAGATAACAGCACCACATTAGGCTTAGTTTCTAATTCGTGTAACACACGTGCCATCGGCATTATTTCAATTTTAGCAGTAACATTTGCTTTATCTGCTACCGCTTGAGCAAGCTCAACTAGGCCACCATCCACTTCTCCTTGGCCATTAATAAAATGATAGGGAGGCAAATCTTCCGCTACAAAGTGCACCGTTTCTTGTGGCGAAGCAATTATTTTGGTTGATGCAAGTAGCGCTATAAGGAATAAAATTTTCCGGATCATTTTACCTCAATAAATTAAATAATCATTCGGTCAGTGTGCCCGTATTTGCATTGCAATTCAATCCGCAGCAATGGCTATATTGCCTCAAAAGTATTTCATTTGATAATCAACTACATCATGTAGTAATGGTTTTACCTCGCCATGGGTACAGTTAGCTACTTATGACCTGCGTTTACCGCTGCCAGACCTTGCCAATCTTCTAAATCTTGTTCTGGCTTCTGTGCTCGAAATTGTTGATACAATGCGATACCTTGCTCATCTTCTAAAATATCGACCTGTACACCCTTACTTTCAAGTAACGGCTCATTGCCTGAAGCATTAGTGATATCACCCACCACGACTCGCTGAAAACCACGCATGTAGAGTAATGTTGCGCATACGTCACAAGGACTTAGGCTGGTATACAAAGTAGTTTTACTAAAATCAATCCGTCCCGCATCTCGAATTGCCGAGGTTTCGCCGTGGTTATATGGGTGATTCTCTTGAACTAACGTATTATGTCCTTTTCCTACAATTTGATTGGTTTCGTTATCAACAATAACCGCACCAATTGGACAACCGCCCTCTTCGTAACCTTTTTTTGCCAGTAGCACAGCGATGCGCATAAAGTCTTTATCGCAAAGCTTACGCGTAAAGTCGCTATTGAGTAATACGCTAAGACTCTTGGTTGGCATATGTGCAATGGCATTGAGCGCTTCACTATTTACTTGGGTTTCAGCGTTGAGTAATACAGTCATTTTTATTTCCTTGTGGTTTTCTATGATCCGAGCTTAACGCTATAATTTGACGTAATTATGGAGCACCCAATCGCAAAGCTTATCTAACCAGGGTTTTGCCGTTTCAAGTGGCCAACCGCAATTGATCCGCAGATGATCTTGATACAACTCACGACTTGTAAATAAGCTGCCTTGGCGAATTTCAACCCCAAGTTCGGCTAGCCGTAAAGCGAGTGCATCACAGTCAATATTAGGCAGTTTCAGCCATAATGCCATTCCGCCCTGAGGGGAAGATATTTTACAGCCCTTCGGTAAACGCGATTTCAAATAGCTTTGGTAAGCGAAGCAGTGTGCCGCTAAGGTGCGATTAAGCGTCCGTAAATGGCGCTGGTAATGTCCTGTCTCAATAAAGCGTGATACCGCCATTTGTAAACATTGATTTGGCATGCCGTGAAATGCCTGCATGAGCGCGGCCACTTGGCTTTGATAACGTCCAGCTTCACACCATCCAACTTGCAAGCCCGGCGCTAACGTCTTAGACACTGAACTACACCAAATTACATATCCGGCTTTATCCCACGCCTTTATCGGTAAAGGCATTGTGTGATTATGGCTCAGCTCCCCAAAGACGTCGTCTTCGATAATCGCCACTTGATACTGCGCAGCAAAACCCGCGAGCCACGCTTTTTGTTGCACAGATAGACTGTGCCCCGTTGGGTTTTGGTGGCTTGCCGTAAGCAAACACGCTGATACCCTTTGCGTTGTCACGACCTGTTTTAAGGCTTCTAGATCGAGTCCTTCTGGCGTCGTTGGGATCTCAATCACCTTGAGCTGTAGCGTCGCAAGCAGTTGCAATAAACCTTGATAACATGGTGACGGCACCACCACACAATCCCCCGCTTTTGTGACAGCCTGCAGTCCCGCCATCACGGCTTGAATACAGCCGCCCGTCACCACGAGATTATCAGGATTCAGCGCCAACCCCTTTTGTTTAAAGTGCTTGGTTAGATTCTCTCTGAGCGACATCAGTCCCATCGCGCTTGGATAATGAAAATGGTGATACTGAGGAGAGTCGAACGCTTGCTTTATAAACTTAGTCAAGCGATTTATGGGCATCAACTCGGGCGCTACTTGCACCGTCGATAACATCGTATTGAGTCCTACGATAGAGGGACTTAACGCACTTTTAGGAGATTTCACTTCACTCGTAAACGTGGCAAAGTCAATGTCACTATTTTTTGCTTTCGGTTTACAAATATAAAAACCAGATTTCTCTTGAGAAGCTAAGAAGCCATTATCCTGTAATTCCTCGTAGGTTCTAATTGCAGTACTCATGCTCACGCCATGCTGCTTGGCAAAGATCCTAAGTGAAGTCATTTTTTCACCGCATTGACGTTCACCAGCGTTTATCTCTGCAATCACTTGCTCACTTAATGTAATAAACTTCCTCGCCATCTGTACCCTTAATAACAAAGAATTTTGTATCTGTACTGCATTTTTACCGAAGTTACACTGTAATTCCAGTATTCGTTCACAAATAGGATTGGCACATGACGATGACACACAACCAATGGCAAGCATTACCCCAATTACTCACTGAATTTTCTAAACTTACCGAGGCGTTTATACAGTCTAGCAATAGCCGCCCAGTCGCAGGTCGAGATATTGCTCCGCCCGACCTAACACTCACAGAATCAGGGATTGAATTTGAGTCTCTGATTGAGGTTTTTAGTAAACAAGTGGTGCCAAACTTAAGCACCAGTACTGGACCTAGATATTGGGGATTCGTCACCGGCGGCGCAACGCCAATCGCCACCTTTGCCGATTGGCTGGTGTCAACCTATGACCAAAATGTCTCAAAGGGCGATGGCTCCATTGCGACCAATATAGAACGGCAAGCCATTCGCTGGCTAACCGAATTATTCGACCTACCAGCAAGCTTTGATGGCCTTTTTACTACAGGGGCAACAGCGGCAAATTACTTAGGTGCAGTCATAGCACGCCAGTTTGCAGGGCATCAACAAGGGATCAATGTGGCAGAAGATGGAGCCTTCGGTTTGGAAGTTGAGGTTTTTTGCGCAACCCCCCACGCCAGTATGATTAAGGCGCTTGGTCTTGCAGGCCTTGGCCGCAACCAAATCACTAGAATCGCAACGCAAGTAGGCAATGAGGCTACGGATATTGCAGCGCTTGAGTCAGAGCTTGCAAAAAGTAACGCCAAAGGAAAAATTGTCATCGCCAGTGCCGCCACGGTTACTGGCACTAATTTTGATGATTTAATTCAGATCCGCCGTCTATGCGATAAACACCAAGCTTGGCTGCATGTTGATGCTGCATTTGGCATTTTCGACCGTCTGATCTCTGGCTCAGAAGGTCGTACTAAGGGGTTAGAGTTAGCCGATAGTATTACCTTGGATGCACACAAGTGGCTCAATGTGCCATACGATTGTGGGATCTTTCTCACTCGTCATTTGCACTACTTGGTTGAAAGCTGCGACGTTCCAGCTCCTTACTTGGTCACATCAAAAGCCGACCCCGACTTTTTTTCGATGGGTGTAGAAAACTCTCGTCGATTTAGGGCACTGCCCGTTTGGATGTCATTACTTGCCTATGGTAAAGACGGGATCCGTCAATGGGTAAGCAAAAATATTGCGCAAACCAAACAACTTGCAGACTGGTTTGCTGATTCTCCAGACTATGAATTAGTCTACTACGGAGAGCTGAACGTGGTGCTTTTCAAGCCAAGTGGCAAAGACGACGCAGCAACAGCCGCCCTCCTTCATGCCATTAATGCGGATGGCCGTATATTTGTCAGCCCAGGAAGTTGGCAAGGACAGAAGGTGATCCGTGCTGCGCTCAGTAATTGGCAAACGGAGCAAGTTGATTTAGACATAGCAAAAAGCGCATTAACCGAACTAGCTAAGGCGCTTTAATATTATAATATTTGAAGTTAGCTAACGCTGTGGTTAGGAGTAATACTTTGCGCCAATTTGCGACTGTATTCCTCAAAATCGATATTGCTTTGCTCACCAAGTCCAACCACCGCATGAGAAATAAACTGCGGTGGTACAAATAGATAAGTACGTTTTTTAAATTTCCAATGACGCACGATGTGCTTGGGCTGATGCTTGTCTTCATCTAACCCAGCCAACGAAAATAAGTCTTGCCAGTCACTTTCAGTATCGCCTGTCGACTGGGCAATGCTTTGTGGTTCGATACTAAGCAAAATTGCCGACGTTTGTGGCACGCCCATCAACAGCTCACCAATAAAAAAGATGCTACCACTGCGGCAAAGCTGCTGCTGCGCTTCCGTCATCTCAGATTGCTCTGCCATCTTCGCCCTTTGATATTGCATACCATTAAACATGGACTTGGCAAAAGGCAGCTGCTTTTCAGAAAACTCTCGATTTAAGACATGCTGAAACAGCGCTTTGCCGAGCGTATTACCTACGCCATCGTGACTAAAAGTGCCTTCTTCTACATTGGTTTCAATGAAAAGCCCTGACTCTACCAAAATATTTTTCACAGCTTGGTAGTTAAATATTGAAAACGGCTTCCCCGTCACCGGATTTGTTGTCGACGTCACCGCTTTTGTCATCGCAGCAAAAAACACACTAATATCAACGAATGCACTTTTTAAGTCAGTGTCAAAGCTCTGAATGCTATCCGCCGTGGCACACAGCATGATATTACCCGTTTCATTAAACACATAATGTTTAGTAATTGGGGTATATATTGGCTGTGATTGCGGTTTTGACGGTTTATCTTGCTTGCTAAACCAAGTTGAGAACATTGTTTACTCCCAACATTAACTGTCCTTTTTAGTCGTTTTACTGGCTGCAGTGGTTTGCGGCGGTGCGGCTATGACACTTCGCATTGATTCAATCAGATTATTAAATTCAGGGTCTGACATCGCCTCATTGAGCGATGCCGCTTGCTTGACAAATGCAGGTGGCACAAATAAGTATACTGATTTGCACAGACTTAACTGCACCTCTGTATGCCCGCCTTGTAAGCAAGGACCCGCTTGCCAAATGGCTTTTACATCATTGGCATCAGCTGAAATGACAATGGGCGCGATAGAAATTGCACCAAGTAGATATTCACAGACAAAAATGATGGTGCCGACCTTTTTGTCTTGATTGTCAGAACTCGCACTGATACTTACCGAGGCTTGCCCCATACCAGCGATCATATCCATCAATGATTTACCTATAGAGGCTAAATTACCACTGAGCCCTAGTAAAGTTTGGATCAACTGGCTTGATAAGGTGACGCCACTTTGCTTACTTTCAAATTGAATATTGCTATCCGTCACTTTGACAAAAAGACCGGAGCTTGAGACTAATTTATTGAGTGCATCGTAGTCGTACAGACTTGTCCCGGCTTCCGCCATCGCTTTTGTGAGTGCGGCAAAAAATACGCTGACTTCACCAAACGCATTTTCAGCTTCTTGCGGCAACACACTTCCACCTGCGGTACTGTTTAGCGTACTTGCGATAAATAAGTTGCCGGTGGCGTTCACTACAAATTGTTTAGTCGCTGGCACTTCATTACTGTTTGTCGTCGTTAAATTAGCGGCTCTGGTTTGTGCATTGCTCACTACAGTGCCTGGTTGAGGTGTTGGCATACTCGTTCCTTAGATCTTGATCTAGCAGATATTCTTCTTATGTCGATTTAGTGTAGTCGCATTTTTAATTACTTAAAATTTACTTTTGTGATTATTTACAACCCAACCTATGTCATAAAATATCCTTGCTTAAGTTCGGTCTAACCTCATTGGAATAAATCTAATACCGTTTTTCTGCGCTTCTTGCCCTGTCGCCTGAAAACCTAGCGCAATATAAAAAGATGCTGCATTAAGCGATGAGCACAATGAGACTTGAGCTGCGGATGTACTCGCTAGCACAGTATCTAATAATTGCCGACCAATCCCTTTACCTTGGGCTGACTTGGCAACAAATAAATGGGTGAGATAGTTACCATCTCTTAATAAAGCAAATCCAATCAGCTCACCGTTTAATAACGCCTTGGCACCGACAAAATTGGCGTTGCACATCACCTGAGTCACTTCAGGTAATATTTCGTTTAAATAAGTATCTTTTCCAAGCTGCGAAAAATGGGGTAAGACGTCAGCCTCTGAAACTTCACGCATTAAACTTTCAATGGCATTCGCATCCTCACCCTGAATAGCATTGATGGTAATCTTCACTTGTGACCTTTTGATTTATTGCGTGCTTACATTTCTGGCAAACGTTATCCCAAAAAAGAAATGCATTGCAGCTAAGCTAAATATTAACTTACTTAAACTGGCATCGAAAAACCAAATACCAATAGCAAGTACGGGATGCATAGCAACCATTACCCACCAGCACACTCGGCCAATTTTGTAGAGTGGGTAGCCATGTTTCTTTTGGAAATTTAATAATCCAAACGCCCAAGGCAACAAAGTCCAGACGAGTGACATACAAAGCAATAGCGTTACAGCAACCTTGATTAACACTTCCCCAAGCATCTATAACCCCTCAAGTGAGGTACGCAAAACCTCTAGAGGTTTAACATTGAGTTCATCACTTCCAAACGCAAAACTATCTCGCTTATAGCGGGGGAAAATATGCAAGTGGTAGTGGCTCAATTCGTTAAAGTGCCCGTTGTTTTGCACCAGCGTAATCCCATCTGGGGAAAATTTACGCTCAATTCGCACATAAAGGTCACGCGCAACGCGGTGGATTTCAGCCAGTATGGATTCTGGGACCTGAAGAAGCGTTTCATAAGGGGATTTGGGGCAAATTAAGATATGACCAAAGTTAATGGGGTCATGATCGGCAAACGCAATAACCTGCTCTGATTCATATACAATGACCGCTTCTATATTCCGAGCAACTATCTGTTCTACAATCGTCATCAGCTACCTCTCCTTTACCTGATTGCATAGAGTACTGTACCTGAGCGAGCTCCCCCCTGCCAGCGATATATTCTATTTTCTCCTTTGTTAAGTGAATAATTTTCAAGCCTAAATTCACTCACAACACATTTAAACCAGTTACATTATTCAATGAATAACCCTACAAGGAATACAACATGTTAAAAACATTAGTTACGGTGGCTTTATTAGCTTCTGGAAGTGTAGCCAGTGCAGCAAATCACGCAGCTACCCATCATGCGATTCATTATGAAGGACGCGTCAATAAAAACTACTCAGATGGCAGTGTGAGTTTTAATTGGCCGGGTAGCCAGCTGCATACAAAACTCGTCGGCCGCGCCTTTCGTATCGAGTTGATGGGCTATGGCGATCAATTCGATGTATTGATTGATGGCAAATTTACAAAAAAGCTAAAGACCAATGCAGATGGTGTTGCTGAGACCTTCACACTATTTGAAAGTACAAAGGCAGAAACCGTCACAATTGAACTCGTTAAACGCTGGGAGCACTACGAACACAATACCCAAATTCTAAGTGTTGATGTGGACGGAAAATTGGAATCAATCCAACAGCCACAACCTCATATCTTATTTATTGGCGATTCAATTAGCGCAGGCTTTGGCAGTGAGTCCACCCAAAGACAGTGTGAATGGAGCGAAATTCTCGATTTAAGTAACGCGCGTAAAGCGTTTCCATATATGAGCGCACAACAGTTGGGTGCCAGTTTTACCCAAGTTTCATACTCAGGTTTAGGCTTAATTCGAAATTGGGGCGGCAATCAACCGCATCATACGCTGCGTAGTTACTACGACAAAATGTCAGCAGTATTTACCGACAACACTGACTTTGAAGACAAGTTTCCACAGCTTATAGTCATTGAAGTAGGCACAAATGACTTTAGTACCGATCCAACCCCTACCGAGCCTTGGCAAACCATTGACGAAGTCAAAACGCAGTGGATAGAAACAATGGCCGTTTTCACCAAACAGCTGCGTGCAAGATATCCTGCGGTTCCCATTATTTATATGCCTCGTCCGGCATATCCATATAACTTTATAATTCCTGCAACACACGACGCAATTGCAAAGCTTAATCAGCAAGATATCAGTAAACTATACAGTCATACATTTGACTCACCATTAGAAGGCTGCGTGTGGCACCCAACCGCTTCGGAACATCAAGGCATTGCTGATAAACTCGTTACCTTTATCAAGCAGCAAACACTTCTCTAAGCAAATGTTCAGCGTTATTCAGTGAGATTAAGCTCGTCGTACTGAATAACACGCTCCTATTTACAAACTTTCACATTGTTTTTTATACAAAAATTCACAACAAAAAATAAACTCACCCGCTTTAAAAGCGGGTTAATGAGAACGATTTTTATTTGTAAAAATAATACTCGTTGAGATTTATACTTTTATCAATACGCAAAGCTGTTACTTTAAACGACTCACTTTAGTTTCGTTTATCACAACAAAAAGATCCAGGGATAACCTTTTGGCAATAACTCCCCTCTTTTCAAGCACGCAAAAATATGATTAAGATCGTTACGTTATAACATTTTTAAAAATAATCATTTGTATCGAATAAATGATGGTTCTTTTCACATTCGTTTTTGCAGTTGGAATAACAAAATGACAAGGTCACTCCTGACAGTTAGCGTGCTTAGTAGCTTATATTCTTCACTTAGTGTTGCCGAACAATCCATTGAAACAATTGATGTACATGGCACTCGCGCGCCTCTTTACAGCACAAGAGACGTGAACGCTTCGGCATTGGGGATGAAAGATCCGCAGCTTCTTCCTATTTCCATTCAATCATTTTCTGAAGAACTGATCAGCAATCAAAGAGTAAAAACGCTAGGCGAAGTGCTTGCCAACGATGCTTCTGTTCAAAATACCTCAATTGGTACAGTGTTCGATTTTGTTAGTCTACGTGGTTTTCAACTAGATTGGACCAACGGTCTAAGACGCGACGGTTTAGCGCTTGCCCCCTATCAAGATGTACCGCTAGAGAATATTCAACGCATTGATATCGTTAAAGGCCCGTCAAGTCTCGTATCAGGCTTTAACAACCCTGGCGGTACAATCAACTATGTGACAAAGCGCCCAACCATGGACGCCTTTTTGGATGTCACAACAGAAGTACGTAGCCGTGGAGGAAAGTATTTACACATCGATCTCGGTGGGCCAATTTCCGACGAGCAAACGCTCGGCTATCGTATTAATGCAGCAGCAGAGAAAAACGGTGACTTTACCGGTGGTGATGATCAAGAGCGCTATTTCTTTAGTGCAGCACTGGATTGGCAAGTCTCAGACCGCCTATTTATCCGATTAGACGGCGATTACCAAGACAAAAGCACCGTATCACAGCCTTTGATAGGACTTGCCAGCGACCCTAATGATCCTGACCGTAAAATATTACCTCCCTACGTCGACACCAGTGATGTATTGCTCGGACAACCTTGGGCAAAGTATCAAACCGAGTCATATAACCTTGCCGCACGTGCTGATTTTTGGTTGAACGACACGTGGCAATGGGTAAACCAAGCTGCGCTTTCTGGTAATGATAGGTTTACCGTTTTTCCTGATATCTACTCGGTTGATACACAAGGTAATGTGCTGTCTGCAGCTATCCACATTACCCCAGACGAAACGTATGACACGCTCTCCGCACATAGTTTTATCAGCGGTCAGCTTACTACCGCTGCAATTGAACATGAGCTAGTCGTCGGCGTTAGTATTCGTGATTATGAGTCTAAGGATGGGCGTTGGTTTGAGTTAACCAACCCCGTTGGCAATATTTTCAATCCAATTCATAGCAGTAAACCGCAGTTCCCTGATTATCCAGAAGCAACCAAAACTGAAGCCTCTGAAAGCGCGTTGTTTATCACAGATACCTTGCACTTTAACGATGTGTTTTATGCCACCTTGGGGCTGCGTCATATCCAATATAAAAAAGAGCAAACTCTACCTGGCCAAACTAAAACCACGCTAGACGACCGAACTTTTAATACTCCCATCATAGGTCTTAACTACAACCCAAGCGAGCAACTCGCGTTTTACGCCAGTTACTCAGAAGGCGCGGGGGAAGGCGGCGTTGCAGTCATCGGCAGCGGTGCAATAAATGAAGGAGAATCACTCGGCCCTCAAGAAAGCGAACAAATTGAAGCTGGTATAAAATACCAAACGGACACCATGAACTATTCGATAGCCGTTTTCGAAATAGAAAAAATGTTGGAGTACCACAATCACATTACTAACTATTTCGTGCAAGACGGTGTCCAGTCACATAAAGGTATTGAGCTCAATGCCAGTGGTTCATTGGCTCACGGTCTTGCCACCGTAGCATCCATCACCTTGATGGACCCCAGCTTAGATAAGCTTGACGGCGAGCCCGCGCTTAATGGCAACACCCCGGCCAATGTGCCAGAATTTCAAGCAAATCTCTATGTCGACTATCAGCTGCCATTTTGGGAGGCGTTAAGCATCAATGCAGGTATTTTCCATGTTGGTGAGCGCGAACAAAACGTCAATAACACCCTAAAATTACCAGCCTACACGCGCTTCGATTTAGGCGCGAAATACCACTTTACTGACATTAACACCACGCTGCGGCTCAAGGCCGAAAACCTGTTCGACAAAGAATATTGGCTATCTGGCGGTGCCAAAGGCATAGATTGGGGAGTCGCTCCCGGTCGTGGCCGCACCTTTATCGCCTCATTAAGCGTGAGCTTTTAAGGATAATTCATGACTACACCTGTTATTCAAATCAATAACCTGCAAAAGCGCTTTGGTGAATACCAAGCGTTACAGAGATTAAACTTGAGCGTACATCAAGGTGAAATTCTAGCGCTGCTAGGCCCAAATGGTGCAGGTAAAACCACCACGATTAATTGCTTACTGGGCTTTTTACAACCGGATGTCGGGGAAATCACCATCGCTGGAATTAATCCACAGCATGACGTAGTAACGGCAAGGCAGCAACTGGCTTATATTCCTGAACAAGTCGCGCTCTATCCGCGACTTAGCGGACTTGAGAATCTCGCGTATTTCAGCAAAATGGCCAGCATAGAAAAGACCGGCGAGGCCTTTCGCACACTGCTCAGTGAAGTAAAACTGCCAAGTCACGCTGTAGACAAACCCGTTGCAACCTATTCAAAAGGGATGCGACAAAAAGTGGGCATAGCCATTGCCCTTGCAAAGCAAGCCAAGGCATTGATCTTAGATGAGCCCACATCAGGTCTTGATCCTTCAGCCAGCCATGAATTTAGCCAGCTCATTCAGTCATTGGCAAAGCAAGGCGTCGCGATTTTAATGGCGACCCACGACTTATACCGTGCTCAAGAAGATGCCCATCGCGTGGCAATTATCAATCAAGGGCAATTAGTCGATACCTTAGTCTATGAACAACTGCAAGAAGTCCAACTTGAATCCGTTTACCTCAAACATATCAAGGTGGGTGTCTGATGTTTCAAACGACATTAAAAAAGGAATGGCTCGATACCAAGCGGCAGGGACAAGCGCTTTGGCTTGGAGGCATTGCAGTATTGCTGCTCTTGCTTGCCTGCTTGACTGGTTTTAAAAGCCACCAAAGCTATCAGCAAGCCGTTACTGAAGTGTCCCAGTCAGAGCAATTACGCTGGCTAAATCAAGGTGAAAAAGGTCCCCATTCCGCCGCCCACTACGGTATTTATGTTGTCAAACCCACTACCCCACTGGCCGCACTCGACGCGGGATTACAAGCATATCAAGGGAATGTGTTGAGGCTTGAAGCTCATATTCGTAACGATAGCATGTTTCGAAGTGCGCAAGATAACTTGCCGATGTCACGTTTTGGTAGCTTATCACCCGCCTTTGTGCTGCAAGTCTTGCTGCCGCTATTGATTATATTAATTGGCTACCCACTACTTGCCCGAGAACGTGAGCAAGGCACCTTAAAACAACTACTCGCATCGGGCGCAAGCCCAACAAAGCTGTTTATCGCCAAATGTGCGCTGCTTTTTGCTATTTCTTGCTTGTTTTTATTGCCTATCGCGCTTTTTTTACTTTATAGCCAAGTAACAAGCACGGAGCCTCATACACTCAGAAGTGGGTTATTTTTACTATTTTATTTAGTTTACCTATTACTTTGGTCGTTACTCACCACCACGCTTTCAAGTTTACTCCCAACGGCTAGGCGCGCATTGATAACGCTACTAACCATTTGGGCCTTTACAACGCTTTTACTACCAAAGCTGGCGATGAATATCGCAACTACTATTTATCCACAAGGTTCAGGTCAAGCATTTCAAGCAAAACTTGAAAGTGAGGTTTATACCGAAGCACGAGTTGAAGCAATCGCAAAGTTCAAGCAGCAAACATTGACTCAATATGGTGTTAGCAATGTGGAAGACTTGCCCTTTGACTATGCCGGAGCACAACTCCAATTTGGTGAACAATACGCTGACAAAATTTTTGACCGCTTATTTTCAGCGCGTTTAGCTCAACTAGAAGCGCAATCACAAAGCTATCAACTTGCAGGGATGTTAACGCCGTTCATCGCAATACAAACGCTGTCGATGGCCACCGCCGCCAGCGACTTTGCTCACCAACAAGCATTTGAGAATGCGGCAGAGCAGCACCGTCGCCTGATGCAAGAAGTGCTTAACTTTAATCAAAGAGATCACGGTCACAAGGCGGGCGGCCATTACACGGCAGGCGAGGAATTATGGCAACAGATCCCAAAGTTCGCATTCCAATATCCTAATTTTATTCGTTACCTGCCTCACTACGTTATCAGCCTGTTTAGCCTGAGCTTTTGGCTAATCGCTCTGGTGTTATTGAGTTTCTTCGCGATTAAAAAGCTGCGCTTGGAGGAGCAAAGATGAAACGCTTAATGTTAGCTACTGAGTTTAAAAATCTCTGGCGAGAAAAGCTCGTACTCGCGCTGTTCTTGACCACCAGCGTGCTTGCACTAGTGGCATTTTTTAACGCCCATTACTTTGCTAAAAAACAGCATGATGTGGTGCTTGCCGCGCAGCAAATGCAGCAACAGGCCATCCAAGATGCCAAAGCTGGATTACCCGAAAGGCTCGCCAGTACAGCAGACTATAAGTGGTGGGAAGACCCATACGACCTGCGCGGGCAGGCTTTTTACTTGATGCAAAATTACGCCACCAAAGCCCCGCTTGCAACGTCGCCAATCGCAACAGGGCAAGCCGACGTATTACCTTACTATTTTAAGATGCTAATCAAAGAGAAACAGCACATCGTTCATCAATATGACTATGTTCACCCGCTTTCTCTGTTGTTAGGCCAGTTCGATTTAAGTTTTGTGATTGTCTACTTACTGCCATTGCTCATTATTGGCATTTGCTTTAATGCGTTAGCGAGCGAACGCCAAGGTGGACAGCTAAGACTACTGATCCTTCAAGGAGGCAGTGCAACCCGCCTTCTGACCTATCAATTATTGCTGCGAAGTGCGTTAATTGTGCTGCCATTTTTAAGTATTAGTAGCCTGCTTTTAATAACAATACGAGAGCAGCTAGGGGTGATTGAACTGCTGAGTTATAATCTTATCGCACTATGTTATTCTGGGTTTTGGATTGCCTTAACCGCTTGGGTAAATAGCAGAGCTAAAAGTGCGGCAAATAACGCAGCTACCTTGGTCACCTGTTGGCTTGCCTTGGTAATTGTGGTTCCAGCTCTGGTCAATACCAGCATCGCTTTACTCGAGCCAACGCCTTCACGAATTCACTATATAGATAGCCTGCGTGCCGCCAGCGACGATGCCCAAAAAGCAAGTGAAAAGACCTTAGCTCAGTATTTTCAAGATCATCCAGAGCTTGCAAAAAATGGCAGTGGTGCCAGCGATTACGCCACCAAAAAAATTGCTACGATTAATTCTGTTGAACGCGCAATGGCAGCCCAAGATGTACGATTTTTAACGGCGCAACAAGCACAGCAACATAACGCGCAAAAGCTACAATATCTCTCCCCTGCACTCATCGTACAAACACTGTTGGTTGATTTAGCGGGCAATGGTCTAGCACGTCATCACGCCTTTATGGAAGAAGTTGAAGCTCATCATCAAGCACTACAAGGTTTCTTTGCCAGCGAAATTGCCAAAGCCAATCAAAGAGGCGATTTTGCACCTTGTGAGGGTTGTAGCGCAAAGCCAACGCTCACGGAGCTTGCGGATATTCCTCAATTTAGCAATGACTTTGCCACACCTGTGAACAACTACACGCCATTAATCTGGTTGCTGCTACTAGCCGTTGGCCTGCTCCTTATAGCAAAACGCCGCGTCAACAAGTTAGACAGTGCAAATAACAAAGAGGTGTTAGTCGTATGAGTGACGCCTTAACTGCAAAATTGCATCCGCAAACGCAGAGCCTGCTCGCGGAGCACCAAACCAAGTTATTTGAATGGGCAACGGCATTGGGAGCACCGCTACATTTAGTGTTTCCTCAGCGTTTTGCGGAAAATATCGAAACCCTGCAAGCCAACTTTATAACGCTCGGGCTTGAGCATGAGATTTATTTTGCCAAAAAAGCCAACAAAGCCCAATGTTTTACTCAAGTCGCTTCTAATCACGATATAGGGATAGACGTGGCTAGTGTGCAAGAGTTTGAACTTGCCCTAAACGGTGGTATTCAAGGTGTAAAAATTGGTGTATCTGGTCCGCATAAATCAGATGCACTACTTAGCTTAGCGCTTGTACATCAAGCGCTTATCGCCATTGACTCAAGTGCTGAGTTAAACTCTGTCATTACACTGGCCCGCCAGCGAAAGCACCCTGCGCGGGTGCTACTGCGTCTACAAACACAACCAACTAAAACCTCACGCTTTGGCAGTTCACTGTGCCAGCTTACGTCGCTATTAGCCCAGTGCCGAGAATACAACAAGTGGGTAAGCTTAGAAGGATTTAGCTGCCACTTAAGCGGATACTGCCCACAAGCACGTGGCGAGAGCATCCATACTTTAATCGGTGCGATAGACGAGGCTAGGCAAATAGGACTGTCGCCATCAAAAGTGAATATTGGCGGTGGCTTGCCCGTCTCCTACCTACAAAATGAGCAGTGGCAACAAGCCTTGGACTTTGAATGCTTTTTTGCAGGTAAAACCTTTGCAGGGTTTTATCCCTACCATAATGAGCAAAGCCCTGTGGACGCCTTACACGCTATTTTGGCAGTGAAGAATGCGCATGGACAAACCGCATTAGCGGCATTACGCCAAAAGAGTCTTACACTGATGCTTGAACCTGGGCGCGCACTACTCGATGAGGCTGGCATTAGCTTGTTTAAAGTGCAAGGGACAAAGCCGCACCTAGGCACATCAGACTGTCATATCGCTACACTTTCGGGCTCAAGCTTATCGCTGTCAGAACAGTGGTTTGAAAGCGAGTACTTGCCGAGCCCGATGTTACTCACGGCACATTCAAACCGCAAGCAAGGAGCGTATCGCGTGGCCTTTGGCGGCGCAACGTGCCTAGACAGCGACATGCTAAGCTGGCGGTTTATCCCCTTGTCGCAGCTACCGCAGCGCGATGACCTAATGGTGTATCTCAACACAGCAGGATATCAAATGGATTCGAATGAATCCGAATTTCACTCTATGCCATTACCACGAAAAATCGCCGTAACGTGGGAGAACAACAAACTTTCTTGGCAACTACTTAGCTAAAACACACCCAACAATACAACGTAAAGGAGCCTATTTATGAACATAAATGCGCAGCATTCGCTCGCCTCGACATTACACCTAACCCCCTATTTGAGGGTATCGCAAAGCATTGGTAATACCCCGCTAATGCAGTTTTTAAGCCTACCAAACGGTAGCAAACTGTATCTTAAGCTTGAGCAGTTTAACCCCACTGGCAGCGCTAAGATCCGAATGGCGAAGTCTATGTTAGATGAAGCAGAAGCCAGCGGCCAACTGAAGCCGGGGGGCTGGGTCGTTGAGTCAACCTCCGGCAATACCGGCGTTGGTCTTGCGCTGCTAGCGGCGGAGCGTGGCTATCGCTTTACCGCTCTTGTAGATAACCATGCGGCAAAAGAGAAAATCAGCAATATGAAAGCCTTTGGCGCGGAAGTGATCTGTGTTAGCGAAGCCGGAGACGACAGCTTATCGACTGATATTCGTGATGCGATGGCCGCAAAGCTGGCAAAAGAGCAAGGCGCATTTTGGACCGCCCAGCACAATAATTTTGCCAATAGCCGCGGTTATACAGGACTTGCGCAAGAGGTCTTTTATGAACTTGGTGAACACATTACCCACCTTGTCGGTGCGGTTGGTACAGGTGGGTCGCTATGCGGCACCACGAGAGCTCTGCGGGATTTAGGTTGTCATCAACTCACAACGATTGGGGTTGAGCCTGTGGGCTCAGTGATTTTTGGCGGACCGGGACTGAATTATCATCAATCTGGAACGGGTACACCAGAAGGGGCTGAGATAGGTCCCGTTATTGAGTATGAACTCATCGACAAAGGCGTGAAGGTATCTGACAAACAAGCTTTTAATACCGCCAGATACCTTGCCAAGCATTACGCCTTGATGGTCGGTGGTTCGGCTGGAGGGGTTATATACGAAGCACTACAGGCGTTAAAAACCGCCCCCGCAGATAGCTTATTTGTGGTACTCGTTTGTGACGGTGGCGAAAAATATCTCGATACGGTATTCAATGATAATTGGATGGCAAAACACGACCTTATCGACATTAACATTGAGCAGGAGCTCGATGACCTATTAACGCAATATAAACCTGCCGCGAGAGCCTAACTATGACCCAACAAACTGTTCTGCCGATACTAAATGAAGCCCGGCTGGCGCAACTTAATTTTCCCTATAGTAAAGTCATTGAGGTGGTGGAAAATGCCTTTCGCTCACTGCATCACCCCGACTCCGCCAACCCACTCAAAGTGATTATGACACCACAAGATGGCCGCTCCATTGCCTATAGTATGGCTGGCCGAGATGCTGCAAGTAACACCGTAGGGTTTAAGGTAGTCTACGAATACGACCCAGACAGAAGCCGTAACCAATATCAGTTCTATTCTTTTATCTTCCTTTGCGATGATACCACAGGACACCCTGTGGCCTTGATGGATGTAAAAGAGTTGGGTCCCATGCGCACGTCAGCCACCTCCGCGCTATTTGCAAAGTATGCTGTTCATTCAGATGCCAAAAATGCGCTGGTTGTAGGCACTGGTGTTCAAGGGCAAATCGCTTTACCAATGCTCGTCACGGCATTACCACAACTCACACACTTAACCGTCCATGGCAGCTATCAAGCAGGTTTAGAAGCGGTTCAGCAAAAACTAAACCATCACCATACACAGCGACAAGTTGCGGTGTCACAAGACTTAGAAGCTTCAGTGAGGCAAGCCGATGTGATCCTTGCCGTTACTGGGTTATCCGCCAAAGAGAACATTAAATATGAATGGTTAAAGCCCGGTGCTGTGGTGATTTTAGTTGGCTACGGAATCGAAAAATCGGTGCTACACCGAGCTGATAGATTGCTCACAACGGATGCAGAACAAATGAAGGTCACCGGAGACGATTTATTAGACGAGGACGGCAAGCTACCCGCCGTTGATGCGACATTAACTGAAATACTAAATGGTGAGAAGCTGGCACGAACCCACCCCGATGAAATTATCTTTGTCTATAACAGCGGCATGATCATTACTGACGTGGCGCTCGGACGAGCCGTTGCTGACTTTGCCATCACACAAGAAAACGTGGAGGAAGTAACGCTATGGTAGCTTCAGCGCGCGCCGATATTTTTAAAGTAAGCCAGCTCGCAGGGCCGCTTATTCTGACTAACCTGCTCTACGTGGCAATTGCAACGATTGATCTCATCATGCTCGGCATGTTGAGCCCGTTAGAACTGGCTGCTGGCGGCCTCGCCATTGGTATTTTTAATCAATTTAGAACCATGGGAACCGGCGTAGTCACGGCAACGGGTAATTTGGTATCTGATGCAATCGGCAAGGCTAAACTAGATCAGATCACTCCCCTTTTTAACGCCAGCATGCTTATCGGGACATTTTTAGGTCTAGCATTCGCCGCCGCGATGTTTGCCATAGAGCCATTTTTAAGATTTATCGGTACATCTGAGTCGATTGCCAATTTGACGACCCAATATTTAACCGTTGTCGCCTTGGGCTTATTACCCTGTTTCTGGTTTCAAAGCGTACGGCATTTTAGTGTTGGATTGAAAAGACCTGGGCCATTGATGTTGATAACGGGTGTATCTGTTGTCCTCACGATTGCGCTCAATTATGGTCTGATTTTTGGTAAGCTTGGTCTACCACAACTCGGCTTTGTGGGGGTTGCAGCCGCCACGTGCATCGTGCTGTATTTATCGTTTTTACTGTTTGTACTATTTGCCAAACGCGATGACGTACTCAGCCCCTACCTCACTTTGAAGTTTTGGCAAACCAACCGCGAAGCCCTTAGCAAAACATGGAAAATGGGCGTGCCAATTGGCGCAACTTACGGACTTGAAGCTGGGTTTTTCACCGTGCTTGCGTTATTTGTGGCAACGCTCGGCGTTAATGCGTTAGCCGCCCACAACGTGGTAAGCCAAATGGTGTACATCGTATTTATGGTATCTGCTGGCATTTCATCTGCTTGTTCTATTTACATCAGCGAAGCCAACGCTGCGGGAGACTTTCATCATGCAAAACGCATCGGCAATTTGGGCATTGTTTGCGGTGCAGCGGTCATGTCTGTTTTCGCCTTAATCTATTTATTCGCGCCCAAATTTGTGCTGCTGCCATTTTTAAGTGCAGAAGAATTACAAAACTCCGACGTCGTTGTTATCGCCATAGAGTTACTCGTTATTGCCGCCTTTTTGCAATTTTTTGACGCGTGGCAAAATATCGGGCTCGGTATCCTGCGTGGACTTGGCGATGTCAAAAGCACCCTAATGCTGTCTTTAATTGGTTATTGGTGTATTGGTCTTCCCGGTGCGTGGTTATTTCAAGAGTTTTTCTCTTTAGGGATTTTGGGCGTTTGGTACGCCTTAATGTTAGGGCTTGCGGCCACAGCGCTATCAGAGATTTGGCTTTTTAATCATAGGGCTAACCGTTTGCTTGAGCCCACATCACTCAAGGAGCAAAACGCATGACAATGCCAAACCCAGCCCGCGAAGAAGTCATTGCACTGCCGCCCTATGGTGCAGGACAAACCATTGAGCAAGCAACAGCGCGCAATCTCCACCCCAATATGATAAACCTCTCGGTGAATGAAAACCCTTTAGGGCCAAGTCCTGCAGCGCTTAATGCTTTTAAAGCACAACTGCATACCGCTAGCTGCTATCCAGACAGCCAATGCACAGAACTAAGCGAACGGCTGTCTGCTGAACTTAACGTTGCCAGAGAACAAATTGTGCTCGGAAATGGCTCTGAGGATGTACTCTCGATGCTCTGCAAAGCGTTTCTCAATCAAGGCGATAAAGTGTTAGTGGCCAAGCCTACCTTTGCGCTTCATGGGATTTACGCCAATATGATGGGGGCGAAGGTACTGGAGGTGCCGATGCAAAGCGATTTATCCTATCGAATTGATGATTGGCTCGATGCTATCGCATGCCATCCAGACTTAAAAATGCTTATGCTTGCCAACCCGTCCAACCCTGTAGGTTGTACGTTTGATGCCAATAGTTTGCAGCGCCTAATTGATGCCTGTCCACTTAATACGGTTATCGTCATTGATGAAGCATACTGCGAATATGCACAAGGCCATAAACAGTTTGTCGATAGCTTAACGCTACTTCAAGCACAGCCTCGTCCCTACGCGGTATTACGGACTTTTTCCAAAGCTTATGGCCTTGCAGGGCTTAGAGTGGGTTACGGCGTAATGGCAAATGCACAATTGGCGGATTATCTGCACCGCGTACGTACACCTTACAATGTCAATCGACTAGCGCAACTTGCAGCGTTCGCGGTACTACAAGATCCCTCATATTTGGCAAGCACGGTCACGCAAACGAATAGCGAAAGAGAAAAACTCAGCGCCGCAATCACTGAGCTGGGTTATTTTGTCGCGCCAAGTCTAGCCAACTTTTTATTTATTGATGTCAAGCAGCCGTCTGCGCATGTCGCATCTTTGCTGCTGCAACAAGGAATAATGATAAAACCCTGGCTAGAATCAGGTTTTGATCATTTTGTCAGGGTAAGCATAGGACTTCCAGAGCAAAACCTTAGAGTACTTGAAGCATTTAAACAGTTGTAAGTATCGCCCTCTGCGAGGGCTTTTAAGCACAAGCTGCCTGCTGATTTAAATGGTAAAGTACTTGGCTGTCGGCCTTATGAGTAAATAAGGTCGACTTTTCTGGAAAGTACTTGCCTGCTTTGGCAGCAGCAAAGATGTCTTCAATTTGAGGGGCGCGACAGATGGCAGTTACAACATGAGCGTCATCACTCAGCTCAACTTTATTTTTAGACCAGAGCTCCTCAAACGCTGGCAATGCCTGTAGTGCTCTACGCAACTGGGTCTGAATAAGATAAGAATCGCTTGTCGCGCGTTGTAGGACAAACCATAAAGCAGCTTTCCCCAACCAAATAGTATAATCGGCCTCAGTCTCCGAGGATTCACAGATATCAAAATCGCTAAGGTGCTGTTTGAATTTAGTGACATCTACAGCTTGTGTGTAAGATGCCTGCACCACGAAACTCGTTATCACCGCATTTTGCTGTGGGACTAACCATGCCATCATCCGAGATTGAGGCGCATGACGTTGGCTTGCAGCAAACATCCTGTGATGTCCATCTGCAATTAGCCATTGCTGGTGCATTGAGATCTGCTGTCTGAATTCTTGTAGCACGTGACGATTTTCAACAGCATAGAGGCGATGAGTACACTCACCGCAATCACTGTACCACTGCGCAGCTTCAACACATTCAGCTTGCCATCGCACCTTGTCCAAATTAAGTTTTCCGACCAAAAGACAAGGGGGTAACAGCAACTTCTCGCTCTGAACACGCTTTTTCAGCGCCATAGCATGGGAAACCGAAACCGACTCGTGAGGCAAAATTGCTTGCTCAGGTAACGCTGAAACGTCGAGCTCGGCCAAAATGCCTGTAACCAAAATACCACCTTGCTCCACTTGGTAAAGATGAAGTGGTCCATCCGTTATTGTGATCATAAAATAAACCTTGCACCAATTTAGATACAATATAACATACCAAAAATTGAGTGACATCAAGTTTACTCAACCCTACCTTCAATAAATTGAAGTTAGCTGAATCAAGCTCTTCGATTAAATATGGGTTTTGGCACTGCAATAAACCGTGATCATTGCAATTGAAAAGGACCAGCGCTTATCGTTGCAAACAACGATGAATTATTTGTTTCGAGGCTTATTAAACACTCTGATTGATTCTATCGGCCTCTTGCCATCACTTCCTCAATCCATTCTACATAGCGAGAAATTCTTACTTGATAGGACTTCCCACCATAAAAGCCGTGCTTAAACTGCTGTAAATCGCCTTCAACATAATCCCAACTAAATAGCCCAGCAAGTTTAGGCTTGCCGTCCACCGTCATTATTAAAGGACCGCCACTATCGCCAGAGCCATCTATTCCCTCTAGCGGTAAAGCTTTATCGCCGTTATCAAGCGTCATTGAAATCCAATTTCCCTCAACGTTATCAATCCGATTTTCCATTTTCCGCAACACTTTTTCTCGCTTGGTCTCGTACACAGAGCCATTTTTCCCATTACCTGTTGACCCTCGACCATAAGCTGTCACTGTGCTTCCAAGCTCTTCAGTTCCACGATACAGTTCGATTGGAGCAATGTGGGTGACTTTCTCAGTTAGCTTGATTAATGCGATATCGCTGGTCGATTTATTAAATTCCATTAGTGGTTTAGCGTCGCCTTTAAACAGTTTACTGTCAGGCTTTCTCGCATTTTCGTGGATTATGACTTCTTCGATGATAAAGGGCTTACCATGGATCTGAATTTCTTTTCCTCGATAGTCAGAGAAAATAAGATGTGCGACCGTCACTATCCAATTCGGATTAATCAAAACACCATGGCCTTCGCCCGGCATATTAATCAAAAACTCTGGCACCTGCTCTACAAGATATTGTGTGTTTGGAACATCGTGGCGAGTAACAATAGCCATGCTAGGTAAACTGAGACCGAGTAACGACAAAGCGCAAACTACCCTTTTCATAAATGTCCTTGTTTGGGATAACAAAAAAATAATGTAATAAGTTTGCTCTAACTTACTGAATTTTTTGTATTACCCCAACCTTGAACATGTAACAAAAATTGTTCGGTGCTACTAGGGCCTGTTGAATTATCGCTCTTTTTGTATTACAGATTTGGTGACAACGAGAGTTGATAATCATCAAAGTGTACTTCAGCCTGTTTTTGATGTTGAACCGTAACGCTAGGGGAAGCGATAAGAACTTGACCCTCAGAAGATAAGCTGTAAATCTCGGTCACTATTTTCACTTGGTTTTCTTGTTCAATTTTTGAGGTGAGGCGAATTTTTAGCTTATCTGAAAATACAATCTCGCTGAATGCGCCTTCTTCATTCAAAACCTGAACATCAGCCAGCGTTTGTCCCTGAGAGGTTAGCATAAGGTCAACCATCACGGGCTTAGCTGACGCCGTTAAGGTAAAAACACTTGCAGCCATCACAGCAGTACCTGCAAAAAATACCGCAGCTTTGCGTGTTAATTTGGTACCTTTTGACTCAGGCTTAAGTTGAATTTCCATCACCTTAACTTCATAAACCGCAGCAAGTGCTTTTATCGACTCGAGCGATGCCGTCCCTGACTTTTCGATACGTTGTATGGTTCGCAGGCTTAGCCCAGAAACCTGTGCCAATTCGGATTGACTCCACGCCCGCTCTACTCTTTTCGATTTTATAAGTTGTTTATTTATTTGCATTTCCATTTTTGATCTCCTCTATATCGTTGTGAAACTATAACTGGAGATCTTCCTTATTATTGCGTCATCTAGGCGTCATTGATATGCCAACACTATGACATGCATAGATAAATTTATTGGGTAGAACAAACTTACTAATATTTTGAGTGCTGGCTACAAACATCCACCGCCAGTGCTACTTTCTCAATGCCATGTCCGGGCAACCAGCGTTTGTATTCAACAAAACCGTATTTTTGGTAGAGTGCAATAGCGGGCGCGTTTGCCGTTGCAGTTTCAACAATCACTTTTGCAGCATCAAACTCAGTTAAAGCAAAATGTAGTAATTTACCCGCAATCCCTTTGCGAAAATAACTGGGATCAACGGTCAGGCTATCTATTTCTAGCGTTTTCTCAAAAATGACAATTTCAATGACAGCGGCAAGATTTTGATTTTCAAAATATCCATAAAAGTGACTCGTCGCACCGCATATATCTTCTATCGTTCGAGATAAAGGCGGAAAATAACTCGCCCCAATTAACTCAGCTTCTATTTTGTATGAGCGTTGAAATACATTGAAAATTTCTCTCGCCATCGACACATCGCGATTGTTTAATTTTTGGATCATATATTCCGCTTCCCAAACGTTCCCATAATTGTACCAATAGGTAAGCAAAAAAGTACCAATCTATTGGTCAAAACACAACGCAAGCAGTTGAAAAATTTCCACGTTTCATGGAAATGCGATATAAATGGAGCAGGATCATTGCTTTTATTAATACCAAGGAAGTGCCCTATGTCATTAGCCAAACACACTCTCGATTTATCACTCACGGATAAAGTGTGGTTCAAATATGTAACTCTAAAAAACAAAAATGAATTGAACGATAACTCTCAAGTATCACTCAAATCTATCGCTGCGCTGGGCATGCTTTCCGGTAGCGCTGAGTTTTTATTTGCATTACTCGTCTTCGTCTTGGCTATCACAGCGTCCTTTATTGATGGTGATTACCCACGCTATATTGCTTTTCCTGCTTGTTTAATCGCATTTTTAATTATCTTTTTTACTAAAAGAGTGATGCTGTACAAAAAATTTGGCTTTGGCTCTCAATGGGTGATGGACGTGTCGAAAAACCAATTAACCATTTCGCCCAAAGCAATAAAAACAAAGGTAACTGGTACGCAAAAAATTGCTAAAGAAGACATTACCGAAATCATCTTTCATTACTTACTATTGAAAGACCGAAAAGGCGGAAGAGTAAAAACCACAGCCAATTTATGCTTTGCTGAAATCTTATTAAAAGATGGTACAAAAGTAGAACTCAATGGCACTCGGATCGGTTTTTTTGACTTACTCTACTTGCTTATATTTTTTGACTATCCCTTAGTTTATCGAAATACGTCTGCAGGCGGCAGCTCTGATATTGCCATCATTTTACTGAGACTACTCTCTCTTTCTGCCATTGCCGCCGGTCTCGCTAAGCTTGCGCTGAATTAAAAAAGTTCGCGCTTATTCTCGTGTAAATTGTGTAATAAGCGCTTCTCCTTTGTCGCCATTAATTTTCTCAATGGCCTCGAGCATTTCAATGATCCGTTGACGGTCAAACGGATTAGTGATGGTATTGCGCACATCGTCGATGATGGCTTCTAAGTAATTAAATAAACTTTCCGTCGCTTGTTGATCCGCACTCGAGCGAAACAGTATATTTTTAAACGCTTCCAACACATTGACCATGACATAGCCATCGGTCTTCGCATAGTTTCTTATCGGAGTAAAATTATCATGCAGTAATTCATCAAAAGACGCTTCGTGAATATATAAAAGAGGCTCATTTTTAGCGTGTTTAAAGGAGTAGTTCACATCGCAAATATCCAAACGCTGGATAAGTAAAATACTCAGCATATCAATCGCCTTTACCGCAGTACCGGGGTCATTAATCCCTGGGCTCATGGCCTTCACTGCAATCTCCGAGATTTGTGTTAAGCCATAGCGATAATGGTCGCTGATGTACTCTTCAACATAAAAAATAAAACAGCTAAGTAACGCATCATGTAGCGCCTCATCTTCGCTAAGGTCCTTATTACACTTAAGAAACGGGTAACCTTTAACGGTAAAAAACCCTTGTTTAACTGCAATATATATTTTTAAGTCATGCTGCTCACACAACGCACACAGTTTGTCACTGTGTACTCCCTTAAAATACCCCTCTTCTGTGCTGGGTAGGTTATGCCAACTCGAGAAGTCAGGAAAGTTACCAAAAGGCTGCTCTTGCTGTTTGGTGATAATATTCTTCATCTCACTTTTGGTGTTGTTAAACAGGTCATTTAACACATTATCGACCTGTATGGCGCGAGAGATTGAATGGATAAAAAACACAAAAAAGCCTAAAGAGATCAATCCAAACACCAGCGAAAATAAAACCCCTAACGCCGGGATCCCAGTTTCACCATTGCCCACGCCACGAATGTTTATCAGCATAATGATGGCATAAATGATACTGCCGAGATAAAACCCCAATACCAACTGGTGCGACTTTCTGGTGATAAGGCCCGGCAGTACTCTAGGTGACAACCCAGCACTGGCATTATTCAGCACAATCATCACCATTGAAAAACTAAATACCGTCAATGAGATGATACTACCGACGAGCGTGCTTAAAATGGTTCGTGCATTCTCTTCACTGTCGACCAGTACAATAGCAATAAGCTCTTTAAAGTTGCTGATAGGAGCTGCATATTCAAGTGCCGTGGTAATGAGCGCAAAAACAAAAAAAGCAATAGCAAGTAAAGAGGGGTAAAAACCGATACTACTTATCAGTTCACGATAATTTTCGGCTAACTTGCGAGGTGTGAACATAGCTATCCTTACACTTTGAGGGTCGAGTTATATAGCCTAGCAAGGCTTGTGCAATAGATTAAGTAAAAGGGGAAGAATTTTGAGCGGTTAGCATTTTAGGGTTAGTAAGACTAACCCTTCAACTTACTGGCGATTATGCAATAATCAAGAAGCCAACAAATGCAATCGCTGCCGCAATCAACGCATAAGGTAGCTGAGTGATGGCGTGACTGACTAAGTTACAATCTGAGCCTTGGGCTGCCAATACCGTAGAATCCGAGTAGAAACACGCCTGACTACCAAATGATGATGCCGACAACAACGCTCCTATCACCAGAGGAATATTAGCATCTACAGCAACGGCCAATGGCATCACAATAGGAATAGTCACGGCGAAGATCCCCCAGCTAGAGCCTGTTGCAAAGGCCAAAATAGCCATAGATAAAAACACCATCGCAGGCAGTAAACCAGCTGTCATATAAGGACTCAGCGCATTTATCACATATTGTGGCAATAGTAGCTGATCGCACACATCCTTAAAGATAAATGCGGCGATAACCGTTCCTATCGCGGGTAGCATGCATTTAAAACCATTGATCATTTGCTCAAGCATGTCTGCAAGCGGCATCAATCTTTGCACCATATAAAATGGGATAGTCACAGCCAAAGTCGCTAACAAGCCTTTCCATACATCAATGTCAAAATACACCGTAAACGCCACCAGCAAACCAATGGGCACCAAAAAGTTAACCAGTTTGCCTTGAGTGTCGGCTTGTTCAAACTCCTGCTCAATGGCTTTTGCAGCATAGTTATCCGGCGTATGTACTTCTTCCAAATCAACCTGCTCAAGCGCTGGTTGCCCTTGCTTAGCTGCAAGCTCTGCTTTTTTCATCGGGCCAAATAATGGCACAACACCAAATATCACCAGTGGTACCATAATCACGGCCACCCAAGCATACAGCATGTAAGGGATCGCCTGAATATACGTGCTGATCCCCTGTCCTTCTCCCGCGACACCGTTATCAACCAACAAACCGCCAAAGAACACTGCCCAAGTCGAAAGTGGTACTAAAACACAGATAGGCGCAGCGGTTGAATCCACTACATAGGCAAGCATTTCCCTAGAAATCTTAAACTTATCGGTAACGCGGCGCATCGTCTCACCGACCGTCAGCGCATTGAGATAGTCATCAATAAAAATGATCACACCCAAAAAATAAGTCATAAGCAAAGACGACTTTGGCCCTTTTGCCATTTTCAGTGCATTGCGGCCAAATGCTAAGGCACCACCCGTGTGCACCAACAATGCTATCAAGGCACCAAACGTACCACATACCAGAATAAGCCAGCCGATGGTTTCATCGCCCATCACTTTTAGCGAAGCATCAGCAAAATTTGCCAATACGGTGGCAGGGTCTAACAATGCGAGTCCTACAAGCGCCCCTAAAACAAGGGACAAGATAGGACGACGTAAGATAATTGCAAGCGTCAATACGACGACTGGGGGAATGATGCTAATTGCACTCGGCTCAGTCATGCGAATTTTCCAAATCAATGGAATTTGAGTATCAGAAAAAGGACGCAACGTCAGCTATAAACAGCGGTTGATGCAGTCTTATCCGTTTCCCAAATTCAGAACAAAAGGTTAAAATCACAGGCACTTAATGCGTGTGAGGATCTGCCTAATATTGGGTTGACGAGTTGACTGTATGGCCCTCATTGAAACATCGCGGAGAAAATATACAGAATTTGACTTTGCGTCAATTTATTTTTTGTCTAATGCTAGTTTTGCCATGTGCTTATTTACTTGCTCTATCTCTTCAGCGGTCAATTCGGCGTAGCGTCTAGGATAAGACCACCCGTACCCCCAACGAAATGGCGTAGGTAAATAAGGCAACCCACCAAGTCGCACCCCCGCTAACATCAAGGTTGCCACTTCTTCTTGACCTACCGCAGCAACACATTTTTGCAAGGCAATGTCGGCATTTTCGCGCTCTATAGCGGTACCACCTTTCCAGTAGGCAAGGTCGTGCGCCGTACAACAGCTCAACCACAGTTCATTTTGCGCCAAAGTACCATCAGGAAATGCACTACAGCCATCGCTTGTGAATGGCTTTAATTCATCGGCACTGCCGTGACTAGATGCAAACAGCAGCGAGAATATAATTACTATTTTTTTAATCATCTTAAATTACCGTATGGCTACTTTCATGACTTCCAAGCTTAGCTGGCGCACCTTACACTTTCATTTCCATCAGCTGCGCATCTTCACCATAACTTTTGCATACCTTAATTGGCTTTGGGACAAAGCCTAGTTTCAACCAAAACCCCACGCTATTTTGTACAGCCACGAGCCGAATGCGACAGTACCCCATTTGGGTCGCCAACTCAACTAAGCGTTTAATCATCAAGGCACCTATTCCCTGCCCAGATACGGCTTGTGAAACAACTAGGTCATGTAGAAACAACGACGAACTAGGCGGCTGTTCAGGAAGTAATGTAAACAGACTCGGCGGCTTTTCATCGTACCAAGGGTGCGCCAGTAAATAGGCATCCACGGCTCGATGTTGTTTAAAAACAAAACAACTCTTTGGCGAGCGCATCCATTTACTTTTTAGGATATCCACAGTTTCCGGCGCAACATCATGATACGCCTGATTTTGTAGCGTTAGGATCTCAGGCCACGATGCATCTTCGATAGCGTAATAAGTCATAATTTACTCACATACAGCACAGAGACTAATTGCATCCTATACACCACCATTTTGGCCTTTTTGAAATATAAGAATGGGATTTGGGTTCTAGGGTTTTACGACTATTGGCATCAAAAACGCCGAGCACCAATGCAATGACAGGCGCGTCATCTATTGCACCTAATGTGCTACCACACTCAGGGCAAAAAGCGCGCGTTGAATAATCCGATGAACGCCACACTTTAGGAGCACCGCTAGGCCCATCCCAGCTTACCTCTTCACTTGCGAACTCTACCCAAGCGACAGTTAACGCACCACTGTGCCGTTGGCACATTTTACATGAGCAGGTATGAGGGTTACGAGGGACGCCAATCGCGGTAAAACGGATCTGCCCACATAAACATCCCCCAACAAAATTGACAGCCATCCTTGAGTTTCCTTAATATTTCGCCATTATCCTGAATTAAGTACGATAGTAAATTACCGTGCCTATTAAAGTTCCAAGTGAAACACAAAACTGAACACTAAACCACTGAATTTGTGATGCATTAGTTAGGTATCTCTTAGTTACGCACTGTTACCATCGAAGTTATCGTGGGGCTCGCCGGCAAGTTCATACTTCAATACTCCAAGCTCCTGATAATAATGCAAGATATCGATAAAAGATTCGTATTCTCTTTGCGGTGAAACCGTCAACGCAAAGCACCCATCATCCAATTGCTCGCTCTCCACGCCAGATAGAGTAAGCTCTTGAAGTAGCTCTATGTTTTTGGCATTTTCTAACTCGTTTGTAAAGCGGATCCGCAAAGAGTGATACTCACTTCGAGCCACAATCTCGATGACGTCTAAAGAACCTTCGGTATCTGGTGCAACCAAAACGTGGTCGCCGTAGTTAACACCAAAAGCAAAAAGCGGAGCGCCTTTTATTTGATAAATATTATCGCTCACTGCCGTCGCAACAATAAATTCTTCAGCACATCCTTGGGAATGGTTTTTAAAAGTAAACCGTACTTTATCAGTGACTACATCATTCATATGGATACAAACCGCCTTTACATGGACTGACCTCGTTTTATTTAACCGACCGTAAGTCCAACAAATAAAAGTTACCCACAATTACAATGTGTTACTTGTATATGGGTTTAGATTGCCAACATGATGCAGTAGCGAAACTGAAGAGAAAATTAAGCAATGATCTTAAAGAAGAGTGATGGCTGTTCAAATTCATAGCGAAGCGAGAGCAATAACCCCCTAGCGTTTGCCCCAAAGCACATCAATTTCTTTACCGCCTTTAACAAACTCTAGCTTCACCGTCACTTTGGTACCATTTTGTGCCTGAGGAAAAGTGCGCGTACATTGCAATACATAATGGGCGAAAAAGCGGTTATAGAATCCATGTTCGCCCATGTCATCAAAAAGATTAAATGCTTGTTCAAGCACAGAATAATCCCCTTCTTGGTGATAAGCGAAGTTAAGTTGTGCAAAGCCATCGCATAGGTTTTTAATATCCTGCAAAATCCGCGGATGTAACTCGACTATTCCTGCAAGGGTTTGGAATTTGCTCGCACCTAGCCTGCGCCAATCCCGCTCTTTACTTGCAAGTTTTCGACATCCCTTTGCTTTGAGATATTGATATGTCGCCAGAGCCACTTCGTTATGAGAGTTAAGTTGCGAATTTAACAATGCCTCAAAAATCGCATCATATAATTTCACTCGATTTTCTATAGTTGCCCGCTCAGGAAGTATTTTATGATTAATGGGTAATGCAGCGGCAAGCGAGATGGCCAATCTTCGACTATCAAACTGACCTAATAAAGGTAGTAGCTGAATAAATACGTCATGGTCAAGATGTAAGGACTTAACGATCCGCACATTATCGGCATCTTTGAGTATCTCGCTCAATCGGTGTTTTGTATCCTCATATTCAAACTCTGGGATCATACCCCATACCGATAAATCATCGACCAAGTGGTCCAGCTCGTTACTGGTCACACTCGCCTCTTGCTGTTCATGTACGAGCGTCAGACCCAACGTAAACTCGCGTAGCTTAGGCGGCGTTGATGTTGAAAAGGCCACCATCTGAGCATCAAAGCTGAGATAGTAATGACGTTTATCGCCATTAATATCATCTTGATAACCACGCATTCCAAGCGTAGCAAGTTGCACTCTATCTAGCTTGTCTCTCGTTTCAATGGTTTTAAATGAATAGCTGTTACGGCTCATGGCCGACCAAGCTCCAAAGCCTAAATTGAACCCATAGGCTTGCTTGATTTCAGTACTAGTTTGAAAGAAGAAGCGCTCTATCTCGATTTCATCTTGGTAACTAGACTGAGTGATAGTACCAACCCGCCCAAATAGCGCATCAAGATGCACCTGCTCTAGGCCTTTGGTAGTTAATTTCGCTTCAAGCAGCGATTGATGACTGGATAAACGCGTATATTCAAACTTAACACTTAACTCGGCTTTCAGCTTTGCAGCTGTTTCAATATTTGCTAACACCGTTTTTTTAATGGTCAGCAGCTCGCTTTGGAGTCGTTCTAAACTGTCCGTTAGTGGATCAAGCTGTAAGCGATCTTTTAATCTTAAGATCAGGTCGTTTTGCGCTTCATCGGGTGATTCTGTTGCGACGAGTGAAAGGACTTCTTCAACCTTATCCAGAGGTGCATTGAATATCCCTGTCAAAATACTCGAATAAGCTTGCTTAAATCCGGTTTGGTCGGCAAATTTGGCGTTCACTCCCCCAGTGATTGTTAAAGCGGTATTCGACAATGTTGATTTTTTAATTGCGAGGAAAGTATGGTGTGGTTTATCCAAGCGTTTAGAAAAGACAACACGAAAGCCACCACGGATCTCGATATTAAGGTCCGCATTCAAAGCCGAATCAAGGTTAATATCAAGTAATTCTCCTTGATCCAACCAACGACTAAACATATCGAGATTTTGCGCGATTATATCTGACCACCTAAAATTGGCGCTCACCGTTAACGCCCCTGTCGTTTCCATCATTAATGCATTGTTAGGTGCAAGTGACTTAATATCCTCAACATCGAAAATAACCGGCATAGTTGCAAGGTCGCGGCCTAAGGCAAGACCCACAGCTTCACGTGGTTGATGGCAAAGGTAGGCTGCTAGTTTACATTGTGCCTGCCCATCTGTATTAATACCAAGCAGCTCCGCTTTGGAGGCACCGGTGAGATCAAAGTCAATGTGTGTGCTGTATTTTATCCAGCACACCTCATCACTATAGGTAAGTGTTGTGGTAGGTTCGAGATCTGCATTAACCTCCTTTTGCTCACCAATAATACCGTCTTCATCGATGACTGTGCTCGCGTTGATAAGCTCTATCTTACTTTCACCAGTAACACTTGTGGTTATATCTTCCAATGCGAAGCTATGGCTTTCTACTATTTCGCCGCGCCAAGGTAACAAATCACCATGATAGTCTTTAAGTGGTGTGAGGATAGTCTCGACAAGCGTTTGTAAGCCCGCCATATTCAGTTCAATCGTCATCGAATTTCCTTTTCATCTGAAGTGGAATTATCTAACCTAAGCTCCGATTAACTATAGCTGTAATTTAACCCTGAGAGGATAATTTTAGACCAATAATCCCAATCACTATCAACAGTAAACTGAGTAGCTTAAGTGATGACAACGGCTCTTTAAAATAGACAAAGCCAACAATAATCGACCCTAGCATACCAATGCCAACCCAGACAGAATAAGCAACGCTAAGCGGTAAAGTTCGTAGTGCAACACTGAGAAAGTAGAAACTTGCGGCCATCGCCACTAAAGTAATAATTGAGGGAACAGGCTTCGTAAAACCGTTGGTAAATTTCAAACCAATAGCCCAAACGACTTCCAATAAACCTGCAAAAACAAGTAGCAACCAGCTCATGACAACTCCAAAATGGGGTCGTCCCCGCCAGTAAAAGAAAGCTCTGAAGGTCGTCCACCAGAGCGAAAGAAAATTAGCACGCCCGTGAAACTAATTCAAGCTTCACGGCAGACAAATTAAGACTCAATTAAGATTGTAAAAGAGCCAATATTGCCTAAAAAATCGCAGTTAGCCGTGACAGATAACACCTTCCAACCATCTTGCTCTATCTGCTCAATCTCTTGGTTGAGTAACTCAACGTCTGGTCCTGGCGAAAAAAAATGCTTTTTCTTATTAAATATTACAACTCTTCTCACGCGTCTCTCCATGCGCAATTATCAAACTGGCTAAGTATACAGCACAACAAAAAAGGTACAAAGGCAAATAATGGTTACGATTATATGATGATTTATCACCGTTTTAGTGAGGGTAAGACCGCTACAAGCTTTATTATTCATCAGTTCCAGCTCAAAAGACGTAACACCAAAGGCTGCAAATCAAATCAATACATTACTCACGTTTACCCTCAGGTGATATTACTTCGCATGTTGGCGTACAAAGCTATCAAGCGCCGCAACCGACTTAATCACATAGAGTGTTTTGGTTTGCGTGCTTTGCTCTAACTGCGATAAGAATTCTTCATTCCAAAATTGCGGGCAGCGCCTTAACGTTTTAATACTGGCAATCGTCCCTTTAAACACTGAACTGCCATCTGGCCAGCCTTCAGGCTTAGTGATCATGCTTTTTAAAAGACGTTTTATCACAAACCAATAACTCACTCGATATGGTAAGTCGATGTAGACTAAGGTATCTGCTGCATCTAAGCGCTGTTTAAACGCATCTAACGGGCCAAAGCCGTCAATGATCCACGCATCAGTATTCAATATGTTTTGATGTGCTTTATCAAAAGCGGCTCTGTCAACAAACTCGCCATTCGCTTGGTAGAGCATCGAGTCTAATTGATATAACGGGATGTGTATTGCCGCGGCCAGTCCTTTACTCGCCGTAGACTTGCCGCTTCCCGGTTTACCAAAAACTGCTATTTTCTTCATGTAACCTCCTTGCTGTGGCCCCACAAGGCAGATACAAAAAAACCCACCTTACTTTGGTGGGTTCATTAAAAAGCACACAAAACCACCACTCCTAAGGAATGGTAATAATTCGTGTACTTGTGAGAAATAGTTCTATATTCATAACGATACTTTCACGTAATGATTAGGGCCTGTTTATCTTTCAAGTTTGTTTTTGCAGCAGTTTGATTGGTATTTATACAAGGCAGAGCCAGCGTAGCATAGTCATTCTATGTGAGTCAGGCGATAACACAGTAGAAATGCCAATCAAGCGCTGCCCTTCGGGTTCACCTGAGTGCGCTTTGTTCATTGTTGCTCAACTTTTGCCTAGATTACTAGGCGGCAAGTCGAGCGTCGCGACCAAAACACACTCAGGAGAACAAAAGTCAAACAGCAAAGGTCAACAGGCCCTAATTATTGTCAAGCACACGCAAGGCCAGATGAGTGAATTGAGAAGTAGCATCACTTTGTGGGCTGGCGAGTCACTAACTTTGGCATCGCTACTGTCTACTCACCAGTAAGTTGCCGCCAGATAGCGCCAAAAATGGAGCACATGCACGATTAAAACGTTTAACCAATTTAGGTTTACTAAACCACTGCCTTAGATATAGCCCAATAACAGCGTACATAGCGATAGCCACTATTTCCAGAACGAGAAAAGTAGCTCCCAATAGTGAAAATTGCTCTGTCACATTTTTTGCAACGTCGACAAACTGAGGGAGAAAAGCGGTAAATATCAAAATTGCTTTTGGATTACCCGCTGCAAGGGCGAATTCTTGTTTCATCAGTCCGATAATGCTCAGATTGCGGACATCATCTGAAACTGGACTAACGTCTGAGCGCCATAAATTATAAGCAATCCATAATAAATAGAGCGCGCCACAAATCTTAATGGCTAGAAACAATATTTCCGACGTATACAGCACAACTGCAAGGCCTGACGAGGCAAGCGCTATCATCACACAAAATGCGGCGAGCCTTCCAAGTCCTGCAAGTAGAGCTATACGAAAACCATAACGACGTGCATTATTTAGCGCTAAAAGATTATTTGGCCCTGGAGCCATATTCAAGGCAAAGCACGCTGGGATAAATAAAAGTAGTGTCCAGATGTCCATAGTCTTTCCTTTAAAAAATATTGGTTCAGCGATTAAATTCTGACTTTAATAACCCAAAGCACGTTAGGTCGTGAAATTGTTCTTTCCAATATCCACTTTGTCGTCTAACCCCCTCAGCTTTAAAACCTAGCTTTTCTAACACAGCCTCTGACGCATGATTTCCCGGCACCGTATCTCCTTGAATTCGATTCAGTGCGCCACATGCTAGTAAACCACCAAACGCTGCGGTGATAATTTGGTGTAATGCTTCCGTGGTATAACCCTTTCCCCAAAATTTCGGCATCAAATCATAACCGATAACTGCATTTTTCATCGCTGAGTTCCATGAGTTAAAACCACATGTACCTATAAGCTGCTCAGTGTCTTTTAATCGGATAGCCCAACGGATCCCAACACCGCTATCAAATCGAGAATGAAAGAAATCTATGAGTTTTTCAGCTTGTAATCGCTCACTAAACGCCTCTAAATCGTAGTATTTCACTACCTCTCGGTTTGAAAATAGTTCAAAAATAGCATTACTGTCGCATTCGGATAGCGCCGTAAGCTTCAAGCGTGGTGTTTCAAATTCTGGAAATTGCATATTGATCTCCTAAACATTCAAAACGCAACACAGAGATAACTTCAAACCGCGATAAATAGCATGGTGAAAGTTATCTATACTGCGCGAAATAGCACTTTGACTGCATCTAAAAAATGGCCGGATTGCGGTTGTTTAGTATTAAAACTTCTACCACCATCGTCTTCGACCACAATACTGTAATTACCTGACTCAAGTTCAGCGGTATACCACTGCATAAACTCAGAGAACGACTTAGCAATCACAAACTTTTCGTCTTCATCACGACCAAAGTTTATCACTTGTCCAACAGTGCCATTTTCGGCCGGTTCAAAATCTAAACCAAGGTAGTTGCCTGCCCAATCATGGGCAAACGGTACCCACCTTTTATGGGCATAAACTTCTTTGATAAACCCAGGAACATGAGAAGTTGAAAACATGCTCAGCTCTTTCATTCCCTCTTCACCTTGTGAATCGATGATTTCAGCCCACGAACACCATTCTTCATAAACTCTGTTCAAAGGTAAAAAGTTGAGTCCGTAAAATAAACCAGTATTGATCTCATCTTTCTGGCCGTTATGTTCGAGATACATCGCTTTCAATCGCTCAGGCAGTTCAACACCGAGCTTATTCTCTAGGCTTGCTATTTCACTCGCTGTCGCCGGCTGATTAAGATCACACATAAGCTCAGGCAATGTCGCCTGTACCCATTCCATCAAGTTCATTTTAATTACTTCCTTATCACTTAAATCTAAGAGTTAATTCCATTGATATTTAATTTACGCGTGTTTGCTCATCCGCCTTCAACCAAACCGAGCATGCCAATCATTGAATCGGTTCAGCAACTCTGCGCTATTTAGCTTATAATTTGCTGCGCTTTCAAGTTCCAACATATGCTCACTTCGGTCTGTACTTAGCACTGACAGAAAAACATTTTTGGCAAAGACGCCTTCTTGCCTCAACTCTAAAAGCGCCAATACAAAAGCGTTGAAAGTGGGGTTGATAATTTCTTCAAGATAATTTTCATAGAGCTTTGCATCTTCCAGTTCAAGGCGAGCTGCGAGTAAAGTAGCAACACCTTTAAAATGCACATCCCTATCGCTTAAATCCCACTCAACGGGAAAGAACTCAAACTCAGTATTATCATCTTGTGAAAGCCATTGTTGTGTCATGGCAACGTGATAGAGCGTCATTACACTGTCATCAGTACATAAAGCATAACCGAGCAACTCATCTGGCTGGTGTATACGTTGGAGGTTTGTAAAAGTAGTTTTTACGGCATCTTTGACGAGACTTTTCAACTTATCAAAGTCAATCAAATCTGACATGGCACAACCTCCATACACTACACTCTGGATAACACACCAAACAGATCCGCAGGCTTATTTATCTGCTAATGACATCGACCCAACTATTTTGCCATTTTCGATTAAAAAGAGCCTATTTGCGATAGGTGCGTTGCCGTAACTATCATCGTTCCAAGCTTCGCTATGTAAATAAATAAACTTATCCAATAAATCGTGCGATGCGTCTCTGGATACCACCATTAATCCGGTACGTCTCGCTATTGAGACAAGTAGCTGTTCGGCATCTAGCATTTCGTGCGCTTTCAGCATTTGCGTTTGAGATAAAATCGCTTCACTACTAAAAGACTCACCGCTGGCAGTTAATACTTGGTTGTTTAGCACTGCGGACGGGACAAAGGTTACATCTAAAGCATCAATATTTTGAAAAGCCTGTGGAACTACCACATTTAAATCGACCTTTTGACCATCTTGATGTGTTAAAAAAACGAAATTATCTGGGGTATCATAACCAAAACCAATCACGACTTCTGGGTCATCTTCTGGGCCAATTAATACTGAATAAACCGCACCGTATTGAATACCAGGCCAATCTCCAGCCTTAATAATGGGATAAATTGTTCTATCCTTTAAGTCCATTGCTATTTCCTTATCTAGTTGTTTGGTAAAGTAGTTTCTATTGGCATGTCTGCAACAACATCTCCCGAAAACGCAGCTACCAATAACAGTATTAAAAAGACCTTCATAAAAATTTAAGCCTCAATCAAGTATGACGTACTGCGTAATTGTCGGTTCGAATGTGTTCGTACTTATGCTGACAGTCGTAAGGGAGATAAATAGACGCACTAGATTTTTGGATTTATTTTGCGATATCCATATCATGCTATCTAAATACGATACTATTCTCAGCAATCCCTGGCAGTATCCATGCTTTTTTATTAAATCACCTTTGTTCCTTTTTTCAAGGTAATTTTATTAGACCATTAATAAAAAATTCAGTGATGTAGAAAAAGGCATGCTTGCATGCCGTTTAGTCTAGGTTTTTAGTGGTAGTATAACCAAGAATAACTGAGCACTAGCGTGTTGGTCTCAGCGTTTCAATAACCTTCGCATCCATCCAGTATGGATTACCTTCCCAGTAACTCGTGCCGTCTTTTTTGACTTTTTTGTCACCTCGCCAAAAAAATAAATATTTTCCGTCTGGTGATACTTTAGGACGTTGCTCGTACGCAGCCGTATTAATCGCATCTCCCATATTTATTGCGTTCGTCCACGTACCATCTTGGTTACGAAAACTAATGTAGATATCAGGCGTGTTTTCACCTTCCTTTTCAGCATCCCACATAATATAAGACTCATCTGGCGCGATGTAGGGGTGAGCAATGTACTTTCCTTGATTAATTGCTTTACTCATTTTATGCGGTGTTTCATATTTGCCGTCAACAAGCCGCGAATAACTCAAATACCCACTGCCGTCTTTCAAATCTAAGACATAAAAGTAGTGTGTCCCTTTTGCTGAGGTAGTATAACCTCTGATTGGAATATCTTTAAAAGGCTCGATGTTTTGTATGTGTGAAACCGGTGGGCTAAATTGCTCCTGATATGCTTTTATGTCTGATTCGGGTATCGATTTTTCAATCCATTGATTGTTTTTATATTGCATCACAATCCATGTCGGTTTTTGGTATTTTCCACCAGAGCGAGTAAAAGAAAGCTCTGACATATCTGGCAAAAACAACACTTCAGTCTCGCGGTGCTCATCCGTAGAAACGACACCTGGAGCAAATAATTCGGGTGTTAATCCCGGTGGCTTTTGTCCTAAATCGTAATTGTTTTGGGCATAACTTTTACTACAAATTATTAAGCCGCAAAATAAAGCAATTGAAATGCTCATCTGCTTCATAAACTATCCTTTTATTAGAGCCTTTAGTTTTCAAGTAAACATAATTGCACTAGGAAACAGACAAATCCAAGCACCTTTACAAAACCTGACATTTACACCGCAAAGCCGCGCCATTGCGGCATCAAAAGGCCTGCAATAAACCAAGGAACTTGTAGTACGAGAATACACAGTGCATACAAACGCAACTGCTCAGCAGTCCATAGCGCAGCAAACCATCCTATGATAAAGAACGACTTCCACCCTTCTATTTTTTCAGCTCCACCAAAATTTAAAATCCAAAGCCAAAATGCCGCAAGTGTGACATGAGAGAGTATCCATGCAAGTAAACTCATATCTTATCCAACTACTAACCCTGATCCAAAAATCAGTAACTTAGCGCCCAACCCTCTGCGAAAGTTACCAATAGTAATTTTGGTTATTAGTTTTCTTTCTCACTCGGGATGAAAAACTCAACTTTACCACAAGCTTTACAGGCAAACATATCAAGTGCTTGTCTACTAACAAGTAATTCACCCAAGTTACCTAAAGCCCCCCATCGTGAGCCTTCATGAAACTCTTTGGAGCCCAATTTCACCATAGACGAGTCACAACGAAGACATTGTAATGGCGGACTTTTTAATTCTGGTAAGCTCTCTTTTCCTTTCTCACAACCACAGTTCCAACAAACTTCAAAGCTTGTTTCTTCAATCTCAGTGCTACAATTTTTGCATTTCCAACTCATGATACCTCCTAGTAAATTCTTAAATCTGCAAAGGCGACGCTCAACATATCCAATATGGTCTGCCATACTTTGAAACTACATTCGCTTGTTATTTTGACTGCCCAGCTTGCTCATACTTTTCAACAATCGCATTGGCAATATCATTTAATTTCCCTTGAGTGTTGTTCGATGAAACATTCGTGGCAATAAATATTCCTAACTTCTGCTTTGGATAAAGGGCAAGCCAAGTTGAAGTACCCATAGAACCTCCGCTGTGATAGAACATAGGATTAGCTGAATGATACTCGTATGTATTCCAAAAAAATGCGTGACCATGTTCACTGCTACCTTCTGTCAATAAGGTGCGCGACAGCAGTACTTCTTCTGCTCGGGTGCTGAGCAAATACTGCATATAATCGGCAATTGAAGTCGCAGTAGATGTTAGCCCACCTTCAGCGAACGAGTGTGGACTGAGTAATGGTGCGATTTTGCCGTCACTATCTACCCCTCTCGTTATTTTACTTATCTCGCTGGGGTCCAAACGAAATCTTGTGTGTTCTTCACCCGATTGTTCCGTGATCAATTGCGCAACTAGTTTAGATAATGGTTGGTTATATACTTTTTCCAGAATATATCCGGTCAGGTTTGCGCCGACATTGGAGTATTGAAATGTCTCGCCAGGCGTTGAAGTAAGTTGGTATTGAGCTAAATCTTCAAAAAACTTCGCTTTTGAATAGTTAGAGAACAGCTCAAAAGCCTTGCCAGACTTTATATCTGCACGGGTATAAGCAAAATCTTGCGGTAAACCACTTCTGTGAGTCGCGAGATGGCGCAAAGTGATAGGTTTGCCTAGATGTTGCAGGTTTTGATAATCACCTTTCTGCAAGTACATCCTAATATCTGCATCTAGTTGCACTTTTTTATCTACCACCGCCTTGGCAAGCAACAACCCGGTATAAGTTTTAGTGATGGATGCAATTTCATACACGGTGTCATGGCGTGGCTTTGTACCATCAGGAAACTCGCCAAACTGTTTTTGATAGTTAAGCTTATCATTCACAATGGCGATGGAAGCAACTTGTGCATTTTCCTCAATCAGAAAATCTGTTAGTTTTTTCTCAACAAATGCGTCAAAGTCTAGTTTGCTATCGTTGTTGCAGGCGGTTAAAACCATCAAAAAGAGCATCAGACAAATTAGGGTTAATGATTTCACTGAACGTAGCTGCATATTTGCTCTGTCGCCTCGGTTAATTAGGGCCTGTTTATCTTTCAAGTTTGTTTTTGCAGCAGCTTGATTGGTATTTATACAAGGCAGAGCCTGCGTAGCATAGTTGTTCTATGTGAGTCAGGCGATAACACAGTAGAAATGCCAATCAAGCGCTGCCCTTTGGATTCACCTGAGTGCGCTTTGTTCATTGTTGCTCAACTTTTGCCTAGATTACTAGGCGGCAAGTCGAGCGTCGCGACCAAAACACACTCAGGAGAACAAAAGTCAAACAGCAAAGGTCAACAGGCCCTAATTGATGTATACCAATAGAAAGCTTTTATTTACTTCATTATCAACCAGTCGCACGGCTATTTTGGCGTTTTGCAGCGCTTGCAAGTCATCCTCAAACGCCTTTGCTAAAGACTCACGGGCTTGCCAAGACTTAGGTTGATATTCGGTGTAACGTTTCGCAACTTCTATCGCTTCTAAGACTCGGCCTAGTCTAATCAAATTCGTACTAATGAAGCCGAGCCTATTAACACTATTCCAACGCGTTGATCTTAGCAATATAGTAAAATTATAACGCTCTCTTAATTGGTCGTAGTTGTTATTAATATTTTGTAGAACATTACCAGATTTAGTCACAATATTGCGATACTTCTTTTCCTTTTTTAGGTCGTCTCCAACAACAGCAAAGTAAATAACCTAAGCTGCGGTCAGCGCACAGGCCTACTGGCGCTCACTTGTTTTCTTTAACTTTTGTAGCGCTTCTTGGTTTTGAGATGCCAATTTTTTTAACAAGCATTACTCAATCTCCCTTTTGTAGTTGTGTATCTAATTGGAAGACTACAGAAGTCTATCTACCAAAAACATGATGTTTTATTGATTTTTCGCTGAATTACACTTTTTCGTACTATTTAGCTGTCACAAAACGCAGATATTGCTATAAACCCTTACATTTATTGCGTAAAATAAATCAATAACCTCAGAACGCATACTCCCCTAACTCATTGATATTTAGACTCAATGAACAGGAAGTGAATAAATTTACCAAAAACCACGTTATTTTCTTGATATTTTTTCACTTTTGCCTGTATTTTAGCTTTGATAATCTCCATTTTTTAGCTAATTTAACCCTATTTAGCAACAACATTGAAACAAGGTAATTCATGAAAAGAACACTTGCTGCCACTCTTATCGCTAGCGTGACTATTATTCCAACAGTGAACGCTATCGAGATATTCAAAGATGAAAAGAATAGTGTCACGATTGGCGGCTTTATCGATGCTCGAGTTATTAACACTCAAGGCGAGACTGAGTTGGTAAACGGCGCATCGCGTATTAACTTTGACTTTAAACGCCAATTGAAAAACAACTGGCAGGCTTTCGCACTACTTGAATGGGGTGTAAACCCTGTTGGTAGTAGTGATATTGTTTACAGCAACCGCTTCGAATCGATACAAGATGAGTTTTTATATAACCGATTAGGTTATGTTGGGGTTAAGCACGATGAATACGGCCAAGTTACTCTAGGAAAACAATGGGGTGCTTGGTACGATGTGGTATACAGCACCAACTACAGCCTAGTTTGGGATGGTAATGCTGCAGGTGTTTACACCTATAATAAAGACGACGGCGCGATCAATGGTACTGGTCGTGGTGATAAAGTGCTGCAATACCGTAATCAATTTGGCAAGCTCAGCTTTGCGGTACAAGCGCAGCTAAAATCTGATGATTTTTATACTTGTGATGTCGTTGATATTTCCAGCAGCTCATGTGAAACCCTCTTTAATCAAGGGGATAGCGCTGCACAAATGGTAGAGTTTAATTCAACCTACGGCGCTTCACTAACCTATGCAGCGACCGAAAACTTAACCCTCACAGCCGGTGTTAACCGCGGCGAGTTTGATATTGTGTATGCTGCTGGTCGAAATCAATCGGTTAAAGATTTAATTTATGGCGTCGGTATTACCTATGGCGATTTCTATAAGCCAGGTTGGTATGCAGCTGCAAACATCAATAAAAACGAAAACCACGATACAGATAACTTAGGGCGCTTAATCAAGGATGCCGTTGGATTAGAGTCGCTTGTTAGCTACCGTTTTGACAATGACGTGCGTACATTTATCGCTTACAACGTATTTGATGCGGGCGATGACTATGTGATCCAACCAAACTTCAATGCTGACCCCAATGATGTTTTTAAGCGTCAGTTTGCCGTGATAGGCGCACACTACTTTATGTCTGAAGACACCATTTTGTACATTGAAGCGCGTAAGGACTTTAGTGACTTCTCAAGCGCCGATGCTGCGCAAGAAGCTCAAATGTCACAAACCGAAGACGACGGTATCGCCATCGGTTTCCATTACACGCTTTAAGATTAAGCATTGTAATAACAACTTCAAGTGCATCAAAGCTCATGACTTTCGTGAGCTTTGATGCACAAATTGATTTCAACATTCTGCCTGTGGCTGTATCTAACCAGAATACATGACACTGAAAGTGCAAATTTACAATGAGTTTAAAAATGCCAACACGGCTGATTTATCATTTGCCGACAAGCTTTCGTAAGCGACCCTCGCAGCCCGCGCTTCACCATCATGCCATAAAATAGCTTCTTCAATCGTTCGCGCACGACCATCGTGCAGATAGCTTGGCTCAGCGGTACAAAACTCATTGCCTTGCCCACCTAACACATTATCAACACCACCTGTCACACAAGCAGACAAACCAATCCCCCATAATGGCGCTGTTCGCCACTCAGCACCACTCGCTACACCTTCACCTAAGTTATCCGCAAGGCCGGGGCCCATATCATGTAGTAATAAATCGGTATACGGATGGATCGTTTGCGCGCGTAGCTCTGCAAATGGATGATACTCACTGGTTTCAAATGTTGCTGTATGGCAACCTTCACAACCAATTGAGGTAAAGCGTGCCTTTCCTAATTGCACCTCAGGGTCGTCAAGCCCACGCTGCGCTCTCACACCCAATAAAGCGATATATTTGTTTAACGCAGTGAGATGTTGATCAGACACTTCTACACCGCCACCTCCGCAGCTAGATTGTGATGCCCCACAGTCAGGATTTGGAAATACCGAGTTGGTTACTCCCATATCCGTATTAAATGCACTAGCAACTTGGTGTTTAATTGATGCCGCCGCAGCTTTGTAGCCAAAGCGTCCTAACCGTGTTTGACCAGTAATAGGATCGTTCACGCGCTGCGCTTTGCCCGAAATACCGTCGCCGTTACTGTCGTTTTCATCCGCCAAGGCTAACACCGCACTCTCTGGTATCGCTTCAAGTAAGCCCAAGCCCACCAGCTGAGGCGCGATACGGGCTGAATAGCGTGCTGGAGTGGTTTTATTAAATTGGTAATTGGGTGAACGCAAACCATTATTTTCAGTCCACGAGGCAATCGTTACGTCTCCCTCGCCTTGCGTCTCGGTATCTATGCCTGTGTTTTTAGGCTGTAACACATTCCCCAATAAGGGATGGGTGTTGCCATTGATATCGGCTACTTTAAACACCCATTTTGCCAATGAGCCGCCAATAGCTGGTGGAGCCGCACGACCATTGCGGACATGGCAAGCTGCGCAACTGTCGTTGATATAGTGTGGGCCTGACTTTCCAACCACCGCACTAAACACGCCATTTTCTCCGTTACGTTCATCGTGCTCACCATTAACAAAACTACTGTGGTGAACACGTCGCCCCTGAACAAATGCCTGTCCATTTTGGCTCGATAAATTGGTCGCCATTTGCATAAAGTGATTATCAGGCTCATTAGTGTAATTGTATGGCAATGTGGTTTTGCCTCCTAACCACCCCGCTTCTGCAATCGGGTAAGAATCTTCGCGTTGTGATGATGGATCAGCAAAGTCGCCAACGGTTTTCCATGGGACAAGCCCTTCACCTACCATGTATAAATACGTTGTACCATAATAATTTTCTCGTCCTTCTGGTGGCGCATCAAGAAATTGGCTAACTTCAAACTCCATGCGCTGACCAACTTCAAGAGGCAAAAAGCCTGCCGCAGGGTCCCAATTTAGCGGTCTGTAGTCATCAATGATCACTCTGTAACGATATTGATCACCTGAATCACTTATCTTATTAAAGTTCGTATCATAACTACCGTTATCAAGCTCAACGACCGCACCGCCACCAAAGTAATTACCGTGATACTCAGCAACTGTGCCTAACCCACGATACCAAGCACGAAATTCGCGCGCACCGAGTTTCCATTCTGTAATAAAAGTCACTTCAATACGTGAGCCGCCTTTAGCTACAAAATCAGCGATTTCAAATTGCGCAGTACGATGCGTCCAGTAATGCGATAAATAGTGATCATAGATTTGAAACTGATCTTCTTTTGCATGGCGGTCTCGGCCGCGATCAGCAAAACGCGTAATTAGTGCATCTCCACGGTCATAACTCACTGCTTGCTCTAAAGGTGTTGTTGAATCATAAAGTGGAACAATAGTGCCAAAGCTGATCTCACAACCTTGGCTGTCGACTTGGCGCCCCGTTGGTGTATTGGGACATTGGTCTAGATTATCTGGCACACCATCGTTATCGCTATCATTGTTAGATGAACCAGCGATATTGAACTCAAGCCAGTTTAGATTTAACTCGCCGCCCGCCATTTCAACACGAACGGTATGTACACCCTCATTTAACGTAATCGACGCAATATTTTGACTAATAAAAGTTTGCCAGCCACCCGTAGCAGGCACAACGGTACTGGCAACTAGATCACCATTAACAAGAACGTTATACGCTCCGTTACCAACTTGAGAGGCAACGCGTGCGGTCAAGTTATAGCTTCCCGCGCCTAAATTAACCTGATATTCAAGCCACTCTCCCGCCGACGTCCAACCTACGTTGTAACCACCGCCGTTGTCGCTGGTCAGCTCAATATCAACATCATCATTGCGATATTCGCCACCTGTATTGCCTGCATCGTTATCAAAATAGTTGCTGTAGTCTTCCGCTTCGATACGAAGTTGTTCAGTGATTAAAATACTACATCCATCAGTGTTTACCACATCCCCCACCGGCGTATTTGGACATTGATCGATACCATCATTCACGCCATCACCATCGCTATCGTTACCAGCTGAGGATTCTGAAAGTATATAGGCCTGCTCTGTGGTATCTACGACTGTTCCGTCTTCCTGTAGGTAAGTAAACCAAAAACTAACCACATCCCCCACTTCTAGCCCAGATATCGTCAGCTCATTGCGACCATTAATCACTTGCATGCGAACATTTTGCTGCACACCGCCGTTGACTCGATAATGAACATCCGCCCAGCCGGTAGTGTTAACATAGAAAGTTAAAGTATCCAGAGAAACCTGTTCCAATCCATCGGGTAAATTATTCAGTGGACAGCCATTGCCATCAACTTCTTCATTTGGTTGAGTATTTGGACACTGATCGACGCTATCCGCAACACCATCTTGATCGCTATCGACAGGCGCACTACCGCCCCCTGTCCAGGTAATATCGTCAATTGCCATTTGAAAAGAATAGTTAGGTTCTTGCCCAGCGACAGAGACAATATTGAAGTGATTTTTAATTGATTGTAATGCCACTAAGCTACCCGCCAACTCAGTGACCGGTATACGTACTTCACCCCATTGACCATCACGAACAAGGCCATACTGATTGGTGTTCGCGGGGAATGTGATCCAGTTCTCATTAGTATAAGTGTCAGCGATGCCAATTCTGAAACTCACATCCGCAGGAATTTTAATCTTAAAATTTAAGTAACCATCCCTAAAGTTGCTCATATCTCGCGCTTGGCGGCTTTGAATACCGGCTCCAAACCACTGCGCAGGCGAATACTGCCATGCAATCACCTCATTGCCTTCATAGGCAGGGGTATTACCCTGAGTGAGTGAGTTTTGGTTCCACACATAAATATCCGCGTTGCTTCCCGGCACTAACTGATTATCGCTTGGCCCCTCGCTAAAAACACCAAAGGTGCCAACTTCGGGCGCGGTGACATTGCCGCTGAACACTTCACCTTGACCATCTAGCTCATAAATACGCACATAATCCACCACCATTTTCCCAGGAAGTGGCGCGCTCACCTGTTCATTGCTAAGCGCGTCCGTAAATAACCCACCCACAGCCAAATTCATTAACAGATAAAATGGCGCGTTGAATTCGTTTGACTCTTCACTAATGGCAAACGGGCTATCGAACATATCATATTCGACCCCATTATCCTCAACCGTGAAACGGATCGTTTCTTCGGTCCAATAAGTACGATAGATAACAAAGCGGTTGGTTAAGGGGGTTGAGGACAAATGTGCATTATCGGTTTTGTATGCCACACTTGCTGCACAGGTTGGATTACCTTCATTACAGGCTGCGTCAGCATAAAAAATTAAGTTTGAGCCTGTATAGTTATTGCTTGGTGCTCCGGGAAAGCCAGCATCATTACGAGCGGCTTGAGATTGGCCCATCTCCATGATGTCGATTTCGCCTTTTGCCGGCCAGCTAGCTGTACTCGTCCCTAGCATCCAAAGTGCAGGCCAAAGCCCCGTGTCGACATCAGATACCTTCATTCTGATCTCTATCATGCCATATTGCACAGCAAGCTTATTCTTACTCTGGATCTTACCTGAGGTAAATGCCTTGTCGCCTATCGCTTGATTTTTTGCTTCAAGAACAAGGCCTTTGTTTCCCGCCTCGCCTACAATGTCGCTAATATAGACATTATTTTCACTGTACCACTGTAATTCTTGATTACCCCAACCACATATTCCTTGGTCACAACCGTCACCGACATCTATGTTCCATGTGTTGGTATCTAAATTATTAAAATTATCTTCCCAAAGTAAATTCCCCACAGCCGCGTTACTTTGCGAAGACGCACAAACAATCAGACTGATAACGCTAATGTTTGCGAGCTTTGCGATTAACTTGCTACTCGTTTTCACTTTATGTCTCCAAATGTAATGTATAAAACTGCTTTAGTGATCAACCACTAAAACACGGATCCTTTTAATCACTTCATAAACCGCAGAAATGAAAGCGCTTACATTTCAATCCATAACAACCCCGAACAATTGAAAAATATAGCGCTTTTCAAACACACGAGCTTTACTACACACCTTTCAGCGCGATGTAATCGTATGTTGAATATTAAACCTAGCATGTAAGCGCTTACATTAACAAGAAAATAACAATAATTGTTATATTTTTTACTTTTATCAATTGATAGACTAACGATAAGTTGCGGGCCTTTATAGTCAGTGGTGCGGTAATAGCTGCAGTAGATTACTCGACATACAGAGAACGAAGCATTACCTGTATGGAAGCAGATAAGAGGATCCACTACCTCACCACTTATAATATATAGCTATTTGTTATATGGTGAATATCAACACCTGATCATTTTATGTTCAATCTATTTTCTAAAAGCGCTATAGTATTCAGTGTTACATGGCCTCATTTAATCAACTAGTTAAAGAGCTAAGTCAATAAAACAATATATGATGATTAACAACGCCCAGCTTGCTTACAAACAACATTTGGCACTGAGCTAGATTAGTACTCAACACCTGTCTATAAACTAGTTTTATTGATAAATCTGGCCACAGTATAAGCTTCTTTAAACCACGCAGAAGGCAATGATTATGGGAACGTATAAAACAGACAGTAGCATCAACAGAAGTCATGGTATTCTTAAGACACCACAAACAGAAGCGGAATTTATTCGCATTTTAAATCATTTTGTCGGTCGTCATATTGAACTGGCTCTTGCACACTTCGGCAATCCAAAAACCGTCGTTAAGCACACTGACAAAGAGAAAAAAGTTTACTTTTCAAAATCAGCTATCAGTTTTAATAGCAATTGCGGTTTTACTATTAATACTCTAGGCACTATTTGCGATTATTCCTTTACTCGTATCTAGTAAAGAGAAAAGAAGCTTATAAATAAGCTTCTTTAACTTTTTAAAATTATATTTTTACATTAATAACAATTAAGTAAAGAAAATTAGCAGGCCATTTTTGGAACTGGCAACCCTACCCACTCATAAAAAGCTTTTATATCGGGCTCAAAGTCATGAATTACAGGATACCACGGAGTCGGTGCTTCGACATCATGCATCACACCGCATTGTGGACAATAGTATTCTCGATATACTTGCCATTTAGGATCAGGCGCCATTAGTAAAGGGTAGACCCACGGCGGGATCACACTTTGTAAAAAGGCTTTAACACTCGGTCTTTTTCTGATCTAATAACGCCCACATTATCACTATCTACTTGTTAATTATGTCGTTATTTAGCCACCTTGAACTTGTTGAAGATAAGCGTTCTTCTATCAATCAACATCATGATCTTGCTGATGTTTTGTTTCTTATCATCTCGGCGGTTTTATCTGGTTGTGAAGGCTGGAAAGATATCGAGGTGTTCGGGCACAGTAAACTGCCTTGGCTCAGGCAGTTCAGAGCATTTAAGCACGGTATTCCAACGCGACATAGCATTGCACGTATTCTTAAAACAGTAGAAACTGACTCTCTGGTTTTGGCCTTGTTCAGTTGGGTCAACGAACAGCGCTCTCAGTCTGGTAAGCCAATTATTGCGTTTGATGGCAAAACCCTGCGCGGTGCCAGTAAAAAACGTGAGGATAACTTACATTTGGTGTCTGCTTTTGATTGCGAGTCTGGTTTAACTTTGTATCAGCGAACGGTAGAAAATAAGTCCAATGAGATACCGGCAGTTAGGGCCTTATTAGATGTGCTCGATATTTCAGATTCTATCGTCACACTAGACGCACTACATTGTCAGAAAGCGACACTTTCAGCATTGATTTCAAGAGGGGCTGACTATCTGGTTCAGGTCAAAGCAAATCAGAAAACACTCTATAAAGCAGTCACTTCATGTTTTGAAACAGCCTTTGAAGAAGAAAAGAATTTGCCTGAAGATGTACAAGTCAGCAATGGTCATGGACGTCAGGAAACACGCATCACTTATGTTCTGAAGGCCGACAATCTGCCTGAAGAGATAAGAGAAAAATGGCCTGAACTCACTTCGCTAGTCGCGGTTGAAAGACACAAAAAATCCGAGTCGATAACAAAAATAGACACGCACTTTTATGTCACTTCAGTTGAGCCTGATGCACAGATGTTACAAAAAGCTATCCGCCACCATTGGCACATCGAGAACCAGCAGCATTGGGTACTGGATGTGGTGTTTAAGGAAGATGCTTGCCAGATCAGTGAGCCGATTTCGGCGGAAAACATGGCGCTGTTCAGACGGGTCGTTCGCAACTTGGTAAAACAGCACACAGGTCGTAAAGATTCGATACGTGGTAAGTGCGTTCGGGCCAGTTTTGACGATGAATTCAGGGCAGAGCTTATCTTCGGTTAATGGTCGTTAACGAAGTATGCTCTCACCCTGAGGGTAGACCTCTTTAAACTTTTCGGGTTCATCGCGTACATAGATCAACGCATTCATTTTCCAGTTTTCTTTATAAGGCCCAAAAACATAGCCACAGCTACATTTATTGAGCAGTTTATTTTCTTTTGATTCTACAATATAAAGATGTGGGCCAAGAGGGAGAATAATTTTATCAGACCAACTGACCTTCTCTTGCAAAACACTAATATAATTTATAAACCGATCCTTATCCTTGGGCATAAATAACATTTTTCTGACTGTTTCCCAGTCTAAGTCACCATCCACTAAATCAGCGACTTGTTTACGTGTATATGTAGTAGACATAATAACCTCAGAATTAGTTTAGTGGCGGAATGTATTCCGCCCATTGCGTTTATTGCTCGACCAAAACGACAGTACTCACATCTGGCATTTGACTTAAATCCATCGCATGGGTTGCGCCAAAGCACGGCACACCAAGTTCTTTCTCAGTAACGATCCATTCCTCGGGTAATTGCCAAAACTGACGAAATTTATCTAGAAATGGTTGCGATAACTCAAAGCTAGAAGCAAACATCTGTTTTACTTGTATTGATGCTTCTTTTGCGAGAATACGTTCTCGCTCATCAGACACCCATGCTTTGACTGGGATCCCTCTAGCCAAACGCTCCAACCGCATCTGCTTTTGGCGGATTAATGTTTGCTGCTTATCTACTACAAAATCCCCTTCTTCATTGCGACTAAATATCGCGCCATAGACCTTTTGCGCAAACTCTTCAAGCAACACATTATCATTGAGATCCTTTTCAATATGCTCAATACGTCTATCAAGAGGATCGCCAAAGCCTGGTCCGCCGCGCAAGTAATTCAAATATAAATCACCATTATTGAATATTGCCTCCGTGGTTATACATTGCTTATCTCGCTTTATACTTGCGCCTGGTTCGAGGTGATTTTCAAAATCAGGGTAGTCAGGGTTATAATCATGCCCAAGAGGTAAGGATTTACCTTCCGCTATACGTTGATGCAAACCTGTTTCATGTGCCTCAAATCGGTAACCCGTTGCCGAAGGATAACCTCCCATTAAGCCCCAATCGCTGTTCATATAGCCATTACCCATAAAGAACATGGTCCAATCTGCTGAGTTATGTACCATACGGAGCGTTTCAAACCCCATACCACCACGGTATTTACCATAGCCGCCAGTATTCGATTTAATTGCTCGTCCCATATAAAGAAGTGGCTCTGCAAGTTCCCAAATTTCGCAATCTCCCATGTCTCCCTCTGGATTCCAAATAGCAGCAGCATGGTTAATACCGTCTTTCACAGCACAAGCACCCGTTCCACAAGCCGCCGTCTCAAAGCTGTTAACCGCATGTATTTCTTCTTCTTGATTAAAGCCTCCACCTTGCATCCAATTACAGGGATTAGAATTACCTGCATTCACTTCTTCCAAATAGCCACGCGCAAAATAACCACGACTAATAACCCGCCATAATGAACTCCACGATGACACCAAAAAATGCCAAGAGTCTGCATGGGCTGTGCGGCGATCATTTGGATTTGTCCAAGTCCCTTTTGGCAATCTAAATTCAGTCGCATACATAGCGCCATCATTAATACGCTCTGTCGGCACGAGAGTTTGTGTCATCATCACCCAGATACCACTAGTGAATGCGGTAGGATTTGCATTGTAGGTATGCCACCCCCAACGGCTGCATCCTTCAAAATCAAGCCGCCAAGTCGCATTTGGCTTGATGGTGATAGTGCAAGGTGCGTGCATAATGGTATCTACCTTGGCAAAAGGAGAGGGCAAATGAACATCCTCATGCATATAAGGTACATCCACAAAGCCAACGGTATGATATTTACCTGGAATAGTAATATCATGAATTCGGCTGACCAAACCTCGGCGGCCATCCTCGATAATTTCATGGGTAAATTGCATGTAGGTGTCTATGCCAACATCGGCAATAACCTCCTCAACAATATCGCGGATCATATGATCCCCCGCTATGCGGGTTTTTTCATCTAAGATCCAATATTTGGGGGTACGCACATTACGCTGGCTCTCATGCTGCCAATCCCGCATCGGCTTATCATTAACACCGGTTTTACGACAGGTAATTTGGATCCCATCGCCAAATCGCTGTACTTGCCCATTTGACATTGAGCCAGGTCCCACCGAACCGGTATCGATAACATGGGTTACCCCCCCAACCCACCCGACTAAAAAGCCTTCGTGGAAAATAGGAACGATGGTACAAATATCACAAGGATGAACATTACCTATTTGACAATCATTGTTAGTAAACATATCTCCAGGATTAATACCAGGATCTTCCTGCCAATTATTTTCTATCATGTACTTAATGGCGGCTCCCATAGTACCTACATGAATAATAATACCCGTCGAAGTACAAACACAGTCTCCCGCTGTATTATAGAGAGTAAAACAGAGCTCTCCTTCTTGCTCAACAATCGGTGAAGCTGCAATTTTTTTTGAGGTTTCCCTCGCATTTACTACCCCGGCTCGTAGTTTTGAGAATATTTTTTCATATTTTATTGGCTCACTTTTCTTTAGTTTTAATTCTGTTAGACCATCATAGGTCCCTGTATTTTTCGATCTTAAATAAATATCATCCCTATTTTGTTTCAATGTTTTACCATTTGCTAAAATAGGTGTGCTTTTTTTCTGTTGATTTAGATTCACTACTGGGATATTCATAATATAAAATCCTCTTAAAGTGGTGTTGTGCTTACACTTCTATTAAATGAAATAAACGGTGGGTATCCATAAAACTTTCGAAACCCGGAGGTACCACGAAGGTGGTAGCATCGGACTCTATGATGCAGGGACCTTTTAATCGATTACCGGCATGAATTTTTTCCATTAAATACAGTTGCGCATCATGCCAGCGGTGTTCAAAATAAAACTTTCGAGTACCCAGTTTTGCTTCTTCCGAAACTTCGGGTCCTACATCAGGCTCTTCAGGAATGGTCGGTTTTTTTACATTAACAGTGCCATGCATAATGGCGGTTGTAACACCATAGCCTAGCTCAGGAGAGCGGGCAGCCCTTGCATAAACCCGACTGAAGGTTTCTTCAAATGCAATGGTTAGTTGCTCCCAGTCTTGGCTACTTGCCACAGAATCTAGAGGGGAAACAATTTCTAAATCATTTAGTTGCCCCATGTATTGCATACTAAAGCCAGGTGCAAGCGTTACTTCGCTATCTTCAAAACCATTTACTCTGAATTCTTCTAATACTTTTTCACGCAGCTCATCCCAAGCGAATTGCAACTCTTTCACTGCGAGCACTTTCGCTTCATCAGTACTATCAGGGGGAATGGCCACATCAACACTTTTATCATAACGATATTCAAACTCGGCAGAAGCACAACCAAAAGCAGAAAAGCCAGCCGCCCAAGCGGGTACAATTGTTTCCTGAAATCCGAGTCCTTTGGTGTAGCCATATGCGTGTACAGGGCCTGCACCACCATATGAAAAGCACACAAAATCAGCCGGTGCATAACCTTTACTAGAGATCATATCCGCTAAATGTTGTCGCAACGAGGCATCAAGAAGTTCAATCACCCCAGCGGCAGCTTCCTCTACAGATAAATTAAGTTTATCGGCAATTTGTTCCTTAATGCATTGCCTTGAGCGGGCAGCATCGAGTTGTAAGGTACCACCAAGAAAGTTATCTGGATTAAGATATCCCAACACTAAGTGACAATCTGTCACTGAAACAGTTTCTATCCCTCCTTCTTGCCAACAAGTTCCAACTCTAAAACCTGCACTATCAGGACCTAATTTGATTGCTTCTGAATAGGGATCGATACGCACAAAGCTACCAGCACCCGCTCCCACAGTATCCATGCCGACTAAAGGAAGAGACAAGACCAACCTAGCCATATCTTTATCCCGACCTATGGCAAAATTGCCTTTAGTGATCAGCGCCATATCAAAGCTCGTCCCTCCTATATCAGAGCATGCTATATTTTCATAACCCAGCTCTTTTCCTAAATATGCAGCACCGATAACACCACCAATGGGGCCTGAGACTAACGTTCGGGCGAGCTCTTTTGCTTTCCAGCTAATCGTTCCACCGTGACTTGCCATTACCCGCACATCAAAACCTCCGCCTAAATACGCCATCTGATCACTGAGAGCTTTTAACGTCACGCGTGAAGGTTCTGCGGCATAAGCCTCAAGCACGGTAGTATTAGTTCGATGGCTTTCTTTTCGACTCGGGTAATAATCACAAGAGGCAAAAACTGGAATTGCCTTTCCAGATTTCTGAACTTCTTCAATACATATATCTCGTACTGCTCGTTCATGTTTTGCATTAGTGTGAGAATTTAAAAAGCTGATAACAATGGCTTTAACATCTCTTGCTATTAAGGCTTTTGCCGCCATGGCCGCTTCGGATAGGTTGACGGGAATAACTTCTGTGCCTTGGCAATCAATGCGCTCAGTCACACCTCGGGTATCTTGAATAGTCACTAATGGGTCATCATAATGATGCGCATTCAGGTGAATACGATCTTCAAAGGCATAACCTAAATAGCTTTGTAACGCCCTACCCATACGATGGTTGTCTTCGAAGCCTTTACTACAAATTAACCCTGTACGATTCCCCTTTCGCGAAACCACACGATTTAACATTGCAGTGCCCGAGTAAACACAGGTGATCATCTCACTAAAAACCTCTTCCAGTGATCTATCCCATCCTAGTAAGGCATCTATACTTGATTCGATTACAGCCGCAGTCTCGTCATCACTACTTTGCGCTTTACCTACTATAAACTGACCATCTGCAGCAACAAAAAATGTATCAGTCATAGTGCCACCAGCATCAATACCAAGCACTTCTATTGGATTATCTACATTCATTATTATCTCCTAAGTGGATTAATATTTTTCTGAACGTTAGCCGACTAACCCAAACTCAAGCTCGTAAATAGAGCTCAAATTATTACAAGATCTGTACAAGATTTCTGCGTTTAGATTTAATTACCTAGAACTTATAATGGTAAAGTTTGTAATCGTTATTTAGACGGTTAACTACCATCTATTGCAAACCTTGCGCCATATAGATGACACTCTTTAATACATTACTAAAATTAAGAAAATTCAGATATTTATGTTTTTATGTAGATTTAAGAAAAGATAAATAAGTGAAGTATTTTCGGTCACTCGACCTAAAACCGGTCACTCGTTTACAAACATATTAATTGCACAATGGCTGTGCTAAATAGAGATGAATTTTATTATTAGCCTAATTTAAATTTTTGAATTTTTTGGTATAAGGTGCTTTTAGCTATTCCTAATTGTAGAGCCGCTTTGGTTATATTGCCTTTATTTTTCTTTAGTGCAGCAGCGACTGTCATTTGCTCAACCTGCTCTAGACTCAAGTTAGTCAATAGGCTAGTTTCAGCATTGCTAGGATCGCAATGCGCCCGATTAACTGAGTCTATTTGTTGTTTTGCTTTTTTCTTATTAAAGGTGGCTAAGAATGGAAACTCCTCAAGTAGATCCGCCACGGTTAGTCTATCCCCACTGTTCATCAAGTAGGCACAATCAATCACATTCTTCAATTCACGTACGTTACCTGGCCAGTGGTATTCAGCAAGTAAAGTGTATAGCTCAGGGCTAATACTGGTGACTTGAGCTTTCGATTGTGTGCTCAGTCGCTCAATAAAAGCAGAGACTAATTGGGGGATATCACTTTTACGCTCATTTAAAGGAGGAATATAGAGTTTGACAGTGGCAATACGATAAAATAGGTCACTACGGAACAGACCTTGTTTGACCAGCTCACTTAAATCGCGATTAGTAGCTGCTAAAACCCTAAAATGAAGTTTACGTTGCTTGGTCTCTCCTAACCGACAGATCTCCCCCTCTTGCAATACCCGCAAAAAATTAGCCTGAATATCCAGTGGTATTTCACCAATTTCGTCAAGGAATAACGTTCCGCCATTAGCAGCTTCAATTTTACCAACCTTTCCACCACGAACAGCACCGGTAAAAGCGCCTTCTGCATAACCAAATAATTCACTCGCAATTAACTCTCTTGATAAGCCTCCGCAGTTTAGGGTCACCAAAGGGCCTTGATTAAAACCACTGCTAGCATGAATAGCTCGAGCAAAAAGTTCTTTTCCCACTCCTGTCTCGCCTTGAATTAATACAGGAATATCTAATCTACTCAAGCGCTGTGCTTTATTTATCACTTTTGTTAAAGCCGGTGCGTTACCAATTATATGTGTAAATGATGATCCGTTATTTGAAGCCGATAAATCAGCTCTATGTATAACCTTTTTAGCAGGGGGAACCACAAGAAGCGTACCAAGAAGCTCATCACCGGCAAATATAGGCTGCATCCATTTCTCGGGAAATAAGTTGCGCAGTTGCTTTAAAAGCCCACCTTCAGCATCAACCGAAGAGAGGTCAGTTAAGGAAAACGGGATAGCATGCTGAGCAAGGTTAGCACCAAACTGACGACTTTCTTTAATAACGCCTCCCTCTTTATCTAGCAAAAGTAAGCCGTTTTTTGTCGTATCAGAGTAATTCGCTAGCGCTGCATTAAATAAGGTATTATGCTGCTCAAGCTTGAGACTTAGCAGCTGATTTTCTATACGTGCTGCAGTATCAGCAACTAGGGCACGGGCATGATAACTAAATTCATGATTTAAACCAGATAAGTCTAAAACTCCGATCACTTCCCTAGAGATTGGCTCACGAATAACCACAGCCGTGCAGGTCCAGAGCTTGATCCCCTCACAAAAATGTTCCGTTGTATTGATTTGCACTTGGCTACCAACAGCTAAAACAGTACCTATTGCATTAGTCCCGGCGGCAGATTCACTCCAGATGGCACTGGGATGTAACTTAATTTCGCGCCCTGCTTCTAACGTTTTCTCATCTCCCTCTACATGTAAGCATACGCCTTGTTTATCGGCTAAAATCAGCATAGAACCCGACTCAGCCAATAACTTTCCAACCTTACGCATAGCTGGCTTGGCGGCTTTAATCAGTTGCTCATTATTAGTTAGTAATAATTGAAAGTCAGACTCATTAATATACTGGCTAGTTTGGTTCAAAGTGGGGTCGACACCATCGTGAAGACAACGCTGCCATGAATCTGCAACGACGGTACGAATAGAAGAATGGGGTGAGCTACCAGCACTAACAAACCGCTCCCACGCGAGATTAATTTGTTTTTCAGATGCTAGAAGCTTAAGTTTATCGTTATGTAACATGCAGTATCTCCAAGCGCATTTGCGCTATCTTTATAGTGAGATATATCGTATGGGCATCATAACCAGTGCTAAATAAAGCACCAAACTAGGTTATAAAGTAACCTATAGAAAACTAAGGGTCAATGTGTAACTGCCCCAGTTCTAATACAGCTCGTGAGTAGAATTATGCAGCCTCAAGATAAGCTAATAAAAGTTTCACCATGGCGTGTTGGCAAAATAGTGAGACAAATAGTCGATCAACGCCCGCACGGTTGGAGACATATACTTTCTCGAAGAATAGAGCACGTATATATTCATATCGTTTGGCTTCCAATCAGGTAGTACCTGCTTAAGCTCGCCAGATTGTATGTAGTGATTAACCAAATAAGTGGGTTGAATTGCCAGACCGGCGCCATTTAACGCTGCGTGCAATAAGGCGGTCGCTTCGTTCGCAGTTAAACGACAATTTACGGCTACCGATTGTTGTGAGTTACCTTTGCGCAAATGCCAGATATGCTGCTGAAAGTTTTTATACCCGAGGCACAAGTGCTCAGCTAGGTCATCTGGTTTTGTGATTTCACTTGTACTCGTAAGGTACTGCGGCGACGCCACAATAACTGAGCCACATACTGCAATTGATTTACCAATCAAAGATGGATCCGGTGCAGAGGCAATACGAATAGCCAGATCTATCTGACTCTCAGTGAGATCAGCCACAGAATCTTGCAAATCAACATCAATATTCACGTCAGGATGTGCTGACATAAACTGTTGAATAGCGGGCACAAGTTGAGAAAAGCCAAAAGACATACTGGTTGCTAGTCGAACCGTACCAGACAGTTTGCCGCTGGTATCCGCCAAGCCGGTTATGGTGTCGGCTTGCCTCAGCCACTGCCTAACTTCTTCCAAGCAGGATTCCCCTGCTGTAGTTAAAGATACCCTTCTCGTGGTGCGATGTAATAAACGAATGTTTAGCCAGCTCTCCATTGCTTCAATGTACCGAGTTACCATAGGGCGAGACATATCTAGCCTGTCAGCCGTCGCGGTAAAGCTACCCGTGATTGCAACGTCGGCAAAGACCTTAGCAGCGATGAGTCTATCCATTTATTTGTTCGATTTATGAAACAATGATGTTTAGTTTGGCATGTTTTTCTGAGCCTATCAATTTCATATCATCTGCTCCGTACTAAACCTATTGAGGCAAAAGATATGAAACACCTAACATTGATAGCAGCATCTAGCTTATTAGCAAGCAATGCGATGGCAGCAAATACTGCCCCACTTACACTGGATGTTTATAACGGTGACAAAAATAGCTTCCACGTTAACTCAACACTGGTGATTGGAGAGAGTGAAGTGATGGTCGTAGATACGGGTTTTACCAAAGCGGATGCACTACGCATAGCAGCCAAAGTACTCGACAGCGGCAAAACCTTAAAGACGATTTTTATCAGCCAAGCTGATCCAGATTATTATTTTGGCGCGGAAGTGCTACACGCTTTGTTCCCAGAAGCTAAGATCCTAACCACAGCGGACGTAAAAGCAGTGATTGAAGAAAAGCTCGCGGGTAAATTAGCATTCTGGACACCAAAAATGGGGAAAAATGCACCTGTTAAGCCATACATCCCAACGATTGTAGAGGGAAATACACTCTTTGTAGATGGGCACAAAATAGAGATCCACGGCACGCAATCTGAGCTGGCACACCGCCCCTACTTATGGATCCCGTCAAGTAAAGCAGTTCTGGGCAATGTTGCAGTCTACGGTAATGTGCACTTATGGATGGCCGATGCACAGTCCCAACGCAGTCAACAAGCGTGGAGCCGCCAATTAAAAGAGTTAAAAGCACTGAAGCCAGAGATTGTAATACCTGGCCACATGAAAGCAGGCACCAAACTTGATGCTAGTACCATAAGCTACTCGCAGCAGTATTTAAGCGACTTTAGTCAGGCAAAAAGCAGCAGCAAAAATAGCGCTGAACTGATTGATAGCATGTCTGCACGCTACCCGGATGCAGGATTACCTATGGCGTTGGGTATTGGTGCTAAGGTACATATGGGAGAGATGAAATGGTAAAAGTGCACTACTTCTTCGACCCCATGTGTGGCTGGTGTTACGGTGCGACTTCACTGTTGGATGCGATTGCAGCCAACAGTGACCTCAAGCTTGAACTGCATCCTGGAGGTATGATTGCCAATCAATCTATAGAAAAAGCGTTCCGCAGTCACATTCTCACAAGTGATGCGCGTATAGCCAGCATAACGGGCTCGCAGTTTGGTAAAGGTTACATCCAAAGGGTGAAGAGTAACGATCCGATGATCCTTGACTCATACATCACCGCTCGTGCCATCATAACCGCTGAGCAATTGGGCATAGCGCCACTTAACATGCTTAAAACTATTCAGCATGCCCACTATGTAGAGGGCAAACAGGTTAACCGAACTGAAGTTATAGAAGGACTCGCGGTAGAGCTTGGGCTAGATAAAAACCACTGGCAACGAGCTATGCTGGCAAATCAAGGTACTGAGCAAACAAACATCGCGCAAAGCCGCCTATTAATGCAAAAGCTTCAAGTTACTGGCTACCCAACCCTTATCCTTGAAAAGCATGAAACGTCCGTAAAACTTCCGCATACTGCCTATTACGGTAAGCCCGACGCTTGGCGCCAGCTAATTGATGACTATATACACTAGTTTTATGACTAGCTTTGGGGTTGATGGATAGAAAAACACCCACCCTGCCAGCGAGTAAAAACAGTCTGAACTTTATTTTCTCCGCAATTAGATACATTTAAGCAAGCAAGATAACAATTTTGATGGGGTAAGGCCTGACATTCATGCTTAACACTGAGCGTTGTGCAAAACGGTTAGACTTACCCAACCTATTCGATACTCAATTACACATTTATGTTAATTCTAGGATATATTGCCTCGTTCATTTTCATTGCAAACAGCATTGGGTGGCTATTCACTTTTTCCTCAAGTGTATGATAATCCTGACCAAAGCCCGTATCATGGAATTGGTTTTCGAAGCTTTTACTTAACTCATTCAACCTAATATTGCCATAAAGGTCCTTTGCTTCGATGCCTTGCCGATCTGCACCAGAGAATCGAACAATTTGTGCAAGTCCTTCATGTACCTGTTCATAGGCATTTTTTAGCTTATTGTTTTCGTTAATTATAGACTCAAGATCCTCACGCAATTTATCGTCTACACTTCCACCAACGAGCTTTAGTGTGCCATCTTCCTCTTGCGATAAATCTAAAGAACTCAAATCAATTCCTGGATTTAAGCTAATTTGTTCTTTTTTAAATTTTTCAAACTCGCTTAAGGTGGTTGCAAACGCCTCTTGCGTCTCTCCCATCACTTTATAATTTTGTTTACTAATCTCAAAAGTTTCTTGTTTTAATTTTTGGATTTCTTCTTCAGTTAATACTGGCGTATTTTCGGCTGACAATGCCGCAGCATTCATCTCCTTCTCTGGTGCTTGAGGTTCGATTTTATGCGCCTTAGCCTCCTTTTTAGCGGTTAAGTTACTGGCTAAATTGACCTGTGAATTAACTAGTGGTGAATTGATGTTCATCGCTTCATTCCTTGATGGTGGTAAATAATTAATAAACAAAACATTAACATAGACACTAATTTTATCAAGCTTCAGTTAAAACCTAAGCTTGATATCTAGTTGCTTTATGTACCTATATTTATTATCGTCAACATGCCTATTAACTTTAGGTACATGTAACTAGAAGGAATTTATAATGCTAAAACTGCTACAATATTCATCAGTCGCTATTGCTGTTGCAATCGCCAGCCCTGTTTATGCTACCGATATTTTAATACCCAATGAACTCAAAGACTCAGTCTCAATTTATGATTTTCCTGGTACGTATTTTGATGGTGGTAAAGTTAGGGCTGTAGATGAAAACGACATAAAAATAGAAATCCCATTTCAGATCAATGAGTTGACCAACCTCAGCGCAGACCCCCGCCCCGTTTACGAAAGTTCTTTCAGCACAAGTTCAGTACAACCCCAAAATGCCTCGGGTCAAACACTGAAAGAAAGAACTGGTTGTCCTGAACTTGGCGTAAATAACGCAATCTATGCGTCCTTTTCTCAACCTGGGGACATAGTCTGCTTCAGCACTGAAGTCACAACAGCGATAAAATTAGAAGGGATGTTGCTTAATATTCCCCAAGATGTCGACCATAACTTATATCTTTTTAAACTCGAAGAGGACGATAGTTTAACAACAATAGACACTTCAACAACCCCAAATTCTTCCTCAGAGCAGGTCGTATACAAAGTAGATCCCGGCGCTTATGTCCTAGTCGCTGAGTCAAAAAGTGGAACAAGCACAGACAAGAGTATTATGGCTTGGTTTGGTCATACGGAGTTTGATGCACAAGAAGCAAATGATAAACCAGGCCAAGCAACGGTGCTACCTATCAATGGTAAAATAACTGGCAATATAGATAATCAGAATGACCTTGATTACTTTGTATATCACTCTGGTGAACAACAGTCGAAACTATCATTCAATTTTGCAGCGAGTGAGCAGTTTAGTTTAGAGCTATGGAATGGCTCCGGCTGGACTAAATTACCCAATAATCAATTGTCTAACATAGATGTTACGCCAAATATAAGTGCAGTCTTTTTAGTAAAAGGTGTGCAAGCTAACTTACCTCCTACATCATCACAGTATTCTTTAGCACTATCAGACCCTCTGTCAGGTAAGAGTGTTACTGGAATTAGAACGTATAATAATGAAGTTCTCACCAACCTATTAGCGCCGAACTTACTAGAAGCGCACCAAGAGCTAGGGATGTCTGGGACTGTTATAGACAAAAATGGTGACCCCGTACCGTACGGAGCTGTTATTTTAAGTGCTGATAATATTAACGATACTTCACGACCCATATCTCTTGCTAGCGAGGTCGTTCAAGCTGATGAAAGTGGTAAGTTCAATAAAGTATTATCACTACCCGATTGTACCGGTGAAAACAACAATGTGCGAGAAAACAGAGTCACTCGAGGTACACCTACCCGGCCTGAACTTGAGTGGTCAATTGATTGGAATAACGCTATGTACACCTACCGAGCACCACAATCAACGCAACTTATACAAGTCGGTTTCGCACACATTTGTAAAGAAAAAATAACTAAAAGTTGTTATTGGGACAGAGATTTCTCAAGTGGAGAAGATAAATACATATGTAATCGCTTTTAAAAAGCCAAAGTGCTTGTAGACATGCTGGCATAGAGAAAATAAACTCTATGCCACTTTAATGAGGAAGTTAAGGTATAGGTCAGTTATGATATTTTCACTACACATGAGCTGTCAGATTCGTTTCAAGAACTCTCCAATACATACTAAATGCGGCGTTCGATACGTTAGTTTTCACTATCTGCGCTTCTACCAACCAGACACATGATGTAATATTAGAGCTCTCCCATCATCACGTAAATCTGGCATGATTTGGTACTTGCCTTTAATCTCAAAATCGTAATCCCAACGACCAACCTTCTCTTTGTACAACCTAGTCTCAATCAATCCAGTAGGTAAACGCTTAATTATGTTCTTTTCGACCAACTGAATGCAAAATCCTTCATTTGCCTCACCGGATTCCACTATACGCTCAACCTTGGCAAGATCAGTAAGCATATCCATACGGTCTTCCTTACTTGAGCCTTTAAAATATTTTAACTCAATAACAACTACCTTTGTGTCCGAAGCTATATGTAAATCAACTCGGCTTTTTCGGCGTGCCGTATTACTGCCCCGCATTTTGTATGATTGGTAATCTTCAGCCAAGGTGTGTTCAAAGCGAATCACAGCCTTTGGAAAGGCTTTATATAACTCACCAAAAAGAACAGACTGAAAATCAACTTCTCGATTCAAAGGATAACCGCTCTCTATTCGCTCCATAGAACGAGCTAAGGCTTTGTAGTGGTCAACTAATTTTGGCCACAGTTTTAGAATCTTGGTATCTAACCTCAGATTCATTTGGCGCTAAACCAGCATTATAATGATGAGGCCTAACGTTGTTATAATATCCGTTGATATAATCACTCACACCATATTTAGCATCTTTAAAGTTTTCGTATCCAACCTTTGGCATCCACTCCGTTTTAAAGCTTCTAAAAAATCGCTCCATTGGCGCATTATCCCAACAATTTCCGCGCCTGCTCATACTTTGTGTAATTTTATAGCGCCATAAACGTTGGCGGTACTTCAAGCTTGTATAATGGCTTCCTTGGTCTGAGTGAAACATCAATCCACTTGGTTTACCTCTGCTTTCATACGCGAGTTCAAGCGCTTTTAGCGTTAAGTTAGTATCTGGCGACAACGACATTGCCCAACCAACGACTTTACGTGCAAATAAATCAACAACGACCGCTAAATAGGCCCAGCGATTGCCTGTCCAAATATACGTCACATCACCGCACCACACCGTATTCGGCTCAACAACATCAAACTGCCTATCTAGCAAATTTGGGATTTCAAGATGCTCATTACCACCCCTTTTATATTGATGTTGTGGTACTTGGCAGCTCTCTAGTTTTAGTTTAACCATTAGCTTAGCGGCGCGATAACGGCTTAATTCAAAATCGTTATTCGTTGCGATTGCTGCGATTGTCCGTGCCCCAGCTGAACCGCCGCTCATTGCATGTATGGCTTTAACTTCAGCTTCTAGCCTTATTTGCTCTGGTGTTGGCGTTGTATCCCGTATGGCCCAATATTTATAGCTGCTGCGATGCACATTGAATACGCTACACAACACGCTAATTGGGTAACGCTCTCGTTGATTTAATTTCTCAATTAACGAGAATTGTTCAGGGAGTCTGACATCAAGAGAGCGGTAGCCTTTTTTAATATATCCTTTTCTAATTCAATACGTTGGATTTGCTTTTTAAGTTCGCGGATTTCAATTTGTTCGGGTGTCATTGGTGAAGCTAATGGGGACTGGCCATTCCGTTCTTGCTTTAATTGAGTTACCCACTTACTTACAGTTGATTTACCAACCCCCATAGCTTTGGCTGCATCTTCTTGCGTGTAGCCTTGATCAACTACAAGCTGAGCTGTTTCTAATTTGATTGCAGCAGAATACGTTGCGCGTTTTAATTTCGTCATTTTTTCACCCAAATTTGTATGCAAATAGCATAACATTTCTTTCTTAATGGGTGGCCAAATTAACTATGCCACTACATTTCTACAAATGGGTTAAACGGTATATAGTTTTCAATTTCTTTCCATTCTAATAAAAGGAAATTGTCGCCTAAGCTAGACTCAAGTGCTTTAACTCTATCACCTTTGCCATCAATATCAGCGTCAGCGATTAACAGTATATTTTGCGATAACTTTTTTGCTGGTGTTTGTGCATCACTTCCACTCTTATCTGAGCTAAAATCCCAGTGAGTAATATTGCTTCCCTGATATTCGGTAAACACATAGTGCAGGTTCTCATGCAAACTTTTTAACTTGTTAGCTCGGTCCTTATCGTCAAGCTCTTCAATATATTTTTTAAGGTATGTTCGCAAATAAAGCTTATCTGTAACGCCTTCAACCCAAATTGAGCAATTAGCTAATAGCACGGAGGAAGCTCGCACTCCCAACTCTGACAGTACATCACTTAATTCCAATGCTGGTTGAACTTTCGTTTCTCCGTTGATGCGTGAAACTCGCTGTATTGAAACATCATCACGCTCCTGAGCTAAGTCTAAAAAGTGATTTGAATGAGTAGTCATAAAAAACATATGCTCTTTGTGCTTAGCAAATGTTTCTATCAATGTGCGCTGCAATCCGGCATGAAGATAATGTTCAGGTTCCTCTATAAAGAACATAGTCGGTTCTTCGGCCATAAACACTTTAAACGTCAAGATGATTATCGACTGTATACCATCGCCTAAATCGTAGATTGGTCTATCTTCATCATCACCCTCTTTAACATAAACAACATCCTTATCGACCATAGGTACGAGCGATATGTCGTTACCGAAAAAGAAGTTTTCAGAAAGGTATCTTTCGAAATCACGTACTTTTTGTCGTTTGTCATGAGAACCTAGCAAATGCTCCTTCAAATCCTCATACAAACTATGCCCCGTAAATATCTCTCCACCTTTAGATGATGTTGAAAAATAATCTTTAGCGGTTCGAGCCTCAAAGATGTCCTCCTCTGCTACTTGCCTCAAGCTTCGTAATGTCGGTATATAAACTTTAGGCCAGTTTCTGGTTTGATATTCAACTGTGAATTTTTCCACTGACAAAGCAAAACGTGTGTCAACCCACTTGATGAAATTTGATCGAAATTCCTCTTCATCAACTCTTCGTGTATAGGCTGAATTATGCCTTGATTCTGAATACACAGTAGCAATCAAAGTCTCAAAATTATTTGGCTGGCTTTTAATCTTTTGAAGGCAATGTTTTAACTTGCCTAAATGAATATACTTGAGAGTAAATGGCGTATGAGCTGTAGAAGATTTTTCTAAGTAGTCTAAAAGCTCATCGGCTACATACCTTATGTTTAGTTCTGAGATATCGTAAGTCCAACTTTCTCGAGCTCCTGTAAAAAGCTCTCTCAGTTTTCGGCTTTTACCTGAGTTGTTAGGACCAATAAAGAAGTTAATTTGACGGGTATTTTCCAGTTGCCAAAGCTCTTCATCAACTTTTCCGATTCTCTCTATTAAATTTGTATTGATTTCCATATTCAATTTGATTCACTATTATTTTTTAGAACCTAAAGCTTTGAGTAACTCTTTTTGTTCTTCTTCTGTAAGTTTACCGAGTGCATGTATTAACTCAGCTAAAGTATTATCTTCACAATAAAAATAAGCAACCGGCACGCCTAACTCATCAGCGATTCGCTTCATGGTTGTAAAGTCTGGTGCATGCTTACCTTTTTCGTACTGGTTCATTCTTGCGCTGGCCGTGTTGGGCTCCATACCTAAAGCAATACCTAGCTGCTGTTGCGTGTACCCAGCGGCTTTTCGGGCTTCTTTTAGGCGTAAGGGCGTTGGTGATTCCATGAGTACCTTAGCTACTAACTTCAATAGCTAAGATTCTCTTAGTATAGCGGCCACTTTGGTACTAAGGAATACTTAGTTTAGTTGCAATGTCTCCACGTAAGATTTAGAACAAATCGCTACCAGTAATAAAGTTAGGTTGATTAATGCCAGAAAGAAACCGTGCATATTTGAAAATACAAATTACATCACAGCGTGATTTACTTCCTTCTTTTAACTAGTTTTATTTGTAAAATCATAAGGTCGATGTCATAAAGTTAGTCTGCGGCCGTTTTCTCGAAGACTAAGGAAGTATTACCAGATGACAAACCTTGCTAATTTATCACATATTGATTTTGAGGAATTATGCATCGACATCATCCAAAAAGAGACTCAAGAAAGGTTTTCTTCTTTTGGACCAGGAGCTGATGGTGGCATTGATGGCCGACATTCAAAAGGCGATAACTTAACTATTATACAGTGTAAGCATTACATACGCTCAAACTCGTCCGACCTAATAAGAGCCGCAGCAAAAGAGTTACCAAAAATCCATAAATTGGGAGCTAATAAATATATTTTCTTAACCTCATATTCATTGACTCCCGCCCTAAGTGATAGGCTTCAGGGCTTATTTTCTCCATACATTGAGAATGTCGAAATCTGGGGTGCTGAAGATATTCAGAGTGCTCTTAGAAAGAATCCAGATATCCTTAAATCACATATAAAATTATGGCTCACTGACTCAGCAATATTGGACAAGATCCTTCATTCGGGTTTAGAGAGTTTTACCGCTATCACTAAAGAAGAAATTATCGAAGAGTCAAAAGTCTATGTGGTGAACCCAAGCTACGATGATGCATCTACTATTTTAAACGACAAAAATACCCTCGTGATTTCGGGTCCTCCTGGTGTTGGAAAAACGACCTTGGCAAAAATGGTATGTTACCAATACCTTAAAGACGGCTGGTCCTTTCAAGCAATAAACTCTCTAGAACAAGGATATGCGAGAGTTCATGAAACAGAGCCGACAATTTTCTTCTTTGATGACTTTCTTGGCAAAATTGAACTCAATAGGAAAGCCCTAGTTACCCACGAATCAGCTTTAGCAACTTTTGTCAGAAAAATCCAAAGGTCTAACAACTCAAAATTTGTTCTGACCACAAGGTCACATATTTACGAGGAAGCAAGAACTTTATCTGACAACATAGACAGCCAGAGGTTTGAACTATCAAAGTTTGTTCTCAATGTAGGGCTTTATACAAGAAAGATAAAAGCACATATATTATTCAATCATTTATCTATTTCTGAAGTTAGCTCGGAGCATATTTCTAAGCTGTTAGAGGATGATTGGCTACGCCAAATTATCGATCACGAAAACTATAACCCACGTGTTATTTCTCACATGTCTAGTGAGAACATTGCACTACCTTCACCTCAAAACTATCCACAATCAATCTTGTCAGCACTTGAAAATCCGAGCTTAATTTGGGAAAAGGCTTTCAAACAGCTACCTGTTAACTGTCGACATTTATTGATTACGTTATTTTTTTGTGATGAGTACCTCGGAACTGAAATAGAAGATTTAAAAGGTTGTTACATACCACTGCACAGATTGTTATCTGAGCATTATTCCACTCAACAAAAACCAGGTGACTTTGAAGAAGCAATTAAGGTTCTGGAGTCGGGGTTTATTTCAATCTCAAATACTAAAGTAAGTTTTGTAAATCCGTCAGTTCAAGATTTTTTAAAAGCCCACCTAAAAAACGATGAGCTAATATTTCTCGTTTTAAGCAGCGCTACTCGCGTGAGGTTTGTGCAAAAGGTATGGCACCACATTAATTTCCTCTCTACGCAGAACCTACTAAATCTAAAAGCTAGTACGTTTAAGTATGAAAGCTTGTTCCCACTGTTTCTTTCATCACCTGTTTCCTTAGTAGAACAAGAAAATGAGTACACTACCTATAAAAACTATGATCTCTATCTTTCAGATAGAATTAGCCTACTTCTTAATATATTTTTTGACACCTCAGAGATAAAGATCATCGACGCGATCACATCATTATTACTTTCAGACAATCTAGCTCTAGATGTTTCCCGTGACTCTAGAAACCTTCCAGAAATACATGCTGACATATTGGAAATGGAAGATATCAGTAGCCAACAGAAAATAGCGTTACTTAACTTAATTGAGAACAAAATATGCCATTTGTTGAGTTTGAACATGGACATAGAAGATCTCGTATCTACTATCGAGTATTTATATGAATTCATGCCCGAGTCTTTCACCAGTAAAGTCCAAGTAACCATTAATAGTTTAATTTCTGATGAAATACTAAACGTAAAAAACGGCCATGCATACTTGGAAGATCTGTACGATGTAGATCTATACCTTGAAAGTTTCAAAAAAATAACTGATATAACAAAATACAATACAGATGATATCATCACGTTTTTAGAATCTATGGCCGTTGAAATGGAAGAAGCTGAGAATACAACGAAGAAATCATCAAACGTCCAACGCTCGGATCATATGCTCAAGAGCTTTTCTGACACTGAAATGAAGAGCTTGTTTAATAGTCTTATAAAGTGAAACTTAATAGCCCCCTGATTACATGCGGTTATAAATTAAATCCATCATATCATTTGCCGTATTGCGCACGTCTTCAATGCTCATTTCCATCAATTCATGCATTGGCGGGTTGAAAGTTGTTCTAAATGAATGGATTTCATTAGCTACTGACTCAGAAATAACACCATTATCTCGAAGAGTGTCAATGCAAAATGAAAAATCGCTTTTCATTGTTGCTCCACTAGCTCTCAGTTGATCTTTATATCGATGGCGTAGTTCAGTTTCCAAGAATGGTCGAAGTATTAAGATTTTGTTCTCTTGGGTTTCATTATTGATAAACGCTGTAATTTCGTTATATGCATCATCATGTTCTGTTGCTGTCATCTCCGCTTCTGTAGTAGAGACAAATTCCGATCCATTCGCTGTTTTAACTATCTTTAAGGCACTTGTATTTGCAAACTTTTTTATAGCTTTTGCAGCCATACCTCTGTAATGAGTGGTTATGAACAACTGCTTTATAGATGGCGAAATTTCATAAAGTTTATTCAAAATGCTAGAAATTCGCTCATTATCAAAGCTAGTCACGGGGTCGTCCATAACTAATATCGCTTTAGCTTTATCCTCGGCTGAAAGCTTGTTGATTTTAGCTAAGTAGATGCATAATGCTAAAGCGCGTCTATCAGACTCGCTGAACAAACAGTTCATCTTGTCTCTAGGAATTGCTGTTTCGTTGAAACTAACCTCTAGGTCATAAACTATTTTCTTACCACCGTTGTTTTGCTTTTTGCTAATGTTGAAGTTTCGAGACCCCAGGCTCCGAAACAGTATGTTAATCTCATCAAAGTAGCTATTCAAAAATGCTTCTTGGGAATCTTCCAACATTGTTTTGTTATTATTATATGCTTCTTGCTCTTGTTTAACTTGAGAGTCGAGAGTTCTATAAATTGCACACGTTGCTTCTAATGTATGTCTCAACTTTTTATTTTCTAACACTTTTTGGTATGTATATTCATTTTCTTTCGCCCTTGATAAAACGACTGAATCAAGGCCATCTTTAAATTCAGTTAGCTTCTCGTTAATCGAATCAATTACAACTTTGTATGATTCTTTAGCTTCATTAAATGATTCAATAGCCAACTGAAGAGGTGAAAAGTCAATTACATCGACAGAGTTATATGCTGCTTCGAGTTTAATGTTTAGCAGTTTTAATATGTGAGGCTTAAGCTCATCATGCCTCTCGATAAGTTGCTCAATAGTCGACTTAATTACTTCGAACATATCATCAATAAGTGAGGTCAACATCTCTATTTCCTCTGTAACGGATTTTTCAGGGTATAATTCGATTATTCTTTTGTTTTCATCATGAAGCTGATAAATGGCTTGCTCATCGATAGAAATCAATTGCATAGTCAGTAGTTTAGTAACGTGTTCTTTGGTGTCTTTTACGAAATTGATAAACACTTCATTGAAAGCAACTTTATAGCTATTGATCAGCTCTAATGAACTCCCTTCAAGCTCTTGGCCACAAAACGGGCAGTTTTCATTTAAATGAGTTAAACCACTTGAAGCCCATCCTTTAAAGCCGCTTTGCACCTTTAGATGTTCCATGTGCTCTTTCACTAAGGCTTTCGCATCTGTATGAACTTCTTCCATACTCGTTGCTAAACATTCATTGATGTCATTGCTTATCGCTTTTATATCAAAACCAATGGAAATCTCTTTTAGATTCTTTCTAGCTTTAGATTGGGTGACACTGCCAATTTGTATTGTTAATGATTCTTGCTCAGCAATAGATGCAGCAATTGCTGCATCCAGCTCTTCGATAGTTTCTGATGGAAGTGTGGATACAACAAATGCTACTACATCTGTGATTCCGCTAGTTTCAAGCTCCGTTTTAGCGTTTTTTAAATTTGTTCTTGTAGTGGCTAGAGCTTCTTTTTGTGTTTTGAGACTTTCAAAAAGTTCGGTACTATCTTCACCTAAAATAAAATTTGAAATATTTTCTGAATTTTCTCGGTTATTGACGGTTCCGCTTATTACATTTCGATGAATGAAGTTATGGTCAAAGATGTAGAGGTCACAATCCGCAGGTAAAGCAGGTCCCCAAGCTTCGTTTGAAAATACAGAGATTGGTGCGTCATCGAATTGAAATTCGACGTTCATAGCATTTGCTACTATGCCAGGACTTGGTATTGCCTTCCGATCTTTGATTAATTCAGGGTTATTTGAAGCTAAGGAATAGAAAATATCGCATAGTGTACTCTTACCATTACGATTTTCACCATATATTATATTGACGTCAGAAAATTGTATACCGCCAGCTCGCGCACTATGATAACTACCAATTCCTTCAATTTTTCGTATTCTTCTTAACATTATAATTTCCGTATAGTAAATAGTGGTAGGTGTCACACTACATATTCATATGGAAAAAGAGTCGTATATTCCATACTTTCAGTTATGACGGGTACGCGTGTAGAGTCATTTATTGCTGAAGTTCTTTAAAATGTAGATCGAAGATTGAAAAAAGCAATTTTCATAAGCGTTTCACTTCTTCAACAACTGCACCAACGGCACTTTCTCACAAAACTGGGGATCTATAAATGGGTCTTCATCTTGAGGCCCGTCGGGTTTAAAAGTGGAATACTGTTCCACCTCACAGCCTTGAATTTCATTAACATTCATCTCAAATACATTGTCGAGTTCTGGCCGCCATGCCTTAAACGCGGAACTTAAACATTGCTTGTTTAGTGTTACAGCATCGCTTATTAGCGCTTCAGTAAGTGCTGAGTCTAAGAAGTTTTTCAGCTTTCGAAGGCAACCATTTGAAATGGCAAAAAGTGATAATGCGATATCCAAATCCTCAAAACGAGGTTTGTCTGAAAATGGCAGTCGATTTGCAAACCCTTTAAGAACACGAATAAATAGTTGAAGCTCTTTTTTCTCTGAAATTTTAAAGTAAGGAATAAAACGGCGAATAAAAATACGTGATGACCACTGAGGCTCATCGGCTATTTGATCTATCCAAGGCATACCGACTAATACAATGGAGATCCCCGCTTTTTCATTGATGTATTTAAACTGGTTCGCAATGTCTCGACGCTTTTTACCGAGGTTGTTTTCAACAAGCTCTTGAAACTCATCAATAATAATTAACTCTGTACCCGAGCGCTTTAATTGCTCAACTAAACTTTCAGCCAGCGCTATTTCATTGCCATGTTTAAGTCGTTTGCTAGATTTAGCACCAAACTGTCCAAGGTCGTGCAGCAACTGCTTTAAGGTGGATTCAATTGATGGGTTACTCGGTATGCGGCTCAGCAGTACGGGGACTTTGCGCCGGCCATCAGCAAAGTGCGGTGGGTTGTTATCGTAATAGTGTTTAATCAATGCCGATTTACCACAGCCAGTATCACCACTTAGCATCATACATGGTTTTTCACCTGCAAGGTCGTGATGTAACCGCAGTTTGTCGAAATCGTTTATGATGGTTTTTGGAATTGTGTATTCAATAAACACCGCTTTGAATTGATTAAGTTTTGCCTTTTTAGCTTCGGTCAGCATAACTAAAACGCCTCGAGATCTGAGACAAAGTCATCCCAGTTATCGTCGTCTTTTTTAGGCTTAGTGTCAGCAGGAGTTGATTCGGTTTGCTTTGTTTCAGACGTTTTAGCAATTGATTTGACTTGAGTATTATCTACGCCCTGCGCCCTAGCAATTGCTTTAGTGCCAGTGACTTTGCTTTTTGATCCTACATTTTTAAGCTGTCGCGCTTCTTCTTTCACTCGCTCATCAATAAATTGCCGCGCCTTGGCAAGCCCCAGTAGATCTACTTTGCCTTGAATATAGTCTCTGTGAAACTTAAGGTGTATTTTATGCCTGATCAGCGACAAACCCATTGTGTAGCCCTCTGAGTCAATGCTTGGCACTTTGATATAGTGCTCTAGCGCGTCTAAGTAGACGTATACATATGATAGGTCATCTGGGTTTATTTTTACCTTAACCTTTATGCTCTTTTTGGGGCTGTATCGCTTGCGGTATAAAGAGAGTTCGTCACTGTCGTAGTTAATATGTAGATTCTTAATGCCCCCTTTGCGCAATGTTTTCTCTTTCGCCATGCACATAACAACATCAAGCTTGTCTGTATCTTGCTCCGCTAACCGTGCAGGAGGCAGTGCAGCAAACCCTTTGTTCCAGTCTTCATTGGGAATGTATCTAAACCTCGCATCAGCAGATTGATGATATACATCAACAATCCATTTATGAAATAGCATGTTAAAGGTTTTGAAACGCAATATGGCATCTTTTTTTGAGTCATAATCATGCCTAGCAAGCATATTTGAGAATGTTTTACCTGGAAATGGAGAAAGCAACATATCGTTGATTGTTTTAAAGAATTGCTCTACGAAAGGCTTCAACCAAGGCTTACCAACTGAATTATAACTAGTATTGATACCAACTTCTTCACATGCAAGCTCTAATGACTGACTCCAAAATTCGGCACCATTATCAACCACTAAAGTTTCTATCTTCCCACAACATGGCCATTCATTTACGACTTTTGGATAGGTACTTTTAAGATAGCTTTTAGGCTTCATCGCATGACTAATCGCTCTGCGCACAGCATCATAGCCAGGACTCTGAAAACCAAGGTAAAAGCCAACAACGCAGTGGCTATAAACATCAATGAGCAAGGTTAAGGTAGGTCTTCCCAATGGCACATCAAGTTCATCGTCCAATAGAATGAGATCCAGTGGTGTATGGTCTATCTCGACTCGTTCAAGCACTCTAGTAGGCCTTTTATGGCTCATCACTTTGTCGTATTCAATATCCGCTAAACGTTTGCCATAGCGCGCAACCATCACTTCATATTGTGGCAAGTTATCAATGCGGTTTTTAAACGCTTTATAAGTGAGTGGCTTTAGTGGCCCACCTAACACTTGGTCATTCTCTAAAACGATTTGATCGCAATAGTATCGATACGCTGACGCAACAGACGGCATTTCTCTGGTTAAATAACGAGTTAGAGCTAGCTCAAAGAATTTATCTGTGTCGGTGCGGGCTTGGCGGTTGCCCTTGCGATGATGCTTTGGGATCAAAGCATGAATGTTTTCTTCGGCTTTAATATAGTCCGCGTGCCACCCAGCAACCGTGCGCCACTTTGGTTTTTCTTGCCCTTGAAATTCAGGCATTTCAGCCAGTAGTGGTGCTAAGTTTTTCTGCGTCCAACCACCTACTAAGCGTTGTTTTAGCCACTTGATATATTTAAGTCGTGCAAGCGTAGCTGCCTGTACTTCCTTGGGCAGTGACTCTAAATCGCGAGGTTGAGGGTTAGGCTCTTCCGCTTTAGCGGTTTCAGCTAACTTTTGTGGTGCTTCCTCAAAGTTAAACTCGTCTTCAAACTCCATCAGCCCAAATCACCGACTCTAAAGTAAGTTCTGTGTTTAAGTCTGAAATAACACTGCCTAAAGACAATAAACGATATACCGAGGCAAGTACCTCACCGATGGAGGCTTTTAGGGTTACTACCAAATCTTGAATAGTAAGTTTTCGCCACTGATTAAGTAGCTGAATGATGGAAAGCTGAAGATCAGTTAAAGATTGGAAACCAGAGTAACGATGAAGCAGTTTTAGATTATCTAAGGTTGGATAAACACGAATTTGTTTGTCGGTCACTAATATCAGCTCAATACCAGTTTGCGCTTTGGCAGCGAGCTGTTTTTGCGCAAAACGCGCTCTAAATTCAGGATTCGCGATTTTGCTATAAGGTTTAATTTCGATAAATTTTTGTGGCTTGTCGTGATGTGAGATCAAGAAGTCTGGCGTGTAACGGCAAACTCGGCCGTCAAACTCATATTCAAACCCTAACGGTTGTGCTTCAAAGGTTTTTATTTCACGAGAGTATTCAAAGTGAAAGCACGCATCGAATTCTAAGGATGATTCAACTAAGCAAGTGCCTTTGTTCTTTTGACTTGCGAACTTGTAGAGGTTTTTGACTCTGGAGCGACTTATTTTGTGCCTGATCATAACCATCACCGAATATGTGAGATGATTTAAAAGTAGGCTATGCAGGATTATATTTCAATTTTTATGCGGGGTTTTACTACAAATTTGCAGACTTACACTTCAAACATCAAAGTATTGAGGTTTGGGTGGTAGTCTTACCAGCCACATCCCGGCACACAAGTCATACGCTGTGGCTGCTTCGTTCCCGACCTGACCAGATTCACGTACTATTGTTGCGAGAGGACCAATAAGACTACCATTGAGGGCCTTGTTTGGCGCGGGATGAATTATCTCGAAGATTGCAGGGGGATGCAAGGGAAAAGTCAAAAAGCTTGGCTAACTGGGTGATGTTTAAACAGTTTGCCAAGCTTTTGTGGATTTTATGAGGCTGTACGCTTATTTGTTCAACGCAATTTTGATTTCTTCTAGACGCTTTTTCACTTTCTTCATGTTTTCAGGGCCCATTCTTAAAAACTGTTTTTGCGCCGGAGAAAGTTGCTCCCATTCTGCATAAGCATATTTATAGGTAACTGAGTCTTTTACCAAAGGTAATGCGGTATCTGGAATGGGTGTTGCCAACAACTCGTCGATTGCATCAGTTAACGTGCCGTTGAATGCATCTCCTTCGTAGCCTATTTCTTCGTATGCTTCTTCAAATAATGGTTTGTATTGGTCATATAATCTAACCACTTGTGCGGTACTCATGGTGTCGAACATAGCGACATAAGGTGTGTAACGCTCGTAGCTGTTAGGATCGGTAATAATAATGTCGTCATCAATTACGCTAAAGCCATCTTGCGGCTTCACCACTGGTGCGTGATTTTCTGCCACTTTACCCTTTGCTAGGTTATCTACATAAACCACCGTGCGGCGGATCACGTCATCGTCTGCCAGCAATTTTACCGCTTGATTAGAGAGATAATTCGATACTGCTTCTTTAATTTCTGTATCACTTTGTGAAAGCGGCGGTAGTGTTACTTCAGGTTCAACCGGTTCTACTTGCTCTGGCTCGATTTGCTCTCGTTGCGGTGGCAGGGTTACTTCAGGCTCTACCACTTGTTCTGGTGGTGTTTCTCTGGCGGTATTGACCAGTGGCGTTTCGGTTTGTTCAGGCACAACAATATCTTGCTTTACCTTTTGGCTTTCCGTCGATGGAGTGTCTTTTTTTGCTAGCACAAACACAGCCACAATAATCAACGCTAGTACAACTACTGCGGCAAATAACAACTGGCTGTTAGAAGGTCTTTTATTACCTTCTTGATGATTTTCTGACATGGGGACTCCCTCTTCGTCATTGTTGATACGCGTTAATGTAAAGCTATCACCAAATACTTGACTAATAACTTAATGCGCGCTGAAACCCTAAAAAAATGCGTTGTGGTGCAAACTCTGGCTACACCTTGTTCAAACATTTGATCTTAATAAAAATACTTGAGCACCGAACTTAAGTTCAGTACATTGAAGTTAAGTTAAATTGCCACTTTATTAAATACAAAATCGCGCCAATTAGCGACTAAATTAAACCGCTAGTTTGTTAAAATTTGTTTGTGCCACCATAGCGCTTTAGTGCTTAAATTTCAAAATAATAGCCTAATATGTCGCGCGGGTATGTGCACTCAGACAACTTGGGTTTTAGCTAGGTTCAACTAGAATAAATGATACAACCTACAAACGGCTTAAGTTACTACTAAAAATAACGCATTTACTGGAGTTATCAACTCTTTGCACCTAAAGCATTGCAACACCAATAAAGATAAATAACGCATAAAAAGACCAAATTTAAATTAAGCAAATTTAACAGCAGGATGGCCTCTTTTGAGAAAGCATAGAACGAGTGATAAAAAAATTGCCTTACTACTGACTGGAGGTGGTGCAAGGGCCGCTTATCAAGTTGGGGTATTAAAGGCGCTTGCGCAGAGTATGCCTCGTACTTCTCCCCTCCCTTTTGAAATCATTACTGGTACCTCTGCCGGGGCAATTAACTCGGCGGGGATTGCCTGTTACGCATCTTGCTTTCACCTAGCGGTGAAAAAAGTGGAATATATTTGGAAGAACTTTAGCACCGACATGGTGTACAAAAGCTCGTTTACTGGTGCATACGGCCATTTATTTGCCAATATGATGCGTAGCTTTCAAGCGCAGTACCTTAATCAGCCACCAGCCAGCTTGTTAAATAACTCGCCGCTTAGAAAGCTGCTAGCCAATGTGCTTGATTTAAATCGCATCGATCACAATCTGCACCATCATTATCTTGATGCCATCGCAATTACGGTTTCGAGCTATTCTACAGGTAAGTCTGTGGCGTTTTATCAGGCGAACAATGCCACTCCTTGGCAGCGCTCAAAGCGCGAAGGCGTTCCGGGCACGATTTCGCTCGACTTACTTATGGCAAGTTCGGCTATACCAATGGTGTTTCCAAGCGTGCGCGTTAAGCATCACTATTATGGTGATGGCTCCATCCACCAGCTCTCCCCGCTTAGCCCTGCCATTCATTTAGGTGCGGATAAAATCTTTGTGATTGGTGTTGAGCAGCCTAAACTACCACAGCCGCTCGGTTATGAGCCGCATTTTCCGGGAATGTCTGTGGTCGCCGGTCACCTGCTAGACAGTGTGTTTAGCGATACCTTAAATTCAGACATCGAACGGCTCGATCGCGTCAACCGTACGGTAAGTTTGTTACCGGCCAGAGAAAAACACAAAGAGCTCAGACGAATAGACCATATGATCATCAACCCAACGGTTAACTTTAATGAAATTGCAGATCATTATTACGAAGATATGCCATTGGCAATAAAGCTATTGCTCAGAACCATGGGGGTTAAAAAACACTCACCGTCGAGTTTAACGAGCTATTTGTTGTTTGAACGTACTTATACACAAAAACTCATTGAGCTTGGATTTGAAGACGGCATGAACCGCTTGGACGAAATCAGAGCGTTTTTGGAACTCAAGTAAGATTTACAATAATAAAAATAGGTAGTAAAGATGTATAAACCTACTATAAGTGCACTTATGCTTATCGCACTTGGGTCAATTTCATTTAGCGCACAAAGCCAAACGTTCGACGTTGTTCAAACCATCCAAAATAACACCGCTGAGTTTAGCGGCTTAGATAATCCAAGGCAGCTGCGTTTTAATCACCAAGGTACGCAGGCCGTTGCAGTAAGTGGCGACGATAACGCAGTGGTTACATTTACGCTTAATGCAAATAAGCACCTAGTCCAAGATCAACTCTTTCAATCGAGCGACGCGCATCCACTTTTACTTACTGGCGCATCCGATGCGGTATTCGTCAATAACAATCTCATTCTTAACACTAGCTTTTACGATGGTGCATTGGATGTGTTAGTAAATAAAGAGGCTAACGCGCTTATCGTCGCAGGTTATGAAGGCGATGTCATTACGCTGTGGCAACAGGCACAAGGTACTTATACTGTTAAGCAGCGCATCGTTAAAGATGACACTAACCTGCTCGCACTCAGTAAACCACAAGCCTTGGTTGCAAGCTCAGATTTCACTGTTTTTTATGTTGCAGCGGCGGGCAGTAACAGCATTTTAGCCTTTGAACGTCAACAAAACGGCCAATATCATTTGCTCCAGACCATTGATGCAAACCAAGTTGGCAAGCCACTTAACGGTGTCTCCACCTTATTACTTGCTCCTGATGGCAAAAGGTTGTTCGCAGCCTCAGAGAGTAGCTCTGGTATTGCAGAGTTTAGCGTTACCGCAACAGGCAAGCTCACACATATCGCAACTTTTGATGATTTGACCAATCCCTTAGCCAATATATCGGCCTTGGCTTTTGTAACTGACCCAAATCATTTAGCCGTATCTCTTGCAAAACAAGATTCCATCAAAATACTCAAAATAAGGAAGTAGTAACGCATGTGGCCAACTGATAAACCACTGATCGGACACCATGTCACCCTTGAACCATTATCAACAACACATATTAATGCGCTGCAACAGGCAGTAAAAGATGGTGAAGCTTGGAAGCTTTGGTATGCCAATGTACCCACTCCAGACGATATGGAGTGCTATGTTAACACTGCGATAAGCCAAGCATCTGAAGGCAACATTGCCTATGCGGTAAGGCTAAATAGCAGCAACGAAATCGTGGGAACTACCCGCTATTACAATGCAGATATAGCCAATCGCCGTGCCATGCTAGGCTATACTTGGTACAGCGATAAAGTGCGTCGAACAGCGGTTAACACGGAGTGTAAGTTTTTGCTGTTGCAGCAACTTTTTGAAGATTTTGACGCCATTGCCGTAGAGTTTAGAACCCATTTTTTTAATCATGCCTCTCGCAATGCCATTGAGCGACTTGGCGCCAAGCTCGATGGTATCTTGCGCAGCCACCAGATCGGTAGAAACGGCGAACTAAGAGACACCGTTGTGTATTCGATTATCGCCTCAGAATGGTCCACCGTTAAGCAGCATTTATTGAGCAAGCTCGACAGGTAGGTAGTAAAAGCATAAAAGATCGCAGGGTAAACCTGCTTATATGGACTCCTCCAATTGTACAAGCCATTTTTAGCATTATTAGTGTGATTGCGTGCTTATATCCGGGCTCTTGATGAGGTGCTACCTCGGCCTCTTTGATGTATTCGCGCCCTTGTGCCTTATCTCCTACGCGGTATTTGTATACACCTGCGGTTTAACAGGCTCTCAAGGGTGGGTCTCACCGCTTAATGCTCTATCTTGGCTTGTTCAATACTGGGGGTAATCTCAGTATACTTTTTGCTTTCTTTTTCTGTTTATCTTGATTTTTTCTTCTGTTACTCAGTGCTATGCCGCTAAGATTTTTGGCTCGTATGTTGAACCGTTTTTAAGTAAGGCATAGGCAGTTCTAACCGTTTTGTTGGCCAATGCAATGGCAACACATTTCACGCTTTTCTTGGCGAGTAGGTTTTTTATCCAGCGTTCTTTCTCTGTGGTCGCTTCTTTATGTTTTAGCCTGCTGACTACCGTTCTTGCACCGAGAAACAGGTTTTTCCTTAATGTATTGCCTCGTCTTTTGGGGATATGCCCTATCTTGGCTTTTCCGCCTGATGAGTGCTGGGTCGGTGTAACACCTGCACATGCTGCAGCCCCTCTGGCATCACTAAATTGTGAAGTATTGCCTAAAAAGGATAGCAGCTCTATCGCGGTAATTGGGCCAACGCCTTCTAATGCCATTAAACGCTGGCAACTGTCATTTTGCTTGGTTATCGCTTCAACTTGTTTATGTAGCTGTGCTTTAGCGTTGCTTTGTGTTTTATATAGGTCATAACTCACCGCGAGTGCTTGTTTTAATGCGATAGGGAGCGCATTTTCAGCATCTTCTAAAATATCTGGAACCGCTTGTGTTAACGCTGCATCGCCTTGATTAATGACAACACCAAACTCTAATAGCAATCCACGTATTTGATTTGAAAGCTGGGTCTTTTGTTTATCTACTAAGGTTCTCGCTTGGCTCAGTGACTGCAACGTTTGCTCTTCAACTGTCATGATTTTACAGGGCTTCACGTTGTATGCTTGGCTTGCACTGGCAATGGCGAGGACATCGTTTGCATCGGTTTTTTGGCCTTGCCTAAACGCTTTTACGAACTTAGGGGGAAGCAACATGACGTCGTGCCCCAGTGACAGTGCTTTGCGAGCAATATGCTGGGCGCTACCACAAGCTTCCATCACGACCTTTGAACCCTCGGTTTTTGCTAGCAACTCAAGCATAGGTTCGCGTTTCATTGGCTTATTAAACTTGAGTTTATTGCCTTTCAGCTGTGCCACCTGGAAAATGTTTTTTGCCAAGTCGATAGCAATTAAATTAGACTGTGTCATGTATGGACTCCTTATTTGGTAAAAGTGTTTTGCAATATCTTTATACCGTACTCTCCCGATAAGGGGGAGGAGTCCATACATCTCCTACTCAGTGTCGTAGGAGGCGCTTTACGCGGCGATCTGTTAAAAAAGCATAAATTTAAGAAACGTTATTACGGTAGGCCATCGAGTAAAAACTGCTCCGCACGTTCAACGCGACGGGGTTTCCCCTTTAACAGCAAAACATCATTAACGCGTAAAACGGTTTGCTCATCTGGTTGAGCAATCTCTTCGCCGTCGCGTCTTAGCGCAGTAATATCAACGCGCTTAACGTTGAGCTCAAGCTCTGCAATTGACTTGTTTACGGCAAATGCATGGTCAGGCAAAGCGATGGCATGCAAATATTCTAACCGCTCACCTTTCACTTCATGCAGATCACTGCTATCTCCAGCAAAAAAACCATGTAAATACGGATAACGATTTTCTCGCTCTTTACTGACGCGACGAAAAATCCTGCGCATTGGCACGCCAGACATGTACAGCACATGAGAAACCAGCATCAAACTTGCTTCTAAAGTTTCTGGCACAACTTCTGCGACGCCCATGGCTTTTAATTGCTCCATGTAGCTGTCATCTTTCATTCGTACCAAGATCTTCACTTCGTGGGTGCGCCGACGAATGGCGTCTACAACCACTTGCGTCTGTTCAAAGTCATCAAAGGTAATAATAACCAAGCGCGCTTTATCAATATTTGCTGACTTTAATAGCGTTTTTTGTGCCGCATGTCCAAATAACACGGGCTCACCCGCAATTTGTGCGTCTTGTACAATTTGCGGGTTACGCTCTACCGCAATATAAGGAATAGCCTCTGGACGTAAAAATCGTGCGATAGTTTGACCAACACGCGCGTAGCCAAAAATTACAACATGATTTTTTAAATCAGCCGCGTTATAACCACTTGGTGCTTCGGGTTGCCAGTCTTTTTCTATCCCTAATATATTAAGAATATGCGCGGTTTTACTTATAAGATAAGGCGTTAACGCCATAGAAAACACGCCAAGCGTAATCAAGAAAGACACTTCATTCTTGTCTAGTAACTGATGTTTACTGGCAAGAGCAACTAATACAAAGCCGAACTCCCCCATTTGCCAGATCAAAATACCAGCACCCCATGCGTCTTTTTTACGCTCTCCCATTAACTGCGCAACGCCAACGATGATCAACACTTTGATCACAAGTACAGCAGCAAGTGCTGCGACAATATAAATAAACTGGTCGAGTACATAAGGAATATCTAGTTGCATACCCACTGTGACAAAAAAGAGTCCCATCAGAATATCTCTAAATGGTCTAATTTCTGCCTCAAGCTGATGCCGATATTGGCTTTCCCCTAACATCATGCCCGCTAAAAATGCGCCAAGTGCCATTGAAAGCCCGAATGCATAAGTGAGCGAACCCGCGCACAGGGCAACAACCAAGGTAGATAAAACAAAGAGCTCGTCTGTTCTTACTAACGCGATTTCGTTAAATATTCTAGGTAGTAACCACTTACCTATTGCCCATAAAACCAGACACACAACCGCACCCTTGGCAAACGCAAAAAGTAACGCTGATGCCAGCTCTGAATTACTCGCAGAGGAAATAAGCGGAAATGCGATTAGCAGCGGCACAACAGCAATATCTTGAAATAACAACATGCCGATACCGAGTTGACCATGACGTGTGTTGAGCATTCCCAGCTCTTTTAACAGCTTAACCACAACCGCCGTAGAAGAAAGTGCGATGAGACTCGCAATCACAAATGCGCCCACCCACTCATATTGCATAAAACGCAACACTAACATACCAATGATCGTGGTCACAATGACCTGCAAACTCCCTAAGCCGAATACTACGTTTCGCATTGCCATTAATTTTGGCACGGAAAATTCAAGCCCTAAACTGAACAGTAAGAACACGATCCCAAGCTCGGCCATAAAGTGAATTTCTTGGCTGTCACTCATCCATCCAATGCCGTGACTGCCCGCAATGACCCCAGTGAGCAAATAAGCCAGAATAGGCGGCAAGCCAATCCGCTTAAAGGACCAGACTAAAATCACAGCACATAACAGCAAGGCAAAAACCTGCGCGAAGATACTTTGCAATCTGCCTCCTGAGCGAAAAGTTGACGGGGAATATAGGTGGATTTCTTTTTCTTTCTCTTAAATATAGCAAGCGTTTGTTTTTAAGCCAGTTTAAATTTTTGGCATAAAGTTCGCATATTAATCACGTATTGTTGTATTTAAGGGGAAGAAATATGGAAAATGTCCATATTTTGACACAGAGGTTGCCGACCAGAGGCGATTACTTGCCGTTCAATTCTGAACAGTATAGTACGCAAGGCGGTGAACACTACGCGCGATTAGTCGACAAACTTCAGACAACGCTCAACATTGATGAGCTGTTGACTATTTATGCGGAGCATGTGGCAAGAATTTCAAAAATTTCGGGACTCCAGTTCCACTGTAGCCTTGGCGTCTTTCAGATGAAGGACAGCAATAGCCAATTTCCGGCTAGTACGTTTGATCTTGAGCTCGAAAAAGAGCACTTAGGACAGCTGGTGTATTTCAGTGAGTTTCCATTTAGTGAAGCGATCAAGGCAAAATTGTCAAAATTACACGCCTGTTTAATTTACCCAATGCGTAATGCCTTGATGTACAACCGTGTATTGCAATTAGCAACCAAGGACTCTCTAACGGGACTTTATAATCGCAGTCAATTTACTGACAATCTAGAAGAGAAACTCGAGCGTTGCCGTCGTCAACATCGTAATTTTAGCCTAATGCTTTTAGATTTAGACAATTTTAAGCAAGTGAATGATGTTCATGGTCATAAAGCCGGTGATGAAGTGTTGGTTGAGTTTTCACGTATTTTGCAAACCTCAACGCGCGCGACTGATTCGGTATTTAGATTCGGTGGTGATGAGTTCGCCATTTTAATTGACGACCCTGCGTTTACTACCAACAAAGTGATCGCTGAAAGAATTATGGAAGCCGTAAGAAAGTCGAGCATGTTGGCTAAATATACGGTGACCACGAGCATCGGTTTTACGCTGGCATCGAGCCATGATACTGCCGACAATATATTTGCTCGTTCGGATAGCGGCTTATACCGCGCCAAAGCAGCCGGACGAAACTGCGCTCGCGCAGTATAAAAAGCCACTTCCCCTTTTGCTCAGTGTTATGCGTTAACGCTGAGCACCCTTTCCTATGTATAGGTATGCCATCAGGGCAAGTGCCGCGCCGTTAAAAAATCCATTTATTACCCATGCAAGCGCAAGGAAATCGGGTAACTCTGAAAACATCACCGCAAGCATTGGCGCAAGTAGGCCAAGAATAAAATACATGCCACCTTTACCATGCCAATACAGAAGTAAAAACACGATGCTGATAATGCCTGATGCGGAAGCAAATATTTGATTCAGCCACACCACTTCACTCGACATAAAGAGTACGATAAACACCACCACGGTGAACACCACCGCATAAGGCGCTTTTTGCGCTAACTGTTGGCCAATCTTTTTACTTTCAGTCATCTTTTACTATCCAAATAATGCCATTGTCTTCTGCGTGCTCAGCACTCACAAACAGTCCGTTCACCGCAACAGGTGTATCATTGTAATAAACAACCGCAATATAATCACGCTCCCAGCTTGGAATGTACAAATCTTTTAGCCAATGTTTCAAGGTATTAGAGCCAGGTTTGCCCTGTGGTTTGATTTTATCTTTAAGTCTGCCGTAGCGAATGCTAACGATTTCGTTCGAGAAAGGTTTGCGGATCCCCTTGCCCGTTTGTATAGCAACAGGTGTACTTTGCCCGCTGAGTTCATTGAGATTAACGGTCTCAATATCAAGTTTTTGGCTATTTTCCGTTACCCAATAAAGTGCGTCACGATAACGCCTCACCGCGCCTTGCTTAAAACGTATTTCAAGTTGACTGTCTTGGCGTGATGAAAACGCCTGTTGTACGATTTCATCTAGCTGTTTGTGACTCGGCATCTCAATGCCTTGCTTTGATATCCACAGTCTGATGACATTATCTCTCCTTGCATAAGAAAGCTGTTGTAAAACCGTGATATTTAGCGCCATCCGACAACGACACTTTTGCAAGTCTTCTTCACTCACCTCATCAATTATGGTTTGTTGGCGCTGTAAAATATCAATACTGCGCAGTGTGTTACCTACAAAACCATTGAATCGAGAGGTGAGTAACGGGATCACCTGATTGCGCAAAAAGTTACGGTCAAACGCATCATCTGCGTTGGACTCATCCGTAATATGCTCAAGGCCAAACTGCTGTGCAAATGCTTCAATCTCGCTGCGACTAACAGCAAGTAATGGACGAATACAATAGCGCCCTGATGGCAGCTGAGTAGTCGCTCTCATCGCTCCAAGCCCCAGTAACCCTGAGCCGCGCTTTAATCTCAGTAAGAAAGTTTCAACTTGGTCATCGGCATGTTGCCCAAGCACGATTGCGTAACCGGCTTTGGCCGCATCATCTAATGCTTGATAGCGAGCTTCGCGTGCTTGCGCTTCAAGGCTAGTACGGGTTTTCCGAGTAATAGCAACCTGTTTTGCAACAAAGGGAACATTGAGTGTTTCGCAAAGCGATTGGCAAAATCGCTGCCAGTGCGTGGCGTGCTGAGATAAGCCATGATTAACATAAACCGCTTGGAGTGTAACATTATGCTTATTTGCATATTCTCGACAAAGATGGAGCAACACTACCGAATCCACACCGCCAGATAAGGCAATACACAACCCTTTGGCGTCAAGGCCGGAGCTCAATACCTTTAAACTTGACTCTACTTGTTGGTAAACCCGACTATTAATCATGTTTTCTACAATCAATAAAAAAAGCCGCTCAATAGCGGCTTTTTAACTTAAATTAGCATTGATATCAATACGAGCAGAAACTCGTATTAACAATAACCAAATGACATCAGGCGCTTATAACGCTGATCTAACATCTCTTCGGTGCTTAGCGCTTCAAGATCAGCCAAGTCACGTTTAAGCTGCGCCTTCAGGTTTTTCGCCATCGCATCGTAGTTGCGGTGCGCACCACCTAGCGGCTCTTCAATGATGTTATTGATAAGATCCAGCTCTTTTACGCGAGAGGCTGATACACCCATTGCTTCTGCTGCAAGTGAAGCTTTGTCTGCACTCTTCCAAAGAATAGAAGCACAACCTTCAGGTGAGATCACAGAATAAGTGCTATATTGTAGCATGTTTACTCTGTCACCTACCCCGATAGCCAATGCGCCACCAGAGCCGCCTTCACCGATCACGGTACAAATGGTTGGTACTTTGAGCGCTGCCATCACCTTAAGGTTACGTGCAATCGCTTCACTTTGACCGCGCTCTTCAGCGCCTACACCCGGATAGGCTCCCGGTGTGTCGATAAAGGTGATGATTGGCATCTTAAAGCGTTCAGCCATTTCCATTAAGCGTAATGCTTTACGGTAACCTTCTGGCTTTGGCATACCAAAGTTACGTTTGATTTTTTCAGCCGTATCGCGACCTTTTTGCTGACCGATAATCATTACTGGCTTGTCGTCAAGACGTGCAACACCACCAAGAATAGCCGGATCGTTAGCAAAAGTACGGTCGCCCGCGAACTCGTCAAACTCGGTAAAAATGCGTTCAATATAATCGCGAGTATATGGACGAAGTGGATGACGCGCTAATTGAGACACTTGCCAAGCGCCTAAACCGTCGAAGATTTTCTTTGTTTGCTCAACATTTTTGTCTTTTAAGCGGCTGATCTCTTCTTCAAGGCTAAGATCTAAATCGCCAGAGCGACTAACGTTTTGTAATTCTTTGATTTTTGCTTCCAATTCAGCGATTGGAAGTTCAAATTCAAGATAATTGAGGCTCATGCTCTAAACTACCTGTTTAGTTAAATTCTAATTCTAATTCCTGCGCCGCCAACAGTGATAAACGAGTTAAAAGCTCATCACTTGGCGTCACACACCATTGTGTTCCTAATGTTAACTCTGCTAATGCATCAGGACGCTGATATTTAATTTTTACCGGACACGTTCCAAATTTATATGGTTCTAGCACTTTTTTGAAATTATCAAAGAAGTTCGCGTCAATTTGAGCCATATTTAGCGTCATTTTTATTGCACTAATACGCTTTTCTCGCGCCTGAGCAATGGTAGAGATTTCTCTTGCGGTCATTGTAATGCCACCAGAGAAGTTATCAAAGCTGACCTGTCCAGATATTACCAAGATTTGGTTAATTTGCAGCATTTCTTGGTACATTTCAAACTGTTCAGGAAATAAGCGTACATCAATTCGGGCACTTTTGTCATCTAGAGTAATAAGCCCCCAACGCGCTCCTTTTTTGTTTATCAAGGTACGAGCATTGATAACTAGTCCCGCCGCGGTTGCTACCGTATCACGATTACCGGGTTGTAAGTCAACTAACTTGCCAGAGGTATAATATTTTAATTCTTTGCGATATTGATTAATTGGGTGACCAGTTAGGTAAAGACCTAAGGTTTCTTTTTCCCCATTTAACCATTCTTTATCGCTGAGCGGCGTGGCTTTGATAAAGGCTTGTTCAACCTCCTCGGGCTCAACCGCAAGCAAACCAAATAAGTCGCTCTGTCCAAGTGATTCGGCTTTGTGATGCTGCTCTGCTGACTTCATGGCATCCTTTAAACTTGCCAGTAAAGTCGCGCGCCCTGGCTGATCTCCGTCTGGGCCTAGCTTATCAAGCGCTCCTGCGTATATTAGCTTTTCAATCACGCGTTTATTTAGGCGCTTTAAGTCAACTCGCGCACAGAAGTCGAATAAATCTTTAAATTCTCCCCCTTGGGCTCGCGCTTCAAGGATCGCTTCAACAGGGCCTTCACCCACGCCTTTTATCGCCCCTATACCATAGACGATTTCACCTTGAAGATTTACAGCAAATTTGTAGACACCGGCATTCACGTCTGGTGGTAGCAGCGTCAACTTCATGTTTTCGCATTCATCTACCAAGGTTACGATTTTGTCGGTGTTATCCATATCCGCTGACATTACCGCCGCCATAAACTCGGCAGGGAAATGGGTCTTCATCCATAGCGTTTGGTACGACACTAACGCGTAGGCTGCGGAGTGAGATTTGTTAAAGCCGTAACCCGCAAACTTTTCTACCAAGTCGAAGATTTTCATCGCAAGTTCGCCTTCGACGCCATTGTTTTTGGCACCATCTTCGAACGTTGCACGTTGCTTCGCCATTTCTTCGGGCTTTTTCTTACCCATCGCACGACGAAGCAAGTCAGCGCCACCTAGGCTATAACCTGCAAGCACCTGCGCTATCTGCATTACCTGTTCTTGGTAAAGGATGATCCCGTAGGTCGGCTCCAGTATAGGTTGTAGACTTTCGTGCTGGTATTGTGCGTCTGGATACGATACTTCTTCACGACCGTGCTTACGGTCGATAAAGTTATCTACCATGCCCGATTGCAAAGGACCCGGGCGGAATAGCGCAACCAGTGCGATCATGTCTTCGAAACAGTCTGGCTTCAAGCGACGGATCAAGTCTTTCATACCACGAGATTCCAGCTGGAATACCGCAGTTGTTTGTGCGTCTAATAACACTTTAAAACTTGCAGGGTCATCCAGTGGGATGGCTGCGATATCAATCGGCTCACGACTTTCTCTGCCAAGGCGTTCGTTCGCCATGTCGAGCGCCCATTGCAAAATGGTTAGCGTTCTTAGACCGAGGAAGTCAAACTTAACCAGACCTGCGGTTTCTACGTCATTCTTATCAAACTGGGTAACTGGGAATTTACCTTCTTCGTCACAATACAGCGCTGCAAAGTCGGTAATGGTGGTAGGCGAGATAACAACACCACCGGCGTGTTTACCCGCGTTACGCGTACAGCCTTCAAGAATACGACATTTATCAATCAGTTCACGAACTTCTTCATCGCTATCGTAAGCTTCAGGCAAGCGAGGCTCAACATCAAACGCTTTGGCAAGTGTCATACCAGGGTCGCCAGGTACAAGCTTGGAGATCCTATCTACGAAGCCATAAGGGTGACCAAGCACACGACCAACGTCTCGAATTACCGCTTTTGCCGCCATCGTACCAAAGGTAATGATCTGAGATACTGCGTCTCGACCATACAGTTTAGCAACGTGGTCAATTACCTCGTCTCGTCTATCCATACAAAAGTCGACGTCAAAGTCTGGCATCGAAACCCGTTCTGGGTTAAGGAATCGTTCGAATAGGAGATCGAATTCAAGTGGGTCAAGATCTGTGATCTTAAGCGCATATGCCACCAAAGAGCCGGCACCGGAACCACGACCAGGACCTACAGGGATGCCGTTATCCTTACTCCACTGAATGAACTCCATTACGATTAAGAAGTAACCCGGGAATCCCATTTGGTTGATAACGTCGAGTTCAACCTGCAGACGGTCGTCATACTCACCACGCTTTTCTTTGCGCTCATTTTCATCAGGAAATAAGAACTGTAAACGTTCTTCTAGACCATCTCGCGACACTTTTACCAAGAAATCTTCAATCGCCAGATCGCCCGTTGGATAATCTGGTAGGAAGTAGGTGCCAAGTTGTACCGTCACGTTACAGCGTTTGGCGATTTCTACGGTGTTTTCTAAAGCTTCTGGAATGTCACTAAAGAGTGCTTGCATCTGCTCAGAAGTCTTCAAATATTGCTCTTTAGAAAAGCGCTTTGGTCGATTTTTGTCTTCTAATGTATAACCGTCGTGAATAGCAACACGAATTTCGTGGGCATCAAAGTCTTTTTCATGTAAAAACACCACTTCATTCGTCGCCACAACGGGTATATTACGCGCAGCCGCGACCTCCACAGCACCATGGAGATATTCTTCTTCTTGTGCACGTGCGGTGCGTTGCAGCTCAATATAAAAATGGTCGCTAAAATGCTGCTCGTAAAACGCGAGCGTTTCTTCAATTAGCTTAGGATTGCCTTTTAAGATGGCTTTACCTAAATCGCCATCTTTCGCGCCGGAGATAAGGATCAGCCCTTCTTTGTATTTTGCGAGCCATTCTTTATCGATTACGGGACGATGGAATACATGGCCGCGAAGATAGGCATCGGAGATCAACAACGTTAGGTTTTTATACCCTTGATTGTTCTTAGCGAGAACGAGAATTCTACTCGGCTCGTCGGGAAATTGATCTGACTTCAGCCAAAAATCCGCACCAATTATTGGCTTGATCCCTGCCCCGTGTGCGCCACCATAAAAACGCACCAAACCACATAAGTTCATTTGATCGGTGATGGCAAGCGCAGGCATTGCAAGCTCTTCGGCCCTTGCCACAATTGGTTTGGTCTTCGCTAGACCATCCACCATAGAGAAGTCACTGTGTACACGCAAATGGACAAACTGCGGGGCTGGCATGCTTACTCCTTCTCGGCCAAAATTCGTTGCACAGGCTTAAAGCTTGTACGGTGATGTGGAGTGACACCATGTGTTTCGAGTGCGGCAAAGTGGGCTTTGGTTGGATAACCTTTGTGACCTGCAAAACCAAACTCTGGATATTCCGCGTCGAGTGCTAACATCTCATTGTCTCGGGTGACTTTCGCCAATATGGATGCCGCACTTATCTCGGCAACTAGGCTATCCCCTTTTACGACTGCGGTCGCCGAAACACTCAGCTTAGGTAAACGGTTTCCATCAACAAATACATGATTTGGTTGAATTTCCAATCCTTCAACTGCGCGTGTCATCGCCAACATCGTTGCGTGGAGAATATTCAGATCGTCAATTTCTGCAACTGACGCTCTCGCAATACAGTAACATAATGCCTTTTCTTTTATTTCTTCTGCCAATGCAATGCGCTTTTTCTCCGACAGTTTTTTGGAGTCGGTTAAACCTACAATCGGTTTGCTTGGATCTAAAATGACGGCAGCGGTCACAACGTCACCCACCAACGGGCCACGTCCTACCTCGTCAACGCCTGCAATATACTGCACATCAGGACGTTCAATTTGCATCTATTAACTCCATCACAGCCTGAGCCGCTTGTTTGCTGGCATTTAGGCGAATGTTCTCATGTATCTCGTAGAACTTTCTAATCAGCTTGCTATTATTGCCTTTTAACATCGGGAAAAGTGCATCGGCGAGTGCATCAGGATTACACTCTGCCTGTAAAAACTCAGGCACAAGTGGTGCGTCGGCCAATAAATTCGGCAATGCAAAGTATTTGATGTTAAAGGTAAAAAAGGTATTAAAAATCCAATAACTCTTAGGGTTCAGCTTATACCCTACTACCATTGGCTTTTTGTATAGCATTGCCTCAAGTGTGGCAGTACCCGAAGCCAGTAAAACGGTATCCGCTGCTTGCATTGCCAGTGCTGACTGGCCGTCAAGCATAATTGGGTTCAATTCCGGTGCGACTTCTTTCAAGGCTTCCAAAAACTGCGCTCTGCGCTTTTCGTTTACCAAAGGCACGACTATTTTTAAGTTAGGAATTTTATCGACTAATTTTTTTGCAGTCGCAAGATAAGTGCGACTCAATAAGCCAACTTCAGAGCCCCGGCTGCCTGGAAGCAGTGCTAAAACCGTATCATCTTGGCTTAAGTTCAGCTGTGCACGCGCACCTGCGGTATCCGGCTCAAGTGGAATTTCATCCGCTAGCGTATGACCCACAAATGTACAAGGCACTTCATGTTTATCATAAAAGGCTTTTTCGAATGGCAGCAAAGACAGCACTAGGTTAGTCGCTTCGGCAATCTTATGGATGCGTTTTTGACGCCATGCCCACACACTCGGGCTTACATACTGAATGGTTTTAATTCCAGCCGCTTTCAACGGTTTTTCAACACGCAAATTAAAATCCGGCGCATCGATACCGATGAATACATCAGGTGGATTATCAATAAAGTAGTTCACCAACTGCTTTTTAATTTTTAGCAAGCGAGGTAAGCGACCAAGCACTTCGACTAATCCCATGACAGCCAATTCATCCATGTCAAACAGGCTTTTACAACCAGCTTGTTGCATTTTAGGACCACCGATCCCGACAAAATTGGCATTGGGGTAATGAAGTTTTAGCGCGTTTATGAGGCCTGCACCGAGTATATCGCCCGATAACTCTCCTGCGACCACGCCAATGGTGATATTTTTTTCGTTAGCCATTGTTATTTTTCAGTATAAAAAACGCCATACAAAATGTATGGCGTAAGTATAACCTGTATTGCGGTTCAAGTTTAGCGGATCAAACCACGATTAGAAGTCGCAATAAAATCAATCATTTGTTGAACTGCTGCGAACTCAGAAGCATCTTCTTTTAGCGCTTCTAACGCATCTTCTAAACGCAGTCCCTTACGGAACAACGTTTTGTATGCGCGTCTTGTTGCCATGATTTCATCAGACTCAAAGCCGCGACGCTTTAAGCCTTCAGTATTAATTGCAACGGGTCTTGCTGGCGTGCCAGTCGTTGTAACAAATGGCGGCACGTCTTGGTTCACACCCGAGTACATACCAATAAAGGCATGTGAACCCACTTTACAAAATTGGTGTACACCTGAATTACCCGCAAGGATAACCCAGTCACCGATATGTACATGTCCGGCTACACTCGCATTGTTAGCGAAAATCACATTGCTGCCAATGACTGCGTCGTGTGCCACATGGGTGTAAGCCATAAATAAGTTGTTGCTACCAATTCGAGTGATCCCTTCGTCTTGAATTGTGCCACGATGGATAGTCGCACACTCACGAATAACGTTGTTATCACCAATAATTAGCTTGGTTGGTTCATCCTTGTACTTTTTATCTTGGCAGGCTTCCCCTACTGACGCGAATTGGAAAATGTGATTGCCTGAACCAATCTCAGATGGGCCTTTGATCACTACATGTGATTCAATCTTACAGTTATCACCAATGACAACGTCATTACCAATATAACTATAAGGGCCTACAGAAACATTCTCGCCTAAACGCGCGCCTGATTCGATAATTGCGGTAGGATGAATAGCCATTAAAACTCTCTTCTAGCACACATAATTTCAGCTGAACACACAGTTTTGCCTTCTACTTTAGCTTCAGCACTGAATTTCCAGATATTACGGCGTTCTTTTTCGAACTTAACATGCAAATGCATCGTGTCACCCGGTAGAACAGGTTGTTTGAAACGTGCATTATCAATCGCCGCAAATAAGTATAGTTCATTCTCGCTGCGATTCTCGACCGTTTTAAAACCAAGTAAACCTGTTGCCTGAGCCATCGCTTCTAGGATCAACACACCTGGGAAAATTGGTTGCTCTGGGAAGTGACCCGTGAAAATAGGCTCATTAATCGTCACGTTTTTAATCGCGTGAAGATGTTCACCTGGCTTAAAGTCTACCACTTTGTCAACAAGCAACATTGGGTAGCGGTGCGGAAGAAGTTTTAAAATCTCTTGGATATCAAAGCTGTTTAATTCGTTAGCCAAAATAGCTTCCTTATTCTACATCAGTATCTTTAAGCTGTGCTGTCAGCAGCTCAAGTGCCTTCAGGCGCGACTTAAAGTCAGATAAATTGCGTAAGTGTGCAATAGACTTACGCCACTCTTTATTCGTTTGGTGAGGTAAACCAGAAGAATAGATCCCTGGCTCAGTAATTCCTTTAGTAACCATGCTCATACCAGTAATGACAACCCCATCACAAATTTCGTTGTGACCATTGATTGCTGTCATGCCACCAATTTGGCAGTACTTACCGATTTTCACACTGCCCGCCAGTACCGTGCAGCCTGCGATGGCTGTACCGTAACCAACTTCAACGTTATGGGCAATTTGGATCTGGTTATCTAAAATGACGTTGCTATGAATAATGGTGTCTTCTAGCGCGCCTCTATCAATAGAAGTACTCGCGCCAACTTCGACACGGTCGCCAATAATTACGGTGCCAACTTGAGGGATTTTAACCCACTCGCCTTTCTCGTTGGCGTAGCCAAAACCATCACTTCCTATTACGGCACCTGACTGGAATAGACATTGTTCGCCTATCTGCACTTCATGATAGACGGTTACGTTTGCCCAGAGTTTAGTCTTTGCGCCTATTTTGGCATGTTTTCCAATGAAACAGCCTGGCCCTATCTCAACATCATCACCAATCACAGCGCCATCCTCAATTACAGCGTTCGCACCCACACTGACGTTTGCACCAAGTGTTGCGGTATCAGAGATAACTGCTGTACGATGAACCCCTGATGCTGCGCTAGGGGTTGAGTCTAGCTTCTGTGCAAGTTTTGCATAGGCTACATAAGGATCTGCGATAATGAGTTTATTACCCGCAAAATAATCCGCGTCTTTTTCACTCAAGATCACGGCCCCCGCAGTCGTGCTTTCAAGCTGACCACGGTATTTGCTGTTGGCTAAAAACGCGATTTGGTCGTCTTTTGCCTGCGCGAGAGTGGCGATATTTCGAATTGATTTATCGCCATCACCTTGCAGCTGAGCACCTAGATACTCAGCAAGTTGAGATAAGGTGTGAAGTTTTGTCATTACTTATTGCTAACCGCTTTTACCACTTCTTCAGAAAGGTCGGCTACTTTATCAGGATTGAAGTAAATTGTCGTATCTTTTACTTTAACTTCGTCAAACTTACCTTTTTTAGCAACAGACTCAATCGCATCTACGATTAGCTTTTGTACTTTAGCAAGCTCTTGGTTTTGACGAACTTTAATTTCTTGCTCTAGTGGACGACCTTTTTCAGCAAGTGTCTTTTGCATGCCTTGGATCTTCTCACGAAGCGCTTCTTTTTGCTCTTCACTCATTGTCGTCGCTTCGCGCTTAAATTTTTCAGCTTCGAAACGAATGTCACCTTGAATTTTTTCAAGCTCTTGACGACGCTCAGCGAACTCAGCTTGTAGTGTCTGTTCAATTTTCGCCATTTGTGGAATTTGCTTATACACTTCCTGCATGTCTACGATGCCTACTTTGTGTGCAAATGCGCTACCTGAAGCACCCATCATTAGTGCTGCAGTCATGGCTAGTGTTGATGATTTAATAAATTTTTTCACAATAAAACTCCTTAGAATGTATTACTGATATTGAAGCTGATCGTCTTCGTATCGTCTTCTTCTTCTTTTTTAAGTGGGTAAGCGAAACTGATCAGCATAGGCCCCATAGGCGAGATCCACTGAATCGATAAACCCGTTGATACTCTGAACCTTGATGGATCAGAGAAATCAGAAAGTAGATTGTATTGATCTTCTGGCAAGTTGTTATAACGGTCTACATCAAACTCCGTATCCCAAACGTTTGCCGCATCGACGAAGAAACTCGTTCTTACTGAACTCGTATTTTCTTCGTCTAGGAATGGCGTTGGTACGATAAGCTCAAGACCTGCTAGTGCTTTTGCGTTACCACCGATACGACCACCTAGATTTAGCGTATCAAATTGCTGATCGCCGCCAATACAGCTACCTGATGTACCATCTGGTTTAGGTGTGCCCGGAATACACTTAGGCGCACGCTGTACCGCTCGAGGTAGAATCGTGTTTCGGTCAAAACCACGCAGTTCTTGCTCTGAAATACGGAAGAACTCTTGGAATGGCAATACTTGCTCAAAGCCATTCGTCTCGCCATAGCCGTTACCATAGCCTAAACCCGCTCTCGCTGAGAATACCCAACGATGGTCATTACTGATTGGCCAGTAAAAACGTGAATCGTAATTAATCTTGAAGAAATTAAGATCTGAGTTTGGCGTGGTAACACTTAAGTTCAAGCTTTGACGAGAACCTGCTGTTGGGAACATACCACGGTTAACCGTTACACGTGACCAACCTGCACTTAACTCATATTTAGTAAAATCATAATCTGCATTTGGATCGCTTTCGTTTAAGAAGCTCTCACGAAGTACTCGTGTTTGTTCAAAGTCTGAAATTTGCGAAAGACTTTCTTCAATCCAACGAATACCGAAGTTAACACGATTGATAGCATTGATTGGGAAACCAAAGTTAGTGCCGATACCGTAGCTCGTCGATTTATAATCTACAATCCCAAACTCACTTGCATCGAACTTACTATAGAATATACTGCTGCCTTGCGACACGCCATCAGGCGTAAAGTAAGGATCGGTATAAGATACACTATAACGCTCTGAACCACGCGAAGTGTTAATATTGAAAGCAACTTGGTTACCAGATCCTAGGAAGTTTGACTCACTAACACCAATGTTAAACTGAAGACCGGCATAAGAACCATAAGCAACACCTGCTTGGAAACTACCTGCAGGCTGTTCTTTTACTTTAAAGTCAACATCAACCTGATCTTCAACGCCTGGAATTGGCTTCACTTCAAACTCTACCGATTCCATATATGGCAAACGTTGAATTTGAAGCTTTGAACGCTCTAGGTTTTGGTTAGACAACCACGCACCTTCAAGCTGCGTCATTTCACGACGTAATACCTCGTCTGCTGTATTTTGGTTACCGTTCACCACGATACGACGTACATATACGCGCTTTCCAGGATCAACAGATAGTGTTAATTGTACTTCTTTGTTTTCGTCATCGATTTCTGGAACGGTTCGTACTTCTGCATTGGCATATCCAAAACGAGCCAAATAGCTCTTAATGAAGTCTTCAGTTGCCGTTACAACTGAGCCGTTGTAAAGCTCACCAGCGCGAAGTGGCACTATGCCCTTAATTAAATCTTCACGACCTAATAAGTCACCAATGAAATCAAACCCTTTAACGGTATATTTTTCACCTTCGGTGATGTTTGCCGTAACATAAACTGATTCACGTTCTGGGCTTACTGAAACCTGCGTTGAATCGATGTTAAAACGTAAATAACCACGGTCTAGGTAAAAACTGCGGATCTTTTCTAAATCGCCTTCAATGGTTTGCTTTTGATAACGGTCATTAGATAGGAAGCGCCACCAAGGCAAGTCCTGCTGAGATTCAATTAGGTTAAGAAGTTCTTCGTCCGAGAACAGCTCATTACCAACAAGGTTAATTTGACGTACAGAAGCAGCATCACCCTCTTCAAACTTCAGCATCAGCTTCACACGGTTACGTGGCAATTCAACAATGCTCACCTCAACCTTAGCGTTGTATTTACCAATACTGTGGAAGAATTCCGTTAAGCCTTTTTCGATACTATCGAGTACAGTTCTGTCTAACGGTTCACCTTGGCGAATATTTTGCTGCTCTAAACTCTCGTTTAGCTGTTCGTCTTTGATGTCTTTGTTGCCATCAAATTCGATTGAGCTGATAGTTGGACGTTCTTTAACCTTAAAAATAATCTGATTACCATCACGGAATACCGCAATGTTGTCAAAGTGGCCAGACTTGTACAACGCCTTGATTGTGCGTGAAATAGTAAACTGATCGACATTGTCACCAACGTTGATCGGAATATGTGTCAATGCAGCACCTAGTGCAACGCGCTGCAGCCCTTCTACTTTTAAATCTTCTACGATAAAGGAGTTTTGCCCTAAGGCAGCAAAACTAGCGCCCAGTAAACTGGTTACTGCAATGTGTTTTTTTATAGGCATTTTATTATCTTTATCCTTTACAACAATTTTGGCGCGATACGCTAAGGCCCATTACATCACAACATTCAAACGTTACAGCTTTTGTATTATGTTATCCGTTGTATGCTTGAACAAAAATGCAAACATTTAAACTGCATATAATGTGCGCTTTTTAGCACCGCACGGCTTAAAGCCGAGAAACATCATTAAATAGTGCAAAAAACGTTAAGGCAAGAAGAAGCGCTGCTCCAATCTTAAACCCAAACTCTTGTGTCTTTTCAGAGACTGGTTTTCTGCGAATTAGTTCAATTAAGTAATACATTAAATGCCCACCATCTAGGACAGGGAGCGGTAATAAGTTAAAAACTCCTAAATTCACGCTGATAAGCGCTAAGAAGCCTAAAAATGCAACTAACCCGTAACTAACACTATTTCCGGCACTAACCGCGATCCCCACAGGCCCGCTTAAGTTTTTTACCGAGACTTGGCCCGTGATTAAGTTGCCGATCATGTCGAAACTTAAGGCAATCAAGTCGTAAGTTTTACGAATGCCAAGCACCATACTATCTAGGATGCCGTATTGTCTAGTTTCAATATAACCATTTGGCCACTTTTCCATCACAGGCACAACGCCCAAGTAGCCTTGTACGACACCTTCTGGTGAAGTTTTCGCCTGAGGGGTTATTGTTAGGGTTTGTGGCTGACCATCGCGCAGAATATCAATGCTTATGGCTTGATTTGCCGATTTTTGAACTCGGCTCACCAGCTGTTGCCAAGATGTCAATTTGTCACCATTTATCGCAACTAGCGTATCTTCCACTTGTAAGCCACCTTTGTCAGCGGCGGCTCCTTCTTCGATATAACCGAGCTGCAGTGTCAGCGGCGGTCTATATGGCGTAATGCCGACTGAGGTCAGCGGCGCTTCGTCCTGCTTTTCCAGCTTCCAATCGCTCAAATGTAGCGTACGGATCGCCAAACTACCTTTTTCATCTTGTACTTTGGCAACCAAGGATGGTTCACCCAAATGCGCCATTAATTCGAATGTGACGTCCTGCCATGAGTGCACTAACTCATCATTCAGTGCAATGATATGGTCGCCTGATTGAAATCCAGCATCCGCTGCGATACTGGTTGGTGTCACACTACCAACGACGGGTTTTACTGATTGAACCCCTACCATATACATTGCCGCTAACGCGACAATAGCAAACAAAAAGTTCGCAATGGGGCCTGCAGCTACCACAGCGATACGAGAAAGTACTGGCTTATTATTGAAGGCGAGGTGACGCTCCTGCTCTGGCACATCGTCAACGCGTTCATCGAGCATTTTGACATAGCCGCCAAGTGGAATTGCGGCGATAACGTATTCAGTTTGATGTTTGTCATACCACTTAACTAAAGGCTTACCAAAACCGATAGAAAAACGTAAGACCTTAACGCCGGCTTTTCTGGCAACCCAAAAATGGCCATATTCATGAACGGTAACTAAAATCCCTAAAGCAAGAATAAATGAGCCTAAGTGCCAGAAAAATTCAAACATGGTTACCTCAATGTGGCGATAATTTGCTGCGCTCGGTGGCGGGCAGTTTGGTCTGTTTCCATAATAGACTCAACAGATTCTAATACGCTTAGCGCACTTTGCTCAAGCGTTAAGGCATTGACTCGATAGATATCACAAAACCCAATCTTACCCTCTAAAAATGCCGCAACGGCAATTTCATTTGCAGCATTCACTGTTGTTGTTGCGGCCTGACCACTACGACAGGCGTCAATCGCTAATTTGAGGTTGGGATAACGGTTAAAATCTGGTTTGGTAAAAGTGAAATCGACAATCTGAGAAAAATCTAATGGCTCGACGCCCGCGTCAATTCTTTCAGGATAGGCAAGCCCATATGCAATCGGCGTTCGCATGTCTGGCTGCCCCATTTGTGCCAGCACCGAGCCATCGCGATACTGCACCATAGAGTGGATCATACTTTGTGGGTGGATCACCACTTCAATATCGTCAGCTGAGCAGTTAAATAACCACTTAGCCTCAATAAACTCTAGCCCTTTATTCATCATGGTCGCAGAGTCGACAGAGATTTTTCTGCCCATAGACCAATTAGGATGCGCAACCGCTTCTTCTACCGTTACTGAAGCTAAGGTAGCCAATGAACGCTGCAAGAAAGGTCCACCTGAACCGGTTAATAAAATCTTACTAACACCGCTGTGACTTAGATTTGAAGATTGTCCAGTTTGTATGGTCGTTGGTAGACACTGATAAATGGCATTATGCTCACTGTCGATAGGGAGTAAAGTCGCACCATGCGCTTTTACTTTATCCATAAACAGCTGGCCACTCATTACTAACGACTCTTTATTCGCCAGCAACACTTTTTTACCCGCCTCGACTGCCGCTAAAGTCGGTAACAACCCTGCTGCACCAACGATTGCGGACATCACGATATCCACATCTACGTGGCGAGCCATCTCGGCCATTGCTTCAACGCCATGGAGTACTTCGGTGGTAGTGCCCGTCAAACGTTGAGAAAGTTGCTGAGCTGCGTGCTCAGTGCTCATAACCGCGTATTTGGGCCGATGACGTAAACAAAGCTCAGCCATCTTTTCCGCATTTTGCCCTGCGACTAAGGCAAATATACGATATTGTTCTTTATTGCGGCTGACGACGTCTAAGGTTGATAGTCCAATAGAGCCTGTCGCTCCCAGCACTACCAAGTTTTGCTCGCTCATAGCACAACCGTCCAAGCGTAGCAAAAAGCAAAAATGGGGGCTGCAGCCGTTAAACTATCAATGCGATCAAGGATACCGCCGTGACCTGGCAAACAACGGCCAGAATCTTTAAGACCTACTTCGCGCTTAAACATACTTTCAAGCAAATCACCAACAGCAGAAAATAGCGCGATAATAATGGTCATTGCAGCATAAATAGGCCACATATTGAGATCAATCGCAGCAAAGTGACAAAACACTAACACAAAAACAACCGCGGTGATCACACCACCAACTAGACCTTCAATCGTTTTATTAGGGCTCACTTTAGGCATGAGCTTATGCTTGCCTAAATTCTTTCCAGCGAAGTAAGCGCCAATATCCGCACTCCACACTATGCCCAATACCACCATGATAAGGACTGAACCTATGTGCTCGCCATCTTCGTATCCGGCACTACGCATCACGTTTAACGCAAGCCACAGAGGGACTAGCGTCAGTACACCGGCGATGGAGCGCATCATGATCCCTTCATTCCAAGCACGAGCTGCTCGTGGGTATTTAACCACTAAGAAAGTGGCAACCAACCACCACGCAAAAGCTAACGTAAATACATAATTAGCATCAGCGACTAAGCGCCCTTGCTGCCATAAATCTTGTATTGGCCAATGGGTGTTAAGCAATAGAATTAACACCGCCATGACGCCAACGAAAGTAAAACGCTGACGCTTTTGACATAGGCCTGCAAGCGCCGACCACTCCCATGCACCAAGCAAAACGATTAGTGCGGCAATCGTACTAAACATTGCCAGCGGTGTATAAAACACCAAAAGTAGAGCCAGAGGTGCAAGCACCGCTGACGTTAGAATACGTTGTTTTAACAAATTTGAACCCTTAACTTGTTGCGTCTTTCTCTGCGAGGAGCTGCTTTATCTGCTCTCCTGTGCATCCGAAGCGTCGCTCTCTAGACACGTAACAAGCTATGGCTTCAGAGAATGCTTGCTCGTCAAAATCAGGCCAAAGCGTGTCGGTAAAATAGAGTTCGGCATACGCAGCTTGCCATAGCAAGAAGTTACTAATGCGGAAGTCGCCTCCCGTTCTGATCAGCAAGTCGAGATTCGCTTGATCGGCCATCGTCATCTGCTCTGTCAAGGCATCTTCGGTTATATCACTTGGTTGCAATTCACCCGCTGCAACTTGTTTTGCGAGGTGTTGTGCTGCTTGTGTGATATCCCAACGTCCACCGTAATTTGCTGCAATGTTTAAGTTAAGCCCTGTATTGTCCTGGGTCAATATTTGAGCTTCATGAACACGCTGTTGGAGGCTGTCAGGAAAACGAGAAAGATCGCCAATAATGGTTAGCTTTACGTTGTTCTTATGTAATTTTTTAACTTCTTTAGACAACACATAAATAAATAATTCCATCAACGTGCTGACTTCATCTTCTGGCCTACGCCAGTTTTCACTACTAAAGGCAAATAGCGTCAAAGACTCTATACCTAACTTGGAACAGAATTGTACAGCACTGCGAACCGAATCTACGCCCTTCTTGTGTCCGAAGGCGCGCGGACGCCTGCGAGCTTGAGCCCAACGACCGTTGCCATCCATTATTATCGCAACATGTTTTGGCAATGATTGCTGCGAAATAACCTCTGCTTTTAAAACCATAATTCCAATTTAAGTGAAAAAAAACGCCGCCTAGTATACCCTAGGCGGCGCTTCAAACCTAATAAATTTGTCATTGTACCTAGCCAAAAAAACGCTAACTGCTCAGAAACAAAGCAGAATTTTCTGCAATACGTAAACAGTGCGTAAACATAAACGCTAGGATATAGACATTTAGATTTCCATCAACTCAGCTTCTTTCGCGCTTAGTTGCGTATCCATTTCTTTGATGAACTTGTCAGTCAATTTTTGGATATCATCTTCAGCTTGACGCGCTTCGTCTTCAGAAATTTCTTTGTCTTTTAGCAATGATTTAATATCACCGTTTGCATCACGGCGAATATTACGTACTGCAACACGACCACCTTCAACCTCACCACGTACGATCTTGATGAGATCTTTACGACGTTCTTCTGTTAGTGGAGGAAGTGGAACACGGATCACAGTACCTGCTGACATTGGGTTTAAACCTAAGTCAGAAGACATGATTGCTTTTTCTACCGCTTGTGCAAGCGATTTGTCGAATACGCTGATAGCCAGTGTACGAGAGTCTTCCGTCGTTACGTTTGCTACTTGGTTTAGCGGTGTATCTGCACCGTAGTAAGAAACAGAAATACCATCTAGTAGCGCAGGGTGTGCACGACCTGTGCGGATTTTAGAAAGCTGGCTTCCAAGTGCAGCCACACTTTTTTTCATGCGCTCTTGAGCGTCTTTTTTAATATCTTCGATCACAATACTTTCCTAGTCTGTTCTTGTTATGCCAGATTATACTCGCAATTTAGAGATTCGCTACTTAACTACGAGTTGCTGAAATAGTCGTCAGATTATTCTGCTGCTTGAGAAGAGATAAGGGTACCTTCCTCTTCACCCATGATGACATTTTTCAATGCACCTGGTTTATTCATGTTGAATACGCTGATTGGCATATTGTGGTCACGTGCCAATGTAAATGCAGCTAAATCCATCACTTTCAATTCTTTGTCGATCACTTCGTTGTAAGTCAACGTACGGTATAGCGTAGCATCTGGGTTTTTCACCGGATCGTCACTAAATACTCCTTCAACCTTAGTGGCTTTAATCACGGTATCCGCTTCAATCTCGATACCGCGCAAACATGCTGCTGAATCCGTGGTAAAGAATGGGTTGCCCGTACCTGCTGAGAAAATAACAACACGGCCAGATTTTAATAGGCTAATTGCTTCTGCCCAATTGTACGCATCACACACACCATTTAGCGGGATAGCAGACATCAAACGTGCGTTTACAAAAGCACGGTGCAGCGCATCACGCATCGCAAGGCCATTCATGACGGTCGCTAGCATGCCCATGTGGTCGCCCACAACTCGGTTCATGCCCGCTTCTGCAAGTGAACCACCACGTAAGAAGTTACCGCCACCGATAACCAAACCTACTTCTACGTCGAGCTCTACTAACTCTTTGATTTCTTGTGCCATACGATCCAATACTTTTGGATCGATACCAAAGCCTTCATCTCCCATTAAAGCTTCACCACTAAGCTTTAAAAGAACGCGTCTAAAAACAGGTTTTTTATTGATAGTCATAATATCCGGGCCAATTAAAAGTGAGGTAAAAAATAACCGCGCTTATGCTAGACATAAATGCGCGGTTATTTTAGAGAATTTTCAGCAATGACGCAAAGCTAATGTCAGCTTTTACGTCATTAGGCATCACAATAAGTGATTACTGGCCTTTTGCTGCAGCGATTTGTGCTGCAACTTCTGCTGCGAAGTCTTCTTCTTTCTTCTCGATACCTTCACCTACTTCTAGGCGAACGAATGAAGAAACAGATGCATTCTTCTCTTTAAGGTAGTCACCCACTGATTTCTTAGGTTCCATGATGAAAGCTTGACCAGTAAGAGAGATCTCACCAGTGAACTTCTTCATACGACCAACAACCATCTTCTCAGCGATTTCAGCTGGCTTACCTTCGTTCATTGCGATTTCAACTTGAACCGCTTTTTCTTTTTCAACTACTTCAGCAGGTACGTCTTCTGGGTTTAGGTAGTCTGGCTTAGAAGCAGCAACGTGCATTGCAACGTGCTTAAGTGTTTCTTCGTCAGCATCACCAGCTACAACCACACCGATACGCTCGCCGTGACGGTAAGCAACTAGCTTGTCACCTTGGATGTAAGAAACACGACGGATGTTCATGTTCTCACCGATTTTAGCTACTAGTGCAACACGAGTCTCTTCAAACTTAGCTTGTAAGTCTTCGATAGTTAGTTGCTCAGCTACAGCTGTGTCAGCAATTTCGTTAGCAAATGCAAGGAAGCTTGCGTCTTTTGCTACGAAGTCAGTTTGACAGTTAACTTCTACTAGTGCAGCAAAACCTTCGCCTTGCTTGATGATGATTGTACCTTCAGCAGCGATGTTGCCTGCTTTTTTAGCAGCTTTAGCAGCACCACTTTTACGCATGTTTTCGATTGCTTGATCGATATCACCGCCAGTTTCTGTCAGTGCTTTTTTACAATCCATCATGCCAGCGCCAGTGCGCTCACGAAGTTCTTTTACTAGGGCAGCAGTTACAGCCATTAGAATATCCTCAAATCTGAATTCAGTTCTTGATAAAACCAACCTTAGGTTGGCTGAATATCAAATCAAGTACAGCTCGCCTCAATTTGATAAAAATCCGTTATCTTTCAAGGTCTGCTTGGCAAACAACGGGATAAGCAGTTAATCGCTTATAAAGAATATCAAGTCTTCACCAATAATTTGATGAAGACTTGATGACAGCTAATACCTAATCAGGTAATTACTCAGCTTCAACGAAGTCGTCGTTTTCTGCTTGAGCAACGATGTTGCTTTCACGACCTTCAGTGATAGCAGTCGCTACTGCACCAGTGTATAGCTGGATTGCACGGATAGCGTCGTCGTTACCTGGGATGATGAAATCAACACCATCTGGGTTAGAGTTAGTATCAACAACAGATACTACTGGGATACCTAGGTTGTTAGCTTCACGGATAGCGATGTGCTCGTGGTCAGCGTCGATAACGAAGATAGCGTCTGGAAGACCACCCATATCTTTGATACCGCCAAGGCCTTTTTCAAGCTTTTGCATTTCACGAGTAAGCATTAGCGCTTCTTTCTTAGTAAGCTTCTCGAAAGTACCGTCTTGGCTTTGAGTCTCAAGCTCTTTAAGACGCTTGATTGATTGACGAACTGTTTTCCAGTTAGTCAACATACCACCTAACCAACGGTGATTTACGTAGAACTGCTCACTTTGGATAGCCGCTTCTTTAACTGCTTCGCTTGCAGCGCGCTTAGTACCTACGAAAAGGATTTTGCCTTTGTTAGATGCTACGTTCTGTAAGAACTTAAGTGCATCGTTGAACATAGGAACAGTTTTTTCTAGGTTGATGATATGAACGCGGTTACGTGCACCGAAGATGAACGGCTTCATCTTAGGGTTCCAGTAACGTGCTTGGTGACCGAAGTGAACACCAGCTTGAAGCATATCGCGCATTGAAACGTTTGCCATTGTATATTTCCTCTAAAAGTTAGGGTTAGGCCTCCACATATCCCATAGCACCAACACGAAGTTTTTATAACCGCATGCACCCAAGTGTATGTGTCGATATGTGTGTGTGTTAATATTAATAAGTGTGTTGTCTTAACTACAAACATTCATTCTCATCGTGTGAGGAAGAATTATTTGTAAAAAGACGGCGCGCTTTATACCATATATAAAGAATTAACTCAATCTTATGCGTAAAATTTGTGCATAATAAATGTTCATCTAAATTGACTTGGAGTCTAAATGAGTGCTGTGATCAAAACCCCTGAAGAAATCGAAAAAATGCGTGTTGCCGGGCGTTTAGCCGCGGAAGTACTGGAAATGATCGAGCCGTATGTTAAGCCAGGGGTGACCACCGACGAATTAAACACCATTTGTCACAACTACATTGTTGATGAGCAAGGTGCTGTTCCTGCACCGCTAAATTATCACGGCTTTCCGAAGTCTATTTGTACCTCAGTTAACCACGTTATCTGTCACGGTATCCCAAACGATAAACCGCTAAAAGAAGGCGATATTATCAATATCGACATCACTGTGATCAAAGATGGGTATCATGGTGATACGTCTAAGATGTTTTACGTCGGTACACCAACTATCCAAGGTAAGCGCTTAAGCGAAGTCACGCAAGAGAGCCTATACCTTGCGATAAAAATGGTAAAACCGGGCGTGCGTTTGGGTGATATTGGCGCTGCAATTCAAAAGTATGCAGAAGGCTTTAACTACTCTATTGTGCGTGAATATTGTGGTCACGGCATTGGTAAAGAATTCCATGAAGAGCCGCAAGTAATGCACTACGGCAAACCGGGCACTGGCGAAGTACTTAAAGCCGGTATGTGTTTGACTATCGAGCCTATGGTTAACGCAGGTAAGCGCCAATGTAAGCTACTAAAAGATGATTGGACTGTAGTTACCAAAGACCGTAGCCTTTCAGCACAGTGGGAACACACGTTGCTTGTCACAGATAATGGCGTTGAGATTTTAACGCTACGCAATGACGAGACGATAGAACGCGTTATTGCGCATTCAGCATAATTGCAAAAGCATTTATCAGAGCCAGCCAGATTGCTGGCTCTTTTATTGCAGAACTCACGTAACAGCTGTTACAGCACCCCTTGTGTTTAGATATCAGTTACGCGTAGTGATTAGTTGCCCAATCCTTGACCCTTCACCTCCCCGTCACTCGCAATTCTTATTTATTTAGTGTAAAACAGGACTCTACTGTTTTTGCGCGCATGACACAGGATCCTAAGTGGCATTACCGAACAAAGTGAAGACGCTTCTTGACGAAGCACAAGAACTTACCGATTACCGTGATTGTCTTGCTTTTTTCTACAAATGGTTAAGCAATCAATTTGCCAAGCAACCCGTTAGAAATCTAATTAACTCTCGAGCCGAATTTATCGATCGATTGTTGATTAAACTGTTTAATGAAACCGGGCTGGCGCACCAACCAGACTTGTCGTTAATCGCCATTGGTGGTTATGGTCGTGGTGAGTTACACCCTTTCTCTGATATCGATTTTTTGGTGCTGACCAAATCAGTTCCCTGTGAAGAAGTGACCAGCTGTTTAGAGCGCTTTGTCACTTATTTATGGGACTTAGGTCTAGATATTGGTCATAGCGTGAGAACCCATGAACAAGTCCTAGAACAAAAACAAAATGACGTTCACTTTGCCACTAGCCTGCTAGAAAGCCGCCTAATTTGTGGTAACCATGTTGAGTATGAACGACTCAAACGACATATCGTTGAAACCCCTATTTGGCAATCCAGTGACTTTTTTATCGCCAAGGTCAACGAGCAGAATATTCGCCATAAAAAATGCCATGGTACCGCCTATAACCTTGAGCCCAACATTAAAGAAAATCCTGGTGGCCTGCGCGACCTTCAAACCATTTTTTGGGTGGCTAAAAAGCACTTCCGTGCTGAGACTTTGGAAGAATTAATCAATCACGGTTATTTGACCCATGAAGAATATCAAGAGCTGTTAGAGTGTATCGAAAACCTTTGGAACATTCGCTTTGCACTGCATCTGGCCGCTGGTCGCAGTGAGAACCGCTTACTGTTTGACCATCAACCTCATGCCGCAGAACTCCTCGGTTTTGGCTCTGAAGGTAAAGCTTCAGTTGAACGCATGATGAAACGCTTATTTAGGATCATGAGCCGAGTGCGCGAAATGAACCAGATGCTGCTTTCCTATTTCGAACAAAGCATTCTTCCTGAGCAGTTGGAACAAGAAGCGACTCCACTCGACAGAAACTTTGAACGTATTGGCAACAAAATTCGCGTGAAAAACCCTTCGGTCTTTTTCCGTCGAGAGAATTTGTTTGTCCTTTTCGAACATATTGCAGACAATCCTAAAATTAATCAGATTGACCCAAGTACCATCCGTACCATGCGCCAAGTCAGACGCCGTTTATTAGGCGATCTGCAAGATTATGCAGGCTGTCGTGATGCTTTTTTAAGGTTATTGAAACACCCTAATGGCATGGGCCGAGCGTTTACTCTGATGCATAAACACGGGATCATCGCGGCCTATTTACCGCAGTGGCGTAATATTTTTGGTCAAATGCAGTTCGATCTGTTTCACGCCTACACAGTGGATGAGCATACCCATAAGCTCATCAATAACATCTACCGCTATTTCGATAAAGAGCATATTAGTGAATTCCCGATTTGTTCTGAGATTGTTGCCCGCATGGACAAGCCAGAGCTACTTTACTTAGCTGGGATCTTTCACGATATTGCCAAAGGTCGAGGTGGCGACCATTCCGAGCTTGGCGCCGTTGACGCCATGGCATTTACCAAAATGCACGGCTTTACCGCTTCCGACGCTAAATTGGTAGCTTGGCTGGTGCAAAATCACCTATTGATGTCTGTCACAGCCCAGCGTAAAGATATTAATGATCCCGATGTTATTGCTGAATTTGCACAAAAAGTGAAAAACGAACGTCAGCTAGATTATCTCTATTGCTTAACGGTCGCCGACATTCGTGCCACCAACGACAACCTCTGGAACGACTGGAAAAACACGCTCTTACGCGAGCTGTATCTACATACTCAGCGGGCATTGCGCTTGGGCCTTGAAAACCCAATGGATATGCGCGATCAGATCCGTGATAAGAAACGCCAAGCCAAGCAACGGCTAATTAATTTGGGCTACTTTGAAGAGTACATTGACCTTATTTGGTCACGCTTTAAGGCCAATTATTTTACCGCCTTTAGTGAACAGCAGATCTCTTGGCATACTGAGCACTTATTACAGTCTGATGATTTAAGTCAGCCAAGCGTGATCGTCTCTGACAAGCCTATGCATGGCGGGACACAAGTATTCGTATACAGTCCTTATGAATCTGCGTTATTCGCCAAACTGGTCAGTGTAATTGGTTCTAAAAAAGCGCAGATCCAGCATGCTCAGGTCATGACCACAAAAGATGGCTATGTTGTCTTTAGTTTTGTTATCTTAGAAGTGAATGGCGACCCACTCAGTACTGGCCGTGCAGCGGGGATCAGAAAAGGCTTGGAAACTTTACTGAAAGATCCGAAAAGAAAGATCCGGGTTAAGAAAAACCGCTCACAGAAGTTTAAAGACTTTAATATCAAACCTAAAATTATACTGCGCCCGCACGCACGCGACGATCGCAGCCTAATTGAAATTCAGGCTATTGATATTCCGGGGTTACTGACTAAAATTGCTGAGGTATTTCAGGCCTATTCACTACATATTCATGCCGCGCGCATTACAACCGTCGGCGAACGCGCAGAAGACTTTTTCGTCGTCTCAAACAAAGATTACAAGGCACTGGATGAAGTACAAAAAGCTGAGCTTCATCGTGCCCTACTCAAAAAATTAAATGCTGAAACAGATTAACGAGGAATTTATGTCTGATTTAAAAACGACTATTGAAACCGCGTGGGAAAACCGCGATACCATTACTCCAACCACGGTATCAGACGAAGTAAAACAAGCGATTGTCAACGCACTGGAAATGCTAGATTCAGGTGCAGCGCGCGTTGCTGAAAAAATTAGTGGTGAGTGGGTTGTACATCAATGGTTGAAAAAGGCGGTGCTGCTGTCTTTTAGAATTCGTGACAACCAACCAATGAGCGATGGCGTTAACCAGTTTTACGATAAAGTACCATTAAAATTCTCAGACTATACGCCAGAGCAGTTCCAACAAGGTGGTATGCGCGTGGTACCAAACGCGGTAGCGCGTCAAGGCAGCTTTGTGGGTAAGAACGTGGTACTTATGCCGTCCTACGTCAATATTGGCGCATATGTTGATGAAGGCACTATGGTTGATACTTGGGCAACCGTAGGCTCGTGTGCACAAATCGGTAAAAACGTACACCTATCTGGTGGTGTGGGCATTGGTGGCGTATTGGAGCCGCTACAAGCCAATCCAACGATTATTGAAGATAACTGTTTCATCGGTGCACGTTCTGAAATTGTCGAAGGTGTGATTGTTGAAGAAGGTGCAGTTATCTCCATGGGTGTTTATATTTCACAAAGTACTCGTATTTACGACCGTGAAACTGGTGAAATCCATTATGGTCGCGTGCCAGCTGGTGCGGTGGTAGTACCAGGATCACTACCAAGTAAAGATGGATCTCATAGCCTGTATGCAGCAATTATTGTGAAAAAAGTAGATCAGCAAACTCGCGAGAAAGTTGGCATTAATGCTCTACTTCGCTCATTAGACGACTAATCGAGCGACTTTTCGATAAGGGAGCCTTATGCTCCCTTATTCATGCATTACCAGCGGTAGTCTAGTGAAACCAGAATGTTTCTTGGTCTTCCCGGAAAGTACCTTTCGCCACTAAATGAAGTGTAATCGGCACGCTCAGCATAACGTTCGTCGGTTAGATTTTTCACTCTCATCGTCAACGCCAAATGCGGATTTACCTGCCACTTTCCTCTTAAGCTCAGCAAATCGTGACCAGAATAACGATGAAGATTTTCGGGGTCAGTAAAATACTCTCCTACATGATGCCAAGCTAAAGACCAACTGAGGTTATCCAGTGCTTGCCAGTGCAATTGGGCGTTAATGACGTTCCTTGGTGCTGAATCTAGATCGTTGCCGTTTATATTGATGCCACCAAGAATATTATCTTGTTCATAGGTATGCCTAGCACGCGTTGCGGCGAGATTTACCTGCCAATGTGCTGAGAATGAATAACTCAACTCCAACTCCACACCTCGGTGTCTTGAGCGACCATCGTTGATATAGAAAAAGTCGCTATCTCGGAAGATCAAATTTTCTTTTTCCATGTCATAAATTGCGACTTGATAGCCAAGACTATCTGCACTCCCCTTTAGGCCAAGCTCGATATTGTCCGCCTTTTCTTCCTCTAGCGATGCTTTTACCTGCTCTCGCTGCAATTGATATAGCTCAGCAGTTTGTGGTGCGCGATAGCCTTGAGACACGTTAGCATAGGCAATATGCCGCTCAGTGAATGCATAGCTTAAACCAAATTTTGGTGAAAAATAAGCAAAGCTATCTTTGCCACTGGCTGGGCGACTATAACGACATCCTCCCATTGAACACACCGAGCCATCTTCTTTGGTGCGCCCAATAGGCAAAAAGTTGCGATAATCGTATTTCATTGACTCAAAACGACCGCCCAGTTCAACTAACCAGTTACCCTGTCGCCAACTGAGACTTGCAAAAGGCGCGAGTTGCCTTGCATCTACTTCATAGTCGTAATGCTTTCCTGTAGGAATAGTTGCCTGCAAAAATGCAGAGCCTTCAGTAGGCGTAGGCTGATACTGCAACATCTCGCCTCGGGTATATTCCGCATCCATTCCCCAATCTAGTTGTATTGAGTCACTTAATTCAGTGTGTATAAGCGTTTGCAACCCCACACCAGTTTGACCATTTTCTTCAAACGGCTTACCCGGCAAGAAATGCTTAACAAACTCCATCTCTTGCCAGCGTACATAAGGTTTTATCAGCACGGTGTTGTTATCATCAAAGTGCCCGGTTATTTCTGTCCAAGCTCTAAATGACTTAGCCTTTCTAAATGCTTCAGGGTTTTCGTTTTGCTTTGCCAATTGCTTATTTTTATAGCTGTCCACTCCTGTTACATAACCCGCCGTTTGCTGATCTAAGTGGGTATATGTCATTCCAGATACGACACCAATCTTCTCGCCTTCATATTGATGTTTGACGCTCAACTTTTGTTGCTCGACGCTTTCGTCGTCACGATAACCCGTGTCTTTTGTAAGGGTTAACGCAGCGCCCAAGCCAAGGGCTTTATCGCCAGCTTGTATCCGAGTTCGGCTATAACCATAGGAGCCGATATCTAATGCGATCCTAGGTGTCTTTTGAATGCGGTTTGAAGTAATCACATTAACCACTCCATGCACCGCATTAGAGCCATACAGCACGCTATTTGGTCCTTTTAACACCTCTATACGCTCAGCGGCTTCAAAGTGTGATTCAAAGAGTTCATTGATATTACAAAAGCCTGCGGCTCTAAGTGCAATACCATCTTCAGCCATTAAAATGCCGCCACATGCGCCTGCACCAGAGAGCACTTGTGAGCGCAATGCAGGTAGATACTCTTGACCATTACCATGTTGTACATTTGCGCCAGCAACGAGCCTCAACGCCTTTTCGATATGCGTGACGCCTGTGTCATCTAATTGAGCTTCTGTGAGCAAAGAGAGGCTTACAGGGCGCTCTCCTGCCGTCTCAGCCAACCTGGATGCCGTAGTAGTGATGATTTCAAATTCGTTGTTCTCTGTCGCTTCGCTAAATTGTGATGCAAGGGCACAACTTGCAAAGACCAACACCATTTTTTTCATTTTGATACCAATTGTATTAACTCGATTACAAGGCAAAAAGAAAGGGCTACACAGCCCTTCGTTTTCTTTACCACTAAGCGTTATGCTTGTCTCGCCTCTAACATCAAACGCTTCATATCTCGTACTGCCTTTTCCAGTCCATCAATTGCCGCTCGAGCAACAATAGCATGACCAATGTTAAGTTCGTAGATTTCTGGCATTTGTGCAATCGGTTTAACGTTATGGTAATGCAAACCATGGCCAGCGTTGACGATAAGACCTAGTCCATGAGCATACTTAACGCCTTCACGAATGCGTTCAAGCTCAGCGGTCATTTCGGTATCGTTCTCAGCATCAGCATAAGCACCGGTGTGGATCTCAATGTAAGGCGCACCGGTTTGCTTTGCAGCATCTAGCTGCTTTTTATCAGCGTCGATGAATAAGCTTACTTTGATACCTGCATCAGCTAGACGCTGAGTTGCCGCTGTGATCCTATCTAGATTACCCGCAACGTCTAAGCCACCTTCCGTCGTTAACTCTTCGCGTTTTTCTGGCACTAGGCAAACATATTCAGGTTTTACTTCGCAAGCGATGTCGAGCATTTCGTCAGTTACTGCGATTTCTAGATTCATACGTGTTTGGATGGTTTTTGCCATCACGTAAACATCGCGATCTTGGATGTGGCGACGGTCTTCACGTAAGTGAATAGTAATGCCGTCGGCTCCTGCGTGCTCAGCTACTGCAGCTGCATGTGCTGGATCAGGATAGCTAGTGCCACGCGCCTGACGAAGCGTTGCAATGTGGTCTACGTTGACGCCGAGTAAAATATCTTTCATCGTTTATCCCTTGATAATATGACGTAGCAAGTGGATTACCCACTTATTACCGCAATACCAATTTACCGATTTATACTTTTGATTAAATTGGTATTATTTCTTTGAAATAAATAGTTCTCTACTTTTCAGCCCTTGCTTGCCAACCAGCGGTGCCATTAACCTGCGTGTTAATAGCTTAGCAGCCTTTCTTACGGCAAGGTCTTGGAAATCTTGATTGGCAATGGCCAATAACATACTGCCCGGTATCGTATCAGGTTCACGACCGACTGCAATAAAACCGTACTCAGATACGTACTTATACGCGGCTTTTGGCCGCACTGGATTACCTTCTGCGTCAAACTCCAGTTCCACCCCGAAACCCAGCTCACCTAACAATTGCAACTCAAAGCTGCGTAAGATAGGTTCCACATCTTCGTCTTGGGCCAAACGCATTAAATGTAGCTGATAGAGCGCAAAGATCTGCTCTAGCGGTTCGTTGGTGGGTACCACGCGTTGTGTTAGCTCATTGAGATACAAGCCACAATATAACTGCCGCCCAACGAGTTGGATTTGATTGTCTGTGGGTTCAAAACGGTTTACGTATTTAAAATCGTATCTGCCTGCATATTGCAGTAAAAGTAATGAAAATGGCCGCAACTGGGCATTATGTTTGAGGGATTGCTTGCCCTTTACTCGGGCAAGCATTTTAAGTTGTCCAACGCCTTCGACCAGCACGTCAAGCAGTACCTGAGAATCGCTGTAAGGTCTGCGATGTAACAGATAGGCCTGTCGAAAGTCGCTATCCAATCAGTCTTCTCCGTACCCTAAGCTACGAAGAGCACGTTCGTCGTCTGCCCAGCCAGATTTCACTTTAACCCAGCATTCGAGATAGACTTTGTTGTCTAGCATGTTTTCAAGATCTTTACGCGCTTCGCGACCGATCACTTTGAGCTTTTCGCCTTTGTTGCCGATCACCATGCGTTTTTGCGATTCGCGCTCAACAAGGATCAACGCGTTGATCTGCCAAACGCCGTTGTCTTGCCACTTAAACTGTTCGATCTCTACCGTCACCGAATACGGTAATTCATCGCCCATAAAGCGCATCAGCTTTTCACGCACGATCTCTGCCGCCATAAAACGCATTGAACGATCGGTAACATAATCTTCAGGGAAATAGAATTCACACGCAGGTAAACGCTTGTGCACTTCTTCTCTGATCATATCAACGTTCTTACCTTGCTTCGCAGAGATAGGTACGATCCCGATAAAATCTCCCTGTTCGCTCAACCACTGAATATGTGGCATCAACAAGTCTTTATCTTTTACCTGATCGGTTTTATTCATCACCACCAAGATAGGACGACCACTGTCTTTAACTTTGGTCAGTACCATTTCGTCATCAGGCGTCCAATGCGTCCCTTCTACGACAAAAATAACCAATTCAACATCGCCGATTGAGCTTGATGCTGCTCGGTTCATTAAGCGGTTAATTGCACGCTTTTCTTCAATATGAAGCCCTGGGGTATCAACGTACACCGCTTGATAGTTACCCTCTGTATGGATCCCCATGATGCGGTGACGAGTAGTTTGTGGTTTACGCGAGGTAATACTTACCTTTTGCTCAACCAATTTATTTAATAGTGTCGATTTACCTACGTTAGGCCTACCGACAATGGCAATCATGCCGCAATGTGTATCAAGCGTCATTCTTTAATATCTTAAGCGCTTTTTCGGCAGCTTTTTGCTCAGCTTTACGTCGCGAGCTGCCTACTGAAATTATACTTTCCATCCCTTCCACTATACATTCGACCGTGAATGTTTGGTTGTGAGCTTGCCCTTTGGTATCTATTACAGTGTAGCCCGGTAAAGGTAATTTTCGAGCTTGTAGATACTCCTGCAGCAGCGTCTTCGGGTCTTTTTGATTATGACCAGGTGAAATCGCAGTTAAGCGTGATTCGTACCAACTTAGTACCAAATCTCTACACACGTCGATGTCAGAGTCTAAGAAAACGGCACCAATAATGGCTTCTACTGCATCTGCGAGCGTTGACTCACGGCGAAAACCGCCGCTCTTCAACTCACCTGGACCTAGGCGCAGATAATCACCCAGCGCGAATTCCACACCGAATTCCGCCAGCGTTTGACCACGCACTAACGTTGAACGCATGCGGCTTAAATCACCTTCACGCGCTTTTGGAAACTTGTGATACAAAGCATTTGCAATCACAAAGCTTAAAATAGAGTCGCCCAAAAATTCGAGACGCTCGTTGTGCTGGCCTTTGTGACTGCGATGCGTCAAAGCCTGCTCAAGCAGCGCCTTATCAGAGAAGTTGTACCCTATTTTATTATAAAGTTCTTCTACGTTTCTTTTCATTTTTACTGAATACTACCTAGGCGTTCAAAACGAACACCAGTTGGAACCCACCCTGGCAAAATGCTGTCTGGGCCATTATCAAAATCAAAACTTAACCAAATAAATACCGCTCTTCCAACCAAGTTTTCATCAGGTACAAAACCCCACATACGACTATCTTGGCTGTTATTACGGTTATCACCCATCGCAAAATAACTTCCCTCTGGTACTACCCACTCATCGCGGCGAGTACCTGGTTGTTGATAGTAGCGATCTGTTAACTCTAACACTTCAGGATTAATTAAGATATCATGCTCTACGTTTGGCAAATGCTCTGTTAGACGTACTAACTGCATCGGGCCTTGCGTAAACTCGTCACGATTTACAATGTCTACATCAATCTTGTTATATTCGCCACACGTCAAGCCATTCGCTTCGCTCTGCCCGTCTTCACACTTAGGTTTAATGTAAAGCTGACGATTGCGATAAACAATATGGTCGCCCGGTAAACCAACAATACGTTTGATGAAATCAATACGCTCGTCTAGCGGAAACTTGAACACCGCAATATCACCGCGCTCTGGCGTGCCCGTTTCAACAATTTTGCTACGCCACACTGGGTCTTTAATCCCGTAAGCATATTTTTCCACTAGGATAAAATCGCCATCCAATAAGGTTGGCATCATTGAGCCTGATGGAATTTGAAACGGTTCAAAAATAAACGAACGGAAAATCGTGATTGCGGCAATCATTGGAAAAATAGATTTCGCGTTTTCAACAATGGCAGGTTCAGGTGCGATTTCCGCAATGATATCGGCATCCAACTGAGTGTCAGACGCACCTTGCGCAATAGCAAGCCTAGCTTGTCTTTTTGGTGCATAAACCAAATGATCGATCAACCAAATAAGGCCTGAACCGACCGTGAGTAGCACCAATAAAATTGAAAAATAACCTGCCATTTGTATTTCCTGTTACTTACCTACTTTCAATATTGCTAAGAATGCGTCTTGTGGCACTTCAACGTTACCAAGTTGCTTCATACGCTTCTTACCTTCTTTTTGCTTTTGCAGTAGCTTTTTCTTACGGCTCACGTCACCACCATAACATTTTGCGATTACGTTTTTACGTAACTGCTTAACTGTACTACGCGCAATGACGTGATTACCAATTGCAGCTTGAATAGCAATATCAAACATTTGGCGAGGGATCAATTCTCTCAGCGCTTCAGCTAGCTGACGGCCACGCGTTTGTGAACCATCGCGGTGAACAATTATTGCAAGTGCATCAACACGGTCACCATTGATCAGAATATCCACACGCACCATGTCTGATGCTTCAAAACGCTTGAAGTTGTAATCAAGTGATGCAAAACCACGGCTGGTAGACTTCAACTTATCGAAGAAGTCCATCACCACTTCTGACATCGGCAATTCATAGGTTAACGCAACTTGCTTACCGTGATAGGTCATCTTGGTTTGCATACCACGCTTTTCAACACACAGTGTGATCACGTTTCCTAAATATTCTTGAGGAACCAGAATATTTGCTTCAACAATTGGTTCGCGAATTTCAATAATGTCGTTTACCGGTGGTAAATCCGATGGATTATCGATTTTCACCACACCATGCTTAGTCTCTACTTCGTAGATTACAGTTGGAGCCGTGGTGATCAGATCCATGTCGTATTCACGTTCAAGGCGCTCTTGAATAATCTCCATGTGGAGCATACCTAAGAAGCCACAACGGAAACCAAAGCCAAGTGCTGTTGAGTTTTCAGGCTCGAAGAATAGTGATGCATCGTTGAGGCTCAATTTATTAAGCGCATCGCGGAAGTTTTCGTAATCATCAGATGAAATTGGGAACATTCCCGCGTATACCTGAGGTTTTACCTTCTGGAAACCAGGTAAACGTTCAGCCGCAGAATCACGAGCCATGGTAATTGTATCACCAACTGGTGCACCATGGATGTCTTTGATACCTGCAATAACAAAGCCTACTTCACCCGTTTTCAACACACCGGTATTGGTTTGTTTCGGTGTGAAAATACCAACCTTATCTACTTGGTGAGCTTGCTCTGTAGACATGATCTTAATCTTTTCGCCCGCTCTTAATTCACCGTTTTTAATACGTACCAATGAAACTACGCCTTGGTACGGGTCAAACCATGAATCGATAATCAGTGCCTGTAATGGCGCATTTACCTCACCTTCTGGCGGCGGAATATCACGTACGATCACTTCGAGCACTTCATCAATGCCGATCCCCGTTTTCGCACTACAACGCACCGCTTCTAAAGCTTCAATACCAACGATATCTTCAATTTCTTCGGCAACGCGAAGTGGATCTGCCTGTGGTAAGTCAATTTTGTTCAGAACTGGAATAACTTCCAAGTCCATCTCAAGCGCAGTGTAACAGTTCGCTAATGTTTGTGCTTCAACACCTTGACCCGCATCGACAACCAATAGCGCACCTTCACAAGCGGCTAGAGAGCGTGAAACTTCATAAGTAAAGTCAACGTGTCCCGGCGTGTCGATAAAGTTTAGCTGGTAGGTTTCGCCATCTTTTGCTTGATAGTTAAGCGTTACACTCTGTGCTTTGATGGTAATGCCGCGCTCACGTTCGATGTCCATCGAATCCAGTACCTGCTGCTGCATCTCGCGGTCTGTTAAACCTCCACAAACTTGGATTAAGCGGTCTGATAGCGTCGATTTTCCATGGTCAATGTGGGCAATAATAGAAAAGTTACGGATATGCTTCATATACTGGATTCAATACTTCTGTTAGTCACAAATAGAGATTAAGGGCTCGATTTTACATTTTATTTAGTACAATCACCATCTATTTGCGTTATTGGTAGGCTAATTGGGTAAATTTTTATCACTTTTACCTGATGTTTGAGTTTATCCCCTTGGACTCTGGCGAAAAATAAACCGAGTGTAGCACTCGTAAATGCAATAAGTATCTGCAAAGGTTCATTAAGGCCAAGTACAAGGGCTGCGATAAACATGCCGGCAAAAGCAAAAAGCAATGGCATCATGTAAACATAAAACGCATGTTTCACCACATTAGTGTCGTCTAATGCCAACTTAATTTTTTGGCCAATTTCGACAGATTCCGTCAAATCTACAGGGAATTGTTTTTTGTGGGTGCCAAAGAGTTTGGCGAATACTTGGGAGCCGCACTTGCCGTTACAGCCTTCACAAGCGGGTTTTGGCTGTGCTTCTAAATAGACAGTTGCGCCTTTTATGGCGGCAACTGTCAGAGTTTGTTCTATCATAAAGGTCTTTTCACAGACTCAGCGATTGCTTTTGCGGTCATTGCTGGAATATTTCCAACTACAGATACATCAAACGCACCTGTGTTGTGCACGTACACCGTTGTCGCACCTGACGAAAGCGCTCCACTTGGGCGCTGGCCCGGTAAAGGACGTTGTACAAATACCGAAATATCGACAAGGCCGTCGGAAAACAAGTAGTAGTCTGCCAGCTCATTGTTTAAATCTAACTTATGTCTGTCAGATTTTAGCAGCTCAAAGCCCTGAGGTAACCAACCAATTTGCCAATTGTTTTTTGTGCCATTCTCAAGTGTCTTCAACAACCCAGATACAGCTTCAGGAAACTGCTTTTGTGAAAGTTCTAACAATTGCTCAGCAGGGGTCTCAGTCACGCTGATATGGGTAAGCTGAAGCTGCTCTAACAACTCGCCTTGTTGGTTTACGTAAGCGGATTTTAGCAACAGAGATGACTCAGTATCGATCCACAACCAGTAGTTGTACTTAGCGTCGTCCTTTGCTTCTAACCTGACAAGCTGAGCAGGTCTGTCAACTATCCGACCTTTTCCACCTAAGACAAAATCATAGCTTTCTTTGAGGCTGTCGATATTTTTGAATAAAACTTCGGGAATAGGACCTGCTATCGAATCTGTTTGGATGGTGTAAGGCTCAGACTTTGGTTCAAAATAAGTCACTTTGTCACCAATGCGGATCATTTCAAGTCCAGCACCATTGAGCAAACTTAAAAGCTCAAATTCAGTCCCATCTTGGTTACCATGAAGCCAACGGTAAGGCTCCATAGATTTTCCTTTCACCACGACAAACGAAGCATCAAAGTTTCTATGATGCACCGCTTCGGCCATGTCTTTTAGCAGTTGTTTGGCTGATACGCTTTCATTTGCCCACAGCCAACTAGAGAAAAATACACTAACTACAACTAACAGTGCTCTCATTTATTGCTCTTTTTCCTCTTGCTTTTCAGTGGTGTTGTTTTCACCAGATTGCTGCAGCGCATACGCCATGCGAGATTGTCTTTGATGCTCTAGCACCAATGCACCAATACGCTGCTGCTGTAACTCTCTAATGCCTTTAGCCGCTGATTCAAGCGCAGGCTCAGTTGATAAGCTAACAGGAGAAACGCCTCCGGCAAAAGGAGTAGATTGCAACTGTAACGTATCGCCCGCAGGTAAAGTTGCATCAGTGCTTAGCGTATTAACTCCAAGCACAGCAAACAAGGACACACTTGCCGCGATAGCCACTTGTGCAAATGGCTTACGCCATGCACTTAGCTCAATCACATTGCTCTTCGGCGTCGTTTCTTTCACTTGCTCAACGGCCGGCTCACTATACGTTTGCTCTTGTTCCAGTGCCGCTGCAAAGCTGCTGGTGATATCGATGCAAGGTGTGTCTTGCTTTTGACTACGCATTACATCACCAATCAAGGCATACCTAGCAAACTTTTGTTCGTCTAAACGAACATCAGTTTCAGCGTTGAGTGACAGATCACCGTCAAAAATTTGCGATGTCGTTAAATCTTCTGTCACTTGTTTTTCAGCTTGTGCCATATTAAGACTCACCTATTAATGGGTTCAAATTGTTATCTATCGCTTCCCTTGCGCGAAAAATTCTCGAACGAACTGTACCTACCGGACAATCCATAATGACAGCTATTTCCTCGTAGCTCATGCCCTCGATTTCACGCAAAGTGATTGCGGTTTTTAAGTCGTCAGGCAAGCGCTCAATAGTTTTGAAAATCACTGCTTTCACTTCGTCGCTTAACAATAGATTTTCCGGTGAAGCGTTCGATCTTAATTGGTCTGCACCATCATAAAACTCGGCTTCTTCCGCATCTACATCGTTTGCTGGCGGCTTTCGACCAAGCGCCACCAAATAATTTTTTGAACAGTTAACCGCGATTCTATACAACCAAGTATAAAATGCGCTCTCGCCCCTAAAGTTAGGCAACGCTCGATAAGCTTTAATGAACGTTTCCTGTGCCACATCTGCCACATCGCCTTGATTCGCTACATAACGAGAAATAAGCGCTGCGACTTTATTTTGATACTTGGCAACTAACAGGTTGAATGCGTTTTTATCTCCCTGTTGAACGCGTTTAACTATATCTAGATCTAAATCCTGCTCGCTCATTCGAGCCGGTACTCCTCTTTTTGCTTTTCTAAATCGTATCTAGTTGCCATCATTCACAGCTACTCTGACTTAGTACTGAATAAAAAGTTCTGTTTTTTTGTATTTTTTTTTAAAATAAACGAATTCATCCATCTTTGCGTACTAGTTCTTGGCTGCTTTTTAGCATTATTCCATTAGCAGTCACACAAAATGTTCTAAATGATTCTCATTAAACGGAACAAAGTCTCTGCCTTCTATGATAGCAGATGTGGTATAAATAGCAGAATTAAACGCAAAAACAGTAAAGATCTTCGAATATGAAAAATACGACTCACCACAATACTGATGTAGTCATTATTGGTAGTGGCGCTGCTGGACTCTCTCTTGCGCTCTCTTTGGCAAACCACTGTAATGTTACCGTGATAAGCAAAGGGGCGTTAAAAGAAGGCTCCACACTTTATGCTCAAGGTGGCATTGCCGCAGTATTCGATAAGAAAAACGACAGTATTGAATCTCATGTCGAAGACACACTTGCGGCAGGCGCTGGCTTATGTGACCGCGATGCGGTGCACTATACCGCCTCAAATGCAAAAAATTGCTTGAAATGGCTGATTGAGCAAGGCGTACCATTTGATATGGAAGTGGATAGCAAAGGGAAAGAGCGCTTTCATTTAACCCGGGAAGGTGGGCATTCACATCGCCGTATATTGCACGCAGCTGATGCAACGGGTAAAGCCGTTCAAACCACATTAATTAGCCAAGTGCAGTTACACCCAAAAATTAATATACTTGAGCAATACAACGCCATCGACCTCATCAAAGATAAACATGGTGACTCAAGCGATATCAAAGGTGTTTACGTCTACAATCGCAAAGCGGACAGAGTTGAGAGCATCTCGGCTAAGTTTGTCGCTTTAGCGACTGGTGGCGCAAGTAAAGTTTACTTGTATACCTCAAATCCAGATGTTTCTTCGGGTGACGGCATCGCAATGGCGTGGCGCGCGGGTTGTCGCGTAGCAAACATGGAGTTTAACCAATTTCACCCGACCAGCTTATACCACCCTGAGCTACAAAACTTTTTAATAACCGAAGCCATGCGCGGTGAAGGCGCTCTGCTTAAACGTCCTGATGGCACACGCTTTATGCCTGACTTCGATGAGCGCGAAGAACTCGCCCCTCGCGATGTAGTCGCCCGTGCCATTGACTATGAGATGAAGCGATTGGGTGCAAATTGCGTCTATCTGGATATCTCTCATAAAGACAAAGAGTTCATCATTGAGCACTTCCCTACGATTTATGCTAAGTGCTTAAGTGTTGGTTTAGATATCACCAAAGAGCCTATCCCTGTAGTGCCAGCGGCGCATTATACCTGCGGTGGTGTTATGACTGACTTTAATGGTCGTACTGACATCGACAATTTATATGCAATCGGCGAGGTGGCATACACAGGTCTACACGGCGCGAACCGCATGGCGAGTAACTCATTATTAGAATGCATTGTGTTTGCCCACGCTGCCGCAAAAGATATTTTAGCTAAAATCGATAAGAGTCCTGAGCCATCTAAGTTACCAGATTGGGACGAAAGCCGTGTCAGCGACTCGGACGAAGAAGTAGTTATCACCCACAACTGGCACGAACTTAGATTATTTATGTGGGATTATGTTGGCATCGTTCGCTCAACTAAACGGTTAGAACGTGCGCTACGCCGCGTTGAGCTATTGCAGCAAGAGATCCACGATTATTACGCCAACTTTAGAGTGAGTAACAACCTACTTGAATTACGTAACTTAGTACAAGTAGCTGAACTTATCATTCGCAGCGCGTTAGAACGTAAAGAAAGTCGCGGACTTCACTACACCATTGACTTCCCTGACATGGCTGAAAACCCCTCACCTACCATTTTGTCACCGACAAAATAATAATATTTGAATGTAGAGCATGTGCTGATTTTTATCGCCATGCTCTCTTCGCTGTTTCTAATTGGCTTGCAGCGCAGTGCGACAAAGTAAACGCCAGTCCGCTTCTGGTATTGCCCGTCGAGTTAAAAATATCTGCTGCTTAGCTTGGTTCGCATCCATGATTTTTAGCGCTATTTGACTATCAAACCATATGGTCGCACCAATAAGCTGCCCTTTGCAATTTATCGTTTGCGACTGTATTTCAACAAAGTTTTCCTTCGGGAGCATGAGTACAGTACCCGCCTTTGGCGTACGAGATAAAACAGTTTGCCAACTGCAATAACCCATCACGGCGAATACGATTGCGACTAACCACCACAGCGCAGGAAACAGCAGAAAAAGGATAAAAGCGAGGCAAGAAAAAAGAACCACAAAGAAGGTGTGGTTCTGAAGATTGTGTTGAAAGTCGACTCTATACGCGGATCCGATCAAGGATTAACTTAACCATGCGTTTTAGCTCTGGATCTGGACATTCTTCATGACCCATAAACCAAGCGAATAAATCTGGATCCTCACAGGTAACTAGACGCTGAAACACGTACTTACCTTCGTCGGATAGCGCGTCATAAGCCTGCTCAACAAACGGCTCTAAAATAACGTCCAGCTCTAACATGCCACGACGGCAAGCCCATTTAACTCGAGCTTTAGGCAGTAACTCAACCATAAACTGATTAACCCCTCATAAACTATTGAGAAAATTATACCCACTGTGCAGAACATATGCCATAAAACTTATAGAAATGGCACATTGAAATCGTCCGTCCCTATCTCCACTTATGATTTTACGGTAACATTACGAAAACACTTTAATAGGGATCAACATTATGTCAATTGCTCGTGCTTATGCGCTTCCGTTCAAGGTTATTCGCATTTCAGGACAAGATAAACTTAGCTATTTGCACGGTCAGGTTACTCAAGACATTAACCTTATCAAAGAAGATAATTTTATGTGGTCTGGGCATTGTAGTCCTAAAGGCAAACTTTGGTCTGTGGCGCGCTTAACTCGCTATCAAGACGACTACTTGATGCTTGCAGGTGTAGCCGAAGCTGAAGCATCACTTCGTGAGCTAAAAAAGTACGGCGTTTTTGCCAAAGTTGACATTGATTTTGCTGACTGCGAAGTCTTTGGCTTAATGACTCAGGACAGTAAAGCGCTTGCTACTGCCTTTGGCGTTGAGCTTTCGTCTGACGCAAGCGCTGTTGATGTTGCCAACGGCAAGCTGTTAAAACTCGCAGACGAGCGCTTTGTCTTTCTCGCGTTCGAAGGCGCAAGTTTACCAGCGGAAGTGGAACAACAAAGCAATCCAGCACCGTTTATTGCGGCCAGCATTTTAGCAGGTGAGCCAAGTCTTGATGCAGATCATGTGGACGAATTTGTACCACAAATGGTTAACCTTCAGGCCCTTAACGGGATCAGCTTTAAGAAAGGTTGCTATACTGGTCAAGAAACCGTAGCTCGTATGCGCTATCTTGGTAAAAACAAGCGTGCCATGTACATAGTGACAGGCAATGCTGCAGAGCGCATCGAAGAGGCAGACATTGAACTGCAGATTGAAGACAACTGGCGTCGTGGTGGCAAGGTTATTCAACAAACCTTTGATGCTAACAGCGGCCGTTATTATGCGCTGGCTGTGATGCCAAATGACACACCACAAGACGCAGTGCTAAGAGCAAAAAATTCACCAGAGGTGAGTCTTACTATTCAACCTCTACCTTATTCTTTAGAAGACAACTAACGGGATCTTATATGATTATTGGCCCTAACTCGGTAGTGACAATCCACTACTCAGTTCAAGACAAAGACAACAACACGATTGATAGCACATTTGATGATGAGCCTGTGATAGCGATGCTTGGCTCAGGCTATCTGATCCCAGGTCTTGATGATGCCCTACAAGGCAAACAAGCTGGTGACACTTTCAGTGTGACCATAGAGCCACAAGAAGGCTATGGTGAACGCTTTGACGAACTGACTCAGGCGGTTCCTAAATCAATGTTTGAAGACATGGAAATCGAAGTGGGTATGCAATTTAGAGCTACCACCGACGAGGGCGACCAAATCGTTGTGATCATTGGTATCGAAGACGAAGAAGTCATTGTTGACGCGAACCACCCGCTTTCTGGGATCACGCTGAACTTTGACGTTGAAGTGCTTGAAGTACGTGAAGCTACAGCTGAAGAAGTTGCCCACGGCCATGTTCATGGCGAAGGCGGTTGTGGTCACGACCACTAAGATTAGTCGAGTTACTAATAGAAAGCGCTGATCATTCGGCGCTTTTTTCTTGTTTAAGTTTACTTTCCATTGCCTTAACCAAGTTGGCTTGGTCATTAGTTCCTAAGCGATATTTAGTGCCGTCCTTCATCACCACTTCGAGCGCCTTGAATCCAGCAACTGTGTATACCCAACCGTCTGTACTGATCCGCATGCCAATGCCATGACGTAGAGAGTTAGTCACGGGCTGAACATAGTCAATATCGTCAAACTTTAAGGTCATTTTGGCGACCGACGGTCCAAACCACCAGCTTAACGTTTGTTGCTCTTGGTTCACTTGAATGGTTAAGCCGTAAAAAATAAACGCAACAAGCGCGAGGATCACCAAAAAGCTGACAAAGGCGAGATTGCTACCAGTTAGGAAAATTGCCAATATGGTAAAACTGGCGATAAAGGCTAGAAACAGCCATATAACCCATGCAAACTGTGTATTTTTATACATCGATAATCTTCTTAATCAAAGCTGTAAACTAATGTAGCACCAAGTTCTGTGTCTACCTTTTCTTTTTCATTTTCTGGCTGCGAATTATAACGGTAAATAAAAGCAAACTTCAGCGCAATACCACCAATCACTTGTGTGACTAGCGCAGACTCAGCAAACAATCGGGAGTTTAAACCTGACAGCGATTGCTCAAAACTGACGTCTTGATTAAAGCGGGTGCGCTTTGAAACGTTTCTTTCCCACTGCAATGCCATACGCAAAAGCTGGCCTTGCTCCGTTCTATCTTCTTCCGGCTCAAGCTCGATTTCGTTATCCACACGAGAGATGGACATACCGGGACCGATGTCGATATCTACAGTGTTCTTTCGTCCCTCGTACACACGATTGCCATAACCAAGCGCAAATGTCGTGGTGTATTCCTTGCCATTAAACCTGTCACGCTCATAGTCGCCGTACATAAAGAACGAAGCGTTATCGTCCCCTAGTTTGTAGTTACCTTGCGCTGAACCAAAGTAGCGCGACGCTGAGACATCTTCGACGTCCGTTTCTGTATTTTGCTCGCGGCGATAAAGGCCATTAAATTTAAATTGGTTACGCCACTTGGGGAAATCTTGGTAGAGATTACTCTTTAACTTAAATGACGTGTTTTGCGTATTACCTTTGTTAACGATAAAGCCAAACTCAACGTCACCGTATAGCATCTCGCCCTTGTGTTTTTGATGAATTTCGTCATCGGGCATTTTGCCATATTCGTGAAAATCTTCGAATGGATCCGTAGCTAAGCTTGGTAACGAAACTAAGCCAACTGCAAATAAAGTGAAAGTTCTAAAAAACGGCACTGATAACTACTTTCCGGTTATTGCTTCCAAATAATATGACAAAACGGCGCATCTAAATCTCTGCTAATTAGGATTTTTGCGTACACCTGATCCGAGTCATCAAACTCGATACCAACCAAAACCTGAACGAAGTGCTCTGGCTCCGCTTCTTGTTCATAAGCAGTTATGCTCGACCAACTCTCGTCCGGCTCACTTTCTTCAATGAAACCACGATCTTCGCGATGTTCGTTGAACATATTGATATCGTGTTCTTCAAGATTATCAGGGGCCAACTCAAGGAAGATATCATATGCTTGGTGAGTGGCTTCTTCTATGCTACAAAGTCTCGCTGTCATGGACGCTAGCCTGTTGTTTTAAAGTTGGCGCAATGATAGCAAAATGAGGTAAAACATAAATACATAGTCGCGATAATCAAACAGAAAATAACGCTAAATGACGAACAAATTATCTGTAAAAGTTGAATGTTACACCGCTTTTGAGTTATTACTCTAAAACTATCGCATAAAACCCGCAGGGAGCATCTCATCATGATTTCATTTTCCGAAGCGAACAACATCGCATTTGTGACCTTATCTCGACCAGAAAAACAAAACGCGCTGTCTGTTGAAATGTTTGTTGGTTTAGATAATGCAATAAAGAAAATTAGAAAAAGCAAATCAATTAGAGCTGTCGTTATCCAAGGTGAAGGCGCACATTTTTGTGCAGGTCTAGATGTAAAAAGCGTGCTGAATAAACCTTCTGGGATCATCAAGCTACTTAAAAAATGGTTACCTGGTAATGCTAACTTAGCACAAAGAGTCGTACTCGGCTGGCAAGCTTTACCTGTTCCTGTCATCGCCAAGATCACAGGCAATTGTTTAGGTGGTGGCTGTCATATTGCATTAGGCGCGGACATTCGTTTAGCCGATAACAGTGCGCAGCTTGCCATTATGGAAGCCAAATGGGGACTCTGCCCTGACATGGGCGGCAGCTTACTTTTTCCTGCCACAATTAACAAAGATAAGGCATTGCTGATGACAGTCCATGCACAGAGAATAGACGCCCAGCAAGCACTAAAGGACGGTCTCATTACTGAGCTCTGTGATGATGTTGACGCTAGACTCTCAGAATTACTCACTCAATTTACCGCACGCTCGCCAGATGCCATTGCTGCAATTAAGAAAGTGTATAATCGTGCCTACAACCAGCCCGCCCGTAAACTGTTATGGTTAGAAACATGGTCACAAATCAAATTGCTCGCAGCTAAAAATACCAAAATTGCGATGAAGAACGCTTCTATAACAGATGACAATAAAAAGCCATTTTTGCCTCGCATGAAGTGGTAACGCTAGATTGAATGCCTGTTTGCCCAAAGTATAATGGTCATCGCAAAACGAATGTGTACAATTAAGCGACATACATGTTAGAGCTATTTCGGGGCAGAGGATTTATATTTAATGGTACACAGAGCGAAGTTGATATTACGATTTGCACTAGGCTTTGCCATCATTTTGGCGTGCCTCTTCGGCGCTAAATGGATAATTCAGCTTAGTGCTTTACAGATCCCAGCCGCCCTACTTGGCATGGTGTTTCTCGTCATACTCCTTGCCACAAATATCATTAAAGTAGAGTGGTTAGCACCTGCAGCAGAGCCAATCTTAAAATATATGGCGCTGTTTTTCATTCCAGCGGGAGTGGGCTTGGTAGAGCATCTCAGTTTATTTCAATCCCACTGGCTTATGCTACTGTTATTGCTAGTTGGTGTACCAACAATAAGTCTTGTGTTGTTAAGCCCTATCGTTAAGAGTATCAAGTTTCGTGATTAATTTGTTTATGGTATCAGCGCTCACTGTCCTGTTATTTTTTAGTGCACGTAAACTATATCAGCGCATCTCCTTACCGATATTGAACCCTGTGCTGATCTGCATTTTGGCTATTTCGGCATTTCTACTACTCACGAAGTTCGACTACAAGGTATATCAACAAGCAACGCTACCAATTCATTACTTGTTAGAGCCAGCGGTCGTTGCACTCGCCTACCCTTTGTATAAACAATTTCACCAAATTAAACCGGTATTTTTTGCATTGTGTTTAACCAGTTGGTTGGGTGTCTCACTGTCTACGTTAAGCGCTTTTCTTATTTGCCAGTTTTTTGCTGCCGATCCGCAGCTCTCAGCTTCAATGGCGGCCCTGTCGGTTACAACACCAATCACCCTACTCATTAGTGATTATCTCGGGGGGATCCCCGCTATTGCAGCGATTATGGTGATACTAATTGGTGTATTTGGTGGCGTGTTTGGACTACATATTTTGCACTGGTGTAAAGTTGACCATATGCAAGCGAAAGGCACCGCGCTTGGTGTTGCATGCCATGCGATAGGCACAGCCGCAGCGATAGAGCATCATCCCATGGCTGGCGCTTTTGCTTCAGCGGCAATGACAATTACCGCCATGATAACTGCACTTTGGGTGCCTTTGTTTTATCATTGGTTGGCTACTCTAATTTAATAACTCGGGATACGACTGTGATCAATCAAGAAATCGAGCAAATCGAACACTATTACAACATTATTCGAGAGTATCTGGTGACGTACAGTTTCCAATTGCTCGCTGCGATATTCATCTTCCTTCTCGGTTTGTGGTTATCAAGAAAGCTGTCTAAAGCGACTGAAAACTTGATGCTAAAACACAATATCGATCCTGCTTTAACCAACTTTATTGGCAATGTGATCAAGGTGCTTATCATTGCCATGTTTGTGATTATTTCTCTTGGCAAGGTTGGCATCAGTATCACACCGTTCGTCGCCGCCATCGGTGCCGCGTCTTTGGGTGCAGGTCTTGCACTGCAAGGTATGCTGGCAAACTATGGCGCAGGGCTTGCTATCATTGCTACCCGCCCATTTGTGATTGGCGATACCATCAGCATCAAAGGCGTTAACGGCCAAGTTAAAATGATTGAGCTTGGACATACCACGCTCATCAACGAAGACAAAGTAGAGATCACTATCCCGAATAAACATGTGGTGGGAGAAATTCTCCATAACTCGTTTGCAAACTCTCTGGTTAAAGGTGAAATAGGGATAGCTTATGATGCTGATTATCAAGGCGCATTAACACTTATCAATCAGGTACTCGCTGATAATGCTAAGGTCAGTCAAGACCCTAAGCCTCAAGTGGGGATTGAGGAATTTGCCGACAGTGCAGTGATATTGAGCTACCGCTACTGGGTGCCTACAACTTCACTTATCGAAACTAAATTAGAAGTGAATCAAGCGGTGTTTGCCGCAATTAAAAATGCGGAAATCGAAATTCCATTCCCGCAACGAGTGGTTAAAATCATTCAGTGAGTAAACTCACTAACGGCTAGCACCCTAGCCGTTATTCTACACTCAGTTTTCATCAGACTTTTCCATAGAAAAGCCACTGCGCAAATGAAGATCGCGCTGTGGAAACGGGATCTCAATTTGATATTTGCGAAAGGCATCATCGATAGCCCAGAGGTAATCAGAAACCAGTGCTGTTGGCCGCTTTACCTGCTCAGGTTGCACCCAAACTCCTAGCGTGAAATTCAAGCTACTATCACCAAACCCTGTCATCCATACCGTTGCTTCTCGCCCCGGCGTATTCAAGGTATATTGGACATTTTTGGCCGCTTCCAATGCGGCACGCTTCACCTTCTCTTTATCGCTGCCGTAGGCCACTGAAAAAGGAATACGGAAACGACGATATTTGTCCGACATTGTCCAATTGGTAATTGTATTTGACACCATTTCCGAGTTTGGAATAAGCAGGTCGACGTTGTCATTTGTACGGATCCAAGTTGAGCGCATGTGAATTGCTATCACCTCCCCCACCACCCCATTGGTCAGCTCAACAAAGTCCCCAACTTTGACGGTTTTCTCTAGCAGTAACACCAGACCAGAGACAAAGTTATTCACGAGACCTTGTAGGCCCAAGCCAATCCCAACGCCGAGTGCACTGGCAACAAGCGCCAACTCAGTGATCTCTATTCCTAAGGCCGTCAGCGCAATAATAAGACCAATAAATAATACGATGTAGTGAATGATCCTGCCTATCACATAGGCTGAGGTATGCTGGATCACCCCTTGTCTCGAAGCAAGACGATTAAATGCTAGTCGCAGGATCTTGGAGATCACCAAAGTTGCAACGATTACAGCGATAAATGAGAGTGCCTCTCCCACCTCTAATGAAAATTTACCTAATGAGAATAGCTTTTGATCAAGCCACGGAATATCTACGTCTATATCTATTGGTGCTTTTATCATGGTTATATTTTTTGTTATCTCGTAAAGTTAAGTGTGTGTGGCTAGCAGCAAAAATACAAGTTTTAAAGGCGCCTAAATCATGCTTTGTTCAGGCTACTCGCTTGACCTTTTACAAGGCTCGTGACTAAATAAAGGACAAATAAATAACAATAATACTACTGCGGATTGGTAAAATACGTCATGAAAAAATCCCTACTCGCTTTAACCACTTGTCTCGCGCTTGCGTTGCCAGCTTACAGTCAATCGCTTGCGGACCTTACCACGCTCGAAGCACAAACCAAAATACAAAATCGAACTTTATCGGCAACGCAACTCACTGAGTTTTATTTAAAAAGGATTGCACAACTTGATGACAGTGGTCCTATGCTCAATGCCGTGATCACGCTCAATCCCAACGCATTACAAGACGCTAAAAAGCTTGATGCCGAACTACGCGCGGGAAAATATCGAGGGCCACTTCATGGCCTGCCAGTTATTGTTAAAGATAATATCGACACTAGAGCGCCAATGGCAACAACCGCAGGCGCGCTCGCCCTGCAACACAACGTCAAAACCCAAGCTGCGCCGCTTATCATCCAGTTAGAACAAGCCGGCGCTATCATCCTTGGCAAAGCCAATTTAAGTGAATGGGCAAACTTTAAATCAAGTTTCAGCTCGAGCGGCTACAGCACGCTCGGTGGTCAAACCAAAAACCCGTATGTGTTAGATAGAACACCATGTGGCTCAAGTTCAGGCTCTGCCGTTGCCGTCTCCGCAGGTCTTGCACTGCTCGCCATAGGCACAGAAACTGACGGCTCTATTGTTTGTCCTTCAGCACATAATGGTGTTGTAGGTATTAAGCCGACTGTCGGTTTAGTTTCTGGTGAAGGCATTGTTCCTATTAGTCATAGCCAAGATAGCGCTGGCCCTATGGCAAAATCGGTGATGGGCGCCGCCTTATTGCTCAATGCTATCGTTACCGATGCAAAACAGCCGATTGATTTTACCCAAGGCTTAAATACCGCCAGTTTCAAAGGCAAACGAATTGCTATCACCAGTCATCTTGGTCAGTTTCCACCTGCAGTTCAAGCGGTATTTGCAAAAGCCGTTGCAACCATGAAAGCAAATGGCGCAGAAATAATTGAAGGGTTAGACTTACCTGAGCTGGAAGCTTTAGGCTCTGCCGAATTGGATATTTTGCTCTATGACTTCAAGCATGATCTCAATGCTTACCTTGCCACGACACCAGAGCAGGTAAAAGTAAAAAACCTAAACCAGCTTATCCAATTTAACCAGCAGCACCCCTCCACCACTGAGTACTTTGACCAATATTTGATAGAGGAAGCTGCAAAGAAAGGCGATATCACTGAACACCGATATCAAGAAGCCCAAGCTTTAGTTAAAAAATTTGCCCGCCAACAAGGCATTGATAAAATAATACAAGAACATCGCCTTGACGCATTTATCGCACCAACGAATACCCCGGCTTGGAGTATCGATATCATTAACGGTGATAATTTCTCAGCCTCGTCGTCATCTCCTGCCGCGATTGCAGGATATCCAAGCATTACCGTACCGATGGGTTTCCATCACGAGCTACCGCTGGGTATTTCTTTCTTCGCTGAGGCTTATAGCGAAGCGAAATTAATCAAGCTTGCCTATGCTTTCGAACAGTTGACTAAAGCACGCAAATCGCCTGAGTTTAAGGCGACATTAACGCCATAAAAATAATAGTGACGTTATAAATAAAAATGCCTTCACACCGATTGATGTGAAGGCATTTTTATTTGCGTATCTTGTTGGTACCAAGAAGGTTAAGCTTTACGCCAAGTTGTTTTTCCCGCGCTATCTTCTAACACAACGCCTAAGGCAGTTAGCGCATCACGCGCTTCATCCGCTGCGGCCCAATCTTTATTTTCGCGAGCGGTGCGACGCTTTTCAATCAATGCTTCGATTTGCGCTACTTCGTCGTCGTCTTGTTCGCCCTGTAAGAAAGATTCAGGGCCTTGCTGTGCAATACCTAAGACTTCCGCAAGTTTCACAAGAATAAATGCGTGCTCACCAGCAGCTTTTGCGTCACTATCTTTTAAGCGATTCACTTCTTTTGATAATTCAAAAATCACTGGCAGTGCTTCTGGCGTGTTGAAGTCGTCGTTCATTGCTGTCTCAAAACGTTCAACGTAAGCATTACCTTTAAGCTCGACTTCCACCAGCTCAACGCCACGTAGCGCAGTGTAAATACGCTCAAGCGACGAACGTGCTTGTTCAAGGTTTTCTTGTGAGTAGTTTAGCTGGCTACGATAATGACCATTGATCAAGAAATAGCGTACTGTTTCTCTATCAAAGGCTTTAAGCACTTCACGTACGGTAAAGAAATTACCAAGAGACTTAGACATTTTCTCTTTGTTAACTTGTACCATACCGGTGTGGATCCAAGTATTCACATAACGGCCGTTATTTGCGCAGCAAGATTGAGCAATCTCGTTTTCATGATGCGGGAATTGCAGATCTGAACCCCCACCGTGAATATCAAAAAATTCACCCAAATGCTTTGAACTCATTGCGCTACATTCAATGTGCCAACCCGGACGACCTTCGCCCCACGGAGATTGCCACGCAGGCTCACCCGCTTTGGCTTTTTTCCACAATACAAAGTCGAGCGGATCATCTTTGTCTTGCGCTACTTCAACGCGCGCACCCGCTTGTAGCATTTCTAAATCTTGCTGAGATAACTGACCATATTGCTCAAACGTTGAAACATCAAACAATACATCCCCGTCCTTCGCAACGTAAGCATGGCCTTTTTCAATCAAGCGCGCGATCATCTCGATGATTTCGTCCATATGCCCTGTTACCGTCGGCTCAATATCCGCAGGTAGCATATTCAACGCAGTAAAGTCTTCATGCATGGCTTTAGTCATGCGAACGGTTAGATCATTAATCGACTCTTTGTTTTCCGCGGCGCGTTTAATGATTTTGTCATCCACGTCAGTAATATTACGCACATATGTGACGTCATAACCTAAATAACGTAAATAACGGTTCATTACGTCAAATGAAACGTAAGTGCGTGCGTGTCCTACATGACAGAAATCATAGATAGTGATACCACACACGTACATATCAACCTTGCCTTCTTTGAGCGGTTTAAAAGGGGCTTTTTGGCGAGTGAGTGTGTTGAAAATCTGCAACATGTAGTTTTCTTCCTAAGTACGGTTCATTTTTTAACAAAAGTGCTTTTAATCATACCACCTGCATAGCAGCGCCTCTAGATTTTAATAACGAATTGCAGCAGATTTTTGATTTTTTACGCTGATTTTTAAGGAATGCTTTTTCACAAAAGCCCAGTTGATATAAAATAGGGTTTTATCATTCAACACGATGGACACTAACATGGTTGTTTTAGAAACAAATCACGGCGAAATCCGTATTAATCTTTTCGCTGACAAAGCGCCTGAAACGGTAGCTAACTTCCTAAACTACGTAAACAGCGAGTTTTATAACGGTACTATTTTCCACCGTGTAATCGACGGTTTTATGGTTCAAGGTGGCGGATTCGCATCGGGTATGGAACAAAAAGCAGTTGAAGCACCGATCAAAAACGAAGCTAACAACGGTGTTGCAAACAAAGTGGGTACCCTAGCAATGGCACGTACGCCAGATCCACACTCTGCAACTGCACAATTTTTTATCAATGTTAACGACAATGACTTCCTTAACTTCTCTAGCGAAACATCGCAAGGTTGGGGTTACTGTGTATTCGGTGAAGTTGTTGAAGGCATGGACGTAGTAAATAAGATTAAAGGTGTTGCTACTGGTTCTTCTGGTTTCCACCAAGACGTACCGCTTGAAGATGTGATCATCGAAAAAGCATACGTTGCTGAGTAATATCCTACTTTTTATTCAAGGCCAGTATTTATGCTGGCCTTATTAGTTTTGAGGTCCCATGGGTAAAACCTATTTTATCGCCGACTTGCATTTAACCGAGCACCGCACTGATATCACCGACGCATTTTTCGCTTTTCTCGACCATCATATGACCGCCGATGTCGACGCTTTATATATTCTGGGTGATTTTTTTGAAGTGTGGATTGGAGACGATGAAAAAGACCCCTACGCCCTGAGTATTGCACAAAAACTGCGAAGCTTGAGTCACCTTGGCATTCAAGTCTTTTTTATTCACGGTAACCGTGATTTTTTAATCAAACAGGCCTTTGCTGACGAATGCCAAATGACTTTGCTACCTGAACAAGCGGTGATAGATCTATACGGCACACCGACGGTGATTTTGCACGGCGACGAGATGTGTACACAAGACGAAGCCTATCAAAAGTTTCGTAAGAAAAGCCGCGGTTGGTGGTGGCCAAGACTGATGCTTGCTATGCCACTTTGGTATCGTCGCAGAGTCGCTGCAAATGCAAGACGTAAGAGCATTGAAAACCAAAAAGGCAAGCCCCTCGAGATTTTAGATGTCACCGAAGAAGCAGTGGCAGACATGTTCGCAAAACATGGCGTAGACAATATGATCCACGGTCACACCCACAGACCAAAAGTGCACACCTACCACGATGGTAAAGTACGCACTGTGCTTGGCGATTGGTATTCACAAAGCTCATATATCGTCGCTGACGAAAGTGGTAAACAGCAGCTCCTTTGCCACCCTTTTGAATAAATTTAGTGCTTAAATAGGCGCACCTGAGTGAAACTTGAAGTCGGGGTCCGGCGAGCTGATAAGCTCGTTTTCCACTTGCTGAAATAGTTGAATGCGCCCAGCTACGTCACAGCGCTTAGGATCGGTTGCGTTGGCAACTTGATGCGCTAAATCAATATAGTCTTGGTAATGTCTGGCTTCTGAGCGCAATAGCGACACATAAAACTTAGCAATTTCTTGATCTAAGTGTGGCGCAAGTTTGGCGAAACGTTCACATGAACGAGCCTCAATGTAGGCACCAATGATCAGTTTATCAACCAGTGCAGCGGGTTCATAAGTGCGAATTTGCTTAATCATTCTAGACGCATAGCGAGATGCTTGTACGTACTCGACGGGAATATCACGTGCCCTTATGATTTCTAGTACCTGTTCAAAGTGATGTAGCTCTTCTTTGATAAGCCTCACCATCTTACTCAAAATGTCTTGATTGTAGGCATATTCAGGTCGTGCAGTCAGTTCACCGATTAATTCATTTTTACTGCCTGAAAACTCGCCATCGCCAACACTACGATAAATAAAATCTTCGTAGGGTTGTAACCAGCTTAACAGTGTTTTTGCTGACGCATCATCTATTGCATATTTGCGAATTAAGAAGGCCGCGCTTTGCGCCGCTTTTAACTCACAATGCATATGATCGATAAGCAACAATGGTAAGTGCTCGCTTTGCTTTGCTTTTTCAATCCAAGCTTGCGGGGTTTCACAACCCAAAAACTGGTTAATAGGCGTAAATAAATCTGTGTACTTTTCTAACATAACAACAAAAGACTAATGTGTTTGCGCCATTTTATCATAACTTCTCGCTGCAAGGTGCACCACAAGGCTATTCCCCAAGAAGTTTTAGATCATTCTGAAAATAGTAATATTGCTATTCAACTACATTTTCTTGACAAAAATTAACTCATCTCTCATAACTTAATTGAATTGTACAAAAATAGTACAAACCTATATCTGAGGGGCTAACTATGATCTTTAATCATCTATGGGGCTTATATGCTCACCCGCACGAAGAGTGGCAAACAATTGATAACCGCCACGAAAGCATGTTTTACAGTTTGTCACATATTGCACTTGTTGCGCTGATCCCAAGCATTATGGGGTACTATTCTTCGGTTTACTTAGGCTGGAGTGTTGGTACTGGGGATGCTGTCTATTTAACTCATGAGTCGGCACTATTAATTGGTGTTGCAATGTACTGCGCATTGATTGCAGGCGTCTTTATTCTGGCATATCTCGCCCACTGGATGGCCATCACTTTTGGCTCAACGCCGACCTATACACAGACTCTAGAGTTATCGGCTTACACGGCAACGCCAATGTTTATGTCGGCATTTGCGGCATTTTATCCTGAGCTTTGGTTTGTCGTATCAGTTGGGATGGTTGCACTCGCGTACTCCGTTTACCTGCTTTATACGGGCGTACCTATTCTTATGCATATTCCTGAAGAGCGAGGGTTTATTTATGCCAGTTCGGTTGTGACTTGTGGCCTAGTGCTGTTAGTCATCATTCTTGCTGCAACCGCAATCTTGTGGACTAATGGCATAATTAGCCCTACGTTTACGTAACCTGAGGGCGGGATAACAAATAGATTAATCTATTTCTGCTAACGCTAGTTGTATTTGGTTGGAAAATGAAAAGACGAACGTTTTCTTGGCTTTTATCCTAAATGATGAATAAAAACGGCGCTTGTTTAGCGCCGTTTTTATTTTGTAGGTCGAAATCTACCATGGGTTCGTCGACATAAATGTCGACCTACCAAACTAATGTCGACCTACCAAATTATAGTGCTGCGAATACTTCGTCAGTTTTAGCGGCACAGATAAAATCGTTTTTATGAAGACCTTTAATAGAATGGCTCCACCACGTTACCGTCACTTTACCCCATTCAGTAAGTAAACCTGGGTGATGGCCTTCTTCTTCAGCCATATCGCCCACCTTGTTTGTGAACGCAATTGCTTGTTTAAAGTTTTTAAACTTGTAAACACGCTCAAGCTGCATAATACCATCACGCACTTCAGGTACCCAATCAGGGATCTGTTTGATTAGAACCGCTAGTTCTTCATCTGATACTTTAGGCGCATCCGCTCGACACGCTTCACATTTTTGTGCACTTAAATCAGACATTGATAATTCCTTAACTTGCTAGTTTTTCTTTTGGCGGAAACTTAGGTTCAAATAACCCTAGCTCTTTTGCTTGTTCAACCTGCGACATGATATCCATTTTAGAGATCTCAAATAAGTCGTTGATTGAGTTAATTGTATAGTAAACAGGTTGCATAATGTCGATGCGATAAGGCGTACGTAACACATCTAACACTTTAAGCGGATTAATTTCTGGTTTGTCAGAGTAAACATATTGAGTCTCACCAGGGCTTGACAGCACACCGCCACCGTAGATACGCAGACCTTGCTCGGTTTGCATCAAACCGAATTCGACGGTAAACCAGTACAAGCGTGCAAGGTATACGCGGTCTTTCTTCTCAGCCGCATAGCCTAGTTGACCATACTTGTGTGTAAACTCGGCGAATGCTGGATTCGTTAGCATTGCACAATGGCCAAAAATCTCATGGAAGATATCTGGTTCTTGCAGGTAATCAAACTCTTCTCTTGAGCGAATAAAGGTCGCTACAGGAAACTGTTTGTTGGCAAGCAATCGAAAGAACTCATCGAAATCAATCAGTGCCGGCACTGGCGCCACCTGCCAACCCGTTTCTTTCGCTAGTACTTCGTTTAACTCACTTAGTTGTGGAATGCGGTCTTTTGGTAAGTTAATTTTCTCAAGGCCTGCCAAATATTCATCACAGGCTTTGCCTTCGATACACGTTAGCTGACGTGCAACTAACTCTGACCAAATTTGATTCTCTTCATCTGTCCAAGCAATAACGCCATTTTCATCTGGCTGCTTGGATACATATTTACTTGCTTTAGCCATTTTACATTCTCACTTACTTCACCCCGAGTTTATGATCTTGCAATTTCAATTGCCGTCCTGTTGATGGTTCGGAGCGCTTCAACTTGTGACTTTGATACTAAGTAAAAGTGAAGGAAAGTTTAATAGTGAGCACGTTTATCACATTTCGCACAACAAGTATTTTCGTAAACTATAAAATACACATGTGTAAAACTAAAATTACACACATAATAAAAAGGGGCTACACCTAGCCCCTTTGTAAAAATTAAATTACAGCTATATTTTATCAAACGCCTGCTTAAGATCGTCAATAATGTCTTCTACGTCTTCAAGCCCCACTGAAATCCGAATTAATCCATCAGATATTCCCGCAGCTAACCTTTCCTCTTGTGTATAAGGAGAGTGGGTCATTGATGCCGGATGTTGAATTAGCGTTTCTGGGTCACCTAGGCTTACTGCTAACGTACACAGCTCTGTCGCATTGATGAATTGTTCACCCTGCTCTAGTGAGCCGTTGATTTCAAAAGCAATAACCCCACCTGCTCCTTTCATTTGTTCGCCAAGAAATTGGTAACCAGGATGCGAAGGTAAACCAGGGTAGTAGACTTTATTCACTTTAGGGTGCGCTTCTAGGAACTCTGCTACAGTTTGTGCGCTTTGACAGTGGCGTTGTACACGCAAAGCTAAAGTTTTCAATCCTCGATTGATTAACCAAGCATCATGAGGACTAATTGTAGCGCCAATGTCTTTTAACACGGTTAATTTGATAAGTTCTATGTGTTCTTTTGAACCGCACACGAGCCCTGCGACCACATCCCCATGACCATTTAGGTACTTGGTTGCACTATGCACAATAAGATCAGCACCATAATTCACAGGCTTTTGTAAAAGCGGTGTCATAAAGGTATTGTCAACGACAAACAAGAGCTCGTGCTGTTTAGCGATCTCCCCTAACATTTTCAGATCTAATACCGTCATGTTGGGATTGATCGGCGTTTCGGCAAACAATAGTTTTGTATTTTCCTGTACCGCATCACGTAACGCTTGCTCATCGGTTAAGTCAACAAATGACACCTCAATACCGAATTTAGGCAACATATGCGCAAATAGTGCGAAGCTACAGCCATACAATGCGCTTGATGCAATCATATGGTCGCCTTGCTGTAAAAAGCTCAGCACCGAAGCAGAAACGGCACCCATACCAGTGGCGGTCGCCGCAGCATCTTCCATTCCCTCAAGTCGAGCTACTTTTTCTTCAAGCTCTCGCGTCGTAGGGTTGCCTAAGCGAGTATAGATATAGCCGGGCTCTTCACCGGCGAACCGTGCCGCTCCTTGCGCCGCGTCTTTAAAGTGGAATGTTGAGGTTTGATACAAAGGAGCGGTTAACGCCCCATGTGGGTCGTTAAAATGATTGGGTCCGTGAATACACTGACTGTCATCTCTTAATTTTTTCATACTTGCCTGCTGATTTTATTATTGCCAACCAAATAAACATGGTAGTGAATTGATTAGCGTCGTTTTTGTGTAATAACCAATATGTAGGGCAGTTTAGAAAAATAGACAAGCATGCCAGATGGGGAGACGGCTAGTTCACTTGTTGTGACTAGCCTGTTTTACTTGAAAAGGTGTATAAAATTGTTGCCGTTTAATCTTTTTTGCTACGCCTTAGTAACACATCAACAACAGAGCTAATCGCACTTTTTAAAAGATTTTGTTTGTGCTCCAAACGTGGTAATGGTCGACAAAGTTCCATCGCCTTATAACCCAAGCGGGCTGTGAATATCCCAGCACTTAGGCCCTGTGCCGAACGGGTAGAAAGCTTACCTAGTAATTCAGCCCCCACACTGGTCGCAGCAAGGTCGCTTACCAGTTCACTTGCGCCAACAAACACCATTTGCTTCAACAACATTTTGTACAAGGTGATGCGGCTGCGATACGCTAATCGAATACCATAATGTTTGCTGATCTTTTCCACCAGCACGACTCCGCGCCAAAGCACCGCCAGCATATCCACAAGTGCAAGTGGACTTAAAGCAACTAAGAGCGCCGATGTTGTCGCATGCTCTTGAATTAGCTTTTTAGCTTCGGCATCTTGGCCACGGAGCAAGGTTTTTTCATATAAAGTGATGACTTCTTTGTCTGTGTGGTGAGGCTGTAATGCCTCTTCAAATGCGGCAACCTTTTGCTCTGGATGCGCTTTTAATAATGGCGCAAGCCAAGCTCGCGCCTCGCCGATTTGGTCACTTTGTAATAAGCGCTGGGCATCATGCTTAATTTGCTGATGTTGTTTAAGCTTGCTAAGTGCGATGACTTCCGAAAATAAGAATTTAAATAGCGCAAGTAAACCAAGAGACAACACGGTGGTGTATAGACTAAATAGCAGAATATTTTGCTCATAGCTCTCTATCAAGGTCAGTGCTGCTTCCACAATAATAAGTACTAATAGCGCGAGCAAAAAGCACTGTTTAAACCCAAATCGCCAAGGCGATTCGTAAATACGTTCAATTTTCGGTAACTCGGGTTCAGGCACAGTATCAAGGCTCTCACTCACAACCAGCTCATTGCTGAGAACTTTGCCTTCACCACCCAAATGGCGAGACTCATCTTGGCTTTCAGTGTCGATGTTTAAGCGCCTACCCGAACCTTGGTAAGATTTTGTCTGATCTGTCATCTTAATTTATCTCCAATTAAGAACTGCAAAGCATGATCAAGCCTGATATGCGATAAGTTTCCTTGCCTCGCAGGTAGCGGTTCAAACGCTAAAAACTCAAACCCATTTTGGGGCCAAGCCTGCGCTTTTGGAACGTGATCAGGCGGGGTTGGTGGTACATAATTGATAAACTGCTGCTCGCCGACCGGCTTGCCGTAGATACATTGCACATGTTGCGTCCCCTCTTTCACCACTTTCGACTCAACACTTCTCACCGAAGAAAGAGACATCGTATCCACAGTTACCCCGTTGAAGCGAAGCTCATTAGCACTGTCCACCAACATTTCATTTAACAACCTTGTCAAATTGGTCTGCTGCTCGTTCAAGACGCCATCACATTTGTTGGCGGCAAATAGCACCTTATCTATTTTTGGGTTAAATAAACGAGACAAAAAGCCACTTTTACCGTGAGAAAACATGGCGAGGATCTGCTTTAACGCAACTTCTTGCTCTTTCAATGTGTCATAGCCATCACTTAAGCTACCCAATAGATCAACTAACACGACTTGGCGGTCAAACTGGCAAAAGTAATCTTTATAAAATGGCGCGATTACTTGCTTTTTATAGGCTTCAAAACGCTCCACAAGCTGTTGATATTGTGAATGCTCGGTAATGTCGTTTGGGTGAACTTGTACCGGGAAAAACAGCAATATTGGCGCTCCCTCAAGGTCACCCGGGATCAACGCTCGGCCAGGCTGCAAATTAGATAAACGTGTGTCCCGCTGCAACTGCGCTAAAAGCGCATGATAACTTTGTGCAAGTATTTTCAGCTTACTTTCATCCACTGCTTCCGTCCCATCAAACTGCTCGAGTCGCTGTAAAAACGTTTGTGCAAATGGCTGATATTTAGGCTTATTTAATAATGCAAATTGCTGCTCACACCACTCGGGAAAAGTCATTTTAAGCAGCGGCAAGTCCATTAACCATTCACCTGGGTAATCATATAGTTCAAGATATAATGTATGGGTTTGCGCTAAGTGCTGTTTGAGTCCGCGTTCACTATGATACCTAAACGCCAGTGTTAAGGTGTTGATACGTTTGGTTGACGCAGGCCATTTGGGCGGCTCTTCTAACAAACAAGTTATTGCTTGCTGATAGTCAAAAGTTGGCACCGCCAGCGCCTTCTGTGGCTCAGGGCGACACGCAACAAGACGGCCTTCACTCACGACATCTAAAAACGGTAAGTTGTCGGTGCTCGTTTGGGTAGTCAGATGCTTGATAAGGGCCGTGATAAATGCGGTTTTTCCGCTGCCACTAAATCCGGTTACGGCAAGCTTTATATGCTTATCAAAAGAGCGGTGGAGCGTTTTTTTGGCTTGTTGTTTTAACTTATCTAAGGAAGATGGGGTTCGAAAACGTGACGTAGTCATAAGTAGAAAAGTGCCCCTCAAGAAAATGCCAAGGCGGCCAATACCGCCTTATAGCTTGTCTATTTCTCTGCTAACCGTAAATTCAGGGGAAGTTACGTAGCGTTCCATGTTCTGAATGCGACCATCAAGTCGTGATAATCTGTCCTTTAGGTCGTAAAGTGCCTGTCTTGGCGGCTCGCCTTTTTGCCACACCTTAAACTTCACCGATACTTTATCTTCATCTTTCGCATCAGGCGAACGGTTTGGTGTCACTTCACGTTTATCTAAAATAAACCAGCATGCCACATACACGACGATAAATAATGGACCACCAGATAATAGCACGGCTGTGATGAATAAAATCCTAACAAGCCATAACTCCATGTTGAAGTAATCGCTAAGACCTGCGCATACTCCGGCTACCTTGCCGCGACTTGGGTCACGATATAGCTCTCGCTTTAGTCTACTCATAACTTGCGTCTCCATTGTGGTGACTCTTGATCAAGTAAAGCTTCTAATGTTTCAACACGGTCTGCCATTTTTTCTGCCTTGCTGGCTAATTCGATAAGCTGACGATGCTCGTGTTCACTTAACCCTTGGCTTACCTGCTTTTTGCTACGGTAGTGCAAAATTAACCAAAGTGGTGCCACGATGACCATAAAAATAATCAACGGAGCCATCAAAACTTCTGCGTCAAACATAATCTTCTCCTGCCTTCAACCTGGCTGTTATTATTGTAGTTGGTTAGCACCTACCCTGACAGTAGGTGCGATTATTTTCACTTTTCAGCCATTTTCTTTTTCAGCTGTTCAAGCTCGTCATCAATCTTTTCGTTCTTTTGCAGATCAGCAATCTCATCCGCTAAAGATTTCTTACCTAAATCGTAAGACTCGATTTGTGACTCTAGGCCGTCGATTTTGCTCTCATAACGTTCAAAGCGATTTAGGGCATCATCTACTTTACTGCTGTCCAGTGCCTTTTTCACCTCTAAACGAGATTCTGCTGAGCGCTGACGTAGTACAATCGCTTTTTGGCGCGCTTTTGCGTCGGCCAGTTTATCTTGTAATGTACTGACTTCTTGCTGCAGCTTTTCAATGTGCGTGTCTACATGCTCTAGCTCTTTTTCAAGGGCTGCAACATCTTCCGCAGACTTTTGCTTTTCAAGTAAAGCAGCACGCGCTAAATCTTCACGTTCTTTACTTAGTGCAAGCTCTGCTTTAGTTTGCCAATCATCTGCCTGTGCTTTTAGCTGATCTAAACGGCGCGTTAACTCCTTTTTCTCAGCGAGTGTTTTTGCTGAGGTCGATCTTACTTCGACTAGTGTATCTTCCATTTCTTGGATAATTAGGCGAACCATTTTTTCTGGATCTTCGGCTTTATCCAAAATAGCATTGATATTAGAATTCACTATGTCTGCAAAACGAGAAAAAATTCCCATAGTGGTTACCTCTTTGGTTAATAGCTAAATTGCTTACTTCTATGTATCAAATAGCTTGCCAACTTTAACAAATTTAAAAAAACAATAAAATCATAAGGTTATTTTATTTTTAAAAGTCCTTTAGTTATCACTTTTTTTGAAATACACTAGTTATTAGTAAAAACCACTAAGAGTTAGGCAATATGAGTCGTTTTCGCCAACAGGATAATTTATTAGGCCAATCTGACAGCTTTTTAGCTGTGCTAGACAAGGTTTCACAGCTCGCTCCTTTAGAAAAGCCAGTGCTTATTATTGGCGAGCGCGGCACAGGTAAAGAGTTAATTGCGGCGCGTTTGCATTATCTCTCAGAGCGGTGGGATCAGGAATACGTCAAACTGAACTGCGCAGCCCTAAACGAAAACCTCTTAGAGAGTGAATTATTTGGTCACGAGAGCGGTGCCTTTACTGGTGCAAGCAAGCGCCATGAAGGTCGATTTGAACGCGCTAACAGTGGCACACTGTTTTTGGATGAGTTAGCTAATACCTCTGCAATGGTGCAAGAAAAGCTCTTGCGTGTAATTGAATACGGTGAGTTCGAGCGAGTTGGCGGTAAGCAAACCGTAAAAGTAGATACTCGACTGGTATGCGCTACCAATGAAGATCTCCCCTCTCTTGCCGATGCTGGAGAGTTCAGACACGACTTATTAGACCGCCTCGCATTTGACGTCATCACCTTACCGCCACTAAGAGCAAGAAAAGAAGACATCTTATTATTGGCCGAACATTTTGCGATAAATATGGCTCGGGATTTAGGATGGGAGTTATTTAGCGGCTTTACCCGTAAAGCCATCGAAAAGCTGCTTGATTACCCGTGGCCCGGTAATATCCGTGAGCTCAAAAATGTGGTTGAACGTAGTTTATATCGTCATGGCAATGACCAAATTCCGGTTCATGATATTGTGTTTGACCCCTTTGCTAGCCCATTTAGGCCGAGCCAACGGATCAAAGCGTCAAGCGTCCAGCCAACAACTTCAGCCACTCATAAAGTTGAGCCTTTGCCTACGGCGCAACCGAGTAATGAACAGCAGGCAGATCCAGCCCTCGAATTCGACTTCCCTTGTGATTTGAAATCGCTTTCCAACGACTACGAAATCACAATGCTGCAAAAAGCGCTTGAATTTAGTCAATTTAATCAAAAGAAAACTGCACAAAACCTGGGTTTGACGTATCATCAACTGAGAGGTTATTTGAAAAAATACAACCTACTGGACCAAAACCAAAAACAAGAGGCATAGTGGTGCGTAAATTGTTTTTTGGTGTGCTGTGTACCGCTTTATTTGGCTGTACGGATCAGGCACCAAACAAAGTGAATGATAAGTCACAAGGCTTAGTATACTGTGCAGAGGCGAACCCTGTGTCATTTAATCCACAAGTGACCACAACAGGGTCTACGATTGATATTATTGCCAATCAGCTTTATGACACCTTGATCAGTATTGATCCTGAAAGCGGCGAATTCTTACCAGAGTTGGCAACGTCTTGGCAGGTCAGCGAAGACGGTAAATCTTTCACTTTTACCCTGAGGGATGATGTCCAATTTCACGATACCCTCTACTTCACCCCAACAAGAAAAATGAATGCCGATGATGTGGTATTCTCATTTAACCGTTTATTTGATGTTTACAATCCGTACCACTTTGTTGGTGATGCAAATTATCCTTATTTTCAAAGTATTGGACTCGACCAACTGATCCGCCAAGTAAAAAAAGTGGATGAACATACCGTTCGCTTTGATCTGTTCAACGCGGAAAGTAGCTTTTTATCCAATATCGGAACAGACTTCGCCGTCATTCTTTCTAAAGAATATGCCGATCAGCTTATAGAGCTTGAACATAAGCAAGATTTTGATCAAAAGCCCGTCGGCACAGGTCCGTATAAGTACCGTGAATTTTTACGTGATAACCTGATCCGATATTATCGCCATGAGCATTACTGGAAACACCCGGTATACATGGAACAATTGGTCTACGATATCACCACCAATGGTACTAGCCGCATCGCGAAAATGCTAACTAAAGAATGTGATATTACGGCGCACCCCAGTGCGACTCAGCTCACTGTCCTTGAGCAAAGAAAAGACATCGAAGTTGAAAAGGCCGCAAATCTGAATATAGGTTACTGGGCATTCAACACCGAAAAGCCACCATTTGATAATACGCTGGTCCGCAAAGCGCTGGCGCACAGCATAGATTTTGAAAAAATCATGCAAGCGGTATTTTACAACAATGGGATTTTAGCCCGCTCGATGCTTCCTCCTTCTTCATGGGCATTTGAAGCACAGCAAAAAATGCCAACATATGACCCTGAAAAAGCCAAAGAATATTTGAAACAAGCAGGTCTTGAGGGCGGTTTCTCCATGACCTTATGGGCCATGCCGGTGTCGCGAATTTACAATCCCAACGCGCGGAAAATGGCAGAGCTTATTCAACGTGATTTACGAGATATTGGCGTCAATGCCAGAATCGTCGAGTACGAATGGAATACCTTTATTGAACGCGTTGGCCGCCATGAGCACGATAGCGTGTTATTAGGCTGGGCAGCAGATACACCTGATCCAGATAATTTCTTCAGCCCATTATTAAGCTGTACTGCAACATTTAGCGGCAAAAACCCTTCCAACTGGTGTAATCCGGAGTTTGATTTATTGCTCACTCAAGCATTAGACACCAACGATATGGAAGAAAGAAAATACTATTATCAGCAAGCACAAAAAATGGTCATTGAGCAACTGCCTCTCGTTCCAATTGCTCACGGGCTACGGTTCCAAGCAACTAGCTCTGATATCAAGGGCGTCTCACTACGTCCATTCGGTGGTATTTCGCTCGCTGAGGCAAGGAGAGACTAACATGTTTGCAAAATATGCTTATCGACGACTGAGCTTGCTTTGCTTTATGTTGTTTACCTTAACGATTTTTACGTTCGCCCTCAATTACCTGTTTCCTGGTGAGTTGATCACTAACTTCAGTGGTGAAGTCAACTCAAGTTATGCCCAAACGCAGGCACTAGTTGAAAAATACCGTATTGAAGAAAATATCTTTGTGCAATATGGTGCGTTTATGGCTCGTATGTTTGAAGGTGACTGGGGTTTATCTTTGTCGTCGGGCCAACCTGTCCTTTCTCACGTAAAACACCTATTTCCAGCAACACTAGAGCTATGTTTATATGCTTTGACGGTTGCGGTCATTATTGGTGTACCAAGTGGAGTGATAGCCAGCGCTTATCATAAAAAGTGGCCAGATAAGCTCATTAACTCATTAAGCTTAATGGGATTTTCCATTCCGGTTTTTTGGTTAGCGCTGCTGCTCATTATGGCATTTTGTCTGGGCCTTGGGCTTTTCCCCATGTCCGGTAGAATTGGCTTACTTTATGAAATACAGCCCGTTACTCACTTTATTCTGATTGATATTTATCTTGAAGGTTTTCCCTATGGTGGTGCCGCATTTTGGGATGCACTTCACCATTTAGCGCTGCCAACCGTTGTGCTGGCTATGTATCCAACGACAGTTTTGATCCGCTTTACTCGCGATTCTATGCTCGAAGTCCTCGACCAGAACTATATTAAAACAGCTAGAGCAAAAGGCCTTAATCGCAGCCAGCTGATCATCCATCACGCGCTGAGAAATGCGCTGCTACCAGTGATAAAGCAAATTGGTCTCCAATTTAGCACACTCATCACACTTGCGATGATCACTGAGGTGATATTCTCTTGGCCTGGGATCGGTCGATGGTTAATTGAAAGCATCTATCAACGTGATTACCCAGCTATCCAAGGGGGACTGCTCGCGGTGTCTTTCTTTGTTATCATTGCCAACATGTTGTCTGATTTTATTCACTCGATACTCGACCCGCTCGCAAGGAATCAGGCTCATGGCAAAGTTTAATCTATTTACCGAAGAGTCTAATCGCTCACCTTTATTTAGGTTATGGCGTAAATTCCGCTCAAATCACGTTGCGCTAGTGGGTTTGTGGCTGTTTGTTGCCCTAACGGTATTGGCTTTAACAGCTCCGCTGATCGCGCCCTATGGTGTTAACCAGCAGCATGCTGATGCCCTGTTGCTGCCACCTTCGTGGCATGATGATGGCGATGTGCGCTTTATACTCGGTACAGATGATTTGGGGCGAGACATCTTATCGCGCTTAATGAACGGAGCAACCTTCACCTTTGGTTTATCTATCATTGCGGCTTTGGTTACCACGGCACTCGGCGTCGTACTTGGTACGCTTGCTGGCGCCAGTCGAGGCTTAAAATCCAGCTTCCTTAATCACTTATTGGATATTACGCTCGCCATTCCCTCGTTACTGCTGGCCATTATCATCATTGCTATATTAGGGCCAGGTTTGATGAATACGGTGTGGGCGATTATCTTCGCGTTACTGCCACAATACATCCACTCGATTAGAAACTTAGTGGTCACTGAGCTGAGTAAAGACTATATCATCGCCTTTAAGCTTGATGGTGCAACACGCTGGAAACTGCTCGTCCGTGGCATACTGCCTAACATTTACGAACATATCGTGGTTATCTTCACCATGGCGCTGTCGACCGCTATTTTGGATATTGCGGCACTTGGCTTCTTAAAGCTCGGTGCGCAGCCTCCATCTACCGAATGGGGTGCTATCCTCCAAGAAAACTTAAGTTTAATTTATCTCGCGCCTTGGACTGTAGGCCTCCCAGGTGTATTGCTCTTTTTGGCAGTACTGTCTACCAACTTGGTTGGTGATGGACTGCGTGAAGCGCTGAAACAACGTAAGGCAGATTAATGCAATTACTAGACATTAAGAACCTCACCATTGAACTACGTACCGAAGACGGTGTTATTCGCGCGGTTGATAAGGTCAACCTTAGCCTTAAAGAAGGCGAAGTACATGCGCTTGTCGGTGAGTCTGGCTCTGGTAAAAGTCTAATCGCCAAAGCCATTGTGGGGGTACTCAATCAGCGCTGGACAATAACCGCAGACCGCATGCATTGGCGTGGTGTCGACCTTATGCGCTTGTCTTCAGAAAAGCGCAGAAAGCTCGTCAGCCAAGACATTGCGATGATTTACCAAGAGCCAAGTCGAAGCCTTGACCCAACCGCCACTATTTTCGACCAAGTCGCGGAATCTATTCCCGATAGCGTCTTAAAAGGTGGCTTTTTTGGTCGTAGAAAAGCACGAAAAGAAAAGGTTCGAGCGCTATTGCACAAAGCAGGGATCCGAGACGATAAAAAGATCTGTAGCAGTTACCCACATGAACTTTCAGAGGGAATGTGTCAAAAGATCATGATTGCGATGGCCATCGCCAGAAGTCCTAAACTACTTATTGCCGATGAGCCAACCACCGCACTTGAGAGTACCGCCCGCGCGCAAGTATTTCGATTGCTCAAGGCATTAAACCAGCTTAAAAACATGTCGATATTAATGATTTCGCATGAGCTAGAAGAGATCTCCGACTGGTCTCATGCAATGCATGTGCTCTATTGCGGACAGATGGTTGAAGCAGGCCCTACTCAGGCTATTTTTAAACAGCCATTACATCCCTACACCCAAGCGCTGGTTAAGAGTTTGCCTGACTTTGGGCAAGGACTCGGCCATAAAGAAGCATTTTATGCCTTGAAAGGCACTATTCCCCCATTACAGCATTTACCCATAGGATGCCGCTTGGGGCCAAGATGCCCTCAAGCGCAAAAAGAATGTGTCGTCACGCCAAGGCAAAGTCGCTCGCATGGTCATAGTTACGCTTGCCACTTTCCGTTAATTAAGGTGAAGCAAAAATGCAACCCGTCTTAAAAGTACAGTCTTTAAACAAGTCCTACACTTCTCGTCAAGGACTGTTCAGACGCCGTTCGTTGCAGGTACTCAGAGATGTGTCGTTTGCGCTTGCTCCCGGACAAACCCTCGCAATCATAGGCGAGACCGGCTCTGGTAAAAGTACGCTCGCCAAAGTACTTGCCGGTGCCGACATGGCAGACTCTGGACAAATATTACTAAATGGCCAAATTGTAGAAGACGCTGGTATTCGCAATCATGACTGCCGTACTATTCGCCTTATCTTTCAAGACCCAACTCGCTCGCTCAACCCGGGTCTCACCATTGGAGATATGCTTGATGATTGTCTGCAATACAATACTGAACTTACCGAAGAGCAGCGTTATAAGAAAATCCGCATCACACTCAGTCGCGTCGGGCTACTTGGCGAGCACATAGACTATTATCCTCATATGTTTAGTGGCGGGCAGTTACAGCGGGTTGCCTTAGCGAGAGCCCTTATTTTGGACCCTAAAGTACTGGTATTGGATGAAGCGCTGTCATCATTAGACCCATCCGTACGCGCACAAACCGTGAATCTGCTGCTAGAGCTACAAGCAGCAACAGGACTTGCGTACGTGCTTATCACACATCATTTGAGTTTGGTTCGCCATATGAGTGATGAGATTTTGGTATTAAATCGCGGCAAAGTCGTCGAATATGGAGAAACGGAGTGTGTGTTCAATACTCCAAAATCTAAAACCATGCAGAAGCTGCTGTCAGCTTAATTTCGTGGGGAATGAGTAATGGATTTTAGCGCCCATCTGTTATTTTTCTTCTCACTTATCGGGGTGTTTAATGGCTTTATTCTCAGCGCCCTACTGCTAATAAAATTTCAGGAGGCAAAGGCACTGCGCTGGGTATCGGTGCTCCTCATTTTACTCTGTATTCGAATTGGTAAATCAGTCCTTTTTTACTTTAACCCAGAGCTGGATAAAACGATTCTGCAAATAGGTCTGAGTGCGTACTTTTTGCTTGGTCCCTGCCTGCTCAATTTTGTACTTGCAAGCTACAGTAAAACCAGAAATCGTTATCTAACAATGCATTTTTTGGCATTAAGCGGTTTTATTATTGGATTTGGTATACTTATGCCCTATCAGCTTAACCCTGAAATTTGGCAAACGTGGGGTTACAAAGGCACATCCTATTTTTGGCTAGGTTACTTACTGATAAGTTCTTATACTTTTTATCGTCTAGCTACAGCCAAAAGCGCCAATAACAACGCTGAGTTTCATCTATCTATAGTTGTGATCTGCGGTTGCTGGCTTATTTGGACTGCTTATTTCTTTTCGTCATTCACTTCTTACATCACAGGAGCACTCACGTTCAGCTTTGTGCTCTATTTAAGTATCCTTTTCGTACCCAAATTACTACGAAAACCAACTGCTAATGAAAAGAAATATGCCAATACGCATATAAGCGACGATGAATACAATCAGCTCATCGCCAAACTTGAGTCGCTAATGTCAGAGAACAAACTTTTTACTGAGCCGGATTTAACGCTACCCCGATTAGCCAAACGATTAGGCACAAGCCACAACAAACTATCGCAAATAGTGAATCGTCACTATCATTGTAACTTTAAACAATATCTCAATGGCTTGAGAGTTGAATATGCGAAACATTTGCTTTCGAGCACCAACATGCCACTGGAACACCTTGCACTGGAGTGTGGTTTTAATTCTGCATCCACATTTTTTGCCGCATTTAAGAAGCTCACAGGGTACTCTCCAAATAACTTTAAGCACTCCGAGAACATACTCTCAGACTCCTAAAATATACTCTAGGTGACTGCTTTAATTAAATAAGTTTATGTTTCTTCTGAGTCATTACAGGAGAAGCTTATGACCCTATCAAAATTAGTACCATTGTTATTTTTACTATTTATTCAAATCGGCAACGCTGTCGCTTTTGAGGATGAAACCGCAAATATTACCGCTACATTAAACCACTACATTAGTGGCACTGCGAATAACCAGCCTGAAGTGATAAGAAAAGCGTTTCATCCCGATGCGGTGCTTATTTTAGAAAAGTCAGACCAAGCGATGTGGCAAGTCCCGCTGAAAGAGTATTTGAGTTGGTATAAAGGCTCGAAAAAAGACACTGGCAGGCGCGCCAAAATTCTAAATATCAGCGTGAATGACCACCTTGCACAGGCCAAAATCCGTATTGATATATTGAAGTCAAACGTGCAGTACATCGATCACCTACTCCTAAAGAAAATAGCTGGCACGTGGAAAATCATCAGTAAATCTGCGCAGCAAACCACTCTAACTTCCGAGCAAGTAACGAACTTAGGTCGCCGAGTGCTCATTGTCGCATCAAGCAAAGCCTTTCATGGCGATAGTCAGCTGCCAGCTGGCACGAGCTTCGAAGAGCTACTCAGTGCCTATGACGTATTTACTCAAGCAGGACTAATTGTTGATTTCGTCAGCACACAAGGTGGCGCGTTAAACCTGAGCTATATAAATACTTCAAACGGCGAACATAAAAAGTACCTTTACCAACCTGACTATATGTATGCGCTCAGCAACACAATGCACCCAGCTGGAGTCGACCCTAGCCAATATGCTGCAATCTATTATGTTGGCGGCAGCAATGCCATGTATGAAGTAGCAGAAAACCCTACTCTACAACGTATAGCTATGCATATATATGAACAAAACCAAGGTGTTGTTGCCGCCGTATGTCACGGTACAGCTGGTATCGTCAATTTACGCTTGAAAAATGGCGAGTATCTCATCAAAGGAAAACAAATCACCGGTTACCCTACTGCATTTGAAAATCCAGATAGAGCGTATTTCAAACATTTTCCTTTTCAAATTCAGCCTAAAGTGGAAGAACTTGGAGGGAATTTTGAGTATGGAGAGCGGGATGCGTCTTTTATCAAGGTAGATAGCCGCATAGTGACCGGGCAGAATTATCAGTCTTCGCAGGCCGTAGCAAGGGCCGTATTGACCCTATTTTGAATATCAGGGCGGCTATAATATTGACCGCCCTATTCAATCACCCTTTTAGTTAACCTTAGGTTTGGATAAGGAATGAGCTAACTTATTGTTTTTAAAGTTCACCTTAATTTGCCCCCTTGTCTAGCAAGAGAGTTTTAGAGGTAACACCGCTTCCGCGTCCTGCTAAAGCTGGCTGCTAGCAAGACATTAATTATTCGCAGTTCAGATTAATTAGTCGTGTTACCCTTAAAATTCATACACTCACTGGTATGACAAAACTTTAAACCTTTCGCACTTGCATAAGCCAATACATTTTCAAGATTTTCTGGAGTGATATACCACTCATTCCCAGTTTTGCCAATGACATGCGTTGCTAAATATAGCGTCTCACCACCTTTTAAGGTATCAATCGCATTCTGGATCTTGTCCAAATCAAAGCGATGTGAGTCCATAGATAATCCCGTTGTGATCGGTCTATCACTGCGTTCACCTCTATAAATAACAGAAGACCAAGAAGCAAACTTACGTACATGAGTAAAATATTTCTTGATTTCACGATCAGTTTCTTTCGTATAAGCCCCGAATGGGTACGCATAAGATGTTACCGTCAAACCATCTCTTCTCATCGCGTCAAGCTGTGGTGTGATATCGTCTGCTATCCACTTCTGAACACCATTTTCTTCGGAGTAAACCTTCGCATGACGATGTATTACTCCATGATGACCGATTTCGTGACCTCGGTTTTCTATATCAGCCACTTTTGAATGATCAATAGTGGAGTAATGGCTAACATAATAGGTAAATGTTGCGTTATATTTATCAAATAGATCAAGGTGATCATGGATAGAGTTTAATGCGCCACCATCGTCAAAAGAAATATTAATCTGTTTAGGCCAAACAGAGCTTTGATTATGATGGAAGTCCTCAATTGCCCCCTGGAGCGCGGCATACTCAAAGTGGCTCTCTGGTATCGTTAAAATCAGCTCGTCATATGCCCATTGATCCAGTTTACCATCTTCAAAAAATAAGCCCCGAAGCCCAACTTCCTTCAGTCTGTTCGGTGTGAGTAAAGATTTACTATCTAATTCAAAAAGCTCAACAACTTTGCATAATCGATGTTTGAGAGCCGTCAACTGTAATTCATCTTGTGTCGTATTAAAATATCCCTGAATTACAGATAGATTTGCCGCGGTTACACATCCAAATTCAGCAATTTCAAAGTCTTTTAAAGCAAGAGAGGTAGTGTTTTCTGCTCCTTGTGCGCTCAGAATACGCTTAATTACCTCTTCTTTTGTTTCTTTTACAGGATTATTAGAATTAGCATTATCTGAATCGTCGGTATTGGTATTATCTTTATCTGAATTATCAGTATCCGAGGAGTTATCAGTATTAGTTCCATTATTATCAGTTGAAGTGTTATCTCCTTGACCTCCCTCTACAGGTAACTCTATAACAGTCTTACTGTCACTGTTACATCCCGATACTGATAGCAATAAGGCTACAATCCATGCGCTATATCTATATTTCATAAAGTTCCTATTTAATACACTTCGTTCCGAAAATCGAACATACTAAATAGGGGAACAATATTTGTCAATATAGGAACAATAAAGAATAGGAACAATAAAGAATTTATTATTTTAAATTAACCACTTAGAAAGCTAACAATCCATACTCCTTTTAATAAATTGTATTTAACAAACGAGTACCGTAATGAGAGGCCAAAAACACAAAAAAGGCGCCATATTGGCGCCTTTCTTTTAGCTAAGAGCAATTATTGCTGCTCTGTGACCTGAAGCTGTGGTCTTTTTACTTCAGACTTAGCTTCAAGTGCTGCTAGTAGCTCAAGATAGTTTTTGTTTGCGTAAGAAGCGGTGATTGACTGCTTCTGCTGCGCATCAACCTTGCCATCAACTTCAGGCGTGGTGACTGACTTCAGCACCACAAATGCCGAGTCGCCATTACCAAGCTCTACAAGTGCAGATTCTGTTTCTGCCACACCCGGCTGAGGCAATTTAAATGCTTCAGCTGCAATAGCTGGTGGTACGTCGTAGCTACGACGCTTAAGCTCAGACACACTCTTCACTTCGATACTCTGTGCTTTGGCAATCTCAGCTAAAGTAGAACCACCTTGTAGTTGCTCAAATAGTGACTGTGCTTTCTCTGCAATTAATGTCGACGCTTTTTCATTGCTCAACTGCGTTTTGATCTGCGCGCTGACTTCCTCAAGTGGCTTAGTCGCTGCCGCTTTATGCTCAGCAACACGAACCACCACGATATGCTCTGGTGCAACTTCTAACACTTCTGAGTTTACGCGGTCTTCTAGCAGCTCTGGCGTGAAGATAGTATTACTTATCGCAGGTGAATTCAGTGGCTCAGGAAGCGCGTTACGACTTACCAGCTCAGTTGATTTTATCTCAACGCCAGCGGCTTCAGCAGCGTCTTGTAGCGAGTCAGCCATTTCAAAAGCAAGTTCAGCTACACGGGTTTGCTTTTGATAGAACGCATCGATCTTAGCTGCTTTTTCAAGCTCTGCACGAAGGTCGTCTTTTACGTCTTCAAAAGATTGTGCCTGTTGGCGCTGAATGTCTGTTAGCTTGATAATATGGAAACCAAACTCAGATTCAACCACTTCAGATACATCACCTACCGCGGCAAGAGCAAATGCTGCATCTTCAAACGCCGGATCCATCATGTCTCTTTCAATCCAATCTAGATCACCGCCAAGCTCAGCGCTCACCACGTCGTCAGATTTTTCTTCTGCAACAACGGCAAAATCAGCACCGTTATTCAATTCAGCCAGAATTTCATCTGCTTTTTGTTTAGCGGCTTCAGCATCTTCACTTGCATCGACAAGAATGTGTGACACGCGGCGTCTTTCAGGTTCAAGATATTGGTTTTTTTGCTCTTCGTAATACGTTTTTAACGCTTCCTCAGTCACTGGTTCTGCAGGCTCCAAATCTTCAGCTTTTAGCTCGATATAGTTAACCGCCACCAATTCTGGAGCTTGGAACTGAGTTTGATTCAAGTCGTAATAGTTCTGAACTTCTTCATCTGACACTGACACTTCATCTTTCACCAACTCTTTGTTTAATACCGCATAGTCGATAGCACGAGTTTGTTGCTGTAGCGCAATAGATTGCTGAAGTTCGTTTTTCAGTACAAAATCAGTGCCAGCAACTGCAGAGATTAACTGCGCACGAGTCATCTCGTCACGAAGATATTCACGGAAGCTATCTGGCTGGAAGTTCATTTGACGGATAACTTGTAAGTAACGGTCGTTACTGAATTCTCCACCAATTTGAAAATATGGCATTTCAACAATCGCTTTTTTAACCTGCTCATCGCTCACACGAAGACCAAGCTCTTTAGCTAGTTGGGTTTGTAATTCTTGTTGTACTAATTGGTCAACAACACCTTGGCGAATTTGCGCCATATAATTAGGATCGGCTGCAATCTGTGCAAAGTATTCGCCAAACTGTTGCTCTAGTCGTGCACGTTCATTTGAGTAAGCACGAGAAAACTTAGTTTGTGAAATCTTTACTCCGTTCACTTCTGCGACAGGCTGCTCTGTGGTTTGACCTAGGTAACCACCGATCCCTGCTAACGCAAAAGATAAGATGACTAAACCTAATACGATTTTAGCCGCCGGGCCTTGCGAGCCTTCTCTGATCTTTTCAAGCATTTATTGTTTCTCTTATCTAAGTCAAAGCACCTAAGCACTTTGTGTTTGCTAGATTTGGGTTAAGCATTACACCAATCAGATTAGTGATGGTATAAAAAAAGCGTATCTTAGCAGATACGCCTTTTATCTTGAAGCAGTTCGCGATGACTCTGCACCGCCTAATTCAAATTGAATTAGTTTACTGCGTCTTTAAGCGCTTTACCCGCTTTGAAAGATGGGATGTTAGCTGCTGCGATTTGAATAGTCTCACCAGTTTGTGGGTTGCGACCAGAGCGTGCAGCACGCTCGCGCACTGAGAAAGTACCAAAACCTACAAGTGCAACAGAGTCACCGTCTTTTAGTGCACCCGTTACAGACTCAATGAATGAATCTAGCGCACGACCAGCAGCCGCTTTAGAAATGTCAGCATCAGCTGCGATTTGATCGATTAATTGAGATTTATTCACAATATCATCCTCTTCCATAGTTATTGTCAAAAGTTACTTCTTACTGGTAACTTTTGCTATTCATTTAGAGACATCACAGCGACTCTCTAATTCTCGAAATCTTTCTCAAGCCTAGTGATTACGGGGCTTCCGAACCAGTAGGCTTGAATACAGTGCCTAACTTAACACACCTTTTAGATTTGAAAAGCCTTTTCACTCAATTTTTTGGCTTTTTTCTTAGTTTTTTTGCGATTCCACACTAAAACTGTCTATTGGGTGCGCTAATGCCAGTGATAATACCTCATCAATCCATGACACGGCATGAATATCAAGCCCTTCAAGAACATTCTCAGGAATTTCTTTTAAGTCACGCTCGTTCTTTTTCGGTATTAAAACTCGCTTAATTCCACCACGGTGTGCTGCTAATAATTTCTCTTTCAGACCACCGATGGGCAGAACTTCACCACGCAAGGTAATTTCACCTGTCATCGCGACATCTGCACGCACTGGATTGCCAGTGAGGCTTGACACTAAGCCCGTTACCATCGCAATACCGGCACTAGGACCGTCTTTCGGTGTTGCACCTTCTGGAACGTGAACATGAATATCACGTTTCTCGTAGAAATCGTCATTAATGCGTAGTTTGTCAGCACGGTTGCGCACAACCGTCATTGCTGCTTGAATTGACTCTTGCATCACATCGCCCAGCGACCCGGTGTAAGCAAGTTTGCCTTTACCTGGTACTGCCGCACATTCAATAGTGAGTAAGTCACCCCCTACTTCCGTCCATGCAAGACCGGTAACTTGACCAACTCTATCGCCGTCTTCCGCCTTGCCGTAATCGTGACGTTGTACACCTAAGAAGTCTTCAAGATTTTCTTGGTTAATCACAACTTGCTTAACATTTTTATCTAGCAAGATGTTCTTAACTGCTTTTCGGCACAACTTAGATACTTCGCGCTCTAGATTACGTACACCCGCTTCACGCGTGTAGTAGCGGATAATGCCAATGATCGCGCTATCTTCAATATTGATTTCAGACTCTTTTAATCCATTGCGTTTCACTTGCTTTGGAATTAAATGCTGCTTGGCAATATTCAGCTTTTCGTCCTCGGTGTAACCAGAAAGACGAATCACTTCCATACGGTCTAATAATGGACCTGGAATGTTAAAGCTATTAGAAGTCGCAACAAACATAACATCAGACAGATCGTAGTCCACTTCTAAATAGTGGTCTGCAAAGTTGCTATTTTGCTCTGGGTCTAACACTTCTAGTAGAGCCGATGCAGGGTCGCCGCGCATATCCGATGACATCTTATCGATTTCATCCAACAAGAAAAGTGGGTTCTTTACGCCAACCTTCGACATGCTTTGGATCAGTTTACCCGGCATTGAGCCAATATAAGTTCGTCTGTGCCCGCGAATTTCAGCTTCGTCGCGCACGCCACCGAGCGCCATACGTACGTACTTACGGCCAGTCGAACGCGCGATAGATTGACCTAAACTGGTTTTACCAACGCCTGGAGGGCCGACTAAGCATAAGATAGGACCTTTAAGCTTATTGGTGCGCTGCTGTACCGCTAGATATTCGATGATGCGGTCTTTCACTTTCTCAAGACCATAATGATCCGCATCAAGTATCTTTTGTGCACCAGCTAGGTCTTTTTTCACCTTTGAGCGCTTTTTCCAAGGTACATTGATCATCGTCTCAATGTACGAGCGTACAACCGTCGCTTCCGCAGACATAGGTGACATCATTTTAAGTTTGTTAAGCTCTGAAAGCGCTTTTTCTTCCGCTTCTTGCGGCATATTCACTTCGCTAATACGCTTTTTCAGGGCTTCAAATTCATCAGGTACATCATCCAGCTCACCTAGCTCTTTCTGAATGGCTTTCATTTGCTCATTCAGATAGTACTCACGTTGGGATTTCTCCATTTGTTTTTTAACGCGTGAGCGGATCTTTTTCTCTACTTGAAGTAAATCGATCTCGCCTTCCATCAACGCCATCAAATACTCGAGGCGCTTGGTCACATCGTTAATTTCTAGCACCTTTTGTTTTTCAGGTACTTTAATTGGCATATGAGCAGCCATTGTATCCGCTAAGCGTGCAGCTTCATCAATACCCGATACTGAAGTTAGTACCTCTGGTGGGATCTTTTTATTTAGCTTCACATAGCCTTCGAACTGGCTAATTGCACTGCGAACTAATATGTCTTGCTCTTGCTCATCCACATCCTGAGATGGAATGTACTGAGCTTGCGCAAAGAAATATTCGTCTGTAATTAGAAACTCATCTATTTTTGCGCGTTGAGTACCTTCAACCAGCACTTTCACTGTGCCATCAGGTAGCTTGAGTAACTGTAGTACCGTTGCAATGGTACCAGTCTGATAGACATCATCAGTGCTTGGGTCATCAACTGAGGCGTCTTTTTGCGCAACTAAAAAGATTTGCTTGTCATTGTCCATCGCGGCTTCTAGGCATTTTATTGATTTTTCTCGGCCTACAAACAGCGGGATCACCATATGCGGATACACCACTACATCGCGTAGCGCTAGCACAGGAATTTCTACTCGATCCGTTCTTTCAAGCGTCATTATGTTCTCTTCGCACTTCAATTAATTTTGGGAATACTGAGCTATATGGGGATAACGCAGATAAAGTTCAATAGTTTATAGTAATCCGCATCAAGTAGAGATCAATTTAACGGATAAAAAGCCTAGTTTTGACACTCAATTTATCGTGGTGGAATGTATAAAAAATTCCCCCTAAAAACTTGTCTCACTATTGCCCTTTATTGTTATAGCAATTTGACTATATTGGTTTCTATCTGATGTGGACTAAGAAATAAAAAGGAGCACTAGGCTCCTTTTTTCAACCTCATACTGAGCTATTCAGACGCCGCTTTTTCTTTACCGTTATTTTCGTAAATCATAATAGGGTCTGATTCGCCTTTGATCACCGTTTCATCAATGACGACTTTACTCACTTCTTCTAGTGAAGGAAGTTCATACATAGTATCAAGCAGCACACCTTCGACAATCGAACGCAAACCACGGGCACCCGTTTTACGCTCCATCGCTTTATGAGCAATCGCTCGTAGCGCATCTTCACGGAATTCAAGGTCAACACCTTCCATCTTAAATAGCGCCGCGTATTGCTTAGTGAGTGCATTCTTCGGCTCATTTAGGATTTCAATTAGTGCTTCTTCGTCCAGTTCGGTCAAAGTCGCAACTACAGGCAAACGACCAATAAATTCAGGTATTAAGCCGTACTTAACTAAATCTTCAGGCTCTACGTCTTTAAACGTTTCGCTTAATGAGCGCTCAGAGTCTTTAGATTTAACTTCAGCACCAAACCCAATTCCAGTATTTTTTGTACTGCGCTGCTCAATGACTTTATCTAGGCCTGCAAACGCACCACCACAGATAAACAAGATCTTAGAAGTATCTACTTGTAAAAATTCTTGTTGCGGGTGCTTTCTACCACCTTGTGGCGGAACAGATGCAACCGTGCCTTCAATCAGTTTTAGTAGTGCTTGTTGTACACCTTCACCTGACACATCACGGGTGATTGATGGATTGTCAGACTTTCTTGAAATTTTGTCGATTTCATCGATGTAAACGATACCACGCTGTGCTTTCTCAACGTCGTAATCACATTTTTGCAGAAGCTTTTGAATGATGTTTTCAACATCTTCACCCACATAACCAGCTTCGGTTAATGTCGTTGCATCTGCCATTGTGAATGGAACGTCAAGTAAACGTGCAAGCGTTTCTGCAAGAAGGGTTTTACCACTACCCGTTGGACCAATTAGTAGAATATTACTCTTGCCAAGTTCTACATCACCTTTGCCGCCTTGGTTACGCAGGCGCTTATAATGATTGTAAACCGCAACAGACAAGACTTTTTTAGCGTGGTCTTGACCTATCACATAATCATCTAAGTGATTTCTGATCTCTTTTGGCACAGGTAATTTATCAGACGCGTCATGCTTAGGCGCAATATCTTTGATTTCTTCCCTAATGATGTCGTTACAAAGTTCAACGCACTCGTCACATATATAGACAGATGGACCGGCAATTAACTTACGAACTTCATGCTGGCTCTTACCGCAAAATGAGCAGTAGAGTAGCTTGCTATTCTTATCGCCGTCTGTTGGAGTGTCTGACATTCAGCTACCTCATTCAATTGCTGTTATCTCTAGATAACATCGTATTTCTTTTAACTATACCAAAGAAATTTGGCTTTGGCACAGTAGAAGCCGATGAATTCAACTCATCGACTAATTCATAATCACTTAAGCTCTCGACGAGAGTGAACTGCATCAATCAAGCCATATTCTAACGCTTGATCTGCAGTCATAAAGTTATCACGGTCAGTATCACGCGCTACCACTTCATAAGGCTGACCGGTGTGATCTGCCATTAAGCGATTCAACTTCTCTTTAATCGCCAAGATTTCGCGGGCATGAATTTCAAAATCAGAAGCCTGACCTTGGAAACCACCTAAAGGTTGGTGGATCATCACACGAGAATTAGGTAAGCAATAACGTTTACCTTTAGCACCGCCAGATAGCAAAAATGCCCCCATACTCGCAGCTTGACCAACACAAACTGTACTAACGTCAGGCTTGATAAAATTCATCGTGTCGTAGATTGACATTCCAGCAGTCACAGAACCACCTGGCGAGTTGATATACAAGAATATATCTTTGTCAGGGCTTTCTGATTCCAAGAACAGCATCTGCGCCACAATTAGATTGGCCATATGGTCTTCGACTTGACCAGTTAAGAAAATAATACGGTCTTTTAAAAGTCGTGAGTAAATATCATAAGAACGCTCGCCTTTAGCCGTTTGCTCCACGACCATAGGTACTAACGCATTGATTGGATCGATCATACCATCATTCATGTTTTTTTATTCCTTATTAGCACAGAATCTATTGCCTATTCGCAGCAACTTTATTGGACTTAGCGCGGTCCATAAAAACATTCTGTGATCGGTGTTTAGGCTAATACTTTTTTGAGCGAATTGAAACGAGTAGATATAACTGTATCAGTAATACTCAACGAAACCTGACTCGTAAAATAAGTATAGCTAATAAAATAAGCCATGCCTCAAGATATAAGTACTTAATGCTTCAATATCAAGGCTTAAAAACAAAAATGGCCCGAATTCTCTATTAGAGTAACTCGAGCCATTTAAACTTCAGCTTAGCTGTAAGTCAATGATTTCTTCAAAGACTTATTGAGCAGCCTGTGGATTCATGATGTCGTCGAATGACTTTTCAACATCAGAAACAGATGCAGCAGCAAGTACAGCTTCAACTGCTAGCTCTTCCATCGCAACGTTGCGCATTTGCTGCATTAGTTGATCGTTTGCTTTGTAGTATGCCACTACTTCACTTGGATCTTCGTATGCAGAAGCAACTGTGTCGATTAATTCAGCAACTTTGCCTTCATCAACTTTGATGTCATTTGCTTTGATCACTTCACCTAGTAGTAGGCCAGTTTTCACACGAGTTACTGCTTGCTCGTGGAATAGCTCAGCAGGAAGCTCAGGCATGTTTTGTGCGTTGCCGCCAAAACGTTGTGCCGCTTGTTGACGAAGTGCATCAATTTCTTGATCGATTAGTGCTTTTGGCACTTCAACTTCGTTAGTTTCTAGAAGACCTTTGATCGCTTGATCTTTCACGTTCGCTTTAACCGCTTGGTTTAGCTCACGCTCCATGTTCTTCTTAACTTCTTCTTTAAGTGCGTCAACGCCGCCTTCAGCAACACCAAACTTAGTTGCGAACTCGTCAGTTAGTTCAGGAAGCTCTTGAACTTCAACTTTCTTCACGGTGATTGTGAATTGAGCCGCTTTACCTTTTAGGTTTTCAGCGTGGTATTCTTCAGGGAAAGTTACGTCAGAAACAACTTCTTCACCTGCTTTTTTACCAACGATACCATCTTCGAAACCTGGGATCATACGACCTTGACCAAGCTCTAGAGGGAAGTCTTCAGCTTTACCGCCTTCGAACTCTTCACCGTCGATTGTACCAACGAAATCAACCGTTACACGGTCTTTTTCGCCAGCTGCAGCATCACTCTCAGTCCAAGAAGCGTGTTGCTTACGAAGCGTTTCAAGCATGTTCGCTAGGTCTTCATCAGTGACAGAAACTGCAGGCTTCTCAACCGCGATTTTGTCTAGATCTTTAAGTTCAACTTCTGGGTATACTTCAAAAGTTGCATCGAATTCTAGATCTTTACCAGCTTCTAGTGACTTAGGAGCAAAAGATGGTGCGCCTGCAGGGTTGATTTTCTCAGCAATGATTGCTTCGATATAGTTACGCTGCATCAGATCGCCAGCAACTTCTTGACGTACAGCTGCGCCGTAACGCTTAGTGATGATTGACACTGGAACCTTACCAGGGCGGAAGCCATCGATACGCTGTGTTCTTGACAGTTGTTGTAGGCGTTTTTTAACTTCAGTCTCAACGTTCTCTGCAGGAACGGTGATGGTCAGACGGCGCTCAAGGCCTTGAGTCGTCTCAACAGAAACTTGCATGATTTACCTCAATCTTCATTTTTGGGCGACAAAGCGCCTTCCTTACTAACAAGACAACCATCATGCTTTTTATGGGCCTTCGGCTAAATTGCCAAACTCTCCGTTGCATGTGACGCTTGTTGCCTGCCCTACGGGCACTACGTTAATTAATAGACGCGGCATTATAACCTATTCAACGACGGAGTCGAGCAATCAGGTTAAATAATTAGGCATATTGGTGCTAATTGATTAAAAGTTAGTAAATTTGAAATAAATGACTGAGATACTAGAGAGAAAGTGGTCGGCGATGCAGGATTTGAACCTGCGACCCCTTGGACCCAAACCAAGTGCGCTACCAAGCTGCGCTAATCGCCGAACATATATATTTTGTAGAAGTGGTCGGCGATGCAGGATTTGAACCTGCGACCCCTTGGACCCAAACCAAGTGCGCTACCAAGCTGCGCTAATCGCCGACTAATTTTGGCATGTAGATGGGGCGACTGATGGGACTTGAACCCACGACAACCGGAATCACAATCCAGGGCTCTACCAACTGAGCTACAGCCGCCACTACATGTGGATTAAAATAAGATGGCGCACCCTGAAGGATTCGAACCTTCGACCGACGCCTTAGAAGGGCGTTGCTCTATCCAGCTGAGCTAAGGGCGCAAACTCGTAAACATCTTCATGCTACTTTCTTATTTTAAAAGTGGTCGGCGATGCAGGATTTGAACCTGCGACCCCTTGGACCCAAACCAAGTGCGCTACCAAGCTGCGCTAATCGCCGACTGTGACCTTGGAGAACTAAGAACCTTTTTATCGGTGAGTCCTCGTTGGCAACGGGGTGCATAATAGTGATTTGCCCGAAGTAGGTCAAATATTTTTTTTAGTTTTTGTTTCAACTGCCTAATTTTACCACAAATTGTTGATAAAACAGCTGACTTAAACAATTTTTGAACGGTTCTTGTAAAACAGATCATGAAAACCTTTGCTTTTACGCAATGCAAACTTGGCGGACTGACTGTTTTTTGAGAAAATAGCGGGCAAATGTCCTCCTTTGTAGTAACTAAAGGGACATATAAATAGAGCGACCCCATTTATCATCTTTATTAAGTAATCATTTCATCAATACATGAAAGTGCTTGTATAGAAGAATTTAAAGGCTCTATCATCGTTCAAGTTTTTTAACCCTTAATATAGGTCAATCATGACGGCAAACATCATTGATGGCAAAGCTATCGCGAAACAAGTTCGTTCTACTGTTGCACAACGAGTTCAAGACAGACTAGCGCAAGGTCTAAGAGCGCCTGGCTTGGCAGTGGTATTAGTAGGCCAGGATCCTGCGAGCCAAGTTTATGTTGGTTCAAAGCGTAAAGCCTGTGAAGAAGTCGGATTTGTTTCTAAATCTTTCGACTTACCAGGTGACACAAGCGAAGAACAATTACTTGCGCTTGTTGATGAGCTCAATGCAGATCCTGAAGTTGATGGGATCTTAGTGCAATTGCCGCTACCTGAAGGCCTAGACGCAGAAAAAGTGTTAGAGCGTATTGATCCTCACAAAGACGTCGACGGCTTTCATCCATATAACGTAGGCCGTCTTGCCCAAAGAATGCCTGCACTGAGACCTTGTACGCCAAAAGGGATCATCACCCTACTCGACTCTACCGGTGTTCGTTATAAAGGCATGCATGCTGTTGTGGTTGGTGCTTCAAACATCGTTGGTCGCCCTATGTCACTAGAGCTGCTACTTGCTGGTTGTACTACAACCGTTTGCCATAAATTTACGCAAGACCTCGAAACCCATGTGCGTCGTGCCGATCTACTGGTTGTGGCGGTCGGTAAACCTGAGTTTATTCCAGGCGACTGGGTTAAAGAAGGCGCGATTGTTATTGATGTAGGTATTAATCGCTTAGAATCTGGCAAACTGGTAGGTGACGTGCAATACGATCTCGCAGAACAAAACGCGAGCTTTATTACCCCAGTGCCAGGTGGTGTGGGCCCAATGACCGTCGCAAGCTTAATCGAAAATACGCTAGAAGCGTGTGAAAAATATCACAGCTAAACGCTGTTAGTTTATAGCTATAATAAAAGCCTCAGTTGAGGCTTTTATTATTTTAAGCCTCACTAACTCATTAACGTGTCCTTGTTCGCTTTGTTTTCTTCCTGAGTTACCGCTTCTCTCATCGCTTCTTGTAAGGCAGCCATCCGATCTTCTAATTCTTCAGGTGAAATTTTTCCCTCAGCCGCAAGCTTTTCAAGTTCTGCCATTTTCTCTTTTAATTCGTCAATTTTCTCTTTATTTGCCCCTAAGCGGCTAAACATTACCGCTTCTCTCATTTTTTCTAGAAATGACTGATTACGCTCCACCACTTCATATTTATATGGCTCGTCGACTTTATTATCGAGTACAGGGGATGATTGGGCTGCGATGTTAGCAGCCGCGACATAGTCTTGCTCCTGCGCAGCGGTATTAGCTCGTTTAGTTTGGGCAAGGCTTTGCAGCTCTGAAACGGACTCAGTAGTACGAATTGCGGAGTGGGTTTGGTAAGTGATCATGATTGCTCTCCTTGATTTGTCCAAGAAAAGCAATCATTGTGCCAAAATTAGCTTACTCGCTACTGGCTAGATATGACCAGGAATTGGCTTGTGCGGCAAATTTACGTCTTGGTTTTGACCTCGGTGACGTAATAAGTGATCCATGAGCGTAATAGCCAACATGGCTTCTGCGATTGGAATGGCACGAATACCAACACAAGGGTCATGGCGTCCCTTCGTCACAACTTCTTGCGGTTGGTTGTGAGTATCAATACTCTGCCCCGGTACCGAGATACTTGATGTCGGTTTTAGCGCAATTGATGCGATAATATCTTGCCCTGTAGAAATACCCGCTAAAACGCCGCCTGCATGGTTAGAGGTAAAACCCTGTGGCGTTAGCTCATCTCTATGCTCAGAGCCCTTTTGCTCAACCACATCAAAGCCATCACCAATCTCTACGCCTTTTACGGCATTAATACTCATCAAGGAGTGTGCTATTTCGGCGTCCAAACGATCAAACACTGGTTCACCTAAGCCAACAGGCACATTTTTCGCCACGACTTTCACTTTCGCGCCGACTGAATCACCTTCTTTTTTCAGCGTACGCATATAGTCATCTAGCGCTTCTAGCTTAGATTCATCGGGAAAGAAAAATGGATTGTTTTCAACCGCTGACCAATCATAGCACTGGGCTTTAATCGGGCCTAATTGAGAAAGACAAGCATTGATTTCGATGCCATGGACTTGCTTGAGATATTTTTTCGCGATCGCACCTGCTGCAACGCGAATGGCTGTCTCACGTGCCGAAGACCTGCCACCACCACGATAATCTCTATGTCCGTATTTGTGCCAATAGGTATAGTCGCCGTGACCCGGACGGAACAAGTCTTTGATGTTTGAGTAATCTTTTGAACGTTGATCGGTATTTTCGATCAACAATCCAATGCTCGTACCTGTGGTCTTGCCTTCAAACACACCCGAGAGAATTTTTATCTCATCGCCTTCTCGGCGCTGTGTTGTGTAGCGGCTTTGACCTGGTTTACGTCTATCTAAATCGATTTGTAAATCAGCTTCAGTGATCTCAAGCCCTGGTGGTACACCATCCACCACGCCACCAAGCGCGGCGCCATGGCTTTCACCAAAGGTCGACACCTTAAATAATTGGCCAATGCTATTGCCTGCCATCGTTTTTCCTCATTCCTAAATAGACGATAGAGAGCATTGGCTCCCTATCAGTTTTTAAAGTATTCCAATAATTGTTGTTTGGATACGACAAAGACCCCTAAACCACCATGCTCAAAGTCTAACCAAGTAAATGGCGCTTCAGGAAATTGCTGCTCCATATGTACCATAGAATTGCCAACTTCGACAAATAACAAACCATCATCATTTAGATGAGCGGCCGCTTCCGCCAGTAATGTGCGGGTCACATCAAGACCATCTTCTCCTGACGCCAAACCAAGCTCAGGCTCATGATGGAACTCCTCTGGCAGATCTGACATATCTTCTGCATCAACATAAGGAGGATTTGCTACGATTAAATCGTACTTTTGACCCGGTACACCACTAAATACATCAGATTGGATAGCAAAGACTCTGTCTTGCATCATATGCTGATTGATATTGTGATCAGCCACTTCTAAGGCTTCAAAAGAAATATCTACTGCGTCTACTTGTGCGCGCTCAAATGCTTTGGCCAATGCAATCGCAATACAACCAGAACCCGTACACATATCTAAAATACGCGTTACCTTATTCGGTGCAGCTACCCACGGGGCAAAATGTTTTGCGATTAACTCAGCAAATGGCGAGCGTGGTACTAATACGCGCTCATCAACATAAAACGGCATACCAGCAAACCAAGCTTGATTGGTTAAGTAGGCTACGGGAATGCGCTGCTCGATACGTGCTTTGATAAACTCCATCAGATGCGCTTTTTCACTTTGCGTCACGCGCGCATGCATGATTTCTTTGGGGGCATCAATTGGCATATGCAGCACCGGAAGCACTAAACTGACCGCTTCGTCCCAAGGATTATCCGTACCATGACCAAAAAATACCTCGTTACTCACAAACTGGCTCGCTGTCCAGCGTACCCAGTCCTGAATGGTATGTAAGTCTTGAAAGGCTTCAACGGCCATTTCTTCGGTAATAAGTGGTTGCGACATTTCCGTCATGATGACTCTCTAAAGATCAAACTATATGGCGTTATTGTAGCGGTTTTTAAGCTAGGTTTTTATGCTTTTTTTATTTAAAATGCCACCATGAACAGAGAATCTAACACTAATGCTGACCTAAATGACGATTTCGCGATGTTTCGTGAGTCTTTGAATGGTGTAAAACCCCTCAAACAAGATCAGGTGCAGCTCAAACAAAAGAAAAAAATTCAGAGCATAGAGCTGAAGCAACAAGTCAAGCAGCAGCAATCTGAGTTTTACTTTTCTGACGAGTATATTCCTGATATTGATACTTCGGGAACCATCAATTTCGTAAAGCCCGGTGCTGATCGCTATTTAGCAAAACAGCTAAGGCGTGGTGACTACGCGCCCGAACTCATCTTAGATTTACACGGGCTAAATAAAGAAACGGTAAAACAAGAACTGGCAGCATTAATTCATGCTTGTAAGAAGCAGCATATTGCCTGTGCGTGCGTGGTTCATGGAATTGGTGAGCGTGTGCTTAAGCATAAAGTACCGCAGTATCTTGTCCAGCATCCAGATATACTGGCGATGCACCAAGCACCTTTAGAATATGGCGGTAAAGGGGCTGTATTAATCTTGGTTGACCTACCTGATGACCCTAACTTTGGCCGTTAATTCGGCCCAAACATTGTTTTTTATCCTTTCTTACTTCGCTTAATCCAACCTTAATAAATTTAACTAAATCTTAGCCATTTCACTCATCCCGCACTGGTCAAATTCACCACTCCATTAATTCCCCTGTGCAAAATAAAAATTAAAATATATAAAAATCAATAAGATAAAAATTAAATTCATTTTGGCACAACCTTTGTAATAGTTATTGCGACTAACAAATTACAAGGAAACTTATTATGACTACTTTAGCGAAAATCACCATGACAACTTTACTGTTTACAGCAAGCATGACAACAACAGCTGCAGAAATTGATGCTTCATTACTTCAAGAAGTAAAAACTAAAGTAACGCAAGCTATCACTGAGTCAATCAAAGCGAATCTAGAAGAAATAAAAATTGAGACCAAACAGTCTTTAGAGAAAGCGTTTCAAACAGCCAATAACAACGAGCAAGAAAAAAAGGAAGAGACTAATGATTAATGAACTCGAATTTCTGAGTCTGCTCGCAACCCCCGTGATCAGTTTATTTGCCGCTTACCTAAGCATTCAACTGATAAAATCACTGGGTCAGTTTATCAACTTTAACTAGCATGGCACTTGCTAAAGTAGGCAAGGTAGCCGAGTAGTCAAAGTATTACCCTGAGAAAGCTATTGAGGTATCAGTAGCCATTAAAAAACCCGCCAATTGGCGGGTTTCTTTTTTGATATCAGCGAGATATCACAAAGTCGACACTAAATTATAGTGCGCCTTCGTTTTCAGATAGGAACTTAGCAACACCTTCAGGGCTTGCATCCATACCTGCTTTACCTTCAGTCCAACCTGCTGGACATACTTCACCGTGCTCTTCGTGGAATGCTAGTGCATCAACCATGCGAAGCATTTCGTCGATGTTACGGCCTAGTGGTAGGTCGTTAACTACTTGGTGACGTACATTACCTTCAGCATCGATTAGGAAAGAACCACGGAAAGCAACACCAGCTTCTGGGTGCTCAACGTCGTATGCTTGACAGATTTCGTGCTTAACATCAGCGATTAGATCGTATTTAACTTGACCGATACCGCCTTCGTTTACTGGAGTGTTACGCCATGCGTTGTGCGAGAATTGAGAATCGATAGAAACACCGATCACTTCAACACCACGCTTTTGGAACTCTTCGTAACGCTTGTCGAACGCGATTAGCTCTGAAGGACAAACAAAAGTGAAGTCTAGTGGGTAAAAGAAAACAACCGCTTTTTTACCTTTAATACGCTCGTGCAGGTTGTAGCTATCTACGATCTCACCGTTACCTAGTACTGCTGCTGCTGTAAAGTCTGGTGCCTTGCGGCCTACTAATACACCCATTTTTATCTCCAATAGTTAGGTTTATTTCCAATCTTATTTGGTATCTCGTGTCGAGACCAAAATATCTTGTTCATAATATTGTGGCGTGCTTATAAAAAAACAACCCTAGCTAAATTCATAACCAAAGTATCTTTGCCATTCTCACCGCCAAAAACTGCGCATAGTGTATTTGGCAAGTGCCATAATTAACAATCGAATTTACCGATAGTACCAATCTATAAATTCGATGAGACAAAAATGCCTCCGCTCAAGATGCCATTCGGTGATCAAAAAAGGCTTCACGAAGAAGCCTTTTAAGATGCCTATCACTCAGTGGACATTAGTCCATGATATTTTCGGGCATATCACCGCGGATCTGCTGCCAAATTTCACCCGATTGGTGACCATACTTACGCATCAATGAAATAGCACCATCGTGTTCTTGATTTTCTGCCAGTTTGGTTAAATCTGCATAGAACTGTCTCGCCAGTCCTCGCGTTCTTGAATCAGAGAAGTAATGGCACCCAATTTTTGAGTATAAACCTCTGAAGCCATTTAAAATAAGCACATAAATTTTGTTTTGCCCAGCACCTGCCAGCTCATGGTGAACTTGGTAGTCATAATCGGCAAACGCTTCTGCGGTGTCTTCTAGTTCTTCATGCTTAGATAAAATATCGATAACACGCTGCGGATTGAATTTTATCGCCGCACGCGTATAGATAGCACTAATATTGGTACGCGCTGACAGCAGCTGATCGGTCAACTCAGGCATCTTATCTTCATCGAGACGCGCTAAGGTTTCTAAAATATTAAGCCCTGACGTTTCCCAAAAGTTATTTACTCGGGTTGGCTTACCATGTTGGATAGTCAACCAGCCATCACGAGCTAGCCTTTGTAATACTTCGCGCAGTGTTGTTCTTGTTACACCAATGAGTTCAGAAAGCTCACGCTCAGCAGGTAGAATGGATCCCGGAGGGAATTCGCCGTTCCAAATTGACTCAACAATATATTCTTCAGCAAATCCAGCTGGGCTCTTGGCTTTGAAAATTCTCATCTCACACCACTTTATTATTACATCAATGCCTTGATTGGCAGGTTGTGCTTGTTAATCCACTGATTGTACCAGATGAAGCTCAACTAACAAGCTACAAATCACGCTAGCTGAAAATAGCCATGTCCAATGCAGGTGAGATTGTGATACGGTGTGAGACTTAGAACTCACTTAAGGCGATATAGACTTGGCCATAACGGGCTCACCTTAGGTAAACACTGAACTGTTAATGTAAATAAATTGCTCCTCATCAGACCATCCAGCCTCTGCTTTCATTTTATATAACTCAAATGCTTCGTAGTACGGATCGGTATCGTATTCGTTTTCTACCATTGCCCATGCTATCCAATGCGAAACGGTATAATCGCAACCAGCCAATTGGTATAGCGGCTCACTTAAAAAGAAAAGTGCTTCGTAACCTTCTCCACCACAGTGTTTCTTGATAATTTCAGACAGTGCATCATCTAAATGTATGGTGGGTGGATCCGCATTTTTAAACACTTCACACCTTAGCGTTTCACTGCCTCGATAAACACGACATTTCTTAGTGGAAGACTTTTCTCTATTTAACTCAATAAGTGCTTGATCGCCGAATGCTTGAAGCACAATCTCTATATTTTCATTGAGTTGATTTAGCTTGTTTAAGAGTGTTTCATCATCAGTATCTGTAGATTGCGGACACACTTTTCTGACTTCATTCACTCTTTTAAGTATTCGCTTGCCATTTGGAAATATTGAAAAGCAGGCTTCGAGCTTTTCATCATCCAGTTTCCATATGTCGAAATGAAGAGCATAATCCTCCCTGATATCAGGCATTGAGTCAGTCGACTCTCCTAATACTTCTCTCCACTTCCTTTGCCAATGTTGTTGATTACTCATATTGTTTTATGTTTATATCTCAAAGTTTTACTTTTCCAAAAAAGCAGTTTCAACTTCGGAGTGCACCGAATAATTCTGAATGTCATTGCTAGCCATTGGGTTAAAAAAGCAACGAAGGAGAAAAACCACCCTATTTTATCCTTGTGCAACAGTTTATTCGGCGAATTTATATAGTTTGTTCAAACAAAACTTCTGATAAACCGCTGGTAGGAGACCAAAGGCCTGATTTAGACTTAACGTACTGTGTACATAAAGTAACGATTTTTTTCTGATCACCAAACTTTAAATGTTTTCTGTCAATCTCAGTCAACATTTCAAACGCATTCTCACAATAACCGTACGAAGAAAGAAATAACCCTCCATTTACTTCTTCATTAATAATCACTTTCAGGAAGTCTCTAGCTGCTTGTCCACCTACTTTTTGTTGGGATCTCCAGTGCTTAAGCTCTATGTAATAGGTGTGGTCTTGACCAGAAACCCTACAGGTAAGCACTAAATCTTTACCGCCATCTTTACTTCCTGGGGTAAGTTCAGCGCTGAACCCTAACTCTTCAAACACCGTTTGAATAACATACTCAAGCTCTCTCCATTCAATATCCATCAGGTATCGAGGATTTTTAGCTATTAGCATCGCTAACCGCTCGCTAATATTGGAACGAATAATATTTACTAGCTCGAAGTTATAGTCTTCAGTTTTTTCGGCTCTCTGAACCCATGCTCTCAGCGCATCTAAGTCAATTAGTTCAAGCTTGACTGGTAAAACTGAATTAGCAAGCTCAAGGGCTGATTTGGTAAAACGAGATTTGGTGACCAAAATCAAACGATCAAAGTTATGAGTAAATGTCGTTCCCAGTAACCGACGAACAACATCGACACCTACAGCAGATTTATAGTGCTTATATTCGATTCCTACTTGCTCTTGGTTATTGAAAAGTTGTTTCTCAGCAATAAAATCCACACCAACATCACCGCGAAAAGGAGCTAAGGCTATGTTATACCCATCTTTATTTAGCAATGGGACTAAAATTTCGTTGAATTGCTTCTCAGCATCTTGAGGAGATAAATTTCCATTTTCTAACAAGTTAATCCTACTATCTAATTCCATCATTTTCTCTATACATTACTCATTCGCATAACAACTTTATCGTAGCCGTTCGGGTTATTTTTATACCCGTAATCACCTCATTCTTTGACTTTCATCTTAATACCAAATTAATCAATCTCCTACCAGCTTTGATCGTTAATCAAGCGAACGGGCGTGGCCGTAGGTGACAAGTGCCTCTGCGGAAATTGAAGAAAGCAAAGAACGTCGCGAATTTTATGCATGAGTAACCTAACGTTTTAGAGCTCGTTCTGTCTGCTTTCAAGCTTATTCAGCCATGCTTGTTTAAATTCGTGGTCTGATGTCAAAGCGAGATAAAGATCTGTGGCAAAAAAACTATCATTGTAGTCGGGTAACCAGCCAGTGTTGAGCAGCTGCGTTAGCGCTTGTTGTGTTTCTACTGCGTCATTGTTAAGTGCGGACCAATATGGAGATAAAGCTGCATCTAGCTGATTTCCTTGATTAAGGTATTGTGCCAACAACTGTGTTACTCGCTTAAGCTGGCTATCTTGACCAGTACGTTTCAGCATCAGGGCATAAGTAAGGTATTGCCCTACATTGCCTGCCTCTGGCAATTTAAGCGCCGCGAAATCAGCAAAATGCTGTTCAAAAAGCGTTAGCGCGGGCTGTACTTTCTGCTGTGCAAGCAAAGCCAAAACATAAGGCATCACATAATGATTACCCTTTGAGTCTAGCTCGTATCGCTTTTTTAAGAGTTCTTCGGCCTTTTCGACATCACCTTGTCGCCATGCGATCCCGGCTTCAACATAGAGTCTAAATGCTGTAGAAATTGAACCTAAATTTGCGGCTTGCTGATATTTCTTCTCAGCTTCTTCTGCGCGCCCTAAACTCAATAACACCAATATGTGGCTCAACTGCTGCGCGGGGTACAATTTACTATGACTGATGTGATTGTTTTGGTACCACAGCAAATATTGGCTTGCTCTATTCTGGTTAAGCGAATAAAAGTCTAGCGCATAGAGCGGATTGTTTTTGGTGTGGGGGGCAACGGCAACGCTACGATCAAAATATTTTCGCGCGAGCACTAACTCTCTAAAATTCAAATAGGCATAGGCTAATCCTCGGATAATAACCGCATCGTTTGGTGCTAACTGATACGCTTGTTTATGCGCAGCAATTGCATCGGGTATTTTGTGTTGGTCCCGAAGAAATCGACCATACCAATGCCATAGGCGAGCATGCTTGGTTGAGAGCTCAAATCCGCGCTTAAAATAATCCTGTGCTTGCTCAATTTCACTCTCCATCACCGCAAAGCGTGCAAGAGAGGTTATAACTTCAATATTTGTATCATCTAAGATCCGTGCCTTCTCTAACAACGGCCGACACAAAGCAAGCGATTCATACTCTGACACCGCGCCATATACGCTGAGCCCCATAAAGGCATTGCATAAGCCACTGAGTGCCTCGACATTATCACTTTGTTTAGATAACACTTGTTGATAAATCGTTTTCGCTCGCGCTAACTCCTCCACCGCTGTACTTTGGGATAGGTGTGTGGCAAGAGTGATCTCATCAAAATACGGGTTGTTTTGTGTCTTGTGCTTTTGATCAGTTTGAATATAAAAAGCAAAAAAAGCGATGAGAACGAGCAACGTAATGGTGACACCAAGCAGCCAAATTCGCTTTTTACTCACAGGCATCACAGCCGCTTTATGCTCTCTAAGCGCAATGTTTGGATGAATACGGTAGCCTTGAGCTGATATTCTTTCTATGTATTCTTGGTATTGCGGATCTGTGTTCAAAATCTTTCTTAACTGCGCCACAGCTTGATAGACCGAGTTGTCAGACACCACCTTCGGGTGCCAAACTAACTCGACGAGGTTATCAATACTCAGAGGCTCAGCCTTCGCATCGACCAACACCAACAGTAATTTCATTACTTTTGGGGTGACGGTATATTCACGGCCAGTCGGATACTCCACAATTTGGTTCAATTTAGGCACAACAAGCCAATTTCCCAAAAGCAAATTTTTCAACCCAAGAACACCTTATATTATTGATTATTATAGTTTTAATTAAATTAAGAAAAATTTCAGAGTTAATTTATATGAAAATTAAAACACAAAGTACCTCACCAGTTATGCTCGAAGACATCTAATACGACACTAACTGGTTTTCACTATGAAAAAACAAACATTAATATTTACGGCCTGTTGCGCCCTGTCTTCTCATGCATTATTTGCAGCAGTAGACCTTCGTATCGACAATGCTACCATTTTAAATCCTATTGATAAGCACCAAGTCAATATCATTTCCAATCATTGGCTCGCCATCCAAGATGGCAAAATTATACAAGTCTCTGACTCAAGTCAAAAACCGGATGCAGCACAGGTCATTGATGCTCATGGTCAATATCTCATACCGGGGTTAACCGATAGCCATGTCCACCTAAAAACAATGCCGGGATTGCTTAACACCTCCCCTAAAGCTCGCCAAATGCAGGCAGCATTTTTACAAAGGCAAGGTGCTAATTATCTTTACTATGGCGTCACGCAAGTTATTGACCCGTCAAACACTGCGACCGGCATGACCGAATTTACAGCTAATGGTCCCGCACCCGACGCCTACTTTTGTGGCGCAATGCCGGTTTACCAAGGTTACAATGCAGAAGGCCTTAGTTACTCTAAGCTACATCAACATAAACCCTACTTTGCTGCACAACACGGCGATCCTGCTCATGAGCTAACACCATCTCAAGCACACGCTCACCAAGGAGCTCAACCCTTAACGCGAATGAAATCTGACGGTGCAACTTGTGCCAAATTGTACTTTGAAGATGGCTTTGGAGAAAACAGTGCTATACCGCTTATTAACCAAGAAACTGCCAAACAATTAATCGAGTCCGCAAACTCACTTAAGTTACCCGTAATGGCACATGCGAATGCCATTGATATGCAACAACTTGCTGTAGATGCCAATATCAACGTTATGGCGCATGGACTTTGGAACTGGTTAGCGCCAAATACAGCCCCTAGCGAAAGCGAACTACCAACCAATGTAAAAGCTGTGCTGGATACCATCATCGAAAAAGACATAGCATATCAAGCCACATTAAATGTGATGAATGCTCTGGCGAAAGTGACTGATCACACTTTCACCTTCACGTCTGAATATCGTACCGTATTACCTCCGTCTCAAATTGCTTGGTATCAAAGTGAACCTGGTCGCTGGTTTTCTCGAGAAATGGGTCAAGGCTGGGGTAAAATAAGTAATCAACAAAAGGTGGCTAAACTCGAGCAAGTTTTCTCTCAAGGGCAACGTGCACTAAATTATCTATATAAAAATGGCGCAACCCTGCTGCTTGGCTCAGATACGCCACCCGCACCAACTTATGTCTCGCAACCTGGCTTATCGACTTATCAAGAATTAACGATGATGGATCAAGCCGGAGTAGGCCTCGTTAGCTTGCTATCTGCTGCAACCATTAACAATGCCAAAGCATTTGCGATAGACAATCAGTACGGAAATATCGCTGCTGGGAAAGTGGCTAATCTATTGCTTTTAAATAGTAACCCCTTGCAGTCAGTCGCGGCTTACAACGATATTGAATACGTTATCTTACATGGCTCCGCCATTGAACGCGCTACTTTTCATATTTATGCCCTAGAGAAAAATGAGTGAGTAAATACGTCAGAATAGAAATGCTGATAATGCCAGTCTCACCTCAATTGACTTAATCAAGTGGTCTATTTTGATATTTTCGAACTTCTGCTGGTAACAAGAGTCGAAAAATCGTCGCAAAGATAGCGCACACCGCCGAAGTAAGGTTGCTCTAACGCGGCCAGATAAAGCATAATAAAACAAAAAGGGTTTCTCTATAATGAAGATTTCATCTTTTCATCTCTCTAGGCAATCTTGGGGATTGCTAGCACTATCCGCTGCTATTTTTGAAGCCGTTGCACTGTATTTCCAATACGGTATGGGTTTAGAGCCCTGTATTATGTGCATCTATCAGCGTTTTGCTATGTTGGGGTTATTAGCAGCAGGTTTAATCGGTATGATTTCTCCTCGCTCTTTCGCACTGCGTAGTCTCGCATTTGTTTCGTGGGGCGTAGGCAGCATTTGGGGTTATTTTATCGCCCGTGAACATATCAGTATGCAAACCACAACGGATCCATTTGCTTTTACCTGTGACTTTGTACCAAACTTTCCTGCGTTTATGCCACTTCATGAATGGCTACCAAGCTTTTTTGCTGCAACAGGTGACTGCGGCAAAAAAGCTTGGTCTTTTGCAGGATTATCTATGCCTGGATGGATGGAAATTATTTTTGCATTTTATAGTGTTGCATTTTTTCTTTTCTTATTTTTCCACGTTACCAAAAGAAGTTGAGATATCACATTCATGCATTTTAGGTTAAGCCAAATTGAGCAACTGAGAGCGTTTAAATTACGTGACAAGCAGATGATCTTACGTCTTGCACTTAGCCACCTTGATGCAAAAACAAAGGTCGTGTTAAGAATAGCCAAGTTGCTACTGCTCACACCGTTTTTTGCCTCATTGGTCGTATTTGAAGGCTGGTTGTTATTACCTGTCTTATTGGTAGCAGGATTAATTTATCCGCTACTGACCACACCACTGGAAATACAGTTTGGCAAACCCAAGTTAGCTCAGGCAATCGCTGAGTTTAACGCCTCGAATAAGCCCTGATCTTCAATCTACCTGTGTGCGAGCAGCTAAGCTCGCACACAATAACTACGACTAGACTCTAATTTTCCCCTCCAATTTTGCCAATATTCCTTTCCCAATTCCTTTTACTTCCAGCAACTCCGTTGTTGTTTTAAAGCGCCCCATTTTCTTACGGTACTCTACGATGGCTTCAGCTTTACGAATACCAATCCCTGGTAAACTTGAAAGCGCCGAAGCGTCAGCGGAATTAATATCGAGTACAGCACTTTGCTGCTGTGTTTGAGAGACTGATTTTGCTTGCTCCGCAGGTTTTGCGAGCACACTTGAACAGCTTAAACCTAGCGCCAATAAAATAGAAAGTATGGTGGGTTTATTGAACATATATACACTCCTTGTGCGTGAAAAGTATCCAAAGCTTTTTGCATTCCTCTCGATGGGTGATTGCAGCAAGCTTTTTAAATAAAGATTGGAACATTGACTTTGTCAAAAAACATTCATTCTTTCAAAAATCTGAATAAATATTAAGCTTTTGTTTTTAATGAATTTAATTAATTTTCCTTCACTCAACAGCACTTGAAAAATTTTCAAAATAACTTGCTTAATCACTCGATTCGATTTACTGTATAAAAAAACAGTGACTAGGGGAATAACCATGGCCGTTATCATCAAATATGTTGTTGAAAGAAATGGAGTCGAGCGTATGACTTTCACGTCTAAAAAAGAAGCTGATGCTTATGATAAAATGCTAGATGTAGCTGAAGCATTGGAAGACATGCTAACGAAAGTTGACGTGCCGCTGAGTGAACAACAAGTTGAATCCCTAGCGCTTGAGATTGCAAAACAAAAAGATGACTTTGTGTCTGTGTTAAAAGGTGGCAAAGTAGCACCAAAGGCCAATGCCAAAAACAAATCTGAAAACGAAAAAGCGTCAGATCCAGATAAAGTGACCAAAATTAAGCAAGCCTAAATGATAATAACCACTTACTTCAGTGGGTGGTTTAGGCTGAAAATAAAAAACCGCATGTTCTGCGGTTTTTTATTTTGTTCTGTGTAGCGTGGTATTATTTAATCACGCTTGCCACTGCGTCAGCAAAGTAGTCAATATTGTCTTTGCTTACGCCAGCTACGTTAACGCGGCTAGAGCCTACCATATAGATAGCATATTCAGTGCGTAGTCTGTCAATTTGCTCTTTATTAATACCCAAGAAAGAGAACATACCGTGCTGACGGTCGATGAACGAGAAATCTTGCTCAACACCTTTTGCAGCTAGGCTTTCTTTGATCAGCGTACGTAGACCATTGATGCGGCCGCGCATTTCATCAAGTTCGTCGTACCACATTTGCGTAAGTTCAGTACTGCTTAGAATGGTATTTACAATATCAGCACCGTGTGCTGGTGGCATTGAATAGATACTACGAACAACGCTAAGTAATACTGAGTTTGAAACATCAGCAGTTGCACTGTCTTTTGCAATGATTGAACACGCACCGATACGCTCGCGGTATAAACCAAAATTCTTAGAGCAAGATGAACAGATGATCATTTCATCAACTGTATCCGCAACCGTTCTAAGGCCTTGTGCATCTTCTTCAAGACTGGTACCAAAACCTTGGTATGCAATATCAATTAATGGCGTAAAGCCTTGCTCTTTCGCAAGTTCAGCAACCACTTTCCATTGCGCTTGATTTAAGTCCATACCACTTGGGTTATGACAACATGCATGAAGTAGTACTACATCACCTTTAGGTACTTGCTTCAGCGCATTGATCATCTCATCAAACAACAACCCTTTGTTTTCGTAGTCGTAGTAAGGATACTCTTTAACTGTTAGACCAGCTGCTTCAAATAGGCTGATGTGGTTTGCCCAAGTTGGAGTCGTAACCCATACAGTTGCATTGGTGTTGCAACGTTTAATAAATTCGGCAGCAACACGCAATGCGCCAGTACCACCTGGTGCTTGCGCCGTACGTACACGGTTTGCCAATAATGTACTATGCTCTCCAAGTAACAGTGTTTCCATCTTTTGACAGAAGTCTAAGTTACCAGCCAAACCAATATAAGATTTTGTCGTTTCGTTTTCTAAACGAAACGCTTCCGCTTTTTTAACCGCTCTAAGTACCGGCGTGTTTCCCTGCTCGTCCTTATAAACACCTACACCAAGGTCAATTTTGTTTGGGTTAGTGTCCTGTTTATAAGCGGCCATCAGGCCTAAAATAGGATCTGTTGGAAGTGGTTTTAGCTCTGAGAACATGGCTTATCTCTTTTATTTTAATTAATGCAAACTCGAGCGGCTGACGCCCGATTCCAGTAGACTTGATGGTAACATAGAGACTTGCATCTCAGTTACCATATTTATCTAGAATTTTATTCATTTTTGTAAACTTGGCAGCACCACAAAGGCGTCAAGTTTACAGCCGGACTATTCCTATAATTATTCGGGTAAATAGTCAGGAATTCTCGTACATGCAGCTGCAAGCAATGCTAAAATTTCTTCGTTGAAAAATGACTCAGAAAACGCTTCTGCATCAATAATTCCAATACAATTTTGAGCATCATCGAATAATGGCATACAGGTTTCTGCTTTCACCTTTGGATCGCAAGTGTAGTACTCTCCTCCACTGACGACATATTGAGGGATGTCATTAATCACTCGAGCTTTAGCACTCAATACCGTTTGGATATTATTTGAAGTAGCGGCAAAGGCCTCCGTTATTGGGAATAGCGGTCTACTCGGCGCGCCAGAATACGCTAATTTGAGAAGTTGTTTCCCTTCATTTGTCGCTCTTGCTTGGTATATGCCAAACCAATCAACAGCTGTAAATTCAACGACCGCTGACACTATCGTTTGCAGCTTGGCAAGAGATTGTTCATTCACCGTGTTCTTTTCAACGTAGTCACTCAATAAAAAAGGTGCTTCCTGAAGGTGCCCAAACAAGCTACAAGCGCCTCCTTCCCCGAGCTCAGGGATCTGATATGACCACACAGCAGGGCTTGAGTTTTGCTCAATGTAAGCATCTAATTTTTCTAATTGCAGCAAAAACAATTCGCGGGAGATAGATAATCCACTCAATGAAATATAATCTGACATTTTAGCCATCTAAACATCTAAAGTTAACGCAACTTTACCACGCTCTTTATACCTTGCCAACACTAAAAAACAGGTACATAGAGCAATACGAGTAAATAGTAAATCTAAAGCAGAAGTGAAATACGCTTGAGTGGAATTTATACCGATTTAGAGGTGAGTGAATAAACCATTTCAACTTCATTTCCAGCGCCGTTGTAGCTAACGCTTTGGGCAATTTCATTAAGTAAGCTTACACCTCGGCCGTGACTATGCTCTTGTTGCGCTTTGGCACGCTCACTTGATTCAAAACCATTACCTGAATCACAAATATTGAAGTATAGCTTTAGCTCTTCAGGGCTATAGCGCACTGAAATAATAATGAGCGCTTCTTTTAGCTCCTTCAAAACACTCTCTCGCAAGCTGTAGAATTCAAAAAAGCCATCTTCTTTATTTTTAATTTCTGAGTCTAGCCCCAGCACACCGTGGTCTAAAGAATTATTGTAGGCCTCAGAAAGTAGTAAAAATATATTAGAGCGATGCGCCGAAATACCGTCAACCTCACTAAGCAAATCCACCAGCTCAAGTACCGGATCTGTGGTTTTCATCTGCTTGGCATCTAAAGATAACGAAATATTAAACGGCAAACTTGAATAGTGGTTTGGCGCAGAAACGATTGACTCGCTGGCAACGCAATTAATAATCGCGATACTTAAGTCATCTTGTTGCTCCGTATTACCAGAAAACTCGCGAACTTCAGAGATAATTTGATCCGTGGAAATATGCTTTCTACTCGCCAGCAAGCGCTTTAACCGTCGTTCGCCATACATTTCACCCCGCTCAGACTCAGATTCGATGATACCGTCTGTCGCCATTACGAGGCGTTGGTCGGGGCTGACTTCAAAATGCAGCAGATTACGTTCAAACTCATCGACTTCTAAAATGCCAAGCGCCATATGTTGGCTCTCGATGGTTTTAATAAGACTGCCATTTTGGTCAATCAGATATAGATCTGGCAAACCGCCAAGCCAAGCAGAAACACTTTTCCCTGAGCTGCTCAACTCGATAATTGCTGCAGCGCAAAACATGTGCCCTGGCAATAACTCATTAAGGGCAGTATTAAGCTCAACGGCTATATCACTAACCGCCATCCCCTTTTGAACCATAGTATAGAAAATGCGCGATGCGGGAAGCGCGCCGACTGCAGCTGCTAAACCATGACCGGTAAAATCACCCAGTAAACAATAAAAGCCACCCATTGGACTCTTGGCCATTAAAAACATATCGCCATTAAACATTGACGCGGGTGACAAGTGGTATTCACAAATCTCTGGATATTCGGATTGTTGTGCAAGCGCATTACTAAAGATGTGCTCAACAATCTCGTGCTCTCGCTCTATCTGGTTATAGTGATATTCCAGTTGTCGGCGTTGCTCGTTGCTTTGCTGACTGAGCCTACGTGTCCTTGCATGCGCTTTGATTTTGGCCGATAAAATGACTTTATCAAACGGCTTATGAATAAAGTCATCGCCCCCTACAGCGAGACATTTTTCAAAGCTACTTTGATCTTCAAGTGCGGTGATAAAGATGATAGGGAGATATACGTCGCCCGCATATTGCTTTATTTTGGGGGCAGTCTCAAAGCCATCCATTACGGGCATGACAACGTCTAGCAGCACGATGTCGATGTCCTGACTTTCGAGAATTTTTAATGCATCACGACCATTATGCGCACAAAAAACGGTATAAAATTGTTGCTCAAGCATTGCCTTGAGCAGCTTGCAGTTTAATACCTGATCGTCGACTACCAAGATATTCATGAGGGGCTAATCTATCGGCGATCAGTCAATATCAAACTTCTTATCAAAACGAGAGATCTGGAGGATTTTCTTAAGTTGTGGGCGACAATTACTAATTTGAATGCTAGAAACTGAGCTTCCCAGCGTTTTTTTCATATTTAACAGCATACCCAAAGCGGAGCTGTCCATATAGTCGGTTTCACGCAGGTCAACAACAACCTTTTCGGTTTGATCATTCACCTCAGCATACGCCTGACGAAACGACTGCACCAAATTAAAGTCAAACTTGCCCCTAATTTGAATAGTCAGTGTCTTACCGTCAGCAGAAGCATTTTTACTCAAGCTCATCATTAAGCTCCTAAATTATTTTGATTTGTTTCCCCTCACCAATTTAAATATAACGCTTAAAAATCATTTAGCAAAAAATAAAAAACATCTAATCTGCTTTTTGCTATGATCTCTGCAAAGAACCCGCAAGAGGACCAGAATTAATGTCAGAATCAAGACTTGTGTACTCCACAGATGTAGGCCGTATTGACACCAAAGAACCAAAACAAGAAGTTCAGGGAAAAGTTTTTAAAGACAGCGCCGTTCGTATTGAAAGACAAACTAAAGGGCGCAAAGGCAAAGGCGTTATGCTTGTCGTCGGCATCGATAGTGAACAGCATGATCTAAAAAAATTGGCAAAAACGCTTAAATCTAAAATGGGTCAAGGTGGAGCAGTTAAAGAAGGCGTTATTGAAATTCAAGGCGATGACAGAGAAAAGCTTAAGCAATTATTAGAAGGCCAAGGCTTCAAAGTAAAAATAGCAGGCGGCTAGGATCTTATTATTTTCAGCCCCAAGCTTTGGGGCTGAGCCGCTATACTGCTGGGGCAAACCTCAAAATCTCGGCTTCACTTAGCGGCGGGCTGTAGTAATAACCTTGTACAATATAGCAGTTATTTTTCGCCAAGAACGTCATCTGAGCCTCAGTTTCCACCCCTTCAGCAATAACCTGCAAATTTAATTTTTGTGCCATCGCTATGATCGCAGCGGTGATTTCCATATCATTCGGATCTTCAGGAATATCTTTTACAAAGGAGCGGTCGATTTTAAGTATATCAACAGGGAAACGTTTAATATAACTTAAAGACGAATAGCCTGTACCAAAGTCATCAATAGACAGTGAAACGCCAAGCGCTTTGATATCTCTAAGTTGTATAATTGCCGCTTCCACATCTCCCATCAGCATGCTCTCGGTAAGCTCAAGGTGCAGTAGAGTTGGCTCCATCTCAGTTCTTTCAATAATATCTGACAGCGTACTGATCAATTGTGCGTCTTTAAACTGTCTCGCAGAAAGGTTGATGGATATGTTGGCAATCTTGCCCGCAGCTTTTAAACGACGAGAAAAATGACACGCTTCTTCTAACACCCATGCGCCAAGCTCTACGATTAAGCCTGTCGCTTCAGCAATTGGAATAAACTTACTTGGTGGAATGGTTCCTTCGCTTGGGTGGAACCAACGAATAAGCGCTTCGTAGCCTACAACCTCACCACTTTCACTGTTCACTTGTGGTTGATAATGCAAGGTAAATTGTTGCGCTTTAATTGCTATACGCAGCTCGCTTTCTATATATAGGCGCTCGTTGGCGGCTTCGTCTAAATCTTGGCTATAGAAATGGTAAGTGTTCCGCCCTTTTGCTTTAGCCTGATACATTGCTAAATCTGCATGTTTAAGCAGCTGCTCTTCTTCTTTACTGTCAAACGGAGCCATCGTAATACCAATACTTGCACTGACGATCACTTCGTTATTACCCAATTTTATTGGTTCTGCCAGTGTCTTTTGAATGATATTGGCAACTTCCATGGCATTTTCTCGCTCATTGATGCCACTCAGTAACACCGCAAACTCATCCCCACCCAATCTGGCAATGGTATCTTCTGCACGGAGCCGCTTTTTCAATCTCGTCGCGACTTCAAGCAATAAGCGGTCACCCGCGTCATGTCCCAAGGTATCATTGATGCGTTTAAACTCATCTAAGTCAAAGTAAAATAGAGCAAAGGCGTAATGACCACGCTCGGCAAGCGCCATGGATTTACGTAACTGCATCCTGAAAAACGTTCGGTTGGCAAGGCCAGTTAAGGTATCAAAGTAAGCCAATTCTTCCATTTTACGCTGGCTTTCTTTTACAAACGAAATATCTTGGGCTGAGGCGACATAACTTGAAATTGCGCCGCCTTCTTCACGGATCGGCGACACACTCAAACTGACCCAAATAGGTGCCTCTCTGTTACCCGCCAACATGGTATCCCCGCGCCAGTGATTGCGGCTGCGCAAGTCAATATCGATATCATCAATGAGAATTGCCATGTCTTTTGAAATAATACTCAAAAGCGGAGAACCAATAAAATGCTGTTCATCATAGCCCGTCATTTCCTGCATTTTTGGATTGACGTACTCAATTTGAAAATGCTCATTGGTCAATACAACGCCGGTACCAGAGAAAGCCACGGCTTTTGACAAACGGTTTGCCGCCTTTTCAGCGATTTCTTTTTCTGTAATGCGTTGATTTAGGCCATTTACAAGCTGTTTTATCTCAACACTCATGTCGTTAAATGAGGCGTTCAATTGACCTATCTCGTCATCTGTATGCGGCAAGGTTGGCGTATCCCACTGCCCTCGACCAAATCCCTTCACTGCTTTAACGAGCGCATTGATGCGTTTGAGTACTAATTGATATAAAACCTGATGCAGTAATATCGCGACAAAAATGGCATACAGAATAAACAAACCAAAGAACTTAACTTTAAGCTCTTCAATGGCCGAGATAGCCGACGCCCGTTTCTTATAGATCCCAATGTACCAATCTAAATTGGCAATATGGGTCACGTGCATAATATGCCAGTTGTCTTTATATCTAAATTCATCTTGGATATTTGGCAGCTTAGTAATAAGTGCTGTTTGTACTATTTTACTCAAGTCTTCAGGTAGCTTGTTGTGGTCCAATAGCTGCCCAGTCGCAGCGGTGGTTTTAAACAGGCCGGGAGCTGCCAATAATCGACCCTGTTTATCAAAAACGATGAAGCCTTGCTGATGGTCAGATTTAGGTAATTTTTCGAGTAAGGTGGTCAGTTCTATGTCGCTACCCGTTAACCCAAGGTATTTGTCATGTAAGTATAAAGGCACCAAAATACTGACCACCCACTTGTTCCAAACCCTATCAAAATACACGCCCGACCATACTGCTTCCCTCGTTGGGTTTTGTTCAGCATGTAAAACAGGCAAGTTATGAAGCTGATTATTGACCAGCCTCGGGTCTTTCGCTAATAGGGCATTAGGAGGCGCAACACGGACAAAGCCATCTGTTGTAGATAGGTAAAAATTAAAGAAATCCTGTAACAGTGGGGGCGCAAGAATATTCCAAAGCAATTCAGATTCAGAAAATAACTTTTGCACTGACTGCAATTTTAAATCGCCAGTATATATAGCTGCAGAAAGACCATTTTTGGCTGTACTCGCTAAGTTTTCGCCACGCTTGTCGACACTCGCTTGCGCGCCAGATAAATCTTGAACACCATAAAGTAAGTGTTTGGAAACCACTGAATTGGCTTGTTCGGCCAAGTTAGCTTTAAGATCGAGGTAATTTGAGAACTGATTGTTCACCTGCGCACTAAAACGCTTGAGCTCATCATACTCTTCATAGATCAACTGCTTTTCTTCAGATTTTAGCATCAATGCCGCAGCAAAAACGCCCGCGATCAAACAGACGGCCGAAATCAACATCGACAGCTTTACACTTAAAGAGCTTGCACCATATCTTGATGGGGGACGACGATTGCCCACAAGTTAACCTATTCTTTTATTTACAGTGGTGGTGTTGCCTGAATATACCAGAATATTTTTCGACTCGCCAATAAGTTACGTTTGATTAACGTACTTAACTCACTGAGATTGGGCACATATCTGCCAAATAACTTAGGTTTTTGCCCATACGTCCAAAGTAGTACTTGTTTTCTCGTTTAGTTCTATGCTAATAATGTATTCAGTTTCAAAGTAAGGTTTGAATAAATGAATTTCATCGCACGCAACAGCAACACATATTTCTTTTTTAGCTTCTTTAGGTGAAGAGGCTTGACTGTTCGCGAGTGAAAAAGAATAGCTAAGCCTCCCAACTTCGGGAGGCTTTTTTTTTGGCTAAATGGGAGTGAGGACCTATGACACAAAATACATTAGATGCCCTTAGGCATGACATCAATGAGATAGATTCAGAATTACTGATTTTACTGGCAAAGCGACGTCGCATTAGTCATGGCGTGCTGGAATATAAGATTGCCAACAACAAACCTATCCGTGATGAAGCTCGTGAGGAGGCACTGCTAGAGAAACTGATCCGTTATGGTAAATCTCTGGGTCTTGATGCCTTTTATATAAACAGCGTTTTCCAAACTATCTTAGAAGACTCAGTGTTAAACCAGCAAGCCATGCTGCAAAAGAACTTAAACCCCGATGCCGTAGGTGATACACACCGCGTTGCCTACTTGGGTGGACAAGGCTCTTATAGCCAGCTTGCTTGTCATAAATACTTCAGTCGTCGTCCCGGTAAGCTTGTAGAAATGGGTTGCCAAAGCTTTGAGCAAATCACCGAGCAGGTAGAGAAAGGCCAAGCGGACTTTGGTATCTTACCTATTGAAAATACCAGTTCAGGCAGTATCAACGAAGTATTCGATTTATTGCAACATACGCAAGTATCTATTGTGGGCGAAGTAACGCATACCGTAGAGCATTGCCTCCTGGCTTTGCCAGACACAGAATTACAAGCCATAGACAAAATTTATGCGCACCCTCAACCTTTTGCCCAGTGCAGCCGTTTTATTCAAGGTCTTGGGGATATTCAGCATGAAACCTGTGACTCGACCTCTAGTGCATTAAAGCAAGCAGCAGAGCACCGAAACAGTGCCGCGATTGGCTCTGCACAAGCTGGTAAGAATATGGGTCTAGAAGTGGTCAAGTCTGGCCTTGCGAATCAGACCGAAAACCATAGCCGCTTTATTGTAGTAGCAAGAAAAGCACTTCAAGTGTCTACTCAAATCCCAACGAAAACCAGCTTAATTATGGCCACCAAACAGCAAGTAGGCTCACTTGCTGACGCGCTGATGGTATTTAAACAGCACAATATAAATATGGTTAAGTTAGAGTCACGCCCAGTACCTGGTAACCCTTGGGAAGAAGTCTTTTATGTAGATTTGCTTGCCAATATTGCAGACTCACAAGTCCAAGTAGCACTTGAAGAATTAAAAGATCATACCCAGTTTGTACGCTTACTGGGCTGCTACCAAAGCGAGTCTTTGCAAGCAGTAGATGTGTTGTAATAAATCATACTAAGTCACTCTCATCGAGAAAAATAAAAAGCCAGAGCGCAAATTGCATTCTGGCTTTTTTGGTTGAGATTTGTTTAACCTTAGGCTATTCGCCGCTAAGACCAAGGAGCTCAATTTCTGAGATCTGTACTAGGCCATCGTTATTCGCATTTTTGCTAATATTTAGACGATAACTGCTATAGGCAAAAGCATTGGAAAAAGTAAACGCTCTTCGTTGTAAGCGCTCATCCCAGCTTTCCCCCACCCAAACCGCGACTTCTGTCCACGTCTCACCGCCATCATTAGAACCCAGTAACTGGAAGTTTTCGGGATCGCGCTCTGGTGCATCATTCGCACTCGTGATTGCCAAACCACTCACAATTTGTGGCGTAGTAAAATCAGCTTGGATCCAAGATGGTGACTCCTCTGTTGGCGGGCCTTGCCACTCATTGTGATCTAGCCATTTTGTCTCGATATCATTATCAAACGCCTTTTGTTCACTTTCCGCATCTCCAATACGATTACGCGCGGTAAAGCTTGTTCCAGCCAAATCAGATAAATCTTCAAGTGCATACTGAGGTCCAGCGAGTTCAATTTCAGCTATTTGCACTAGCCCATCATTATTCGCATTTTTACTGATAGACAAGCGATAATGTGTGTAAGCCAAGCCATTAGCAAATGCAAAGGCACGACGTTCAAAACGCGATTCAAACGACTCCCCTACCCAAGTATTTAATACTTGCCACACTTCCCCATCGTGAGATGCTAAAAGTTGGAAGTTTTCAGGGTCACGCTCCGGCGCATCATTGGCGCTGGTAATGTACAAAGTATTTACCGCTTGCGCTTGCGGCAAGCTAACTTGGACCCAAGCTGGATTTTCAACAGTGGGAGGCCCCTGCCAATCATTGTGATCGAGCCATTTAGTCTCAACATTTTTATCAAATGCTTGCGCTGCGCCCTCTGAATCACTAATACTAAAACGCGCCGAGTAACTCGCACCTTGTACTTGTGCATGATCTAATCCAGAGATTTCTGGGCCGATTAATTCAATCTCAGCAAGCTGCATCAGGCCATCATTATTTTTATTCTTGGTTATCTCAAGACGATAGCTTTGGTATGGCAATTGATTTGCTACCGCAAAGCTTTGGCGCTCCCCTCGCGCTTCAAAAGATTCACCAACCCAATTACTCAACCGCTGCCATGTAACCCCGTTATCGTTAGAGCCAAACAAAGCAAAGTTCTCAGGATCTCGCTCTGGTGCATCATTGGCGCTCGTTATCGCAAGCTGATTAACTGCCACCGCCTCATTAAAGTCTACTTGGATCCATGAAGGCGCTTCGACAGTTGGCGGGCCTTGCCAATCATTATGATCTAGCCACTTAGTGGTTGGGTTGTTATCAAAAGCCTTATCTTGGTTTTCCTCCTCACCGATACTGTTGCTTGCCGTGACCGCAAACGTCTCAGTATCAGTATGGTCAACGCTCGGATAAACCGGCCCAACAAATTGAATTTCTCCAATTTGCAGTAAGCCATCGTTATTTTTGTTCTTTGTCACTGCAATTCGGTAGCTTGTATACTTTTGCGCATTACCAAATACAAAGCCTTGACGTTCAAAGCGCGCTTCAAACGACGCCCCAACCACATTACCCAAATTAACCCAACTCGCTCCCTCATCGTTAGAAGCTAATAAAGAGAAGTTTTCAGGGTCTCGCTCTGGGGCATCATTAGCACTGGTAATGTAAACACCGCTAATTGCTTGTTGAGTGGGAAAATCCACCTGGATCCAAGACGGCGCTTCCTCAGTAGGTGGTCCCTGCCAATCATTGTGGTCAAGCCATTTAGTTTGCGGATCGCCATCAAATGCTTTGTCTGCACTCTCGGTATCACCAATTGCATTTCTTGCTGTGATAGTAGCACCTGATGTCACGACTTGCTGCATCGGTCCCGTGGAGACCGGCTCATCAAATAATGGTAGCGCTAAGTCCATAATACTATCGGCATTAAGGCCTAGCTGCGCAGTTAATGGGTGAGCTTGAAGCGCGTTGTAAATTGGCAATCGAAGCGCTTCAAGTGCAACTTCATCACCGCCAAGTGCGGCGCTAAGATTGCTAGCAGAGTCGCTTAAGACGCCCTGCAAAGAGCCTTGCTCGTCAAACTGTGCAAATGCAGCATTGAATAGGGAAAGCTTTTGCACACTCTCGGAAACATACGTCATCTCGCAATTTTGCTCACCAGAGTCAGAGGTTGTGCAAGTTTCCCCTAATTCAAAATTCGTTAATTGATCAGCGCTAACCACAGGTAACTCAAAAACATTGGTGTTCCCGGTTTGCCAGCCAAGGGCCCGAAGCAATAACGCAGACATCTCCACTTTTGCCAATGCCATTAATTCGGGAGTAGAGACATTACGCCCCTCAGCAATTTGCTGCTCCACCAGCATGGTTGCTAGTGTCGTCAAGGCGTTGATTTGTAGGGTAGCATCAGCACTGCCATCGGCATTTGAACCAAACGGCACGGCGACATGACTTAAGGTAGCCAAAGTCACACCAGCAATATACTCGCCACTTACCTGCTCCCCAATTCCTGCAGAACCACAGCGACTTGCGTCGCAGCGCATCTGCGAGCCTTCACTCGTTGTGGCGGTCACTTTAATGGTGGAATTAATACCAAAACCGGCTTTACCCGTCAGTTCTATAAACAACTCCCCCGTTTGACTGGTTGCCGAGTTCTCATCCATCATCATGCTAGAGCCATTGAGCGCCGTCACCGAAATGCGGGCTTGGCTCAACGCGCCTTTTATCACTGAACCTGATACTTCTGCCGTCGTCACAGCGGGAGTTACTGGCACTTCTTCAACTTTTGGGTCATCGCTCCCGCCGCCACATGCAGCCAATAAACTGCTAACAGCAATGAGCGGGATCGCATTTCTTATTTTATTTAACGTTTTCATATTTATCCCTTCTTACATATCAACCAACTCGTGTGACTAGGCTGATATAAACGCACCACAAGCAGGTGATAAGCCGTGATATTGTTTCTCGTTGTGCTGATACGACTTCACCCTGTTTGCATTACTTTATGTTTATCGCCAAAGTTAAAATCGATAGGTGATCCCAGCATAGTAGCGCTGCCCGGTGTAACTGCTGCTGCGCAATCTCGCTTTAGAATCTTCACCATAAAAGGTTCTCGGTTCTTCTTTGGTTAAATTGATCACAGACGCGGTTAGGATCAGGTTTTCCATCAAGTTATAAGAAGCGTTTACATCAACTTGTTGGTATGGTTCCTGATATACAGTGAGCCCGTCCGCAAGCCCCAGAGCGGTTTCTCCTCGGCGGTTATATGACGCTCTGACACTAAAGGTGTCATTCTCGTAATAAGCGGAGAAGTTAAATTGATTATCGGCACTGCCGACAAGTGCAGACTCACCGACCTTTTCACCGTCTACGCTAATGTCTGCCTGATTGGTATCGTTTAGGGTGTAGTTAACGTTGAGACCAAAGCCATTATCGAATGCATGTTGTGCAAACAGCTCTATCCCCCGAGAGGTTGCGTTTGTACCATTGGCGGTGGTGGTAAACGGCGTGACGGTAATATCACCCGGCGGCACAATTTCAACACCGGTAAAAGGGTTATTAAAGCCCTCAAACGGCCTTACTGAGGTAATAATCAAGGGCACGATAAAGTTATCTACGTCTTTATTGAATACCGCAATCCCAACCGCAGATCCTTCGCCATAATAATACTCCGCAGATAAATCCATCTGTACTGATTCAAATGGTTTTAGCGCCTTGTTACCACCTGAGCCACGCCATCCTGGCTCCACAGGGTTGCCTCTAAACTCGAGCCTGTCGTCTGCCCATTCTTGAGAGATAAAGGTCAGCTGTTCTGGCGCCCCCATGTCGTTGAACGGAGCTCGAGACATCGTTTTGGCGATAGCACCACGTATGACAAGATTGTCGCTGGCATCCCAAACAATATTGAAGCTAGGCAAAAATTGCGAATCGGTTACGGTACGCACGGTGGTGGTTTCAACGTCAATAAGACGTTCATCACCTAAAATATCCTCTTCGGTGACATCATCAATGTCATCTAAAAAGTAGTTGATTTTATCCGACGACATAATCTGCGTTTCAGTCTCGACATAGCGTACCCCAATGTTTCCTCTAAAATCTCCAAAAGAAAAATCGGCTTGTAGATAGGCGGCCATGATCTCTTCTTCTATGTCGAACACAAAATCAGGCTCACGGCGCGTGTGCTTAACATATTCACTGGTCACAATTTCGCGGTATCTATCCCAATTGATCGTTGGCATCGCATTCACTTCAAAACCGCCTGGGATATTTTGTTCAGACGTTGCATTCAAAATATCCTCCAGTTTTGGCATACCACCAATCCACTGATAAGACACCTCATCAATGGCACCTTGACTGAATGGATCAAGCTCGCCACTGGCAATTCTGTCAGCCCCATCTTGAGTGATGAAGAAGGTGTTGTTGGTTTCGCGGTGCAGTGTCGCTTTACGATATTTAGCACCGACACGCAGCGTATCAACGATGCCGTACCCGACGCGATAATCAAGGTCTAACTGAGCATAGTCTTCTTCTAAGTCACTGACGACAAAGCTAGAACCTGTCGAACCCGGATCGGGATCGCCGGCAATACCAGCCTGAAGGTTAGACAGCAAAGCGGGGTCGGCGTACAACGACACTCTGTCACCTAATCGCCATCCAGCAAATGAGGCGGCGTTTTCAACCTGCCCGGAATCGCTGCGACTCGCAGGTTGGCCGCTTTTATACGCCGCACTCCAAGATTCCGAAGGGCCACCGCTGGCCTCAGTGCGACCAAATTTACCGCGCAAATCATATAAATCACCAGCATATTCAAAAGCGAAGTCGTAGGTATCCGAGGTATCTTTTTCTACGGTATAGCTACCAATGATCCAGGGAAATTCTAGATTTCCTTCAGTGCCACCAGCGCCACTGGTAAAGTCCATGCCAGTCACAATCGTACCGGTTTCGTCTAGAGTAATACCGGTAAGATAATCTGGGTTGTACTTCCATTCTGGGATCCACATTTGTGACGTGGTGCGATTTTGCCCAAGCTCAAAATGGAAATGATTGAATGTTAAAGATAAATCATCTATTGGACGCCATTGAATGGTAGCTTGTAACCCCTGACGTTCGCGTTTTTCTTTGGTTACCCCAACACCTGCAACTTGCGGTGCCCAAACACCATCATAAACGTTACCATAAGCATCTTCTAACGCTGCAAATCGACGTGTACTATCGGCAATTACATTGCCCGCCGTGTCCGCCGCTGGCAAGTCTGAACTCGTTGCCCAACGCCAGCCGCCACCGCCCGACATATCACCGCCTAAAGAGCGGTTGGTACGGTCTTGTTTGGTATAACCAACTAGCAAGCCAAAGGTTTCTTCTTCGTTCTTCCAAGAATAAACGCCGCTAAAATTAGGCTCGTACTCTTCAGTCACATCAGCGTAGGTATATTCAATATTCAACGCCCCAGAATTTGCCTCCATATCCAGCGGTTTGCGGCTATGAAGAATAACCGTGCCGCCCACCCCACCTTCATCTAAACGCGCCTCAGAAGACTTAAACACCTCAACCGATTGCACCATGGTAGAAGGCAACAAAGAATAACTAAAAGAGCGCGACGGCGAGCCCGGAGAAGAAGCGATAAAATTGCCGTTTAACTGCGTAAAAGTAAGATCAGATGAAAGACCACGAATACTGACGTTTTCCCCTTCCCCGCCACTACGAGAAATCACCACACCGGGTACGCGTTGCAGTGAATCAGCCACGTTTTTATCGGGAAATTTACCGATATCTTCTGCTGTAATGGCATCCACAATCGCGTTTGATAAACGCTTAATCGCCAAGTTTTCGGCCATGGATGCGCGGATCCCACGCACCTCAATTGTTTCGATTTCCTGCGCTTCCTCTTTTTCGGTTTCTTCAGCCATTGCCCAGTTAGTAGCTGATAACATAGCGAGGACCAGTGCAGACTTGCTAAATTGCCGTGACCCTCCTGTCACATGGCGTCTGTTATTATTATTGGCCATTCCTATCTCCAAGTTTTTTATAATTTGTAAAGCCACGACGTCCCTTGCTGCTCCATGACGCATGACTTTGTGACGACCCTTTTTTGTTTCCCTATAGGGGTTAATGGTTTGTGAAACACTCGTTCAGAATAGGAGCGCTCTACAAAAAGTGATAATAGAATTTCGGTTTGCACTAAGACAAAATCGGCGTTTAGGTCAAAAAAAGATCCAATTTCAATTTCCTTGGTTTATAGTCTGATTAACATAAAAACTCATTATTAGTTTCTATATTAGGCAATTTAAAAACGTTCCAAACATGTGTAACCAAATGTTTTTATTGAACTAATTAAATATTCAAAACCAGGCATTTTAAACTTTAAAATTATTCAACTTCAAGAGTGAAATATGAATTCGGCAAACTATTCAGGTAAAAACTTGGAAATATGCCTCAGCAGCGATAATCCTCATTTGTTGCAGCGAAATGCACAAATTGCTTTTGCATCAGGTGCAACAAGGATAGAACTCTGTGGTGTACTGAGTTGCGGTGGCTTGACCCCAAACCCGACGGCGATAGCGGCAGTTGCCCAGTATTTACCAAGCTTTGGCGAATGTATTGTGATGCTACGCCAAGCACCGCATTTTTTTATTGATGACACCATGCTATATCAGTTACAAAAAGGGATAGATGGCATTGCTTGCGCTGGCGCAACCGGTATTGCGCTTGGTTTTATCGACGACAATCAAGAGATAGCGGCTGACCATTGTAGAGCACTTATTGCCACGGCTAAATCCTTAGGCCTTTCTGTCACCTTTCATCGCGCCTTTGACGCCGCTGCAAACTGGCAGCAGGCAACCGAGACGCTGTTAGAGTTAGGCGTTGATCGGGTCTTAAGCGCCGGCAATACATGGCAAAGTGGCAAAGGCGCAGCGTTTGGTACTGGTAAGCTCATTGCCTTACTGAAAAGACTTAATGCTGAAATCGAAGTTGTGATCGGTGGAGGGGTCAACACGAAAAACGCAGCGGATCTTTGGCTTTTAAGTGAATTTGGTCCACTCTCTCTACATACTCACTCTGGCGTGCACCATGGCGATGAAGTTTGCCCAAGGCTAGTTAATACAATACTCACTGGATCAGAAAAGGCAATACAATGACAGCATCGAAGCTATTTTTAGGGATTGATGGTGGCGGTACGAAATGTAAAGTTCGCCTCGAGGATCAACATGGACAGCTCCTTGCCGAGGCCACCAGTGGCCCTGCAAACATCGCAACATCAACACATCAAGCCCAAGAGTCGATTTTGAGCGCAACAATGACAGCGTTGACAAACGCAAAAATCCCCCACCACGACATTGCTAACATCAGTGCTTTTGCAGGACTTGCCGGCGCGAATGTCACGACGGCTTGTGAGGCAATGCAACAATGGCGCTCTCCTTTTGCACGATTTCAATTTTCAACCGATGCACACATTGCTTGCCTTGGTGTGCATCAACACGAAGATGGTGGTGTAATCATTCTCGGCACCGGATTTTGCGCGGGTCTGGTCACTCATGGACAATTTAGGGAGTTCGGTGGCCACGGATTATTACTCAGTGATGGTGCAAGTGGCAGTTGGATAGGTTTGAGTTTAGTGAAGCATGCCATCGAGGTGCTTGATACACTTTCCCCTAGCAGTCTGATGATTGAGTCGTTTTTGGCTGCCATGAGTTGCCACAGTACCGAACAGCTAGTCAAACTCACGCTAAACGCCACCCCCCAGTATTTTGCCCAGTTTGCTCAACATGTTTTTGCCACGCCAAACGATCCCTATGCCGAGCAGATCTTAAGTAGCGCGGCACAGTTTATTGAGCGTTATGTCCGTCATTTGCAGAGCTTGGGGGCAAAGAAGGTCGCGTTAGTTGGGGGCATTGCCACGCCCATTCGTCCATGGTTAGCTGCCGAGTACGCAGATACGCTGGTGACACCAGCACTACCACCAGAGGTCGCAGCGTTAACGCTCGCTCGACGTTAACTCCTTACGTAATTGCGACGGGATTTCACCAAATAAACGACGAAACTGCTTGCTAAAATAACTTGGCTCTGAAAAACCGCACTGATAAGCGACTTGTGATACTGGTAAGCGTGTCTCGACTAATAATTTACGGGCATTTTCCAATCTTACTTCGTTGATAAATTGATTGGGAGTTTTGGCTAAATGCTTTTTAAATCTACGCTCCAGTGCGCTTACCGACAGGTGAGCAAGTTCCGCCAATTCTTCGATACAAATATGACGATGGTAATGTGCCCGAATAAATTCAACGGGCGCTTCAATGGCTCTTACGTGAGACAACGCCTTTGACGTTTTCGCTAGATGTCGCGTAACACCATAAGTGCCCATAATCGCATTTTCGCCGTCAAGTAACACTTTTTTTGACGTGGAAAACCATGCCAATTCCCCATTTTCGGTTTGGTTAAGTTCTAATCTATCCGTTACGATAAAGCCTTCCATCACCCGTTTATCATCGTTAACGTATTGGAATGCCAAGTGTTGCGGTGAAAAGTCAAAATCGGTTTTCAGTAAGATTTGATCTAGGGTTTTATAGCCCTGATGTTCAACAAAGTGTTGGTTCGCATGCACTATTCTACTTTTTGTGTCTTTGACCCAAAAGAGGATGTCTGGGATCAGATCAAATGCTGCAATCAATTGATTTACGCCAGCTTTATTCAATATTGTTTGCTCTTCCATTGCCCTATTTACCGCCTTTTTATAATTATAATAATTTATTTTAAACGCCGATTTTGTTGCATTGTCAACCGAATTTTTATTATCACTTTGGCGCCTCTGTTACCTATTATCAATAACATCAGATTAACTTACCTCGATAACTCGACGGAGCTAAACGATGGATAATAACAAAATCCGCATGGCCATGATCGGTGGTGGAGAAGGCGCTTTCATAGGTGCAGTGCACCGCATAGCTGCGCGTTTAGATGGTCAAATTGAACTTGTTGCAGGCGCATTTAGCGCCCAATCAAACAAAAGCCTAGCAATGGGCCAGCAACTCGGGCTTAACCCAGCACGTTGCTATGCCAGCTACCAAGCACTCTTACAACAAGAAGCGGAACTACCAGAGTCGGAGCGCATCCACTTTGTTGCCATCGTGACCCCAAACCATTTGCATTTTCCGATTGCCACAGCCGCTATCGAACACGGCTTTCACGTCTTGAGTGATAAGCCAGCTACGCTCAATTTATCTGAGGCGCTACGCCTACAAACACAGCTTCAAGATAGCAATTGCTTGTACGGATTAACACACACCTATACCGGCTACCCGATGGTGAAAGAGGCGCGCCACCGCATTGCAAACGGCGAACTTGGCAAAATACGCAAAGTCGTCGTTGAGTACAGTCAAGGATGGCTTGCAAGTGCTGATGATGAAAACAGCAAGCAAGCTAGCTGGCGACTAGATGCAAGCAAGTCTGGCGTGAGTTGTTGTATGGGCGATATCGGTGTACACGCAGCGAACCTTGCCGAATATGTGAGTGGCTTGGAGATAGAGGCGCTTTGTGCGGATTTAAATACAGTTGTGTCCGGCCGACAACTCGACGATGACGGCACTGTGTTACTGCGCTTTGGCAACGGTGCAAAGGGCGTGTTGATGGCAAGCCAAATAGCACTAGGCGAAGAAAATAATCTCACCTTAAAAATCTATGGTGACAAAGCCAGTATCGAATGGTCGCAAATGGAGCCTAATAGTTTGTGGTTACGTGCGGCAAACACCCCAGCTCAGTTGATCCGCACAGGAGTGGGCTCACTTAGCCAGGCAGCCATTAGCGCAACCCGTGTGCCAGCAGGTCACCCTGAGGGGTATCTGGAAGCATTTGCAAATATCTACCTTAACTTCGCCAACCTTATTCGTGCACATCAGCTGCAACCCAATGTGCAACACGAAGAATTTGACGTGCCAAGTATTAACGCTGCAGTCCGTGGCATGGCATTTATTGAAAACGCGGTAGCAGCTAGTGCAAAAGACACTAAGTGGCACCCCTTTACCATTGGATAAAATAAGAATGAAGCAAATTAAAGGACCCGCTATTTTTCTCGCGCAGTTTGTCTCGGACGAGGCGCCATTTAACAATTTTAATAGTATTTGCCAGTGGGCAAGTAGCCTAGGTTATAAAGGTATTCAGCTACCAAGTTGGGAACAGCGACTGTTTGATCTGCAAAAAGCCGCTGAAAGCCAAGATTATTGCGACGAGATCACTGGTATTGCCGCAGAGCATGGCCTTACTATTTCAGAGCTATCAACCCATTTGCAGGGTCAATTAGTGGCGGTGCACCCAGCTTATGACCAAATGTTTGACGGCTTTGCACCAGCAAAAGTGCATGGCTCTCCTCAGGCTCGTATGGAGTGGGCAACAGAGCAACTAATGCTAGCTGCCAGTGCCAGTGCTAAGCTCGGGCTAACCAGTCACGCAAGCTTTTCTGGCGCCTTGCTCTGGCATACCTTTTACCCGTGGCCACAACGTCCAAATGGCTTGGTGGAACAAGGATTTGAGGAGCTCGCAAAACGCTGGTTGCCTATTTTAAACCGCTTTGACGAGGTTGGCGTGGATGTCTGCTACGAGCTTCATCCAGGTGAAGATCTACACGATGGCGTGACTTTTGAGCGCTTTTTAGCGGCGACGAATAATCACCCGCGAGCCAATATTCTTTACGATCCAAGTCACTTTGTCTTACAGCAATTGGACTACTTGGCATTTATCGACATCTATCATGAACGTATCAAAGCGTTCCATGTAAAAGATGCCGAATTTATCCCCAATGGCCGCTGCGGTGTTTACGGCGGATACCAAGGATGGCAACAACGGCCAGGACGGTTTCGTTCATTAGGAGACGGACAAGTCGACTTTAAGAAAATATTTAGTAAGTTAACACAGTATGGTTTTGATGGTTGGGCTGTATTGGAATGGGAATGCTGTATTAAGCACCCTGAAGATGGGGCCAAAGAAGGCGCTGAATTTATCAAACAGCACTTGATCAGACCAACCGAAAAAGCCTTCGATGATTTTGCAGGAAGTAGCACCGATACCGAACGCAATAATCAAATCCTCGGCATAAAATAAACAGGACTACGACCATGAATAATAATAATCATAATCGGACCGTGTTTCAGCTCTGTTGCCTTGCACTGGTCGTCACATCAATGACGTTCGCTATTCGCGCAGGTATTTTGGGGCAATTAGGTGAGCAGTTTGGACTCTCAGATACAGAACTTGGTTGGGTTAACGCCATGGCATTTCTGGGCTTTCCCGTCGCAACCATGTTAGGTGGTGCAATCTACAACGCCATTGGCGCCAAAAAGTTAGTTGCCCTCGCCTTTATTTGCCACTTTGCCGGGTTGGTTTTAACCATTACCGCTGATGGTTTTTGGTTACTGCTGATCTCGACGTTTTTAATCGGCTTTGCGAATGGTTCAGTGGAAGCTGGCTGTAATCCACTGATTGCCGAAATGTATCCGAAAAACACCACGACCATGCTCAACCGATTCCATGTCTGGTTTCCTGGCGGCATTGTGATTGGTGCACTGGCATCGAATGCCATGACTGCATCGGGCTTTAATTGGCAATGGCAAGTTGCTTTGATACTAATTCCAACGCTGATTTACGGTGCGATGATGATCAAGTCACAGTTTCCTGAATTTGACCGCACAGATCATTCTACCACCAGCAATCTCAAGCACCTGTTTTCTCCGCTCTACCTATTTTTAATTTGCTGTATGACCTTAACAGCAACAACTGAACTTGGTACACAACAGTGGATTGAACGCATACTGGGAGCGTCAGGCGCCTCTCCTATGATGATCCTCGCACTGATCACAGGCTTGATGGCATTAGGTCGCTTCTTTGCCGGCCCAATAGTCCACCGCTTTAACCCAACAGGCGTGTTACTCGGCTCTGCAGTATTGGCAACCGCGGGTATTTTCATGATGAGCCAAGCACAAGGGTCGGCAATCTACTTGGCTGCAATATTATTTGCCTTGGGTGTCACTTATTTTTGGCCAACCATGCTGGGCTGCGTTGCTGAATACACCCCAAAAACAGGCGCACTTGGTATGTCTTTAATGGGCGGCGCGGGTATGTTCGCTGTCAGCATGTGGAATCCAGTAATTGGTAGTTGGATTGATTCGGCGCGACTCGAAGCCCAAGCAGCAAACTTAACCGCGCAGCAATCAGAACTAGTTGCAGGTCAAGCGGTGCTTGAAAATATCCTGTTATTCCCAGCTATTCTCATTGCCGCTTTTATCGGCCTTTACCTTTATATCAATAAAAATAAACGCGTTGAGAAATACGCGTAATACCAATTCGCTTAATTAAGTAGCAACAAATAAAAAGTGAACAGACGAGGTTCCAATATGCTCAACTCTATAAAAATGCTAACGCTGGCATTGGCCGTTAGTTGTACGGCTTGCGCTAGTACGACTGACAACCAATTGAGCCCGCAAGAACAACAAGCTGGATGGCAACTGCTATTCGATGGCAAAGATATGTCGCAATGGCGCAACTTTAAAAGTGACGGCCTAAATAGCCAGTGGCAAGTTGAGGACGGCGCGATGACGCTTACCCAAGGTGGTGGCGGCGATATTCTGACCAAAAAACAGTATCAGAATTTTGAGCTCCAGCTCGATTGGAAGATTTCTAAAAAAGGTAACAGTGGGATCTTTGTATTGGCGGATGAAAAAGGCGGTGCAATTTACTCCCACGCCCCAGAAATCCAAATTCTAGATAACAAAGAACACCCAGACAATAAAATAGACTCTCACCTTGCAGGTTCTATTTATGACCTGTTCGCAGCACCAAGTACGGCACATAAACCTGCCGAAGCTTGGAACCAAGTTCGCATTAAGCTACAAGATAGCCACCTACAAGTTTGGCAAAATGGTGTAAGCACGACGAGTATCGTGATTGGCAGCACTACTTGGAATGCTTTGGTCAAGAATAGTAAATTTGCAACATGGCAAGGGTTTGCTGAAGGTAAAAAAGGCCACATCGGCCTGCAAGATCACGGCGACAAAGTCTGGTTTAAAAACATTAAGATCAAGGAGCTGTAACCATGGCAACATTTGATCATAAAGTATTGGTCGTTGGCTCAGGTGCTGGTGGCGCAATGGCCGCTTATACACTCACCAAGCTAGGCCACAAAGTTTTATTGTTAGAAGCTGGTAGAAATTACGACCCAAAAACAGAAAGCCCGATGTTCCGCCGTAATAGTGAAGCCCCACTCATGGGCGCTGGCAATAAGGATAAGAACTTTGGTTTTTACGACGCAACAATTGATGGCGGTTGGCAAGTGCCAGATGAACCATACACACGCGCTGAAAACACCGATTTTTATTGGTGGCGTGCACGTATGCTCGGTGGCCGCACCAATCACTGGGGTCGCTACTCGCTGCGTTTTAGTGAGCACGACTTTAAGGGCAAAAGCCGCGATGGACATGGCGCTGATTGGCCGTTTGAATATCAAGACATTGCGCCTTGGTATGATAAAACAGAAGAAATAGTCGGGATCTGTGGTACCAATACCGGCTTGGATGACATGCCCCCTTCTGCGCCTGGCGTGTTACAGCCACCACCGACACCAAGAGTGCCTGAATTATTGGTTGCTGCGGCTGCGAAAAAAATGGGGATCCCAGCGGTTCCTATGCACAGAGCTGTGCTGACTCGTAATAAGGATGACCGCTTAGCGTGTTTTTACGCCACGCCTTGTGGCCACGGTTGTTCAATAGGCGCGGCATTCCAAACCACAACCTCGCTTATTCCGATGGCCAAAGCGACAGGAAACCTTGAAGTGATCACCGATGCCATGGTGAAATCGGTCGCGGTGAATGAAGATGGTAAAGTAACTGGTGTGACTTACGTCGATAAAAAGTCTGCGCAAGAACATGCAGTCAATGCAGATGTGGTGATTTTGGCGGCCAGCGCCTGTGAATCTGCACGTATTCTGCTTAACTCCAAACACGCAAAGCATCCCAAGGGACTTGCAAACTCAAGTGGTCAGGTAGGTCGCAATCTAATGGACTCTACCGGCGCTTGGCTTGGTGCACAAATCCCTGCGTTAAAAGGTCGCCCGCGTTATAACGAAGACGGCCATACCGGTAACCACCTTTTTATTCCTTGGTGGGGACACAAAGCCCATGAGAAAGGTGAGCTTAATTTCCCGCGCGGCTATCACTTTGAAATTAGCAGCGGCTTTAATCAACCGGGCTCTGGCGTGTCTGGCAATAAACAAGGTTATGGCCCTGAGTTAAAACAACAAATACGCGATGCTTACGGCTCCTATGTGGGCTTTGCACTGCGTGGAGAAATGCTACCGAACAAAGATTCTTACATGGAAATTGACGAAAACGTCAAAGATAAATGGGGGATCCCGGTTGCTAAGTTCCATTTCAAATGGTCCGACAGAGAGCTCAAGCAAATCGAGCATGGTCTCAAAACCGCTAAGCAGATCCTTGAGAACATGGGTGCCAAAGTCGGCGAGCTACCGCCTGCGGACAAAGCGATTTCAAAAGGCGGTGAGATCATTCATGAGGTCGGCACGACAAGAATGGGCAGCTCACCAAAAGAGTCGGTAACGAATCAGTGGGGGCAAACATGGGACTGTGACAATCTATTTGTGATGGATGCTGGTGTCTTTGCGTCTAACCCCCATAAAAATTGCACCTTAACCATTATGACCTTAGCGATGCGAAACTCCACCTGGTTGGCGGCACAAATTGATAAAGGAGCGCTGTGATGAATACACCTGTCCGCGTTGATTCTTATAAATATATTTCAGGTATGACACGTCGCGAGTCATTAAAATGGTTAGGCCTGCTTGCTGCAGGGTCTGCGGTGACACTCACCGCTGGATGCAGCAAGGCCATTGAAGGTGAAACGGCTGCTGCTGGGCACTGGCCAGATGTTGAAATAAAGCCAGTTAGCGCTCAAGGGTATGGAACTGATCCAAACATGATCATGCCACCAGAGTCACCTTGGCCGCTCACGCTTACTGAAGCGCAGCTCACGTTAGTTGCAGTACTAGCTGATTTTATTGTGCCAAAGGAAGGAAATCACCCTTCAGCTTCCGAAGTACAAGTACCGAGTGTGATCGATGAGTGGGTAAGCGCACCGTATCACGGACAACAAAAAGACAGAGTGACAATACTCCATGCACTTGCTTGGATTGACGATGAGTCGACTTTGCGCTTTAAAAAGCCATTTTTACAACTTAGCGCAACGCAGCAAAGAAAAATTATGGATGATATTGCTTATTTTAATGCGCAAACACCAGAGCAATTTCAGCGTATAGGTAAAGCATTCTTGCGCTTTAAAGATCTCGTTCTCGGCGCTTACTTTTGCACACCTGAGGGCTGTCAAGACATAGGCTATCTGGGCAATGTACCAATTGCAGGTGATTACCCTGGGCCTACTGCTGAAGCCAAGGCGCATCTAGATGGCGTACTCGCAGAGCTTGGGCTAAGCCAGTATGCGTACCGCGACTAACCCTTGAGTCATTTTGTTATGACTAATCCCAAGCAAAGCAGAGTTAGACTCTGCTTTTTTTAGTTTTAGGAAGAAATGATGTTTAGAAAAATCGTATTGTTTAAACAAGTAGTACTGTTCATTGCTTTTATTATCGCGCTGCCGCTATACGCGCAGGCATCTTATCAGTCGTTACCTATTAGCGTTCAACTGTGGTCGGTAAAAGATGAATTGACAAGAGACTTTGATGGCACCTTGCAAGCACTCGCCAACATGGGATTTGATGGCGTTGAGTTTGCTGGAAACTTTGGCAACTATGCCGATAACCCAAGCAAATTAAAACAAAGACTAGCAGAGCTCGGCTTAGTTGCGAGCAGTGCCCACATCGGCTTTGACGCATTAGCTGAAGAAAAACTAGCAAGCACCCTACTCTTTTACAAGACCTTAGGCATATCCACGCTCTTTATTCCTTGGGATGAAAGAGCATGGGATAAAAACCAAGTGCAAGCATTTGTAAAACAGCTTAACCAAGTGCACCAAATTGCCAAACGCTACGATATGAAGATCGGATTTCATAATCATGAAAAGGAATTTAACCCATACGCTAATAGCACGTTTTGGGATTATATCGCCACCAACACCCCTAGCGATTTTCCACTGCAGCTCGATGTCGGCTGGGTGATTTACGCAGGTAAATCACCCAGCGATTATGTTAAGCGATATGCAGGAAGAACCGTATCGACACATATCAAAATACGTACTCACCAAGGAGATGACAAAAGCCCAATCATTGGCGAAAACCACTACCCTTGGAAAGCGCTCATCCAAACCATGCAGCAACACGGCGGCACACAGTGGCTGGTAATCGAACAAGAAGAATACCCAAGCGGCCTAACACCACTAGAAAGCGTCGCCCGCTCAAAAGTGAATTTAGATAAGATATTGAGTGAGTAACAAGCGGGAATATGTTTATCTGAAATAGCTAATAGTCACTGTCAGGTTTGATCGCGGGGCTCGATCGAACTTGACAGTTTATTAGTTGCGTGTTCACCTCGTCCACCAAACCCTTTATTTGAGATTGTGTATGCCAATTTATAGCTAGACGCTCACTTTCATTGATTAAGAACCCAACTAGATCAACAGAAATACTGATTAACTCTACTAATTCATTAAATGTAAAGACATAAAGTGATGGGTGTTGATGGATAAATGTATTCCTAACTGTCTGCAAACGGCTAATTTTTTCTTTTTCAAATCGCTGACTATCAATTACTTTGCTACCCATATAAGGAAGAAAGTCTTCTTTCCGCAGCTTTTCGTAAAGCCATTCAATATTATCTAAATCACCATACTCTGAGTGATTACTTCCTTTTTTCCGAACTAGGCGTGAGTCCGATGTAATGAGAGCTAAACACATTGCCGATTGAACAGAGTTATGTCCGTAGATCACTGCCCATTTAAAATACGTGTTTTGCCCTCTTTCAATTTGGGACAATGCGTCAAGTAAGCACCGCAATGAAATGACTAGATCTGTTTCGAGATCAAATGATACCAACTTCTCTTTCATGTACTTATCTATTATTTATGAACGCCGCATTAAACGGCAATTTATAGTTGGCTATACTTAGCGAAGCGAACAGCAGCTAACTGTAAATTGTCCGATTCAATACTTTGTTATACGATTTCTTCTTCATACCCGTTTGACGGTGCAAGCTGCGCTGCTTTTTTTAACGCCCACCACCCGATTACAATGCTCATTAAAATCCGAACAGGAAAATAAGCGAGAGCCGGCAAACTAAATAGCCAAGCAGCAAAGTCTTTCGGCATTACATAATAAGCAACTTGCTTAACCCAATATATAAATGCCACATATTGTTTTAGGAATGTATCAAGAGAAATTGATAATTCAGCCCAATTAGAAGCAGCTGCAACCCACAACGCATAAAGACCTAACGCACCGTCCCCAAAACTCCCTATGACTGACGACCAACCGATAAATAGCAGGAATATTCTCACTGAACTCTCCATCTAGACAATCGCATAACAGCTCATTGGCGTGAATTCTTGAATATCTTACTTATCCACAGGTAAAAAACTAACAATTATCAAAATAACTTTATCTAATAATTTTAGTAACTTACCAATCAAAGATTATAATTTCAACACACAAATCACCTGCTTCACGCAAGGAGTGACTTATCCGAGCCATCGATTGGCTCGCTAAGAACAAATTACATCTAGATAACGTGTTAAAAATGCTCAATTTTATATGTCGCTGGTTATTTGTCGCCATAAATGGCGACCTACGTAAGAAAGTGTGAGCAACGCTAGCACTTTATCTAACCCATTGTGCCGTAAACACTAAAGCTGCATCAAATCGAAAATGCCAAGCGTTTGTTAGTCCATCTTTAGCGTCTTGTAGATGCCAAATCGCTGAAACCGATTTAGTAGTGGTAACGACACGAAATTATCGTTATCGCTTGATCATCAACTGCGTAAACAAGTCTGTTAGTATCATCAATACGACGAGACCAAAAACCAGATAGATTCTCTTTCAACGCCTCAGGTTTCCCGATGCCCTCAAATGGAGAGCGCTTAACATCATTGAGTAGTTTATTGATGCGCTTAAGTGTTTTCTTTTCTTGAGTTTGCCAATACAGGTAATCATCCCAAGCGTCATCAGTCCACGCCAATAAACTACTCATCAATTAACTCTCGCGTTGTTGTTTTACCAGCGCGGTACTGTGCTATTGAACGGTTTAGGTGTTCAGCGTTTTGAGGAGAACGTAGTAAATGCACTGTTTCCATAAGGCTATTGTAGTAGTCTAAAGACATAACCACTGCATCCTCAGAGTCACGCCGTGTTATAACTGTTGTATCAGCATCATTAACTACACCGTCTAAAACAGCTTTGAGACTATTTCTAGCTTCAGTAAAAGATACGATTTTCATAAGAATCCCCACATGTACATTTAATGGAACAAGTATAGTCTTCACTACCCTACTTGTACAGTAAGCTGAACATATGATATTGATAAACCAACGCCCGATTAACGGGTAAAAATTGTGGGCCAAAATTGAGTGAAGCGAAAAGCTCATTAGCGTGAATTCTTGAATATCTCACTTATACACAAGTTATTTGTCGCCATAAATGGCGACCTACGTAAAATCGTGGCGTAAAGCCACCTCCCACAATACTATTTACGCTGTGATCTAGGAGGTATATCTAGACGCTAAATACTTTCCTCATAATCCAACACTTTAGCGTCATTGGCTTTGTTAAGCAGGCCTCGGCTTTGTGATAGGAAGTGTTTCGCACTTTCTGAGAAATAATGTTTGGCTTGTGAAAAAGACTGCATTAGGCCTTCTTTATCACCTTGTTGTAGCTTGGTTAATGTCTGCTCAAAGGTATCTTGATAGCTTGCCAATAACCCTTCTACATCATTAAATTGCGCGAGCATAATATCTGAATAAAGTTCAGGGGATTGCGCAAACAACCGTCCCACCATCATCAGCTCTAATTGGTAGATAGGCGATGAGCAGCTTCTTAGCTCTTTTAATGAATGGCACTGCTTAGATAAAAACTGCCCATACACAAACGTGGTTAAGTGGCGCATTACCTGAATGATCTGCATGGATTGGTCGTGTTTTTTAGCGTCCATGGGTACCAGCTGGCTGCCCCAGATCTTTAGTTGCTTGATTAATCCTTCACATTGCTTTGGCATACGCCCTTCGCACACCACAACCGTTTGCTTGACCCAATGAGATATATCTGGACCAAACATAGGATGTAGACCGACCACAGGGCCGTTGTGCTTGTTCATCAGTACTTTGAGCGGGGCTTGCTTCACCGAGGTAATATCAGCAAGAATACAGTCATCAGGCAGCGTTGGTAACGCATTAACAACCTGCTCAAAGGCATTGATAGGAACGCTCACCAATACTAACTTAGCATCACTTAGTAGCTCAGTAGCCTGTGATTGATTGTCTTTGTCTAAAATGCGTACTTCGTAGCCTGAGCGTCTAAACTGTTTCGCAAACAGTTTACCCATGGCGCCTTGACCACCGACAATAACGACCGGCGACATTTTTGGTGCCGCACAGGCGAGTTCACTTTGTTGGTTTTCGTAGGCTTCTCGCATCATACGACGCAGAATATCTTCGACTAAATCAGGGTTTACCCCTTTGGCATCAGCTTCTGCGCGCCGGGCTTTGATCAACTCAGCTTCGCGCTTCGGCACATGTAGCGGTGCGCCCTTTTGCTGTTTTATTTTTCCAACCTGTTCTGTCAATACTTTGCGCTTTGCAAGTAGCGCGACAAGCTCGCTATCGCAATCATCTATTGCAACGCGTATTGCTTCTAAATCGTTAGCCCCATTCATGATGTAAACTTATATATACAGTAGTAAATTAAATAATACACCGAGTCTAACAAGAAGTGCGCCGCTTTAAAAGTAAGCAACCATGAAAATATCGTGACAAGACGCCAGATATGTCAGTGAGTATTCACAGAATGGAAATAATGAGGGGAAATAAAACCAAAACAGGCCGCATAAAGCGGCCTGTTTTATCTGCATTTGATAAATGCGACGTATTAGTTAAGTTTCTCTTTAATACGTGCTGATTTACCAGAGCGCTCACGTAGGTAGTAAAGCTTAGCACGACGAACCGCACCACGACGCTTAACTGTTACGCTGCTGATAAGAGGGCTGTGCGTTTGGAATACACGCTCAACACCTTCACCGCTTGAAATCTTACGAACAGTGAAAGATGAGTGTAGACCACGGTTACGCTTAGCGATTACAACACCTTCAAAGGCCTGCAGACGCTCTTTTTCACCTTCTTTTACACGAACCTGAACTAGTACTGTATCACCAGCGCCAAATGCAGGTATGTCTTGCTTAAGCTGTTCAGCTTCAAGCTCTTTAATAATATTTTGGTTTACTTTTGCCATTTTATTTCTCACATTCCTAGGTGTAACTGTCTTCTAGCCACAAGCTTGGCCATTCTCTTGCTGAAATTCAGCAAGTAATGCCGCCTGCTCCTCAGTCAGAGCTAGGTTACGCAACAAGTCAGGACGACGTTGCCAAGTTCTACCCAAAGACTGCTTTAAGCGCCATTTGGCTATTTCTTGGTGGTTTCCGCTGAGTAATACAGCAGGCACCTGTTTATCATCCAATGTTTCCGGCCGGGTATAATGAGGACAATCTAACAAGCCATCCGAAAATGAATCTTGTTCTGCTGATTGGTTATGACCTAACACACCTGGCACTAATCGCGCTACCGCATCGATTAATGTCATGGCAGGTAACTCACCACCACTCAGTATAAAATCGCCGATGGACCACTCTTCGTCTATATAAGACTCGATGATCCGCTCATCAATACCTTCATAACGACCCGCTACTAAAATCAACTTTTCAGAGTGCGCCAATTCAGTCGCACCTTGTTGATCTAGCTTTCGCCCTTGAGGGGACATATAAATTACTTTAGCGCCTTCTCCTGCTGCCGCTTTGGCATCAAGAATAGCTTTTTTAAGAGGCTCAACCATCATCAACATTCCCGGGCCACCACCATAAGGTCGGTCATCCACGGTTCTATGTTTATCAGTGGCGTAGTCTCTTGGGTTCCAACAATTAAACTCAATCAAGCCGTTTTTCACAGCTCGACCCGTTACGCCTTGCTGAGTTATCGCATCAAACATGTCAGGAAAAAGTGAAACCACTCCAACCCATAGCTTTTGCTGATCACTCATTAAAACGCTGGATCCCAATCTACCGTAATTTTTCTCTCGTCATGATTAATATCCAAAATAACAGAGTCTGTTAAGAATGGAATTAATCTTTCCGATTGGCCAAATGCATCTTTTTTGTTTGCTTTCACAACCAAAACGTCATTTGAACCTGTCTCCATCAAGTCATCAACTATGCCTAAGTCGTAGCCTTTATCGGTTACTACTGACATGCCGATGAGATCTCGCCAATAAAACTCCCCTTCAGGTAATTCAGGAAGCTGCTCAGCATAAACAGCGATTTCAGCATTGGTATAAGCCACTGCTTCGTCTCTGTCGTTTACCTGTGCAAATTTAGCGATATATCCCTTGTTGTGACGACGCCAGTCGCTCACTTCAAGGTTTTGCCATTTACCTTGTTGCCCTATCAACCATGGGCTGAAATCGAAGATCCCTTGGGGATCGTCAGTAAATGAATGCACCTTAAGCCAACCCTTGATGCCATAAGGAGCACCAAGCTTACCAACAACGATTGTCGAGGTTTTACTTTGACTCATGGTTACACTTACGCCTATTAAGCCGCTTTACGAGCGTCTTTAACCAGCTTCGCAACACGATCTGAAAGAGCTGCACCTTGACCTACCCAGTGATCAACACGAGATAAATCTAAACGTACTTTTTCTTCCTGACCTGCAGCGATAGGGTTAAAGAAACCTACCTTCTCGATGAAACGACCGTCACGCGAGAAACGGCTATCCGCAACCACGATTTGATAGAATGGACGCTTTTTAGCGCCGCCACGTTGCAAACGAATAGTTACCATACCGTCCTCTACATAGATTGACTGTTTTCATTAATAAGTTTGTACTTCCCATTACGGGAAGCTCGGGCATTTTACGCATTTTCACGCGCAATGCAAGTTAATTCCAAAGTTGATGCTTTATTAGGCCCTGCTACAAAATTACCGCTGAAGTTTCGCACGCCACATTCGTCCCAATAGTGGTACAAAAAATTGACTTTTTCAGCACTGCTGGAAAGTCGAAAATCCCTGTTGTTTCATTTATAAGGAAAGCACACATATGAACCAAATGCGGAGAGCAAAACGTTCAATTAAACATCTACTTCTAGATATACCACTCTTTTCTTTTGCGCTCATTGCTACTTCAACACTTGCAGCAAGCAATGAAGAAATAACGGCTTGTAAACTGTTACGTTTTGGTGACTTCTCGCAGTTAGAGCAAGGTAATGCTGCAATGAGTATCACCAATGCCGAATATGTACCAAGCCAAACTCTAGATGCCGACACCGAACTCTGGACATATAAGTATAGTCGCTTATTGGGGGCACCTATACCAAAAGGAACAAACTCTTTACCTGAGCACTGTTTGGTTGAAGGCTATGTGGCACCGACGATACGTTTTCAGCTTCGGTTGCCAATGGACCAAGTTTGGAACCAACGTTTCTTGCTCAATGCCTGTATGGGCTTTTGTGGCGAAGTATCCAACTATCCAACGATGGCTGGCGTTATGCGTAATTACGCGACCATGTCTCATGATGGCGGCCATACCGCTGCTGGATTCGATGGTTTGTGGGCTAAAAACAATGTGCCGTTAAGAGAAGACTTTGCCTACCGAGCGAACCACGTGGTTGCTGTTGCAGCAAAAGCGGTTATTGAACGCTTTTATAGTAAACAACTTACGTACTCTTTTATATCGGGTTGTTCGAAGGGAGGTCATGCTGGGATAATGGCCGCGAGGCGTTACCCTAATGACTTTGATGGCGTGATTGCCAGAGGACCAACGATTAATTACACCAAAGTCAACCTAATCAACTGCATGGATAATGCAAAAGCTATTTTGGATGAAAACAATAACGCATTGCTCGATGCAAGCTACACTGACTTTATTTCGCAGGCCGTCATGCAAGCTTGTGACCATAAAGATGGCTTAGTTGATGGATTAATAAGTGACCCAAGACGCTGCGATTTTGACCCGCAAACGCTCCTATGCAGCGACAACATAACGGGTAAATGCCTGACACCTCGCCAAGTCAACGCAATTAAGGAAATATACGCACCATCCTACGACCAACAAGGCAACATCATTTATGGCGGCCTACCCTATGGCTCTGAACCTGAATGGACAGGTTGGTTGTTCCCTGAAGCACCGTTTATCAAGCCTTATCACTATTATGCTGCAACCGAGTATTTAAAGTATTTGGCTTTTCCTCGAGAAAGATACAATCAAGGCAACTGGAGAGACTTTTCTTATAACAATGAGATTGGAGAGCTTTCACCTGTCTCAAGCTTTATGGACGCCGATCACCCTGATCTAACTGGATTTAAAAATAGCGGTGGTAAAATGATTGTATTACATGGATGGTCAGACGCTGCGATACCCGCATATGCAACTATTGATTGGTATGAGTCGGTTATCAACTATATGGGTAAAGAAAACACCTACGACTTTGCTCGGCTATTCTTGCCACCAGGATTGGTGCATTGTGGTATCGAGGGACCTGGCGCTGAAACCTTTGATGCTATCGCAGCGTTAGTGCATTGGCTTGATACAGGCATAGCACCGGATGCGCTTATGACGCAAAAAGAAGATCCGCAGGGCAATATTCTCTTCACTCGCCCCGTTTATCCCTATCCACAAGAAGCCAAGTACATTGGTACAGGCGACCCTAAAAAAGCAGAAAACTTTAGGCCAATAGTGCCCAATTTTAAGAATAACTAAGTAAACAAAAAGGCAAGCCCATAGCTTGCCTTTCACATTATACATACTATAAAACGGTGTTAGAACTTAGGCCCACCGCCACCGAACATGCCCGGTGGCATCATACCTTTCATATTCTTCATCATTTTCATCATGCCGCCTTTGCCTTTCATCTTCTTCATCATCTTCTGCATTTGGGTAAATTGCTTCAGCAACTTATTAATGTCTTGTACTTGCGTACCAGAACCCGCAGCGATACGCTTTTTACGCGAGCCTTTGATGATTTCAGGACGTGCACGCTCTTTAGGCGTCATTGAGCTTATGATGGCTTCCATTTGGTTAAAGGTCTTATCGTTTACTTGACCTTTTACTGCATCCGGCAAGTTCGACATACCAGGCAGCTTTTCCATCATCGACATCATACCGCCCATGTTTTTCATCTGGCGCAGCTGCTCAGCAAAATCTTCCAGTGTAAAACCGTCGCCTTTAAAGACTTTCTCAGCCACTTTTTGGGCTTTGTCTTTATCGACTTTCATTTCGACTTCTTCAATAAGCGACAGTACGTCGCCCATACCTAGAATTCGAGATGCAACACGGTCAGGGTGGAATGGCTCTAAGGCATCCGTTCTTTCACCCACACCGATAAACTTAATGGGTTTACCAGTAATATGACGAATAGACAACGCCGCACCACCGCGCGCATCACCGTCCGTCTTAGTTAAGATAACACCGCTGAGTGGCAGTGCTTCATCGAACGCTTTTGCTGTATTTGCAGCATCCTGACCTGTCATTGAGTCAACGACAAATAAGGTTTCAATTGGATTAATCGCCGCGTGTAAATCTTTGATTTCGTCCATCATGTCTGCATCTACGTGCAAACGACCTGCAGTATCCACAAGTACCACATCAATGAACTTCTTCTTCGCGTGAGAAATAGCACCCGTTGCGATATCTACCGGCTTTTGTGAAATATCACTGGGGAAGAACTCGACGTCAACTTCTGCGGCTAACGTTTCGAGCTGTTTGATAGCCGCAGGACGATAAACGTCAGCACTCACCACCAACACAGATTTCTTTTTGCGCTCTTTAAGGAATTTAGCCAGCTTACCAACACTGGTGGTTTTACCCGCACCTTGAAGACCTGCCATCATGACGACAGCTGGCGGCTGCGCGTTTAGGTTCAGCTCTTCGTTGGCCTCACCCATCGACTTTTCAAGTTCTTCACGAACAATCTTGATGAAAACCTGGCCTGGGCTCAGACTCTTTGTGACTTCTACACCAACCGCGCGTTCTTTTACTTGTTTTACAAAGTCGCGCACAACTGGCAAGGCAACGTCAGCCTCAAGCAATGCCATGCGTACTTCACGGAGTGTTTCTTTAATATTGTCTT